>NZ_AFWV01000005.1 GCF_000223985.1 Thiocapsa marina 5811
GAAGAGATCGCAGTGGACGATGCCGGCGACGCCTATGTGACAGGGTACACATTTTCGGCAGATTTCCCCGCAGTCAACGCGGTATATCCGCACAGCTCGGGATCTACCGATGTTTTCCTCGTCAAGTTGAACGCTACAGGCGAGACGCTGGTCTTCTCCACTTACATCGGCGGCAACGACTTTGACTTCGGCGCGGACGTCGCCATCGACAGTGCGGGCAACGCCTATCTAACCGGGCATACCAGATCGCCAGACTTCCCAACATTCAATGCCCTCTATCCGAAACTCGCCGGCGAGGACGACGCCTTCGTCTTCAAGCTCAACGCGGCGGGCGACTCGGTCATCTACTCGACTTACCTGGGAGGCGGCAGGTGGGACGAGGGTGCGGCCATCACGGCGGACGATGCGGGAAACGCATACGTAACAGGGAATACTTCCTCATGGGAGTTCCCCACGGTAAACGCTTTCGATCCCAACCTTTCCGGATGGAGAAACGCCTTCGTTACAAAGCTGACAGCCGCGGGTGATGCGTTGGCTTATTCGACCCATCTGGGCGGAAGTGACGGTGACTCCGGTTGGGGCATCGCGGTGGACCTCGCTGGTAGTGCCTATGTAACTGGGATCACTCACTCGGAAGATTTTCCCACGGTCAACGCGCTCTATCCAAGCCTTACAGGAAACTACGACGTCTTCCTCTTCAAGTTCAACCCCGCGGGCAATGCGGGACACTACTCAACTTTCCTCGGTGGAAGTGACTATGACGACGTCTACGGCATTGCGGTGGACGGTGCCGGAAACGCTTATGTCACGGGGTTGACCGAGTCCTCGGACTTTCCCACCGTCAACGCCCTCTATCCAATCCATCTGGGGAAGTACGATGCCTTCCTCTTCAAGCTCAACGCCACGGGCGATTCGATAATCTATTCCACCTACCTAGGCGGCCGCGAAGATGACGCAGGCTACGGAATCGCTCTGGATGGCGCCGGCAATGCCTACGTGGCCGGGGCCACGTTCTCTTCGGACTTCCCCACCGTGGACGCTCCTTATCCAAACCCATTGGGCGATGCAGACGCTTTCGTCTTGATGCTCAACGCCGCCGGCAACGCCCTGGACTATTCCACCTACCTGGGCGGTAGTCGCTTTGATTGCGGTTGTGGCGGAATCGCGGTGGATAGCTCCGGCAACGCGTATATCACAGGGGATACTTACTCGGAAGACTTCCCCACGGTCCACGCCGTCTATCCGACCCCTGCATCTGATCATGACATCTTCATCGTCAAGATCGCGCCGCAGGACGACTTTATCGGCGTTTACGACCCCAGCGCCGGCTGGTGGTACCTCGACGTCAGCGGCGACGGCTTCTGGACAGGCGGTGCCGATGCCATCTTTCGCCTCGGGGGCGGGGAGGGTTCTCTGCCGGTCGCCGGCGACTGGAACGGCGATGGCGTCGACACGATCGGCCTCTACTATCCCCATGCGGGCTGGTGGTTCCTCGATGTCAACGGCGATGGCTTCTGGACAGAGGGTAGCGACAACGACTTCGGCTTTGGCGGCGGGAGGGGTTCTCTGCCGGTCGCCGGCGACTGGAACGGCGATGGCGTCGACACGATCGGCCTCTACTACCCCCATGCGGGCTGGTGGTTCCTCGATGTCAACGGCGATGGCTTCTGGATAGAGGGTACCGATATCGACTTCGGCTTTGGCGGCAGAGAAGGTTCTCTCCCGGTCGCCGGCGACTGGAACGGTGATGGCGTCGACGCGATCGGCCTCTACTACCCCCATGCGGGCTGGTGGTTCCTCGATGTCAACGGCGATGGCTTCTGGGCAGAGGGTACCGACATTGACTTCGGCTTTGGCGGCGGGGAAGGCTCTCTCCCGGTAACCGGCGATTGGAACGGTGATGACGTCGACGCGATCGGTCTTTACTATCCCAGCGCTGGCAGGTGGTTCCTCGATGTCAACGGTAACGGACACTGGGATGCGGCGGATGACGCCACCTCTTCATTTGGCTTTCAGGGCACCAAACCCATCGGTGGACGCTGGGCTCACTGAACCCGATGAACGGAAGCAAAGGCCGTGTGCGCCTCGTTCCTTGAACTCGGCGGTGTACTCTTGCTTCGGGATCTTCTGCATCATCGTCTCCAGTTTGACAGACAGTCTACGCCACCCTTGGAAGACTAAATTTCGGGGGAACCTCAGGTCGTAAATCCGGATAGCAGTATGGCCTCAAAGCAGACACCGCCGTTTGACTGCTCATGGGCAGCATGGCCCCATCAGCGGTCAGTCGCGGCCTTTCAGTCTTGCGGTCCTGAAGGGTCGTTGTCGGCCAGGTCCGGACGCTCAGCCGGAGCGAGTGATCGGCCGCAACCGCTCCTTTAGCAGACACTAAATCGAACTGGGCTGAAACGGCAACGCGAAGACTGGGCCAGGCCGCTCGCGCAATGCGGGAGCCATCATTGATGGGAGATTGCGTGGTAGGTCCGCTATTTCATCTGACAAGCGTGAACGGCGGCCCGTTGATCTCACCTTTGGTGCAGGCCACATCCGCGAGGCACCAATCCGAATCCTCGCGCTCTCTCGGCGGCGCACCGTCGCCGATCTGCGCCAGGGAGTACATGCTCTGGAGCAGCGCCAGGTGCCCTAGGGCCAGGTCCAGTTGCTTGGAGTTTGAGACGACCTCCCGCTTGTAGACCGCGAGCTCGGGGCGGTAGAAGCGACCATGCCTATCCGGTTGCCTCCCAAGCCAAGCTTCAGGCGGATGATCAAAACTCGCAACATGTTTGGGACCGCGGTGCCGGGCGAGAACTCACATCAGTGCAAGGCGTTGCGAGGCAGGGTGGACACATCATCGTGTTTGGCACGGGTGACGCTACCCAGGATCTACCATCTTGGGAGCTAACCGGATAGGCATGGAAGCGACGGGAGACCGGCAGAACCGCGCGTATCAAGCCGAGCGCCGGAGCCCACTCGACCTACCGCTCGATCTCTTCCCACCATACTTGCATCAGCCGCCTGATCATCGCCTCATCGACCTCGGCGACCCCACGCCAGCGACGGGTCATCGGCAGACTCTGATCTTTCCAGGGCTCCCGGATATCCGTCGTGAATTCCACTTCGAATGTCATCGAATCCTTCGTAACGACTCAATTTGTCCGCCGCTCGCTCCTTCCCAGTGCTGCTCCGAGCAGCTCACTCCAGCTCGGATCGGAGAATGTCGCGCACCCTCGGGTCGTCCCCGTCGAGGTAGTGGGTATGGGCACCGGCGCCGAGCAGCACATCCATCTTGTCGACCTCGTCCGGGATCGCGTTGTCTCCCAACGGCATCGGCCTGTCCGGTTCCGGTTCCCAGAGTGCCCGGCCGACATAGTCCCCGGAGTGATAGAGATTGATCCATTTGGAGACCCCGAAGAGGTCGTCGGGATCCGGACCCCGGGTCTCCGCCTTCTCGACCCATCCGTACTCGGTGGGGAAGCGCAACGCATAGAGCTGGCGCAGTGGGCAACCGGCGGTGATCAGCCGGATATCAGGCGGCGAATCGCCGAACACCCGGCGCACCATGCCTGGATCGGATTTCAGCAGGCGCAGTAGATCCGCCGTGATCACCGAGCCCTGACTGGGGGCGACGATGACGATGCGCCGATATCCATGGGTCGAGTGCATCCAACGCAGCAGGCTCAGCGCGCGCGCCAGGATCTTCCCGCGCGGGTAACTTGACGGCCCACTGTGCCGATTCAGCCATGTATCCACGTCCAGAATGATGTCCAGCGGGATGCGAATTGCATTCGGGAGCTGGTCACGAAACAGCAATACCATGGGCACGGATAACGAGATGGCAGCGCCCAACGCCGTGACCAAAGTATTCCCCAGTAAGGTCTGTGGAAGCCATTCAGTTTTGACGAGGCCGAGAGAATAGCCCGCCACCAAAACGGCAAGACCCGTAAATAAGACCCAGGCCGCTCCGGCCATCGCGACGAAGCCACTATCCAGCCAGCGCTTCAAGCGATCCGTACGGCACCCATCCATCCGTTCACGCAGAGGCAGAGGATTCCCCTCCAGCGCCGTGCTCGGTAGGACCGATGCGAGCAGGATCAGCAGACAGAGCACCAGGGCAAGCAAGAAGGTGTTCACGCCGAGTCCGGTGCTCAGAACCATCAGCTCATCGGCGTAGCAGGCCAGCGAATCCTGATCTGTCGGGCAAGGCCTGGGTTGCTTCGCCGCAGTTTCTTTGCCGCTACTGTCGTCGTCGGCAGCGCTCAGATCGGGAGCACTGGCGCTGTTTGGTGCCTGCAAAGTCCCATCGCCAATCCGACCCGCCGGCACCCCGCCAGCCGCGCTGTCCTCGTCTAGACCAGACCCCTCTTCCGGAGTGCCGTTCGCATCAATGTTCAGCGCGTACTCGGCCAATTGTTCGTTCACCAGGGGGAACGGCCGTTTGAATTGAACATCCTTGAGGGACGACTCCCCGAGGGCTGCCAGCACTACCGCCCAAAGCACGACCGTCAACAGCAGGAACAAAGTGGTCGACAATGAGACGCCGAGCACCCCCGTGAACTGCGCCTGAACCCTTTGGCGCGACCCGTCCCCGGATCGGGCCCTTTCGAACATCCACACAAGAAGGAGCACAAGGAGCGCCGCGAAAACGGGAAACCAGACGATTTGGAGCACGAAGAACACTCCGTGGATGGCGGTCGCGGCCGAGACCAGCGGGGCGTGCGCGGCGGCCACATCGCCCGGACCCTGCAATCCAACGATGATCCAGCCGGTTACGTAGACGAGCGTGAGATAAGGTAGAAGTCGCAACGGCCACGCACAGCCCCGAACGAGCAATCGCGAGGCCCAGGTTGCCCACGCGACCGCCAGCACGAGCGTGAGCCAGCCGGCGAGCGCAATCTGCTGCTCTACTGGCCACAGGAAGATACCCGCCGCAGCGATACCAGAAAGCAACGCGACGATGCCGGGACCGATCAACCGCGTTTGGGCATTGATCTTCGTCAGCACCAAGAGCACGACGAGCGCCGCCAGGCCAGCGCCGATCGCGGGCCGCGCTTCCCCTGGCATGAGCTCGAGAAAGATCGGTGACGCCAGTGTCAGCAGGAACAGATTCAGCAATGGGATGGTCGTCGGCAGCAGCCAACCCACGACGGAATGCACGCGATCCGACAGCTTCAGAACCCACGAATCGGGCTCATGCTCCAGGGCCTGTCTCGCGGCACGACCGCCATGCAGCGCGAGTCGAAAGGTCAGCTGATATAGCGTGAGCAGGAACCGGGGGAGCCATCCGGGGGCGCGGGAGAGGTCCGCCCACAGCAGCTCGTAGAGATCCACTCGCGGTTTGGTGCCGCCTGGTCCGTCCATGGAAACGGTGCGACAAACCGTGTCGTAGATCTCCGTTGTGGTGTCCTCGCCCTCGGTCGCCGTGGCTCCCATCTGCGTCCTGTGATCCCTGCGCATCCCGGCCAGCACCGCGCGAGACCATGCAATCCCGATGTCGTCCTTCCCTGCCGACTTGTCGCCAGGCGACGCCCAGCTCGATTCCACCGGTAGGCTGATAGCTGACGACACAAAGCAGCTCCCCCCAGCACCCGGTCCGCCTAAGACATCGTCCCGCAGCAACAGGTTGGCCACCTCGCGCGACGGCACCCCGGGCGCAGGGTCGCCAACGCCGTGGACGCTGAGGATTGCGACGTCGCTGCCGGCTTCTTCCTTTCCCCCACCTTTGTCGCTCATGACTGCTCCAGTTTCGAGCTGCGCGGCTCAGCAATGGCATTCTGTAGACCGCAACAGCCTATTCGCGCCTGCAAGCCCGACGCTCGGAACGCGCACCCGTAAGGCCGGGCCGGCTGCCCACTCACAAATGACTTGAGGCTAAATCCTGCCACTACGCGCGCCGTCCCAGACGAGCGCGTTGGGTGGCCTATAGCGAAGCGATATCGATCTCCTCCAAAATTGTGGCCTGTCTCGGAAAGCGCGGAAACAAGTATCAGCATATCCAATGGTATGCCATCACCGACTACCTATTGACGCCGAAGCTTCGCGTTGATTAGTTCACGCAATTCAAAGTCCAACTCCGTTTCGAGCCCAATCATCTTATCGAGGAACTTCTCGTCAATTCCTCTATGCTCCCACCCCTTCATTTTCCCCCGCCATTCGGCAAATGTTCGATTCCCCCGAGATGCGTTCACATCCGGCGCAAAAGCTTGGAAGTTTCGCCAGTAACTCAAAACTTGCTTTTGATGTTGTGGGGTAAGTTTATCAAACCCTTCCATGCGTATAATCTTCGAGAAAGGCACAATATGATCTGCTTCTGGCGCTCCTGCCACAATTCCTTTCACCAACGGATCAAAGAACGGACCATCGCCAACGTCAACCATTGCATCTCTGATTGGTTTTGACACACGGCTACGCAGGCGCCGCTCATCGGCTTTTGTGAATCCTCCCGACCCAAGCACAGAGTCGCCCGCAATTTCTGCACCCCTGGTTTCCGCAGCAGGAACCGGCATTTTCTCCCAATGAGATGCCGGACTTTGAGTACGCTCTATCCTTTCATAATGGCGGGAGCCCGCACGATGGTACTTCTTAGACCTCGTATTGACCCAGACTAGCTCTTCGATTGTTTGAGGTCTTTGAGAAATTCTTGAGACAAACCTTCCTAGAAATTCCTTAGCGCGACTAACGAGATCGACCGCGTACCTAGCCGTAGTTGCTACGATCCTTTGGATCGCTTCGGCGCCGTACTTCAATAGCGCCTCAACGTACTTAAGTCGACGCATTGATTTTAGTGCAGCGCGACCTCCAAGCTTTATGAGATCACCGACTCCAGGGATGTACCCAATCAGAACAAGTGCTAATTCTAGCCAAACATAGGGATCGCTATACTGTTTCTCGAGAAAAAGCCGATTCAGCACCTCGATCGTATCGCGTATATCGGCTGCAACACCGTACGGTGTAAAACCGACAATCGCCTGACCAATCAGATGCCAGTAACTCGGGTCTTTAACGAAATTCCCGAGCAGCGCCCCAGCAAATAGCTGCTCGCCAACGCCGACTTCTTCTCCCGACGGATAGAGCATGGGCTTTCCGGAGCGCATGCGCTCAAGAACGCCCCTTAGCTTTGCAAGGCTCGGGCGAACGATATTGGAACGTGCCTCGTCATCTTCGGTCTTGCTTGGTTCATGCGTAGCCCGCTTGATCGGCACGTAACAGGCGTCGATCTCAGCGCTTTCCGCGGGCGTTCTTTCTCCCCGTGTTTCCCTCAGAAAAATCTCCATGTCTTGCGGGTCACTGGCTAGCATGAGGCGGTAAGTCCCACCGTCGGCCGCTCGCTCGAAATAGAGCTGGTGCTCCTCACCATCCTGATCGCGGAAGGTCTCCCGAGCGTTCCACCAATCCGCCAGGCGCTGTACTCCTGTCTTTATGCCCTTCCAGGTAGCCTTGGCCGCGCCGATGATCTTATCCAGCACAAAATCAATCGCCCTCGTTACCGGCTCCCGCAGCTTGGTGACGATCCGGCGCACCTTGGCGCCGAGTCCGCCGAGGCCGACAAGTTTGGCGAGGAAGGCGATGATCAGCGGGATGGCCTTGGCCATGGACTGATCGATGTAGTTGGCGGCGGCGGCGACGGCGCCCTGGGCCATCTGCTTGAAGCTGGCGGTGATGGACTTCACCAGGGCCATGATGTCCTTGGCCTTCTCGATGAAGAACATGATGGTGTCGTACATCATCTTGATGGCCTGGATGAACGCACCGACCGGTGTGAACATCGTGGCCAGCTTCATGGCTGCCTTGGCGACCAGCTGGGTCACCATCCAGTCGCTGACGGTTTCCACCACCAGGGTCTTCAACTTGGCGGCCTGGTCCTTGACCCAGTTCCAGACCGCCGCGGGCCCCTCGGTGACCAGGGTCTTCACCTGGGTCAGGACCTGCTCCAGGATGCCGACCTTGTGCTCACCGACCTTGCGCACCGCCCGCCCGCGGACGAACTCGAAGGTAAAGCCGAGCACCTGGGTGATCATGGTGAAGATGGACTTGAGGTCCAGCTTGCTGGGCAGTTGCGCACCGCCCTGGGCCAGGTTGCCGAACAGCCAGCCGCCCATGCCTTGACTGAAGCGGTCCTTGAAGTTGGCGACGAAGCTGCCGAAGCCCTGTTTGACCGACTTGAGCAGATTGCCGAGGAAAGACGCGGGCTTCTTGATGATGTGGATCAGGGCGCTGGCGGCATCGGCGAGGATGGACAGCAGCATCTCACCGTCGATGCCGAGCGTCTTGCAGGCGGCGATGAACAGCGCCCGCGCCGCTCCCTTGAAGTCGCCACGCAGCAGGGCCGCGGTCACGGTCAACGTGGTCATCACCGCGATCTCGAAGACCTCGACGACCCGGTTCAGGAGGCCGCCGACCTTGTCGACTAGAGCGGATACCTTGTCCTCCAGGGTCTGGGCGATGCGGTCGACGACGGCAACGGTATTCGACACCACATTGTCGATGGCGCCGTTGATGCGATCGCGCAGACTCGGCAGGAAGAACAGGAAGGTGCTCACCAGGGTCGTCAGGACCGTGGCGAGGCCCTTGATCATGCCGATCACGGCCGTGCGCAGGCTCCTGACGATGCCGACGGCGAGCTTCTTGGCGCCTTCCAGGATGCCCTTGATCGCACGCTTGGCGAGGTCGAAGATGTCGTTCAGACGCGCCTTGAACCAGTCCAGAACAGCCTGGGAAATCTCGACGACCCAGCCGACGATCTTGCCCCAAAGTCCCTTCTTCTTGCGCCGGGTCTTGCGCCGCTGCTTCTCGGCCTCGGCCTCCGCGGCCTGGCGCTCTGCTTCGGCCTGTTCCGCGCGTGCCTGCTGCTCGCCATCGGCGATGGCCTTGTCCGCCGCCGCCTGATCGGTTGCGATGCGGCTCTCGATGTCCCCGCGGGTCCGCTCGTGCTCGGCATCCGCCTGGGTCTCGAAGCGCCGCAGCTCCGCCTGGCTCTCGGTCAGACCCTGCTGCTTGGTGGCCTCCACCTGGCGGCGCCCGTCGGCGATGGCCGCCTGCTGCTCGGCGTGCGCCTGATCGCGGGCCTGATCCGCCTCCTGCTGGCCCTGCTGGACGGCCTCGGCGCGCGACTGGTCCCTCTTGGCCGCGGCGTCTGCGATCTGGCGTCTTGGGCCTTCGAGGCTGGCGTCGAGCAGCGGGGCAAGGTCGCCGTCGGCGATCTGGAACACCGAGCCGGGAACCGGCGCACCGGCATAGTCCAGCATCTCCAGGCTGGACTCGGTGCGAATCGACCTGTCCTTCTCCTCGAGCTTGAGCGCGTCGGCACGGTCTACACCGATGGGCTGGATGCGCTCCCCGGATCGATCCGACGCAATGTCGCCGGCCAGCGCGTCCCGTGCCCCCGCGGCCTGGCTCGATGCGTTGGCGCGGGTTGCGTCGGCGCGCGCCGGTGAGGTCTCGCCATCAACCCTGTAGGTCGGCGCCGGGCCGGCATCGGTACTGAGATTGTGGCCGCCTGGCTGCCCGGGCACCTGGGCTTCCTGCGCGCCAAACTCCGGCCCCGCGGGGTCGGCAGGTTCGAGCAGGTCCCCGACCGCGTTTGGCAACGGATTCTGACCTAGCCTGGGCCCCTGGTCCGACGCGCCAGGGTCGGCCCCGGGTAGGAACGCCTGGATCTCCGGCGGGCGCGCATTTGACTCCATGCGCTCCGTGCCCATCTGCCCGGCGAGCGCCGGGCCAATGGCGTCGAATCCGCCGGCGATCTCAGAGGCCGGCTGGCGCATGAAGGCGATCAAGGAAGCCGAGCTGCGCTCGGGAGCCGCACCCGATGCCTCCTGCTCTCCACCGGCTTGTTCAGCCGGCGCGGAGGCGTCAATCACCGGGAATCGCTGCTCCACGGTGGTGCCTTCAGCTCCGCGGCCAGCGCCCATCGGCGCAGCCGCGATTGTGCTCAGTCCTTCGTCCGCCACCGGATTCCTGCGCGGTGTCGCGACCCTGGCCACCTCGCCCGAATCGGGCCGGGCGTTCAACGCGACGTCCAGCTTGCTCAGAGCGGCCACCTTCGCGCTGCGGTTGACGATGGCGTTCAACCGACTCAGAGACCCCATCGCCCGTTGACCGGGGCCCAACTTGGAATCTGAAGCAACGGCCTCGGGGACCTTCTCTCCGATGGCGGACGAAGATTCCGACTCAGGTCCGATCGCCGGTTCCAGCGCGGGTTCAAGGAGCGAGGGACCGGTGAAACCATCCAGGTCCCGCTGCCGGTTCGCCGCAGCCGTCGCCCCGCCCGGCGCTGAGCGCTCCCCTTCGGTCTTGGTGGCGAGGGCTCTCATTTCTCCTTGTCGGGCAGGTCGATTAAAACTGCGGCGACAAACGGATCGCCGGGCCGATCGCTCTGGGGCTTCGCGGATCGCGGAGAGGGGAACCGAATCCTCAATGCGGCGTTGTCGCCGTCGTCGACCAGCGTCAACTCATGCCCCCGCCGCATCCGCTCCGTCAACGGGACCGCGACGCTGGTCTGGAAGACCCACGCTCGCTTACCGGTGAACGGGGGCTCACCAGTCGGCTTCTCCTCCGGATCGGAGAATTCGATGACCTTCGTACCGTTCTTTACCTTGTCCTTGATGCGAAAGCCGGTGAGGTTCTTGTCGGCATCCTCTGGCGCGACATAGCACTTCAACACCGCCTCCCGCGCCGGGAGCCGCAGGCCGAAACGCCTGCTCGTGATTTTGCCCGACGCGTCGATGCATTCGGCTCCTTCCGCGGCGCCGGGGCTGCGCAGAAAGATCTCGATAATCCCCCAATTCGGCTTGGCGAAAGCCCTGTCGAGATAAAACTCGACGGTTTCCAGGGTGCTGAAATCGTCCTTGCAGAGCATCAGTTGGTAGGCGCCGGGCGACAGACCCGAGAGATCCATCGTGACCTCCCGGTAAGGTTCACCGGGCGCATCGGCTTCCGCCTCCGCTTCCTCGCAGGTCGCACCAAGCGGACCTACTCGCCACTTCGTCGCAGTTTGCTCGTCCTCGAATTCGTGTCGAAAGGCCGGGCGCTTTAAAGGCAGAGACCGACCGAGCGCACCCGTCTCATGCAATAGCAGAAATTCACCCCCATCACGCAACTGGCGATTGTCGAACAGCCGAAGCTGTTGCGAACGATCATGCGTGCGTTGGGGCACCTTCGTGAAGGCATCGAAAGATGGTTCCCGATTGACCACAATGAAGCTGAACGGCCGTACTCCATCGAAAGCCCCCAGGAGGGCCTCACCCCGCGTGGAACCGTTGTAGGTAATCGACCCGGGGTCCGCCCTCCTGAAATCGAAATACACCGCGCCGCCCTCGGCAGTGGGACGGAAAATGCAGCCAAAGCGCTGCAGCAACGCATCACACTCGGGCGTCGGGCGCATCTCGATCGCACGACAGGGGCCATCGCCGTAGAAATCATGGCGGCATTCGATGCTGAACAGGTGCTCGAACCAGAAATCCATGGTGCCTCCCCGCTATAACTGGGTATCGATGCCGCGGATCGGTGAAACCGAATCCGCCGAGTCCCGACGCGTCAACAAGACCAGTCGCAGATTGAACAGCACCGACGGGATGTAGCGATTTCCGAAAATTCCCCAGAGATTGTTCAATTGCTGAAAATCCAGGTCCACCAGATCCACTGCAATTCTCTGGACTTCATCGGGGAGCTTGCTTGCATTCTCCGAGGTAAAGAACGAGCAGGCTTGGAGGAATGTCAGCGTCTCACTGAGATGCTTGAGGGCTTCGGGATAATGCTTGCTCGTTGCCGATATCAGCAGGGATAGATTCAAGGGCAACGTCTTCTCGGTCAGCATGCTCTGATTGCCGTCCGGCCGGTACGAGGCCAGTGGTGGGGCGACCGCGGCCACCCGCTCGACCTTTGCCAAGGTCAGAACGATCTTGTCGTCTATGTTCGCGGCAGGCGTGCCATCGCGATCGACAAGGTTCGAGAGTACCGCGATGCTCTCGCTGACCTCGAAGCGGGACATCAAGTGCTCGTCGATCTCGCTTCGCAGAAATTCAAGTACCTTGAAGATCACTCGCACCCCCTGGATTCTCGATCAGTCCGGCAATCGATCTGCTGCACGCGGCGGAACGACAAACCGATGCTACCCTGCTTTGTTGTCCTCATGGCGTCCGCCCGTCCTTTGCGTACTCTCGTCGGATTCCCTCCTTGATATCCTTCAGTCGCAACGACTTACCCCCCTGCTTCACGGTCATCAACGAAGCATGGCCCAAGACGTTGCAGATCGCCCCGCCGGTCATTTCATATCGCTCCGCCAGATCCTCCATCACTACATCAGAATCCAGCACCAACGGCGGCGCAAACAAGGATTGCCACAAGCGCAGGCGTTCCTCGGCCTCCGGCACCGGAAAATGGATCACCGACTGGAATCGGCGCGAGAACGCCGAGTCCATGTTTCCCCGAAGGTTGCTCGACAGAAGCACGACCCCCGGAAAGTCTTCGATGCGCTGAAGCAGGTAGGAAACCTCCTGGTTCGCGTATCGGTCATGGGCGCTGCTGGTCTGTGTGCGCTGACCGAAAAGTGCATCGGCCTCGTCGAAGAAGAGGATCCAGTCATGATGCTCCGCTTGAGTAAAGATGTTCGCCAGATTCTTTTCGGTCTCGCCAATCCATTTCGAGATGACCAGCGAGAGGTCAATGCGGTAGAGAGGGAGACCGGTGGCCTTGCCCAAGAGCGCGGCGGTCATGGTCTTACCGGTACCCGGGGGACCGTAAAACAGCACCCGGAACCCCGGATTGAGGCGCCGATGCAACTGCCATTCGCCGAACAAGGTCTGCCGGTGGTCGATCCATGCCTTGATCGCCAGCACGTCGTTCAGCACCCGTGAAGGCAACACCAGGTCATCCCACTCCTTCAGCGACTCCAAGGGTTTCGCCGGGAAATGACTGTTGAAAACGGGTCGATAAGGCGCATTGATCGTCAAGCGGGTGAATTGTTCTCTGCGAATCCGAATGGGCGTATCGAATAGGCTCGGATAGGCAGCGGCATCCGTGGTATCCAGGACGCCATGCGCCATCAACGGATGCTCCGGCTGCAGCAATTGCAGTAGGCTCAATCGTCGCCGTAGATCGTCGCCGGCGACCATGAACGCCGCCGTTTCCAGCGTCGGCCAAAACCCGCCGTGGGGTTCCAGTACCGTCCCCCCGAACTGGGTGAAGCCGCGCTCGATCTGCCGATTCTTGGTCCAAAAGGGATCGAGCAAATGTGGACGCAGGTGCGGTGCGAGGGCGAGCGCGAGGACGACGCGCTCGGAGAACGAAGCATCCAACATCCCAATGAATCGACCTAGCGCGCTGTCGTCCAGTTGCGGGGGGGAAATCTCGGTGATCTCAGACACCGTTTGTTGGTCGTCGAAGTACCGGCCGATCGACGCGTCGATCACACGGGAGAGCCAATCAAGCTCCGCCTCGATCATGGCCACGCTGTCGTCAACGGTCTTCATCGCCAACTGGTGTAAAGCGTCTGTTGCATCCACGGTAGCCGAATCACCGAGACCGACCATGGGCAGCGGTCCAACAGGATGTCGAGGGTCTTGCGGCTGACCGCCAGCGACCAGTCTTGATCGTCGCGCCGGCTCAGTCGGCCCGGTCTTCGCAGAAAAGCCTCCCTGAGACCGTCCTCGGAGGTGTTCTTCAGCGCCTTCCAGTTGCCCACGACCCCGACACCCAGGAGTTCCCGACTCAGCTCGATCTCCTCCGACCTCAGAGTGATTCCCTCAAGCACCGGAAACCTCGGCTGCAGACCGCATAGGATCTTGTTGAGCAGCAGGTCGGGCTCGCGACTGTGACTGTTGGCGTCTACGAGGTATTGGAGGAGATGCACCCCACGGCACGCATGCTCGGGTGTCTTGAATCGGTCTCCGTCGAGCAGTTCCAGCGCCCCGAAGAAGCGCGGCAGGAATGGATGCAGCAGCACCTGACCGGCGTTCTGAACGAACCAGTGCTCTTCCGTGTCATTGCCGGCCTCGGGGACCTGGTGGGCGGCCGACTGACTGGTCCCAGGGCGCGTCGCCGCCAGTGGCCTGGCGGCCCTAATTCTGGTTTGCACCTCGACGATGAGCGCCTTCAGGTCGCTGTCCCGGGCGACTACATCCAGGTCCAGGAGCTGCGCCAGCAAATCGTTGGACTGGGCGCGGTCCAGGTCCGCCGTCGCGGCGATACGAGCAAGCACGTCGACCGCCAGCGACATCTTTCCGCTGAGGTCGGTCGCGGTCCCACGCTGTGTTGCGGCGAACCGGCTCAGCAACTCGTAGGCGTCGCGGTAGGGAGGAACGACCTCCCCCGAATAGAGATAACGGCGTATCGCCGTCAGCAGCGCTGCCCTGGTCGTCGTCCCTGCCAACCCCCGTGCTTCCACAACCGGGGCTGACGCCGTAGAGTCCGCAGTCTCCTCCTGTTGCGTCTCCTCCCCTTGGTCGACCAGCGCGTGCAGAAGCTCGGCCAGAACCGAGAAACGCGCCTCGGTCTCGGCCCAACGAGTTGCGTGGGCCGCCAGGAGCCGAGCGAGTGCGGCCTCGGTGACTCCGAGTCGTAGAGCCAGTGACGCCACTGCGAGCTCCAGCAACAGCCTGGCATCGACGCCCCCACGCGGGGCCAGGAGCTGCAGGAGCACCACCTGCAGCGCCAACTTCGCAGCCCCGACGCCCAGCATCCCGCGCTCCTCCAAGCGTCGAACCGCGAGCAGCAAGCTGATCAACAGACCTGCGTAGGATGGCTCCAGGGCGGTGACGAGACGCTCGGCCAAGGCCCCATCGAGATACCTCGACAAACGTCCGATGGTCCAGGGCCGATGCCGCAACTGGCGCAACAACGCAAGCAGAAAGGCGCGACGCCCTTCGAGCAAGGCCCCGAACCATTGATCGAACTGGTTCAAGACCAGGCTCAGATGACTTTGGGATATCCGGCCCTCGACGAGTATCAGGCGAAGCGCGTCGAGGTCGTCGACAGGAATCTCGCGGCCGGGGGAGCCCCTGTCGTCCGAGCCCGATGACTGCGAAGGCGCCGGCTTGGACCTGACAGCCTCGCGCAATGCATTCGTCGCCAGTCCGATCCGGTCGGCGAATCGGGCAAACACGGCCTGCCCAGGCTCTCCCGTCGCGACCAGGCCGGGTCCGGAGAGGACGACGCCGAACGCCGCGGACCAAAGTTCGCGTTCGACGGTGGCGGCAGGAAGCCCGATCAATCCCTGGGATCTCTGCAGCGCCACGAGGCTGTCAACAGCGTCTATGATGGCCTCGCCGCGATCCCGGCCAAGGAGACCCAACAGTTCCCTCAGGCGCGCCTCGGAGCATGCGGCCGTCAGCCGGGGGACCAATACCGGCTCTTTCGACCAGCGCTTCAAGGCCTCCAGCAACTCTTTGGGAGCCGAATGGATCAGTAGTTCGAGCAAGGCGTCGGTATCCTTGATGCCGCTCTCCAGGGACCAGGGCCGCGCACCGTCAATGAGCAGACAACGCAATTGGGATAACCGAGCCGACACATCGGATGCCGCCTCGCCTGCACTTTCCCCCGCTGCGACATTGGACGCCTGGGTCAGCTGTTGACGGATCGCGCCTTGCAGATGGTCGTCCAGTGCCGCGGCGAGCCGGGCCTCCAAAGCCCCCAGGGATATCGCGCCGAGATCCAGCACGAGGGTGTGCGCTTTGACACGACGGTCCCCGGGTGAGACGGCGTCCAGTATGGGGCTCAGTCGCTGTTCGAACCACCGGGCATCAAATCGATTCAGAAGCTCATCCAGATCGAAATCATTTGCCTGCCTTGGCACGGTGAGATCCAGCCGGAGCGCTCGAATCACGTGAGCAGCCACGACCGTTAACCCCGCAACGTCCGGTCTGTCGCGCGCAACGACTCGGCTTGGACCTCGGGCCAACTCATGTTTGTGCCCTGGGTGTCGAATTCGACTGTCGCGACAACTCGCACAACCATCGCATCGGTTCCTCCATGAGCCGTGTCGTCTCCAGACGTCCGATCCGATCAAGCATCTCGCGTTGCAGCATCGCTTCGGGAGCTGGCGTCTTGCAGGTCCCCGTCTCCTCATCCCCGTCGGGGCCAGATCGTTTGGCACACCCTACCGCGATCGCGCGCGCAATCTTGCCCGCGGCCTCTCGCCACCGACGCTCCATGTCCCTGTTGTCCGCGGTTCCCCCGTCCTCGGTCGCGGCGTCCTTGGACCGCGGCTCGGGGGCAGCATCCTTGTCGGCTTCGAGATCCCAGTAGCACTGCACTTGAAGATGCGCGGGGATATTGTCCGCGACGGTTTGCTCCACGAAGATGCGCCAGTCCTCTATGAGATCCTCCGTGTGGTCGTCGGGACTCGACTTGATGAGTGCGCTCACGCGATCGCCGCCAAGACTCAGCGCGAACTGCCATGGGGGAACCTCCACGACGGATCTTAGCCACTGCGACCAGGAACACAGCGCGAGGGACAACGCGGCTACGACTCCGCGAAGCGCCTTCTGAGCATCCTCCAGGGATGGGAACTCCTCGAGGACGACGATCGGCTCGTCGTCGAACGACCCTGACCAGAAGCCGACGCGATAGCGCTCGTCGCCGATTTCGCCCTGGCTCCAGCAACGACCCACGGAAAGCGCTCGGGACAAGGCGTCCGACCAAGACGAGTCCAGGTACCGGCGGGCCAGGTGCAGCACGTACTCACTGGACGGGCCATCCAGGGAAAGGCGAAGGACGCCGGTTTCCTCCGGAATACAGAAGTTCTCCGACCACGGTTCCTCCGGGGTTGGCTCGCCGTCGCGTGGGATTCTCAGACACCCAATGCCCGCAGGAGCTGCGGGGTTCCGCAGCAGCTGATGCTCCACCAGCAAGGGGCCGGATTGCATCCCGGCCAGCAACCGGATTCGTTCCTGGATCGGGTGTAGGTCACGACTATCGTCGGCGGGCACCCCCGGCGGCGCAAGCGTTGCGCTCGTCTCGTTCTCGACGTCGCACTGTGAATCGAAGGACAAGGACGTATGTCCCCGTGCCGCCGTGAGCCCCGGCACCTGCTCCAGGAAGCGCTGCTGGTCTCGTCCCAGGCTTTCCCTGAACCGGTCCTCCTGCCGCATCTTTAGGCAATCGGAAAGGTCCGGCTGCGCTTGGCGATTCGTTGAAGACTCCTCGGATGGGACGCGAGGATCGAAGAACTGCCGCCGATGCCGAACCGGGAAGCCGACCCCGAATCGAGCCAGGAGGTGCTCCAGGAACATCCCTCGGCGCAGCTCGACGGGATCGCCGCAGGCCACGATTCCGTCAATCGCCGCGCGGTGCCGGCGAATCCTAGCTTGGGTATCGAGATCTCCCGCGGACTCGCCGTGGCCGATCAAATGACTGATGCGCGGCGGGGCATCAGGATCATCGGGGTCCGAGACGAAATCGGCGCAATAGTAAGTCCGCAGCTCATCGGGGGCCAGCGATAGCAGCCGCTTGGCGCCATCGAGCTGCGCGAGATGATCGGCAAGCAGTTGTTCGAACAGCAGCAGGTACGCCTTCAGTTGGAAAATCCGCGCCAGGTGGCGACGCCTGCGAACCTCTCTGGGCACGTTCGGATCCGCGTCGAGATCGATGATGGAGGTCGGCAGCCCCCGGGCTCCCAATCCGTAGACCGCGGGAAACCAGTGTTGGATCGAACGGTAGCGCGACAGGCCCCGACCGCCGGGCTTTCCTCGCGGCAATGATGCATAGGCGAGATCCTGGTTCTTCTTCACCGCGTAGCTGGCAATGCGTCGGCGCTGCTCCATGCGATGCCTGAGCCTTGCCAATACCAACTCGTAGTCGCTGGATTGCTCGGCAGAAACGTCGTCTACGCCATCGGTGCTCGCACGGGTTGGCCAACGCAGCATGCGTCCAGAGCGCAACTTGTTCAGGATGTCATCGACGACTTCTTTGCTGATCTTGAAGCGCGGCACCCAGGGTGGCGCCTCACTGCCACTATTGGTTTGCTTGCTTCCGGTCTCCTCGACCTCAAGGCCCTTCACATCAAGCACGCCGTCGACGGACAACACCAGCGACCGAACTCGATTCAACGCGATCTCGGGCTTGCGCTCCAGGCTTGCCCGAGAGATGACACCATGGCAAAGCCGGGGTCCCTCGAAGATCAGGTCGGGCGCCTGCCCCTCCTGCAGCAGCGTATCCACGGCGAGGAACTCGGGCGGCGGATTGACGAAGAGGTCTAACCTGAACAGGAGCTCCGCGACCACGTCGATGTCGGCGACGTCGGGGGCGAGGATCAGGGCCTCCATCCTCAGCTTGAAGAAGCGTAGATCGATCTGCCGAACCCGAAATGCGGTGCCCAGTCCACGAGCCTGGTTAAGACACTCCCGTACCGACTCAAGCGTCTTATCGCTCGCATTTTTTGTCAATTCCTCAGATAGTGCGTCTCCATCGTCCCAGAGGTCGACGAGGACGCGCAGCGGCTTATTCGGTTCCCCAGTTTCGAACCATAGGTTCCTCACCTTAGGCACCCGGTCGATTACAAACGCGCGGTAATCGTCGACGGTGACCGGCGCCGTGGTGAGGATGCGGTCTCCCGTGAACAGGGAGGGACGTGGCGGATCGGTTTCGTTCGCCAGGGATTCGAGTAGGTCCTCCAGCTTGTGCTCGGTCCGATAGGCCGCGTCGGTCAGACCGAAACACAGCTGCTGAAGAATGGTGACGCCGGGATCGTGATCGTTGTAGTCGGTCCACAAATCGCCGGACAACGCCTGAACCCGCTCCAGACCGGCCTGGTAACGTCGGGCGAAGTCCAGGGCCGGCTCTTGCAGCGCGGAGCGGCTGATCGGCTGTAGATCGTCAGTGTTCATCGAGCCCACCCAGCGGATCCGGTGACCGGACGACGTGGAGAGTCCGCGCCGCGCGACCATGGAATCCGAGTAAACGCCAACCTAGCCTACGCGGGTAACGCGACAGTGGATCGGCGCCCAGTCGCCCGCCTTTTCGCGGCCCGGGGGAACCGTCAAGATCCCGCACCGAACCTGCAGGGCCAGTCGTGTCCCATGGGGACCCTTGGTGTCAGCCTTCTCGATCCTAAACTGCAACGCGTGAACGGCGGGGCTGCTCACACGCCACAACAGGACCAAGGCGATCACCGCCAAGAGCAGGAGCGACAGCGCCCAGACACTGTTGGTGCGAAAGCCGACGAAGCGATAGTCCCGGGATATGCCGAGAACCGCAAACACTGCGTTGACCCTGTCCGAAGCGGTACCCTCGTCGTGCTTCAGCATCGCCGCCAGACGCTGCTCGGGATATCCGTCCTCCCTCAATCCGGGCTGCGGCTTGTCGTCCCCGATATAGGTCACGACCTTGGATTCCTTGACTTCGACCACGGGCGGCGGGGGCTCCCCGGCGCCCGAGCCCTTTCCCTGCACGGTCTTGACCGCCATCACCAGCCATTGGTTGACCTCGAGCTTCTGTCCTGCGTCCTCATTTCCTTCGATGGGGATCGCGCGGGCAGCACATTCCCAGTTGTTCTCGATCGTCTCGGACGCCAACTTCTCCAATCGCTGATCGGCGTCTCCCGCGTCGGGGATCGTATCGGGCTCCAGCTGCCAGTCGCAGACCTCGAAGAACAGGGGTGCCGTCAACCATCGCTCGATGAATTGCAGCAAACCGACATCGATGTCGTGAAGATCCTGCTGGATCCCACTCGGGGTCAAACCGTTGCGCAGGAGCTCACCCTTATCGATCGTCGTGAACGAGAACAGCAGCATCGGCTTGAGGACAAAGGCCCCCAGGATCAGCAGCACCGCGAGCGGCCAGAGCAGGAATGGCCAACCACGGGCTCGCCTCGGGTTCGCGATGCAGTCGACCCGTCCGACATTTGCTTCGCGGCCCGTACTGACCACGATCGCCCAGGCGGCGCTCCTCTGCTCGATCGGCTGTGTCTTCCCGAATAAGCCTCGAGTGGCCAGCCAGAGGCGGCGAAAAGCGGTGGGGATTCCTTCGGTCGATGCGACGACCTCGACCACTCGGGGGCTGTCGCCAAGATCCACGATCTCGTGCCAGTTGTTGTCCGCCACCGCTCCGGATCCCTTGGGCTGGTTCTTAACCTCGGCTCCGAGGCGTTCCTCCAGTTCCAGGCGCGGCATCCGCACCGTGCGCCGCTCCGACTGATCATCGGCGTCTTGCGAACCGCCATCGGCTCCAGTGAATCTCAGCGCGCCTTCTTTCTCGACGGCGAGACGCCATTGGCGGTCCCTGGGCCCGACGGTCAATTCCTCCCGGGCCTCCAACGCCTCGACCTCGGAAACGTGCGCCATCGAATCGATCAGCGCGGAGAAATCCGTGGCTCGCGGCACTGCGCCGGGGCCGAAGCGCCGCTTGAGGTCATCGCGACTGGTTGGATGTTTTTCGCATTCCGCGTCAGGCGCAGTCTGCTCCTGGTCTCGTTTTGTCATGTTCCCTTTCCTCAAGTCTGATTCGGGTCCCCATGGGATCCGAAGCTTTGCCTGCTGAATTCGACACGGGCGGCTACGCGGAACCTCACCGGCTCCCTGCGCCACTGCTCAAAGCCCAACGATGAAATCCTCGCCGATACTCAAATCACCGATACCAATCGATCTCACGGGTGCGACACCGAAGCGCTCGGGAGCCTCCCCATCCAGGACCTCGAGCTCGCCACCGATCGACGCCTGACCGACAACCCCTCCCTGCCAGATTGAGAAACGATGTCGTGACGAGGGAACGAGTACCGACCATGGCGTGCTGGAGCGCACGCGCCGGGCGCGCGAGCTCGACGGATCCACGCGGCTAGTGTCGAACAACCTCCAGCCAGAGTCCGATGCCCCTGCATGAGCCCGTTGATAGGCGTGCAGGACCGAAAGGCGGTGAACCCGCGCCACGGCGGGCTCTGCAATTAACACCTCGGACAGCCGATCCAGATCGACCCGCCCGCTGCCGATCTCTATTCGCTCATTGGGGTCCGAACGCCAGGGGGCAATGTGCGCGTCGACGGAGCGGTAAAGTCGCGAGATCGCGGAGGCGTCGAAAACCGGGTTCAAGCTCACCCAGGCGAATACCCGAACGCGCTCGTACCGCGGGGAGCGGACATGGATGCGGCGCACCCCGGGGCTCACCTTCACCTCCAGAAACCGAACGATCTCGTCGAGCCGATACTCCGGGACCCGGGGGTGAGCGCTGTCGCTCGCGGCCTCCGCACAGGGCACGACCACCACCCTCACCTCGCCGGGGTCAGCCCGCAGACACTCCGCCTGGCGCACCCAGGGAAACTCTTGGAGCACCAGGCTCTCGTAGTCCTCGGGCAGCACGGCGCGCTGCTTGTGACGAAGTCGTTCGCTGACGCGAACCCGGAACTCCCGCTCGCTCTCCTGTCGGCGCCCGCCCCAAGAGGGCTCCGGTTGTCTGACCTCGCCGATCTGCGGCCATCGACCCACCAACTTGCTGAGCGTCCCCGGCGGAATTTGCGCAGGGAGTTCTTGCTCACGCCGCACCATGACCCGGGTCGCGGTGCCCCCGTTGCAACGAAGCTCGCGCAGGTTTTCGATCAAACGCAGGCGATTTCCGGTATCGCGCTTACCGGCGCAACTGGGACCGCCGGCATCTTGCCGGCCCGGGCGCGCGGTACCGACCAAACTTGCCGGCGGGACGCCAGCGGTCCCAGGCTCCACTTCACGGCGTGATCCGGGTACCGTCGTTTCGGTAATTCTCCTAAGCGGGCAGATTAAGGACACCGAGAGCCAGACCTCGGCGCCCGAGTCCGAACCTCGATGGACGGCGATATCCGAAGGTAGGCGAATGATGACGATCCCGGAGCGGGTGAAGCCGTTAGTCGCGTCGGCGATCTGCTGGCGTGGCACCAATTCCGCCCAACCATCGACGGACAGGTAGCGCCAACGCAGCCGATCGGTGGCAGGCGGGGAATCCGAGTCGCGCCCGTCGCCCTCGTGATCCAACAGTCCGACGAAGAGTGACAAGGTCTGGGACGGCTGCAGCCCGTCCAGGCCGATGAACACATAGCCATCGTCCGTGAAGTCGCTGAGAATTGCAGACGACGGCGCCTGCAGTCGAGACGGATCAAAGGGATCGAGACGATAGATGCGACCATCGCCCGCATCGGTGCGCACCTGCGCGGATGGCTCGATGGCGACATACCCGGTGGCACTGTAGTCCAGTGTGATCGCGGCCGCCTCCGGTACAAAAGGTGCATTCGGCAACGGTTTGTTGGCGGCGTCCTGACCCTGTGCGCCGCCATTCTTCGCGTCCTTTTTGTCCTCATCCTTCTTGCCGATCCCCCCCGGAGTCAGTGCCGAAATCAAATCTTTGGAACGCTTGACGATCTTCTTGCCGAGGTTGTCACGCTGCGCGCGCTCCATCGCCGCATCGGTCAGCACCGTGGGATAGCGGGAGTGAGCGAACCCGAATTCGGGTTCGTCCAGCACCATGCTGAAGAATCCGGTCTCCACCGACTGATCGAAACTCGCCTCGGACCCCAGCGGCCGGAGGATATCGAAGAAGGTGTCTCTCACATCCAGCCGCCAACGGGACTCGGGTGCAATCTCGGACTGATTTTCCGGGGATTCGGCGAAGAGCCTTACGCGTTCCTCCGTCGCGGGCCTGTCTCCGGCAGAAGCCCCCAGGGGCATCCATCGATAATTCATCCGACGTGAGAAACGCACGCGAAAGCTGTCGTTGCGGATATCCAGGCCGTAGCCCGCGTAGTAGTTCTTCAGGTCCTTTGCCGGGCCGGTCAGATTGTTCCAGATCACCCGGACGCTGAGATCGGTGAGACGCTTCCGCCACAGCTCGTCGCTGGAAAATACGAAATAGGCGCCCTCAGCTGGAATTCCGCCGAAGGGCTGGAAGGGTTCACCGGGGGGAATCGGCCCTTGCGGGCCGTGCAGCACCAGATGCCTGCGCAGACCGCGAACCGCTACGCGAATCGCGACTCCCTCCAGTTGGAGGCCAAGCAGCGCGCTGTAGATCGGCACCATGGCATCGGCGTTGAGCTCGACCACAACCGTCGGATCGCCCGGTGAATCGCCTTCGACGTCACGGGGCAGCATCGGCGGGTCCGAGGGTTCGAGCAGAAAAGCGATACAAAGCCTGTCGGGCTCGGGAGCGGGGCCGATCCAGTATCGAGTCACCGCCACCGGCTGCCCTTGGGGACCCGAGTAGCTGAGAGACAGGGCATCGCTCAGGTAACGCTTCAACACGGCATCGGCTACCGGTCCTCCTGCAAACTCCCGCACCCGATCGGCATAGGCTGCCATCGCCTGCCGCAGCGACCTTGGTTCGGCCGCCCCGAACTCAAGATCGAGTTCCACATAACGCCGGCCCTCGCGGAGCAGCAGGACCGGTGATGCGATGGCGAAACCAAGCCGCGTGGGAGCGCCCGCCGCAACCGAATCCTTCAGCGTCGCGCCCGGGACGTCCCACGCATTGGTCGAGGTCTCTCGGTGAAACCGGATGCCCTGGATCCAATCGCCGCCGTCCCCCGGCAGGCGCTGTGCGAAGATCGCCCGCAGCTCCCTGACCCGGGCCGGGCGAACCACCAACTCCTTATCCAGGCGATAGTGGATGGCCAGGCCCCGATGGTCCTTGCCGGCGTCGATCAGTGTACCCTCTGGGACCACAACGGATTCACGAAAGGGCTCCGCCAGGCTCAGACAGACAGCGGCTCGATCCGCAACCGCAGGCTGCGGCTCGAGGCCCAGCACCGTGCGGTAGTAATAATCCAGGTGGCGCGCGGGGATTCGATTGAGATGGGACTTGGCGTCGCGCAGCAGACTGACGAACGCCAGTAACAGTCCGGTCTGCGGGGGATGATCCGACTTCTCCCGCAACGAGATGTCCAGATAACCCGGCGCGACCTCCACCAACCGTCGAGTCGCTCGGTTGACCGCGCTGAATTCCAACGCAGTGCGGGTGCGTAGGGGGATCCATTCCTCGTCCGTCGTACGTTGGTTCTCGAGCGTCGTTATTTGCTGCTCCAACTTGCCCAAGCCGAGGTCAGCGGTCTCCTGTTCTATGACCGTGTCGATCGCGTCGCGCAACAGGCGCTCGACCGCGGCGCCGGGTCGACGCTCCGCCAGCGCCTGGGCGTGATCCTGCCAGTCGCGCAAGCGCTGGAGGTGCCGCCTCGCCAGATCCAGCTGCTCCTGAAGACTCTTGTGTTGCCCTGCTGCATACTCACCCCGCGCGTCGGTCACGCAGATACGGGCCAGGAGGAAGCTGACATCATCTGCGAGGAATGCACTCCAATCCCCACGCGGCTGGTTCTCTTCGTCGACATAGGTCAAAAGCGTCGAGTACCGATAGGCGTAATCGATCAATTCCGCCTCGGTGCGACTGTCGAGCGGCACCCGCTCGGCATCCAATGCCGGTGGAAACCGGCTACCCCGCCAATTGCGACGATCCAGGGTATCGGACTGTGCGCGCACGGTGCCCTCTAGGTCGTTCACCTTCAGAACTCCCTCTGGTCCGTTGCTTCGTCCAGGTAGAACGGGTAAACCAGGTTGCCGCGGCTATTGGTCCCCTGCACCTTGTAGTCGATCCTGATCAGCAGCTCCCCCTGGCTCCCTGGATCGACCTCGACGTCGACCCGCTCCAGCACGACGCGCGGCTCGTAGAGGATGATGGTGTCCTCGACGTCCCGGCGCAGTTGACCCAGGGTGTTCGGGCCCATGGTGTCGAACACGAAGGTGCTCAAACCCGACCCCCACTCCGGAAGCATCAGGCGCTCCCCGCGGACCGTGGATAGCAGGACGCCGATGCTCTGGCGGATGTCCTCTTCCTCCTCGACCAACCCAACCCGCGCACCGACGCGATGAAACGTCGGCGGGAATGCCCAGCCACGTCCGAGAAACGGCCGCTCTCCCGTTGCCATGGCTCAGCCCCCAATCATGACCGACGGAAAGCCGCCGACGATCGAACCGCCGTGGGCGGTGGTATCACCCTGCCTTGCCGCCGGTTTGCCGTTAATGTTCACCGTGCTCGAACCTTTGACGATGGTGTCCGGCGGGCCGGCGCAAGTTGCCGTATCGCCGACCACCGCGGCCGGCTGCTGACCGATCAGCACGGTCGGGACGCCTGGCAGATTCAGCGGCCCACCCACATGCGGCGTAGGCGGTACGGTCGGATTCTGCATTGGACAGGTATGCATGTCTGTCACTCGCGCGGCAGGAGGCATTGACGGGTCCTCGCTGTTAACGGCGGCGCGGTCAGTTGATGTTGACCAGGCCACCCTTGATGATCATGGTGCCCGAGGCCTCGAGCTGCGCCCTGGCAGACTTGATACCCAGTGTTTGGACCGCCTCGGCTGACACCTTCTGCGCTGCGGCCTCCAGATTGGCGCCGCTGTCAAGCGTCAGGTTCCCGGCTGCGTTCAATTGGATCTTTCCCTTGGAGCTCAACCTGATGTCCCCTTCACTCTCCAGGGTGATACCGTCCTTGCTCATGACCACTTTGTTGGCATTGCCGTCCAGAATGCTGACGCGCTGTGCCTCGTCATCCAGTTCGACGACGCGTCCCTCCGGGGTCTCGATGCGCAACCGCCCCTCGCCGTCGTCGAAGACGATCTTCAACTGCCCGGCGGTCGCGATGGACTTGCGTCGGTTGCCCTCGTCCGGCGTACAGGGTGGTTGGCGGGGTTTGCTGTGCAGTCCACCGAGGAGAACAGGAGACGAGGGATCCTCCCCGAGAAAACCGATGACGACCTCGTCCCCCGGCTCCGGAAAAAAACAGAAGCCCGCGTCTTTGCTTGCGTAAGGCTGGGCCAGACGCACCCAGAGATTCCGGGTATCACCGCCGACACAGGGCAAGCTAACCAGGACACGTCCCGCGCCATCGGGATCCTCATGGCTC
The DNA here is from genome assembly GCF_000223985.1 of Thiocapsa marina 5811. Lineage (GTDB taxonomy): Bacteria > Pseudomonadota > Gammaproteobacteria > Chromatiales > Chromatiaceae > Thiocapsa > Thiocapsa marina. Next base: position 25,834 of record NZ_AFWV01000005.1, read on the forward strand.
TGCACCACCGTCGCGATCTGCAGCCCCCTGGCTGGCGGCACCAGGCCGCCGGCCGCCGGCCCCTCCATCTCGCGGTGACTGTCGCTGAAGGAGCGGGGCGACAAGCCGATGTCGACACGCGTGGTCCAGTCCCCGCGCTCGATGAGGTGGGTGATCCCGCTGAGATAGGCGTCACCGTTGAACCGGTTTCCAAGGTGCTCGAGGCGCAGCAAGGTGTCGGGCTTGGCCCTCGCATCTCCGGGAAAGGTCGCCCGCCCGCAGATTCGAGCGATGCGCATGCGACGCAGGAAGCCATCGGCCCATAGCTTCAACTCCTCCGGCTGCTTGTCGGCGAAGGTCCGCAATGAGATGAGATCCGCCCCGGCACCGGCCGCCAGCCTGCCACCGTCGAGGTTTCCCTGCTGGTTGACCCTGGGCTCTCTGGCCGTCTCGTCCAAGACAGCCTGCGTTGCGGGATCCCAGGCGCGACAGGCGATGGACTCTGCTTGAGCGGTGGCGTCGATATCCAGATCCAAGTCCAGGATGCTCTCGCCAAAGCCGACACCCAGGGTCGCGTCGCCGTCTGTCTTCGGCTCCCCGATCCGCACCGTGCCATCCTCGACGACGACGACCATCCCGTTGGCCTCGGCGCGGGTGACCAGCAGGTCCCAATCTGTGCAGTCATGCTGCACCAGCTGGGGATGCGTGACGCTGGTGTCGGCGATCTCGGCGTCGAGATCGTAGACCCCGAGCAGCAGGCGCATCACCTCGCTGTCCTTGCGCTCGGTGAACAACGCGTCGCGCCGGGCCAAGGTCATCCGCACCGCCACGTCCTTGCAGATCAATCGCAGCTGCGAGGCCCCGCGTCGCGGCACCTTGATGCTGTGCCGCACGATGACGCCTCGGAATAACCGTTCCCGCTTTCCCTCATATCCGGCTCGAATCTCGATTGCTTTGCCCGGCTCGAAGATCGACGACTGGCTCCCCTCGAAGCATTGCCGCGCGGGATCGCCATCCCCGATCACCAGGGTGGCGGTGGGAATGCGGTTGACGGCGCGCCGGACCTCGACGGCCCTGACGATGTGATGCTCGGGGATCGCCCGACCATCGACGGAGACTTGCACCGATGGTCCGAGGCGGCGGCCTTTGCGCGGCGAATCCGACACGATCAATCCCTGACAGGGGGAAACAAGAGAACCTCCCCAGGGGGGAGGTGGACGAGGTCGTCCCGATCGTTAGCGCGGGCGAGCTTGGCATACAGTGTACTGTCCCTATACACCTCGAAGCAGAGCCCGGTCAGCGACACGCCATCCTTCACCAAGCGCGAGTGGGTGAGATCCGTCGAGCGCGAGGGAGAGCGTTTCGGCACCTCCTCGGGGGTGAGGAACTGTCGAAAGCGCGTCGACAACTTGGCCCGCAACGGCAAACCGTCGGGGTCGAAGAGCATGTAGTCGACGTTTAGCGACGCCAACATACACTTGAAGCTCCACTCACTGCCCCACCACAGCTTCAGGTAATTCGGGCTGTGCAGATCACGATTGTAGTCGTAGGCAACACGCTTGAAAGCCCTGATCTGAGCGGTCAGGTCCTTGCCGCCTCCGATACCGTCAACGACGCCGGTCGCGTCGAGATAGAACTCGAAGGAAACCTCCTGAGGCTGCTGAGTCTTAAACTTCGAAATGACGCCGGCGGTGTCGACGCCGCCGTCCTCGGTGAAGGCCGTAGTAAACGTCTGGGCGTATCGCTCCGGGTTGATCTGAACTTGGAAGTTGTCGATTTCCTTATTACAGAGCTCGTCGCGGTAGGCCTTGATGATCAGTTTGCTCGGTGCCCGCGGCATGATCAGCGCTCCCGTTCCCCATCAATGGCCTCGCGGATCATCGCCTCGCAGGCCGCGAGCAACTCGTCCCTCAGCGCCTCTACGTCGAGCTGCTTTGCGGACTCCACGGACTCGTCCTCCACCAGATTGGCGCGAACAATCAACTCTCTGATCTCTACGGCCATCTCTGCCCCCAAACATGCCCGGAAAAAAGACCAATCCCGCGGATCGAGGCCGCCCCCTCCCAGAACGGATTCGCTCAGGATGGCGTGCGCTTTTGCACCACGGTCGCGTAGGCGAGCTCTAGGGTCTCCGTGACCACCCGGCCCTCCATGGCGTTGAAATCCGCGATCGAGCACTTGACAGGCCAGGCCCGGGAGACGATCCAGCTCAGGGTTGGATTCCCCCGATCATTCAGCAGCGAGACGACAACGTCCTGCACCTGCACCCGACGCCCCAATCCGCCCTCCAGTGTTTCCTTGCACCACAGGAACAACGGGGACGCCGCGAGCACGAGACCCCGCTTCAACACCAGGTTTCCACTTCTGCCCCGGTCCGGAACGCGATGAGCGTGCGTATTGACCCCGCCCTCGTTGATCTCGAAGACGCCGAGCTCGGTACTCAACCCGGAGACCTCGGCGAAGCTGGCATCGACCCCCGCGCCGTAGCTGCCGATCGCCGCGGTGAAGTGGAACCCAACCGGCGGATAGGTCGGCGTCATGGCGCGGCGCCGGAGTCCCTGAGTGCGACCGACGTCGGCACACCCCGACGGTGTCCGCCGCGCAGACTGCCCCGTCGCCGACTTCCCGGCACCGACATCACTTCGTCTGGACCGTCAGGCCCTCATGGGCCAGTTCCAGAGTTTCGATGGCCGCCTCGTTCGCATCGGACTTGAAGTCCGTGCCGACGATCTTGGTCGGCCAAGCTTGCTTCAGTGACCAGACCTGGACCGGCTGCTGCGCCTCGTTCAAGAGGGCGATGACGACGTCCCGCCGAGCGATGGTGTTGAGCCTGATCTCGTTGATCCAGTCGAAGAACTTGTTGTCGGCCGCGAACACCCCCTTCTTGAGGGTGACATTGCTGAACTTCTTCAAGCCCGGCATCTTCACCGGCGCGAACTCCTTGCTGTCGCCGTGCCGGTACTCGATGACCTGCGCCTCCATGTCCAATCCGGAGACCTCATGGAACTGCGCTACGTCTCCAGACACCGACACGCTGAAGTAGAACTTCGGGAGCGGCCAGGGCTGCTCTTGTTTGTCGCCTGTTGCTGCCATTGCTCAGAATCCTCCGGATCACGCGATCGCTTGCATCTGGGTGAACTCGATCTCGATGAACTCCGCGGGACGCGAGAAGTTCAAACCGACCTTGACGAGTAGCAAGCCGTTACGAATGTCGTCCTGGGTGGTACCCGCATCTTCGCCCACCAGCACGTAGTAGGCATCCTCGGGTGCATCCCCCACCAGCGCCTCCGCGCGCCATTGGGTATACAGGAAGCCGGAGATCATCGACTCGATCCGACTCCAGGTCAGCGGGGTATTCGGCGCGAAGACGAAGTCCTTGACGGCATTCTTCACCGATTGCCGAATCATGATCATGGTCCGGCGCACATTGATATAGCGCCAATCCTGGCTGTTCCCGTCCAGCGTCCGCGCACCCCATACCGTCAGCCCGGTCCCCTGAAAGGTGCGCAGGGCGTTGACCGCCTTGCCGCCTTGGGTCGGCGCATTGAGTTCCATCTGCTCGTCGTCGTTGATCTTGACCGCCGGCTCCACGGCCAGCGCGATCCCGACATTGGCCGGCGCGCGATGGACGCCCTCGGCCTTGTCCACCCTGGCATAGATACCTGCCATGGCCCCGGACGGGGGCAGACAATTCAGGGCGGCCAGCGCATCGGACATCGCTTCCGCATAACGCTTGTTTCGATTCAACAACTCGGAGTGAGCTTGCCGACGGATCTCATCATCCAGTCCGCCGTAATCCGGATTGCCCTCGATGTCGGTAGACAGCTTAACGGACGCATCCGCCGGACCCTCTTGAATGGTTCTTAGCGCCTTGCCTACAAGCAGCCTCTTAAATTCGTCTTTCGCCTTTGACTTTAACGGCTCCTGCAGTTCGCCCGACACGCCCGAGGGCGTGACCGCCTCTGACCATTTCTGGGCACCGCCCTTAAGACTGCTCAGATCGGTAATGGCTGCAATGCCAGTAGGATTCGTACCGACCTCAAATGTAATGGCGGTCCCCTCCACCGTGGCTCCACTATCCACGATCTCTCTCGCTTTGGTCTCGAGTGTGGTTGCAGACTCTAGGAATGTGAGTTGAGGCAGCGGAAGATCTGTATTTCTGGTGAATTCACTCAATAAGAGCGCGCTGAATACTTCCCGTGCATCCGCTGCCTGCTGATTTGAAATAGCATCTCCCGACGGAAGCGTCGGCGTAACGTGGGATGTAATCTTTCCGACAACTCCTTCAACGTCGTACCACTTGGTCAACTGGGTTACTCCCAAACCCCCAATTGTCCCCAACTCGAACTTGAAATTATCCTTCCCATCGTCCCGAATCGTGCCGGCAATGTCTATCAGGGCCGTTGGCTCTATCGGTCGCTTGGTTCCGCCCTTCGTCGCGTCGAATCCTTCTCCATCCAAATAGGCCTCCCACAAGATCCGCTTGCGCAAGGCTTCGTCGAGTACGCGGTAGTCGATGTCCCGGGCCGAGAACACCGCGGTCTTGAGCCACGGATAGTACGCCGCACCGTATTTGAGCGCCCCCGAGACCTTTCGGAATTTGTCGATCACGTCATCGGTGGCGTCGTTGGTCCGTGGCTTGTCTCCATCGTACACATCCAGGATGCCGAATCGCGCCCCTGTCTTGTTGCAGTGCTTCAGGATCGCTTCCGCGACACCCGTACAATCCTCCGACGTCAGACTGACCGCATCTGGAACGACAACCATCGACGGCTCCAACTCTCTCTCGAGGATGCCTTTATCCGCGAGAGGCACTCTTAGGCGCTCGGCATCTATGCTGACTGAGGCACCGTACGTGCCGACGGATACGATCCAGCATGCTCCACCGCCATTCGCAAAGAACAACCGCATCGCGGGATAGAGCAGATATCGCTCGAGCGAGGCCGCGAAACTGTCGTTATCTTCGGACACGACGCCCGACAGGTGAGCCCCGCCAAAGAACCGCTCGAACTCGGCCATGGACGAGATCCGAGTCGGCTTATCCGTCAAGCTCTCTCGCCCACGCACCGCCTTCTCGGTATACCCGATGAAAACTGGAATCGCCGTCGGGACCTGAACGATCGAGTTGGCGAACGCGTTCTTCTCTACGATATAGACACCAGGTGTTCTGTACATGAGGGTCCTCGTCGATGTACCGGCGGTGGTTCACTGTGCCCGTAGGGCATGCAGTAATGGCGGTCTGCGGGTCAAACTCCCAATTCAGTTGCGCATCCGGCGCAGGCGCTTCCAAAGGCATAATCGGTCTTTGGCGTTGGTCAAGGCCAGTTTCCCGCGCCCGGCGCGATGCTTGATTTGAGACTGACGCTCCTGGAATCGTCCGCAAGCGCGATGGCATGAAGACGCACTCGCTCATCCATCCACACCCCTTTGTTCCCAATCCGACGGACGCTGGATACGGGGCAGGGCATTCGCATCAGAGAATTAGATTATCTTTTAGAAATGACATCATGTTGCAGCCACAATGCACCGAGTTTTATGCCGTATCGAACTGCGACGATGGTGACGCTAGAAACCGAGTCCTCCCTCGTGGGCCACTTCAGCGTGCCGGAAGACCCGCGCGATGCGCTGCGGAGCCGGCACAATCTGCTCGACATAGTGATCATCGCCATCGCGGCGACGCTCGCCGGCCCCGACGGCTGGGTGGCCATCGCACATTTCGGTCGCGCGAAGGAGGCATGGTTTCGGAAATTCCTGGAACCGTCCGAGGGCATCCCGTCGCACGATACCTGCGGGCGGGTCTTCTCGCTGCTGGCGCCCGAAGCGTTCGAGGCGTGTTTCCGCGCCTGCGCGGCCTCGATCCGCACGGTGATCCCCGGTGAGATCATCGCCATCGAGGGCAAGACGCTGCGCCGTTGCATCTGGTCAGCGCTTGGGCGACCGCCAACCGGATGGTGCTCGGGCAGGTCCCCACCGACGCCAAGTCCATCGAGATCACTGTCATTCCGCAGTTGCTTGCGTTGCTGATGCTCGAGGGCGCCATCGTCACCATCGATGCGATGGGGTCTCAGACCAAGATCGGCGAGCAGATCATCGACCAAGGCGGCAACTATGTCCTGGCCCTGAAAGGCAACCAGGGTGTCCTGGCTGCGGAGGTGGAAGAGGCCTTCATCGAGGCCGACGCCAAGGACTCTGCCGAGGTCGACAGCGAAGCGCTCGACACCGCCGAACGCGGCCACGGCCGGGTCGAGACGCGCCGTTATAGCACCCTCGGCGATCTGTCCGGCGTGCCGCGCAGCGCGCTGTGGAAGGGCATGAACATGATTGGCATGGTCGAGTTCACGCGCGAGATCGACGGCAAGATCTCCCGCGAAATGCGCTTTTTCATCGGCACCGGTGCGGCCGACTTCGGGGGCGCCGTGCGCCGTAATTGGGGCGTGGAAAACGATCTGCATTGGAGCCTCGATGTGGCGATGCGCGAGGACGACTGCCGCGTGCGCGAGATTCAGGCCCGCGAGAACCTCGCGGTGTTGCGCCACATCGCCATGTCGCGGCTGAAGAACGACAGCACCAAACTCGGCATCAAGAACAAACCTCTCCAGGCGGGCTGGGACGAACGATACTTGGGGAAGCTCCTCTTCGGGACGCCACGGACCGCGGGTCAGAACGCTCCATCAGGTGATCCAATAATTGCCGCGGTTGATGCGATTGCCCTGTTGCCCTGGAGCACGGGACTCACCAATCAGTCTCGACGGCGAAGCCCGATCAGGCGCAGCTCCGATCAAAATGACACTGCCGCTCCTGAGTATCTCAGCAAGGCAGATTCATTGCCGAAAGACACCACTGTTGGTGTATTCAAGAACAAGTTGCTGGATTGTGCAAGCATAGTTTGTGCTGAAGAGTGGAAGGCCTGATACCGTTTGCGAAGAGTGCACGGTAACATCATGGTTATGCTCATCATCACTTGTGTCGACGCGTTCGTCATGGCCCGCTATGTTGCTGCCCCCATCGACTTGACCAACAAACCCCGCCGCCGTCTCGAGGCCATCGTGCGCGAGCACAGCGCGCCGCAGAGCCTCGTGATGCGGGCGCGGATCATTCTGCTCGGCGCTGCCGGCGCGGGTGTGCGCGAAACCGCCGAGCAGTTGGGCCTCGGGCGTGCCAGCGTCCAGCGGTGGCGCGCACGCTGGACGGCCACCGCGGGCCGGCCGTTCCGGGAGCGACTGGCCGACGCACCGCGCCCGGGAACTCCGGCGACGTTCACGCCCGAGCAGATCTGCGCAATCATCGCGCTGGCCTGCGAGAACCCGAGCGACGCCAGCTTGCCCATCCGGAGAGTCGCGTGTCCCTCGTGATGCCTCGCGGGGGCATCCTGCTGCCGCGAGGACTCGGTCCTTGGCGACGGCCTTCTGGGCCCGGGTTCGCCCTGCGGTCGCAGCCGTGCCCGACTCCCCGTTGGTCCGCCGGGCACGACTGCGCCCTCAAATGGCTTCACGGCGTGTGGGATGTGCTCTGCATGTTGCCTCCGCGGCTTCGGGACATCCGCCCCTTCGCCCCTGTGAGTACGGCCACCTTCCCTGATGGGTTTTTCCCCTTAAATCGTCATCTTTCATGAGGGAGAGCGGTGGGCCTCCCTCGGGGTGCTTGAACAACAGCACCCGTCGGGAGAGTCTCTTGTTTGCGAAGACAAAGAGACTCCAACAGTGTGCCACGCCTTCCTTGAAAGCCCCACGTTTTTCGCCGTGTTGCTGCACATCGACGAGGACCTCGCCGAGGTCGCCCGAGCGGAGGGTTGTCCCGCCTGCGGCGGCACGCTGCATCAGGCCGACTACCCCCGTAAGCCCCGCGGCTGTCCGGAGCCGTGGCGCGAGGCGTTCGCGAGGCGTCGCAGCTTCTGCTGTGCGCAGTGTCGGCGGCGCCTGACGCCGCGCTCGGTGCGGTTCCTGGGCCGGCGGGTCTATCTCGGCCTCATCGTCGTGCTGGCCTGCGTGCGTCATCGCGGACATCACCCCCAAGCGGCAGCATTGGCCGCGACGTTGGCGGTCCCGATCCGCACCCTGCGGCGCTGGCAGGCCTGGTGGCGGGAGCAGTTGGCGCAGACCCCGCTGTGGTGCGGCGCGCAGGGGGGCTTTGTGCCGCCGGTGGATCTGCAGCAGGCGCCGGGGAGTCTGCTGGAGCGCTTCCTCGGTGATGCCGCGGACGCCCTGGTGGCGTTGCTGCGCTTTTTGAGTCCCTTGACGAGTCGTTCGTGCAGGCTGCACGAGGGCGGCTGACGCCACGCAGAGGATGCAGCTCGAAGGCGCCGGGGCACCCCGCTAGGCTGATCGCGAAGGTGCCGGAACCCCCGGCACCGTGGCCGGGAGACCCCTATGCCGATCCCCATCGAGGTTCCGCAACGCGAGCGTTGGGCCCGCCTGCGCTTTGCGATCATCGGACCCTTGCTCGCCGCCCCGCCGTCGGACGGCGACTTGCAGGCGGCACTCGCCGCCTTGGCCGCCAAGACCTGGCGCCATCCCGTCACCGGCCTGGATGTTCGGTTCGGCGTGTCGACCCTGGAGCGCTGGTATTACGCGGCGCGCGCCGCGCCCGATCCGGTGGCGGTGCTGCGCAATCGCGTGCGCGCCGACCGCGGGGCCTTCCCGAGCGTGCTGCCCGCCGCACGCGAGGCCCTGCAGGCGCAGTACCGCGACCATCCCGGCTGGACTGCCCAGCTGCATCGCGACAACCTGGCCGCCACCCTCGCCGGCACCGCCACCGCGGTACCGTCCTATCCGAGCGTGCGGCGCTACTTGAAGGCGCAGGGGATGGTGCGTCGCGCCACCCCCAAGCGCGACACCGCCGGCGCGCTGGCCGCGCGCGATCGCCTGGAGCAACGCGAGGTCCGCAGCTTCGAGGTCGAGCACGTCTCGGCGCTCTGGCACCTGGATTTCCATCACGGCTCGCGCAAGGTGCTCACGGCGTCCGGAATTTGGCTCACGCCGCTGCTGTTCGGGGTCATGGACGATCGCTCGCGCCTGGTTTGTCACCTGCAGTGGTACACGCAGGAAACCGCCGAGGTGCTGGTGCATGGACTGTCGCAGGCGTTCATGAAGCGCGGCCTGCCGCGCGCCCTGATGACCGACAACGGCGCGGCGATGCTGGCCGAGGAGACGACCGCCGGACTGGCCCGTCTGGGCGTCCTGCACCAGACCACCTTGCCCTATTCGCCCTATCAGAACGCCAAGCAGGAGGCCTTTTGGGGCCGCGTGGAAGGCCGCCTGATGGCGATGCTCGAAGGCGAGCCGGGGCTGAGCTTGGACACCCTCAACCGCGCCACCCAAGCCTGGGTCGAGCAGGAGTATCACCGCAGCACCCATTCGGAATTGGCCACCACGCCGCTGGCGCGCTATCTGGAGGGCCCGACCGTGGCGCGCCCCGGCCCGGACGCCGCTGCCCTGCGCGCGGCCTTTCGCATCGAGGTCGCCCGGCGCCAGCGCCAGGCCGACGGCACCGTCAGCCTGGCCGGCATCCGCCTGGAAATCCCCGCGCGCTACCGCGCCCTGGAGACGGTGCATCTGCGCTACGCGCGCTGGGATCTGGCCCATGTCGATCTGGTGGATCCGCACGGCGGCGTGATCTTGAGTCCCGTGCGCCCGCTGGATAAGGCCGCCAATGCCGGGGAGGCCCGCCGTGCGCTGGTGCCCGGCGCGCCCGCCCCGCAACCGAGCGCGCCCGGCGGCATCGCGCCGCTGCTGCGCCAGCTCCTCGAGACCCATGCCGCCACCGGTTTGCCGCCGGCCTATCTGCCTCTGAACACCGCCGAGGACACCCGATGAATGCGCGACTGCTCGCCCTCTACGGCCTGAAATGGCATCCCTTCTCCTCGGAGCTGCCGATCGAGGCCCTCTACATCCCCCCGCGCGTGGAGCAGTTCCTATGGCGCATCGAGCAGGCGCAGATCCGCGAAGGCGGGTTTGCGATGATCCACGGCGAACCGGGCACCGGCAAAAGCGTGGTGCTGCGTCTGCTCGCCGAGCGTCTCGCCCGGCTCCCGGATCTGAGCGTCGGCGCCATCGACCATCCCCAAAGCAGCCTCGGGGATTTCTACCGCGAACTCGGCGAGCTGTTCAGCGTCCCGCTGCGTCCGCACAACCGCTGGGGCGGCTTCAAGGCGCTGCGTGCCACCTGGCTCGGCCATCTGGAGACGACGCGTCGGCGTGCCGTGCTGCTGGTGGACGAGGCACAGGAGATGAGTCCCGCCGTGCTCAACGAGCTGCGCCTGCTCGCCAGCGCCCGCTTCGATTCCCAACCCCTGCTGTGCGTCGTCCTCGCCGGGGACACCCGCCTCACCGATCACCTGCGCCGCGAGGAGCTGCTGCCCTTGGGCTCGCGCATCCGCACCCGTCTGGCCACCGAGCATGCGCGCCGCGAGGAGCTGCTCGCCTGCCTGCAACACCTGTGCGCCAGCGCCGGCAACGCCGCCCTCATGAGCGAGCCCCTGCAACACACCCTCTGCGACCACGCCGCCGGCAATTACCGCATCCTCGCCACCCTGGCCGCCGAGCTGCTCGCCGTCGCCGCCCAAACCGAGCGCCCCCACCTCGACGAGGCGCTCTTCCTCGAGGTCTTCACCCCGCCCGCCACCGCCACCCCGCGGCGCACGGCCTTGCCACGTTGACCGACTCGGAGCAGCCCATGACACAACCACAATCCCGCCAGACCCTGCAACCGATCGACCTTCCGCCGCTGCCCGACGAGGCCGCTGTTGCCCTGATCGAGGTGCTCAGGGAACTGCTCTTCCAATTCGAAGGCCACTACTTCGGCCAGCTGTGTCGGTATCACGCCGAGCACGCCGCCGAGCACCACCGGCGACAACCCGATCTGTTCGATGACGCCCCGGACTTCGACGATCCGCTGTTATTCTGATTCCCATCACCGCGCTTGACCCATCGCGCGATGCCGGCTCGACACGCCGGTCGCGCGAGGCGGGGAGACCGCTTCGCCGACCCCCATCACGCAACTTGATCGCGCCACCATCAAATTGGCTGACCGCACTCACCTGCGGCAACACGCTCGCGCCCACGCCTACCCGGGACTAAGCGCCTTCGCTTCGCTCCCCATGGCGCGCAGCGCACGCACTGGACCCACGCCACGCTCGCCGAGGAGGCGATCGCGCGCGGCATCGTCACGGAGATCTCCGCCCACTCCATCGGTCGCTTCCTGCGCGAGGTCGACCTGAAGCCGCATCGCACCCGCGGCTGGATCAACAGTCCGCGCGATGCGCAGTTCGAGGAGAAATGCCGCGATGTCTGCGAGACTTACCGCTTGGCGCCCGAGCGTGCGGCCGCCGGGATCCAGACGCGCAGCATTGACGAAATGACCGGGGTGCAGGCCCTCGAGCGGGCGACCCAGACCCTGCCGATGCGCTTGGGGCGGGCGGAGCGACGCAAGTTCGAGTATATCCGTCACGGCACCTTGACCCTCATCGCCTCCTTCGATGTCGCCACCGGCCAAGTCACCTATCGGCTCGGACCGACCCGCACCGAGGCGGACTTCGCCCGGTGGCTCGCCGAGCTGCTCGCCGGTCAAGACGCCGCCACGCACTGGCATCCGATCATGGACAACCTCAACATCCACGTCGCCGAAGCCGTGGTGCGCCTCGTCGCCGAGGCCATCGGCTTCACCGGCGACCTCGGCGTCAAAGGCAAACGCGGCATCCTCAAGTCGGTACCCACTCGCGAGAAATTCCTGCGCGACCCGAGCCACCGCATCGTGATTCATTTCACCCCGAAACATGCCTCCTGGCTCAACCAGATCGAGATGTGGTTCTCGATCCTCGCGCGCAAAGTCATTCGTCGCGGCAGCTTCACGTCGGTCGAGGACCTTCAAAAGAAGATGTCCGAATTCATCGACGTCTTCAACGCCACGATGGCCAAGCCGTTTCGCTGGACCTATCAGGGCAAACCCCTTGCCGCTTGAGCGCCGAGAACGGTCTCGGGATTTCTACCGCGGAGCAGTAGTCTGTTCCATGCCTACCCGGTTGCTTCCCACAGCGAGACAGGCATATTCTGCGCGCATGCCGAATACTGTACCGCCGGTACTTGACAACGCCGAAGTCCCTTCCCAAGCTCCAGCGAAACTTCCCCAACGATGCGGCCTGTATCGACTACCCGTACGCGCAAGGGTTTGCCAATGGCGTCGAGTGCCCGCGCTGCGGCGTCACTGGCGAACCCTTTCGCCTTGGCCACCGACCGGGGGTTGTGCGCTGCCGGAACTGTAGGCATGACACGAGCATAACAGCGAACGCCGTCATGCACCGTAGCAAGGTTCTCATATCCAAGTGGTTTTGGCGCGCCTATCTTGTGACGCATGGCCCTCCCGTCATGAGCGCCCTCCGGTTCCAGAAGTGGATGGGCATGTCTGGTTATGAAACAGCTTTCCAAATGCTCCATATGCTGCGTGCTGCGATGGTGCGCCCCAACCGGGACTTGATCGGCAGTGAGTATCCCGTCGAAGTCGGCGAGATGCTGGTTGGCGGCGCGACGCAAGGTGAAGGAAAAGGAGTTCGCCACAAGACGCCGGTCATCGGCGCCGTCGAAGTTCACCCACGTCAATCCATTCCGTTCGCGGGTAAGGATCCGAACCTGATCCGAGGACAATCGCACGAGGAAGCGAAAGGCGCTGCGCGAAAAGGTAGCCGGCGGAAGGCAGAACCGAAGTCCGCCAAAGGCGGACATGGCCGGAATGTCGTTGCGGGGCGGCTCAGGCTTCAGGTTATTGCAAAACGTAAGCAGTAAACGCTGGTACCCTTTGTTCCGGCGACCGTGCGGCCCGGGGCGATTTTGCGCACTGACGGTTGGACTGGATACGTTCCTATGGAGGTCGCCGGGTATGCCCAAGAGCGTGTCGCCGTGCGTCGCGACCACGCAATTACCACGCGCACCTCCCAATGATCCACATTGTTTTTGGCAACCTGGATGAAGGGCTTCTCGGCACACATCATGGGGTCAGCTCCAAGCACCTTCAGGCTTACCTGAACGAGTTCGTCTTCCGGTTCAATCGTCGGTTCTGGTCGGCGGCTGCGTTCGACGCAGCGCTGCGAATTGGAACGCGTAATGCCGGGCCGCCCTATGCCGGAATCTACCAGGGCACCTGGATCCATCCAGCCGGCACGGCGCCACCGCAGGAGGCGGCGTGGGAGGCAACCGGATAGGTGCGGTTTGTTCTTCGTTTCTTGAATCTCGCGACCCCAGAGGTGGGCACGGATAGAGAATCCAAGCGCTTTTGCACGTCCTGTGCGGCCTGAAAAGTGAGGCTAGCGGGGACTCGAAGATCGATCAAGCGCCCACCAAGTGGCCGACGGACCTCGTGGTCAGTGCAAGCGCGCACTTTGTCGAGCGATGGGACGAGATGTTGGGGCGTAGCGCGTAAGCGCGAGACGGCGGAGATGGCACCCTCTTTGCGGAGGATTAAGAGCGGCTATCAGGCGATACGCTGATCGAACGCGAAGTGGGGCTCGCGCTGGCCGGGGAGGTCCCAGTCCGGCATCGGCTCCGGCGCCGGCGCCGGCGCCGGCGCATCGTCCCATGCGGGAGGTCTGCGGGCGGGAGCGATCGGCGGCGTCAGTGATGAGGACGCCTACTCTCCCAATGTCCGCTCTGGGTTGCAATGCCGCCGTCGTTGTTCGCAGCGCCGATGTCTCCTCTGGGTCCTGACCGGTCCGTCAGTCGCCGCATGGCGCGTGACCGGTATCAGGATTGAGGAGTCACCACGCTGCGAACGACCGGTGACGGCTTCCTGGAACACAGCGATTGGTCGGTTGGCTCGGCTCGGTGGTCGTTCTGGGTCGTCAGCCGCCTTTGCTCGACATCGAACGGCTCGTCCGATTAAACGCGAATCAGCCTGTTCGGAGGCACTCCGCGGTATCCGCTTCGGTGATACTCGGGATCGGCAGCGTGCTTGCAGGGTCTGGCACGGCGTCAGAATATCTGGATTCGCGGGTATTCATCCGCCATGTGCGCCCAGAAACCGCCGCTCCAGTCAAAGGGCACGGCGAGTAACCAGTCCGAGGGAGTGGCGGCAACAACGGTTTCCACCATCATTCGCCCACAGCCCTGCTGCGCGGAAGTCATTCCGTAGAATTGCACCACGTGGGTTTTCGTGTCGATCAGTAACTCGACGCCGATGATCCCCTCAGCGCCGACCGCCACGACTGGACTCTGCTTCCCATCAGTCGATAGCTGGTTCGAGGCACTCAGCCTTCCCGGGAAGAGCTTGATGAAGCGAAGATCCGGAATCGTTGCCAGCGCTTGCGCGAGGACTTCATAGATCGGCTCGACACGGCGCAGCGTGCGAGCCTTCCGGATCCGTTCGCCGTCGATGAAGCGCTGTCGCCGCGGCATCCCCGTCTCCGCTGTTCATATAGGGTTACCCAAGCAGGACGAGGCTCTCTCGAACGTGGCATTTGATTATGGCTCATCTCGCTGATGGTGGGGCGGCGTTGTCCAACGCCAACGTCTCCTAGTGGATCTGAAGCGGCATCTAGGCTTAACCTCGACACTGCCGGGGCGCCGGCGCGCGCTTGCTTCTCCAATTGATCCCCGCGTCTGCGGGGATGAACCGCGTGGTGCGTGGGCACAAAGCGCCAGTGTTCCCCGAGGGCAATCAGCGCCAACCCGACCCCTCGCGCGGTCGATGTCCTTTCCTCGCCCCAGTGGCAGGTCGTCCGGCCTCCCAGACCTCGGAGCTTTGAGCCATGTTTCTCGATCCATTCCACGCGGCCGAAGACGGCACACTGCGCATCTCCGCGCCGCAAGGCAGCGCCTTCGCCAAGGAGGTCGCGGGTGACTTCAATCCGATCCACGATGCGACGAATCCGCGTTTCTGTGCCCCCGGCGATCTCCTCTTTGCGCTTGTCCTCGCCGGATGTGGTCTTGCGAGTCGGATGACCTTTCGCTTCACCGGAATGGTCGGAGCGGATGCCGCATTGAATGTCATTCAGAGCGACGCCCGCGTCGTGGTCGAGACGGCCGACGGCAAGCCCTGCCTCGAGGTCGAGCGTTCGGGACCGGTGACCAGGGATTCGATCATGATTGAGTCGCTGGTGCGCCGCTACGTGGCCTTTCCGGGTCGGAATTTTCCGCACATCCTGGTGCCGCTCATGGAGCAGCAGGGTGTGATGATCAACCCGGATCGGCCCCTGGTGATCTATGACCGGATGTCGTTCGAGCTGGACCGATTGGACTGCCCCGACGTGGACATTGCTCTGGAATCGACCGAGCTGGAGGTGAAGGGCAAGCGCGGCGAGGCCCGACTCGGGTTCCGCCTGACTGCCGCCGGGGAGCCGGTCGGGCAGGGCGCGAAGACCCTCATCCTGAGCGGCTTGCGGGCCTATGAGCCCGAGGCGTTACAGGGGTTGGTCGAGCGCTATGCCGGGTGGAAGGCAGCCTGTCTCGCCGGCGTCTGACCGCCTTATGGATGCTGGCTCGTGGGCTGCTCGGGCGGAGCTGGAAATGCCCCCGCTCATCGACGTCGGCAAGCCTCAGGCTGCAATCCATGTCGGGCAGGGCGATGCAGTCATCCAAAGTGGGGGTTTCGGCGG
This sequence comes from Thiocapsa marina 5811, assembly GCF_000223985.1. Lineage (GTDB taxonomy): Bacteria > Pseudomonadota > Gammaproteobacteria > Chromatiales > Chromatiaceae > Thiocapsa > Thiocapsa marina. The sequence goes on from NZ_AFWV01000005.1 coordinate 41,390, forward strand.
TTTGGGCCAAAACCCCCATGTATCGGCCGCGACGGAACGCCAACAGGATCGAAGAGTCACTCGCTTCCGGTTGATGGGAGACGGCTCCTGCCGACGGTCGGCGGTCGGCGAGCGGCGGCGGAGCTTCTGCTTGGATTCCCTCGTTGGACGTGGGGCGTCGCGAGCCGAACTGGCGGCTGCGCGAGATCCCAAGCAATAACCCGTCGAGTTAGGGTCGCCACAACCGTAGTAGAGCGTCAGTTAAACGGGTGCTCCAGCGGCGGTGGCAGCTCCGGATCAATCGTCATCACGATGCCCCTTGCCTGGCCAGAGGGGTGGGACGACCCTCCCTGTTCCAGGCGGACCGGCATTGAGTGCTCCGAGGGCGGTCACACGACTGTAGTGTCTACCCATGCGACGGCGCACGGATGCCTTGGTGACCGGTGCGGTACGCTACGGACGGACCCTGGGCCTAAAAAGGACGGTCAGCGTGAGTTACTCGACCCGCATCTACATCCTCGGACCGGACGACACCCTTTACCGGCTGGCCAGCGCGACGTTCTCCCGCATGGTCGATGACCCCGAGAGCCACCGACTGGAGCGCTTCGCGGGCCAGCGCGTGCGGATGGCCGAGGTGATCGTGGAGGTGCGTGATCGGGCACCCTACGCCATCGTCCGGCTCGTCTACGAAATGCTCGGGTTCGATGCCGAAGGGCGGTTGGACCGCGATGCGTTCATACGCCGGAACGCGGCGTTGGCGGAACTGGCCATAGATCCCGTGATACCTCGAAGGGTGGACGCGGAGAAAGCCGTGGTTGACGCCGGCAGCCGCTTCGTCGCGCGCGGGGGATTCCGGCATCCTTCCGCGGCGCTGGAGCAGGAGATTCTGCGCGCAGCGCTCGACGCGGCGCCGTGCAAGCGGCTCTAGCGCAATCGGGCTCAGGCGTCGGAGAAAGCACTGACCTGGAGGGGGACCGGCTCTGCCTTCCGGGTAGCGACTCCCACAGTCAACCCTCGAGACCGGAAAGTCCGGACGATATGCTTTTTCGTCGGCTCTCGGGATTCAAGAGTCGCTCACTTGCGGTCGATGGGAGACGGCTCTTGGCCGAACCCCCGACGCCCCGCAGTCCGGGATCAGGCGATGCCTGCGGTGGGTCTCATGCCGTGGGTTGCCCGGCCAGGGTGTCCTCGCGAGCTTCGGTCGGTGTCTCGAAACCGAGGCGTCGGGATCGAGAGCAAGCCGCTGAAGTCCAGCGTTGCGCGCGACGGGGAGTGGCGCAAATCAGGCCGCCCTGCGGGCCGGCGTGCGCCGGTGCAGGCGCAGCGGCATGCCGCTTTTAGGCCCGAGCGTGGTCTGAGGTTCCGGCTCCAAGGGCTGGCCCGGATGCAGGAGCTCGAACCGGTAGCGCTGCCCGATAGTCGCCAGGATCAGCGGGTCGCCGCCTCCGAGACTCATCATCACCGCAGCTCGGGCGGGCTGCTGCGCCATTCTCTGGAGGTCGGCTTCTTCGCCGCGCAGGCGTCGATGCTCCACGTCTTCGCGCTGGATCACGAGCCCAAGGATCGAGGCGGCGTACGACCGGCCGGACGAGGTCGCGGTCATCCGTGTCGGTCATGCCTACCCCGTCCTGCAGGCCCCGGATCAATTCGGTTTGCCTGGCGAGCAGCGCGTCCACGTCGGACGCCGGCAGCCCCTTGATGAAGGGCGGGTAGCGCAGCAGGTCCTCGTCGGGATCGGGGGCCGATTCGGGAATCGCATCGGAACCCGGTGCGGGCGGCGGTGCGGCCGGCTTGGACCGGCGAAACAGATCGAAGAGTGTCATCGGGGCATCCTGCACCGTCGCGGATGCGCCCGGCCATGGCGATAACCGCGCGGATGGGTCTGCTTTGCGGTGGACCGCCCGCTACGGCCGCGAGTCGCCGTCCAGACCCAGCTCGCGGCACCGCTTGGCGGCGGCCCGAAAGCGGATGCGCATCTCGGCGATGTGGCGCGCGGCGGCGCGGATGGCGCCGAATCCCTGCTCGGCGTCCTCCACGAGCGGGCGCTGCCAGTCCCGTGCAATGCCGCGAAAGGCGCTCTTCGGGTAGCGATCTCCGTCGCCCATGCGGATGTCGTCCGACAGATAGACGACGCCCGCGGCGGTCTGCATGCACATGGCGGTAGGTGACCCACTCGATTGAGAAGGCGCCGGGGGTGGCGCGGTCGGCCCGCTGCGGGCGCACCCGCACGCCGATGCGACCCCATGCGCTACGCGGCAGTCCGCGACCGGCCTCCGCCAGGCGTTGCTTGAAGGCGCTGCATCCCTGCTCGGCAGGGCCGCCAGGTTGCGCGCGATCCAGGCGTCGAGCGCCTCCGCGACATGGCTCGGCGCCGCATCCTCCTCCGTGGCGTCGTCATCCTCGGCGTCCCTGCCCGTTGCGCCGAGCGGGCCTGCCCGGAAGGCTGCCTCGAGCCTGTGGGCAGGCGGCATGCCGGCCGGGTGTTCGCACCCTCTTATCTTTGGTGAAACAGCGCCCGCTGTTCTCACCTGCCGCGGGCAGCTTCCGGTCAGGGCAGGCAGTGCCGTGGTCGCTCGGACGCTTGCGGTGTCGCGCTTCCCTCGATCGGAAGGCGCAAGCGCGTTCTCGTCTTCCGTATTGCCGTTCGGTCGTCGTGTCATGGGTTGATCCCTGATCGTTTGGGACGGGCGTTCCTATTCGCTCATCCATCGGGTGGATGTCGCCGGACGGCGCAAAACGCCGCTCTGGTTTCCGTCCAGACCGAGCTTGCGGCACCGCTTGGCGGCGGCCCGAAAGCGGGTGCGCACCTCGGCGAGTTGGCGCGCGGCGGCGCGGATCGCGCCGAATCCCTGCTCGGCATCCTCCACGAGCGGGCGCTGCCAGGGGCACTGCGGGGAAGTCCGCGACCGGCCTCCGCCAGGCGTTGCTCGAAGGCGCTGCAGCCTTGCTCGGCGCGCTCCTACAGGGCCGCCAGGTTGCGCGCGACCCAGGCGTCGAGCGCCTCCGCGACATGACTCGGCGCCGCATCCTCCTCCGTGGCGTCGTCATCCTCGGCCTCCTGCCCGTTGCGCCGAGCGGGCCTGCCCGGAAGGCTGCCTCGAGCCTGTGGGCAGGCGGCACGCCGGCCGGGCGTTCGCACCCTCTTATCTTTGGTGAAACAGCGAGTGCGACGCGCCGACCGACCAAGCAACCACGGCACTGCCTGCCCTGACCGGAAGCTGCCCGCGGCAAGTGAGAACAGCGGGCCCTGCGGGTCGCGTCTGTTTCTCTTTCCCGCGATCGACAGCCGTTTTCCATTGCCGTTCGGCGCCGGGAGGTTAGCACGCGTGATGCGTCGGGCACCGCCCGGAAAGACACCGTTTTCGTGCCATCTAAACGGCTGGCGTTGCACCGCCTCGACGCCAAGAATGCCGAGCGTTCACTGTCGCCTTCTTGTGCGCCGATTGCGGATCTCTTGTGAACCTTGTCATCGGAATGCATCGGGACGGCGACGGCGTGAAGCGCGTTTGTGTACCGCCAGTGCATTCGGTGTGAACCCAACGGGCGGAGCCATGTACGTCGTCGGACTGGATATCGGCTATTCGAATGTGAAGATCGCGGCAGGGCCTCGCGGAGACCTGCAGCGACTGATCCTGCACCCGGCCGGGGCCGCTCCGCGGGAGAGTCTGGGCGAGCGCATCGGCGCGGAGGAGGAGGCCGGGAGCGCGACGGGCGCGGCCGCCGATCGGCCGGTCCCGGTCGATCTGGACGGCGTGCTCCGGGCAGCGGCGATCGAGCCCGAGCGCTTCGATGACTGGCAGCGCCCGCTGCACGAAGACTATCCGGCCACCCCGAGCTATCACGCCTTGGCCCTGGCCGCGCTTCGGCTGACGGGGCAGCGCGCCATCGACGTGGTCGTGACCGGGTTGCCGGTCGCCCAAGCCGGCGACCCTCGCCGTCGGGAGCGCCTGACGCGCCTCCTGACCGGGCGGCACGGCAGCGGCGAGGCGCGCCTTGAGGTCGGGGAGGTGCGGGTTGCTTCGCAGCCGATCGGCGCCTTCCTCGATCTGGTCTATACCGCCACGGACGAGGAGATCCTGGAACGCATCGAGACCGGCGCCGATCGACGCGGATCTGCCGGCCGGACACCGGAACCGCCTTGTCCGGATCGGCCGTACCGCGAGCCCGTGCCGGGTCGGACGCCGAGCGTCGGCCCCGATCCCGAGTGCCCGAAGGCTGTTTCAGGGCATCTCGCGTTCGGCCTGCAGCCGATGGAATAACCCTCGACCTCGCAGGAGTTGGCCCGAAATCCCGCCCGCATCGTGAACCCTGCCAACCCCGAGGTCGTCATGCATCTCGGCCACCGTCTGGTTCTGGCCCTGCCGATCGTCGTCATAGACACCGCGGCCTTCGCAGTCCCCCTTGCGTCGGTGCTGCTCGCGTACATTCTCCTCGCGCGTCCCGCTTGGGTCCGGGACCGGGTGGATCGGCTCTATCGCGGGGTTCCGCGTCAGGTGGCGTAAGTTTGCGTGGTGCCGCGGAAGTTACAGTCGGGGCGCATCGGGAGGTCGAGTCGAGCCTGAGCGCCGCCGATGGCGACGATAATCCGCCGGAGCACAACCCTTACCGTGGAGCGAAGCGGGTACGCGGCATGCGATCTCGGCTGCTGGTTCGCCGTCGATGGATTATGGTTGCCAGTGGAATGCGAGGAGGGTTCGCGACGGGAATGGGCCACGGAGACCGCAACCCTGTCGCGACCTGAGGAGACAAGGTCAAGCTCGGCCGGCGACCCGGTACGCGGGCATTGCTGTCGATCTAGTTCACGTGGTCGGGCGAGGAGACGACTCGGAACTACCGCTCGGCGCCACGTCCTGAGCGACCGCTCCGGACGCGTAGCGGACTGTCGCAGTCAACCCTGTGAGCGACTCTGGACGGCCAAATTGGGACACAGGCGCCCGCCAAGCGAGCAGCCGATAAGCACTCCGCAGCGGTCTGTTGCGTCGAACACGACACGAGACCGTTCGATCCACATACTCTCCGCCGGTGTTGGCAAAGACAATCGGCTTGACGGGCATCGTCCGAGCCACCCTTCCGGAGTGCGGGCGCGCGCCCCTGTCGCCGAGCGGTGGTGACCGTTACAGGCGGAGCCCTGTCCTAGGCTCGTGTACTTGTAACCTACCAAAACCCAAGGCAACATGACGCGCCAGCTTACGATGCCGAGTGAAGGCTCCAAAATGTCAGCCCAAGATCCGATTGTCGATTTCCCGGACTCCCTCGACGATCTGGACGCGGAGGATACGCGGTCGGACTCTGCCCCCATAAAGCCATGGGATCCCAATAAGATACGGATTACCACCAAGAACTTCACGTTGCGTGAGGTCGTGGACCAGATCGAAGAAAAGGAGATCGATCTGGCACCCGACTTTCAGCGAGACTTCGTCTGGAAGCAGCGGCAACGAACCCGTCTGGTCGAGTCGGTTCTGCTTGGCATCCCTCTTCCAGCGTTTTATTTCAATCAGGACCGCGATGGAACCTACCAGGTTGTCGACGGCGTGCAGCGCCTGACGACCATTCGCTTGTTTATGGCCGGCCAACACACATTGGATAAAACCGACCTCGAATATCTTCGTGAGCTGCACGGTCGCACGTACTCGAACCTGACACCCGTACTGCAGCGCCGGATTCGGACCACCCAAATTGTGGTGCACGTGATCGAGCCCCAGACCCCCGACGAGATCAAGTACGATATTTTCGGGCGTGTCAATACGTTGGGAGAGCCGTTGTCGGCTCAAGAGATAAGACATGCGATGAGCAAAGATCGATCGCGCCGGTTTCTCCATGAGTTGGTGCAACTTAATTCTTTTGACATAGCCACTGATTTCTATTTCTATCGCGGATCAACACAGGCGTCTCCGGGCGGTTTCCGCGACAGCAAGCGTATGACCGATCGAGAGTTCGCGCTGCGTTTTTGCGCCTTTTGGAATTTTTCGGCGGACGAGTATCGCAAGTTCGAGAATCTTGACGCTTATCTCGTCGAATATACTCGGCGAATCGACGGTCGTTCGACAAATGGGCCTGCGTTGTCAGACTGCCATCTTAATGAACTCAGCGACGCCTTCAATCGCGGCATGATAAACGCGGCGGGTATCCTCGGACATGAGGCTTTCCGACGCCTAAATCCAGAAACACTTCGTCGGGGTCCTATCAACAGAGCTGTTTTCGAGGCGCAGAGCATCGCTTTCTCTGGCTATGAACTACAGCAACTCAAGCCGCGAGCGAACCGAATTCGAGAAGCGTTGCTTGGGGCATTCGGCGATTCCAATTATGTTCGGGCTGTGACCGTCGGCACCGGCGATTCAGGTGCGATTGATCTGCGGCTCAACAAAACGCGCGAGTTACTAGCCGAGGCGCTTCAATGATTCACCGAATGGAGATCTTCGGTTTCAAGCGTTTCGCTGATGACAACTTTGATTTTGCTCCTCTAGTGGTGCTGGCCGGCCTTAACGGTACCGGCAAGACTTCGGTTATTCAGGCATTGCTACTGTGCCGTTCCGCGCTGGACGCAGAGCGTGGAACAGTGCAGCTTAACGGTGGGCCGTTTTGCTTGGAACTGGGTACCGCAGAGGATATTCATAATCGCAAGTCGACAGGAGACATTATCTTTTCGCTAAATGGCGATTTCTGTGGATCACCTGCCACTTGGCGCTATGTGGTGCCTGCACAAGCGCCTGACGCTCTATTTCTCAACATCGTGGATTCCAAAGCGTCTGCAGGGATTGCCTTCGACATTCATTCAGAGCCCCGGGCCTTTACCTATCTCGGCGCGGAGAGACTAGGCCCCCGCAGTGTATTGCGTGCGTCACCGGTATCCGATGCGCAGTTGGAAGTCGGAGTGCACGGCGAGTTTTCGGCGCAAGTGCTTGCGGCTCTTGGGGGTCACCCGATGGAGCAAGCTGATCGACTGCACCCGGATCGGTCCGAGGACGCCGTGCCGTTTCTGAAGTACGAGTTGGAGGCATGGCTCTCGGAGATCGTGCGCCCGATCCAAATCGAAACAGTCGCGCACGCAGACGGTTTGTTTGCGTCGTTACGTTTCGGTGCGCCCGGCGGTGAGTTTGTCAGCGCACCCAACATGGGGTTCGGTGTGTCCTATGCACTACCCGTCGTGCTGGCGGGGCTGATTGCCTTGCGCGGAGGGCTCTTGCTCATTGAAAATCCGGAGGCTCATCTGCATCCGGCTGGGCAGTCTCGCATGGGCGTCTTCCTCGCCTGGCTCGCGGGTCACGGTGTTCAAGTGGTTGTCGAGACGCACTCCGACCACGTGCTAAATGGCATTCGGCGGGCGATCGGCGAGCATGCATTTCTATCCCACAACGACGCGATCATCCATTTCTTCGGTTCGGACGACAACGATGCCTGCGCGACCACCCCGTTGCGGTTCACCCCAAGCGGCGGTGTTTCGGATTGGCCTCCGGGTTTCTTCGACCAGTACCAGATCGACGTGGCCGCCCTCGGCCGCGTGCGCCGGCGGCGCTGAGGCGCTTTGTGGCGTTCGTAATCGACGGGGCCGAGTGGCAGTTCGACGGGTGGTCGGCGGCCGAGATCGAGATAGCGCTCGGGCGATTGCTTGACCGGGTGACTATCGCCCAAGGGCGTCGGGAGCGGGTTTGGATTGGGGACGATCTTCAGACTCGATCGGTGCTCTGGGGTCTGAGCGTTTGGGAGCTTTGGGGGCCCGAGTGCCCGGTCGATTTGCCACCAGAATTGCGCCAGGAGCTTGCCGCCATGCTCGGTCGGGCGCCCCTTTATCTGGACGAGGAAGCCTGGCCAGAGGGCATACCGGAGCATACGGAGATATCTGTATCGGGTTCTCAGCCGTCCGACAATCCCGACGTGGCATGGGCGCACCACAGCGTTCGCTCGGGGCATGCAGTGGCTTGTCTCGGGCTACGACGCGCGGGCGTGCATCCAACGGTGACTGCCGCCTGCATCGCGAATGTACATTGGGTCATCGACGAGTCGGGGCACCGTGCTTTTTTCCGGGCGGCGATGGACGTGGAACACGACTGCGAGGCTACTCTGGAACGTTTGGCAACACATGCCTTCCCGGATCTCTGTTTCGTCGATGGAATCTGGCGCGGCCTCGGCGACTTTGCTGGCGGGTACTCGGGAGTACGCGAGCCGCTTCGGGAACTTCTGGCCGTGCTGGATGACCACGGCCATTGGGCGTTTACCGCGCCGCCGCCGGCGATCCGCGAAGAGGATGAGGTGCCGACCAGGACCGGCGACCCATCCGCGAAGCTCATCCAGCAGCGATTCAATACCTACGGTATCGTGGTGGCGCCGGAGGCATTGGACGTACGGCGGGACAAAACGTGCCGGGAGGCCCGAGAGCGCGTTTTTGGAGGCAGAACGCTTTATTGCGAGTGGCACGCGAAGCTGCGCGGCGACCGCAACCGCGTGCATCTACATCCTCCGGTATCCGAGTCAGAAGACAAACTTGTCGTCGCGATATTTCACGAACACCTTCCGCTTCCGTAAAGTGGATGCCGAGAACCGGACAATAGCGTTGCCTTGCGCCTAACCGAAAGCGGCCGAGAGAGATTGGGTGAATCGAAGGGCGACGTTCATAATCGCGGCAGGTAGGGTGGACGAGCGGGAGCGAAGTCCACCGAACCCCGCGCCGGCGCTGGTGGACTGCGCTTCGCTTGTCCACCCTACAGCGCAGAATCATCGCAGTGGCCGGCGTTATGAGCACTGCCGAATCGAAGCGTAAGAGTTAAACAGTGCGTTCAAGGCGTGGGTCGGGCTGGAGATGACCCGCGTGGCGAAGAGGATCAACGAGATCGGTCCGAAGTATGGGTGTTCACCCGGCGCAGGTGGGTCAGTGGAAGCGACGATCCAAGAGCAGGCCGAGACGCAGTTTGCGACCAAGCACGGGGAAAAGACAGCGGGCGCCACCGACGACGTTGAGCGCCCTTAAACCGCGAATGGTCGACTGAAGGTCGAGTTGGACTGGTTGAAACAAAGCCCGTACTACCCTGTGAAGGTGCAAGGGGAGTGAATTGAGCGAGAGGGGCCGGGCGGGCTGCCGGGCTCAGCCGCGCAATCGCAGAGTCGGGGCGGCTGTTTCTGGTTCCGGAACGGACGCCTGGCGGTCTACCGGGACTGGCCGGCTTGGGTCGTTAGCGCGCGCCCCAGTATCAGCGTCGTGGATGACCCTAAAGCGCGTCTTGTAGTCTCCTGGTTTAGATCGCTGAACGGTACCTTCGTCCAATGCCGGACACCGGTGATTCGTCGGTCGGCGTCCGCAATCGCAGGGACAGCGGGCGCTGACCAATGTCAGCGAGAGAAGGTGCTAGACAGAGTCTGTGTAGTGTAACAATTAGTGAATCCGTCTAGCGGAATAACTAAGGATTCCGTCGAATCAGGCGTGTCAATTTCGGCCCATAACAGGCAAGTTTTCATGCCGCCAATAAGGAGGACTTCGAACATGGACCGCGTAGAACGACTCCTACGTTTAGGGTTTCTCCCCTCCCAACTGCCGCCCGCATTCACTACCGCTGATCTCGCGATGCGTCACCTGACCGTGCTAGCAGTCTGGGATGGACTGCCACCCGCCGCGCGTGGCGTCAAAGTGCCTAAGTCACCACCTACGAAGGCAGAGGTCTTTAGTGTCGCGCGCGCAGGACACCAGCGGCGGGCAACCAGTGTTCCAAACCCGGTCGCACAGGCGTACCTTTGTCGCGCTCTCGTCGCCAACTGGGCAGACATAGTCCGCCACTTCCGCCGCTCCAAGATCAGCGCAAGTCACCCGCGATTTCGCCGTGACACGACGCGCGCGGCGGCGCTTCCGTCAATGCAATCTCTTTACGAGCGGAGGCTCTCGCAGGGAGCCGGATTCAGGTATGTGCTCCGCACTGACATATCCAGATTTTTTCCCACAATCTACACGCACTCCATCCCGTGGGCCCTGCACGGCAAGGCGATTTCGAAGAAGAACAGGGACATCACGCCGACGTACTACGGGAACCTGCTTGACCTTGTTGTCCGACAGTGCCAAGACGAGCAAACGTTTGGTCTTCCCATCGGACCGGACACTTCACACATCATTGCGGAGTGCATCGCAACCGCAATAGACGTCGAGCTTGGCAAGAGGCTAGGCGCAACGCCTGCTGGCTTTCGGTATGTGGATGACTATTACTTCTTCTTCGAAAACTACTCTGCAGCAGAGTCAGCGCTAGCCCAGCTTGTACGGTGCCTCAAGGACTTCGAACTTCAAATCAACTTTGACAAGACCAGAATTTGCAAGACTGAAGAATTAGATGAGGATGGGTGGACGCACAAGTTGAGGAGCTTTGCTATAGCGCACAGAGGCCAAAAGCAGCGAAACGACTTCAATCACTACTTTGAGCTCGCCCGTGAACTTGCCAGAAGTCACAGGGACGGGAGCGTATTGGTCTATGCGCTGCGTCGCGCTGGCTCTATCATCGTACGCAAGGAAAACTGGCCCGCGTTTGAGGCGCAACTTTGCTTGGCTGCGACGTCGCACCCAGTCGCTCTTCAGTCTATTGCCCGCCTGCTGTCAACTTATTCCAGCATCGGCTATACCATTGACAAGCGCCGCCTGTCCCGCCTCGTGAACGCACTAATTCAAGAGCACGCACCCCTTGAGCATCACAGTGAAGTGACTTGGAGTCTCTGGATGTGCAAGGAACTCGGGCTAACCCTTTCACCGCAGAGCGTGGACCTCGTCGCAGAAATGAATTCTTCCATCTGCGTTCTGATCCTTCTTGATCTTGCAGCCACTGGCCAGCTCCCCAAATTGCCGGCGCCGACTCGATGGCGAAACTTCGAGCGCTCCGAAGCCTTATGGGAGGATCTATGGATGCTGAGCTATGAAGCTGGTGTGCGTGGCTGGGGAGGTATGTCGGACACCCACATTCGAGAAAACGAACACTTCGAAGAACTTCGTAAGCTTGACGTGCGATTTTACAACGATGCGGCAAAGCTGACGCCCCTGTTTGCGCCGAAACCCGATGCACTTAAGAAGCACAACGCTCAGACTGTCGCGGAGCTTCTTGAGATGGATGACCTAGATGACGTATTCGACTATGAGGACGACGACGGAGACATCTATGGCAGTCCAATTGCGGACGAGGATGACGAAGTGCTTTGACGCTCGAATGAGCGAAGCTCCACCGACCTCGGACGTTGGCGAGATCCGAGTTTCCGCAACCTGGGGCCTTCCCTTCAGCAACAAACGCGACGAATCTGCCCCTCCCGGCGTGAAGTGATCGGTGGCATCAGCAGCCGTGGGAGTCTCCAACGCGCGTCTTCCTGCCCTTGGAGCGTCTTGGCCGGGCGTAAGGTTTTTGCCGAATGCAGCCGCCCCGCAGTCCTGGACCGGATCGGCGCGCCTGATCGCTCGATCGTCCAGGAGACGCACAGGTGATCGCATGCTCCGGGGTTCCTTGATCTGGTCAACCACCTCACCCGTTCCCTAGCCGCTCCCGCAACCGCGTCAACCGCCCGGCCCCGGTCTGCTTCACCGCCATGGCGAGCGACTTGGGCTGGGCGATCAGCACCACCAACCGCTTGCCGCGGGTCACCGCGGTGTAAAGCAGGTTGCGCTGCAGCAAGGTGTAATGCTGGGTCGCCAGCGGGATGACCACCGCCGGGTACTCCGAGCCCTGGGCCTTGTGCACGCTGGTGGCGTAGGCGAGTGCAAGGGCGTCGAGCTCGCCGGTCTCGTAGCTGACGGGGCGCCCGTCGAAGTCGATGGTCAGGATCCCTTCCTCGAGATCGATCGTGCGGATCCGCCCGATGTCGCCGTTGAACACCTCCTTGTCGTAGTCGTTCACCAGCTGGATGACCTTGTCGCCCGGGGCGTAGGTCCAGCCGAAGCGCTCGATGCGCGGCTGGGCCTCCGGGTTCAACGCCGCCTGCAGGGCGACGTTGAGCGCCCGCGCCCCGAGACCGCCGCGGTTCATCGGGGTCAGCACCTGGATGTCGCGCACCGGATCCAGACCGTAGCGTGCCGGGATGCGCTCGGTCACCACCCGCAGCAGCCGATCGTGAATCGCCTCCGGGGTGTCGACCCGGATCAGATGAAAGTCGCTGTTCAGGCCGTCCGGAGCCGCCGCCTCGGGCAGGTGACCGGCGTTGATGCGATGGGCGTTGACGATGATCCGCGAGGCGGCGGCCTGGCGGAAGATCTCGGTCAGGCGCAGGGTCGGCAGGGTGCCGGAGGCGATCAGGTCGGCGAGCACCGCACCGGGTCCGACCGAGGGGAGCTGATCGACATCCCCGACCAGGAGCAGCGCCGCAAAGCTCGGCACGGCGCGCAGCAACTGATTCATCAGCACGATGTCGACCATCGAGGTCTCGTCGACCACCACCAGATCCGCCTCCAGCGGATGCTCGGCATCACGCTTGAAGCCCATCACCTGCGGGTCGAATTCGAGCAGCCGATGGATGGTCTTGGCCTCCCGCCCGGTCGACTCGGAGAGCCGCTTGGCGGCACGCCCGGTCGGGGCGCACAGGAGGACCTCCACACCCTTGGCCGCGAGGATCCGCAGCAGGCTGTTGACCACCGTGGTCTTGCCCACTCCCGGGCCGCCCGTGATGATGGCCACCTTGGCCTCGAGCACCGTCGCGACCGCGGTGCGCTGGGAGGCCGAGAGCACCTGCCCGGTGCGTGTCTCGACCCAGGGCAGGGCCTTCTCGGCGTCGATCCGACCCCAGGGCGGCGGATCCTGCGCGAGCCGGCGCAGATGACCGGCGACCCCGCGCTCGGCGCGCTGCAGGGGCGCAAGAAACAGGGCAGGACGGTCCTCGATCGTCTCGGCGACCAGGCGCTCCTCGGCCAGCTCGCTGTCGATCGCCGCCGCGATGATCGGGGCGGGGATCTCCAAGAGACGCGCGGCCTGCGCGCTCAGGTCATCCCGCCAGGCGGCGCAGTGGCCTTCGGTCGAGAGCTCCTGGAGCACATGCCGCACCCCGGCCTGTGCCCGGATCGGCGCATCGCGCGCGATGCCGAGGCGCTCGGCGATTGCATCCGCGGTCTTGAAGCCGATGCCCCAGATGTCGAGCGCCAGACGATAGGGATTCTCGCGGACCTTCTCGACCGCGGTGTCCCCGTAGGTCTTGTAGATGCGCACCGCGCGCGCCGTGCCGACCCCGTGGGATTGCAGAAAGACCATGATCTCGCGGATCACCTTCTGCTCGGCCCAGGCCGAGGTCACCCGCTGTTGGCGTTTGGGACCGATCCCCGGCAGTGCGAGCAAGCGCTCCGGGGTCTCCTCGATGACGGTGAAGACATCTTCGCCGAAGGCCGCAACCAGGATGCGGGCGAAGTGCGGCCCGATGCCCTTGACCATCCCCGAGCCGAGATAGCGCTCGATCCCCTCCAGGCTGCGCGGCGGGACGATCCGCAGGTTGGTCGCCTTGTACTGCAGCCCGTGCTGGCGGTCGTTGACCCAATGCCCCTCGGCTTCGAGATGCTCGCCGGGGGAGACGCTGGCCGCGGAGCCGATCAGGGTGACCAGATCGCGTTGACCGCGCACCTGCACCCGCAGCACGCAGAAGCAGCTCTCCGGGCTGTGGTAGGTGACGCGCTCGACGGCACCGCTGAGCGGCTCGGTCGGGGCGCCTGTCGACAACGGCGCGGTCACGATGCTGCGGACCTGTTTTGACTGGGGGGCGGTGTCGGTGTGTCTCGCACGATGCCGATGGCGTTCTCAATACCCGATCCGGGCCGGATCGGGATACCCTCATTCGACAATGCCGATTGAAGTGGAGGAGGGCGCAGCATAGGCCGAGATCGGCGAATGGCCAAGGACCTGCGCATGCGTTTTGATTTAGACTTGATGGTATGTTAGTGGAAAACGCGCCATGTACTTGGCAAAGGAAGAGACCATGTTGCCGGTACCCGTCGTTGGTCAGCTCGCCATCGTTCGCAAGCGACCTTTCGTCGTCACCGAGATCATTCCCGCCGCGCCCGGCATCGGCGGTGACGCCGTCAGGCGCACGAACCTGATTCGACTGTCTTCGGTCGAGGACGACGGTCTCGGCGAGGAGCTTCAGGTCATCTGGGAGCTGGAGCCGGGGACCGCGGTGCATGAGAAGTCCATGCTCCCTGATCCCGACACCTTCGATCACCCCAAGCGCCTCCAGGCGTTCCTCGACGCGGTGCGCTGGGGCGCCGTCTCGCAGGCCGACGACAAGGCCCTGCAATCCCCCTTCCGCAGCGGTATCGAGGTGGACGAGTACCAGCTCGATCCGGTCGTGCGCGCCTTATCCATGCCGCGGGTCAACCTGCTGATCGCCGACGACGTCGGGCTCGGCAAGACCATCGAGGCCGGCCTGGTGGTCCAGGAGATGATCCTTCGCCACCGTGTTCGCTCGGTGCTGATCGTCTGCCCGTCCTCGCTGCAAGTGCAGTGGAAAGAGGAGATGCGCGACAAGTTCGGCTTGGAGTTCCGCATCGTCGACAGCGAGAGCATCAGCCAGCTCCGCCGTAAGCGTGGCATCCACGTCAACCCCTGGTCCCACTTCCCGCGCCTGATCACCTCCATCGACTACCTCAAACGAGAGCGCCCCCTGCGCGCTTTGCGCGAGACCCTGCCGGCCGGCGAGCAGTCCGCTTACCCGCGGGCCTATGATCTGCTGATCGTCGACGAGGCCCACAACGTGGCCCCCTCCGGGCGCGGCAAGTACGCCACCGACTCCATGCGCACCCTGGCCATTCGCCTGCTGGCCCCGCACTTCGAGCACAAGCTGTTCCTCTCCGCCACCCCGCACAACGGTTACAGCGAGAGCTTTGCCGCCCTGCTGGAGCTGCTCGACAGCCAGCGGTTCGCCCGTGCCGTCACACCCGACCGCAATCAATTGGATGCCGTCATGGTCCGGCGGATGAAGTCGGAGCTGAAACTGCGCTGGGACGGCAGCCGGCGCTTTGCCGAACGGGTCGTCAAACACCTGGAGGTGCCCTACACCGAGGAGGAACGCCAAGCCCACCGCGCCTTGCAGACCTATTCCGCGCTGCGTCTCAAACAGGCCACCTCCGACGGCGAGCGCATGGCCGCCGAGTTCGTCCTCAAGCTGCTCAAGAAGCGCCTGTTCTCCTCGCCTGCCGCCTTCGGGATCACACTGGAAAAGCACATCGCCAGCGTCGGCCGCCGAGCAGCCGCGAGCACCGCCGCGGTCGCCCGCGACATCGAGGATTTCTCCGACGATTACGCCGACGATGAGGCGTACGAGCTTGAAACCGGCGAGGTTGTCGGTTCCGTCAGTCAGGCCCTCTCGCCGATCTCCGCCGAAGAACAGGCACTGCTGCGACAGCTCAGCGCCTACGCCGCCAAAACCAGTCTGCGCCCCGACAGCAAGGCCCGGACCCTCATCGACTGGCTGAAGGACACCCTGCGCCCCGGCGGCCAGTGGAACCAGGCGCGCGTCATCATCTTCACCGAGTACCGCGCCACCCAGAACTGGTTGTATGACCTGCTGGCCCGCGAAGGCTTTGCGGAAGAGGGCCGGCTGGAGATGATCTTCGGCGGTATGCCCAACGATCGGCGCGAGCCGATCAAGGCCGCCTTCCAGGCCCACCCGAAGGAATCTGCCGTGCGCATCCTGCTCGCCACCGATGCCGCCTCCGAGGGTGTCAATCTGCAGAACCACTGCTCGCGGCTGATCCACTTCGAGATCCCCTGGAACCCCAACCGCATGGAGCAACGCAACGGCCGGGTGGATCGGCACGGCCAAAAGGCCGCCGAGGTGCAGATCCACCACTTCGTCGGCCGCGGCTTCGAGACCGCGCAGATCTCGGACAAGCCCGCGGAGCTGGAAGACGATCTCGAATTCCTGATGCGCGCGGCGCTCAAGGTCGAGACGATTCGCGAAGATCTCGGGAAGGTCGGCCCCGTGATCGCACGCCAGGTCGAAGAGGCCATGCTCGGCCGTCGTCTCCATCTCGACACCTCGCGGGCCGAGCAGGAGGCCGAGCCGGTACGCCGCATGCTCAAGTTCGAGCGCAAGCTGCGCGAGCAACTGGAAAAGCTCGCCGCCCAGCTCAACGACACCCAACACGAGCTGAACCTCACCCCCGAGCACATCGAGAACGTGGTTCGCGTCGGCCTGGACCTGGCCGGTCAACCCGCCCTGATCCCGGCCGAAGTCCCCGGCCTCTGGCCTGACCCCACCGGTCTGCGCAAGACCTGCCCGGTTTTCCGGCTACCGGCGCTCGCCAACAGTTGGGCGCAGTGTGCCGACGGGCTCGCACACCCGCACACCAAGAGGATGCGCCCCATCGTTTTCGACGCCGCACTGGCCACGGGCCGCGACGATGTCGTCCTGGCGCATCTCAACCACCGTCTGGTCCAGATGTGCCTGCGTCTACTGCGTGCCGAGATTTGGTCTTTGGGAGGTCAAGGGGACGCGCGCGCCAAGCGCCTGTCCCGCGTCTCGGCGTGCGTGGTGGACGATTCGGCGCTGACTCACCCCGTGGTCATCGCCCACGGGCGCATCATCGTGCTGGGCGGCGACAACCACAGGCTGCACGAGGAGATCATCCATGCCGGCGGCGCGCTCATCGAGGGGCGCTTGAGCCGTCTCAACGTCGGTGACACCAAGGCAGCGCTCGCCGCAGCGACCGACACCCCCGCGTCGCCGGCCATCGAGGAACGCTTCCAGGCCCTTTGGCCCAAACACCGCGACGCCCTGCTGGCCGCGCTGGAAGCTCGCCGGGTCGAGCGCACCAAGAACCTGGAAAAGAACCTCGACGATCTGGCCGAGAAGGAAGCGAACAAGCTCAAGGCCGTGATGACCGAGCTGCACCGTGCCATCCAGGCCGAGCTGGACCGCAAGGACGGCCCCCAGCTCCTGCTCGATCTGGGCGGCGACGAGCCCGGCCAGCAGCAGCGCGAGCGCGATCTGGCAGCGCTGCGCCGCCGTCTCAAAGAGATCCCGGACGAGATCCAGCGCGAATCCGACCATATCCGCGCCCGCTTCGCGAACCCTAGTGCCCGCCTCTTTCCGGTCGCCGTCACCTGGCTCATCCCGCGCAAGGCAGTGCTTGCCATCACCGGAGGTCGGCCATGAGCGTCACCCGCCACCACGCCGAATGGCTGTCCCTGGTTGAGGTCTCCGGCCCCTTCGTCTCCCTGCCGGTGCTGCTGCGCACCTTCCCGCAGGGGCTGGAGCCGCGCGACCCGGTCCAGGCCAAGGCCCTGCGCGCCGCCTACGAGACCTGGCAGGACCACCCGAGCGCGCCCGGTCAGCAACGCGCCTGGGTGCTGCACGTCCTTACCCAGCTACTCGGCTATCCGGCTGGACAACTCGCGGAGGGCCAGACCCTGCCTGCGGGTCTGGAAGCCAACATGCCTGAGTTGGGCGAGACTCTGCGTCCGGACTTCGCGCTCCTCGGTTCCGCGGGCAGCGACACGGCCGGTCAGGCGCAGATCCTCATCGCCAGCTACCCCGCCGAACAGGCCCTGGATCGCCCCGTCATCGGCAGGCACTGGAAGGCCACCCCCGCTACCCGGATGATGGAGTTGCTCCACGGGGCCAACGTGTCCGTGGGGCTGGTCACCAACGGCGAGCAGTGGATGCTGGTCTATGCCCCGCGCGGCGAGACCAGCGGCTACGCCTCCTGGTACGCTGCCCTCTGGTTGGACGAGCCGCTGACGCTGTGTGCTTTCCATTCCCTGCTCGGCGTGCGCCGCCTGCTCGGGGTGGCCGCGGACAGCACCCTGTCGGCCCTGCTCAAGGCGAGCGCGGAGGATCAGCAGGAGGTCACCGACCAACTCGGCTATCAGGTGCGCGAGGCGGTCGAGGTGCTGGTGCAGTCCTTCGATGCACTGGACAAGGACAGCGGCCGGACCCTGCTCAAAGGTGTCGACCCCGGCGACCAATACGACGCCGCCCTGACCATCATGATGCGGATGGTCTTCCTCTTCTCCGCCGAAGAGCGCGGGCTGCTCCATTTGGGCAAGCCGCTGTACGACGACAACTACGCCGTCTCCACTCTGCAGGAACAGTTGCAGGAGGTCGCAGACCGTTCCGGGGAGGAGGTGCTGGAGCGCCGCACCGATGCCTGGGTACGGCTGCTCGCCACCTTCCGCGCCGTGCATGGCGGTCTCCAGCACCAGGATCTGCTGATGCCGGCCTACGGCGGTTCCCTGTTCGATCCCGACCGCTACCCTTTCCTCGAAGGACGCGCCGCGGGCACCCGCTGGCGCCATACCACCGCCGACCCCCTGGCGATCAACAACCGGGTCGTGCTGCATCTGCTGAACTCGCTGCAACGGCTGCGCACCAAGGCCGGCGGCGCGGGCCAGGGCGGCTACGAGACCCGGCGCGTCTCCTTCCGGGCGCTCGGCGTGGAGCAGATCGGCCATGTCTACGAGGGCCTGCTCGACCACGCCGCAGTACGCGCCGCCGAGCCCGTTCTGGGTATCAAAGGGACGCGCAAGAAGGAACCGGAGATCGCGCTGGCCGAGCTGGAGTCCCGGCTGGCCCGGGGCGAAGACAAGCTCATCGACTTTCTCAAAGACGAGACCGGCCGCTCCGTTGCGGCCCTGCGTCGTGAGCTGGGCGAAGGCGGCCTGCTCGACGCCCATCGGCTGCACCTGGCCTGCGATCAGGACGAGACCCTGGTCGCCCGCCTGCAGCCCTTTGTCGGCCTGATCCGCGACGACTCCTTCGAGCGCCCGTTCGTGGTGCTGCCCGGCAGCGTTTATGTCACTGCGGGCACCAACCGCCGCAGTACCGGCACCCACTACACCCCGCCCTCGCTCACCGAGCCCATCGTCCAGCACACCCTGGAGCCGCTGGTCTACGAAGGCCCCGCCGAGGGCTGGCCCCGCGATCAGTGGCGGCTCAAGTCACCCAAGGAGATCCTGGCGCTCAAGATCTGCGACATGGCGATGGGCTCCGGTGCCTTCCTGGTGCAAGCCTGCCGTTATCTGGCTGAACGCTTGGTGGAAGCCTGGGAGAACGCAGAGCGCCAACATCCCGGCCAGATCCTCGTCAGCCCGGATGGTCAGTTCTCAGAGGGTGCTCCGAGCGAGCGCCTGGTGCCGGCGGATGCGGCCGAGCGCATCGCCATCGCCCGCCGCGTGGTGGCCGACCGCTGCCTTTACGGCGTCGACATCAACCCGATGGCAGTGGAGATGGCCAAGCTCTCGTTGTGGCTCATCACGATGGACAAGAACCGGCCGTTTACCTTTCTGGATCATGCGTTCAAGTGCGGGGATTCGTTGCTGGGCATTACCTCGCTGGAACAGCTGGAGAACTTTAGCCTGCGTCCCGGTGGCGGCAAGCAGATGGCGTTCTCCACCCTGAACCTGTGGCGGCATATCGAGGAGGCCAAGAGGAAACGTGAGGCGCTGGAGGCCATGCCGTCCGATACTCGAGAGCAGATCGTGGCCAAGGCGGCGCTCTATGTCGAGGCGGAGGAGGCGGTGGCTAAGCTTAATGCGGCGGCGGATGTTCTGGTGGCGGTAGAACTGAAAGGCTTAAAAGGGCACGCGTACGACGCCGAGCGGGAGCATTCGGCAGATAACGTGATGGCATATTGGGCTGATGGACTGCCAGAATTGCAGGACTTTTCCAGTCAGTTGCTCGTTGGGCGAAGTACCCTCCAATGGGCCTTGGTGTTTC
The DNA here is from genome assembly GCF_000223985.1 of Thiocapsa marina 5811. Classification (GTDB taxonomy): domain Bacteria; phylum Pseudomonadota; class Gammaproteobacteria; order Chromatiales; family Chromatiaceae; genus Thiocapsa; species Thiocapsa marina. The sequence continues at coordinate 61,010 of NZ_AFWV01000005.1, forward strand.
CTGAAATTATAGGAAACAAAGGGTTCGACGCCTTTGTCGGTAATCCACCATTTCTTGGGGGAAAGAGGATCGGCCAGACCCTTGGTGACGATTATTTCGGGTTGCTTAAAGAGGTTATAATTAGTGCTCGACCGAAAACCCCGTTTTTTCCCGCCCCGGCACCTCGCCCTGAATGGCGGGCCGGGGCCAGCGTATTCAATCGAGCCGCATTCGATGCGGATTCGTGGAATTAAACCGGATTAATGCGAATGACTCGCATCACCGGCATTCCGCAGGCGCACCACTCCCGTGGGGGTCGGCACCGGATCCGATCGAAAGGGTCAAGCAGCGCGTCGGCGGCGCTGTCGTTCCCGCTCGCGCCGCGCCTCCTCGGCCTCCTGCGCCAGCAGCAGCGTACCGATGCGCTGGAGGTTGCGCGCCACCACCGCCAAGGCGACATAGCGCTTGAAGCCGTCGATCCCGTGATCGCGACAGCGGTCGAGCCCGTGGACCTCCAGCGCGTTGATGGCGGACTCCACGGCGGAGTGTTTGCGGCGCAGCTGGATGAAGCGCGGATCGCCTTCGCGTTCGCGCTCCGCGGCCGAGCACTTGCCCTTCTTCGGCAGCACCGGAAAGTCGATCACCTCGGCCAGGGCGCGTTGGTTGGCGGGGCTGTGAAAGCCCTTGTCCATGCTGACGCTCCCGACCGCCGGGAAGCGCGCCACGATCTCTTCCACCAAGGGAACGGCGACCTGATCGTCGGTGATGCGCTCCATGACCCGATGGTGCAGGATGAAGCCGTGCTGATCTTCGCCGATCGCCACGCGCAGACCCAGCTCCACCGGCACGCCGGCCTTGCCTTTGCTGATCCACTCGGTATGGGGTTGGAAGATCGAGAAGACCTTCTCGGCATGCGGGATGGTCTGACCGCACAGCACGCGGCGGCGGATCTGGTCGATCTGCCGCTCGCCGTGGGCGATGAAGGCATCGAGCGGCGCGAGCTGGACGTCCGGCAACGCGGCGATCAGGTGCAGGCGGATGCGCGTCTCGCGCGCCCGCATCAGAAAGCCCCCGGCCAGGTCCAGGTAGGCGGCATGGGCCGCTTCGATCTCGATACGCCGTGCGGCCCGTTTCTCCGGATCCTGCGCCGTGGAGTGCTTGAGGGTTTGCGCCCGCCGATAGGCTTTCTTCAGGCAGCGCACGTTGTAGGCGCTTTGCCGCCAATCGCTCAGGCCGGCGTCCTCGCACAATCCGGCGCTGGTCTCGATGGCCTTGCGCACCGCATCGAAGAGCAGGTTGATGTCGGTCGGATAATGCACGTGGGTCTCGACCACGAAGGAGTCACAGCGCACCGCGAGGGAATCGTCCGGACTTTTTTTTACCAAGGCATGGCCGGCACCCACCAGCGCTTGGTTGATGCGCTCGAGCAGCTCGGGCGTGAACAGGCTCAGGTTGTCCTTGAGCGTCTGCAGATTGTAGGTCGTGTCGTCGGCCCAGTCGGCATGGCCGAGCATCTTGCGCAGAGTGGTGTGCTGATTGGCCAGCTCGAGAATGCGGTCGTAATCGGCGTTCAGTCCCAAGCGCAGCACGCCGAGCACCAGGATCGCCCACTGCGACAGACCGGGCCGGCCGGTCTCGGGGCTCGCCTTGCCGTCCTCGCCGCTGCCCGGCGGGCGCAGCTCGGCGAGGATCGCGAACACCGGCTCACGCACCTGCGGGGTGGTGTAGATGTGCTGCAGTCCACGCAAGAGCTGCGGGATATCGTCGCGCGAGCGCGGATCCAGAGCGATGGCGGCGATATCCTCTTCGCCGAGTTTCAATTGCGGATCGATCACGTTGCGCATAGTGGCTCGAATCACGACGTTCATGAAGACTCATGGCATGCCCCGGCGAAAATCGGCCGAAATCGCCTTCGAGTCATCAGGAAATCAATAGGTTAGCGTTTTCTCTGCCCCTCTCGATCGAAAATCGGCATGATCTTCGATCATGGGGACATATTATAACCCACTGTTCGGAAATAGAAAACGTGGTTTCTGTTCAGGCACTAATTAATACTAAGGGTGCTGGAGACCTGTCTGTATATTTCTTTAAGCGAGCATTGATACTGATGAAAGAAGGAGGCGTCTCAGGGTTAATAGCAACTGACACTTTCATTGAAGGAGACACACAGAGATGTGGCCCAGATCACCTCTTGAATAGCGGGGCTTCTTTTGCACGGGCTATTACCAGCCTGAAATGGCCTGGCGCAGCGGCTGTTAATGTATGTGTTGTTCATGCCTACAAGGGGGATTGGGCCGGCGGATGTTTTATTAACAATAAGCCGGTGAAGTCTATAAGCGCCTTGCTCTCGGAAGATCCTGGGCATATGGATGTGGTGCAACTTAGTACCAGAAAAAGAATGGCGGCGAAGGGGGTTACACCGCTGGGCGACGGATTTGTGCTGTCCCCATCGTTAGCACGTGAATTGTGTCTTGACGACGAGCGGAATCACACTGTCATTAAGCCGTATCTGATTGGTCAGGATTTCAATACTGATGTTCTGCAAAGGCCAAGCCGCTTCCTTATTGACTTTGGTGATATGTCGGAAGATGAGGCAAGAAGTTATCGGCTTCCCTTCGCAAGAGTTGAGGAGTTGGTACGCCCGGTCAGGGAGCGGTTGCACCGACAAATCCACGAATCATGTTTTTGGAAGCATTGGGATCGACGAACAGCTTTTCTTTCATCTCTCCCAAAGGGTGATGTTCTTGTAACTTCACTAATTAGTAAACACTGGGCACTGGCTTTCGTCGCGAATGGTTACGTTTATGACCAAAAAGTTGTCGTTTTCGCCGAAAATACGTATCAATGTTTTTGTATATACCAGAGCAACATCCATGAAGCGTGGGCGCGTCGCGAAGGTGGCTTAAATATCGGCCCAACGCCTTCCTACACTGTTAGCACAAATTTCAATACCTTCGCACCTCCAGAAGGGTTTCCATCAAATCTGGATTCGCACACCGGTGAGCGATTAGGGAAGTCCGGCGAGAGGTATCATGCCTATCGCTCTGATTTAATGCAGCAAAACGCCGAGGGCCTTACGAAGACCTACAACCGCTTCCATAACTACGCCGAATTGAGTGCCGACATCGCTGAACTGCGCAGTCTGCATATTGAACTGGACCGGGCGGTCGCTGCGGCCTATGGCTGGGACGATCTCGACCTCGGCCACGACTTCCACGGCACCAAACAAGGCGCGCGCTTCACCATCTCCGAGACCGCCCGCCGCGAAGTCCTCGACCGCCTGCTCGAACTGAACCACCAACGCTACGCCGAGGAGGTCGCCGCCGGACTGCATGACAAGAAGGCCAAGAAGCCAACTGGCGCCAAGCGGGGCCGCAAGCGCAAAGCCGCAGGAGCCGAGCCGGGGACACCTGTCCAGACGGAACTCTTCTGATGTCGGCCGTCCCCTTCGATCGCAACCGCCCCTTCAACGATCTGCCCCCTTTGCCACCTGCGGTGGACCTGGAGACGCCGCGGATTCTGAAGCAGGCCATCGCCGCGCACCGGGTGCTGGCGGAGTTGAAGGGTCTGGCGAAGCTGATTCCCAACCAGGCGATGCTGGTCGACGGTCTCGTCCTGCAGGAGGCGCGGCTGTCCTCCGAGATCGAGAACGTCCTGACCACCAACGATGCCCTCTACCGGGCCGCGGCGGACGATCGGCCGGCGACCGATCCACATACGAAGGAGGTGCTGCGCTATCGCGAGGCCCTGTGGCACGGCTTTCACGCCCTCGGGCAGCGGCCGCTCGCCACCAATCTCTTCATCGAGATCGCGGGCATCATCAAGGAATCCGACCTCGGTATCCGCCGGGTGCCGGGGACCAAGATCGCCAACAGCCGGGGCGAGGTGATCTATACCCCGCCCGAGGGCGAAGCGGTAATCCGCGACAAGCTGGCGAATCTGGAGCGCTACCTGCACGCGCAGGACGGGACCGACCCGCTGATCAAGCTGGCGGTGCTGCATTATCAGTTCGAGGCCATCCACCCCTTCATCGACGGCAACGGCCGCACCGGACGCATCCTCAACATCCTCTATCTGGTGGACCAGGGTCTGCTGGAGCTGCCGGTGCTCTATCTCTCCCACTACATCATCCATCACAAAAGTGCCTATTACGCGGGCCTGCGCCGGGTGACCGAGGCCGGCGACTGGCAGACCTGGGTGACCTACGTGCTCGACGCCGTGGAGACCACCGCCCGCCAGACCCAGGAGCGGGTGCTGGGCATCCTGGACCTGATGACCCAGGCCCAGGCGCGGGTGTCCGAACAGGCCCCGAAGATCTACAGCAAGGATCTGATCGAGGTCATTTTCATGCACCCCTACTGCAAGATCCGCTTCCTGGAAGAGCACGGCATCGCCAAGCGCCAGACCGCCTCGCTCTACCTCCAGACCCTCGAATCTCTGGGTCTGCTACGCGCCCAACGGATCGGACGGGAGCTGTACTACATCAACGACCCCTTGTTTCGGCTACTGACCGCTTGACGGGATCGGACGACATGTCGATAAAATCCGAAAAAATCGACCTATTCGAGCCATCTGTCGATCGTATCGACAGGTTATCGGCGATCCTTTCCGGGGTTAATCGACGAACACAACGAGGCCTTACGGCCTGCGCGAGAGTCGATTTCGCTTTTTTGATTGATCCGGATCTCGTAGATGGCATGGTTTTCCCTCACCCACACTAGATTGTAGGAATCTTGCGAGATGGCCATTACTGCCGCCACTTTCAGATCAAATCAACTGATTCAAATCGAAGAGTCAATGATGACTGGGCTCTCGATCAAGACTCTTCTTGATCGAATCGCCTCTTTTCATGGCAAGAAGCATATTGATGATGTCTTGTATGCCGAATATCCGGGCGATGGCGATTTCTGGTCTATCGAATGCCTGAAGGTTTCGGCCATTTGTGATTTGGTGGATTTTGCCCGACGCATCGAAATTGCGGCGCAATGCAATATCGCAGATATTGCAGTGAAAAGCGCAAACGCACATGGCGGCACATATCTTAGGAATCTGGCGGGCAAATGGAATGGTGCTGATGAAATGCGTGATATTAATGCAAGGTTAACAAAGATGATTTTGGAAAGAATCCAAGATCTTATTAAGTATCTTGGGGATAATGGGATTTTAAATAATAGCGGAGAATCAATCGCTGAGCTAGATGACTTTCCTGTTGCCTATGACTTCGTTTCATCAACCCCGGTCAAGAGCCTTGATTTAGATAGCGTGCTCTTGACCATTCACCGGGTAAGACAGAAAAACCAATCATCATCTATCATAGAACAACTAAAAGAATTTGAATTTCTGGAAGCCAGGATTAAGCTATCTGGTTTCCGCAAGCTATTGTCTTTTTCTGCGAAGCACGTTAATTCTTTTCCTGCTGCTTCACCTGAGCCACCATCAAAACCAAAAACAGATTTCGCTATTATAGTTGATGGAATTATAGGCCTGATTCAAAAAAACCAAGCGGGAATCTGGATCAGGCCGTGGATCAAAGATTCAATATTAATGCGACCTATAAACTACCACACAAAAAATAAATACAAAGGGATTAACACAATTAATCTATGGGTTGCGGCGTCAGAAAATAACTATGAAAGCCATTATTGGGCTACTGAAAAGCAATGGGAAATAAGGAGTCTCAAGGTTCAAGATGGCGCAGTGCCGACAAAAGTCTTCGTTGCCTTTCCGGCAAAAAGAGACAGAAACGAAGAGGATGAAGAGAAAGAGCAAGGAAGTATTCAGAAATGGCATTATCGTTCATGGAACGTATTTAATGCTTGCCAGCTATGCGATTACGATCAGAATAAACATTTTTTCAAACCTAATGGCCGAAAAACTCCTATCGGAAAGGTTTCTGAAAGTAAGCTGGTCGATGGCTTTATCAATAAAACTAAAGCCGACATCAGATTTGGAGGTAATACAGCTTACTACCGGGTCAGTGAAGATTACATCAAGATTCCGAACGTCCAACAATTTACAGATACATCGCAAGCAACTGCAACACAAGGCTATTATGCGACGCTACTGCATGAACTAACGCATTGGTCTGGACACGAATCTCGTCAAAAAAGAAACTTAAAAAACAAGTTTGGCACTCCGGCCTATGCTTTCGAAGAACTCATTGCCGAACTTGGTACTGCATTTCTATGCGCTGACTTAGGCATCTTAAATGTTCCGCGTGAGGCAATCGATAATCAATTTGGCGTTGTATCGACTGTCGGCTCTGAAGGCGGAAGCATTATCAACCATGCTGCGTACATTGATTCTTGGGTCAAAGCCATGAAGGGTGATCCAGTCAAATATATCGTCAGAGCCGCAGGCCTTTCAGAAAAGGCTGTGGATTATTTGGAGGGGCTGCAGGCAGCATGAGCACACCTAGCCCCTCCGACCTGCGCGATGAACTCACCGAGATGGTTGTCCGCGACCTGCTCGGCCCCGCCGGTGGCCCCGACGAGGAGCTGAATCAGTACGAAGACCACGTCTATCAGCGTTACCTCGTCGGCATGCTGGCCCCGAAAGCCAGCGAGATCGCCGGCGGTGAGCTGGACGAGCTGGCGGCCAGCGACGGGGACGAGGGCGAGGAAGGGGCGCCCGAATCTGGCGTGCCGGCGGGCAATGCCTATTTCCCGTCCTCGATGGGTCTGAGCTTCGTGGTGGCAGCCGAGGCCCGAGAGATCCTGGTCGAGGTCGAATGGGGGCAGTACCTGCGGATCAAGAGCCCCACCCAACAACACCGCGACGGCAACCCGGCCAATGTCTGGAAGCGCAACCCCGTAATCGCGCCACATCTGGTCTTGCCGTTGCAGGACGGCAACATCACGCCGGAGCCGCTGCATCCGGATCATCCATCGGTCGCGTTGCAGGGCCGGATGCGTCTGACGCCGGACGGTTGGGTCGTGACGCTGTTTCTGGTGAACCAGCAGGAGGAGCGCCAGCGCCGGAGTGAGCCCAAGGACACGGTCTGGCTGTTTCAGCCCAAGCTGCGGGTGCGTGGCAGCAGCTCGGCACCGATTTTCGTCCAACGCAAGGGCGCCAAAGCGGATCTGTCGCTGATGGACCCCCTGACGCGGGAGGAGACCGAGACCCTGGAGATGCTCTATCGCCACCAGCGCGAGTTTGCCGTCGGTCACGGCATATCGGTGCATGCAACCGTGCCCGAAGCCTCCGGCGAGGTTCCCGGGGAACGGGCGATGCAGGTTGAAACCGAGTGGGTACCGCGCTTCGAGGTGCCCCAACAGACGCCGCGCTCCGTGGCGGACGATCAGAATCTCTCCGGGCTGACCCTCGACATGCAGGCGCTGGCCGAGCTGCCCAAGGCGGGCCTGATCGCGAGCCTGCGCCATATCGAGACCGCCTACCGTGTCTGGATCAGGATTGAAGAGGCCAAGCTCACGCTGCCCGAGGAGAAGCTGGCAGGCCACGAAGCGGCGGCACGCCGCGCCGTGGCGAGCTGCCGGAGAGCGCTGGAACGCATCAAGGCCGGCATCGACCTGATCGAGACCGATGCTCTTGCCGAGGACGCCTTCCGCTTCGCCAACCGCGCCATGTGGCTGCAGCGCATCCATTCGACCTTCGCCCGCAAGGTGCGCAAGAAGGAGATGTCGGTGGAGGAGGGCGTCGCTGCGGTCGATGTCCCCGGGAACCGCAGCTGGCGCCTGTTCCAGATGGCCTTCGTGCTGCTGAACCTGCCGAGCCTGACCGATCTGCATCACCCGGATCGCAGCCACGAGACCGACGCGGTCGCCGACCTGCTCTGGTTCGCCACGGGCGGCGGCAAGACTGAAGCCTATCTGGGCTTGACTGCCTACATCCTCGCCTTGCGCCGACTCCAGGGCGAGATCGAAGGACGCCGCGGGGACGTGGGAATCGCCGTGTTGATGCGCTACACGCTGCGGCTGCTGACGCTCCAGCAGTTCCAGCGCGCCGCCGCCTTGATGTGCGCCTGCGAGACCATCCGTCGCGACGATGTGGCCAGGTGGGGCGACGAGCCGTTTCGCCTGGGGCTCTGGGTCGGGAACAAAACGACACCCAACACCTTGAGCGCGGCGGCCAATGCCCTGCGCCAACGCAGTGTGGGCGGTCGGCCATCGGCGACCGGGAGCCCGCGTCAAATCACCTCCTGTCCCTGGTGCGGCAGCGAGATTCGCGAGCAGCATCTGCGCGTCTACGAGGCCCCGAGCGACATCGGCCGCTGTGTCACCTACTGCGGCGACAACCTGGGGCGCTGCGACTTCAGTGAAGCCAAGGCGCCCAAAGAGGGGCTGCCGGTGATGGTGGTGGACGAGGAGATCTACCGCCGTCCGCCGGCCCTGCTGATCGCCACGGTCGACAAGTTCGCGCAGATGCCCTGGAAGGGCGAAACCCAGATGCTCTTCGGCAAGGTCACGGAGGTGTGCGACCGGCACGGCTTCCTGTCGCCGGAGGTCCAGGACGGGCAATCTCACCCGGCCCGTCATGGTTTGCCGGCGGCGAAGAACCGCCCTCACGGGTTTCTGCGTCCGCCCGACCTGATCATCCAGGACGAGCTGCATCTGATCAGCGGCCCGTTGGGCTCGATGGTCGGTCTTTACGAGTCCGCGGTGGACGCCCTCTGTACCTGGGATGTCGAGGGCAAGCCGGTGCGCCCCAAAGTGGTCGCCTCCACCGCGACCATTCGCCGCGCGCCAGACCAGGTGCAGAAGCTCTTCGTGCGCAAGCTGGAGGTGTTCCCGCCCCAGGGCACCGGGATTCGCGACAGCTTCTTCGCCATCCAACGCCCCGTCGGACCCGCGTCCCCGGGGCGGCGCTATCTCGGCATCAGTGCCTTCGGCCGCCGCTATCCGGTGGCCATGATCCGCGGTTACGTCGCCCACATGGCCGCGGCCCAAGTGCTCTACGACAAGTACGACCGGCTGGCCGACCCTTGGATGACGCTGGCGGGCTACTTCAACTCGATCCGGGAATTGGCCGGTACCCGCCGTCTGGTGGAGGACGATATCCGGGCTCGCCTGCGCGACGTCGATCAACGTGGTCTGGCCAAGCGCCGCGTGCGCGCGCTGGAGGAGCTGACTTCGCGTAAATCCGGGACCGACATCCCGAGGATCCTGGAGCGGTTGGAGGCGGTCTTCGACAAGGAGCTGGAGGCCCAACGGATGGTGGACCGCAAGGCGGGGCAGCCGGTCACCTCGGCCGTGCCTTACGACGTGATCCTGGCGACCAACATGATCTCGGTCGGCGTGGACATCGACCGGCTCGGACTGATGGTGGTCGCTGGGCAGCCCAAGAACACCTCGGAGTACATCCAGGCCACCAGCCGCGTCGGCCGTTCGGCGGAAGGCCCCGGCCTGGTCTGCACCCTCTTCAACTGGGCACGTCCGCGGGATCTCTCCCACTACGAGCGCTTCGAGCATTACCACGAGACCTTCTACAAGCATGTCGAGGCGCTGTCGGTGACCCCGTTCTCGGCGCGTGCGCTCGACCGCGGCCTCTCGGGGGTGATGGTCGGCTTGATGCGTCTGCTGGACGCCCACCTGAACGCGAACCTGAAAGCCGGTGAAGTCGCCGACACCGACAGGGTCTGGACCGCGGTTTTCGACCTGCTGAGCGAGCGCGGGGCAAAGGCGACGCATGATCCTGCGGTCGCGACCCGCATCAAAGACATGCTGGACCGTCGCCGGGACGTCTGGCTGGGCCGGGTGCACAACCAGGAGGATCATCAGTTGGCTTACAAGTCCAAGGGAGGTGCCACGGTCGGGTTGCTGGAGTATCCCGGCGAGCAGGATTGGGGGCTGTTCACCTGCCTGAATTCGCTGCGTGACGTGGAAGGGACCGTCGATCTGGTCTTGGACCAGCGCTCCACCGGACTGCGGGTCGATCGAGGAACAACGGATGAATGAGGTTGGCGAGCTGCGCCCCAGCCAGTTGATCTTTACCTTCGGCGTCGGGGCCTTGGTCGACCTGCCGAATCTGTCGGTGATCGTGCTGGGCCTCGACGATTGGGATATCCGCTACTGCAAGGAGATCGAGGAGGACCGTTTAGTGGCCGCGGTGCAGAAGCGACTCGGCGCCCAGATGGGCCGGCTGTACCTGCCGCCGATCAAGCTGGACAGCATGGACAAGGACCCCGCGCACCCGCCGTCGGGGTGCCGGTGGCGCCCTTCCCGCGCTGGATGCGCTGCCCGCTCTGCAATACCCTGGCGACGGTCGAGTCCGGGGTGTTCAAGTTGATCCAGGATCCCTATCGACCGGATCGCACCCAATACGTCCATCAGGGCTGTCTGAAGAGCGTCGGCAGTCGGGCGCCCTCGGTCTTGCCGGTCCGCTTCCTGCTGGCCTGTCGCGAGGGGCACTTGACGGACTTCCCCTGGCTCGATTTCGTGCATCAAGGCAAAATCCCTTGCCGGCCGGCGACCATGACCCTGCGTGAGTTCGGAGTCTCCGGCGATGCCTCGGACATCATCGTCAAGTGCGAGAGCTGCGGGGCCGAGCGCCGCATGTCCGATGCCTTCGATCTGGATCCGAATGAGGGCTTCGCCTGCCCGGGGCATCACCCGCACCTGCGTTTGGTCGAGCCCGCCTGCGAGGAGACGGCCAAGGCGATCCTGCTCGGGGCCTCCAACAGTTGGTTTCCGACGGCGCTGTCGGCGCTGTCGATTCCCAGCGCGACGGACACGCTCGGCAAGCTGATCGAGGAGCAATGGTCCGAGTTGAAGGACACGGACGACCGGGATGAAGTCCGCCTGCTGCGCAAGAAGCTTCAGAAGTTCCAAGCGCTGATTCCACTGTTCACGCAGTTCGACGACTACGCCATCTGGACCGCGATCGAAGCACGGCGCGCCGGTGCGCAGCACGGCAAGCCGCCACCCGAAGATCTCAAATTACCCGAATGGCAGGTCTTCGCCGCTCCGGACACCGCAGCCGAGGGCCGTGACTTCAAGCTCAAGCGTGTCGCGCCCCCGCAGGGTTTCGAGACCTTTTTCGAGGACACGGTGCTGGTGGAACGCCTCCGGGAAGTGCGGGCGTTGCTCGGGTTTACGCGCATCGAATCCAATGCCGATTTTGCCGAGGCCACGCTCCTGGAGGACGGTCGCCTGACCCGATTGTGTCGCGCCAGCCCGACCTGGTTGCCGGGATCGGAGGTGCGAGGCGAGGGGATTTTCCTGCGGGTCCGCGAAGATGTGCTCCAAGCCTGGCAGGCGAAGTCCGCCGTGCAGCAGCTCCGGAAGGAGTTTCTCGACTCGCATAAGGCTTGGCGCACGCTGAGACGACTCAAGCCGCCGGAAGAGGGTTTTCCCGGCATCCGGCTGGTGCTGCTGCACTCGCTTGCCCACGCCCTGATGCGCCAGATCGTGCTGGATTGCGGCTACAGCGCGGCGAGCATCCGTGAACGTCTTTATTCCCGCCAACCGAACGAGGACGGCGGTCCCATGGCCGGCATCCTGCTCTACACCGCCGCCCCCGACAGCGAAGGCACCCTCGGTGGCCTGGTCGAGCTGGGTGACCCGCTAACGCTTGGCCGCCACCTGCAACAGGCTCTGGAAAGCATGCGGCTGTGCGCGTCCGACCCACTGTGCGCCGACCATCGCCCGGACACGCTGGGTCGGGGCATCCAGGGTGCGTGCTGCCATGCCTGTCAGTTCGCTCCGGAGACCTCCTGCGAGCGCGGCAACCGTTACCTCGATCGCTCGGTGCTCGTCAACACCTTCTCGTCCCGCGGAACCGCGTTCTTCGATTGATGGCCATGTCCGACGACCTCTGCATTGCCGTCGAAAACTTGGTGCGAAAGGCGCCAGAGGGGTGGCTGACCGCGACGTGCGACACGCTTCGCGCGTTGCCCGCCTCGGCGACCCTGGATCTTGTGCGGCAGCGACTGCCGGGAACCTATAACTCGGATCTCGCCTACCGCATGGACCGGGTCCTCGATCTGGCTTCGACGCAGATGTCTTGGGAAGCGCTGAGCTGGTCTCTCCGGACGACACATGCCGCCTATCGCCGTTGGCAGGCCGATGAGGAGGTCGAGCTTCTCTGGTCGGGCCCAACCCCTGCCAATCAGGTCCCTGCACGACGGATTGACCAAGCCCTCTACGACCTGATCGGCGACGCCAAGCGCGACATCCTGCTGATGACATTCGCCGCGGTGAAGATCAACCGCCTTGCCGATGTGTTGTTGAAGGCCGTCAGCCGTGGGGTGCATGTGAAGCTTATCCTGGAATTCGAGCGCTCATCGGAAGGGCAGTTGAGTTTCGATGCCTTGAAGGCGTTTCCCACGGCCTTGGTTGCCGCGGCAACGGTGTATCACTGGCCCCTCGAAAAGCGTGAACGCAATCTGGCCGGGCGCCCGGGAAAGCTGCACGCCAAGGTGGCCATCGTCGATGACATGGCGCTCATCTCCAGCGCGAATCTGACGGACGACGCCTTCAACCGCAACCTCGAGATCGGTGTGATGATCGGGAGTGATCGGCTGCGCGGTCCCCTGACCGGGCATATCCTTGGGCTCGTCCGCTCTGGTCAGCTTGTCGAGCTGCGCTGATTCGGACTGACGCCCCGGCCATGACCGGCGACGCCGCGTGGGTACCGCAAGATAGGGACCGACTGTGTTCCCCGAAATTCAGGGGAAACTCCGCACGGCCACAAACGCGATGCGTCCCGACCGGCCAAGCCCAACGCCACGGCTTGCGCACGCATCTGCCGGAGCCGCGCAGGATCCCGCGCCAGACCGTCCATCCACTCCTGCATCGTGACCGGATCGTCCTCGCCCCAAGCGTGCAAAATGGCCCGGGCGAGCGCGAGATCGGCTGGCGCCAGTGCGACGGCGGTCTCGGGCACCTGCTCAACCGTGCACACGCCATCGGGATAATCCGCTTGCACCTCGGCCAGGGTGCAGGGCGGACAGCGCGACACGGACAGCTCGGCACCATCCGCCCGGATGACAACGAACCGCTGGTGGCAGTCGACCGACGCGCGATCGCGAGCGCCGAGCCAGGCCAGGATCGCCGTCTTGTGTTGATGGATTTCGGGCAACCAGCGTTCGCGGGCGGCCCGATTCCCCGTCACCTTGATCCGTCCCGGTTCCTCGAGACGTAGATCGACGCCGGACAAGGCCAGTTCGGCGAAGAAGGTGCTCGCATCAAACATAGTCCACCCCTGCGTCTTCGCCGACCAACCGACCTTCTCCGTTTTGCGACGGGACAGCCGGGACAGGCGGGACAGTGCCATGCGCGGGCTGGCGTTCCGGGCTGTCCCGGTGGCCTGCTCCAACCGGGACAACCGGGACAGCAGAGCCGAGATCGGCAAGGTCGTGCCGCGCCGCACCATCGATCTGTCCCGGCTGTCCCGGTTGCGCCTCGGGGGTCGGGACAGACTCCTGCCCGCTCGGCTGTTGGTCCGGTCCCGGTTGTCCCGGCCGTCCCGGCGCGAGACAGGGTCGGTCGCTTTCGCTGTCGAGAATCGACCCTTTCACGACATACAGCCAAGGCCGGCTCTCGCCGACCTTGATGCGAGCCTTCAGCTTTCCGGTCTCGTTGGTGAACAGATACCCGGTCCGTCGCAATGTGCGCGCAATGGTGGTCTTGTCGTTGCCCGGCGCGGCCTCCACCAAGCCGGCATCGGTGAACATCCAAAGCTGTTTCGCGTGATTGACGAAACCCACGCGGTCACGCACCGGCTCCGGCATCTTCGCGGGACATGGATCACCCCGTCGACCGGTGAGCGGCGCCGCGACCGGTTCCTCGTCCGGCTGAAACCGCGCCGCATGACGCAGGATGAACGCGCGTACGCTGGCGACCATCCGCTCTTCATCGGTCTCGGCGGAGGTGTTCAACCAAGCGGTGACCGCCATGTTCACGCACGCGCGCACCTGCGACGCGGTGGCCGGAATCAAGCCGGTCCGAACCGCGAACTCGCCCGCGACCGCGATCAAGGCGAAGCGCCGAACGCCGCGCGCGGTTTCCGCCGGGAGACCGGGCGGGGCAAGGTCGCCCATGACGACGGCGATCTGCTCGCGCACCCAGGCGCGCACCTGCGCGGCGGTCTCGAAGCGGGCCGCGAGGCACCGGACCAGTTCCGGACCCGCCGTCCCATACTGTCGCGCGCAGGCGATCTTGAGGTTCGACACGATGCCCTCGCGTTCGGACGCGGGCGAGGCACCCGCGATGTCGGCAATCTCGATGTCCAGCGCGCGGTGCGTCAGTCCGCCTTTGACGGTACGACTCTTGGTGCCGTCACCGTCCGGGTCCGACATTTTTGCATGGAGCGACAACTCGCCCGTGGAGATGGCGATGGTTCGCCAACTGCGCGGCTCCTTCATGTCCCGTGCGGAGTTGAGCGCCGTCTTGCCTTGACCGCCCGCCAATTGATAGATCAAGGGTCGGATGTCGCCGATGGTCGAGCTGCCGAGCTCGTCGAGCACCAACGGCAGATCGGAATGCGCCTCGGCCAACCCCTCCAGACCGTTGCCCGTGAGATTCCAGCGTCGAATGAAGGTCCGCTCCGGCGCGTCGTTCGGATCGGCCCCGCAGCCCCAGGGCGAGGCGGCAATCTGCCCGACGGTGGTCTTCCCGCGCGAGGTTCTCCCCCAGAAATGGATGACGAAGGAGTCGCCCGCTTCGGCGAACGTCAAAAAGCAGGGGGCCAATCCCGCGCAGAGCGCGAAGAGCATCGGCGGATGCCGACACACCGTCGCCGCCACCTGCGCCTGCCAATCCGTCAAGGTGCCGCTGGCATGTACGCTGCGCACGGTGGGCGAGTAGCGTTCCGGTTGAAAGACCACCTGCCGCCGGCCGTCCTTGGCGATCACGCGATCGGGCATCACAAACGACAGGGCACCGTCCGGATCGGCGAGCCAGCCGAGACGTTTGGAGGAAAGAATGCGGGTCCGCACCTCCCAGGACGCCAGATAGGCAAGCAGACGTTTCTCCCTGCCGGGGACAATAAACAGGCCAAGGGTTGCCAATTCGCGCGCCAGGATGCCCGCGTCTTCGTGCAGGCGTGCCGCGGGAATCGACAGGCGTCGCTCGTTCGCGTCGTGGTCGCGAAAGACCAGGACCAAACCCCATTCGCCGTGGGGGCCGTTGGTCCGGCCGATGACCCGGAGCGGACCGCAGACGGGGAGGAGCTCGGTGGTTTCCGACTTCGGATTGATCTCGAACACCATCCGGGACGTGAGCTTCCAGCCCTCCGGGACGTGCAGCGGCGCGGTTTCGACGGGCGGATCGCTCGGCTTGGCGACCTCGATCCACGTTGCCATCCGTGAGATGCGCTCCGGCGTCCAGCCCTCGGCCAGCGCATCGGCGGCATCCCATCCGTCCGGCAGGTCGTCGGCCAGCGCCGACAGGTCGAGCATGGCCACCGACTCGGCACCCGCCGCATAGGCGAGCGCGGCGGCAGTCGCGGCGTACCGATGGCCCGGCCCATCGCGATCCGGCCAAATGCGGACGCGCCGCCCGGACAGCGGTGCCCAGTCGCTTTTCGCCAGCGCACGCGCGCCGTTCATGGTGGTGATGGCGACCGTCGCGGGCAGCAAGAGCGCGGCGGCATCGGCGGCCTTTTCGCCTTCGCACAGGAGCACGTCGGCCTCCGGGCGGGCGGCGAGTTGGTCCAGTCCGTAGAGCGGACGCGGTGAGGGTGGCGCACGCCAGAACCAGCCCTCCGGCGTGACCGTCAGCGGTCGATAGTCTTTGCCCTGCGCCGTCTCGAACCGACAGACGACCGCCAACAGCGTCCCGTCGCCGGCGCGGTATTCCCATTCCCGGCTGGGCGCCCCGAGTTTCGGATGCGTCCGCGGTCGGATCGGCATGGGTTTGGGCGCCGCTTTGGCGATCGGCGTCGCGGTCGGCACCGGGACGGGGTCGGCGCCGATAAAGGCGGCGACCCGTTGCGCCGCCTCGCCCTGGGTGGCGAGTCCGTCCAGATAGCGAATCGTGGAGACAATGTCGTGGCATTGCTCGCCGGTGGCGTGATCGATGCAACCACCGGTGTGCAACGAGACCGCAAACGAACCGGCATGCCGGTCGTCGCGGGTCGGATTGCGTGCGATCCAATCGTGACCTTGGCGCTTGCCGTCCGGCAGCCAGCGGGCGCAGATGCGCTCCAGGTGCGGGATGGCTGCGGCGGCGGTGGTCTTGATGTCGAGCCGTGGCGCCAACGCAAGCGGCGATGCGACGGCACGCCGCTGGTCATGGTCATCGCTGGCCGGTGCTTGACGTTCCGGCGAGGCGAAAAGAGAAGGTGCCGTGTCCGGCATAAATCGGTCCTCATATCGACGAGGGACCGACTGCGAAGCGGGCGCCAGCGCGAGCAAGGGAACGTGCGGACGCACGGCTCCCCCGATAGACCGACTCGCACCGGTGCTCGGACCCTTCGACGGTCGGAGCTTGGTCCCGGGGTGCCGATGCACTCGGGGACGGCAACACTCGACGCGCGGTCGGCGCGCGGAATCACCATCAAGCGGCTCGCCCTTGCCCGGCGGGCCGTTTGTGTTTCTCCGGATGGTGTGCCGGTGAGTCGCGCCGACATGCAAGGATGCATCGAATGCTGGCAGGGGGCTCATTCCTGCTTCAGCCGGGTTTGCGTGACGCGGCGGCGCGGTCGGCTTGCCACTGCTCAATCTCGTCGGCATCCCAGGCTACGATGCGGGGTCCGATTTGGATGGGTGCCGGGAGCAGGCCCTGTTCCACCCATCGCCGCAGCGTCGAGCGATGGACGGACAGTTGTGCGGTCAGCGCGCGCTCGCGGATGTACCGACGGGGAACGTGCAAGGTCTGCATGGTGATGTGCCCGTTTAAAACGATAACATTTGGCGGATCGTTTGCTACAATCCGGATCGGACATCCTGATCGCCGATGTCACGGTTTGCTACAATAACAGACAACATGAGAAATGCAATGCCCCCATCATCCGACGAGCATCGTGATGCGGCGCTTCTGGATATCCTGAAAGAGGGATTCGGCCTGGGCTCGGATGCCCGGATCGCGGATTTTCTCGGGATCACCCGCACGACCATTCATAGTGTTCGCCACGGCAAGGCGCGACTGGGGATCATGCAGCGCCTGAAGATCATGGATCACATCGGCTTTCTGCACAGCCGCCAATGGCTGGAAAGCATCCTGCCCGAGCAACTGAGCGAGCGCATTCGCCGTTCCAGCCATGCGCTGGCGCAGCGACAGGCGAATGCCCGTCAGCGCCCGCAACCGACTCCCACACCGGACGGCGAACTCATCGACCTGGTCCAGCTCGCCTGTGGATTCAGAACGGATACGGAGCTGGCGGACTTCCTCGGCGTGGCTCGCAATACCATCTCCAACGTGCGGGCCGGTCGCGCCTGCTTGGGGCCTCGCCCACGGTTGCGGATTCTGAACTCTTTTGCGCCTTTCGATACCGAGCGGGTCGATGCGGTGTTGGATTCACCCGATGCGCTGGCGCAGGCCGTGCGAGAGTGGATCGCCCGAAACGATGCGGATCAGGGGCGAGTTCAGGCGCCCGAGAAAGGCGTGTCCCGGTGATGGTTGCCTGCGTGTCAAGGGTACTCGGGATGCGTTCCGGGACTCCAAGTCGCACCGACGCCCTTGACCCACGAATCACGGACGAGCTTGATTCGTGGACGCGAAGCCTTGCATGCCGGCCTCATTGCGTCTAACTTTTCGCACAATCCATGAAACATGGACACGACATATCCGTGGACACACCGGCATCATTAGACTTGGAACTGATCGAGGAGGCGGTGGCGCAACTCGCTCGGTTAAACATCACGGCGAACCTCGACGCCATTGAGCGGCTGGACCGCGCGGACGCCCGCTTGCGCCTGCACTGGAGCGGCGGTAAGGCGCTGTACCGCGTTGCGGTGAAACGCGGATTGCGGCCGGCGACGCTTGGAGCGGTCGCGCTGCGGCTCAAGGAGTTCGGCCCCGACACCCTGCTGGTTACCGATCATGTGTCCCCGCCCTTGGCCGAGCGACTGAGGGAGCTCGGTATCCAATTCATCGACAGTGCCGGCAACGCCTTCCTGATCCATCCTGCCTTGCTGATTTGGGTCAAGGGTGAGCGTCCGCCGGACCGCCTTCACCCATCGGCTCCCAGTCGGGCGTTCAAGGCCAGCGGGCTGCGGGTGTTGTTCGCCTTGCTGGCGGTACCGGGATTGGTGGGCCAGTCCTACCGAGCCATTGCCGAGCAAGCCGGCGTCGCGCACGGCACGGTGGGCTGGGTGATGGCCGAGCTGCCCCGGCTCGGTTTCCTCGCCGAGATCGGCGGCCAGCGCCGGCTGCTCCAACCCGAGCGTCTGCTGCGCCAGTGGGTGGAGGCGTATGCCCGGACCCTGAGGCCGAAACAGCTGTTGCGCACATTCCAGGCCCCAACGATCCATTGGTGGCACGAGCTCGATTTCGCGCACTACGGACTGGTTCTCGGCGGAGAGGCCGCCGCAGCGAGAATCACCGGCCTCATCCAGCCGCAAACGGTGACGCTCTACGGGACCAAGGCGGCCTCATTGTTGTTCATGACCAAGCAACCCATGCGATCCGCCCCGGATGGCAATGTCGAGATCCTCAGCCGGTTCTGGGATTTCGAGCCGACCCCGCCGGAGTTAGCTCCCCCGTTACTGATCTACGCCGATCTCTTGGCGACCGGCGACGCGCGCTGTCTCGAAGCAGCCCGGGCGATGGAGGGACGACTGCTTGATCGATTTGCAGGATAAGGAGGATCTACGTGCCCTCGGCGACCTCGTCCGAGATATCCGCGACCAATCCGCCGGGGCCGATTTCATGCTGGTCGGTGCAGCGGCAAGGGATCTGCTTCTTCAACACCATCATGGCGTCGAGCCCCTGCGCAAGACAACGGATGTGGATTTCGCCTTCGCCGTGCCCGATTGGCCGGCCTATATCGCCTTGACCAAGAGGATGATCGACACCGGAGGCTTCAAGCCGGACGATCGGATTCAACACCGTCTCCGAAATCGGATCGGAACCGTGGTCGATCTCCTGCCGTTCGGTGGTGTCGAGTCGCCCGAGGCCCAGATCGTCTGGCCGCCACCGGGCGAAGCCCTGATGTCCGTGATCGGCTATGCCGAAGCCAACGCGGCAACGGAGAGCGTCATGCTGCCGGGGACGGTGCCGCTTGCTGTCATCACGATCCCCATGTTCGCGCTACTCAAGCTGTTCGCGTGGGAAGATCGTCATTTGGCGCAGCCGCGGAAAGATGCCGGCGATCTGTTGTTCGTGCTCGAGCACGCGTTTCGGGTGGCTGGACTGGAACGCTTACACGACGTCGCGCCGGAGCTATTCGATCTGGATAACTTCGATCCCGAATTGGCGGGTGCCTGGTCGATCGGATTCCAGGCGCGTGCGGTCATCGATCGGCACAGTCAACGTGCTCAGGCGATCGTCACCAGGGCCAGCATGATCGTCGCGCGCGAAACCGATCCGAACGGCTCGCTCGGCTTGATCGGAGAGGTCGAGGCGAGGGATCCGGAACGGGCGAGACGCAAGCTTGGCGCCTTCGGCAACGGGCTGACAGGCGTTCGGGCACTTTAGATCCATTGATCAGGTCGCCAAGCGCGGGGAACCGCGCATGCTTGCGGTTTGGGTCAACTCAACGCGCTCATCCTCCGTTGACGGCGTTAGAAGACCGCGCAATTCGTGTTCCCAAACTTCCAGCGCGCGCCGCTTCTCGGGGAGCCCGTCATAGAGGTTGTAGTGCGTCTCCTCGATATCGTTCACCGCCCGGTTCTGCAGCAGAAAACGCACGCTGGGCTGGATCCCGATGCGCGCCCAATGGGTCGTACAGGTTCGACGCAGATCCCGGGGCGTGAAGGGGTCCAGTCCATGGCGGGCGCCGATACGATCGATGGCTTGCGTGATCGTGCGAAAGGGCATCTCCCGCTCGGGCGTCCCGTCTGCTTGCCGTGAATGCGGAAAGACCAGAAGACCGAGACGGGGGATCGTCCTCAGCACGTCCGTGATCATCGGGGTCAGGGGAAGCAGGTGCGGGCGCTTCGTCTTGGTCTGTTCCCGCGAAAAAGACCAGGTCGCCTCGTCGAAATCCAGTTGATCCCAGCGCGCACGCAGGATCTCCTGGAGCCGCTGACCGGTGAGCAGCATGAGTCGGATCGCCCCGATCGTCATTGGACTCAGGCGATCGACATCTTGATCCAAGGCGAACCAGAGTCCCTGGATTTCTTCTTTGGACAGGACGCGGCTACAAGGCGTCATGCCGGATTCGGGCTTTTTCACGGCGGCAACCGGATTGCCGATCAGCGGAAACAGCAGACCATCGATCTCCTCTTCGCCCATCGCAAAGGCGAATGCCGCATGCAGGTAGACATATAACATCGAGACCACACGCTTGGCCCCGCGTTTTCTGGCGCTGGTCAGGATCGCTCGGATATCGGCGGAATCGATGTCCGTCACCCGCTTACCCTTCAAGAGCGGTCGCGCATCCTTGTCGAGCAGTCGGCTGATCTCGCGGCGGGTCGTCTCATTGTCGACCGAGGCCAGGTAGAGCCGCACAAGATCCTCGTAATTGGCGGTCGCCCGTGCTTGCAGTGCCTGGTGTTCCTGGATCTTGCGCTCTGCGATCTCGGCGGCGCGCCGGCGTTCCAGATCCGCTTTCGGATCGATCCCCTGGTCGATCAGGTTGCGGATCTCCCGGCAGCGCTCCCGCGCTTGCGCCAGTGGCAGGCCGGGATAGGTGCCTAAGCGATAGAAGTGCCCCCGCTGACCGCCAAAGCTGTATTCGACGTAGAAGGTCTTGGCACCGGCCGCCGATACCTGTATCCCAAATCCTCGCGTACTCTGATCTGTCGACTTGTCACGTATCCGGTACGGTTTTCCCGTGGCAACGAGGTTCTTGATCTGACGATCTGTCAGCATGTCGTTCTCATCCGTCCCGTCAAAAGCGATTTTTGTAGTCGCGTCTGTAGTCGCGTAAAACCTGCGCTTCAGTGAAACACCATGAGACGCCATGCGCAAGTAATATTCTATAATATATTGTTAAATATATATTATTTTGGATTTCGCGAGACAGTAAAGAACGGCAAAAAACGCTAAAAACCCTGACTACGAACCAGGTGGTCGGAGGTTCGAATCCTTCCGGGCGCGCCACATAGAGCAAAGGCTCAGTGCCGATCGGCGCTGGGCCTTTTTTTTGTTGCGTACCGATTCGGTGGAAGTCCTTCCCGCCTTCCAGGTTGCTTCTCTGCGATCTCCGCGATCGACGGTCATTTGACAGCACCAGTCGCCCCTCATCCACATCAATCTCAGCAGTCATGAAGATCCCGGCGAGCGATGCGCCTGCGAAGGTGCAATTCCGGTTCTTGATGTGCTCGAAACGGATTTTGAACCCGTGTCGTGCGTCGGTCGATCTTCTGCCCCCACTGTGCAGGTGCCGAGGCGGCGCACGGCCGATCCCGCATCGCGACCTCGAAGGGTAGTATGACGTCAGGCCGGGTGCCGTCCGGAGACCTGTCGATACGAGGGACACGGCGGCGGATGGTCCGGATCGCACAGTACCGCCGCGTGTTTGCGGGAACCGGCATATGCCGAGTTCGCAAGACATCACACGAGGAGCACAGAGCAGATGTGGAACGAACGCTACGCCGAGGACGACTTTGCCTACGGCACCGCGCCGAACGACTTTCTGGTCGAGCAGGCGGGTCGGCTGCCGGAAGGGCAGGTGCTGTGCTTGGCCGAGGGCGAGGGGCGAAACGCGGTCTGGTTGGCTGCGCGAGGCCATACGGTGACCGCGATGGACGGCTCGGCGGTCGGGCTGGAGAAGGCCCATCGTCTGGCCGCCGAGCGCGGGGTGCGGATCGAGACCCGTTGCAGCGATCTCGCGCACTTCGAGATCGCGCCGAACACCTGGTCGGGAATCGTCTCGATCTTCGCCCATGTGCCGCCCGATCTGCGCCGCAGGGTGCACCGACGTGTGGTGGGTGGGCTGCGACCGGGCGGTGTGCTCATCCTGGAGGCCTACACCCCGGAGCAACTGCGCTTCGGCACCGGCGGTCCGCCCGTGGTCGAGCTGACCATGGACCTCGCAACCCTGGAAGACGAGCTCGCCGGCCTGGTGTTCGAGGTCGCGCGCGAGCGAGAGCGCGATGTCTTCGAAGGGCGCTATCATCAGGGACTCGGTCATGTCGTCCAAATCGTCGGACGAAAGTCGGAGGGTGACTGATCGTAGCGGTCCGAAGCTGGTGGCGCCGTTTCGGGAGTGCGCAGCTTACCCGACCCTGTTGAATCTGTTCTCGCACCCCGCCAGATGCAGTGCTGCGGGCGCTGAGGAGCCGACTGCTGTGCCAGGGATATCGACAGGGTATGAAAAGCCCTTGGGAAAGGGCCGGTCGTCGGCGCGAGAAAGCTGGACATCAGGGCTTCGGTCGCAACGGCCCCGACGCGCCCCGGTCATCCCTTAACCACGTGTAACCACTAACCACGTGGATGCGGACCATCCGGTGTAAGCTCGCGCCGCTACGCACCTGAACCCGGATCACCGAATGCCTTTCCTCCTTGTGCTGATCGTGGCACTGTTCGCTGCGGCACCCGGCTATGCCGAAGACGCCGATCTCGCCGCCTTGTTCGCCGTGGACGATGTCGAGGGTACCCTCGTCATTGCGGACCTCGACGGCGATTCGGTCTATGTGCACAACGTCACGCGTGCCGCGCAACGGTTCCCGGCCGCATCGACCTTCAAGATCCTCAACACCCTCGTCGCACTGGAGGAGGGAGTCGTTGCCGGACCCGATGCCCTGATCCCGTGGGACGGGCGCGTGCATGACATGTCCGACTGGAATCGCGATCACACCCTCGCCACGGCCTTTGCGACCTCATGCGTCTGGTGTTACCAGACCTTGGCCCGAGAGATCGGCGCCGAACGCTACCGCAGCCACCTCGAGCGCGCGGGCTACGGCGAGCTGGCGGAGCCGTTCGACCCCGTGGCCTTCTGGCTCGACGGTACTCTCACCATCAGTGCCCTGGAGCAGGTCGAATTCCTGCGTCGGGTGATTCTGCGCACCCTGCCGTATCGAGACTCCAGCTACGCGGGCCTACGCCGGGTCATGCTCGCCGAGACGACCGAGCAGCACCGTCTGTTCGCGAAGACCGGTTGGGCCACGCGTGCCACGCCGCAGATCGGCTGGTACGTCGGGTATGTCGAGACGCCCGAGGCCACCTGGATCTTCGCCTTGAACATGGACACCCGCAGTGCCGAGGATCTGCCGTTGCGTTTGCAGCTTGTCCGCGCCGGATTGCAGGCGAAGGGGATCATCGACCCGCCCGAGGCCGTGCCAAGAAGCAACCGCGTCGACGAAAGCGATGCGCTTGAGTAGGCGGGCGCCGAGTCCGCTCAGGCACCGGCCGGCGTCGGTGTCGCGGTGCGCCGACCGAAGAGCGCGAAGCGCTTGGGTTGGCGCCGAGTCGAGAGCTCCTTGTCGAGTTCCAGCAGCGCATCCTGCAAAGCCTCTTCGATGACCGGGTGATAGAAGGGCATCTCCAGCGTGCGCTCCACGGTCAGTCGACACTCGATGGCCCAGGCAAGCAGATGCGCCAGATGTTCGCAGCGCGGGCCGATCATGGCTGCACCCAGAATGCGATGGCTGCGACGGTCGGCATAGACCCGCAGCACGCCGCGGTTCTGCCCCATGATCAGCGCGCGGCCGACCGGGCCGAAGCGTTGCAGGGCGACCGCGGTCCGGTCGTGGTCCAGCGTGTCCCAACGCTGCCCTACCAAGGCGATATTCGGATCGGTGAACAGGATGGCCATCGGCGTCTTGCGCGCCAGGCGGCGAGGCCTGCGGTGTACGGCGTTGTAACCCGCGATACGGCCCTGTTCCGCTGCCATTTGCAAGCTGGCGATACCGCCGGCGGAGTCACCGGCGAGGTAGACGGGCAGTCGACCGATGCGCAACGTCTCCGGGTCATGCATCGGCACACCGTGAGGATCCAGCGGCACATTCAGCCGCTCGAGACGCAAGGGCCCGAGATGCGGATGGCGACCGACGGCAAGGAACAGCTTTTCGACCTCCGCGACGCGCTCGCCGGAATACACGCGAAACCCCGCGTCGCAGCGTTCGATGCGCGACTCGTGTCCCAGCCAAACCGGAAACTCGCGTTGCAGGATGTCGATGGCCGCGCGATTGACTTCCGGGTCGGGGATACGCGAGAGCTGTTTGCCGTGATCGATCCCCGTCACGTCGACACCGAGTCGATGCATGGCTTGGCCGATCTCCACACCGATCGGCCCGAGACCGATGACGGCGACGGATTTGGGCAGGCTTTCCTGTTCGAACAGTGTGTCGACGGTGAGGATGCCGTCACCGAACCGTTCCTGCCACGGCGACGGCACCATGGACTTGGCGCCGGTGGCAATGATGACGGAATCGGCCCGGATCTCGCGGTCGCCCACCCGCAGGCGGCCTGCGTCGATGAATTCCGCGTAGCCCTCCAACAGGTGCTCGTCGTCCATCTCGTCGGTGGTGTTGGCGAGAACCAGGTCAACGAAGGTGTCGCGCAAGTCGCGCACGTGTTCCAGCGCCGAGGTCTGATCCAACGCCAGGGCATCCGCGCCATGGATGCCGTAGCGTTCGAAACGTCGGCGCGACTGAAAATTATCCGCCAGGTGAATGGCGACCTTCGACGGCATACAGCCGATACGAGCGCAAGTGGTGCCCAATGGCCCGCCATTGATCAAGACCCAATTGTCGGTCAGTTTACGGACCTCTTTGACGGCATTGAGACCGGCGTGCCCGGCACCGATGATCGCGACATCAAATACCTGTTTCATGGCTTGTATTCCTCTGAGTGGCGGTTGCGCAGCTTGCCCTGCGTTGCACCACAACGAGAGCCCTGCCGCGCACGGACGTCAATACCGGGTGCTCTTCTGGCGAGATGGAGCACAGGGATTGAACGTATTCAGGGGTTGAGCGTATTCAGGGGTTGAGAGTGTTGATTGCCGATGATCATACCGACGTGCGCGCAGGATTATGCGGTAATTTTTCACAATCGGCTGCTGCCCACGCGTCTTCACGAATCTTGACTCTTCGGTAACCGCACCATCTCGACCCCTTGATTCGAAAAAGGGGTCGATCCTAATCGCGCTCGGTCCTGCGTCGTTCACTGCCGGTGGACGAATGGCGGTGGAATCGGTGGCCGGATCGCCATGGAACGGGTGGCCGAATCAGCGTGGAATCGCTGGCAGAATGACTGTGGAATGAGTGGCCGAATGAGCGTGGAATACGCAATCTGCCCGCACTCCGCCGGGGCCGGCCGAAGCACGCCGGTCCAGGGTCTTGCGGTCTCGGTCAACGAGGGAGGAGGCGAGGACACACAGGATGAATCCGAGCCCGACGGTCCCTAAGGGGCCGCGCCGAACCAGCTTCCCGCGAAGACATGAGGCGAAGCGCTCGGCAAGGTCGTCGCAGACCGCGACTGCGGCGGCCTCCACGCACCCATCATGGCTTCGGTTCAACCCACGTCGGGCGTCGATACCGCACTGTCCGGCGCGATCCCGAGCCACGGCTGCAGTGCATCGCACAACGCCCTGTGCTCCACCGGCTTCATCAGCACCGCATCCTGCCCCGCGCAGGTCTCGTGTCCCTCGGCGGAGGACACCGGGACACGCAGTCCGACGATCGGCAGATGGCCGGCGTCGCCGAGCCGTTGCGCACGGATGTGTTCGGTGACCGTGCAGCCGTCCATATCCGGGAGCGTGTCGTCCATCAAGACGGCATCGATGCCCCCCTCGGCGCACCGAGCGATGGCCTCGGCACCGCCGGCGACACAGGTGCACGACGCTCCATAGCGCTGCAGAATCCTGGTGAGGACCGCTTGGTTGACCGGATTGTCCTCGACCACCAGCACATGGCCCGCCAAGTGCGGCTCGGAGACGGACCGGCCGTCCGGCCGATCCGTCGGCGCCGGCACGGCATCGGCGGGCATCCGGAGCACGAAACGGCAACCGCCGTCGATGGCCTCGAGGTCGAGGGTAGCGCCGAGACAGTCGATGAGCCGCCGGCACAGGTAGAGGCCGATCCTGCCGCTGTTGAAGGCGTCCGCCACCAGCCCCTCCGGCGTCGGGGGCCGTGCGAGCTGCTCCGCGAGATCCTGCAGGTCCGCCCCGCCCGTCGCCACGACCTCGAACACCGGCCCGCGCGGTCCTGCCGGCGGCGCCTCGACCGTCGCCGCGAGCACCACCTCGGCGCCGGACGCGGCCCCGAACCAGAACCCCGATGCGCTCAGGCAGAGCTCCCTCAACACCATGAACAAGCGCCTCCGGTCCAGCGCAAACCACTGCTCCGCCGCAGGCGAATGGCGCGACCGCAGCACGCCGCCACGGCGCTCCGCCGCGGGTTCCAGCCACGCGACCACATCCTCGAGGAGCCGCGCGGGCGAGACCGGCTCGAGCCAGGGCTCGACACGCCCGTGCCGCAGGCGCGTGCCGTCGAGCAGGGTGTCGAGGGATCCGAGCATGTCTCCGACAGCCCCGCTACCCGTACTCAGGAACTTGCGGCGCTCCTCGGATTCGTCGAAATCCCGGTCCTCCAGCAGATCAAGGAGCCCCGAAAGGCCGTGGAGTCGGACCCGTTGCTCCCGCGCCATCGCGGTCAGCATCCGCCACGTGGCCTCATCCTGCAGCGTGTCGTCGGACCCGTGCCCCGCCGCGGCCAAGCCATCCGTCGGGCCTGCCTCCGCCGTGCCGCGCCGGACCTCGACATGCCGCACGCGCAACCGTGCGGCGTCCTGCGCTCGCTTGGAGCGCCCGAGCAACCCGACCGCCACCTCAGGGGCGTCCGCGTCGATCTCCTGCGGAAACACCAAGGTGACGATATCCGGATGGTGGCTGCTGACCACCCACCCGCGACCGCCATCAAGCGCCAACACGCTGAAATCACCGGCGACCGATCCGGCGAGCACCGGTCCGCTCGCACGGAGCAGCGCCTTCGCTTCGGCCGCCGGGTCGGCCGTCGGTCGGGCGAGCAGGACGCACGTCCCCTGCTCGAACAACACCCAGGAGGTTTCGGGATCCGCGATGACGCGCCTACAGGTCTCGATCCGCTTGAGATCATCCATTCACAAGCCCTCCGCCGAATACCACGACCCTACCGAGGCGGCGCCTGTTCGGCAACCGGAGTTCTTGCGCGCCGGGGGGCCGTGTTCAACACCGGGATACGGTATGCGCCGCGGCCATCGCGGCAACGACCGCAACGTCGACGCCGCTTGGCGCTATCGCGACCCGAAGCCGTCGGCCTTGCGCATCGCCGAGCATATCGCCTTCCGGCGTGGGGTCATGGTGGAGCACTGAGCGAGCCCGATGCGCCCACGCGCGGCACCAGGCCCGGCGACAGCGTCGGGAACCGCTCCAGAAGCCGCGCAGGATCGGTATCCTCGGCGCATGCAGCCGGGTCATCCTCTGCATCGCAGGGCCCCAGAACCCGCACCGTCCAGCGCCCGTCCCGGCGCTGCAGGAGCGCGTTGACCTCCTCGTAATGGTTCGCCCCGTCGCGCGACTGCGGGGCGGCCTCGATCCAGGCCCAGTCCGTGCGCACCCGCAGCACCGCGACGACGAAGACCAGATCCGGCCCGGTCAGGTGCGTCAGCTCCGCGCGCAATGCTTCCAGGATCGCGCCCCGCTCCCGACTGCCGGGCGGCGGCGTGGTGATCGCCTCGCTCGCGTCCGGCGCACCGTGCGCCGGCGCCGCCGTGTGACTCGCCATGCAGCACCCCGACAGGATCAGGGCGCAGCCGATTCGGACGCGTGTCGGATTCATCCTCGTGTCCTCGCTACAATGGAGATGACGAGACGCGCGCGAGCACATGACCGCATGTTCTCGGAGCCCCATGACCCCTCCGGCTCCACGCTGCCGATCACCTGACAGTAGATCATGTCGAGGATCTCCAGCTCGCGCCGGCGCAGCCCATCGGTGCCGGCGGCACAGCCGTTCTCGACCACGATGAGGTTGAAGCTCTCGTCGGCAAGCCTGCGCCCGGTCATCACGACCGACTGCGAACCGCCCCGTACGGACGCCGAATGCGCCAGCCGACCCACGCGCGCAGGCCGACATAGAGCAAGACGCCGACGACGTTTGCGACGAGGTCGAGCCAGGAGAGCTCACGATAGGGCAGTTGCCACTGCACCAACTCGATAACGAGCCCATAGCCCAGCAGCAGCCCCCAGCGCGGCAACTCTCGGTTGCGACCCGGATAGCCGCCGTCCGCCAAGGCCGCCATGACGAAGAAGGCCAGTACATGGTTGGCCTTGTCCCAGGTGAAGCCCGCGGGCTCGGCGAACGGCGCGAACGCAAGCCAGGCCACCACCAGGACGCAACCCCAGAGCACGAGCCGAAAGCCTCGCCGAAATACGCCCTCCGGCATGAAGACCAACATTAGGAGAGGTCCGCCCGGTCGCAACGGGTGTGCGAGCCGATCGCCTGCAGTGCTGTCTCGGCGGTACCGCAGCGGGCGAAGCCGACGGGCGACTCCGGCGAACAGGTTTGCACGGGCTCTCCGAGTACATTTATGGGTTCGGGCATGAAGTCGCTCCGGCTGGAGTGGCTGTTGTGTGGTTTCCAGGTCCGATGGTCTCTACAGTGGCTTCAACGCGTGCAGATTCCGAGCAGATTCCTCACACGTTTCCAGGGTTGCAGGCTCACCGGAACCCGGCCGGTTCCAGGGTCGAAGAAGAACCCGGTCGAAGATCCGCCGTCGAGGTTGATGGCGCGATCGATCCGCCACGGCGTCAGGGCATCCGGAGAGGCGAGGCTCTCCCCGAGTTCGGCGAGGGTGAGACTGCTCGTGGTGGCGCCGATGACCCAGTTTCCGCGCCAGTCCGTGGCGATGAAGGTGCGACGCCGCGGATCAGACGTCGACAGGCCTCGCACCGTGCGCCCGTTTTCAACGAGATAGGGTCCGGTCTGCAGTAGGGCCGCGATGCCCGGGTGATCCTGGAATCGGCTACGCCGGACTAGATGGATCCCCCGGTCGTCGCTGTAGACCAGGCCGCTCAGGAGTTTCGCCGTCTCGAAACGGTTGATCCGTCGCCCTTTGGAAATCATGAGCCCGGCCGGCTGCCAATCCGGGTGAAAGAAGCCGCCGTTGACGCCGGCCACGCAGCCCTCGGCGAGAAAGGCCGCTCCGAGCGTCGGGTACGTCGGTTCGGGGCCGGCCCCGAGGTCGATCACCTCCAGGCGAAACGCCCGCGATGTGAAGAACACGAGGTGCGCGGTGACCTGCTTGCTGTCGGACGGGCGCACCGCGGTGCGCTTGGCATAGGCGAGGTCCGCGCTGATGTCCTGCCGCTCCGATTCGCCGCCGGGCGTCCAGTCCGCGGCGAGTGTGGTCGAAGCCAGCAGCAGATGGCCAAGGAGGAAAACACCCGGCCACGCTTCACGGGCGGTGAACGAGCCGCGCACGCGGCCGGCTCCGCTTCGTTGGGTCGGCCTCATGATCGACACGGCTGTCGGAATCCCCTCAATGATCATGCCTCATAGCGCCGAGCTGCTGCTGACGGCGTCGGGACGGACCTCGGCTAGGAGAGGTTTTTCTCCCGCAACCGCCACTGGAAATGGCTCAGGAGCTTTGAGCGTACCTTCTTCTCCTTGTGCTTGGCGGCCGCGGCGAGACGCTTTTCGGCGACACCGATCAGGGTCTCCTGGGCACCCTTGGCGTTCTCGTCTTCCGGGATGCGTTGGGTGTAATTGCCGTCGGAATCCATGTCCCAAGCGGAGCGGGTGTCGGCGAACTGCACGTCCAGGATGAGTCGCAGCTCTTGGCGCAGCTCCGGGTTCTCGACCGGCGCGTGGACCTCGACGCGGCTGTCGAGGTTGCGGCCCATCATGTCGGCCGAGCCGATGTAGTACTCTTCCGCGCCGCCGTTTCGGAAGTAGATGATGCGTGCGTGCTCGAGGAAGCGCCCGACGATGCTGACGACGCGGCCGGTCTCGCTGATCCCGGGCAGTCCGGGCCGGTAGCGGCAGGTGTCGCGGATGATGAGGTCGACCTTCACGCCGGCGCGGCTGGCCTTGTAGAGTGCGCGCGTGATCTCGGCGTCTTCCAGCGCGTTCATCTTCATCTGGATGAGGCCGTCGCCTTGGCGCTTGTGATGCTCGATCTCGCGGTTGATCTTCTCGATGATCCCGCGCTTGAGCGTGTAGGGTGCAGCGAGGATCTTGCGGTAGCTCGGGGGCGGTGAATAGCCGGTGAGATAGTTAAAAAGCTCGGTGAGGTCCTGGCCGATATCCTCGTCGCAGCCGAGCATGCCCAGATCCGTATAGAGCTTGGCCGTGCCCGAGTGATAGTTGCCGGTGCCGATGTGGTAGTAGCGGCGCAGTTGCGAGTAGTCGCGCCGCACGACGAAGATGAGCTTGCTGTGGGTTTTGAGCCCCATGACACCGTAGTTGACATGGATGCCCTCGGCCTCCAGACGCCGTGCCCAGACGATGTTCGCGGCCTCGTCGAAGCGTGCCTTGAGCTCGACCAGGACTGCGACCTGCTTGCCGTTGCGCGCGGCCTGCATGAGCGAATCGAGGATCGGTCCGGCCGAGGTGCGATAGAGCGTCATCTTGATCGCGAGCACCTTGGGGTCTTCGGCGGCGGTGCGCAGAAAACGCTCGACCGATGTGCTGAAGGCCTGGTAGGGGTGCTGGAGCAGGAGCGGTCCGTTCTCGCGAATGATATGGAAGATGTTGCGTCGATCGTTGGCGAGCAGGGGATGGTCGACCGCCCGATGGGTCTTGTCGTGCAGCTCGGGATTCTCGATCCCGGCGACCTCGAAGAGGTCGCGCAGGGCCATCATGCCCTCGACCTCGAAGACATCCTCGTCCTCGTTCAGACCCAGCTCCGCGGCGAGCATGCCGCGATGGATCCGTTCCATGCCCGGCTGAACCTCCAAGCGCACGATGGGCGCGAAATGGCGCTCGCGCAGCTCGGTTTCGATCATCTCGAGCAGATCGTTCGCCGCCTCGGCCTCGGGCTCGACGATGGCGTTGCGGGTAATCCGGAAGAGGGCGCAGGAATCGATCTCCATGCCCGGGAAGAGCATGTCGAGGTTCTTCACCATCAGGTCTTCGAGCGTCACGAAGGTGGTGCCGCCGTCGACGGGGATCAGGCGCTTGGAGACGTCCTTGCTGACCGGAACCTTCACGCGGGCCATGTAGACCTCGCTGCCGCCCGGGAAGCGCAGGGTGACGAGCAGGTTCAGCGTTAGGTTGGAGATGAAGGGAAAGGGATGGGCGGGATCCATCGCGAGCGGTGTCAACATCGGGAAGATGTTGGCCCGGAAATGCTCGCGCAGCCGCTCGCGTGCATCGGGCGGCAGATCGTCATGCAGGACGATGCGGATGTCGTGCCGTGCGAGCTCGGACATCAGGATCGAGTAGATGCGCTGCATCTCGGTCTGAAATTCCCGCACCGCAGCCTGGCATTCCTTGAGCTGCTGCGATGGAGTGCGGCCGTCCACACTCGGGGTATGCACGCCGGCGGCGATCTGCTGTTTGAGCCCCCCGATGCGTTTCATGAAGAACTCGTCGAGGTTGTTGCTGACGATCGCCAAGAACTTCACCCGCTCCAGCAACGGGGTGCGGATGTCGTCCGCCTCGTGGAGGACGCGGCGGTTGAACCCAAGCCAGGTCAGCTCGCGATTCAAATAGAGTGACGGGTCGCCTAAGTCGATCTCGTCCGGGACGCTCGGGGCGGCGGTCGGGGCCGACTCGACGTCCTGCACGATATCGGAATCCTCGTCGATGGCTCTCTGGATCTCGTTCTTGTTCATCATGTTGCGTTCCCTTCGAAGGCAGGTCGGCATAGGAGTGGCGGGACGGGTATTCTAGCAACCGCCCACGAGTCGACGATGGCGGTTTCATGACGCGACTCTGCCTTGCCTGCAAGGTTGCTGCAAGCCCATTCAGGAATCCGATCGACAATGCAGAGTCTGACGAAGCAGAAAAGGGCTGATCTTTTCGGCCGGCCACACGCCCCGGACCTCGATATCCAGGCCGAGGTTGCATGGACCTGACGCCCTTCGAGCCCTTTCTCGATCGGCTCGGGCGGAGCGGTCTGGGCGCCTGGCGGAGCACGCTCGCCGCGAGCATCGCTCTTCGGCTCGGGGCGCGCGCGCACGGTGATCTGCCGCGCTGGGAGCGGGCGTTGGCGCAGCTGCCGGATCTGCCGAGCGCTCGATCGCGTCTGGACCGTGCCTGTGTCGGGCTCCAAGGTGCCGGGGCGCTCGACGCCGATCTGGGGCGGTCTCTGAGCGAGGCTTTGATGGTTCTGCATCCGTGGCGAAAAGGCCCCTTCTGCATCCAGGGCGTGCACATCGACACCGAGTGGCGCTCGGATCTCAAATGGGATCGCGTGGCGCAGGCCATCGCGCCGCTCG
This sequence comes from Thiocapsa marina 5811, assembly GCF_000223985.1. GTDB lineage: Bacteria > Pseudomonadota > Gammaproteobacteria > Chromatiales > Chromatiaceae > Thiocapsa > Thiocapsa marina. Next base: position 93,359 of record NZ_AFWV01000005.1, read on the forward strand.
CCGATCGTCTGGTGCTCGATGTGGGTTGCGGCAACGGCTATCACGGCTGGCGCATGCTCGGGGCCGGTGCACGGTTGGTGATGGGGATCGATCCGACGCTCTTGTTCGTACTTCAGTGGTTGGCGATCAACCGCTATCTCGAGCGGGACGACTTGGCGGTGCTTCCGCTCGGCATCGAGGATCTGCCCGGCGATCTCACCGGCTTCGACACGGTCTTCTCGATGGGCGTGCTCTATCACAGGCGCTCGCCGATCGACCACCTGATGGAGCTGCAACGACTGCTGCGGCCCGGCGGCGAGCTGGTCCTGGAAACCCTGGTCTTGGAAGGCGAGGGCGAACGATTGCTGGTTCCGCCCGGGCGCTATGCCGCCATGCGCAACGTCTGGTTCATCCCGACGGTCGATGCGCTCGCGGTCTGGCTCGGTCGTTGCGGGTTCACCGGGATCCGTGTCGTCGATGTCACTCCCACTGGCCAGGACGAGCAGTGCTCGACCGCCTGGATGCGTTTCCAGTCTTTGCCCGATCATTTGGATCCGATCGATTCGAGCCGCACCGTCGAGGGACATCCGGCGCCCGTGCGCGCTGTCCTGATTGCGAACCGACCGGAGGCCAGCCCATGACCGGATTCGCCGACAAGCTCAAGCTCAAGGAAAAGGCCGAGGAGGATCTCTATTTCGCCCGACGCGACGCCGACCTCTTGGCGGCACGTCGGTCGGCCGAGGGGCGTGATCCGCCCCCGGCCGAGGCGGGGATACGGGTGGTCTCGGGAGGCCAGACCGGGGTTGATCGCGCCGCGTTGGAAGCCGCCTCGGCACTGGCTCTGCCGATCGGCGGTTGGTGCCCGCGCGGGCGTCGCGCCGAGGACGGCCCCATTCCGGAGCGCTATGGGTTGCGCGAGAGCCCGAATGCCGACTACGCGGAACGCACCGAATGGAACGTCCGCGACAGCGATGCGACCCTGATCCTGCATCGCGGCCCTATGCGCGGCGGCACGCGCCTGACCGCGGAGCTGGCGCGCCGACTCGGCAAACCCCTGCTGGCGCGTGACCTGCGGGAGCGCATCGATGTCCGTGCGATAGCCGACTGGCTGGTCGCGAATCACGTGCGGATCCTCAACTGTGCCGGGCCTCGCGAATCCGGTGCGCCCGGGATCGGCGAGGAGTCGCGGAGGATCTTCGCGGCGCTCTTTCGCGTTTGGGTTCCTCTCAGCGAGGGGTGTCCACCCGATGCGTCAGCAGGCGCGAAAGCTTCAAAGTGAGCAGGATCCACGGTGTCGCATGCAGGACCAGGTCGAAGATGTCGATCGGTTTCACCAATGTCCCGTCGGCGAGCATCTTCAGCTTTTCCCAAAGATGCGGCTCCGGGACGAACGGCGATAACCCCAGGGTCAGCGCAGCGACAACGAAGAGATAGAGCGGAAAGCGGTCGGTCCAGCTGAGCATCGGATCGGTCCTGTGTGTGCGCCGAGGCAAAGCGATTCCGGCGCGGTCGAAAGAGTAGGCGAGGGCGGCTCAGCGGTCGTCGACCCGCGTGGTTGCCGAGCAGACATGAGTACGCCCGCCACCGCCTGTCCATGCGTCGGGGCGGTATCGCATTTTAGGGCGCTCGCCGAGGTTTAAGGCAGGCTTTCGGCCCAGATCGGATGATGCCAGCCGAAGTAGGCCCCGAATAACCGATTTTCCTCGCGGCGCTCGTAGGGCTTCAGATCCTTCGAATAGAGCACCTTCATCCGCGTGCGCAACGGCGGCAGGCCCAATTCCGTCAATCCGCGCGATTGCGCCTCGCGGATCAGCGCGTAGCGGGCCAGCTTTTCGGCATGAAAGGTCTGGGCGCGCGGGATGTCGCGCGCGAGCTTGGGCAGATTGGAGACCGCGAGCAGTGCGATCAGACTGCCGGCCGAGATCAGCCGGCGCATCCCTATCCTGCTCGGATAGAGGTGATCACCGAACGCCCGTTGCAGGGCAGCCATCGTCGGGATCAAGGCAAGCGTGCCGAGCAGGACGCTGACGCTCTGCACCCGTCCGGGTGCCTCGGCCCCTTTCGCCCAGGCGGCCGGGAAGAAGAGCAGGACGAGCAGTCCGATAAAGGCCAGCGCGAGCAGGCTCCGCTCCGCCGTGGAGAGGCGCCCGAGGATGCCGTCGAAGCGCGCGAGACCTTCGGCAAGAAGGGTACGAACGAATCCGATCTGAAGGAAAACCAGGGCAAACAGGACCATCTTCAGCGTGGTCACGAGTGCGTGAAAGACCGAGATCAGCAGGCTGCGCCACAGCGATTCGTTCCCGACCTCGCCGATGATCCCCAAGCGCACGTCATGACCGGGAGCGAATGCAGCCATTGCCCCCAGCACCGTAATGACGATCAACGGAGGCAGCCAGACGCCGACCCGAGGCCCACGCAAACGCAGCACGACCAGGGCCATTGCTGCCGACAGCCCGACCGTCACCAGCATGATGGTTTCGTTCATCCCGGCGATCAGCGCCGCGAGCGCGGCCAGGATCAGGCCGAAACGCAGATCGCGAGCTCGGGACGCGGGTCCGCGGAAATAATCGGCCCAGACCCCGGCGAAGACGAGAAACAAGGCGTTACCCGGTTGATAGGTCGCGGCCCCGGCCAGCCAGTAAAAGGCGGTGTCGAGTCTCGGGACGAACAGCATGTAGAACAGGACGGCGAGATGACCGAGCACCAGCGCTCGGCCGATCCCGAGCAACCGGCAGAGTGCTCGGAAGGAATAGAGAAAAGCCGCGTAAAGGGTTAAGAGGCTCGCCGCGGTGACCATCCAATAGGACTGCGTGAGGTCCACCCACCGGCCGAACGCCAGGGTGATGGCCGCGCTCGCATAGCGACCGCTCCAGTTCTGATAGAAATGGACGACCCCGCCGAGGATGCCCTGTTCGCGGGCAACATAGGCATAGTCGAAATCGTCGCTTGTCGGGTGGGCGTAGAAACCCAAAGCAAGCAGCAGGAGAAGCAGTGCGAGGCAGGAGAGGACCACGCCGACCCCGATCCGCCGGGCCTGCGTCTCGGACTGCGCGTTCAAAGGTCGACCGCCGGAAGGTCGCCGACCCGATGACTGCGCAGCGGATCAAGGGAACGCATGGCGCTTTCGGTATCGCGGGTGCTCTGCGGACTGGGCAAGACGGGATACCGGCGGTTGAGTGGTCGGATCAGGGTCCAGCGAGGTGCCGGCTCCGCAGTATACTTGCCGGGCGGCAAAACACCCGAGCTCGGAGTGCTTCGGCCCGAGGGCTTTTTGTCGATTCATCGAGGTCACCACCGTGAGCAACCCGAAGACCATCGCCGTGTTCGGCGCGATCCGCGCAGCCGGCATCGGGTCTCGGTCAATGACCGTCGCCGGGTCCGGCGAGCCGCTTCACCAGGTAATAACCCCCGACCAGCGTGCCCAGGAGCGCGGCCAGACCCAGCATGTACAGTGCCGGGTCGCCCTTGCTCTCCAGATCCAAGACGACGACCTTGCGGGTCAGCGCCGTGATGGCGATCAACAGCATGATCTCGACATGCACGGACTTGTCCATCATGTACATGTAGACGCTCGCCATCAGCTCGATCGCGATCAGCACGATCAAGAACATGCCGAAGATCTCGAACAGCTCGCTCAGGTCAAGAAGAAACAGGCCTTTCTGGCTGACGATGTCCTTGTACAGCACGAAGCAAAGCTCGATGACGGCGATCACGGCGACAACCGAGATCAAGAGCAGCAGGACGGCAGCCAGCGCCTTCTCGAAATAGTGAAACACGCGGTCGACCGCGGTTTTTGGCCGAGCCTGTTTCTGCCCCCCGCTCGGCCCCTGTCCCGACCAGCCGAATGGATCCAGAGTGAGGGGCTGCGACGCTCGCTCGCTCGAAGCCGGGACGATCCGAATCAGTGCGCCGGCCTCGCGGAAGGCGCTCTGGTACCGCGCCGCGGTCTCGCTGTCGACCCCCCGCCTGACCGTCACCGGCGTGCCGCCGAAGAGTTGTCCGGCAGCGGCCTCGGACAGGTTGAACGCATGCTGAATCCGCTGCCGAGCCGCGAGCGCGTCGGTCCCCGGAACGAGGTCTCCGCTGAATTGGATGTCGAATCGGTTTGTGTCCATGCCGTGCATCTCCCCGAGGCGCCTGCCGAGCGCGCAAGGATAGGCGATCGCGGCATCGGCGAGTAGATCCCGCCCCGTTTTCCGGCCATAGGTTCGGTAGAATCCCGCCTCGCACCCTTTCGCCGAGCGCGATCCGATGCCCGATCGGTCGGTTCCCATGGTGTGTTCGGGACGGGTGAATGCCTCGTCTATACTGGGCGACAGGACATCGAGTGGGGCTTCGAGTGGGAAGAACGATGACAACCATCAGCTATGACGCAGACGTTGTTGCTTGGGCGAACGAGCAGGCGCGCCTGATCCGCGCGGGTCGGCTTGATCAGCTTGATCTGGAGCACATCGCCGAGGAAATCGAAGACGTGGGAAAGAGCGAACAACGTGAGTTGGCGAGCCGCATGGCCGTGCTGCTTGCGCATCTCATCAAATGGCAGTATCGGCCCGAGCGCCAAAGCAACAGTTGGCGGAGAACGCTCAAGGAGCAGCGCAAAGCCCTGGCGTTTCATCTCAAACAGGTGCCGAGCTTGAAGCCGAGACTCGCCGACACCGAGTGGCAGGGGGCGATCTGGGCCGATGCGGTCACGCTCGCGATCGACGAAACGGGAATGGGTGCCTTCCCGGACGACTGCCCATGGACCATCGAGCAGATCCTCGCGGACGACTTCCTGCCGGCTTAAACCGCGCCCATCAACCACGGAACCTTTGCACTCCAATGACATCGACTCTGTCCACTGCCGAGCAGGCATTACGCGAGGCCGCTCGGGAATATCACCGCAGCCCAAGTCGCGGCAAGATCGCCGTCACGCCCTCCAAGCCACTGTCGAATCAGCGCGATCTCTCGCTGGCCTACTCGCCGGGAGTCGCCTATCCCTGCCTCGATATCCAGGCCGACCCTGCGCTGGCTGCGGAGTACACCGCGCGCGGGAATCTGGTGGGTGTGGTGACCAACGGCACGGCCGTGCTCGGTTTAGGGGACATCGGTCCGTTGGCCGGCAAGCCCGTTATGGAGGGAAAGGGTTGCCTGTTCAAGAAGTTCGCGGGCATCGATGTCTTCGACATCGAGCTTGCCGAGCGTGACCCGGACAAATTGGTTGAAATAATCGCTGCGCTCGAACCGACGCTGGGCGGTATCAATCTGGAGGACATCAAGGCTCCGGAGTGCTTCTACATCGAGCGCGAGCTCAGCAAGCGCATGAACATTCCGGTGTTCCATGACGATCAGCACGGCACCGCCATCATCTCGAGTGCCGCGCTGTTGAACGCCTTGGAGCTGGTCGGCAAGGCCATCGATACCGTGAAACTCGCCGTCTCGGGTGCCGGCGCGGCAGCACTCGCCTGCGTCGACGTGATGGTCGGTTTGGGCATGCGGCGCGAGCACGTCTTCATGGTCGATTCCAAGGGCGTGATCTACGAGGGCCGTCCGGGCGGATTCGACGCCTCCAAGGCGCGCTATGCGCAGCAGACCGACGCGCGCACCCTTGCCGACGTGGTCGAAGGCGCAGACGTCTTCCTCGGCTGCTCCGCGCCGGGCGTGCTGACCGTGGAGATGGTGAAGAGCATGGCCGATCGGCCCATCATCCTCGCCCTGGCCAACCCGGAGCCGGAGATCCGCCCCGAGCTGGCCAAGCTCGCGCGGCCCGACTGCATCATCGCCACCGGCCGCTCGGATTACCCTAATCAGGTCAACAACGTCCTGTGCTTTCCCTATATCTTTCGCGGCGCACTCGACTGCGGCGCGACCAAGATCACCGCGGAGATGAAGCTTGCCTGCGTTCGCCAGATCGCCGATCTGGCCAAGAGCGAGACCAGCGCCGAGGTGGCGACGGCATACGCCGGACAGGATCTGAGCTTCGGCCCCGACTATCTGATCCCCAAGCCCTTCGACACGCGCCTGATCCTGCGCATCGCGCCCGCCGTGGCCCAAGCCGCCGCCGACTCGGGGGTCGCCACGCGCCCCATTGCCGACATGCAGGCCTACAGAGACAGCCTGACGCTCTTCGTGTACCAGACCGGCATCCTGATGCGCCCGGTCATCAATGCCGCCAAGGCCCTGCCCGAGGACAGAAAGCGCGTGGCCTTTGCCGACGGCGAGGACGAACGTGCCCTGCGGGCCGCCCAGATCGCGCTCGACGATCGCCTCGCTCGGCCCATCCTGATCGGACGCCCCGCCGTGATCCAGGCCCATATCGAGAAGGCCGGCCTACGTATGCGGCTCGGGGAGGACGTCGAGAACGTCAATCCCGAGCAGGATCCGCGCTTCAACCAGTATCGGGATCACTACCACCGGCTCATGGGCCGCAACGGGGTTACGCCCGAGGTCGCCGCGGCGGCAGTGCGTCGCTCCAACACCATCATCGGCTCGCTGATGGTCGCGCTGGGCCACGCCGATGCCATGATCTGCGGCCTGGCGGGTAGCTACGAGACCCACCTCGAGCGTATCCACAGCATCATCGGGCTGCGACCCGGCGTGAGCAATTACGCGGCCCTCAACGCGCTGATGACGGAGCGCGGCGGGCCGCTCTTCATTGCCGACACCTACGTGAACGAAGACCCCGGCGCGGAACAGCTGGCCGATATTGCATGGATGGCCGTACAGGAGATCCAGCGCTTCGGCTTGCCTGCGAAGGTGGCCTTTCTCTCGCACTCGAGCTTCGGCTCATCCAAGCGTGCCTCGGCCAGGAAGATGCGTCTGGCGCGTGACCTGTTCGTGGCCAGCCACCCCGAGATCGAATGCGACGGTGAGCTGCACGGCGACGCCGCGTTGGAAGAAGACATCCGCAGCCGTTACCTCGCCGACTCGACCCTCGCCGGCTCGGCGAACCTGTTGATCTGTCCGAACCTCGATGCCGCCAACATCCTCTACACCGTGCTCAAGACCACCACCAGCGGCGGTGTGACCGTGGGTCCGATCCTGATGGGAGCGGCCGCGACCGCCTGCATCCTGACCCCCGCGGCCACCGTGCGGCGCACCCTGAACATGACCACACTGGCCGTCGCGAGCGCGGCCGCCGCTCGGGACGTGCCCGACGGGTCTCATGCGACCCTGGTCGATGACCTGCCGGCAGCGTCGCGCGGGCAACCCCGGCACGCCTTGGCATAACCGTCGGGAAATGCGATGTTCGGCGTGATGGGCAGGACCCTCGCGACGCGCTCAGGTCGCGGAAATCGGCCGACGGTTCACCATCGTCGTCGGTTCTTGATGCGCTTGCCGGTCTAGCGGATCGCGCCGTCGAGCCCTATCGACGCCGTCGCCCGAGACACAGGTCGCTGCCGTTCCCGCTGCAGATCATCCGGCCGCTCGCATCGTATGCGGCATAGGAGACCTGGACGATGCCGCGACCGCTGCACCCGTAGAAGAGATCGCCGCGCCAGGTGTTGCGGCCGATCTTGCGCAGGGCGCAGTTGCGGCATCCGGGATTGGTGGAGGTCACGCGGGCGACGCGCTCGCTGGCCGGCGGATCGATGGTCACGATGTGTCGGACGCGGTCGCCGTCCCAACCTGAGGTCGGATCGATGGTCAGGCGTCCCGTGCAGTCGCCGCGCATGGCGAAGGAGCCGCTTCCTTGGGGGGGCGGGGGTGGGGTGGTCGGTTTGGTGCCGATCTTGATCTCTGGTGGTGTGGCCTTCGGCGGCGCTTGGACGACGACGGGTTTCGGCGGCGGCGGGCGGCACGGGCCGATCCGCTCGCCGAGTGCTTGCCGGATCGGTTGCAGCGTCATGGCGGACTCGCGCTTGAGGTCGCGTTCCAGGGCGACGAGGCGGGTGCAGTCCGCGCCGGCCTCGGCGAGGCGTCGGGTGTAGCGGTCGATCCGATCGCAGTCGGCGATCGGTGCCTCAAGTGACTTGCGCGCCTTGACGAAGCGCGGGTCGCCTTGGTCGACGAGACGTGCGGCCAGCGCGCGGGCCTTGGTGCAGTCGCCGCCGATGGCCGCGATCTGCTCCTCCAGCGCGTCGGCCTCGCTGCAGACCTGGAGCTCGGGTGTCAGGCGGGTGCGGATGTCGAGGAAGCGGAGGTTGTTTCGGTAGCCCTCCAGCCCGTCGGCTAGGGCTTGTAGCCGGTCACAGTCGCCGTTGGCCTCGGCGAAGCGCTGCTCCAGGTCATTCAGGTCGGCGCACTGGCGCAACGCGACGGCGAGCCTCTCGGCCACGGCAGCGAGTGGCTCGCGCTCCCGGTTATGGCGCGACAGGGTCTCGTCGAGGCCGGCGAGGGCAAGGCAATCGTCTTGCGAGCGTGCCAGCTCGCCCTCCAGATGATCGGCAAGGTCGCAGCGCGCGAGTGCGTCTTGGAGCGCGTCCCGGATCGCGCTCAAGGGTAGCCGGCCGGCGTCCAGCTCGACGAAGGCGGACGCGGTCTCGCGCGCCAGGGTGCGCAGTGCCGTGCAGTCCTCGGACGCCTCGGCGAGCCGCGGGTCGAGTGTCTCGGCGAGACGGCAGGCGGCAATCGCGCGATCGAGTCCGAGACGCAGCACGGTGAGCTCGCGCGTGGGTTCATCGAGCGTCGCGATCTCCCGTTCCAACGCGACGACGGCGAGGCAGTCGCCGGCGACCGCATCAAGGCGTTGCGCGAGTCCATCGACCCGCGTGCAGGCCGAGATCCGCCGGTCCAGATCGGTCTTCAGGGCGCGGAAGGGTTCGCGCTCGAGGTCGTAGAAGCCAAGCTCGGCGTTCAAGGCGGGCAGATGATCGCAGGGCGGCTCGGTTGCGAGTCGTTCGGTAAAGAGCGCGGCCTCCTCGCAGATCCCGATCTCGGTGAGGACCGCCATGCGGATGTCTGCGTAGCGCGCGTCCTCCCGATCGATCCGGTCCAGGCGGGAGGCCAGCTCCACGAGCGGCGCGACCGGATCGCAGTGGTTGGCCAAGGCGACGGCGAGATCCTCGCGCAAGCCCTGCTCGGTCTCCTGCAACTGCCAAAGCCAGACGCCCAGGCCGAGCCCGAGTCCCAGGGTTGCGAGTGCGATCAGCCCCAGGACCGGCAGGATCCACGCCGGTCGGCGCCGCGGGGCCGGTACGGTCGCGGGATCGGGCGCACCGGCCCCGCGCGGCGGGCGGCCGGGGTCGGTGCCGCCCCAGGAGATCAGGACCGGGGCGCCGCCGATCACATAGACCGCCTCGTCGCCCGGGTAGACGATGGCGCGCTTCAGGAGCTGCGCGGGCTCGGGATCGTCCGGCTCGCGGCGCGCCAGCTCCTCGGCGAGATGTGAGATCGCGTTCAGGTGATCGGCGAGGACACGACGCGCCGCCGCCTGCGCCTCGTCGGGTAGGTCCAGCAAAGGCCGCGGTTGTCCGGCCAGCGCGCTGGTCCAGGTGACCGTACCCGAGCCGTCGAGGGCGATCTCGGGACGGGCGAAGACGGCGGCCGTTGCGCCCGGAAGATGACGTCTCAGGGTCCGGCCGAGTGCGTCGAATCGCTGCCAGGGATGATCCGGCGGCAAGGCCTCCGCGGGTGGCGTCTCGTAGACCAATGTCAGGATACGAACCGAGGGGGTCATCGCGGGCTCCCGTGCTGTCGATTGGTGCTGATTCTAAACCGGGTTCCGGGTGAGCCGATGTGTTTCCGACGGAGGTTTCCGGTATCGGCGGATGGGTCGTCTCGACGGCAGAACCACGGCGGGTCTTACCCGTCGCTTTCAAGGCTGCACGGCGCATGCGTGACACCGCGGAGCGGATGTCGCGAGTCCCGGGTTTCATAAGCGGAGTTCCGATCAAGGCCGATGCTGGATATGCTGCGCACTCTATCGACACGAATCGGTTCATCGACGTTTCCGCGTCGCGGAATGAGCTCTCCGAGCATGGCAACGACAGGAGCCGGGATGACTGGAATGCACCTGAAGAGATGGTTGGTTGTTTGGCTGCTGCTGGGCGCGGTGGTCCTGGCTACGGTGCCGGTCTTTGCCGAGCCGCCGACCGATCGCGCCCCCTTGCTGCAGGCCGGGAAGAAGACGCTCTTTCAGCGGGTACTGACCCGTCCGGGGGCGATGCTCGCCGAGCAGCCGGGCAGCGATGCCGGGCGTCTCGTCGATGCCTTTTCGCGCTTCTACGTCTATGCCGAGACCGAGCGCGACGGGCAGCGCTGGCTCGAGGTGGGGGTCGACACCAAGGGCAAGGTCAGCGGCTGGCTGCGTGCCGACGACACGGTGCCCTGGCTCCAGCAGATGGCGCTGGCGTTTACGAATCCCGGCGCCGCGCGGGAGCGCGCCCTCTTCTATGATTCCTGGGATTCGCTGAACGGGCTGCTGGCGTTGCCGGATCCGGCCGCCGAGGTCGGGCCGCTGACCCGCGAGATCGCCGAGGGCGGGCGTGATCCGCGTGTGGTCGCGATCGAGCCGGATCGCTTCGTCGACATCAACTCGCGCTTTTATCTACTGCCCATCCTGGACTTCGAGGAGGTCTTCAGCGACTCGGGTCATCTGATGCGCGGCCTGAAGGTGGCCTCGGTCACGGAGACGGCGGCACCGACGAGCACGCCGCCCCCGGACGAGCGCGCCGAGCCGGTGACCCAGCTCGGCAGCTTCCGCGCCGCGGTGGTCTTCATCATCGACTCGACGGTCTCGATGCAGCGCTACATCGACGAGGCGCGTGCGGCGGCGGAGCAGGTCTACAAGCGCATCGAAGGCTCCGGGCTTCTCGATAAGGTCGCATTCGGTCTCGTCGCCTTCCGCGCACCGACCGCCGATCCAGCTAAGGCCAAATCACTCGAGTATGTCGCGCGGATGTTCGTCGACCCGGCGGAGGTCTCCTCCGGGCTCGAGTTCCTCACCCGCGCCGCCAAGGTCACCGAGGCGAAGGTCTCGACCGACCGCTTCGACGAGGACCCTTACGCGGGCGTGATCACGGCGTTGGAAGAGATCCCCTGGAATCGCTTCGGTGCCCGCTATGCCGTGCTGATCACGGATGCCGGCGCACTCGAAGGCGACGCCTCCAGCACGGGGCTGCATGCCGAACAGGTGCGTTCCGAGGCGGCCGAGAAGGGCGTTGCGCTGATGGTGCTGCATCTGAAGACCGCGCTCGGCAAGGCCAATCACGCTGCGGCCGAGGCCCAGTATCGGACCCTGGCGAACAACGCCGCGATCCAGCGCAGCCTCTACTTCTCGGTACAGGACGGCTCTGCCGCGGCACTCGGCAAGGCGGTCTCCGCACTGTCCGATACGGTGATCGAGAGCATCGAGGCGTCTGCACGCGGCGAGCTCGCGGCGGGCAGCGCGCGTACCGCTACCGCCATCGCCCGCCCCGAGACCGCGCCGGCGAGCTCTGCCGTCGCGGAGGATCCGCAGACCGCCGCGCTGCGCGAGGCAACGCGTGCGCTCGGCCATGCCATGCAGCTCGCTTATTTGGGCCGGGAGGAGGGCACTCGCGCCCCGTCGGTCTTCGAGGGCTGGATCAGCGACAGCGATCTTGCCGACCCCACGGTGCGGACGGTCGACGAGCGTGTGCTGATCACCAAGGACCAATTGAGCGACCTGCACGGGATCTTGAAACAGATCGTCGATGCCGCCGATGCCGGGATGTTGAAACCCGACGCCTTTTTCGACAGCCTGCGCTCCATCGCGGCCCAGTACGGACGTGACCCGGCGCTTGCAGCCAGCCCGCAGGCGACCAAGCTGGCGGACCTCGGCCTGCTCGGGGAGTATCTGGAAGGCTTGCCGTACAAGAGCGACGTCATGACGCTGGATCAAGACACCTGGTCGCGCTGGGGCACGCAGCGTCAGTTCGAGTTCGTCAGCCGGCTCAAGGGCAAGATCAAGCTCTACGAGCGCTACAACGCCGACACGGATCGCTGGGTGAGCCTCGCCGAGGGCAGCCCGGCCGGTGAGTGGGTCTATCCGGTGCCGCTGCGCGATCTGCCCTGATGGGTCCGCGGATGGCGCCATTGGAGAAACGGCCCGACCGGGCGTTGCCGCCCGCCGTGCTCGATGCGCCGAACGCACACCCGCTGATCGAGGCGACTGGACTGGGCTTCCGCTACGGACACGGTCGGGGGGCGTTCGAGGTCAGTGTGCCGAGCTTGAGGATTAGCCGCGGCGAGACCCTGGCCATCACCGGCGAGAGCGGCAGTGGTAAGAGCACGGTGCTCGAGCTGCTCGGACTTGCAGCGCCGCCGCTCGAGGGCGCGCACTTTTGCTGGCACGCGGCGGCGCCGGTGGATGTGGCTGCGTTGTGGCGCGCTCGCGCCGAGGGCGCACTGGCGCGAATGCGTGCCCGGTCGATCGGATTCGTGATGCAGACCGGCGGACTCCTGCCCTTCCTCACCGTGCGCGAGAACATCGGCATCAATCGCCGTCTGCTCGGGTTGCCGACCGAAGACGACCGCATCGCACACCTGGTGAAGGCGCTCGAGATCGGTGCGTTGTTGGACCGGCGGCCGGCGCAGCTCTCGGTCGGTCAGCAGCAGCGCGTCTCGATCGGGCGTGCGTTGGCCCACGGTCCCGCCCTGGTGTTGGCCGACGAGCCTTCCTCGGCGCTCGACCCGCGACTTGCGGACCGGGTGCTGGGTCTGCTGCGCGATCTGGCTATCGAGAGCGGTGCCTCGGTGGTGATCGCGACACACGAGCAGGGGCGTGTGCGTGCCCTCGGGCTGCGGGAGATCCGGGCGCGTCCGCTCGAGGCGCCCGACCGGCTCGGCTCCTGCTTCGAGGACGCACCATGAACGGGGCGATGTGGGTCGGACTTCAGTCCGACGTGGTGTGGGTCGGACTTCAGTCCGACAAGGCCGAGCCTTCCCACCTCGGGGCGTTTGTCGGGCTGAAGCCCGACCCACAGTGCGTTTCGATCATCGTCCAATGACTGCATTGACCAAAGCGCGTTCGTCCTTCGGCCCTGCCGCAGCGGAGGTCTGGACTCTGGCCTGGAAGGATCTGCGCCACGACCGCCATACCACGTTGGTCTTCGTGCTGACGGTCGCCGCGATCCTGGCCCCGTTGCTCCTGTTGCTCGGACTCAAAAACGGTGTTGTCGAGACCCTGCGCGAGACCCTGCTCCGCGACCCGCGCAACCTGGAGGTGGTCATCTACGGCAGCGCCCGGCTGGATCGCGACTGGCTCGCCGAGATCGCGGCGCGGCCCGACGTCGCCTTCCTGATCCCCAAGACCCGAACCATCAACGCAAGCGTCGATCTGCTCGATCCGGCGCGGCGTCTTCTGCCGGCGGTCGAGGTGATCCCGACCGCGCTCGGCGATCCGCTGCTGCCGCCGGGTACCGCGCTGCCGAGCCATCCCGGCGAGGTCCTGGCGACCGCAACCCTGGCGCGTCGGCTGGGCCTGATGTCCGCCGAGCCGGTGTCGGGCGCACCTGTATCCGGGGCGGAGGAGGGCGCGCCGACACAGGCCGATCCCGCGACCGTGGTTGCCGTCGTCAAGCGTACCCGCGACGGCGTCTCCGAGCACCTGCGTCTGCCGCTCTCGGTGATCGGCATCGTGCCGGAGGCGCGCTTCTCGCGCGACGCACTCTTCACCAGCCTGGACCTTCTGGTCGCCGCCGAGGACTACCGCGACGGCACACTGGATGTGCCGCCCGACGGCGTCGTCCCGAGCGGTTACGCGGAGCGCCAGACGCGCTTCGCCAACGCCCGGCTCTATGCGACCGGGCTGGAGCAGGTCGGCCCGCTCGCCGCGGCGGTGAGCGCCGAGGGGATCGAGGTCCGCACCCAAGCCGAGCGCATTGCATCGGTGCAGGCCGTGGATCGCACCCTGTCGTTCCTGTTTCGCGTCATCGCGCTGATCGGCGGGGCGGGCTGTGCGCTGGCCCTGGGCGGTGCGCTCTGGGTGGGCGTGGAGCGCAAGCGTCGTCAGTTGGCGTTGCTGCGCTTGTTCGGGTTCGGACCCGGTGCGGTCGCGGCGCTGCCGGTGATCCAAGGATCGCTCATCGCCGGGCTCGGTCTGCTCTTCGCCGGTGCCGGCTATCTGATCGGCGCACATGCGTTCGATGCCGTCATGGGCGAGAATCTGGCCGGCGGGGGTTATTTGACCCGACTCGGCATCGCGGACCTGGGTCTTGCAGCCGGGTTGCTCATGCTGGTGGCCCTGGTCGCATCGACGGCCGGGGCAATACGGGCCGGGCGCGTGAGTCCGGCGGAGGGTTTGCGTGAAGCCATACGATGAGGCGGGGCGAAAGGGTCGGAGCGGACGTGTCGGGCAGACGGGGCAGGGCCGATCGGTGCTTTCGAATCTCTCACGGAGACACGGAGATCACGGAGATTCGATACGCGACCGCCTTGTAGCCCTGTCCTTGCTGCTCCTCCGTGATCTCCGTGTCTCCGTGAGAGCCCTTCTATGCCAGGGGCAAGACAGCTCCGGTCGATGTCGAGGCCGCAAGTCCGGCATGGTTCTACCGGTCGCGGTCATGCTGTGTAGCTTTGCTGCACACGGCGTTGCCGAGGTCGCGGTGACCTGGCCCGAGCCCCTCTACAACCCCAAGCCCGCGCCGGAGGACGTCGTCGTCCCGCTGCCGTGCGGCGGCGCCATGGCCTTCCGCCCGGTCGGCACGGCGGGCACCGGCCCGCTCGCCGATACCGAGGTGGAGCTCGGCAGCGAGACCGAAAGCCAGGGCTATGCCGAGCATCGCTATCTCGATCATCTCGCCGGCAGCTTCGAGGCACCGGACGGCGAGCGGCGCCGTTTCCTGATCGGCAAATACGAGGTGACCGCGCTGCAATACGACACGGTCCTTGCGGCCGCGTCCGGTGCCGCCTGTCCAGAGCCGGGCAAGGGCGCGACGGCGCGACTCCCCAAGGGCGGTGTCGGTTGGCACGATGCGCTCGACTTTGCGCATCGGTATTCGCTCTGGCTGCGTGCGCAGGCCGAGGCGATCGCGGAGTGCGACGCGACCGCGACGCCTTGTCTGCCGCGCGCCGACGGCGTGCCTGCCTTCGTGCGCCTGCCGACCGAGGCGGAGTGGGAGTATTCGGCGAGGGGGGGCGATCGGGTCAGCCCGGCCGTGTTCCGCGAGATGCTTTATCCGATGCCGGACGGGCCTGCGCGGCATGCCTGGTTCAACGAGAACGCACAGGGGCAGGTGCGTCCGATCGGCGTGCTCGGCGCGAACCCGCTCGGCCTGCACGATATCATCGGAAACCTCGAGGAGTATGTCCTCGACCCCTTTCGGCTGCACCGGGTGGAGCGTCGCCACGGTCAGGCCGGCGCGGCGGTGGTGCGCGGCGGCAGTCTCCATTCCAGCGCGGAGGATCTGCGCAGCTCGCTGCGGCGCGAGGTCCCCTTTTACGACGATCGCGGTGCCGTGGGGACGGCCGACACGGGTTTCCGCCTCCTGCTCGCGGCCCCTGTGTTGACCTCCAACGAGCGCATCGACGCCGTGCGCGTCGCCTGGGAGCGGCTCGGCAGCGATGTCGCACGCCCGCAAGAGACGCCACCGCCGCCGCGTCCGGTGCTGTCGGATCGTCCCTTCGAGGACCCGGTGTTGGAGCTGACCGCACTCGCCCGGGCGAGCGGCGAGCCCGAGATGAAGCAGCGCCTGGAGCGGCTGCGCAGTGTCGTCGCCGGGACGAACCAGCGGCTCTACGAGCAGCGCGCGCGCAGTGCCCGCGAGGCCCTGCGCTTCGGTGGACTGCTGTGCGAGAAGCTCTCGGTCGAGGGTTACAACATCGACCTGCTTCGCCGGCGCTTCGACCTCTGCAAAGAGAACGAGGACGCCGAGCATCCGCGCTGTCGTCGCCTCGCCGAGGATCTGGCGCGCGACGATGCGGTGCTGGATGCGAACATCGGTGTCTATGCCGACTCGATCGTGCGCACCGCGCAGACCTATCCGGACGATCTGGCCGTGCTCGCCGCCGAGCTCGGTGGTTTGACCGACGAGCTCGCGACGCGGGGCTACGGGGAGCTGGCGGTTTATCCCGAGCGATTCCATGCGCAGGTCGTCGACTATGCGCGCTCGGGTGCGGTCGCACGCGTGGATTGGTTTCAAGGGTGTCGCGCACTGCGCTGATTCGGGAATGCCACGCCGGCACGCGGAGGGCCTCGTTTCGGTCTACACTCACCCCCGGACATGCAAGGTCGCAACCCATCGGAACCACACAACGGAGTACGCAGATGCCGATCGAGAGTCGCACGGGTCGGAACCTTCTCTATTTCACCCTGGCTCTGGCGCTCGTCCAGACAGGCTGCGCCACCACCTCGACGAGCAGCGGAGGGTACGGCGCAGGCGCACCATTAACGCCCGCCGAGCAGCGCATGCGCCAGCAATCCTCCCAGCTCGACGCCAAGACCTCGCTCCAAGGCTGCGCGGCCGGCGCGGTCGCCGGCGCCTTGCTCGGGATGTTGTCGGACGGCAAACGCAGCAACAACATGATGATCGGTGCCGCCGCGGGCTGTGCCGTCGGACTGGCGGCCAACGCCTATGTGCAATCCAAGCGGCAGCAATATCAGAACGACGAGCAGCGTATCGCCGCCATGACCGCGGACGTTCGCGCGGAGAACGCGCGTATCTCGAGCCTGATTGCGACCAGCGAGGAGGTGATCGCGGCCGATCGCAAACGGCTCGCGCAGGTCAACGCGGCCTATCGCAGCAAGGCCATCTCGAGCGAGCAGGCGCGGCGTGATCTCGCCGGGGTCAAGGCCAATCGCGATCAGATGCAGAGCACGATCAATTCGCTCAAGACCAAGCAGCAGGACTGGGTGGACATCTCCAACCTCGAGCGGCAGTCGGGGACCAATACCGCGCAACTGGATCAGGAGATCGGTGTCCTGAAGAAGCGCATTTCGGGACTGGAGCAGGAGGTCGCGCTCATGGACAAACAGATCAACGCATCCCCGGTGGCCGGGTAAGTGATCATGGGTATCGAGACGATTCGAATCGCCGGCGTGTCGCTCGCGCGCCCCGTCCTCGTCGCCTGCGCCGTCGCTTTGGCGGCAAGTATCGCCGGCTGTGCCACGACGCCGGGCGAGTGTGACCCGACCGCACGCGATTTCTTCAAGAACACCGGATGTCTGGCGTCCGGCGCCTACGGCGAGCGTCAGCGCGCCATGCAGGCGACGCTCGACCAAGAGCAGCGTCTGAACGCCTCCTTCCGCTCGGTGCTCTCCGAGCTTCAGGCCGAGCAGTCCAAGGTGAAGGGCGAGCTGAGCAGCCGGCAAGCCGACTATGCCCGGCTCGATGCCGCGTGGGGCGATCTGAAGCGGAGCCTCGCCGCCGAGACCAAGGCCAACCGCGCGCTCGCCGACCGGGTGTCCGCGATCGACAGCAGCGTGCAGTCCCGCAAGGCCGCCGACGCCGGCACCGATGTAGCCGCGAAACAGGCGGCCCGGGACGACCTCAAGCTCAAGGTCTCCATGCTCGAGAAGGAGTTGGCCGCGGGGGTTTACGAATAGCGACGATCCGCGCCGGTGTCGGGCGATCGGGGCGTCGGCGCGGGAGCGTGGACAAGCGGCGCCGGGTGGACAGGCGCCGTAGGGTGGACAAACGCCGTAGGGTGGACAAGCGCCGTAGGGTGGACAAGCGCAGCGCAGTCCACCAGCGCCAGTGCCGGCGCGAGACTCGGTGGACGTCGCTCTCGCGCGTCCAGCCTACCGCCCCCGGTGCTCTTCCTGCATCTCGCGCATCAGGAAATAGTTCAGTGCCGTGCGGATGACCACGATGGCGCCGAGCTTGCCGATCTGATCCCAACTCGGCGCGACCGCGGTGGACAGGATGTCGGCGCCGACCTGAAACTCGAGCGCCAAGGCCAGGTAGCGCGCCAGCGTGAGCCGGATCGGGTTGTAATCCCTGATGCCGGACGAGAACAGGGCGCGGATGAACTGGTAGGTCGCGACGAGCACGCCGATGCCGATGATCAGTGCCCCCATCGCCTCCACACCGAGCTTCAGCCATAAGACCCCGGTCAGCACCCACTCCTCGACGCCGAGCGCAGCCGGATCGGGAAGCCAGATGCCCGACCCCGACCCCGGAAGACCCTCGAGGCCCTCGCTCATTCCTCGACCGGAAAACCGTAGGGCGGGGCCTCGAGCCGCACCGGCGGGCCGTCTTCGCTGAGCTTGACCTCGCCTGATTCGGCCGCCTTGATCTCCACGACCGCGAGCAGCGCATAACGGCCTTTGTCGACCGCGCTGGCGGCGACCACTGTTCCGCTGCCTTGCTGCGAGGTGCTCTCGGGCGAGAAGAGCGCGTCGCCCGGTCGCGGGGGGCTATCGCTCTCGACCTCGCCGATGTACATCCGACGTTTGAGCTTGCCGAGATATTGCATCCGAGCC
Organism: Thiocapsa marina 5811; assembly: GCF_000223985.1. Classification (GTDB taxonomy): domain Bacteria; phylum Pseudomonadota; class Gammaproteobacteria; order Chromatiales; family Chromatiaceae; genus Thiocapsa; species Thiocapsa marina. The sequence goes on from NZ_AFWV01000005.1 coordinate 111,642, forward strand.
ACGACCTCCTGGCCGGTGTAGCAGCCCTTGTGGAAGCTGACGCCGTCGATGAGCTGCATGTTGGCCATCTGGGGGACGAAGGTGTCGGCCGTTTCGTTGTAGACGCTCGGGATGCCGGCGCGGATGTCGAGGAGTGTCCAGGCATCGCTGTTTGCCGGCGTCGCTTGGGCGCGCAGTGTGTCCCAGTGCGCGCGCAGCGGCTCGGGCGGGCCGATGATCTCGATGCGCGGCGTGGGTCCCGGCAGGCGAATCACGGCGATCCCGTCGCCGATGGCGAGACCGTTCTCGGACTCGGGCACCGGGAGTCCGCAGGCGCTCACCGCCCCGGCTGCACAATCGCCGGCGATCGCGATGCGGACCAGGTCGTCGCTCGCATCCTCGATGCTCACGCGGCTGCGCAGCACGAACATGCGCAGGCGTTTGAGGAGGTCCGGGACGCGTTCCGTCGGCAGTTGGAGATAAAAGGTGTCGCCGATCCGCGCGACCAGGAAGTTGGCCAGCATGCGACCCTTCTGGCTGCAGTGACTGCTCCACTGCACATGGCTCTCCGAGAGTTCGCGCAGATCGTTGCTGAGCTGACCCTGGAGGAAGCCGAAGGCGTCCTCGCCCCTTACGGCGAGGAGCCCGAAATGCGAGAGATCGAAGAGGCGACAGCCGTCGGCCGTGTCCGCGCCCGTGGCAGGGAAACGGGGGATGCCGTCCTCGTCGATCCGAGCGGAGCTTGCGGTGAGATGGTCTCGCCAGACTGGATGCATGCTGAATTACCTCGGGCTGAATTCCGTGAGGCCGCACGATGCTGCGTCGAGAGGCGGCCGGTTCCGGTATCATAACCAAAGGTGCCGCGAAAACCGCGCTCGACAGGGATCGACCGCGCAAGGCCGAATGAGATGGATGCACGGGAGATCACAGCAGCTTGTCGACATATCAATGCAGTCCGCCGGTCAATAGCCTGGTGCTTTACAAGGTTCGCCCCGCACGCGTCGTCAGCGTGGGGGAGAAGATCGAGATCGAGCTCGACGGCGGGCACAAACGCGTTCGACCGAAGGATGTCGCGCTTCTGCACCCGGGTCCGCTGCATCGCTTGGCCGATCTCGCGCCGCAAGAGGGCGAGCTGCACGCGGCCTGGGAGCTGCTCGAGGGGTCAGAGACCAACCTCAAGGATCTTGCCGAGCTGGCGTTCGATGCCTTCACGCCGGCGACGGCGTGGGCAGCCTGGCAGTTGGTCTCCGAAGGGCTGACCTTCAGCGGGACCCCCGAGCAAATCCAGGCGCGGCCCCGCGAGGCCGTCGAGCGGGATCGTGCGGAGCGCGAGGCCAAGGCGGCGGAGGAGCGCGATTGGCAGGCATTCCTCGAGCGCATGGCCGCCGCTGCGCCGGCCCCCGAGGATCGGGACCGACTCGGCGAGATCGAGCGCCTGGCGCACGGGCAGTCCGAGCACAGCCGTATCCTCGCCGCGCTGGGTCATCAGCCGACCCCCGAGAACGCCCATCGCGCACTCGTGCAGGTCGGCTACTGGCCTACCAATCACAACCCGTATCCGGCGCGCTGCGCGGTCCCGACCCGGGATCCCGACCTGCCTGTACCGTCGCTGATCGAGGAGGATCGGCTCGACCTGACGCACCTCGCGGCCTACGCCATCGACGACGAAGGCAATCAAGATCCGGACGACGCCATCAGCGTGGACGGCGATCGACTCTGGGTCCATGTCGCGGACGTCGCCGCACTGATCGATGCCGAATCCGAGATCGAGCGCGAGGCGAGGGCGCGCGGGGCGAACCTGTATCTTCCCGAGGGCGTGGTCAACATGCTGCCGGCGCAGGTCACGGATGAGCTCGGGCTCGGGCTGAAGCCGATCTCCCCGGCGCTCTCCTTCGGCATGCTGTGCGACGCTCAGGGCGAGATCCGGGACATCCAGGTGCATCGCACCTGGGTTCGCGTAGAGCGTTTGAGCTATGACTGGGTCGAGGAGCGCCTCGACGAAGGCCCCTTTGCGGCTATTCGGGCATTGGTCGAGCCCTTCCGTGCCCGTCGTCATGCCGACGGTGCGACCGGGTTGGATCTGCCCGAGGTGAGCATCCGGGTCGAAGACGGCCAGGTGCGGATTCGACAGCTCCTGCGGCTCGGTAGCCGAGCCATGGTGACGGATGCCATGCTCATGGCGGGGGTGGCCGCGGGGCGGTTTTGTCTGGAGCGCGGGATCCCGATCCCCTACGCGACTCAGGCGCTACCCGAGGGACTCGATACCGCCACCGATCTCGCATCCATGTACGCACGTCGCCGACGCTTCAAGCCGACCCGCCTGACGGGTGTGCCCGATCTGCATGCCGGGCTCGGGCTTCCGATCTATACCCGCGCGACGAGCCCGCTGCGCCGTTACTCGGATCTCTTGGTGCACCAGCAGATCAGGGCCGAGCTGACCGGACGATCCGGCCTCTCGGAAGAGGAGGTCACCGCACGCGTGGCGCAGGCGGAGCTTGCCGCAGCGTCCGTTCGACGCGGCGAGCGGCTTTCCAATCAGCACTGGAAACACGTCTTTCTGCGCGAAAATCAGGCGTGGCGAGGCGACGGTGTCGTCGTCGATCTCGACGAGCGACGCACGACGCTGCTGATCCCGGAGTTGGCGCTCGAGGCCCGGGTACGCACGCGCGATACCCCGTCTTTGAACGATCGAGTGCGCCTTGCGGTTACCGAGGTCGATGTCCCCGGACTCGCGTCCGGGTTTCGTGTGCTCGGGTGATCTTAAACCGCGCCCAGTGTGGTATGCGCAGTTTGTTGAATGGGCTTGGCCGCGCCGGCTCCGATCATCGTCGGATCCGGCGCGGTTTAAGGTATTAGAAAATATAAGATTCTAAACCGCGTCTCCGCCAAGAGCCGTGTATGCACCCAAGGTCGAGCCCATGCGACAGTGAGCACTTTGCTCTGGGCGTGGTTTAGCTCGGGGCCGATCCGTATCTCGCCAGGGACCGGTTTCGCCAGGGACTGGCGGGTGTTCGGTTCGCAGGGTCCGACATCGCCTGTCCGCGAGCAACGTATCGCTGCTCGCGGACAGGCGATGCACGGCTCCCGTCAGGCGCCCCAGCGCCGGACGGCACCTGTGTCGAGGTGGACGAAGTCGGAACGACGGTAGTAGCCGACGCCGCCACGACCGAGCGCGATGGCCGCATCTCGGATGTATCGGGTCGGAAGGTCGGGGAAGCGAACATCGATGGCCTGACCGGTCAGGTGCAGGCTGTTTTTTGCGACGCCGCCGGAGGTCTCCCGGAGCATCTTGTTCGTGCGCGGCGAGCGATATCCGCTGAGGACGTCGAAGCGGGCATCGACATCGCCGAGGTGGATCTTGACATCGTAGAGCAGGTCGAGCAGTTGAGGATCGATCGCGACCTGATCGCCGGTGCGGAAGTCACGGAAGAAGTGATTGACTTCCTGCAGCGCACTGCGCTGGTAGCGATCCCCGACGCGATACGTGACCGCGATCTTCTCGTCGGTATGCAGGTGGTTGAATGCAAGAACGCGCGGGCGTTCAGACGGTTTCTTCGCGAAAGCAGGTGCGGCGACGGCAGACAAGGCAGCGCCTAAAAAATAACGTCGATTCATGTTCCCCCCGGTACATTGGACGTTTTCGCCTTTCGGCAAGGCGAGAGTATAGGAAGTGATCGGGGAAAAGCAATAGAAATTTGTCATGGTTGTCGATGCGAATCGTAACTTAAGTCTTTGCAAAAGATAACAATGATAAGAGTCTGTTGAAAATATTTATTTTTTTATGAGTTAACAGATCACCTGATTCGGCACGAAAGGCGTCTTTTGACCGGATTCGCGGACTTTTCGAGCCGTGTTCCGGGCTCGCGCCATCGACTCTCCGTGCTCGTGTGCATTGGCCTTCAATTGGTCTATGCTCATGCTGCGACGTGTTGTTTCGGGTGCATCGGTGCGGCGAATCGCCGGCGTGTTCTTCTGCCGTCGAGCGGGGCGGGGCTGACGTGCACGGCCATCCTGCACTAGGATGACGGCGGTCGGGCCGCGCTTGGCTGCGTGACGGTCTGGCCGAGACCTTTGCCGCGACAGCTGGGGGATCCCGATGCGGGGCGCCATGCTCGCACGCATCGGATCGGATTGGTTCCAGAACAAGGATCGAGGTCGATTCGTCGGAGGCAGCGAGCCGGTGTGCTGTCGTGTCCGGTCATTCGACGGGGGGAAGAGATGCGAGGATACGTGCTGACCTTCGTGGTCCTTTTGGCCTGCTGCGCGGCGAGCGCCGCTCGGGCCGATGTCTACAAGTACGTCGATGCCGCGGGGAAGGTGTACTTCACCGACGCTCCCATGAAGGGGAGTCAGTATCGGCTCGAGTGGCAACGCGCCTCCAAGAAGCTGGTTCGCGAGAACAAGGCGAAGTCGGCCGGCCTCGACCAGCGCAAAACGCCATTGAAGAAGGCGGCGCCCATCACCGGATCGCTTGCGACGCGCCGCGCGACCTACGAGACGCTGATCGCTGCAAACGCGCGCCGCTACGGCCTGTCCCCTGCATTGATCCATGCCGTCGTGCGGGCCGAATCGGCCTACAATCCCAACGCCGTGTCGCGGGCCGGGGCGCAAGGCTTAATGCAGTTGATGCCCGGGACGGCGGCCCGATACGGGGTCACCGACAGCTTCAATCCGGTCGAGAATATCCGCGGCGGGACGGCTTATCTGCGCGATCTGATGGACATGTTCGATTGGGATCTCGAGCTTGCCCTGGCCGGCTACAACGCGGGCGAGGGTGCCGTGATCAAGCACGGGCGCAAGATCCCGCCTTATGCGGAAACACAGGCTTACGTGCGCAAGGTGCGTCAGTTTCTCTGGGCGGAGAAGGACGTCGGCACCGGCGTGGTCATGTCGGTTCGCTGAGATCCGGGCGAGACTGCCGGCCGCAGGTCCGAGTCGGCGTCCGGTGCGGGCTAGTCCTCGCCGATGACGCGATCGTCGCGCGGCGTCGAGAGCAGTTTTTCCGCCTCGCCTTGTTGGCGTGCGAAGACGAGTCGGTACTGGACCCCGCTCCCCGTACCTTCTTCCTCGCGGCGGCGGCGCACCAGTGTGCGCGCGTCTTGATAGCATTCGATGGTGTCGACGTATTCCAGCTGCAGCGGCGGCGAGATCTTGTAAACGAAGTAGGGCATGGTCGGGGTATCCTTCGCGATGTCTGTTTTCCGGGTTTCGGTCGATTGCTCGTGGCGGAAAATGGGCCCGTCCGCGCGGGGCGCAAGTCTAGCGCAATCGACGCCTACCGGCGTCGACTCGAGTGCAAGAGAATTTGTTCGTTGCATAAAGATCCTCTGGGCAAGGGGTTTCAAGGTCCGTGGTATGGTTTTAGCGATCGGTGGAGCGGGTCGGTCGTCCCGGTACGCGCGCCGCGAGCGGATCGGGTTTCCGCGCCATGACTGCCGGCCGAAATACGGTCGCGTCCGGTAAGATGCGAGCCGGCCTCGCACACGAACCCCGACGACGCCCGACAAGAACGCAGTTCCCTCAGTCGTCTCATCGTCCTCCTCGGTCGAACATCGACAGGCGCGCGATGGGCCCCACCATGAGAGGCAAGAGAAGATGATCAACCCAGTCGGTTCCGAAGCTTTGAAGCCCTTGTTCGTCTACGATCCGGATGCCCACCACGCATTGATGCGCGAGGCCGAGACGCTGCCCTCGGTCATCATCAGCTCGCAGGCGGCCGCCAATGCCGTGATGTTGGGTGGCGGGTATTTCAGTCCGCTGCCCGGCTTTATGAGCGTCGCAGACGCCATTGCCGTGGCGGAGGGGATGCGCACGACCGACGGTCTCTTCTTCCCGGTCCCCGTACTCTGCCTGCTCGAGAGCGCCAACGGCATCGCCGGTGCCGGTCGGATCGCCTTGCGTGACCCCAATGTCGAGGGCAATCCGGTCCTCGCCGTGATGGATGTCGAGGCGATCGAGCAGGTGAGCGACGCGCAGATGGCGCTCATGACGGAAAAGGTCTACCGCACTGCGGATCCGGAGCACCCGGGTGTACAGACCTTCAACAGCCAGGGCCGGTTTGCGGTTTCGGGACCCATCCAGGTTCTGCATTTCTCCTACTTTCAGGACGACTTCCCGGACACCTTCCGCACCGCCGTGGAGATCCGCAACGAGATCGCCGAGCGTGGTTGGAAGCGCGTCGTCGCCTTCCAGACCCGCAACCCCATGCACCTCGCCCACGAGGAGCTGTGTCACATGGCCATGAAGCGGCTCGACTGCGACGGCCTGGTGATCCACATGCTGCTCGGTAAGCTCAAGCCCGGCGACATCCCGGCACCCGTCCGGGATGCGGCGATCCGCAAGATGGTCGAGCTCTATTTCCCGCCCAACAGCGCCATGGTCACGGGATACGGATTCGATATGCTCTATGCCGGGCCGCGCGAGGCGGTGCTGCATGCCTACTTCAGGCAGAACATGGGTGCGACCCACTTCATCATCGGCCGTGATCATGCCGGTGTCGGCGATTACTACGGCGCCTTCGATGCCCAGACGATCTTCGACGAAGAGGTTCCCGCAGACGCCCTGCAGATCGAGATCTTCAAGGCAGATCATACCGCTTACTCGAAAAAGCTTAACCGGGTTGTGATGATGTCCGAGGCGCCGGATCACAGCAAGGAAGACTTCGTCCTGCTGTCCGGAACCAAGGTGCGAGAGATGCTCGGCAACGGGATCGCTCCGCCGCCCGAGTTCTCGCGACCGGAGGTCGCGCAGATCCTGATGGATTATTATCGCTCGCTCGATTGAGCCGACTTGCGGACGAGCCGCGTTGTCCGCAGGGTGCCGACGCACTCGCGCGGACAGCTCCGTTGCGCGCCGAGAGGATTCAGGCAGCGGATTCCTAAACGATAACCAAAGGGTGCCGGCGCAGGTGTGGTTGATTCCTGCGCGGCCGAGAGATCAATGTCCACCTCCAAGCTTTCGCACGCGACCAGGCCCCCGGATGTGATGTCGGGGCGCGAGTCCACCCTCACGCTCGTCCTCTTGACCCTTGCGACACTCGGGATCGGGCTGCTCTTTGCGCTCGATCCACGCTGGGGCTACGACGAGGCTTGGCACCTCTACCTGAGCACGCTCGCGCCTTGGACCAAGGCACTGGAGGAGGGCATCGTCGATGCCCATCCGCCGCTGCACCATCTCCTGCTCATGCCGATGGCACGTTTCGGCTCGGATCCCTTCTGGTTCAGGCTGCCGTCGGTCTTGTCCGCCGTCGCGACCGTTCCGCTCTGGTACCTGCTGCTGCGGCGTCTGCGTGTCGTCCCGGAGATGGCCTTGCTCGGGGTGGTCTTGCTGATCACGAGCTTCGCCTTCCTCGAGCTTGCCGTCTCGGTGCGCTCCTACAGCTTCGGACTGCTGTTTTTGGTCATCGGTCTGCTCGCGGCGACGACGCTCGTCCCGCGAAACGCCTCGGGCGCGAACGGTCTCGGGGTCACGCCCGAACCGCAGCCGCTGATGGCCGCGTTGGCGCTGACCATCGCTTTTGCCTTCATCTACTCGGCACTCTTCGTCACGCTCGGTTTGATCTTGGCACTGGCGTCGCTGTGGGCCGTGCGGGCCGGACGTCGCTTTTTTCGCCCGCTTGAATGGATTCGGACTTGGCGCTTTCTGGATTGGACCGCCTTCATTGTCCTCGTCATCGGCGCAGTCTCGGTGCTCTTGTGGTTTGCACTCGGGTACGGACGCGGTCGCGGGGCCGTGGCGCCGATGCATCTGGAGTCCTTCACCCTGTGCGAAGGCGATTCGATTCTGCAGTTCGCCTGGTGCGGTCTGGTCGGCAACGCCGCCTGGCTGACCCCGCAGTTTCCCGCGACCGATCCGGGGCAGATAGTCGCCGTGGCATTGTTCTGGACGGCTGCTGCCGTCGTGCTGGTTGCCGCCCTATGGCGGCGACAGGGCGCGCGGGTGCTGATGGTGCTGACGGCCGTGATTGCGACCCTCCTGGTCTTTGCGGCGGGGGTCGTCGGTGCCTATCCGTTCGGTGGACTCATGCGGCATCAAGCGATGCTGTTGCCGCTCTATCTGGTGATCATCGTCTTGGCGCTCGATCTCGTCTGGTCGCGTCTGCGCTCCCCTCGCCTGCAGCAGGTGTTCAGCCTCGCGGTGGTCGGATTCGCCCTGTTCGGGCTCTTCCGTGCCCACGCGACCGATCCCGTCGGCGAGGCCCACACCGGGGGAATGCGTCCCGAGATCGCGGCCGCCTTTGCGTGCGATTCAGGTCAACCGGCCGTCTACATCGAAGGGCAGGTGTTCTACCCACTTTATGCCGCGGCCCATGCCAAGGGGATCGCATTCCGCAACACCCTGACCGAGCAAGACGGCGTCCCCGTCGAGGTGCCCTACGCAACGGGCTGGTTCAACGGCTTGATCCATCCGCGGGATTGGGACGTCTTCACGATGAAGGACGATTGCGGTTCCGATCGCATCCTGATCAGAGACCGTCGGCGCTGGACCTTGCCCGCGGACCCCGACGCAGGGCTCGCGGCGCAGCTGGAGGCATTGAAATCGGCGCTCGGGGTTGCGTCCGTGCAGTTGATCCGTCTCCCGCCGGAACCGGAGGATGCCGCGTCCCAAAGCGGAACGACATCGGCGGAGCAGACTCCCTCCGCGCGCTGCCCCATTCGTCGCTAGTCCTGCTTCGACTGCCGGGCCTTGTTCACGAGCCCGGCCACCCAACCCATTGGAGCCCTCGTGACACCGCTCCGGCGGTGTCACGCTTCTCTTGGCGCTCCGCGCCACGTGCCGCTCTGGCCGGATTTATGAACGAGCCCGACCGCCGGAACGCGAACGCGGCGGAGACTCAGGCGCGATCGTCCAGGCCGGCAATCCGAGCGGACGCCGGGATTCAATCAAGTACAGCAGGTTATCGCAGATTCTTCTTATAAGAAGGATAAACTGCGTTGCGTGCCTTGGAAAAATTGGCGAACTCCATCGTCACGCTCGCCAGCTCGACGCCCGAGAAATCGGCGTTGGTGACGTCGGCGCGGCGCAGGATTGCACCCCCCAGCACCGCGTTGGTCAGGTCGACGTCGGTGAGGTTGGCGTTGCGGAAATTGGTCTCTTGAGCCGACACGCTGCGCAGCTTGGATCCGCGCAGATCGGCACCCTCGAAGTTGGCCAGATTGATGACCGTGAATCCGCCGGGCAGGGCGCTGGTCAGGTCGGCCTCGTGCATGCTGGCGCCCGCAAGATTCGCGTCGTTGAGGTGACAGTCGCGCAGGTCCGCACCGCAGAGATTGGCCTCGCGCAGGTTGGCGCGGATAAAGAGCGCCTTGGGAGCGACCACGTGACACAGATCGCTGCCCTGAAAGTCCGTATCGCGCATATCCGCATGGGCCAGGTTGGCGCCTCGCAGGTCGGCGCGTCTGACGTCGGCATGTCGCAGATCGGCGCGCTCGAGGTTGGCCTTCGAGAGGTTCGCGCCGTTCAGTGTCGCCGCACGCGAGGGCCGCTCCGCGCCCAGGTGGGCCTGCGTCAGATCGGCGCCGCCGAGGTCGGCGTCGGTGAGATCGGTCGCGACCAGAATGGCGTCGATCAGCCGTGCGCCGCTCAGCAAGGCGCCGACCAGATCGCTCGACTCGAGGTTGGCGCTCGAGAGGTCGGCGCCGCGCAGATCTGCGCCGTTCAAGTGCATGTCACGCAGGTCCGCGCCTGCAAGGGTGTCCGCGTCGATCCTTTCGAGGACCTGTCCAGTCTCGCGATGCTTGATCTCGAACATCTTGCCCATCCTCCGTCGTTGTTGTGTTTTCGTTGACCGAATCGCCGCAGCCGACCCGCTAAATCTAACAGAAGCCGCTGAATCGAGGGATGACCTTTGCGCTTCTGCATCGATCGACAGCTTCGGAGTTGATGGATACCATCGTTGACCTTGCCGCGAATGTTGCTCGGCCGGGAGGATAGGGCGCCGCGACAACCCTTGTGTCCGAATCCGGGAAACGGGATTGCAAAGGCGAAAAGACCACAACGAAAGCCAGGGCTCGGGGTCATGCGATCGCCTTGGCCACTAGAACGACACCACCATCAGGAGACACCATTGAAGATCGAGACCCTTGCGATTCACGCCGGTTTTGCGCCCGACCCGACCACCAAGGCGGTCGCCACCCCCATCTATCAGACCACCAGCTACGCCTTCGACGATACCCAGCACGGCGCCGATCTCTTCGACCTGAAGGTCGCCGGCAACATCTACACCCGCATCATGAACCCCACCAGCGACGTGCTCGAGCAGCGCGTCGCCGCGATGGAAGGCGGGGTCGGCGCCTTGGCGCTGGCCTCGGGGATGGCCGCCGTGACCGACGCTATCTTCACCATCGCCCAGGCCGGGGACAACATCGTCGCGGTCTCGACCCTCTACGGCGGCAGCTACAACCTCTTCGCGCACACCTTGCCTCGGCTCGGCATCCAGGTGCGTTTCGCCGCGCCCAACGACATCGAGGGCATGGCCGCGCTGATCGACGAGAAGACCAAGGCGGTCTTCTGCGAATCCATCGGCAACCCCGCCGGCAATGTCGCGGACCTGCGCGCGATCTCGGACATGGCCCATGCCCATGGGGTGCCCGTCATCGTCGACAACACGGTGCCCACACCCTATCTCTGCCGCCCGTTCGAGCACGGTTGCGACATCGTCGTCCACGCCGCGACCAAATATATGGGCGGACACGGCACCACGATCGGCGGCGTCCTGGTCGACTCGGGCAAATTCCCCTGGGCCGAGCACGCGAGCCGCTTCCCGATGCTCAACGAGCCGGACATCTCCTATCACGGCGTGGTCTACACCGAGGCGCTGGGTGCTGCGGCTTACATCGCCCGCGCCCGTGTCGTGCCGCTGCGCAACATGGGCGCGGCCATCTCGCCCTTTAACAGCTTCCTGATTTTGCAGGGTATCGAGACGCTGCACGTGCGCATGGACCGGCACTGCGAGAACGCGGTCGCGGTGGCCGAGTACCTCAAGGCGCAGCCGCAGGTCGAGTGGGTCCGCTACGCCGGTCTGCCGGACAGCCCGGATTATCCGCTGGTTCAGAAGTACATGGACGGCGGGAAGGCCAGCTCCATCCTCTCCTTCGGCATCAAGGGCGGACGCGAGGCCGGTGCGCGCTTCATCGACGCACTCAAGCTCACCGTGCGTCTGGTCAACATCGGCGATGCCAAGACACTGGCCTGTCATCCGGCGACCACCACACACCGTCAGTTGTCCCCCGAGGAGCTAGCCCGCGCAGGCGTCTCCGAGGACCTGATTCGCCTGTCGATCGGCATCGAGCATATCGACGACATCATCGCCGATCTCGAGCAGGCACTGGCGGCGGCGGGTTAAACCGCGCCCGGTGCGGTATGTGATGTTTTGGATGGGATCGGCCCCGGCAGACCTTGCGACCGCTGGAGTCGGCGCGGTTTAAGATATTGAAAAATTTATCATCTTAAACCGCGTCAGCTCCGACGCTGGTGGATTCCCTTAAGGCCGATGGAGTTCGACCACCATCCAAATGACCCCTGACGTGGTTTAATGATGACGCGTATCACGGCATGGTTCCCGCTCTGGGCACTCTCGGGCGCGCTCTTCGCCTATCTCTTCCCGGAAGCGCTCGTCGGGCTCAAGCCGGCGATCCTGCCCTTGCTCGGCCTGGTGATGTTCGGGATGGGCGTCACCCTGACGCTGGATCAGTTCGCGGCCGTCCTGCGCCGCCCCGGTCTCGTCGGGCTCGGGATGGCGCTTCAGTTCGGCGTGATGCCGCTCGCGGCTTGGTCGATCGGCATGGCGATGGGTTTCTCGCCCGAGCTGCTCGCGGGCCTGATCCTGGTCGGGACGGCCCCTGGCGGGACGGCCTCGAATGTCGTCTGCTATCTCGCCAAGGGCGATGTTGCACTCTCCATCACGCTCACCACCGCCTCGACGCTCGCCGCCGTCCTGCTGACGCCGGCCTTGACTTGGCTCTATCTCGGCGAGACGGTCCCGGTTCCCGCCCTGGAGATGCTGATCTCCATCGCGCAGGTCGTCCTGGCCCCCGTGGCCTTGGGCCTTCTCGTCAACCGCGTGCTCGGCGCCCGGATCGAACCGGTCAAGGCGGTCTTCCCGCTCATCTCGGTCGCCGCGATCGTCCTCATCATCGCCATCATCGTCGCACTCAACGCCGGCAATCTCGCGCAGGTCGGCCTTGCCGTGGTGATCGCGGTCGCGCTGCACAACGGGATCGGGCTCGCCGCCGGCTATTGGTCGGCACGTCTGCTCGGTCGGGACGAGACCACCGCGCGCACGCTGGCGATCGAGGTCGGGATGCAGAACTCCGGACTCGCCGTCGCCCTCGCGGTCAAGTTCTTCGGACCGGCGGCGGCCTTGCCCGGCGCTGTCTTCTCGATCTGGCACAACCTCTCGGGTGCCGCGCTGGCGTCTTGGTGGGCGCGTCGAGCCCCGCGCGATTACGTCCCGCAACAAGGAATACATGGACATGGCGATACCTGATTTTCAAAGCATTATGCTTCCTCTACTGCGATTCTGCGCGGACGGCAACGAGCACACGAATCAGAAGGCACTGGAAGCACTCGTACAGGAGTTCCAACTGAACGAGGATGAGCAGAAAGAGCTTCTGCCAAGCGGTCAGCAACGGGTGATCGACAACAGAGTTGCTTGGGCGCGAGCGCACATGAAGATGGCGGAGCTGCTGGAAAACACGCGGCGGGGTGTTTTCCGCATCACGGATCGGGGCCAGGATGTCTTGAAAGGAATGCCTTCGGAGATCAACCTCCGCCTTCTTCGGCAGTTTCCGGAGTATGTGGCCGCGCGTGATAAGCGTAAGGAGAACCCCGGTGATCAGGACTGTTCGGACTTTGAGGAGCGGGAGGGCAAGACGCCTGCAGAGCAGCTCGAGGCAGCCTACCAAACGTTGCGCGAGAATCTTGCAGCCGAAATCCTTGCTCAGCTCAAGGGTGGCTCCGCGATGTTCTTCGAGCGTGTTGTGGTCGAGGTGCTCGTCAAGATGGGATACGGTGGATCACGCAAGGACGCTGGAGAAGCCATCGGGCGAAGCGGAGACGAAGGAATTGACGGCATCATCAAGGAAGACCGTCTCGGGTTGGACATCATCTACATCCAAGCGAAGAAATGGGAAGACCCCATTTCCCGACCGGAGATCCAGAAGTTTGCGGGCGCACTCCAAGGTAAGCGCGCTCGTAAGGGCGTTTTCATCACGACTTCGCGATTTTGTGAAACGGCGAAGGAATTTGCCGCGAATATCGAGAACAAGATCATCCTGATCGATGGGCAGCAGCTTGCGCAGTTCATGATCGACTTCGGGGTCGGCGTCGCGACCGACGCCGTTTACGAGCTCAAGCGGCTAGACTCGGATTATTTCAGCGACACTTGAAAGCGGCGCAGCCCCGCGCCGGACGGAACGCCTCGTCAAATCGGATGCGGCATCGCCCCGATCTGCGCCAAGTCTCGGGCCTCGGAATCCATCCCGAACGCTGAGCCCTCGCGAACCGTCCGGTTCCGTCCCCATCTAATCGGCATGAAAGGATCCGGCACGGTGCCGGGTCTCTCTGATGTGCGATCCCGCGCCGACGGGCGTGGGCACCAATTCCCGAATACCGGAGACGACATGCTGATCAAGAAGCCCGCAGACATTCTACCCTCCGAGATCACGCCAGAGCAGGTGTGGCAGCGCCGACGTGAGTTCTTGAAGGCGTCGGCATCCGGGATCGGACTCGCGGCGCTGGGGTTGGCCGGCACCGCGCCGTCTCGGGTGCTGGCGGGGGATGCGATCCCGAATATTCAGCCGAGTCCATTGAGCACGAACGAGCCGCCGACGAGCCTCGACGACATCACCAGCTACAACAATTTCTACGAGCTCGGCACGGACAAGGGCGATCCGAAGGCCAACGCCAGGTTTCTCAAGCCGCGCCCCTGGACGGTGACGGTCGACGGCGAATGTGCCGCACCGGGCGAGATCGGGATCGAGGACATCCTCGCGTCCTTCACGCAGGAAGAACGCATCTATCGTCTGCGCTGTGTCGAGGCGTGGGCCATGGTGGTGCCCTGGGTCGGATTCCCGCTCGGCGACCTGCTCAAGCGCTTCGAGCCAACCTCCAAGGCCAAGTATGTCGCGTTCGAGACACTCTATGATCCGGAGCAGATGCCGGGACAGAAGCGTCGCGTGCTCGACTGGCCCTATCGCGAAGGGCTGCGGATGGACGAGGCGATGCACCCGCTGACGATCCTCTCCACGGGTCTCTACGGCGAGCTGCTGCCGAACCAGAACGGCGCGCCATTGCGCTTGGTCGTCCCTTGGAAGTACGGGTTCAAGAGCATCAAGTCGATCGTGCGGATCAGCTTCACCGAGAAGGAGCCGCCGGCGACCTGGAACCGCATGCAGGCGAACGAGTACGGCTTCTATGCCAACGTCAACCCGGCCGTGGATCATCCGCGCTGGAGCCAGAAGACCCATCGCATGATCGGCGACGGCTGGCTGGCGAAGAAGCGCGAGACACTGCCGTTCAACGGCTACGGCGATCAGGTGGCCGGGCTCTATGCCGGGATGGACCTGAAGCGGTTCTTCTGATGTTCGATTTGCTCCGGAATCCGCCGTGGCACATGGCGCAGAGCGCCACGGGGATGCGTGACACCGCAGAGCGGGTGTCACGAGCGACTGATACATTGGGTGGCCGTTTGAATGCGCGAGGCCGGCGAGGCTTTCAACAATGACCCGAGTTGAGATGCGTGTGCGTTACGTCAAGCCGTTGGTGTTCATGCTCTGTCTGATGCCCTTCGGTCTCTTGATCGCCCGCGGGGCGAGCGGTGCACTCGGACCCAATCCGGTCGAGGCGATCACGCATTTCACGGGTGATTGGACCTTGCGTCTTCTGCTGGCGACACTTGCGGTCACACCTTTGCGGCGTCTGACCGGGCACGTTTGGCTTGTCCGGTATCGACGCATGCTGGGCCTGTTCACCTTCTTCTACGCGGTCCTGCACTTCACGACCTATCTTTGGCTGGATCGGTTCTTCGACTTGGGGGCGATCGCCGAGGATGTGCTGAAACGGCCCTACATTACGGTCGGCTTCGCGGCCTTCGTCCTGATGGTGCCCTTGGCGATCACCTCCACACAGGGCTGGGTGCGGCGTCTCGGGCGGCGCTGGAAGACGCTGCATCGGGCCGTCTACGCCATCGGCGTGCTCGGCGTGCTGCACTATCTCTGGCTGGTGAAGGCGGATCTCCTGGAGCCCGCGATTTACGGGGTCATTCTCGCGGTTCTGCTCGGCCTGCGCGTCCCCTGGGGCGACCTCTCCAGGCGCCTGGCGGCGAGAAGGCGTCGGCGTCCCCGGGTGGCGCCGGAACGTCGCTAAGATGCGGCGCTGCTGTCGGCGAAACATTCGGAAAGCACTACAATGGAAAGATTGCCATGCCGAAGGAGTCGGCCCTTGTGTTTACTGATGATACCCGCTCGGCGTTGCCGACGATTCTCGTTGTCGACGACACGGTCGAGAATCTGGCCGTTCTGGCCGATCTCCTGAGTCCTCTCTATTGTGTCCGCGCCGTTCGCTCCGGTCGCAGAGCGCTGCAGGCGCTTGCCGAGCCGCGTCCCGATTTGATCCTGCTCGACGTCATGATGCCCGAGATGGATGGCTACGAGGTGATGAGGCGGTTGCGTGCCGACCCCGGCACCGCGGACATTCCGGTGATCTTCGTCACGGCATTGGACGCGGCGATGGACGAGGAGCGCGGTCTGGCGCTGGGCGCGGTGGACTACATCACCAAGCCGATCAAGCCGGCGATCGCGCTTGCCAGAATCAAGACACAACTGGAGCTGAAGTCCGCTCGCGATCGTCTGCGCAACGAGAATCTGCTGCTCGAGGCCGAGGTGTCGCGTCGCATGCAGGAGAACCTCCTCATCCAGGACGCCAGTATTCGCGCCCTTGCGCACCTGGCCGAGATCCGCGATCCCGAGACCGGCAACCATCTGCGCCGCACCCAAGGCTATGTCGGGCTGCTCGCCGACGCCTTGCGGACGCACCCGCGTTTTGCGCCTTTTCTGACCGCTCAAACCATCGATCTTCTGGTCAAGTCCGCGCCTTTGCACGACATCGGCAAGGTCGGCGTGCCGGACTACATCCTGCTCAAGCCGGGCAAGCTGACGCCCGACGAGTGGGAGATCATGAAGACGCATAGCCGTCTGGGACGCGAGGCGATCGAGCTGGCCGAGCGCGATGCCGAGTGTCCGCTCCCCTTTTTGGCGATCGCGAAGGATATCGCGCACTATCATCACGAGAAATGGGACGGCTCGGGGTATCCGGAGGGGCTCGAGGGCGACGCGATCCCGATCGCCGCCCGGCTCATGGCGCTTGCGGACGTCTTCGACGCCCTGATGTGCCAGCGTGTCTACAAGCTGCCCTGTCCATTTGCAGAGACCGTGACCATCATCGAGAAAGGACGCGGCACCCATTTCGACCCGGATGTGGTCGACGCCTTCCTGATGCGGCGCGAGGCGTTCAGAAGCATTGCCGAGCGCTTCGCGGACCGTGACTCGAACCGTCTCGACGGAGTCGAGCCATTGCGCGAATCACCCGCGCTCATGCCTCCCGGCCCGGTGTCGGCCTGACACACACGCATCGTTCAAGGAGTCCTTCGATGTCGGATGCCATCGAGTTGACCCTCGCGGATATCATGTCACGGGCGCTGCGGTGTGTTGCGCCGTACAGTGCGCTCGGGGATGCCGTTCGGACCATGGCCCGGGAACGACTCTCGTGCATTCTCGTGCTCGAGGATGGTCGGCCCCTGGGCATCTTGACCGAGCGTGACCTCCTGCGACTGCTTGACGAGGAGGTCGATCTCGACCGTCCTGTTGCCGAGGTAATGAGTACCCCGGTGCTCGCCATCCCGGGGGAGACCGAGTTCTCCTCCGCCTACCTCACGGCCCTCGATCACCGTGTTCGCCACTTGGTGGCGGTCGACGCGAGCGGCAAGGCGATCGGGGTCGCGAGCGAGACCGACTTCCGCCGTTATTTGACCCTGCGTCTACTTAGCCAGCTCGACGACCTGACCGCCGTGATGGATCGCGACCTGCCGCTCCTGCCGCCCGATGGGTCCGTCGCCCAGGCGCGCCGGCTTATGCTGCGGTACCGCGCCTCTTACGTGCTCATCGCGGAGGGACGTCGCCCGCTGGGCATCCTCACCGAGCGCGACATTCCCCTTCTTTTGGGGCAGGGCAAACAGGCGCGGGGCTTGATCGTGCGCGATGTGATGCGATCCCCCGTGCGGGTGATCCGCGACGACAGCCCCGTGTCGGATGCCGCTTGTCTGATGCAGGACGAGGGTCTGCGGCATCTCGCGGTTGTCGATGCCGACGGACTGGTGACGGGGATGTTGACGCTCCATAACCTGATGGAGCGAATCGGGTTCAACCTCCTGCAAGACGACACCAAGCGGCGAACCGAGCGATTGTTGGGGGCGCAAGCCCACGCCGAGCAGCGGCTGCGGATGGCCGTTGAAGCGTCCGGTATCGGTTTCTGGGAATTCGATCTGGCAGCGGATCGGCTCTATCGCGACGAGACGCTGCTGAATCTGCTCGGCTTCCGGGAGTCCGAGATCCCGCTCGATCGGGCGGCTTGGCTGGAGTCCGTGCATCCGGACGACCGGGACACCGCGCTTGATGCCTTCCGTGCGGCCTTGGCACCCGGCGATCCACCGATCGAATGCGAGTACCGGAGCCGCCGCCGGGAGGGCGGTTGGGTGTGGCTCCAGACCCGCGGGCGTGTTGTCCGCCGGGATACCGCCGGACGCGCCGTTCTCGCGGTCGGAACCGCAATGGACATCACCGGGCGCCGACAATCCGAGCAACGCGTCCAACGCCTGAGCCAGCTCCACGCGGCCCTTGCTCATTGTAGCCAGGCGATCATGCGTAGCGGCCTGGAGGCCGACCTGTTGGGTGAGATCTGCAGCGCGATCGTCGAGCTCGGT
Source organism: Thiocapsa marina 5811 (assembly GCF_000223985.1). GTDB lineage: Bacteria > Pseudomonadota > Gammaproteobacteria > Chromatiales > Chromatiaceae > Thiocapsa > Thiocapsa marina. The sequence continues at coordinate 129,598 of NZ_AFWV01000005.1, forward strand.
GGCCTGGCAGTCGCCTGGATCGGACTCATCGACCCGGCGAGCAGTCAGTTGCGCTGGGTCGCCGGCAAGGGCCGCGGGGCCGAGGGTCCGGGCGATATCCCGATCGAGATCGATGCCGATGCGCCGCTCGGGCGAAACCCGGTCGGCCTTGCGATCCGCGCCGAAGCCCCCTTTTGGTCGCAGGACCTGGCCGAGGATCCGGACGCCGCACCTTGGCATCACCTCGGTGCCCTGTTCGGATGGGGCTGCACGGCGGCACTGCCTCTGCGTCGGGACGGTGGCGTCGTCGGCGTCCTCTGCGTTGCCGCGCAAGTGCCCGGGTTCTTCGACGAGGACGTTCGTCACCTCCTCGAGGCGATGGCCGCGGACATCTCGCACGCCCTCGACCACGCGGCACTCGAGGCCGAGCACAGGCGACAATCCGCTGAGACGCTCGCGGCGACGGAGCGACTGCAGACCATCATGGACGCCATTCCGGATCTCCTCTGGCTCAAGGATATGGACGGGCGTTATCTGACCTGCAATCCGGCATTCGAGCGGTTCTTCGGCGCATCCCGGCACGCGATCGCCGGACAGCTGGACGCTGATTTCGTTGACCCGGCCCTCGCGGAAGCCTTCCGCGCAAACGACATCCACGCCTTGGAATCCGGAGGTCCGAGTTTCAACGAGGAATGGCTGACCTTCGCGTCCGACGGCTATCACGGACTCTTCGAGACCATCAAGACGCCGGTGCGCGATGCGACGGGTAGCTCGATCGGCGTCCTCGGGGTCGCACGTGACATCACCAAGCTGCGCGAGGCCCAAGATGCATTGCGCGAGCGCGAGGAGGTCTATCGCGCCATCTTCGCTCAGGCGAGCGACGGCATCATTCTCGTCGGTGCCGAGACAGCCCGTTTCGTCGAGTTCAACGATGCCGCCTGCGAGGCGCTCGGCTACAGCCGCGAGGAGTTCGCCCGGCTCGGGATCGCGGATATCGAGGCCGAGCGTGATCGAGCCGGCGTGAGGGATGGCCTGCGCATGATCGTCAGAGAAGGCCGGGGTGATTTCGACACGCTGCATCGTCACAAAGACGGCAGCATCCGGCATGTCCGAGTGGGCAATCGCGCGATCGAGATCAAGGGACATCCCTATGTTGTCGCGATCGTGACGGATATGACCGAGCGGACACTCGCCAAAGCGGAGCTGGATCTGCACCGGAATCACCTGCGTGCGCTCGTCGATGCCAGGACCGCCGAGCTGGATGCCGCCAATCGCGATCTCGTGCGCAGCGACCGGCGTCTGAAGACGCTGTTCGACTTGAGTCAGGCTGCACCGACCTTGAGCGAGCCCGAGCTTCTGCAGGCGGGCATCGATACCGCGGTCACCCTGACCGACAGCCTTATCGGCTACCTGCATTTCGTCGACGACGACCAGGAGGCGATCCAACTCTGCACCTGGTCCCGCGGGACGTTTGCCTACTGCACGGCGGAGCATGAGACGCACTATGCGATCTCCAAGGCCGGGGTCTGGGCGGACGCTCTGCGCACCGGGCAAGCCGTCATCCACAACGATTTTCAGGTCGCGCCCGGACGCCGTGGCTACCCGGAAGGGCATCCCCCGCTCGCGCGTCATCTCGGCGTGCCCGTCAAGGAGGGCGACCGCGTGCGGATGCTCATCGGCGTGGGCAACAAGCCGATCGACTACGACGAATCGGACCGCCTGCAGCTTCAGCTGGTCGGGGACGATCTGTGGCGGATCGTCATGCGCCGGCGCACCGAACTTGCGCTGGCCGAGGCCAAGGAGAGCGCCGAATCGGCCAACCGTTCCAAGAGCGCCTTCCTGGCCAACATGAGTCACGAGATTCGCACCCCGATGAACGCCATCATCGGTCTCGGCCACCTGCTCGAGCGCGAGGTGACCGACCCCAAGCCGCGCGCACAGGTCGGGAAGATGATGGATGCAGCCCGGCATCTCCTGTCGATCATCAACGACATCCTCGATCTTTCCAAGATCGAGGCCGGTCAGCTCACGCTCGAGGAGACCAACTTTTCGCCCGCTGGGCTGATTCAACACGCGTTCAGCATCCTCGGCGAGCGTGCGACGGCGAAGGGACTGACCCTCGAGCAGTCGATCGATCCGCGCATCCCGGCCATGCTCTACGGCGATGCCCATCGGCTCGGGCAGATCCTGCTGAACTATCTCGGCAATGCGATCAAGTTTTCCGAGCGGGGGACGATCCGGGTCAGCGCCCAAGCGCGCGAAGTGGACGGGCGTCGGCTCCTGCTCTGCCTCGAGGTTGCCGACGAGGGTATCGGTCTGACCCCGAGTCAGTGCGAGCGACTCTTCAAGCCATTCACGCAAGGCGACGATTCCACGACGCGTCGTTACGGCGGCACGGGTCTCGGTCTGGTTATCTGTAAACGGTTGGCCGAGCTCATGGGCGGCGAGGTCGGCGTCGAGAGCACGCCGGGGCAGGGCAGCCGATTTCGGGTCGAGGTGCCTCTGCCCTTCGACAAGGGCGCGATCCATGGGGACGTGGATCCTTTACCCCCGACTCCGTCCGGCGACTTGGAGAGACGTCTGGCGCGCCGCTTCCGCGGGGCTCGGCTGCTCGTGGTCGAGGATGATCCGCTCAACGCCGAGGTCGCCTGCGAGCTCTTGCGCAGGCTCGGGCTGGTCATGGAGGTTGCCGTGAACGGACAGGAGGCGGTGGACATGGTCCGCGAGCGCGACTACGCACTGGTTCTGATGGATGTGCAGATGCCGGTCATGGACGGGCTGCTCGCAACCAAGACGATTCGTCGCCTGCCCGGCCGCGAGACCCTGCCGATCCTGGCGATGACCGCCAACGCCTTCGAGGAGGATCGTCAGGCGTGCCTGGACGCCGGGATGAACGACCACATCGGTAAACCGGTGCAGCCGGAACGTCTCTACAGCGCGCTTCTGCGCTGGCTTCCTCCGATGCCGGGAGAGCCCGGGGCAGGCGAGCACTCCACCGCGAGCCGCGTCGAAGACGTCGCATTGACCGGCGCATTGGCGAGGATTCCCGGTCTCGACGTCGCTGCCGGTCTGCGTGCCGTCGGCTCCGACGACGCCGGTTATCGGCGGGTGCTCGACCTGTTTGCCCGGGCGCACGGCGACGTCGCGGCGGTGCTGCGCCGACGCTTGGAGGCGGGCGAGCTTGCCGAGGTGGAGCGGCTGGCATGCACGCTGAGGCGACTCTCGGGGACGCTGGGCGCGACAGCCTTGGGTACTCGCGCGGGCGCGCTGGCGGAGCGTGTCCAGACCGGTGCGTCGTCGTCGGACCTGGAGGCCGACATTGCCGACTTGGAATCTGTCCTGATTCCTCTTCTCGAGGGCATCCGCTCGGTGTCGAGCCCGCGACCGAGTGCGCCCTCCGATCTGGATTGGTCACAGGCACCGCTCGTCCTTGCCCGTCTCGAGACGCTCTTGGCCGAGGACAACACGCGTGCCAAAGACCTCTTGCTCGAGTCCGCGCCGCTGATCGAGGCGGTTTTGGGGACACATGCCACGCGATTTCGGAGCCAGGTCGAGCATTTCGACTTCGAGCAGGCGCTGAAGACGCTGCGTCTGGTCCTCGACACGCGCGATGGATGATCCGAAACAGATTCCGCGCCGCTCGACCTGGCCGGTGTGGGCGACACTGGTCGCGGGGCTGCTCTGTACTGCGCTGCTGACCCTCGTGGTCCGAGGCGAGGTGGAGACGCTCGCCAGGTACGAGCTGTCCTTCGTGGCGGGGGAGATCGCCGAGCGGATTCAGACCCGACTCGCCGCGCATGCGCAGATCCTGCGCAGCGGTGCGGCCCTGTTCAATGCATCCGAGGATGTCGCACGCGAAGAATGGCGGACCTTTGTCGCCGGTCTGCGGCTCGACGACCAGCTACCCGGCGTACAGGGCGTCGGTTTCGCCCGGCTGATCGCGCCCGAGCAGTTGCAGGCGCATGTCGACGCTGTGCGTCGAGAGGGGTTTCCCGACTACCGTGTCTGGCCCGAGGGCGAGCGCTCCCTCTACTCCTCGATCGTCTATCTGGAGCCTTTCAGCAGCCGCAATCTGCGCGCGTTCGGGTACGACATGTTCTCCGAGCCGGTGCGACGGGCCGCGATGAAAGACGCCCGCGATCGGGACATCGCGGCGCTCTCGGGACGGGTCCGTCTCGTCCAAGAGACCGACGAGGACGTCCAGGCCGGCGCGCTGATGTATGTACCTGTCTATCGCGACGGGATGCCGGTGGAGACCCTCGAGGAGCGTCGCGATGCGCTGGCGGGATGGGTTTACAGCCCTTACCGCATGAGCGACCTGATGCGCGGCATTCTGGGCGGCTGGGAGCAGAGGGACGGCACGCGGATCCGTCTCGCCGTCTACGACGGGGACACCGTTTCGCCCGAAACCTTGCTCTACGACACTCAGCCCGCCGCACCGATTGTCGCGTCGACGGGTGGGACAGGCGTCGCCACGATTCCGCTCGAGTTCAACGGCCATCGTTGGACCCTGGTGTTTTCGAGCCAGGCGACCGGGTGGCTTTCAGGCGGGGGCGCAAAGATCTGGTCGACGGCTGCGATCGGAATACTGTTCAGCCTTCTCCTCGCGGGCCTCGTTCATGCAGTCGCCAGGTCGCGCGCGCAGGCCGCGCGTTTGACCGTGGAGCTCGATGCACACAGACGCACGGAGCGCTCGCTCGATGTTGCTTTGACCAAGTACCGAACCCTGTTCGACAGCTTTCCGCTCGGCATCACGGTCGCCGACGCGGACGGCGCCATCGTCGAGGCCAATCCCATCGCCGAGAGGCTGCTCGGGATCTCGCGCGAAGAGCAGCTGCGCCGCACGCTCGGCGGTGCCGAGTGGGATCTGATCCGTCCGGACGGGACACCGATGCCGTCATCCGAATATCCCGCCATTCTGGCTTTGCAGGCCCGATCGGGATTGAATTGCGCGGAGATGGGGATCCGCAAGCCGGATGGTCGGGTGACCTGGCTCGGCGTGGTCGCAACAGGTCTGCCATTGGCAGGGTATGGCGTGGTCGTCACCTACGCAGACATCACCGAGCGGTTCCGGGAGCAGCAGGCACGCGAGACGCTCGGCGTCGCGGCACGCTTGGCGGTCTGTTCGGAGGACGCGGCGGAGTTTTGCCAAGCACTCGCACAGCTGCTGTCCACGCGCCTTGCCTGGCCCATCGTCGCGATCGAGACCTACGACCGCGCGTCCGAGGAGATGGTCTTCGTCGGTGCCGTCGGGATTCCGGGGCCGCTGGACGGACCCTTGCGGGTTCCGGTCGATCAGACTCTATCCGGATGGGTCGCGACGCGCGGCGAGTCATTGGTGGAGCTCCATGCCGATCGGCGACCCGAGTACGCCCTGCCGGCGTTGCGTGCACTCGACGTCGTCAGCTTCGTCTGCATCCCGCTCAAGATCGGGGAGCGGGTGCTGGGAACCCTCTCGCTCGGCGACATGCGGCGACGCCCGGAGGCACCCGAATGGGTGGGCATGTTGCAGACCATCGCAGATACCGCCGCCGATTCCATGGTGCGCCTGGCCGCCCAGGCGGCTTTGCGCGAGAGCGAACGCAACTATCGAGTTTTGGTCGACAATCTCTGCGCCGGTTTGGTCACCCATGCCCCCGACACCCGGATTCTTTACGCCAATCCGATGGCGAACCATCTCTTGGGGCTGACGACCGATCAGATGCTGGGCCTTGCAGCCGTTGATCCGAGGTGGCATTTCATTCGGGAGAACGGGACACCGATGCCGGTGGACGAGTATCCGGTCACGCGTGTCGCCGAGACCGGACAGGTCTTCCAGAGCCTCAACCTGGGTATCGTCAGACCCGATCGCACGGCGCCCGTGTGGGTGCAGTGCGAGGCGCATCCGTTGCACGACGAGCAGGGCCGGATGCAGAAAATCATTGTCACCTTCTTCGATATCTCACTCCGCAAGGCGGCCGAGACCGAGCTCGATCAGTATCGCCATCATCTCGAGGATCTGGTTGCGGAGCGGACCTCGCAGCTTGCGGAGGCCCGGGAGGCCGCGGAGGCCGCAAACCGGGCCAAGACGCGGTTCCTGGCCAACATGACCCACGAGATTCGCACCCCGATGAACGCCATTCTCGGGCTCAATCATCTCCTTCTGAAGGAGGTGACCGCGCCCGAGGCTCGATCCAGGCTGCGCAAGCTCGGCGAGGCCGCGTCTCATCTGCTGCTGATCATCGACGATATCCTCGACCTGTCGAAGATCGAGTCCGATCGACTTGTCTTGGAGGAGGCGCGGTTCTCGCCGGCGACGGCGATCGAGCGGGTTATCGGTCTGCTCGGCGATCGTGCAGCCGAGAAGGGTCTGCGGCTTCGCGCGACAATCGATCCGTGCCTGCCCGCTCGGGTGATCGGGGATCCGCTGCGTCTGGAGCAGGTCTTGGTCAACTTCCTCGGTAACGCCGTCAAGTTCTCCGAGCAGGGCGAGATCCAGGTGCGCGGGATTCTGGCCGAGGAGACCGAGGACAGCGTTCTCGTGCGTCTGGAGGTGGAGGACCAAGGGATTGGATTGACCCCGGACCAACAGGGGCGCCTGTTCCAACCCTTCATCCAAGCCGACGACTCGACCACGCGTCGCCATGGCGGCACCGGACTCGGTCTCGCGATCGTCAAGCGATTGGCCACCCTCATGGGGGGCGCGGTCGGCGTGACCAGTACCCCGGGGCAAGGCAGTCTCTTTTGGATGACCGCGCGTTTGCGCCGGGACGATCGGCCGGCACAGCCGACGCCCGCCTCTGCTGCGATGTCGACAACGGCGCCGGAACAGCTCATCGCTCGGCGTTATTCCGGCACGCCGATCCTCTTGGTCGAGGATGATCCGATCAATCGGGACGTCGCCCTCGATTTGCTGGAAGAGACGGGACTCCTCGTGGATCTGGCCGACGACGGTTCAGCCGCCGTCGAACGGGTGCGCGAGCGCGACTATGCCTTGGTCGTCATGGATGTGCAGATGCCGCGGATGGACGGATTGGCCGCCACCCGCGCCATACGCGCGCTCCTGGGTCGGACGGATCTGCCCATCCTGGCGATGACGGCGGGGACCTTCGAGGAGGATCGCGCACGTTGCCTGGATGCCGGGATGAACGACTTCATCGGCAAACCCGTCGAGCCGGCGCGATTGTACGCCGCCCTGCTGCGCTGGTTGCCTGCCGTGCCCCCGGAGCCCTCGAGTGCGAACGGTGACGCGACGGCCGAGCCGACGCAGGTCGATGGCGCGACCTCGAACGCGGATCCGGCCATCGCGCAGGTCCTCTTGGCCCAGTTGGAGTTCTTGCTCTCAGAAGGTGACCCTCGAGCTCTCCAGGTTTGGGCCGATCTCGCGAGCTTGGATGCTCCTGTCCTCGCGGAGGATTTTGAGGAGATCCGGGACGATATCGAGCGTGGATCGTATGGCCGGGCGCTCGAGACCCTGCGTCGTGCCCGTCGGGAGTGAGTCGGATTGTTGGCGTTCGTTCACTCGGCGCCGGCACTTGCGCCGGCAGCAGCACGCGTTTGAGCCAGACGACCTATCCGTCCAAGCGCCCGCAGCCTTCGCCTCGGCAGCGTACAAGAGACCCGGCGTACGACTGATGAGAGGCTATCATCGCTTTTTCGACGCAGCCAATGGAGCCTCATGAGGAACAGGGTTGTCTGTGCAGCCAGGGATCGACCCGATAGCGAGCCCTGTAGAACGCGCAGCGGTTCCCCTGCGCGCCTGGCACTGTTTTGCGTCGCCATCTGTGCCGCACTCCCGGCCCTTGCCCTGGACAGCGTGACCCTGCAACTGAAATGGCGCCATCAGTTTCAGTTCGCCGGCTACTACACGGCGCTGGAAAAGGGCTATTACCGTGACGCGGGGTTGGATGTCCGCATCCTCGAGGCCGAGCCGCAGACCGATCCCGTCGCCGAGGTGATTTCGGGCGCTGCGCAGTTCGGGATCGGCAGCAGCGAGCTTCTGCTGTCGCGACAGATCCATCCCGTCGTCGCATTGGCCCCGATCTACCAGCACTCGCCGTTCGAGCTCCTGGTCCGCGCCGATCGCGCGAGCAATCTCCATGAATTGGTCGGACAGCCCATCATGCTGGAGGCCGGCTCGGCCGAGATCCTGGCCCTGTTCCTGAAGGAAGGTGTCGAGCCCGACGCACTGACGATCTCTCCCCACAGTCTGGGGGTCGATGCGCTTCTGCATAACGAGGTGGCTGCGATGTCGGCCTATTCCACCACGGAACCTTATCTTCTGCGCCAGGCCGGTCTTGTCTACAACGAATTCTCGGCCCGCGCGGGCGGTATCGATTTCTACGGCGACATCCTCTTTACCAGCGAGTCCGAACTGAAATCCAACCCCGAGCGAACACGGGCCTTTCTCGCCGCCAGCCTGAAAGGCTGGCATGACGCCATGGCGCACATCGATGAAAGCATCGAGCTCATCATGGCGAAATACAACAGCCAAGACCGCACCCGCGCGCACTATCGCTTCGAGGCCGAGGAGAGTCGGCGTCTGATGCAGCCGGACCTGGTCGCGATCGGGCATGTCAACCCCGGCCGCTGGCGTCATATCGCCGATACCTATGCCGCGTTGGGCATGCTGCCCGAGCAGTTCCCGCTGGATGGGTTTCTCTATGAGGTCAAGACGCCCCGACTCGATCCGGGCTTGGTCGCCGCGCTGACCTTTGCCTTGGCGACGGCGCTGACACTGGCCTTGCTGACCTGGCGCGTGTATGGCCTGAACCTGCGTCTGCGCGGGGAGATCGCACGGCGCGCGAGGTTGAACCAAGAGCTCGCCGAGAGCGAGGCACTGCACCGCCTGCTCACGGAGAACAGCGGCGATGTCATCTGGATGCTCGACCTGGCCAGTCAGCGGTTCGATTATGTCAGTCCCTCGGTGGAACGCCTGCGCGGCTTCACGCCGGAGGAAGTGATCGCGCAACCCATGGAGGACGCCCTCACTCCGGAATCGGCGGAGAAGGTCGAGGCCCTCATGCGCGAGACGATCGAGCGCCTCTTGGCGGGCGATACCGAGGCGGTCTACGTCACCACCGAGGTCGACCAACCACACCGCGACGGCAGCATCGTGCCGACGGAAGTCGTCACAACCTATCTGATGGACGAGGCCGGTCACCCCGTCAAGCTCCTCGGCATCACGCGCGACATCTCCCGACGCAAGGCGCTGGAGTCTGAACTGCGTACCCGCCTCGCCGCCATCGAGGCTGCGGCCGACGCGATCGTCATCACCGACACCCAGGGCCACCTGCTGTATGTCAATCCTGCCTTCACTCGGCAAACCGGCTACGATCCGAAATCGGTCAAAGGTCGTTTCACCCGGATCCTCAACAGCGGCAAACAGTCCAGGGAGTTTTATGCGCAGCTCTGGCAGACCGTACTGGCCGGCCGGATCTGGCGGGGCGAATTGATCAATCGTCGCAAGAACGGTGAGCTTTACGAGGAGGAAATGACCATCTCCCCCGTCACGAACGATCAAGGCAAGATCGAGTATTTCGTCGCCGTCAAGCGCGATATCAGCGGGCAGCGCGCCATGGAACGCGCCCTGCAGGCCGCGAACCGGGAGCTTCAACAGAACCTGAACAAGATTGGTCGCCTGCAGGACATCCTCGCCGAACAGGCGGTCCGGGATCCGATGACCGGCCTCTATAACCGGCGTTATCTCGACGAGACCCTCCCACGCGAATTCGCCCGCGCCGAGCGCGAGGGATATCCCTTGGCCGTCGCCATGATCGACGTCGACTTCTTCAAGCGTATCAACGACACCTGGGGACACCCGGCCGGCGATGAGATCCTCAAGGTGCTGGCCCAGTGCCTGCGGGTGGGGGTCCGCGAGGGCGATATCGTCTGTCGCTATGGCGGCGAGGAATTCCTGCTGTTGCTGCCGCGTATCGCCCTGGAGATCGCATTCCAGCGCGCAGAGCGCTTGCGCCGAGATTTCGCCGACAGCGCGCTGGAGTGGGGCGAGGCCCGGATCCAGGCAACGCTATCGATCGGGCTCGCGAGTTTTCCCGACCATGCCCGAACCCCGAACGCACTCATCGCGCAGGCCGACACGGCCCTGTATCGCGCGAAGCGATCGGGACGCAACCGAACCGAGATCGCATCAGCCGCCGCATCCGGAGCGAGCACCAAGGGATAGGCCATCCGCCTGGTCGACGCGCCTAATCTACCCGCTCGATACCGGCCGCCTGACGAGCTAAGTCACAACATCAACGGCGCCATCGACTTGGAGCGGATGGAGCCGGTGGTGCGCTAGGACGACACCATCAACGCCGACTCGACCATTGCGCTGTTCGATCAGCTGCTGTTGGCCTATGCCTACGCCGCGTGCATTGATGTGATCTGCGACAACGCGCGCTATTACCGATCGAAAGCCGTCCAGGCGTACCTCGAGGATTCGCGCATCAAGCTGGTTTTTCTTCCTCCGTATGCTCCGAATCTCAATCGGATCGAGAGACTATGGAAGCTCTTCAAGAAAACGACGCTCTATAATCGTTATTATGAATCGTTCGGCGATTTTCGGAACGCTTGCGAAGGGTTCTTCGACAACTCGCATCTCTATCGTGATCAGATGCGCTCGTTGTAGACCGAAAACGTCGCGGTTGTCGGCGAGTAAAAGCGTCGAAAATTTCGCATTCGCTGAGTATGCATATGAATCAATGGTATGGATGGACCGCGGGCCTGAAATCGGCCCCGCCCGTGTTAAAGATGGGCTAGTTTAAAGGGTCGGTTCGGCCGGACCTACGGGCACACCGGCTTCAGCGCGATGCGCGCGTTCGGTAGTGGCCGCGTCGAGAGACATCAGCCACGTCCTCGGGCCGAGCCCGTTGAGCCGACGGTCAGGACTGTCGCGCCGGTTCGGAGGTCTGGACACCGATGGTGCGGTGCCGCTCCGGCGAGAGGAGCATGTAGAACGCGGGCACCACGAAGAGCGTGAAGAGCGTGCCGATACCCAGCCCGGTGACGATCACCAACCCGATGTCGAAGCGGCTGACGGCGCCCGGACCGCTGGCGGTGAGAAGCGGGATCATGGCGACCAACATCGAAACTGTCGTCATCAGGATGGGGCGCAGCCGGATCGAAGACGCCTGCTCGACCGCGTCGCGTTTGGATAGACCCTCGCGCTCGCGAAGCTGGTTGGCGAACTCCACGATCAGGATCCCGTTCTTGGCGATCAGACCGATGAGTGTGATGAGCCCGACCTGGGTATAGATGTTGACGCTGGCGAACCCGAGAAAGAGGAAGGCGAGGGCTCCGGCGATGGTGAGCGGGACGGACATGAGGACGACGAAGGGGTCCCGCCAGCTCTCGAACTGGGCGGCCAGCACCAGATAGATGATCAGGAGCGAGAGGAAGAAGGTCACCTCGAGTGCGGCGCCTTCGGTCTTGAACTGACGCGACTCGCCCTTGTAGTCCCAGCGTACGCCGCGCGGGAAGAGTGCGGAGGCCTCTTGCTCGAGATAGGCGAGGGCGGCACCCAAGGGCACGCCGGGCGTCATGACGCCGGAGAGGGTGATGGCGTTGAGCTGCTGGAACTGAACCCGCTTGGAAGGCTCGACCTCGTCGCGGACCTCGATCAGGGCCGACAACGGGATCAGATCGCCCGCAGCGTTGCGGACATAGAAATCCCGTAACGTTCCGATATCGTTGCGGAATTGCTGTGCGACCTGAGGGATGACCTGATAGCTGCGGCCTTCGAGGCTGAACCAGTTGACGTAGTCTTCGTTGAGCATGGCCGAGAGACTGCGTCCGAGATCGGCCATGCTGATCCCGAGATCGCCGGCGAGATCGCGATCGACCTCCAGGACGGTGCGCGGCCGCTCGTACTTGATGTCCTTGCTCAGGAACATGAAGTTTCCGCTGGCCATGGCCTTGCCGAGCAGCTGGTCGGCGAGTCCATCGAGCTCGGCGAAGGGGCGATCCGACAGCACGACGAACTCGACCGGAATCCCGTTGCCCGGTGTGGGCAGGCTCGGACGGGGGAAGACCACGGTCTGCATGCCGGTGATCTCCCCGAGCATGCCCTGGAGCTGCGGCTGGATCTCCATCTGGGAGCGCTCGCGCTCCGACGGCGGCGACATCTTGAAGCCGCCGAAGGTCATGCTTTGGTCCCCGCCCATGCCCGCGATGATGAAGCTCTCCTTGTACTCGGGAAAGGACTCGAACAACGGCAGCATCTCGTCGATATACCGAAGATTGAGATCGACGGTCGCGGTCTGGGGCGTGGTGCCCATGAAGAACAGGATGCTCTGATCCTCGGTCGGTGCGAGCTCCTTTTTCGTCATCGAGTACATCCCGTAGATGGCGCCGAGGATGACGACGGCGACCAAGAGGGTGACGCCCGGATACTTCAGCCAACCATGCAGCAAGCGCCGATAGCCCTCGGCAAGTCCGGTGAAGGCGTGCTCGACGCCGCGCTCGAAACGGCCTTGCTCGCTCCCGGCACGGAGAACGTGTCCTGCCAGCATCGGCGAGAGGGTCAGGGCGACGATACCCGAAACCACCACGGCCCCGGCGAGGGTGAAGGCGAACTCGGTAAAGAGTGATCCGACTAGCCCGCCCATGAAACCGATGGGGGCATAGACGGCAACCAAGGTCGTGGTCATGGCGATGATCGGCATGGCCAGCTCGCGCGCGCCGTCGATCGCGGCCTGCGTCCCGCTCTTGCCCATCTCGATGTGTCGGTGCACGTTCTCGACCACGATGATGGCGTCGTCGACGACAAGACCAATGGCCAGGACCATCGCCAGCAATGTCAGAAGGTTGATCGAGAAACCTAGGAGCAACATGATAAAGCCGGCGCCGACGATCGAGAGCGGGACGGCGACGGATGGGACCAGGGCGGCACGGATCGAGCCGAGCGACAGGAAGATGACGAGCAGTACGATCAGCACCGCTTCGGCAAGTGTCTTGAAGACCTCCGTAATGGACTCCTCGATGAACTCGCTGGCGTCGTAGGGCACGAATGCCTTCAGCCCTTCCGGGAACTGGGTCTCGAGCTCGGGCATCAGGTTGCGCACGCGTGCGGCGACGTCGAGCGGATTGGAGCCCGGTGCGGGCTCGATGCCGATGAAGATGGCCGGGATGCCTTTGTAGAGCGTTGCGGAATCATAGGTCTTGGCACCCATCTCCACCTCGGCGATGTCGTCGAGACGAATCAAGGTGTCGTCTTGGGTGCGCACCACCAGGCGCTGGAAATCCTCGACCCGACTGACGTCCGTGGTCGCCGACAGATCGATCTGGACCTGATCGCCGCGTAGCCGCCCGATACCGGCGAGATAGTTGTTCTCGGCGAGCACGCGGGCGACCTCGTCGCCGCTGACGCCGAGCGAGGCCATGCGCGCGGGGTCGAGCCAGATCCGCATCGCGAAGGTTTGATCGCCGAAGATCTCGGCCTTGGCAATGCCTTCCAGCGCCTGGAGCTGGGGCTGGACGACGCGGATCAGGTAGTCCGTGATCTGCGGAAGCGTCATCTCCTCGCTGTAGAAGGCGAGATACATGAGGGCGGTCGAGTCTCCGGTCGTGGAGTCGATGACCGGATTCTGGGCCGCCTCGGGCAGCACGTTGAGACGGCTGGCGACCTTCGCCTGGATCTCGGCGACGGCGGCGTTGGGGTCGTAGTTGAGACGCATGTTCGCCTCGATGACCGACACCCCGGCCGTGCTGGTGCCGACCAGATACTCGATCCCGTTGGCCTCGGCGATCGCCTGCTGCAGCGGTGTCGTGATGAAGCCCTGGACCAGGTCGCTGCTGGCGCCGGGGTAGGCTGTCGTGATGGTGACGACGGTATTTTGGGTCGCCGGGTATTGGCGGATCTCCAGGTCGACGAAGGCGCGGATGCCGAGGATGAAGATCAACAGGCTGACGACGGTGGCCAGGACCGGTCGGTGGACGAAGATGTCGGTGAACTTCATGTCGCCGTATCCTCGGGTTCCCGTTCGGACTCGGACTCGGGTTCGGATTCGGGTGCAGACTTGGGCTCGGATGTATCGGAGGCGCCCGCCGCGTCCTGCGCATCCACGATGCGGACCTCCTGGCCGTTGCTGAGCTTCACTTGCCCGGACAAGACGACGCGGTCGCCCTCGGCAAGTCCTTCCAGAACGGCGATCTCGTCCCCGCGCACCGCGCCGGTGCGGACCTGGGTGCGTTCGACGCGCGTTTTGCCGTCCTCCTCGCGGATGACGAAGACCGAGTCGCCGTAGGTGTTGAAGGCGATGGCCTCACGCGGAATGGTCAGTACCGCCTCTTCGCGCGGCAAAAGGGTCGCGACCCGCGCAAACATGCCGGGGCGAAGCGCCAGATCCGGATTGCTCAGGCCCGCACGGACACGGACATTGCGCGTGCCCCGGTCGATCCCCGGGCTGATGACCTGAATCGCCCCGTCGAAGGTTCGGTCCGGATGGGCGGAGACGCGCACCTGCACCGCTTGCCCGACCTTCAGGAGTCCAAGGTGGCGCTCGGGCAGAGCGTAGTCGACATAAATCGGGTCCAGTGTCTGAAGCGGAACGATCGACGATCCTTCTGCTAGGAACTGTCCGAGGTCGATCCGACGGATGCCGAGCTGTCCGTCGAACGGAGCTCGGATGGTCTTCTTCTCGATCGTCGCCTGCTTGGCCTTGACCTGCGCGCGGGCCTGGTCGAGCTGTGCGCTGATCTCGTCGAAGTCCCCTTGCGCGACGGCACGCTCCTTGAGCAGCGAGCGGTTGCGATCGACCTTGATCTTCGCGAGGCGTTCCGCGGCCTGCAATCCCTCCAAGTCGGCTCGGTCGACCTCGTCGGCCAGCCTGACCAGGATGTCGCCTTTCTTGACCATCGCGCCCGATTCGAACTCGATCGCCGTGACCTGTCCGGCGACCTCGTTGTTGACCTCGACGCCCTGAATCGCCTGCAAGGTACCGACCGCCTGCAGTGCGGGCTCCCAGGCGGTCGCCTCGACCGCGACGGCGGTCACCGTCGGCGCCGGCATGGGTTGCGAGAACATGGCGATCTCGGACTGAATCTGAGTGTATTTGACGTAGGCGAGGGCACCGATCACGGCGGCCAGCACCATCAAGACAAGCAGGATACGGACGAACATGAGCGAGCTGTGCCTCTAAACCGCGCCCGGCGCGGTATGCGATGTTTATCGGATGGGATCGGCCCCGGCAGACTTGACGGCCGCTGGATCCTGCACGGTTTAGTCCAACAGGACCTGTTTCGCCTCGTTGATCTTGGCGGCCAGATAGTCCGAGCCGCCGCGGTCCGGATGCAGTCGCTGGATGAGTCGCCGGTGCGCGCCCCGAACCTCCGGCGGACCGGCGTCGGGGCCGATACCGAGGATGGCGCGGGCCTCGTCCGGCTGCATGCGCTCGATCGGTGTGCGCGGTGTCTCGGCGTGTCGGCGGCGCGGTGCCTCCGCAGTCTTGCGGCCGCGTTCGCGATCGAGATAGACCTCGAGCGCCTCGGCCGACTCGGGGTCGCCGGCATAGCAGTGCTCGAGCATCTCGACGAGATCTTCGGTCGGCACCTGATCGAGCGAACGTCCGGCATGTGGTCCGACCAGAACCTCGCCGCCGATGCGCCCCGAAAGATGGTCGATCTCGAGCAGAACGCTGCGCGTCGCGACACGCGACCGGGTCGAGCTCTGATAGTGGGTCGCGCCCTTGAGCTCGCGGACCCACATGGCGGTGGCGCCCGCTACGGCGCTCGGCATCAGTATGAAATTAACCACCGGGATCATGCTCAGTGTGGCCGCCGATGCGCCGAAACCAAGGCTCATTGCCCGTTGCCGACCGAGACGTCGGCGCATCTCGCGCAACTTCATCCCGTGGTTTCCCATCGGATAATCCGAGTACTGAACGGCCAATACCCAGGCAATGTAAAGAAACCAGAGGACTTGTCCGATGACCGGTATAAACAGCAAGAGCAGGAAAGGGATCGCTAGAACAACGGCGTAAAGAAGTTTTCGGATCTCTTCCACGAGCGTCGGCACAATGTCGGACATGACGCCGGCAAGGGTGCTGCCCTCATCGAGCGGTCGCCCGGTCAGCATCCGCTCGACCTTCTCGGCCAAGAGGCTGTTGAAGGGCGACGCGATCAGATTTGCCGCCAGCGCGAAGAGGTTGAAGACCACGACGAGCAGGACCAGCACGAAAAGAGGCCAAAGCACCCAGTCCAGCCAGCCGAGCCAGCTCGGAAGGCGCGCGTCGAGGGTCGCGAGGAGGTTCCCGAACAGACGCACGCCCAAGGCGATGGCGGCAGAGAAGATGAGAATATTGACCGCGAGCGGGATCACGACGAATCGCCGCAACCCGGGTCGGGTGATCAGTCGCATACCTTGTAGTAGGTATCCGGCGCCTGAGAGAGGATTGGTTGCCATAGCGATCACGGGCGGCCGCAGCCTTTATCGAATCGGGTGAGTGCGGAACCGGGTCCCGGATCCAGAGGTCGGCACGGGCGTCGGTGCGCGTCTTGCCCGGCCGGCGATGTCCGCCGCAGTATAGCCGGGGCGCCCGCCATGGGGCAGTCGGCATATCCCGCGTGACGGCCGACCGCCGAGAGGGCGGCGGCATCTGTCGGCGAGCGCTCGCTCGCCCCGGCGGACCTCCGGTGCTGCGGGGCCTGGGCCGAGCGCGATGGCTTCGACGCACACCCGATTGCAGCTCGATTGTGGTTCTCCCTTGAACCCGCGCGCCTATTCAGGCAGCCTAAGCAGGTTTTATGACCAAATCCATTTTTAACTGTCCCACACGAGGATCAACCTGATGAAAGAGGTCGTGGCCACGCCCGCACGAGCGCGGGCAAAACTGGCGACTATCGATATCGGTAAGACGTCCGTCTGGACCGTGGCCGTCGTGACTGTTGTCGGAACCCTGTACGTCACGCTTGCAGACCCTTTCGAGGAACCCGCGCCGCTCTCGCCGATTCAAGTCGCGGCGAATCTCGCCCCGATCGGAACCGTGGCGGTGACGCAGCCGCCTGCGCCTGCCGAGCCCACGCCCGCGCCGGTGGCCCAAGCACCTGTCGAGCAGGCACCCGCGGAGCCCGAGGCAGCTCCCTCGCAAGCCGCCGGCGCGCCTCACTTCGCGCCTTTGCCGGCAGCGCCCGCAGAGAGTCCGGCGCAGCAGGCACTTGCGCCCGAGCCGTCAGCTCAACCCCCTGCTGAAGAGGCGGCCGCGAAGCCCGAGACCGTTCGTTCCGAGGTCGCCGGCGCCCGCCACTTCGCGCCTCTGCCGGCAGTCCCCGCGCCGGCGCCCGAACCCGCAACGACGGTGGATTCCGCTGCCGTCGAGCCCGCGTCCGAGGCTGTCCCCGATGTCGCGGGCGAATCCGAGACCGCAACGGTCACGGAGATCGAGCCCGCAACCGCTCCGGCGAGCGAGGCCGAAGCCTCTGCCCCGGTTGCCGAGCCGGCCGCAGAGGTCACCGCGGAGCCGGCTCCGGTGAAGCCCGCGTCTCCGGCGGTCCGACGGCCGACAGAGTATCGGATGCCGCATTTCGCGCCCCTGCGGGGTGCGACGACGACCGCTACGCCGAGCCCTGCGGCGGCACCCTCCCTTGCGCACCCGACCCGTCCTGTCCTTCAGGATGCGCCTGCCCCGACCGTCTCGGCCCCGCCGGCTGCCGCGCCCGTCGAAGAGCCGGTCGGCGCGAAGAGTGTCCCCGAGGCGCCGGACGCCCTCATCGAGGTGCCGGTGGCCATCGTGCCGATGACCCCGGAGCCTGTTTCCGAGCCTCCGGCGGCGGAGCCGGCAGCGGCTGAAGCGCATATGATCGAGGCGGAGGTCGTCGAGGCGCCGCCGGCCGCAGGCTCGGCATCCCCCGAGTCGGCCGCGGCAACGAACGATCAGCCGGTCGCGGCGGCACCCGCTCCGGCGCAGGTACCTGCTCCGGCAGCGGTGCCCGCTCCGGCGGCCGCACCCGCTCCGGCCGAGGTGCCTGCTCCGGCGGCAGCGGTGCCCGCTCCGGCCGAGACACCCGCCCCGGCTGCGGCGCCTGCTCCGGCAGCCGCACCCGCTCCGGCCGAGACACCCGCCTCGGCTGCGGCGCCTGCTCCGGCAGTCGCACCCGCTCCGGCCGAGACACCCGCTCCGGCTGCGGCGTCTGCTCCGGCAGAAGCACCTGCTCCGGTCGAGGCGCCTGCCCCGACCCCGGCGCCGGCTGTTGTTGCGCCGTTGGTGCCGGTCCCGGCAACGGAGGTCACTCCGACTCCTCCCGTTGTCGAGCCGATGCCGCGTTGGATGAATCACTTCGGGCCCATGCGCTGAACCGAGGTTTCCGCATCGGCCCACTCGATGGGCCGGTGCGGGCCTTGCCCGCCGGGTGCGTGACGACGGCGTAGCCGCGAGCTCGACATCGCTTCGAGGTCTCCGAGCGGCATCGCGGGCCCACGAATGCACACGCCTCAGAAAACATGGAGAATGTAATGGAAAAGCCGCTCTCGAAGACCGTCACCAAGGTCGTCAAACTCTACGATCCGAGGACCTGGCGCGAAAAGGGTCTCTGGTGGACTGCCGGACTGTTTGTCGTCACCTACCTGATCGTGATCACGGTACTCGGGATCTTCTGGTCGCGCTCCCCGTCGACCTTCGACGTCCGCGAGAAGGCGGCGAGCTTGGCCGGCGGCGATACCGCGAGCCTCGTGACAGGCACCTATACGACGGCGGTCGCCATCGGCATCGCCGAGACCCTGTTGGAGAAACCGGGCGGCTATCTCAGCAACGACATGACCCCGCCGGGTCTCTTGCTGGACAATATTCCGAACTGGGAGTTCGGAGCCTTGACCGAGCTGCGCGATCTGGCCCGCTCGATGCGCAACGACTTCTCCCGCTCGCAGTCGCAATCGGTCGAAGACAAGGATCTTCAGGTGGCCGAGCCTCAGTTCAGCTATGACTCCGAGTCTTGGATCCTGCCGTCGACCGAGTCGGAGTATCGCAAAGGGGTCGAGGCAATGTATTCCTACTTCACTCGACTCAGCGACGGCAACAAAGGCGACGGGCAGTTTTTCGCGCGTTCGGACAATCTGAGCGCTTATCTCGCGGTCGTGGAGAAGCGTTTAGGCAGCCTCGCGCAACGCCTATCTTACGCCGTCGGGCAGGCCCAGCTGGATCTTTCGCTTGCCGGCGATCCGAGTGCGCGGGAGGCCCGCCCGACACCCGAGGTGATTCGGAACAAGACACCCTGGATGGACATCGACGATGTCTTTTTCGAGGCGCGCGGCTACACCTGGGCTCTGTTGCAGACCTTGCAGGCACTGTCGATCGATTTCGAGGCGGTGCTCGAGGACAAGACCGCGCAGCGTTCGCTCGACGAGATCATCCGCGAGCTCGGAAATACGCAGAATCCCATCTGGAGCCCCATGATCCTGAACGGTACCGGATTCGGCCCGATGGGCAATCATTCGCTCGTGATGGCGTCCTATATCTCCCGTGCGAACGCGGCGATCATCGATCTCCGCAATCTCCTGGAGCGGGGCTGAGGGAGCGAGTCTGAGCGCCGCGCGCAGACGCGGCGTCCGACAGGCGCGGGATCTCAGGCCCTCGGCAGGATGATCCCGCTTTCGCGTAGGTAGGCGATCACCTCGTCGGCCAGGACATCCGGCGGGTTTCGGCCGGCATGGAGCTGGAGCTCCGGTGCGGTCGGGGCCTCGTACGGATCGTCGATCCCCGTGAAGCCCTTGATCTCGCCGGCGCGGGCCTTCTTATATAGCCCCTTGGGATCGCGGGTTTCGCAGATCTCGATCGGGGTATCGATGAAGACCTCGATGAAATCGCCTTCCGGCATGGCGCGTCGCACCCGTTCACGGTCCGCCCGGTAGGGGCTGATGAATGCGGTCAGGGCGATGATCCCGGCCTGTGCAAAAAGGTGAGCGACTGCACCAATGCGACGAATGTTTTCTTCACGATCCATTGCGGAGAATCCAAGGCCGAAACGCTGGGCGAACTCCTCGCCGTGGATCTCGCGGAGCATCCCGGGGCCGGCGTTGAGGGCGTGGCGGACGTTATCGCCGTCCAGCACTGCGCTGTGGATGCCCTGCTGGTGGAGCCGATGGTCCAGTGTGTTGGCGATCGTGCTTTTTCCCGAGCCGCTGAGTCCGGTGAACCAGAGCACGCAGCCCTTGTGGCCCTTCATCGCTTCGCGATCCAAGCGAGAGACCTGATGTTCGTGCCAGGTCACATTGGTGTCGTTCATGGTCAATCCTCCAGGCTGTTTAATGGGTCGGCGCTCAAGTCAAGCAATAATAGTGCCGCGTACGCGATTCCTGGGCCTTGGCGCAATCGACACCGATCCCTGCGGAACGGTCTCCGGCGCTTTGAGCGAGCGACCTCGTCATCACGTCCAAAGCGGACGCGTCCCGAGAAAACCCGAGCCGGAGCACCGCGTTTGCGGTTATGAAGCGGCGCCGAGCGGCGGCGTTCAGGTCGCCGATGCGCGGGGGAGCGCGAACTGGGTCTCGACCGTGCCGCCGCAGCCGACGATGCACTCTTCATGCTGAATCCTGCAGATCGTCATGTCCGCAGCCTCGCATGGTGCGGGCCTGATGCAGAGCGCGCCCGGCGTGGCGAGACAGGCATCGTGTTCCGCCGAGAGCCGCTCGTAAAAAACTCGACACTCGTCCTCGCGCGTCCGTTGTCGCTGCTCGCACTGACTCCGGCTCAGTTCGCAACTTGCGACGCAAGCCTGTGCTTGCGGGTCCGTGGGCGGAATCAAGCTTCTTTCCTGCAGGTGATTTGTGCATCCGGCGGCTGCAAGTATCGCAAAGACGCCGATCGCGAGGCGCGCTGTGCGCACTGAAAAGATCCAGTTTGCCATTGATGATCTCGAGTGGGTCGGTAAGGTCATTGTCGTCTGCGCAGGCGGCGACCGAGCAGATAAAGCAGGGCACTGTTGATGCCGACGCCGATTGCAAGCAGGGCCAGGTTGAGTGCGGCCGAGTCGATTCCGAGTAGACCGTTGACCTGACTGACGAGCAGGCTCCATGGTAGCGCAAAGAGGACGAGAAAGATCCCGGACGATGGATCGCCGCCGAACAGCAGGAGCGCGATGGCACCGACGGATACGGCGAGATAAAGGGCAATGAGGTTGCGCATCGCCGCCGGGATTTCGCTCTGCGCGGCGCTGGCCTTACGGGGGGCTTGTGGCATGATGAGCTCCTGCCGATTCGGGGATTGGACAGAGACGATGATCGGGCAGAGTCGGGCCGGTTGAGGGCCCATCAGACCAAACCATTCGAGCGACCCGGGCGATCGCCCGGTTTGCCGACGACGGGCCGTGGAGAGACGCAAATGAGCAAAGGCGAAGACAAGAAGAAGGAAGCGAAGAAACAGCCGTTGAAGAACATGAAGGAAAAACGTGCGGAGAAGAAGGCGAAGAAGGGCGGCCGAAGCGGCTGAGTGCACCGAGCGCAAGCTGTACCCGATTGCCTTGATCCGCGTCCATTTGCGGGTCAGGTTCGCGCCGGAGGACAGCTCGTCGCCACGTCTTCCGGCGCATCCGGCTCGCCGCCCGTGCAGGGAAAGACGACGAGGTGATCGGCTTCGAGACGGATCCCGATCTCATCCCCGACCGCGTGCTGATGATGGCTCGGGACCAAGCACAGGACCTCGGTGCCGCTCGCCAACCTGAGCTGGTAGAGGTATTCGGCGCCGCGAAAGGAGCGTTCCACGACGACAGCGCGCCTCGGGCTCGTTTCGTCGTAGAGCATATCGTCCGGTCGGATCAATACCTCCGCCGTTGTTCCGGGCAAAAGACCATGCGGTTTGCTACCCGCGACGCGTCCCAGCTCGGTCTTCACGCGTGTCTCGTCCACGACGACCGCCGGGAGTAAGACGCCCTGGCCGATGAAACCGGCAACGAAGCGGTCGGCAGGCTCGTGGTAGAGGCCGAACCCGGTTCCCCATTGACGGATCTCGCCGTTGGCGATCACGCCGATCTGATCGGCCATGGCGAAGGCTTCGAGCTGATCGTGGGTGACGAGGATCGCTGTGACGCCCTCGCGTCTGAGTAGATTCCTGACCTCGCGCGCGAGCTGCTCGCGCAGCTCCGCGTCCATGCTGGAAAAGGGCTCGTCGAGCAACAGGATGTCGGGGCGCGGCGCCATGGCGCGGGCGAGGGCGACCCGCTGCTGCATGCCTCCGGAGAGCTCGTGTGGATACAGGGACGCGGCTTGACGCAGGTCGACCAGATCCAGGAGCTCCGCGACACGACGCTCCCGCTCGACCCGTTTGAGTCCGCGCAGCCCGAACGCGACGTTGCGTGCGACCGTGAGGTGCGGGAACAAGGCGAAGTCCTGAAAGACCATGCCGACCCGCCGCTGCTCCGGGGGGAGGGTGTCGCCGGGAACCGAGACGCGACGTCCGTGCAGCAGGACCTCGCCGCCGCTGACCGGCTCGAACCCGGCGATAGCGCGCAGCAAGGTCGTCTTGCCGCAGCCGCTCGGCCCGAGCAGACACCCGATGATGCCTTGCTCGAGGACGAAGGACACATCGTGCACGATCCTGGTGTCGCCATAAGCGACGCTGACGTCTCTGACCTCAAGCTGTGTCGGCATTGCGGGACTTGGTGATTGAACGGCTCAGCAGGATAACCGGAACCAAGCCTGCAAGCACGATGGTCAGCGCGGCAGGCGCGGTGTCGGCCAAGCGCTCGTCGGAGGCCAGCTCGTAGGCGCGTACCGCGAGGGTGTTGAAGTTGAAGGGTCGCAGGATCAGGGTCGCCGGAAGCTCCTTGAGCACGTCGACGAAGACCAGGAGCACCGCGGTGAGCAGACTGCCCCTGAGCATCGGGATGTGGATGCGCCGCAAGACCTGGTCCGGTCGATAGCCCATCGCCCGACCGGCCTCGTCCATGGACGGGCGGATGCGCCCGAGCCCCGCCTCGACCGTCTGCAGTGAAACGGCCAGAAAGCGCGTCAGGTAGGCGAAGATCAGTGCGGCCAGGGTTCCGCTCAGCAACAGGCCGGTGGAGACGTCGAAGGTGCGGCGCATCCAGGCGTCCAATGTATTGTCGAACCAGGCGAAGGGGATGATGACGCCGATGGCGATCACCGTCCCGGGAATGGCGTAACCGAGACCCGCGACCTTCACGGCCGCCGTGACCGTTCGGGTCGGATGCAGCCGTTTGCCGTAGCCCAGCAGCAGCGCGAGCAGCAAGGCGATGAACGCGGCGATGGCTGCGAGCTCGAGACTGTTGCGCACGAGGCGCCAGAAGGCGGCGTCGTAGGCGCCATCGGCGATCGTCAGTGCCCAGGTTGCAAGCTGTCCGGCGGGGATCAGGAACCCGAACATCAGCGGAATCAAGCAAAAGACGATGGCTGCGGCGGCACGCGAGCCGGTCAGGTGGTAACGGCGGATCGATTGATGCCGCCGACCGGTATCATGGTATCGCGCTTGGCTGCGCGAGATCCGTTCCAACGCGATCAACACCAGGACGAAGCCGAGCAGCATCGCCGAGAGCTGGGCCGCGGCTGCCGCGTTGTTCAGACCGAACCAAGTGCGGAAGATCCCGGTCGTGAAGGTTTGAACGCCGAAATACTGCACCGTACCGTAATCGGCCAGAGTCTCCATCAGGGCCAGGGTCAGCCCGGCGACGATGGCGGGGCGTGCCAGGGGCAGGGCGACCGAGAAGAAGGTGCGCCAGGGGCCATTCCCGAGCGTGCGGCTGACGTCGAGCACGCAGATCGACTGGCTGAGAAAGGCGGCTCGGCTGAGCAAATAAACATAAGGGTACAGGACCAGGGCGAGCATCGTGGCGGCCCCTTCCAGTGAACGGATCTCGGGAAACCAATAGTCTCCGAAACCCCAGCCGGTCCAGTCGCGCAGCGTGCTCTGAACCGGTCCGGCGAAATCGAGCATGCCGGTATAGGTGTAGGCGATGATGTAGGCGGGCATCGCCATGGGCAGGATCAGCGCCCACTCGAACAGGCCGCGTCCCGGAAAGCGACACATGCTCGTCAGCCAGGCCGTGCCGACGCCGCCGATCAGGGTTCCGACCGCCACGCCGAGCATCAACAGCAGGGTATTGAGCACATAGTCGGCGAGAACCGTGTCGACGAGGTGCTGCCAGACATCGCCGGCGGGGATCAGGACGAAGCCGACGATCACGAGCACCGGCAGGCCGGTCAAGAGCGCGATCGCGACGATGTTCGCCGACCATAACCCTCGGCGCCCCTGCGTGCTCACGATCGCCTCATCTTGGAAAAGGACTGCCTCCGGGGTTGGGGATAGCCGGCACGAGAGGCCGGCCAGCCCCCATTATCGCGTCTCGGACGGTCGCGCGTCTATTTCCAGCCGGCGCGGTCCATCAGACGCACGGCATCCGGGCCGAGCTCGCCGAGTTTGGAGAGTTGAATGTCGTCGGCTTTGAAGTCGCCCCAGGAGCGCAGAAGGTCGCTGACCTGAGCGTCGGGGACGACGGGGTACTCTCCGTTGACCTCCGCATACCAGGCCTGAGACTCCGGGCCGACGAGGAATTCCGCGAGCTTGATCGCCGCCTCCTTGTTCTTGGCAGCGCCGGTCATGGCGATGCCGCTGACATTGACGTGGGCTCCGCGCCCGTCCTGATTGGGCCAGAAGACCCGGACCGCCTCCGCCGCGGACATCTGGCTCGGATCACCGGAGCTCAGCATCCCGGCGAGATAGTAGGTGTTGGCGATTGCGATGTCGCATTGCCCGGCCGCCGCTGCCGCGATCTGATCACGATCGCCGCCTTTGGGCGGACGCGCCATGTTGGCGACCAGGCCCTTCGCCCACGCCTCGGTGGCCTCGACCCCGTCGGCGGCGATCATGGAGGCAACCATTGACTGGTTATAGACATTGTCGGAAGAGCGGATGCAGATACGACCCTTCCACTGGGGCTCGGCGAGCGCCTCGTAGGTCGTGAGGCTGGTCGGATCGACCTTACCCTCGACATAGAGGATGGGGCGCGCGCGCAGGGACAGACCGAACCAGTGCCCCTCGGGATCGCGATAGGCCTCCGGGATCGCCTCGATCAACACGTCGCTGTCGATCGGCTGGGTCACCCCGGCCGCTTTGGCGCGATAGAGGTTGCCGGCATCGACCGTTACAAGCAGATCGGCAGGCGAGTTGATCCCCTCGCTCTCGAGGCGCTTGAGCAAGGTCTCGGCCTTGTCCGTGACCATGTTGACCTTGATGCCGGTCTGCTCCGTGAAACGGTCCAGCAAGGGTTTGATCAGCTCTTCCTTGCGTGCCGAGTAGAGGTTGACCTCTTCTTCGGCCGCGGCAACGCTCGGCGGGAGGGCGAAGAGGAGCGCCGCGGCGATCCCGCCGGTGATCGATGAGATGAGATAGCTTGATGGTTTCATGCGGTTGGGCCTCCTGTCGGGCCGACTGTGGTCTGGGGTCGTGACGCGTTTTCGTGTCGCGAACAGAATAATGGGAACCGTTCGCATTAACAAGTCCACCCTGAATGTATTGCGAAAATTCGAATATAATCGCGCTGTTGTTTTAGTGGCCGCGCGGATGCACTTGAAACCCGGGCGCGGTGCTCGGACATCAGAGGCGGCGAGAGCCTCGCCAAACCGATCCCGATGCGTTCCGGAAGTCCCGCGGGATATTGAAACCCGCAGCGAAGGGCGTATAGTAAATACCCAGTAAAACGCTCAAGAAAACGGAGCCAGGAGAGATGACCTCAACCCAAGCTGTCGACGATATCGTCCGATCCGAGTACGAGCATGGTTTCGTGACCGAGATCGAGTCCGATACCCTGCCGCCCGGTCTGGACGAAGGGGTGGTGCGTGCCATCTCCGCCCGCAAGGGCGAACCTGAGTTCATGACCGAGTGGCGGCTCAAGGCCTATCGGCATTGGTTGACCATGCCGACGCCGCACTGGGCCTCGGTCCATTATCCGCCGATCGATTTCCAATCGATCTCGTACTTCTCGGCCCCGAAGCGCCCTGAAGACATGCCCAAGAGCCTCGACGAGATCGACCCCGCCTTGCTCGAGACCTACGAGAAGCTCGGCATCCCGATCGAGGAGCAAAAGGCGCTCGCCGGGATTGCCGTCGATGCAGTGTTCGACAGCGTCTCCGTCGCCACGACCTTCCGTTCCGCGTTGGCGGATGCGGGCGTGATCTTCTGCTCCATCTCGGAGGCGGTCCACGAGCATCCGGAGCTGATTCAGAAATATCTGGGCTCGGTTGTTCCGCATACCGATAACTTCTATGCCGGACTCAACGCAGCGGTCTTCAGCGACGGCACCTTCGTCTATGTTCCCGAGGGGGTGCGCTGTCCGATGGAGCTCAGCACCTACTTTCGGATCAATGCACGCAACACGGGTCAGTTCGAGCGAACCCTGATCGTCGCCGAGGCCGGGAGCTACGTCAGCTACCTCGAAGGTTGCACGGCGCCCCAGCGCGACGAGAACCAGCTCCACGCCGCGGTTGTCGAGCTGATCGCCATGGACGACGCCGAGATCAAGTACTCGACGGTTCAGAACTGGTATCCAGGCGACGCCGAAGGCCGTGGCGGCATCTACAACTTCGTCACCAAGCGCGGAGATTGTCGCGGTGCGCGCTCCAAGATCTCCTGGACTCAGGTCGAGACCGGCTCCGCGATCACCTGGAAATATCCCAGCTGCATCCTGCGCGGCGACGACTCGATCGGCGAGTTCTACTCGGTGGCCGTCACCAAGGGCCGTCAGCAAGCCGATACCGGCACCAAGATGATCCACCTCGGGCGCAACACCCGCTCGACCATCGTCTCCAAGGGGATCTCCGCCGGCGAGGGTCAGCAGACCTATCGCGGCCTGGTGCGGATCAGTCAGCGGGCCGAGGGTGCGCGCAATCACACCCAGTGCGACTCTCTGCTGATCGGGGACCGGTGCACCGCGAACACCTTTCCGTACATCGAGGTCAAGCACCCGAGCGCGAATCTCGAGCATGAGGCAACCACCTCGAAGATCAGTGACGATCAGCTGTTCTACTGCCGCTCGCGCGGACTCACCGAGGAAGACGCGGTCTCGATGATCGTCAACGGCTTCTGCAAAGAGGTCTTCAACGAGCTGCCGATGGAGTTCGCGGTCGAGGCACAGAAGCTCTTGAGTATCAGCTTGGAAGGCGCCGTCGGTTGAACCTTGTTGAGCCGCGTTCGGATGATCATGCACGCTTCGTGCATTTGTTCGGTCTCGCGGCGATCAACGCCCTTCGCGCGACGCGGTTCAAGACCTTGAAACGAAATTAAATACATCGATCGCGTCAGCTCGGACGTTTATCGACTGGCTCTCTAGTCGATCCGATCAAAAGATCGAGCATGTTGCGCCGGACGCGATCGATCAGGAGACTTAATGATGTTGTCTGTGAAGGGCCTGCGGGCCAATGTCGGTGAAAACGAGATCTTGAAGGGCTTGGATCTGGAGGTCGGTCCAGGCGAGATCCACGCCATCATGGGCCCGAACGGCTCGGGAAAGAGTACCTTCTCGCATGTGCTGTCGGGACGCGAAGGCTACGAGGTCACGGCCGGCTCGGTCACCTTCGAAGGGCAAGACCTGCTCGCGCTCGAGCCCGAGGAGCGCGCGCATCTGGGCCTCTTCCTGGCATTTCAGTACCCGGTCGAGCTGCCCGGGGTCAACAACACCTACTTCCTCAAGGCCGCACTCAACAGCATCCGCAAGTCCCGCGGCGAGAGCGAGCTGGACGCGGTGTCGTTTCTGCGCCTCATCAAAGAAAAGCTGAAGATCCTGCATCTGAACGACTCTCTGCTGAAACGCGCGGTCAACGCCGGATTCTCGGGTGGCGAGAAAAAGCGCAACGAGATCTTCCAGATGGCCCTGCTCGAGCCCAAGCTTGCTATCCTCGACGAGACCGATTCCGGGTTGGACATCGATGCGCTTCGCGTGGTGGCCGACGGCGTGAATGCACTGCGCAGCCCCGAGCGCTCGATGATCGTCGTCACTCACTACCAGCGCCTGCTCGACTACATCGAGCCCGATCGAGTGCATGTCCTGGCGAAAGGACGAATCATCCGCTCGGGCGGCAAAGAGCTGGCGCTGGAGCTCGAAGAGAAGGGCTACGGCTGGATCCTCGAGCAGGAGCAGGCGGCATGAACGGCGCGGCGCCCACCAGCTTCGACACCTGGCTCTCCGCGCGTGCGGATGGCGAGGCCGGCGCCGGGCTCGATTGGCTCGAGGCGCAGCGGCGCAGCGCACTCCACCAGGTGCGCGAGCAAGGCGTGCCGGGAACCAAACAGGAGGCGTGGCGCTATACCAGTCTGAAGCGACTGATCGAGCAGGGTTTTGCGCGTGTGGAGGACGAGGTCACCGCGCTGCAGCTGCACGACATCGAGGAGTTGCTGATACCGGGGCTGGATAGCCATCGCGTGGTGATGGTGAACGGACGTTATACGCCTTCGCTGTCGGCACTCGGCGACCTCCCCCCGGGGGTTCGCGTCACCGGTCTACGGGCCCTGCTCGCAAGCGATCCCGACGCCCTGCGCGAGCGACTCAACGGCGTCGCCGGCGAGAGTCAGCCTTTATTTGCAGCCCTGAACACGGCGGGCCTGGACGACGGCCTGGTGGTCTTGCTCGACCGCGGTGCCGTCCTGGAACGGCCGATCGAGCTGATCCATCTCTCCGTCGGCATGGACGAGCCGCGGGTTGCACAGCCCCGCCATTTGGTCGCGCTTGCCGACGGCGCGCAGGCGAGCCTGATCGAGCGGTACGTGAGTCTCGGCGAGTCGCTCTACTGCACCAACTCGGTGTTGGAGCTGTCGCTCGGGCGGGACGCGGTGCTGAAGCACGACCGAATCCAGATCGAGAGTCCGAATGCATTCCATATCACGGGCCTTTATCTGAGCCAGGACGCCGGCAGCCGTTATGTCGGCGTCAACGTCGGCCTGGGCGCTGCCTGGGCGCGGACCGATCTGGTCACCCGCTTCAGAGGCGAACACGCCGAATGCGACCTGCAGGGGCTCTATCTGGCGGGCGACCGTCAATTGATGGACTACCACATCGACGTGGATCATGCGGTTCCGTCGTGCTCGAGCCGCGAGACCTTCAAGGGCATCCTCTACGGCAAGGGCCGGGCGGTGTTCGACGGGCGTGTCGTTGTAGCCAAGGATGCGCAAAAGACCGACGCGGCCATGTCGAACAAGAATCTCATGCTGTCCCAGAATGCGGAGATCGATACCAAGCCGCAGCTCGAGATCAACGCCGACGATGTGAAGTGCAGCCACGGCACGACGGTCGGCCAAATCGAGCCCGAGAAGCTGTTCTATCTGCGCTCGCGCGGCATCTCCGCGCCGCTCGCGCGGCGCATGCTTTGCATGGGATTCGCCGAGGAGATCATCGATGCATTGCAGAGCGATGCACTGCGCGAGGTGGTTTCGGAGGAGGTCGGGCGTCGACTCGAAACAGCTCCATTAACCTAAACCGCGTTCGCAGTAGTCTTCGATGGACGCGGCGACGTTCATGGAGGCAATAGGCTCCGCGAGGACCGAGTCGAACGAAAGCATCGCATGTCGCACCGGACGCGGTTTAACCGGAAATTGTAGTCAAGAGGTCGAGCATGAACAGACTGGCCCGCTTCGCCGGCTTCGGGAAGCACGACGAGGAAAGTGCGAATTCGGCCGTGCTGACGGAGGATGTCGCGGTCGAGCAGATGAACGCCGAGGAGCTGCGCGAGCCGATCATCGAAGCGCTTCGCACGGTGCAGGACCCCGAGATACCCATCAATATCTATGACTTGGGCCTAATCTACCGGGTCGACATCTCCCCGGTGGGCGATGTGTCGATCGACATGACGCTGACCGCGCCGGCCTGTCCGGTCGCCGGCATGATGCCGATCATGGTCAAGGATGCCGTTTCGAGGGTCGAGGGCGTCGGCCTGGTTCAGGTCGAGCTGGTGTGGGATCCGCCCTGGAGCCAGACAAACATGAGCGACGAGGCGCGTCTCCAGCTCGGGTTGATGTGACGGCGCTAAACCGCGTCCGGAGCGAATGGCTTACTTTCGAGTGAGCTCGACGTTCGGTGCACCTGCATTCCGTAGTGGGAACGCGGTTTAAAATTGAATATTTTCGATATCTTAAACCACGCAGACTCCAACGTTCGTCAAGTCTGCGGGCCCGATCCCATCCAGAACTGTCACACACTGCGCCAAGCGCGGTTTAAGTGCGCAATAGACACAAGGGCACCCGAAGCTCGGCGTCGCTGAGCCCGCCGTGGACCCCGATCTGCCGATGTGGCTGCTCGAAGGGCAGCCACTGTCGGATCACCCCGTTGCCCCTCGGAAGCAGGCAGACATCCCCGACGCGCTCCATGAACCGCGGATGTCGCTTTCCGGTGCCGAAAAAACCCTCCTCGACGAGCTGCGCGCTCGCCACCAGATCGACTCGGTCCGCCAGGACGTCGCTGCAATGATCGCGAAAGGCGTCCGCATGTCCAGATCGCAGATAGCAAAAAGCCGCTCTAGGCTCTCCGCACAGCGGAAGTAAGAGATGGGTTTCAAGCTCGGGATGATCGGCGAGATCGATCGTGTCCGCGGGCCGCGTATCCAACTGCCCGTGATCCGCGCTGATCAGCAGCACGGTGTCCGTACCGGCGATCTCGTGCATGAAGGACGCAATCTCCTGCTCGATCTCGCGAAGATGGGCCAATGCGGCCGGACTCTCCATGCCCTGCTCGTGACCGATGGCGTCCAATCGCGGCCAATAAAGATAGAGGTACTTGGGTTCACGTCGACGCCGCCCCCAGCCGCGGAGAACCCCCGCGGTTCGCACGAACATGTCGCGCAATCCCTTGAAGGTCGCCAGCTCGCCGCGTCCGAGGTGCGCGCGGTTGAAGTCCGACCGGGCGATATGCGCCGGCGAGACCAGGATGCTGCGGGTGGCAATCCGGTCGGTGATCGGTGTGTTTGCGAAGAGCTTGACCGGATCGATCCCGGCCTTTCGATACGGGACACCGCCGAAGCGTGGCGTGCCCGGCAGCACCGTCATCACGCATCCGAGCTCGCCGAGATAGGTATGCCAGCCGGTGAGCCCGTGTGCGAGCGGCGCCTCGCCGGTCAGAAAGGTCGGGATCGCCGCCGCCGTCGTCGAGGGAAAGACCGAGGTGAGGATCGCGCGTCGGGCTCGGCTCAGGATCCCGTCCGGTGATTGCCTGGCGAGCCAATCGGCGCCGAGGCCGTCGATCACCAGCAGAATGAGGTTGGTGGCTTGCGCCAGCTCATCCGTCGGCAGATCGCGCAGGCTCGGGGCGTCGGATCGCCCGCCGCGGGCCTGGATGATGCTGCTCATCAGATTGACGATGCCGCCGCCGTCGTAGTCCGGTCGTGCCGTCGCGGTCGCTTCCGCTGGCCGGGGATTGACCATGATTCCACCCCCCCGTTGCGTGTTGGTCGGTCAAGGCCGTTGCGATCTCGGCTTCGAGCCTCGTCGCGGATCACCACACCAGCATCAGGATGACGGCGCCCAGCAGGATCCGGTAGATCACGAAGGGCAGCATGCTGATGCGTTCGATGAATTTTAGGAAGTAGTGAATGGTCAGGTAGGCGAAGACGAAGGACAGGGCCGCTCCGAGCAACAACGACATCCAGTCGACCGGCTCGCCGGCCTGCAGCAGGTCGAGCGTTTCCAGCCCGCCCGCCATGATGATGGTCGGGATCGCGAGCAGGAACGAAAAGCGCGAGGCCGCCTTGCGGGTCAGTCCGAGCATGAGCGCCGCCGTGATGGTGATGCCCGAGCGCGAGGTCCCCGGAATGATCGCGATCGCCTGCATGACGCCGACGAACAGGGCCGCCTTCCAGCCGAGGCTGTACTCGTCGCGCGCACGTTTTCCGCTGAAGTCCGCCCACCACAGCAGCAATCCGAAGCCGATACTGGTGGCCGCAACCACCAGGGCGACGAGGGTCGGGTCGTCGCGCAAGACCTCGAGCACGGACTTCAGCGGCAGGCCAAGCAGGACCACAGGCAGGGTGGCGAGGATGATCATCCAGCCGAGGCGGGCATCGGGTGCGTCGAATCGGCGTGTGCGCAACGACTGCAGCACGGCGATCGTCATGGTCACGATCTCGCGCCTGAAATAGAGCATCACCGCGGCGAGTGTACCCAAATGCAACGCGACATCGAAGGCGAGACTCTGCAGCTCGTAGCCGAACAGCAGCGGTGTCAGAATCAGATGTCCCGAGCTCGAGATCGGCAAGAACTCGGTAATGCCCTGAACGAACGCAAGTAAGACGATCTGAATGGTTTCCAACGAACGGCGCTCCTCGGGATTGAAGGCCCGGATTATACGCGGCGGCCCGGCCCTTTCGCTGCCGATCGACGACGTCGGGCTTGCTGATCAATCCGGCCACGGCGCGGAGCGCAGCGCACGGAGGACAAGCACCGTAGGGTGGACAAGCGCAGCGCAGTCCACCAAGTGCCGGCGCCGACGCAAGACTCGGTGGACTTCGCTCTTGCTCGTCCACCCTACCGGCCTAAACCGCGCCGGCTCCAACACGTGTCGGAGCCGGCGCGGCCAAGCCAATCCAACAAACGACGCCTATCGCTCCGGGTGCGGTTTAGAGCAGATCGAATGTCGACCAGTCCTTCACCGGCGGCAGGGTCTCGCGCGCGACCGCGGCGATATAGCCCGTCTCCGGGATGCAATGCAAAACCGCCGGCGGTTGCGCGCCGGCGGGTCGGGGTCGAAAGAGTCCTCGACCGTCGGCCTTGGCATCCGCCTCGAGTGCGGTCCAGGCGCGGTAGAAGCAAGCGAGACGCTCGTCCTGCGGAGCCGATGCAAGGGTCTGCAACACCTCGGGGGCAAACATGCGTTGCGCCACGGCTTCGATACTGTGACGCGGGCGGATCCACTCGCAGTCCACACCGACATCGGCGCTCCGTCCGGCCCCGGCGCAGATGGCAACCAAGGCCAGATCGCCGGTCGTCGTCAAGTTGAACGAGATCGGCACGGTTGCGTCGGCGAGTGCGGGCTTGCCGGCCGGGCCGTAGGCGAACCGGAGCGACCTCGGCGATGCGTCGAGATAGCGCGAGAGGATCTCACGCAGTCCGGCATGGGCGCGGATATAGCGTTCGCGATAGGGTGCATGACGGATCCTCGATGCGCGTTCGCGCTGACCATCCCCGAGCAGGCTCAGCCCGTACGAGAGGTCGGTCCCGTCTGCATCGGTGCGGATCCGCCACAGATGCAGCTCACCCGATCCGATCTCGTATCGGATCGTCCCGTCGGTCCACTCGAGCGTCGGGGGGGGCGTCATCGCACCCTCGTCATCCAGTCTTTGCATCGACATGCGTTGTGACCTCTATCCTCAATCTTCCTATAATCGACGAAATCCCGGCAAACAGGGTGCGTCGATCTCGGTCGGGACGCCGGCGATCGAGTCGAGGCGCGCGTGTCGGATCAACTCGCTCACCGCTGGAGGCTAGGGTCTTGCAGACTCTCGAGCAATGTCGTGTCGATGCGCGTATCGAGGCCGTGTGCAGCAAGGGTTGCAGGCAGGTCAGGCAAGATATCGCCGCCTTGGAGGCCGGGGCAGAATTGCCCGAGACGCGTGATCTGACTGAAGAGGAGCGAAACATCCTTCTGCGCGAGCTCAAGCAGATCATGGCCGTCTACGGCGATGCCTGCCGGCTGCCGCCGCCGTGAGAGTCTGCACCCTTCGCGCCGGGGGTGTATGCTCCCGCCGCCATCCATCCTGATCCGCCGCATCGGAACCCATCGCGCATGACCGACATCACCCGGACCCTCAGCCAGGAGCTAGCCGCTCGACCCGAGCAGGTCGAGGCCGCCATCCGACTGCTCGACGAGGGTGCGACCGTGCCCTTCATCGCGCGTTACCGCAAGGAGGCCACCGGAGGGCTGGACGATATCCAGCTGCGCTTGCTCGAAGAGCGCCTGGTCTATCTGCGCGATTTGAACGAGCGTCGCGCGACCGTGCTCAAGAGCATCGAGGAGCAGGGGAAGCTCACGCCCGAGCTCCAAGCCGAGATCGTCGGCGCCGAGACCAAGCAGCGTCTCGAAGACCTCTATCTGCCCTTCAAGCCCAAGCGGCGCACCAAGGCCCAGATCGCGCGCGAGGCGGGGCTCGAGCCCTTGGCCGACGCGTTGCTTGCGGATCCGAGCCTGTCGCCCGATTCGTACGCGGCCTCCTATGTGGACTCCGCCAAGGGCGTGGAGGATATCGCAGCCGCCCTGGAAGGCGCGCGTCAGATCTTGATGGAGCGTTTCGCCGAGGATCCCGAGCTGACCGGACGTCTGCGCGATCACCTCTGGGAGAAGGGCATCCTGGTCTCCAAGGTCATGGCGGGCAAGGAAGAAGAGGGCAATAAGTTCTCGGATTATTTCGACTATCGCGAGCCCCTCGCACGCATTCCGTCGCATCGCGCGCTGGCCTTGTTTCGCGGGCGCAACCAAGGCGTCCTGCACCTGGAGCTGTTGGCCGGGGAGGGCGATGATCCGGATGCCGTCTGTCGCGGTCTGATCGCCTCGCGCTTCGGGGTCCGTCAGGCCGGGCGCCCGGCCGACGACTGGCTGATCGAGACGGTGCGAAAGACGTGGCGGATCAAGCTGCTCACGCGTCTCGATTTGGAGCTCAAGGGGCGCATGCTCGAGGCGGCCGAAGAGGAGGCGATCCGCGTCTTCGGGCTCAACCTCAAGGCGCTCCTGCTGGCCGCCCCGGCGGGCCGGCTACCGACGCTCGGGCTGGATCCCGGATTGCGTACCGGGGTGAAGGTCGCCATCGTCGACGGCACCGGGCGTGTGGCGGCGACCGACACCATCTATCCCCATGTGCCGAAGAACCAATGGGATGCCTCGATCGCGCGTCTTGCCCTGTTGGCGAAGGAGCACGGGGTGAAGCTCGTGAGCATCGGCAACGGGACCGGCTCGCGCGAGACCGACCGGCTGGTGCGCGAGCTGATCCAGAGGCATCCGGAGCTCGGACTGCGCTCGCTCGTCGTGAGCGAGGCGGGCGCCTCGGTCTATTCGGCCTCCGAATTCGCCTCCAAGGAGCTGCCCGAGCTCGATGTTTCGCTGCGCGGCGCGGTCTCGATCGCACGCCGACTGCAGGATCCGCTTGCCGAGCTGGTGAAGATCGAGCCCAAGGCGATCGGTGTGGGCCAGTACCAGCACGACGTGAACCAGCCCAGACTTGCGCGCGCCCTGGATACCGTGGTGGAGGACTGCGTGAACGCCGTCGGGGTGGATCTGAACACCGCCTCCGTGCCGCTCCTGACGCAGGTCTCCGGACTCAACCGCACCCTGGCCGAGAATATCGTCCAGTTTCGCGAAACCAACGGGGCCTTTTCCAACCGCAAGCGCCTGATGGCGGTCCCGCGCTTCGGCGAGAAGGCATTCCAGCAGAGTGCAGGCTTCCTGCGGGTGCGCGACGGCGACGAACCGCTGGATGCCTCTGCCGTTCACCCGGAGGCCTATCCGTTGGTGCGCAACATCCTCGCGGAGACCGGCAAGCCCATCACCGCCCTGATCGGCGACAGTGCGACCCTGCGCCGCCTGGATCCCGCCCGCTTCACGGACGAGCGTTTCGGTCTGCCGACGGTGAAAGACATCCTCGCCGAGCTGGAAAAACCCGGCCGCGATCCGCGGCCCGAGTTCAAGACCGCCCAACTCAAAGAGGGAGTGGAGACACTCAAGGATCTCAAGCCCGACATGATCCTGGAGGGCACCGTCACCAACG
This sequence comes from Thiocapsa marina 5811, assembly GCF_000223985.1. Taxonomy (GTDB): domain Bacteria; phylum Pseudomonadota; class Gammaproteobacteria; order Chromatiales; family Chromatiaceae; genus Thiocapsa; species Thiocapsa marina. The sequence goes on from NZ_AFWV01000005.1 coordinate 165,230, forward strand.
TGACCAACTTCGGCGCCTTCGTGGACATCGGGGTCCACCAGGACGGTTTGGTGCACATCTCCGCCCTGGCCGATCGTTTCGTGAAGGATCCACATGCCGTGGTCAAGTCCGGCGATTTGGTCAAGGTCAAGGTGATGGAGGTGGATCTTGCTCGAAAACGCATCGCGCTCAGCATGCGTCTGGGCGATGTCGCGTCCGAGCGTGCGGCCGGCGAGACATCCGAGAGCCGCTCGCAGGGTCGAGAGCCGCGCCCGAGACCGCAAGACACGCATGGTCGGACCGGTCGCTCGGCCGAGGCACGCCCGGCGCCCGGCGGGCGAGCTGCGACGCGCGCCAAGGCGCCTGCGCCCGCGGCGGCCCCCGGCGGCGGGACCATGGCGGATGCCTTCGCCAAGGCCAAGCGCAGCTGAGTCGCCACATCGCTACAAGGCGACGGCCACGATGGGCCGCTCCTCCTCCGCCGACGATCTGTTGCGCACGCGGGTCTACCGCGCGGCCTCCGCGATTCATGGCCAAGGGTGCTTCGCCAAGATCGCGTTGCGCAGCGGCGACTTTATCGGGAGGTACGAAGGCACGGAGGTGGACCGCGACGGCACCTACGTGCTGTGGGCCTACGACACCGAGGGCAACGTCCTGACCGCTCGCGAGGGTCGCAATCTTCTGCGCTGGCTGAACCACAGCGACGATCCGAACGCGGAGTTCGACGGATTCGATCTCTATGCCCGTCGTGCGATCGCGATCGACGAAGAGATCACCTTCGACTACGGCGGCGGCTGACCATTCGGTCTCGGCGAGTTGTTCGGATCGAGTTGCTTTGGACGGGTCTCGCCCCGACACTACGCACCCTAGCAGTCACCCCGCGAGTCGCCGTGAACCGCCTGACCAAGTTTTTGTTGCCCCTCCTGATCCTCGCCGTCGGTTTCGGAGTCTTTCAGTACCTCAAGCAGACCCGCCCGGAGCGTGCGCCCGCGGAGATCGTCGAGCGCGTTTGGCGAGTCGAGGCCGAAACGGTCGAGCCGCGCCGGCTCTCGCCCGGGCTCGAGCTTTACGGGAGCGTCGAGACGCCGGACCTTCTGCGTGCGGCGGCCTCGGCACAGGCGCGGGTGGCTCGAGTGCTGGTGCGCGAGGGCGATCGCGTCGAGGCGGGACAGCTCTTGGTCGAGCTCGATCCCCGTGACTTCAGCTTCCGTCTCGCACAGGCTCAGGCCCAGATCGACGAGCTCGAGGCCCAGGTCGAGAGCGAGCGCACCAAGCACGAGACCGATCTCGCCGCGCTCGAGCAGGAGCGCAAGCTGCTCGCGATCGCACAAGACGGGGTCGAGCGGGCCTCGCAGCTGACCAAGCAGAAGGTCGGCTCCCAAAACGACCTGGATATCGCCGAGCAGGAATTGGCCCGCCAGATGTTGGCCGTGAGCAACCGCGAGATGAGCATCGCGGATTTCGCGGCGCGCGAACGCGCGCTCGAGGCGAGACTGGCGAGCGCCAGGGCGCGGCTCGAGGAGGTCGCGTTGGAGCTCGAGCGCGCACCGGTGGTCGCGCCCTACGATGCGATCATCGCCGACGTCTCGGTCACGGCCGGCGATCAGGTGCGCAAGGACGATGTCCTGCTCACGCTCTACGCGATCGATAGCCTGGAGGTCCGCGCGCGGATCCCGGCGCCCTTCCAAGCGGAGTTGGCCGCCTCGCTTCAGGCCGAGGGACGACTGCCCGCGACAGCTACCGTCGGGGATCGTCCCGTGCAGCTCTCCCTGGAGCGCCTCGCCGGCGAGGCGAGCGCGAGCGGGATCGACGGACTCTTCGATGTCGAGGACGAAGCCGGTCTTCTCCGCGCCGGGCAGATGATCTCGTTGCGTCTGGACCGTCCGCCGCAGGAGGACGTGGTGCCGGCCCCCTTCGGTGCCGTCTACGGCGGCGATCGCGTCTACAAGCTCGTCGACGGCCGTATGAAGGGCGTACCCGTGCGCAGTCTGGGCAGTTGGTTTACCGATGGCGGCGAGGAACGTCTTCTGGTTCAGGCACCGGATCTCGCGACGGGAGATCGCCTCATCGTGACCCATATGCCCAATGCCGTGGACGGGCTGCGGGTGGAGACGGTGCAGTGACGAACAGCAAACCCGCCAAGGAGAAGGTGGTCAAGGGGCATCAGAACGACATCGTCGGCCTCTTTGCCCACCACAAGGTCGCGGCCAACCTCTTGATGGCGATCATGATCCTGAGCGGGATCTTCGCGCTGGATCGCCTGAACGTTCAGTTCTTCCCGAACTTCGACCTGGACCTGGTGACGGTGCGAGTGGTCTGGACGGGTGCGAGTGCGGAGGACATCGAGGACGGCATCACCAATCCACTCGAACAGCGTCTGCGCTCGGTCGACGAGCTGCGCAAGATGACCTCCACGTCGACGCAGGGTATTTCGTCGATCACGCTCGAGTTCAACGAGGGAGTGGACCCCTTGCTGGCCCTGGACCAGGTCCGCCGCCTGGTCGATGATTTCCGCAACCTTCCTCAGGACGCCGAGAAGCCCGAGGTGGCGTTGGTCACGCGCTACGAGTCGGTCGCCCGGCTGGTTCTGACCGGGCTCGAACGCCCGGACGAGCTCCGCCATCTGGCACGCCGCTTCGAGTCCGAGCTGCTCGAAAACGGTATCGACAAGGTGGAGATCCGCGGGTTGCCGCTGGAGGAGATCAGCATCCAGGTCGACCAGGCGCAGCTCGAAGAGCTGGGCCTGGGGCTGCCGCAGATCGGCGAGCGGGTCGGTGCATTCAGCCGCGATCTTCCTGCCGGCGCCATCGGTCGGGGCGAGGCGACGCGCGAGCTGCGCAGCCTGGACAAGCGTCGTGACGCGCTCGAGTTCGCGCAGATCCCCATCAAGACCGAGGAAACCCTGAATCTGCAGCTCGGGGATATCGCCGAGATCGAACGGGTGCCGCGCGACGCGACCCTGCGGCTCTCGATGAACGGAAGCCCCGCGGTCGAGATGATCCTGCAGCGCGCCGAGACGGGCAACTCGCTCGCCGCGGCCAAGGCGCTCGACACCTGGCTCGCCGAGACGCGTCCGTTGCTTCCGCCCGGGGTCGAGCTGGTCGTCTACGATGCCTCCTGGGAGTTGATCCGCGACCGCATCATGTTGCTGGTGACCAACGGGGCCGGTGGTCTCGTCTTGGTCGTGGCGATCCTCTTTCTTTTCTTGAGCGGTCGAGTCGCTTTCTGGGTCGCCTGGGGGATCCCGGTGTCCTTTATGGCGACCCTCTTCATCCTCTATCTCGCCGGCGGCAGCATCAACATGATGAGCCTCTTCGCGCTCATCATGGCGCTGGGCATCATCGTGGACGATGCCATCGTGGTCGGGGAGGATGCGATGGCCCATCATCAGATGGGCGAGGATCCGCTCCTCGCGGCCGAGGGCGGGGTGCGCCGGATGCTCGCGCCGGTGGTTGCGTCCTCGCTGACGACCATCGCGGCGTTCCTCCCGCTGATGTTGGTCGGCGGCGTCATCGGCAACATCCTGAACGTGATTCCCTTGGTGATCGTCGCCGTCATCCTTGCCTCGCTCTTGGAGAGCATGCTGGTACTGCCCGGGCATCTGCGCAGCGCCTTCGTGCACTCGCACAAGGTCAAGCCGGACTCGCTGCGTGCACGCTTGGACCGGGGCTTCGAATACTTTCGCGACCGCTTGTTCCGGCCTCTGGTGACGGTCGCCGTCCACCATCGTTTCGCGACCATTGCCGGTGCCGTAGCGGCCTTGATGATCGCTGTCGGCCTCCTGGCCGGCGGGCGCTTGGGTTTCGTGTTCTTCCCGACGCCGGAAGGTCAGATCGTCACGGCAAACGCGACCTTTGTCGCCGGCACACCGCGCGCGCGGGTCGATGCACTCTTGGAGCACCTCGACGAGACCTTGTGGGAGACCGAACGGGCCTTCGATCAGGGCAAGCTGGTCAACCTGGCGATCGCGCTGCACGGCTCCAAAGGCGACAGTAGCGGCTCCTCCGCGGATCAGCTCGGCGCCCTGCAGGTGGAGTTGGTGGCGCCCGATGCGCGCGATGTGCGCAACGAGGAGTTCATTCGGGCCTGGCAGGAGCGTATCGAGCTGCCGGCCGGACTCGAGGGCTTCACCATCGCCTCGCGGCGCGCCGGTCCGCCCGGACGAGACCTGACGGTACGGCTCTTCGGTGCGGATGCTACGACGCTCAAGGACGCGGCGCTCGACATCTCCGAGGTTCTGAAAGGGATCTCGGGCGTGACGGCCGTCGAGGACGACATGGCCTTCGGGCGCGAGCAGATCATCTACTCGCTGACCCCCGCCGGACAGGCGCTCGGGCTCACGGTCGCCGAGTTGGGAACTCAGCTGCGGACCGCCTTCGAGGGGCAGCTGGTCCAGATCTTCCAAGACGGTGCCGACGAGGTCGAGGTTCGTGTCAAGCTCCCGAGGGCCGAGCGCGAGCGCCTCGGCACGCTCGAGCGCATGAATATCCGCCTTTCCGACGGAACCTCGGTGCCGCTGACGACGGTCGCGCAATGGCGCTCGCAACGCGGCTTCGAGATCCTGCGTCATGCCGAGGGCAAGTTGGCGGTCGAGGTCTCGGCGGACGTCGACTCCGACGTCAACAATGCCGGGACCATCATCGAAGGGCTGATCGCCTCGACCCTGCCGGAGCTCGAGGCCAACTACGGGATCAGCTACTCCTTCGAGGGGCGATCCGCCGACCAGCGCGAGACCCTGGGGGACATGCGCAAAGGTTTAGTTCTCGGCTTGGTTCTGATCTATATCATCCTGACGTGGGTTTTCTCGTCCTACGGCTGGCCGTTGGTCGTCATGGCCGCGATCCCGTTTGGTTTGACCGGTGCGCTCTTCGGGCATTGGCTGATCGGCATCGATGTCACCATCCTCTCGCTGTTCGGGATGTTCGGTCTGTCCGGGATCGTCATCAACGACTCGATCATCCTGGTCAAGTTCTATCAGGAGCAGCTCGACCAAGGGGTCGCCAGCCGCGATGCCCTCGTCGAGGCCGCCTGCCAGCGCCTGCGGGCCGTACTCTTGACCTCGCTGACCACGATCGCCGGCCTGACGCCGCTCCTGTTCGAGAAATCCGTTCAGGCCCAATTCCTGATCCCGATGGCGACCTCGATCGCCTTCGGACTCGGGTTTGCGACCCTCTTGGTTCTGCTCGTGATTCCGGCATTGCTCTCGATCCACGACAGTGCTCATGGACGTCTGGGCCGGTTGTTCAGGTCGGACCCGGCACCGGCGTGACCCTTCTCGGGTGGCGTACGCGACACCGCTGCGGCGGTGTCGTGCCTCTCCCGGCGCTATGCGCCGGTTCAGGTCGATCCGTACGAATCGCCGGTCATGCCTCCTCGCGCCCTTGGCGACGCCTGATCGCATCCTCGCGTGCATCGTTGATTTCACGCATGATGCCTTCGATATCGGCTTCCTTGTTGGCGCCCTTGAAGTGCCCGGTCAACGTGATCTCCGGCGTCAAGGCGCCGGTTTCGTAGATGTACCAGATCTCCTTCGCGTAGCTCGTCGAGAGCAGCTCCGGGGCGAATTGACCGAAGTAGGCCGCCAGGTTCCCGACATCGCGCTCCAGCATTCGCGCGGCATTGTTGTTGGCCGCCGCGTCGACCGCTTGCGGGAGATCGATGATCACGGGACCATCCTGATCGACCAGGATGTTGAATTCCGAGAGATCGCCGTGCACGATCCCGCTGCAGAGCATGCGCACCACATCCTTGAGTAGGATCCCGTGGTACCGAAGCGCGTCCTCGCCCGTCAGGTCCAGATCATTGAGCCGCGGCGCTGCATTGCCCTCGTCGTCGGTGACCAGCTCCATCAACAAGACGCCCTCGACATAGAGGTGAGGCTTTGGAACACGCACACCCGCAGCGGCCAAGCGGTAGAGTGCGTCGACCTCGGTGTTCTGCCAAACGTCCTCCTGCTGTTGGCGTCCGTATCGCGAGCCTTTCGCCATCGCCCGCGCCTGCCGGCTGTTTCGCACCTTACGGCCTTCGCTGTATAAGACCTGCTTGTGAAAACCCCGCTGATTTGCTTCCTTGTAGACCTTGGCGCAGCGCACCGCGCCATCGGCATGCACCACATAGACGGCGGCCTCCTTGCCGCTCTTGAGCGGACGGATCACCTCGTCGATGAGACCGTCGCGGACCAAGGGTTCGAGACGCTTTGGAATCTTCATAGACATCCTGGTGTGAAATGGCAAAGTCCGGGCGAAATCGGCGCCGCCCAAGAGCAGTTTCTCGACGCCCGAATGACCGCCGATGGCGTTCGAGCGATACGCGTTGAGTTGATGACCGGGAATTGCGACGGACGCTCGACCCGACGGCGCGGGCGGAGGGCTCGATCGGAAGGGCCAAGGCCAAGATTAACACGTTGGCCCGGGCTGACTGTGCCGGCGTCTCTCCACGACAGGTTACGCATTCGAAGCGCAAGAGCATCGTGAAACCGGACTCCCGAACCGCCATGCGACACCTTATCGACGAGGTGCGCGCAGCGATCCCGTTCGACGCGGATGATGCGCGCGTCTGCAGCGGTGATTGCGCCGGTTGCTCGCAGAAGCTGTTGGACTATCTGGAGGGAGAGCTGGAGGCCTGGCAGCAGCGGCTCGCCGAGGGCGACCGGCCAAGTCTTGCAGACCTATCGCGTCTAGCCAAGACCGCTCGCAAGATCCATCGTGTATTGGTGCGAAACGGCATCCTGCCCAGGGTGGCTGATCGTGGATAGCGGGGAAGCTTGCGTTGGCCTGTGCCTAGCCGGCCGCCTTGTCCGGCAGCTGTCGGCTGAGCTCGTCGTAGCGAATATTCAGGCGGCTGTTTTTCTTGGCGGCCTGGCTCATCGTGGACTCCGGAGACGGAAGGCACCCAAAACTGCGCCGTACCTACGCACATGGCAGGCCGGCGGCGGTGCATCGGCACCGCGCTGATTGGGTTGGGGATAGCAAGAGGTTCTCCCGCGATGACACGAAGTGGTCCTCGAGCCCGATCAGCGGTCACGTGGCTCAAGTATCGCGACGGCCCGGAATCGACCTGAACCTGACGCCCGGCCGACGCGCTCCTGCGGCGGCTCAATTCGCTTTAGTCCAGGGACAAAAGTCATAACCCTCGTCTCTCGCACCGGCGATGCATGGTCTGAAGCAAGATCGCTTCCGCGCGATCGGCGACGAAGATGCGTGGCGCCCCTGTCGGCACAATCTCGGAGTCGGCTTTGTCGATGCGCCGTTGTAACGTTGCTCACAGCGGACCGATCGTGCGAGGGACCACCAGCGGCGCCGAGCTGGTGTTCGCCGGTCGGCTCACCGAGGCCGACCAGGCGCGCCCAGCCAGGGGCCTGGCACAGAGCTGCCCGATTGCCCGGCACTTCCCAGCAATACGGCGGGCGGTCAAGGCGTACCGGGAGACAGTGGCGGAAGAGACAAAAAGCCCGAAAGGAGCGCTCGCTACGGGAAAGTGTTGCCCACGGCCGCTCTTGTCCCGCCGCCTGAGTGCCCCGTCCAGAAGGGCGGGTGATCGCCCGGGAAGGGGCGGGCGAGGGTGCTGGAGGGTGGTTCACCAAAGACACTGCGGTAGTGAGCAGCCAGGCGACCAAGCTGGGTGAACCCCAGATGATAGGCGAGATCGGTGACCGTCGATTCCCCCGCGGCGCTGGCGAGCAGGGCTCGGCGCAGGGCATGGACGCGCAGCTGCCGCATGAAGACCCCCGGGGAGACACCCAGATTCTTGCGAAAGGCGTACTCCAGGGCGCGGGCGCTCACCCCGGCCGCGGCGCACAAACCGCCAAGCTCCAAAGTCGTCAGGTCGGCGTAGCGAATCGCCTCGATCGCGCGGTCGTAGCCGCGCAACCGCTGGGTCTTCGGCTTCGGCAAGGTGCGCCACTCCGTCGGCAGGACGCGCGCCGCAAATCCCCGCACCAGCTCCCGCTCCAGGGCGAGCACGGCGGCGGGATACCGGAGCATTTCCGGCGACCCATGCACGCGCGCCAGGAGCCCGTTCATCCAAAGGCCCAGGCCCCGGACTGTCTCGGCACAGGCGGGCAGCACGCGTGCCGCGGCCCTGGCCTCCAGCAGCTCCACCTGCTCCGGGGGTAGGTGTTGGCGCAGCAGCGACCGCTGCACCAGGAACAGCAGATGCTCTTGGCCCTCGTCGAGCACCGCCTCCAGCCCCGTGGGCAGGGTGGCGGGCAACCCGCGCTCGTGCAATGGCCGTCTGAAGTACGAGGTCTGACCGCCAAGCTTGACCGGTACCGCGCAGGCGAGCATCCCCTCGGGCGAGAGCGCCTGAACCCGAATCCGGGTCGCGCACGACTCTCGGTAAAGAATGCAGTTGGGCGTAGCGAGGAAGACCTTGCGGATCCGAAAGGGTCCGCTGCCGATCGGGGTGCCGATGACCTCCCAGGGCTGGGCGCTACGCTCCCAGCAGCAGGGATCGTCGCTGTCCTGGATGCCGGCCAACGCCAACGGGGTGCCCCGCCTGTCCTTCAGATCGATCCCAGCCGAAGCTGTGCCCGAAAGCACTGCGCCCATTTCCTTCTCTCTTCGCAAATCGAATAGCGGCCCAGCGAAACGATAGCCTATTCTCCGCCTCGGTGTCCTGCGGAGACTGCCCGGTGCCGCGTCGGATCGGTCAACAAGCCCGCAAGCGCGACCTTGGCGCACTCTGCTCAGCAGCTCCCGACATCCGAGATAGAACCGGACGATGCCGAAACCGACGGCATCGCAGCCCCTTCATGGGCACCGGCGTCAACGCTGAGCAGAAAGCGAGCCCTGCCGAGGTGTGGCACGAGAATCCAGTCTCTTCGTTTTCGTACACAAGAGACTCTCCCAACCAGTGCTGTCGTTCAAGCACCCGGAGGGAGGCCCACCGATCTCCCTCATGAAAGTTGACGATCGAATGTGACCGAGCTCGGCCGCTGGCGAATCTCAACCGCAACCGTGCTCAACCTGAACCCAGAGAGGATTCACATGATGCAAACAGAGGATCCGCAGCGGCACCGCCGTCACCGCTTACTCGGCGCCCTCGGCCTGACCCTGACCGCGCTCGGAGCCCTGTCCTTAGCGGGGGCGGCAGACAAACCCAACATCCTGGTCGTCTGGGGCGACGACATCGGCCAGTCGAACATCAGCACCTACACCCATGGGCTGATGGGCTATCAAACCCCCAACATCGACCGCATCGCGTCTGAAGGCATGACCTTCACCGACTACTACGGCGAGCAGTCCTGCACCGCCGGGCGCTCGTCCTTCATCACCGGCCAGAGTGTGTTCCGCACCGGGCTCTCGAAGGTCGGCATGCCGGGCGCCGCCGAGGGCATGCAGATCCAGGACCCGACCATCGCAGGCCTCCTGAAGGCACAAGGCTATGCGACCGGGCAGTTCGGCAAGAATCACCTGGGCGACCAGGATTCGATGCTGCCGACCAACAACGGTTTCGACGAATTCTTCGGCAACCTCTATCACCTCAACGCCGAGGAAGAGCCCGAGAACGAGGACTATCCGAAGGATCCCGAGTTCCGCAAGCGCTACGGCCCGCGCGGCGTCATCCATTCCTGGGCACTGCCGGACGGCACCCAGCGGATCGAGGACACCGGCCCCCTGACCAGGAAGCGCATGGAGACGGTGGACGACGAGACCTCGGACCGCGCGCTCGGTTTCATCGAGGAGCAGACCAAGGCCGGCAAGCCCTGGTTCGTCTGGTGGAACGGCACCCGCATGCACTTTCGCACCCACGTCAAGGACGAGCTGCGCGGCATCTCGGGGCAGGACGAATACTCCGACGGCATGGTCGAGCACGACATGCACATCGGCAAGTTCCTGAAGAAGCTCGACGAACTGGGGATCGCCGACAACACCATCGTCTTCTACTCCACCGACAACGGCCCGCACATGAACACCTGGCCGGATGCGGCGATGACACCCTTCCGCGGCGAGAAGAACACCAACTGGGAGGGCGGCTGGCGCGTGCCCGCGATGGTGCGCTGGCCGGGGCACATCAAGCCCGGCACCTGGAACAACCAGATCGTCCACCACATGGACTGGACGCCGACCTTCCTGGCCATCGCGGGCGAGCCCAACATCAAGGAGAAGCTCCTCACCGGTTACCAGGCGAACGGGCGCGACTACAAAGTCCACCTCGACGGTTACAACATCCTGCCGATGCTGACCGGCGCGGTGCAGGACAGCCCGCGTAAGGAGATCTTCTACTTCTCCGACGACGGCGATATGACCGCCCTGCGCTACGGCGACTGGAAGGCGATCTTCCTGGAACAGCGCGCGGAGGCGACCTTCCAGTCCTGGCGCGAGCCCTTCGTGCACCTGCGCGTGCCGCTGCTCGAGAACCTGCGTCGCGACCCCTACGAGCGCGGTATGGTCACCTCCAACACCTATGACGACTGGTTCCTGGATCGGGTCTTCCTGCTGTCGGCGGCCAAGGACTACGTTGGCCAGTTCCTCATGACCTTCAAGGACTTCCCGCCCAGGCAAAAGGCCGGGAGCTTCAACCTGGACCAAGTGATGGAGCAATTGACGAGTCCAGGCGTGCACTGATCCCGGGGTTGAGCGGCGGACAGGGATGTCAAGCCATCTCGCGAAGGGATCAGTAACGGGTCTTCGCCGCAGGTCACCTGCTCGGCAGCCAGCCAACGACTTTCCCGAGGAGCGATCATGCGCCATCTGCTGACCCTTGTTGCCATACTCGCCTTCAGTCCATTCGCGAGCGCCGGGCCGCTCCCATCCTTGACGGGCGGACGGACGGATCGACCCAGACCGTGATCACCGCATTCGTCGACGGCGTGACGACCGCGAGCAGCCCGAGCTTCGTGCCCCCGGCCGAGCGCATTGCCGTCTTCGACATCGCCTTGGCCACCGGTCTCGTGCTGGCGCTTCCCGCTGCCCACGCCGACGATGCGGCGGCCCTCGCCAAGGAGCTGTCCATTCGCCGGGCCGAGCGATCGCGCGGATATCAACGCCACTTTTCTCCAGCCCTTTGTAACCTACACCACACCCAACGCCTGGACCTTCTCCCTCCAGACCGAGTCCACCTACGATTGGCAGGGAGATCAATGGAACGTGCCGATCGCCGCCCAGGTCGCCAAGTTGACCAAGATCGGCGGACAATTGGTCCAGTTACAGGCCGGCCCGCGCTATTACGCAGCGAGCACGGACACGGGACCCGAGGGCTGGGCCCTTCGATTCAATGTCGTGCTGTTGTTTCCGACATAGGGATGCCTAGGCGACCGTTTATGCCGAGCGGCGCCCGAGGTCCGGACGCTTTTCCGACCCCACTTTGCCACCCCCTTTGCCAACCATAGAGGAGCTTCCCCATGAGATGGCCGATCGGAGCCCGCGCGATTGCTGTCCCGAGGTTCGAACCCGTCAATGCGATCAAGGCGCTTGGCGCAGGCACGCTGTTGCTGGCGTCTGCGTTCGCACTCGCACAGCCGCCCGCCGAGGGCGACACCACCGCGGAGGACCGCAGCGTCCTGCCGATGCCCCTGTCGCCGTTTGAAGGCAAGATCGGCAAGACTTACCAGGACTCCGAGTCCGCCTGGCAGCATCCGCCGGCCGCCCCCGTGGGCGCGCCGAACGTGATCGTCATCCTGCTCGACGACGTGGGCTTCGGCCAGACTTCGACCTTCGGCGGCCTGATTCCGACGCCGAACCTCGACCAGCTCGCGTCTGAGGGACTGCGCTATAACCGCTTCCACACCACCGCCATCTGCGGCCCGTCGCGCGCCGCGCTGCTCACCGGGCGCAATCATCACGACACCGGCAATGGCTTTCTCATGGAGTGGGCCACCGGGTTTCCCAATTACTCCACGATGATGCCGCGCACCACCGCGACCATCGGCGCGGTCCTCAAGGACAACGGCTACACCACTTGGTGGTACGGCAAGAACCACAACACCCCGGATTGGGAAACCACCGTTGCCGGTCCTTTCGACCGCTGGCCCACCGGTATGGGCTTCGACTACTTCTTCGGCTTCAACGCCGGTGAGACCCACCAGTATTACCCGGTCAATCTTCGAGAACACGGTGCCGGTGGAGCCCGACAAGACCCCCGAGCAGGGCTACCACTTCATGACCGACATGACCGATCGGGCCATCGCCCGGATGAAGCTCTCCAAGTCGGTCGCTCCGGACAAGCCATTCTTCATGTATTTCGCCCCCGGCGCCATGCATGCCCCCCATCATGTCACCGCCGAGTGGCGCGACCGCTTCAAGGGCGAGTTCGATATGGGCTGGGAGCAGTACCGGGAGCTGGTGTACAAGCGGCAGATCGAGATGGGCATCATCCCGCCCGGCACCCAGCTGACGCCGCGTCCGGATTGGGTACCGGCGTGGGACAGCCTCAGCGCCGAGCAAAAGCGGCTGTATACCGCCTTCATGGAAAACTTCGCCGGCTTCTTTGCCTTCACCGACCACGAGATCGGGCGCCTGCTCGATGCCGTGAAGGCGCTGCCCGACGCCGACAACACCCTCGTCATCTATATCGTCGGCGACAACGGCGCCTCCGCCGAAGGCGGTCCGGACGGCACGCTCAACGAGATCAAGGGACTCAACGGCCTCTCGACCACCATCGAAGAGATCCTTGCCCACATCGACACCCTCGGAGGCCCAGAGTCCGAGCCGCACTATCCCGTCGGCTGGGCCTGGGCGGGCAACACCCCCTTCCAGTGGGTCAAGCAGGTCGCCTCCCATCTGGGTGGCACCCGCAACCCGATGGTCGTCTCCTGGCCGGCGCGGATCAAACACGACGACAAGCCGCGGGACGCCTTCCTCCATCTGGTCGATGTCGTCCCCACGATTCTGGATGCCGCGCAGATTCCGATGCCAAAGACGGTCAACGGTATTGAGCAACTGCCGCTGGCCGGCAAGTCCTTCCTCGCGAGCTTCGCCGACCCCGGCTTTCAGGGCCGCCCCGAGCAGTATTTCGAGGTCCTCAGCAATCGGTCCATCTACGCCGACGGCTGGAAGGCGAATGCCCAGCACACCCTGCCCTGGCGCCAGGACCTGGCCCCCGGCAATTGGGACAAGGACCGCTGGGAGCTCTATGACCTGAAGGCCGACTTCTCCGAGGCCAACGACCTCGCCGGCCAGATGCCGGACAAGCTCGCGGAGATGAAGACGAAATTCGACGCGGCGGCGCAGCGCTATGACGTCTATCCGCTCGACGACCGCGGGGCGGCGCGTATCGCCATCCCCAAGCCCCTCGCGCCCGGCGCCGATCCCCGGGCCACCCGCTTCACCTATTTCACCGGCGCGACGCGGATCGCCGAGCCCGCCGCGCCACCGATGAAGAACCGCTCCTGGACGCTGACCGCCAAGGTGAAGACGGACGGGGCCAACACCGACGGGGTCATCATGGCCTTCGGCGGGGTCGCCGCCGGCCTGTCGCTCTATCTCAAGGACGGGGTCCCGATCTTCGATTACAACTACTTCGAGAAGCACACCGTGCTCAAGGGCCAGGCACCGCTGCCCGTCGGCGCGACCACTGTCGCGTTGGATTTCGACTACGCGGGCGGCGGCGTCGGCAAGGGCGCGATGCTGCGGCTCAAGGTCGATGGCAAGCAGGTCGCGGAAGGCCGGATGGAGGCCACGGTGCCGGGCCGCTTCGGGATCGACACCTTTGGTATCGGCGAGGACACGGGCCAGCCTGTCACTTTCGACTACCAGCCCCCGTTCCCCTTCACCGGCCAGATCGAAGAGGTCGACATACAAGTGCGATAGCCCGCGCCATCCCTCCCCGGCGAAACTCAGCATGCGATCTGCAGGGCAGCCTGCGGATCGCATCATGTCCTGCTCGCTTCGGGCGACTGAAATCGGCTTCCCTGCTCGGGGGGGAACGCGCGACTGCTCAGTGCTCCCCCTGAGGGTTTGAGAAGCGACTGCATTGAGCGTCGATCCGCTCACCAAACGAAGGCTCCCGGTACCATGAAGCATCAGAGAAGCACGTTCTTGGGCCACACGGCAGGCGGCCTCGCCCTCGTCGTCTGCGCGCTCGTCCACTTGAGCGCGGCAGCCACCGAAGGCGGCACCAGTCACTACCTGCCCGGCGCGGTGGCGACGCTGATCGACTTGGCGCCCACCCAGCCTGGCTGGGTGGTCGAGCCGGTGTACCTCCACTACGACGGTGAGGCGGGAACCAAGAAAACCCTTCCGGTCGCCGGCCTCGATGCCCTCGGCCTTAAGGCGAACCTCGACGCCCTGTTGATCGGCGGCTTCTATACCCTCGATCAAAAGGTTCTGGGGGCGCACTACAGCGTCGGCGCCATGCTTCCCTACATCTGGATCACGGCGGAAGCGAAGATCGAGACCGTCATCGGGAACCCGCGGGTGCGGGACACCGAGGAGGGGCTCGGCGATGTGACACTGATTCCGGTCATGCTCGGCTGGAAAGAGGACTCCTGGCAATACGATCTGGCGCTCTCGGTCTATGCCCCGACCGGGAAATACGAAGTCGGCCGCCTCGCCAATCCCGGGCTCAACTACTGGAGCATCAACCCCATCGCCGGCGTCGCCTACGGCAACCCCAAGACCGGCTTCAACGCGGCCCTGCACGGCGGAGTCATGTTCAACACGGAGAACCCGGACACCGATTACCGAAGCGGCACGCTGATGCATCTGGAGGGCAGCGTCCAGCAGCTCATCCCCGCGGGGAAAGGCTTTCTCACCCTGGGCCTCGAAGGCTTCTGGGTGGAACAGGTGACCGCGGACAGCGGACAGCGTCCGATCCTCGGCGACTTCAAGGGCCGCACGGCCGGACTTGGGCCGGTGCTTGGCTATGTGCTCCCTTTGGGTCAACAGAATGTCGTCACCGAGGTGCGATGGCTCCGGGAGTTGGATACCAAGAACCGGCTCGAGGGGGACTACGTCTGGCTCAAGCTCGTCTATCAGTTTTAGCCGGCGCGCGCGCCTGACACCTTCGCGATCAAGGGGTCAACATTTCGCTGCGTCATCGTCATGCAGGCGAGCGGCCCGGGGTACCTTCACGGCGATCTGCGACTTTCCTCTGGGCAGAGAATCCTTCCCGGCAAAGTCGGCCGTTCCAGGCTGAGTAAGTTGTCGACGAAGGTCGGACGGCCATCGCGCAGGTAGAGGCCGGGGCCGACTTCGAGGCCACCCTCGGTGACGATCATGCCGTTGCCGCCGCCTTCCGGCAGCTCGATGTCGGCGGTGATGGTCCAGGATTCGTTCAGCAGCAGCGGCGAGCTGCTCAAAGGCAGGCCCACCACGCACGGGTAATGGACCAGCTTTTGCCAGGAGACGAGGTCTAGACTGATGCCTTTGGGCTAAGGCGAAGGGGCAACACCATCGGCCGAGCAAGACTCCCGGGGGAGTATCTGTCGCTCTAGGCCACGGCGAGTGTCCGCTGCCCGGTCGACTGCGGACCCCGGCTGGCGCGGCACCGGTGTCTCCAACGGGTCGTTATTTGCCGCCGGTACAGCAGCCTCGACTTTCCGCCCAAGCGTCGAACAGTCGCTCGGCTTGACCTGACTTGCGATGGCTCGCGGATGATTGTGGGTGCGCATTGTGGGTCCACGGGAAGCCTCGAGGCGAACGAGAATCGCGAAACCGCTTGGTGGATTGGCGACGGTGCCATCGTTCGGCATGGTCAGTGCGGATGAGAGCGGGCGCTCCCTGTGACATGGCGTGAGCGACAACACCCTGCGTTGTCGGTCCCGGGGACCTGGGCTTCAGGAGCATCCGTCTCGGTTGCCTGCCCCAGGCTTGCGATCTCTCAACGCACCCTACCGGCATTGTGGACCTATAATGCGCCCCCTGAACGCTCGGACGGCCGCATGAAGCACTCCAGGGGCCGTTCGACCCCCGGATTCAGGCCACAACAGGACAGAGAGACCCATCATGCCGATTCCAACGCAACAGGCCATCGACGAGGCCTTCGCTGCGCTCGTCTACGATCGTGACGAGCGCAAGGCGCCGGATGCGCACCGCAGCAGCAAGTTCCGGGTGGGCTGGGCTGCCGCGCTGGAGGGAAAGGTGTACGAGCCCGAGAAGCTCGAGCGTTTGACCTGGCTCAACCTCGGCTATCGCCTGAGTCGGCACTTCGGCGCACTGACGCCGGAGCAGATCGATGTCGTGTACGACTACTTGGCGGCGAGCTGGCGGGAGCCCTGCGTGGCTTGACCGAAGCGCCGCAGCCGCAGGCTGTTGGTGACGACGAAGAGGCTCGACACGCTCATGGCGGCGGCGGCGAGCATGGGGTTGAGGAGCCACCCGGTGAGCGGGAAGAAGACGCCGGCCGCGAGCGGGATGAGCGCGACGTTGTAGGCGTAGGCCCAGAAAAAATTGATGCGGATAGTGCGCAGTGTCTTGCGTGCCAGCGCGATCGCGGCGGCCGTGCCGCGCAGGTCGCCCTGCATCAGGATGACCTCGCCGGCTTCGACCGCGATATCCGTACCCGTGCCGATCGCGATGCCGACATCCGCCTGCGCAAGGGCCGGGGCGTCGTTGATGCCGTCCCCGACGAAGGCGACGCGACGCCCCTCGGCTTGCAGACGCTTGACCTCGGCGGCCTTGTCCGCCGGAAGCACCTCGGCGAGGACGCGCGTGATGCCGACTTGGCGAGCGATTGCCTCGGCGGTCCGGCGCCCGTCGCCGGTCAGCATCCCGACCTCGAGCCCGAGCGCACGCAGTTGCGCGATTGCCTCTCGGCTGCCGGCCTTGATGGGATCCGCGACCGCAAGAACCGCGATCAGGCGTCCATCCGCCGCGACATAGATCGGGGTCTGGCCTTCCGCGCCGAGGCGCTCGGCGACCTCGCTCGCGGCGTCCAAAGACACCGCCAGCCGCTCCATCCAACGCCGCGCACCGACGGCGATCCTTTGCTCGCCGACCTGGCCCTGAATGCCGAACCCGGGCTCGGCTTCGATCTGCGCGACCTCCGGCAGGGTCAATCCCCGTGCCTTGGCGTCCGCAACGACGGCAGCGGCGATCGGATGCTCGCTGTGATGCTCGACCGCCGCCGTCAGAGCCAGCGCCGTGTCCTTCTCCATACCGTAGGCGTGGAGCGCGACGAGTGCCGGACGGCCCTCGGTCAAGGTCCCGGTCTTGTCCAGGACGAGGGTGTCTACGCGGGCCAGCGTCTCGAGCGCGGCACCGTTGCGCACGAGGATCCCCAAGGCCGCGCCGCGTCCGGTCGCGACCATGATGGCCGTCGGCGTCGCGAGCCCCATCGCGCAGGGGCAAGCGATCAGCAGCACGCTGACCGCGGCGACGAAGGCATAGCTCAAGGCCGGCTGCGGACCCAGCCAGAGCCAGACCGCGAAGGTCACGAGCGCGACGAGCATGACCAGGGGTACGAACACGGCGGCGATCCGGTCGGCGACTCGCTGGATCGGCGGCTTGCCGGATTGGGCGTCCTCGACCAGCCGGATGATCTGCGCCAGCACCGTCTCCGCACCCACGCGGGTGGCGCGGTAGCGGAAGGATCCCGTCTGATTGAGCGTGCCGCCGATGACCGCGTCTCCGGGATCCTTGCGCACCGGCACCGGCTCGCCGCTGATCATGGATTCGTCGACCCGACTGCCGCCCTCGGTCAGGGTGCCGTCGACCGGGATGCGCTCCCCCGGGCGCACCTGGATGACGTCGCCCGGAACGACCGCGTCGGCGGGGATCTCGATCTCGCCGTCCGGGCCGATGATGCGGGCGGTCTTCGGCTGGAGGGTCACCAGACGTCGAATGGCCTGCGAGGTTCGTCCCTTGGCGACCGCTTCGAGATAACGCCCGAGCAGGATCAGGGTCACGATGACCGCGGCGGCCTCGAAATAGAGATGGACCGTCCCGGCGGGAAACACCCCCGGAAGGGTCAGCGCCAGCAACGAGTAGAGATAGGCCGCGCCGCTGCCGAGCATCACCAGACTGTCCATGCCGGGGCTCAGGTGCCGAAGCTCGGTGAGGCCGCGTGCGAGGAAGCGCCGCCCGGACCAGAAGAGCACCGGGGTGGCCAGCACCAGCTCGAGCCAGGCCCACAGGCCCTTCGGTGCCAGCTTGGCCATGAGCGCATCGAGTCCAGGCACGACCATCGGCCCCATGCTGATCAGCAACAGCGGCAGGGTCAGGGACGCGGCGACGCGCAGATCGCTTTTGAGTCGGCGCAGCTCCTGCGCCTTGCGCGTCTCGTCCGTTTCGGTGCGTTGCTCGGGCGTGGCCGGCTCATAGCCGGCCGCGCGGATTGATTGGGCGATGCGCTCCGGGCTCACCGTCGCGGGGAGATAGCTGACGGTCGCCGATTCGGTCCCGAGATTGACCGTCGCTTCGATGACGCCCGGCACGGCCTGAATGGCCCGTTCCACGCGCGCCACACAGGACGCGCAGGTCATGCCGCCGACGCCGAAGGTGACCGACTCGAGCACCGGCTCGTAACCCGCGCTGCGAACCGCATCGAGCAAGGCCGGTACGGTCGCCTGATCGTAGCGCACGACTGCGGTGCCGGCCGCCAGGTTGACCGTCGCGGATGCCACGCCCGGAGCACGGGCGATTGCGCGCTCCACACGCGCCACGCAGGATGCGCAGCTCATTCCCCCGACACCGATCCGGACCTCTTGTGTCATGGGTCGACCTAGCTCTAGGCGCCCGTCGGGGCGAACGGGTCGGTGACGAGGTCGCCGTCGATCATCCGCGTAGGGGAGCCGCAGCTCTTGCGCCGTCGGGCCTTGCCGAACTGCGCGAACGCGGCTTCGGCAGTCAGCTCAAGCAGACTGACCCGGACCAACGTCTCCGAAATGGCAGTGAAGTGCATCGTCGATGTCACGGGTGTTTCGAATGTCCCTCTGCCTTCGACAACAGAAAGAGGTTCGCGATCGCCATCGGCCATTCCGAGCGACGATTCTCCGGAACCTGTGGCGGCGACACCTGTCGGCTTGGATCGATCCCTCGCGGTACGCGCCGGGGGCGTCCAATTGCCGGATCTTGGGTGGCGCGGGCGAGGATGATCTGGCTCTGGGCGAGATTATCATCGCCTAGAGCGAGCCATGGGGTTGCGTAGTCTAGCCCTGCCGATGTCCAAAGCGTCGAATGCCCATAAGCAACATGACCAGGGCAAGCAAACCCGCCGTCCACACACCCAGTGTTGGAACCGCCACCCCGTGGCGCCCACGGAGGAGAATGACTTCCCAACCCCCTAGCGTCGGGCGCAGCGCTTGCGCCGTCGATGCCGTGCCGTCGTCCTCGGCAACCGGGGCCGCTTGTTCCGCCAAGAGGTTCATGGGGTTTGCGGTACCGATCCAGAGCTCGTCGCCCGACACCATGGCCCGGATCCCGTAGTTGGCAACATTTCCGATACCGCCGATCGCCTCGGGTAGCGCATAGCCGGTCGTGTCGTCGAACCGATAGATATCGGCCCCCGGGAAGATGAGCGGAAAGCGGATGGCAGCCAAGTCCTCGGGGTCGATGGTGTCCATAATGCCGCTGTCGATGATCGCATTGATCTCGTCTCGAAAGGCGTCGGAGGCAAACAACTCCGTGCCCAGGAGAAAGGTCCAGTCAAAGGTCCCGACGAATAACCTCCCATCGTGTACGGCCATGGTCCAACTGTAGAGATTGAAAAAATCGTTGAAACCGGAGTAGCCGAGCTGAGGCTCCGGATTATCCATGTTGTTTGGAACAAAGTTGACGTAGGTGCGCGACACCGGGTCATAACTGGGTAGGATCGGCATCCCGTACACGAGCTCGACACTGCTGCCGCGCATTCGGAACACGCTTGTTGCGCGGTAGGTTCCTAGAAATGCCCCTAGGATCTCGGTCGCATCCAGAGAGCCGCTGCGATCTGCGTCGAGGTTATAGTCGGGATTGCAGGTCGTCACCCGGCAGAGCTCATGGGTGCGGAGTGCCGCGAAGATGCCGCCGACCGGAAAATGCATCGTGCCGAAGTACAAGTATCCCCCGAATGATGCCATTGCGCCGCCCGCATAGCTGCGTGCCGTGACGGCATCGGGCTCGTACTCGTCGAATCCGAATTCGCGAATGAAGCTGGCGCTGCTGGTAGGTAAGCTGCCGTCCGCGCCGAGTTTCGAGGGACTGCGGTAGATACCGGGCACGACCCCACCGCCGTTGCGCACATCGGGCCAGGTACTCACGTACAGATAGCCGTTATGCGCAGCGGCAAAGGCGGCCTGCTGGCTCGGCACGGTGCCGACGAGGGCGAACGTCAAAGGGCTGCCCATCGAACCGCTCCAGCGCAGAATACTGCCGTTGCCGGAATTGTTCGCAACCGTCATGTATAACTGATCTCCGATGCGTGTTATCCCGCGAACGTTGTAATAGTCGGAAAATTTCCGGCTGCCCAGGAAAGAGCCCGTGCTTGCTCGAAAGGCAAACACGTACACGGCGTCTTCGCTGTGGGCGGGGCCGGCCAACAACACGACATCGTTTAATGCGCCGACCGCGCGCAGCCCCATCGTTTTCTGAAGATCGGCAAGCCCGGAGCCGGACAAGGTCGGTTGGACAGTGGTCCGTTTAATCAGGTCGTATCTGTAGATTTCGGGCAAGCGCCAGTCGCTCATGCCCGGCACGCCGGCTTGGCCGGCCGCGCCTTCGCACACGTAGGCGTTGTTCTCGGTCGTGAGCTGAATACCGATTGTATCCTTGAAAACGGTGCAGATGGCGTTTGCCAACGTCCCCCACCAGAGCGAGTCGTCCGATTGGGCCATACCCCAAACGTAACCGCCGTTCACCTTCGGGACGCCGCCTGGCTCGCAGGGTGGCGCCGCGGTTCCGTTGCGCGCGTCGCCGATTCCGTAGAAGCAGTCATCCACCGGGGCGTTTGCGACGGGCTCTCGCTCGCGAGGCGGAAAGGCCGCGGTTTCAGCTCGCGCTACGTGATCGGGCGTCGGGGCGTCCGGATACTGTTGCAGCCAGAATTGGTTGAGATCCTGCAAAGCCTTGTCCGGTGTCGCGGCATGCAGAGACCCCGCTGCAATCGAACCGATGGAGCAGCATAGGATCGCGTAAGCAAAGCGTCGCATCAGTTAACCTCTAGCAGCGGATGTTTGGAGCGAGATGACCATGGTAAAGCGGCGGCCGCGAACATCCATGGTATAGGTGTGGGTGGCAATAGGGCAAGAAAATTATGAATTAAGAATAAGTTTGTAAGGTATAACACGAATCGATGACGACACGGTCGAAAGCAAGTTTCGTCAAAGACGGGCCAATTCCGGGGGTATTCAAACGATCGGACGCGGGTGGGGGGATGGTCGCTTCCGAGAGATGCTGAACAGACAGAAATCCGGTTTCGACGACGATTACGCCGAGCTCCTGCCGGCGACGATCGTCCTCGCGGATCGGTCGCTCGAACAGGACGAACAGCTTGCTGGAGACATCCGTCTCGCTACTGCCGGCCCGCGGCGGCCGAAAGCAAGGGCACCAATCCACATCGCGGAGGATGAGCACCGAGGCGCGTCCGATCTAGCCGATCAGCCGTCTGCGCCCCGGCGTTCTTAAGGTGTCGTGATCGAAGGGATTGGATTCGTCATCCTGGCCCGGAAAGATCAGAGTTTGCGCGCCGGTTCCTCGAGCCGGGATCCCGTGGCGGCTGCCCGGAATCCGGGTGTTGGCTCCAGGCGGCGCAGAGAGTGTTGGTCGCCGCCGAAGATGTCGCGCGCAAGGATGCGGATGGCAGCCAGCCAAGCGGTGGAGGCCTCGCAGGCCGCGGGTTGATTCTCCGGATTCCGACAGACGGTCGCCGTGTCACGGTCGGCGATGACGTGCATGCCGGGTAGCGGTCGGATTGCCGGTGACCCGGGCTCGGGTGCAGTGAGGGCCATCATCGAGGGGCGCGCATCGCCCAAGAGTCGCAGGAGCAGCCCGGGGAGTTGATAGAAGGGCAGGTCGCCGGTCTTGACAACGCCGCGTTGTCCGTCGATCAGGATCAAGGGCGTGGAGACGACGGTGCGAAACATCGCGTCGGTGAACTCGGCGCGATTCGAGGCCAAGAGGCCGGATTCCCTGAAGCCGCCGAAGTGATTGCCGAGCGCGGGCAGATGGTCGCCGAAAAGGACGATGAGCCCGTCGGGGTCGAGCTGTCTGAGCTCACGCAGAAACGCCATTAGCTCGCGTGATTTGTAGTACAGGGTATTGGCGTATGCCTCGACGGTCGCGTGGCCCTCGGCCGCTTCGATGACCGCCGGGCGCCGGGCGTTCAACGGGTAGGGAAGATGTCCGAAATAGGTCAGGACATAATTGAAGGCGGGCGTGGATCCCTGCAGCTGCGGTCCGAGCTTGTCGAGCACCTGGCGGTAAAGCGAGGCGTCGCCCAGAAAGCCCTCGTTCATGTCGTCGAGCTCGAAATCGCCGTCTGACCAATAGGTGTCGAATCCGATGCGACGATACGCGTTGACCCGATTCCAGAAAGACGCCGCGTTGGGGTGCGACGCGAACGACCGGTAGCCGGCGCTCGCCAAATGGCGCGGCAGACAGGGGGCTTCGTTGCGCAGTCCGCCCTCGAAGAAGACGTTGTCGCGTTCGACCGGGAAGCCGCAGAGGACCTCGAACTCGGTATTGGCGGTGTAGCCGCCGAAGACCGGCGCGAGCGCATGGGCGTTGCCGGAGGCCGCCCAGAGCGCGCGGAAAGCCGGATCGAGCGGATCCGCCGAGAGCTCGGATGCGCCGAGCAGCATCGGATCCCAAAAGGACTCGAGCACGATCATGTGAAGATTGCGCGTCGGGCCGACGGGTGTCGCGACCTTGAGGACGTCGCTCGGGGTGGATGCCCCGAGTCGCGCGAGCGCCTCGGCGACCTCGCCGGCAGACGGTGCGGCTTCGCGGCGCGCCCGACTGCGCACGCCTTCCTGAAGGAGTTGTAAGGGGAGACCGCGAGCCTCGAAGTTGCCGCGCTGATTCCAAACCGAGTGACCGAACTGCTTGTCCAGGGCCCGGCTCGCCGGCTCGGGGAAGGCGCCGAGCAGGCCGACCGCCAGGACGACGATCCCGAGACTGACCCAGGCACGGGCGCGACGCCAGGCAATCATCCACCAGAGCAGGATCGCCGGCACGGTCACCATCAGCGCAGCGCCCGCGAGCTGCCATCCGTCGAGCAGCAGAAACATATTCTTGGCGGCGACAAAGTCGTCCGGCATCAAGGGGCCGCCCAGGATCGACATCTTGAGGGCGTTGCCGAGCGTCAGAGCGCTGAACAGGGCGGCCGTCGCGAGTGCAAAGCGCACGAGGCTGCTCGACATGCCGTAGAGCAGCGTACCGATCATGAGGTGCGCGATCAGGTCGGCCTGAAAGGCCTCGGGGCCGGGACTGACCTCGAAGAGGAGATCCATCACCGCCTGGGCAGCCAGATACCAGGCCGAGACGAAAATCATCGCGATGATCCAGCCGAGGACAAGGCGAAGACCGCGCAGAAGAGGGTTCGGAAGACGGCGTTGATTCATCGGTGCTCGGCTCATCCCAAAGACCCCTTTCCCCGACCGGTCGACGGAGCATCGAGGACGAAAATGAAAATGTCATGGATTAGTCATCAAAGTGTAATACGCGCCCTTATCCCTGACCAGCTCGTGGCCTTTCGGAAATTTTTTTTGTGGTCTTTCAGGAGGCTATCGGGGTCTATCGGTGTCGGTGGGGGTAGGCGCGACCGAGCGATTCGGCGTAGACTCCGATGCGCGATGTTTTTCGATCCGTCTGCTCGGGGCCGATCGCGATCCCCGGCGAGGCGCTTCCTCACCATCAGCCCAGTCATCTCGAGGCTTGCGAATGGATGACATCTCCGCCGATCCTCGTCCATCGATCGGTCACTATCTCTTCTCGGTCCTGGTGCTCGCCCTGCTTTGGCTTTTGCTGGCAGGCAGCCTGGCGACGGCAGAGCTGATCGCGGCACTGGCCGTCGGGATCCTCGTGACCGCTATCGCCGGACCGCGCCTGGCCGTCTTGAGCGGGGTTCGGCTTTCGCCTCTCGCGCCTTGGCACCTTCTGCGCTATCTCCTGACCTTCTTCACCGCGCTGGTCGCGGCCAATTTGGACATGGCGCGCCGAGTCTTGTCGCCGTCGTTGCCGCTGCGCCCGGCTTTGGTCGAGGTGCGGACCAGGCTGCGCTCTTCGCTCGGGCGGATGTTGTTGGCAAACAGCATCACGCTGACGCCCGGCACGCTCGCCGTCGATATCCGCGGGGACCGGATCTTGGTCCACTGGGTGGATTGCCCGCCCGGGACCGATCTGGACCGGGCGACCGCCGCCATCTCGGATGCCTTCGAGCGCCATATCCGCGGGTTCCTCGAATGACGCCCAATGCCCTTGAAATCCTCGCGGCCGTTCTACTCGCGGCCGCGCTCCTGATTGCGCTGCTTCGCCTCGTCACGGGGCCGTCGGCACCGGATCGCGTGGTCGCGGCGGATACCTTGACGGTGATCACGACCATCGCGATCGTCGGATTGGCGCTCCTGTTCGCAAATCCTCTCTATCTGGACGTGGCCCTCGTCTTCGGCGTCTTGGCCTTCGTCGGTGTGGTCGCGCTCGCCCGGGCGATCGAGGGAGGGCGCTCGTGAGGCTGCTCGCCGATGTCTTTCTGTTGATCGGGGCCGCCTTCGCCTGTCTCGGCGCCTTGGGCTTGGTGCGGATGCCGGATGTCTACACGCGGATCCAGGCCGGCACCAAGGCGGTGACCCTGGGGGCTCTCGCCTTCCTGATCGGTGCCGCGCTGCTGTTCCCGCAGTGGTGGGCCAAGCTGCTCTGCATTCTCGGGTTTATTCTCTTTACGAGTCCCGTGTCCTCCTCGACGATCGCGCGTGCAATCCATCTATCCGGGATCAAGCCGTGGCGGGCGCCCACGCCCGAGGCGTCCGGGCAGGCCCCGATGTCGCCGCAGGCCGCCAAGCCCGCGGAGGGCCGCCGATGACAACCTGGGTCGCCTTGGTGGTGGTTGTGCTGATGTTGGCCTCGGCGCTTGCCGTCTTGCTCCTGCGAAGCTTCGTCGCGGCCGTGGCGGCGACGGCGGTCGTCGGGCTGGGTTTGACGGTGCTCTTCGTCCTGATGCGGGCCCCGGATGTCGCCATGACCGAAGCGGCGGTCGGGGCGGGTCTGAGCGGTGTCATCCTCGCGCTTGCGCTGCGCCGGCTGGGTCTCTGGCGAATCGAGGACAATGGCCGAGGGGACGGGGATGCGTAACCTGGCATCGCTTCTCTTCGCCGGCGGTTTAGCCTTTTTGCTCCTGACGCTTCTGTCTCAGCTCGCCTTCGGGACGCCGCCGATGCGGGTCGGTTCGGAGATCCTGGCGGTTGCGCCCGGCGAGGTCGGTGCCGCCAACCTGGTGACCGCGATCCTGTTGGGTTACCGCGGCTTCGACACGCTCGGCGAGTTGGCGATCCTCTTTGCCGCGGCCACGGCGGCAGGCGTCGTGCTCGGACGCCGCCGCGACGACGCGCGTCGCGATCCGCCGGGCGGGGAAGTCCTGCGGACCGGGGCCGACCTGCTGTTTCCCCTGTTGGTGGTTGTCG
The DNA here is from genome assembly GCF_000223985.1 of Thiocapsa marina 5811. Taxonomy (GTDB): domain Bacteria; phylum Pseudomonadota; class Gammaproteobacteria; order Chromatiales; family Chromatiaceae; genus Thiocapsa; species Thiocapsa marina. The sequence continues at coordinate 190,683 of NZ_AFWV01000005.1, forward strand.
GATTCTATGTGATTGCCCACGGGCATCTCACGCCGGGCGGTGGCTTTCAGGGCGGTGTCATCCTGGCTGCGGCCTTCTTCGTCGCTCTCCTCGCGCAACCCGCGCGTCACCTCAGTCATGGCCTGATCCTTTGGATCGAGGGTCTGGCCGGGGCCGCCTTCATCCTGATCGGGATCTGGGCACTCGTAGCGAGCGGTGACTTTCTTGCGCCCTTGCTCGGTCCGGGTCGGATGGGCGAGCTGTTGTCCGCCGGGACACTGCCGCTGCTGTCTCTGGCCATCGGGTTGAAGGTCGGTGCGGAGCTGGCCGGGATCATGGCGCACATCGCAGACGCGGAGGCCCCCGACACATGATGTCCCTGACCTTGGAGGGCGTGGTCTTGATCGGCGCGCTCGGGCTGATCGTGATCGGCGCGTTGGGCATGGCCATCTCGAATCACCTCTTTCGGATGCTCTTGGCCCTGGTCCTTGCCGAGTCCGGCGCGAATCTGCTGATCGTGCTGTCGGGCTACCGGGTCGGCGCGAGCGCGCCCATCCTTGGTTTCGGCGACCCGACGGCGCCGATGGTCGATCCCGTTCCGCAGGTCTTGGTGCTGACCGCGATCGTCATCGGGGTCGGCGTGCAGGCGTTGGCGGTCGCGCTTCTGCTCAAGGTGTATCGGGTCTACGGGACGCTGAACGTGCGCGAGCTGCGCGACCGCATGGACGCCGATGTCGCGACCGCGGCGGGCGTCGAGGCCGATGCGAGTCAGGATGCGCCCGCGGGCGAGCGTCCCTTGCCGCCGGTTCCGGCGCATGCCTCGGTTGGATCCGGAGGGTTCGGACGCCGCGGTCCGGTCCCTTTCCCGCCCCAATCCGACGAGCGGCGCCCATGATCTCGGATCTCGCAGTCCCGAATCTCTTCGTCGCGCAGGCCGGCCAACTGGTCCTGCCGGTGGTCCTGCCGCTCTTGGCCGCCTTTCTGATGCAGCCGCTGGCGCGAGTGTCCACCGCCCTGGCGCGTGGACTGGGCCCGTTGGTCCTGATCCTCTGCGCTTGGATCACTGCGCAGCTCTGGATCCAGCTCGGGGACGCGCCTTTTACGCTGGCGATCGGCGGCTTTGCCCCGCCGCTCGGAATCCTCTTTTATGCCGACGGGATCGCATTGCTCTTCGCACTCGCCGTGCCGGTCTTTGCGCTCCTGTTTTGGCCCGGATCGGAATCGGGAGGAGGCGCGGGTGCCGATTCGCGCCCCGGCTCCGATCAGGCAGACCGCGATCAGGCCGCGCGTCGCGATGCACTGGTGCTCCTGCTGGTGGCGGCGACGACCGGACTTGCCCTGTCCGGCGATCTCTTCAATCTCTATGTCTTCTACGAGCTGGCCGCCGTGGCCTCCTTCGGTTTGGTAGCGCTGTCCGGCACCGGCCGTGCGCAGGTCGCGACCTTCCGTTACTTGATGATCAGTGCCTTCGGGTCTGTGCTTGCACTCGCAGGCATCGCGATCCTCTACATGCAGACGGGCACCTTGAACCTCGGCCAGCTCGCGCAGCTGGCGCCCGAGACCCTGAACAACCCGATCGGTTCGGCGGCCTTCGCGCTCATGCTGATCGGCTTCGGCGTCAAGGCGGAGCTCTTTCCGGTCAACACCTGGGTGCCTGAGGTTTACGCCGGCGCGCCGGCGCGCGTCTCCGCCTTGCTGGCCGGTCTGGTGTCGAAGCTCGCGGTCCTGGTGATCGTCCGTCTGCTGGTGCTGATCTTTCCTCAGCCCGAGGCCGCTCAGATGCTGCTCGTGCTGGGTGTGCTCGGGGTACTGACCGGCGAGTTTGCCGCTTGGCGCGCCAAGGACTTCCCGCGGATGCTGGCCTTCTCGTCGATCGGCCAGCTCGGCATCGTCTTTGTTGCCTTCTCGATCGGCGGCGAGATCGGTCTCTTGGCCGGGCTTGCCGTCGCGCTGCACCACCTGATCGTCAAATCCGCCTTGTTCGGGCTGGCGGTGCGTTGGAACGGCTCTTTGGAGGCCCTTGCCGGTGCCGCGCGCACCTCGCCGCTCGGGGCGGCCCTGTTTGTCTTGTTTGCCCTGTCGCTGGTGGGGGTCCCGCCGCTGCCTGGATTCTGGGCCAAGCTGACGGTCATCGTCGGTCTGGCCGAGCGGGGAACGCCGCTCGACATCACGGCGCTGATGTCGATCCTGCTGGTGACGGCAGTGGAAGCGAGCTATCTCTTCCGGGTCGCGATCCGGCTCTATCAAGACAATCCGGATCCGGTCGCCCGGCATGCACGCCGAGACCTCGGCGTCTCCGCGCTGCTCGGCGCCGTTCTGGTCGCAGCGACCCTGGGTCTTCGGCCGGTCGCCGATGTCCTCGGTGCGGGCGCTGCGCAACTCGGCGACCGTGCGGGCTATATCGAGACCGTTTTTCCGTCTCACGTCGCCGGTAAGGATTGACCATGACGTCACTCGATCACCTCGTGCTGGTCTCGGCGCTGACACTCGCTCTGATGCTGCTGTTCGGACGGATGCGGATCGCCGGGCGGCTTGCGGTCGTCCTCTACGCCGTCCAATTCCTGCTGCTCATGCAGACCGGGGCACTCCTCGGCGAGCCGGTCGCCTCCTCGCTGACGCTCTCGGTTTTGGATCTCCAGATGCACTGGCGCTACGACGCGCTCTCGTGGTTCTTCGCCATGATCACCATCGGGGCAGGATTCTTTTGTGCCTGGTATGCCGCCGGGGTGTGGCAGGAGCGCTATCGCGAAGAGGGACACAGTCCGCGACTCTTCCATGTCGCGCTCGCGGCGAATGTCTTGACCATGTTGATCCTTCTGGGCAGCGGAGACCTTCTCTCGCTCTTTATCGGTTGGGAGCTGGTGAGCTGGGCGAGCTTTCTGCTGATGGCCGTCGGCGGCGGCCCGGCCGGACGGGCTGCTCTGCGCTATCTGGTCTATGCTTTCTCCGGAGGGATGGCGATCCTGGCCGGTCTGATGCTGATCTACACCCAGACCGGCTCTTTGGACTATGCGCGCGTCTTGAGCCTGCTCGGCGAGCTGTCCGACGGCCAGGTTTGGCTCCTGCTTCTGCTGATCGGCGGCGGTTTCGCGGTCAAGATGGGGCTCTTGCCTTTTCATCTGTGGCAGGCTGCGGCCTATGCCGAGACGCCCGGTCCGGGATCGAGCTTTCTCGGGGCCATCTCGGCGCGCATGGGTCTCTATGCCCTCATCATGCTCCTCGTCGCCATGCTCGGCATCGGGCGGTTGACGGCGATGGAGGTCCCTTTCACCTTTCTGAGCGCGCGCGACCTGATCGCCTGGATCGCCGCCCTGACGGTGATCATTCCGACCTATATCGCGCTGCAGCAGCACGACGCCCGTTATCTACTCGCTTGGCACGGCATCGGACAGGGCGGCTACATGTTGCTGGGTCTGATGGTCGGCAATGCCGTCGGCTCCGCGGGCGGTCTGTTTCATGTCTTCACCTACGGCATCACCCAGGCCGCCTTGCTGATGGCGGTCTTCGCCGTGGTTCACCGCACCGGCACGGCGGACCTCAATAAGCTGGGCGGGCTCGTCGCACGCATGCCGCTGACGTTCCTGGTGCTCTTGTTCGGCATCATCAGCCTGGCCGGGCTGCCGCCGATGGCCGGCTTCGTCTCCAAGTGGATGGTCTATCGCTCGCTCGTCGCGGAGGGCATGCCGCTTCTGTTCGTCGCCGCCGTGGTCGGAACGCTCGGCACCATCTTGTCGGTCTATAAGCTCATCCACAACATCTTCCTCGGCCAATTGCGCATCGAGCATGAGCAGGTCCGCGAGGCGCCGCTGAGCATGCTGCTGCCGATGCTGGGTCTCTCGACACTGATCTTTCTGGTCGGGGTGACGCCCGGCCCGGCGCTCAGCTGGGTCGCGGCGGTTCAGGCCTCGCTCGGGTTGCCGCCGGTGCCCTATACCTTGGGCGGGATCGAAGATCCGCGCGGCGGTCTCGACATGCTCTGGCTGGTCGGCATCCTCATGGCCGGCTTCGGTGTCGGTGCCCTGATCTTCTTCGGCCTCGGCGGCAGGTCCAAGCGCGTCCATCAGCTCGACAACTATGCCGGGGGCCACTTCCTGACCGCGGATGTGCGCTACCAATACAGCGACAACTTCTATGCCGGACTCATGCACTTGATCGGTCCCTGGTATCGGGGCGCCTTCCTGTGGCTGGAGAAGGCGTTGACGGCGACGGTAGCCTTTCTCTCGGCGGTCATGAACGGGTTTTATCGCTATGCGCAGCCTGCGCTTTTCGTGCTGGCGACTGCGGTCGCACTGCTCGCCTTGACGACCGCATGAGCGCCGATTCGAACCGTTTTTCCGGAAGGTGGTAAAGGTGATCGGATTGATGATCGAGCTGATTCTCATGCCCTTGGCGGCCTTCGTCATCGGGCTTGCCATGGTGCTGATGATGCGCAGGATCGGCGCGCGTTTGCAGCGGCGCGTCGGGCCGCCGCTGCTTCAGCCACTGTGGGACATCATCAAGCTGCACGGAAAGGAGACACAGACCTCGCACGGTCTGATCCACGAGCTCGGCATCGTGATGGCGATCGGCGGATTCGTGGCCGCGGTGACGCTCATGCCCTTGCCGGGCATGAACGGCCTGGCGGAGCAGGGCGGTTTGATCGCGCTTGTCTACATGATGATGATCCCGTCGCTCGGGCTCGCGCTCGGGGTGGGCCAATGCGCCAACCCGAACGGGTCCATCGGGATCTCGCGCGCCTTGACCGCGATGCTGGCCTACGACATCCCGATGGTAATCGTTGTCTTCGGGGTCGCCTTCTTCTACGGCTCGACGAGTCTCGTGCAGATCATCGACGCCCAGCAGGCGGGCGGCTTCGCGACCTGGGGCATCGCCGAGATGCCGCTGCTCGCCTTCGCCGGACTCTTCGCGATGCAGGCCATGCTGGGCAAGCAGCCGTTCGAGATCTACGTCGCTCCGGCCGAGATCGCGACCGGGCCGATGGTCGAGATGGGCGGCAAGTTCCTCGGCGGTCTGTTCATCATGCAGTGCTTCCAGCTCTACGCGGCGGGCGCGCTCTATACCCTTCTGTTCCTCGGGGGAGGGGAGAATTGGCTGACATTCCTGATCAAAGTCTTTGCCGTGGTCGCCATCCCGATGAGCATCGCCTTTCTCTTTCCGCGGTATCGGACCGAGGATGTGGTCCGGCTGGTTTGGAAATGGCCGGCGATGATCGGCTTACTGGGCATCGCCTTTCTGATGTATTAAACCGCGTTCGATGCGACATGCACTTTTTTGGCTTGGGTGTTGTCGAGCGCATCGATCCGCGTTGAAGCCGACGCGGTTTAGGATGATCAATACAGACGTTACAAGCTTGGTTTGTCGTTGGGCCACAATCGTTCCAACGCGACTCGATTGCCGATGGGGTATCCATTATGACTGAGCTGATCAAGACCCCGCGCACGGGCGAGACGCTGCCGGTGAAGGCCGGGAAGCGAACCAATCCGCTTGCGAATGTCTTCGACGAGCTGGTGCGCTTCGCACAGTCGCGCTCGCTCTTCATGCTGCATTATTGCACCGGCTGCGGTGCGATCGAGCTGCCGCCGTCCATGACCTCGCGGTTCGACATGGAGCGGCTCGGAATCCAGCCGATGGTCTCGCCGCGACAAGCGGACATCCTGCTCGTGACCGGCTATGTCTCGGTCAAGACGCTCAAGCGAATCATTCTGACCTACGAGCAGATGGGCTCGCCGAAATATGTGATCGGCATCTGCTCCTGCACGGTCAATGGCGGTATGTATTGGCAGAGTTATGCGACGGCCAAGAAGCTCAACGACTATATGCCTGTGGATATCTACATTGCGGGCTGTATGCCGCGTCCCGAGGCCGTGATCGCCGGGCTTCGCGAGTTGATGGAGAACATTCGGCAGGGCAAGGCCGACTCCTGGAAGGACTACTACAGGCACTACGATCACTACCTCGGTCACCAGCAGCGATTGTTCGGCGAGACCTGGCAGACGCCCACCGACGTGATCGCGGAGGCCAGACACTATGGGCTTTTCGGTCCCGATACACTGGGTACCCATACCGCGCTCTTGGAGCAACACCAGAGGCCGCTGGAAGCGCTCGAGATGAAGGTGGATATTCCGGAGTTGATGGCGCGGCGGTAATGGAACCGCGATTCGGACGAGATGTCTTCGTGGCGAGGATAGGTTTTGCTTCGATCTGCCCGTCCTGCGATTTTTGATTGGGGTTCCGAATGACTAAAGACCTCTCGACCTGGCTGGATACGTTGCTCGACGAGCTGCAAGGCATCGAGGTGCGGCGCAAAAGCAGTCGGCGGATTCGTGTCGATGTGCAACCGGATGCCCTTCCTGCCTTGTTGGAGCTTCTGCGCGGGCGGGCTTCCTATGTCCATCTCTCCGCGATCAGCTGCGTGGACTGGATCGAGGAGAACGAATTCGAGCTGGTTTACCACGTCTGGTCGTACGAGATCGGATCCTTGGTCTCGGCGCATACCCGGATTGCACGTGATCCCGGCGTCTATATCTCGGTCTACGATATCTACACGCCCGCAGCCTTCTTCGAGCGCGACATCCACGAGATGTTCGGTGTCTTCTTCGAGGGCAGTCCGGACATGAGCAAGTTTATTCTGACCGAATGGGATGGACCGCCGCCGATGCGCAAGGACTTCGACTCGGAGGCCTGGGTCAATGCGCACTTCGATTTTCAGGACTACCAACCGGATTGGTTGAAGGAGATCGAGGCCAAGGGCGGCGGCGTCGCCGTGCGTCCCGACGAGCAGCGTTTCAGCCGGAGGGACGTCGATGCGTCCTGAGAACTACGAGGCCCAACGCCAGCCGCCGAGCCACGAGTACGAGCTCAATATCGGCCCCAATCATCCGGGCATCGAGGGCAACTATGCCTTTAAGTTGAGACTCCACGGCGACAGGGTGCTTGAAGGCAAGGCCGACGCCGGCTATCTGCACCGTGGGTTCGAGAAGCTCATGGAGGGTCGGCTCTGGATCCAGAACCTCGCCATTACCCCGCGGATCTGTGTTCCGGACCCGGTCCCGATGGAGGTCAGCTACTGCCTGGCCGTCGAGGAGCTCTGCGGTCTTGAGATCCCCGAGCGTGCCCAATGGTTACGGGTGCTCCAGCTCGAGCTCTCGCGCATCGCCGCGCATCTGTTCACCTTCGGCGGACATGCCGCAACGACCGGCATGTACAGCCCCATGTTCTGGGGGATCGCCGACCGTGATCTGGTTCTGGATCTCTTCGAGGAGCTCACCGGCGGACGCGTATACCACATCTACAACATCCCGGGCGGCGTGCGGCGCGACGCCCCGGACGGTTTTCTCGATCGCGTGAGGAGTACGCTGGATTATCTGGACTCGCGTTTGCCGGACTACGACAACCTGCTGTTCACCAATCAAGTTTTCGTGCACCGGGCCAAAGGGGTCGGCACCATGAGTCGCGAGCAGGCGCTCGAATGGGGCGTGACCGGCCCGAACCTGCGTGCAACCGGACTCGAGTTCGACGTGCGTCGCGACGATCCCTACCTGGTCTACGACGATCTGGACTTCGACATCCCGACCGAGGAGGCCGGAGACGCCTGGGCGCGCACCCTGGTAAGGCGCAAGGAGCTGGTGCAGAGCATCCGGATCGCGCGTCAGGTCATCGCCGCGTTGCCGTCCATCGCTGGCCCCATCCGCTGTCCGATCCCGAACCCATTGGCCTGGAACGTCCCGGCCGGCTCGGTCTATACCCGTGTGGAGTCGTCGAAGGGCGAGTTGGCCTGGTACGTGGTGTCGAACGGTGGCGAGCGACCCTATCGCACCCACGTGCGCGGCCCCTCGCAGATGCATGCGGTGCAGGTGCTCGAAAAGCTCTCAGTCGGTTGCCGACTCGAAGACGTTGCCCAAACCATGTTTTCGCTCGACGCCTGTCCCCCGGAGGTGGATCGCTGATGCGCGACATCGACTACAAGGATAAGGGCGGGATACTGAACCCGCTGAAGAGTCTCTCCTTCTTCGGTCGCAGTTCGGTCACCGTGCCGTTGGAGCCGCGCGCTGCGTCGGCCAACTATCGCGGCTTCCATCTCAACGACTGGGAGGCCTGCATCGGTTGCAGTACCTGTCAAAAGGTCTGCGACAACGCGGCCATCACCATGGTCAGCATCCCCGATCTGCCGCAGGATCCGGCGAAGGGGATCCGCAACCTGCGTCCGGCCATCGACTACGGACGCTGCTGCTGGTGCGCACTCTGCGTCGATCTCTGTCCGACTGGATCGATCTCGCTGTCGCGCGAGTATGTCCATACCTGTCTCGACAGCGAGCTGGACAGCTATTTCGTGCTGCCGGATTCCAACGGCATCCACGGCACGCCGTATCCGAAAGGCTGGGCCAAGTCCGAGGATGCCGACCTGGTCGCGCTCGAACGCGCGCGGATGGAGGAGCTCCCGCCCCCCGAGAGGATCGGCAACTTCAATGAGATCGTCGCCGGATACGACGCCAACCAGGCGATCATCGAGGCCTCCCGCTGCGTGCAGTGCGGCATGTGTTTCGATGCCTGCCCGACCCACATGAACGCGCCCGAATACATCCGCGCCATCTGGAAGGGCGACCTCGAGCAGGCGGTGCGCGAGATCTATCGGACCAATCCATTCGCCCACACCTGCGGCCGGGTCTGCACGCATCGCTGCGAGGATGCCTGCTCGGTCGGGCACCGCGGCACGCCGATCGCCATCCGTTGGCTCAAACGGTACGCCATGGACGCCGTGGATCACGAGCGGGTGAAGAGGATCGCCGCCGAGGGCAAGGCGCGGTTCCTCTCCGGCAAGCGTGTCGCCGTGGTGGGCGCCGGTCCGGCGGGACTCACCGCCGCCTTCGACCTGATCAAGCAGGGCTACGAGGTCACCGTCTTCGAGGCCCGACCCAAGGCCGGCGGCATGGTGCGCTACGGGATCCCGGACTATCGCCTCCCGCAGGATCGCATCGACCGCGATGTCGACGTGATCGCCTCCCTGGGCGTGAAGATCCGTTACGGCACGCAGGTCGGAACAGACATCACGATGGCCGAGCTCGAGCGCGACTACGACGCCGTCATCCTGACCATCGGTCTCTGGATGGGCCGCTCGACCCGCATTCCGGGCTCCGATCACCCGCGGGTCAAGCGCGCGGTGACCCTGCTGCGCGACGTGGCCGAGAAGGTCAAGGTCTCGGTGCCGGCCTCCGCGATCGTGATCGGCGGCGGCAACGTGGCGATGGACGTCGCCCGGACGATTGCTCGCCTCCAGAAACAGACCTACGGCCAAGTCAAGGTCACGGTGACCGCCTTGGAGGATCTGGAGCACTTTCTCGCCGATCCCGAAGAGATCAAAGAGGCCAGAGAGGAGGGCGTCGAGATCCTGCCTGCCCGCGGTCCGCAGGAGATCCTCTTCAAGCCGCGCAAGTATGAGGTCGACAAGATCCATGGCTTGCGGACCTGGCGTGTGCTCTCCATCTTCGACGCACAAGGGCGGTTTGCACCGAGACATGATGAAGCCGACGAGCAGATCCACGAGGGCGAGATGGTCGTCGAGGCCATCGGTCAGGCCGCCGAGGTCGAAGTACTCGGCGAGGAGCTGACCGAGCGGCTCGACTGGAACCGCGGTCGACTGGAGATCGACGATCAGGGCCGGACCAATCTGTCCTGGCTCTGGGCCGCCGGAGACATGGTGCGCGGTCCCGATGTGGTCTCCGCGGTGGCCGACGGACACCGGGTGGCCTTGAGCATCAATGGCGTTTTATCGATTCGGGAGGACGCGGCATGATCGAAGGGGCCGTGAGTAGCTACGAGAAGATCAAGTCCAAGACCTCGCTGCGCGAGATCCTGGAGGTCGCTTGCAGCTTCGAGGCGAGCGCGCGTGATTTTTACACCGACCTGATTCCCAAGGTCGGCAAGAACATGCGTTGGTTGGTCGAGGAGCTAGCCGCCGAGGAGCAGCAGCATTTCGATCTATTGAATGGACTGGCGAGCCGTGAAGACATCGCCGAGCAGATCAAGGCGGAGGTTCGAATCCCGACGACCGACACCCGATTCTCCGATGCCGTTCAGCTGCCCGACTTGGGCGCCAAGCCCGACGATCAGGCGGTGCTCCAGTATGCGATGGGGCGCGAGCAGATCGCCATGGAGCATTATCGCTCGCTGGCCGAGGGCACCGAACCTGGACCGATCCATGATCTCTTCGGCTATCTCGCCGACGAGGAGACCAAGCACAAGACAGAGCTGGAAAAGGTCTACTACGAGGTGGTCCACTCGGGCGGGGTCTGATACGCCGCCGAATTCAAGCCCGTCCGGGTCGAGCAGCGCCGACCCCGCTCTCTTGGATGATTGGAGCCTGTGCTCGTACGATCACACCGTCGTGACGTGACGCCGGTTGTTCTGTTGCGCGCGGATTGGAATCAGGGCGTTGTCCAACCTGGCGGTCGTCGGGTGGACGCGCGCGAGCGAAGTCCACCGAATCCTGCGACGGCGCTGGTGGACTGCGCTTCGCTTGTCCACCCTACGGCGCTTCGCTTGTCCACCCTACGGCGCTTCGCTTGTCCACCCTGCAGCGCCAAATCACCGCAGTGGCGGTGGTGATGAGCACCGCCGGAATCAGCGTCCCGAGATCCGCTTGGCGTTGGCGATCAGGTCGTCGATCTCGCGCTCGGCTTCGGCCCAGTCCTCGACCTCGTGCCCGGGCGCGAAACGGCGCTTTTCGGCACGGTAATAGGCCGCCTCGTGGATCATGTGCATCCGCTCTTCGTCCGAGACGGTGGCGAGCGATTTCAGGCTGATGGATTTCCCTTCGAGAGTGTTCGGGGCGGCGCGCGGCGCGCTGGCTGCGGGCTTTGCGGGTGCCTTCTTGGCGGGTGTCTTTTTCGCTCCGGTGCTCGCCGCGGTCGTCTTGGTTGCCGCCGGCGTTGCCTTCTTCGCAGCGGCTGCCTTTGCAGGAGCGGGAGCGGCTTTGGGCGGCGCCGTTTTCGCCGAGCCGGGGGTTGGTTTGACGGCATCCGCTTTCTTGGCGGTCTTCTTCGCCACGGTCTTCTTGATGACCGTGTTCTTGCTGTCGACGGCCGCCTTCGGGGCCGTTTTTTTGGTTACGATCGTTTTGTCGTCGGCCATGTCGCTCGCTCGCCTCTTGGATTCCGGTGTGGTCTCTTCGGGGTTTTTACTGAGACCCCGTCGGTCATTCGACGTCGTTGATTCAAGACCGGCGGTTTGTTCTCGTCATCGCCGATAAGGATACACGTGATTCTCGCTTCCGTGGCAAGAATGGGTGCATCGATTTCAACCTGCTTACTCCGACCTCAACGCCTGCGCCGGATCCGTGTCGGCCGAACGATAAGCCGGGTAGAGGCCCGCCAGCAAGGCGGCGCTCCAAGCGAGCACGACACCCTGGATCAGGGTCATGGGCGGGATCTGCATCTCCATGGTCCAGCCGAAGGATCGCAGATTGACGACCTCGATGAGGAGGTCCGCCATGACGAGTCCGAGGGGAATCGCCAGTATGCCCGCCGAGAGGCCCAGGATAGAGGTTTGGGTCAAGATCAACAGGGTCAGCTCGCGTCGGGTCATGCCGGTCGCGCGCATCACCGCGTAATCGCGACGCCGTTCCAGCTCGAGCGCCGTCAATGCGCTCAGCACGCCGATGAAGGCTACACCGATCGCCAGTAGACGCAGGACATGGGTGATGGCGAAGGTGCGGTCGAAGATGTCGAGCGATTGCTCGCGGATCTGCTCGTTCAGGCTGACGAGGACCGGGGCATCGAACGTCTCGGTCAAGTCGCGAACGCGTTCGAAGACCTCGGCTCGATCGGTCGTGTCGTCCACCATGATGCCGATGGATGAGACGGTGTCGTCGTTCCAAAGCGCGGCGTAATGGCTGCCGGTCATGACCAGCATGCCCGCATCCGAGCCGTAGTCGCGAAAGATGCCGCCGATCTCGAAGGACTGCCACCCCTGCTCGGTGAAAAGGGCAATCCGGTCGCCGACACCGACGTCCTGGTGATAGGCGTAAGGCTCGGAGGCGAGAATCAGCTCGCCGGCCTCGAAACGCGTCCAGAGATCCGCGGCTTCCCTGCCCTCGAAGCTGAAACCGCTCGGGCTGACCGACGAGGAGGTCAGTCCGAGCAGCAGCACCGAGCCGGTGTCCGACTCGGCCCGCACGCTGCGACCCATGCTGATCTCAGCGATGCCGGGAAGGCCGGCCAGCCGCTGGGCCAGCCCGGACGGCAGGTCGCCATCGGCGCGATTGCCTGTCTCGGATGGCGAAGAGACATAGATGTCGCTTTGCAGGGTCGTGTCGAGCCAGACGATCAGGCTGCTGCGAAAGCTGTCGATCATGACGCCGACCCCGAGGGTCGAGGAAATGGCGACCGTCAGAGCTGCTGCGGCGATGCCGGTACGGGTGATGGATGCGGCCACACCGCGCGCCGCGAGCACGGCGGGGATTCCGCCGATCGGCCCCACGACGCGGGTCAAGCCGAGTGCAATCGCGCGGAGTAGGGCGGGCACACAAAGGCTGAAGCCGAGGATCAGGATCAGAATCGCCAGGAAGCCGAGACCGAGCGAGCGACTCGGGATCTGGGCCGCGCCCCATCCGATGATCATCAGGGTAAAACCGAACGCCCCCAGCCAGAGCACCCAGCGCTGTCCGCGACGCTCCAGGCTGTTGGCGCGGAGCACGTCGCGCGGCTGAGCCCGTGCGGCCTCGATTGCAGGTCCGAGTGCGGCGACCAAGGTAATCAGAAGTCCCGCGGTCATGCCTTTCACGACCGAGAGCGGTGTGACGAAGAGCTCGCGCACGGTCAGTGCGAAATAGATGTCGTTGATGGTGCGGGTGACCAGCTGCACCAATCCCCAGCCGGTGAGGATACCCAAGGCCAGCCCGAGGACTGCTCCGGCGAGCGCGAAAAGCAGCGCCTCGGACAGGACCAAGGCGAACAATTGGGTGCGCGTGCAGCCGAGCGTCCGCAGCGAGCCGAGTAGGCTGCGTCGCTGCAATACCGCGAAGGTCATGGTGTTGTAGATGATGAATCCGCCGACCAGCATGGCGAGCAGGCTCATGGCGGTCAGATTGGTATGGAACGCCCGTGTCATCCGACGCAGGGTCTCGCTGCGTTGTTCTGATGCGACCAGCCGCAGACCGGGCGGAAGCGCTTCGGCCAGAACGGACGCGTCTTCGGGCGTGATGACCAGATCGATTCGGTCGATGGTGCCGATGCGCTCCGTGACCTCTTGTGCGGTTGCGATGTCTGCGATCGCGAGACCCTCGAAACCGCTGGTCTGATCCGAGGTGAGGATGCCGACCAGCTCGGCCGAGAGCTCGCGGGTCCCGATCCGCAGCGGCACGGTGTCGCCCGGAACGACACCGAGTCGCCGTGCGTCGCTCGCGCTCAGCAGCAGGGTATCGGGCTGTGTCAGGATTCGGATCAGCGACGGACCTTCGACCGAGAGACCGCTGCCTCGGACGGAGGAAAAGGCCAGCAGATCGAGTCCGATCAGCGTGAAGGTCGCGTCGGCGATCCGCACCGGCGCCTCGATGATCGGCGAGGCATCGATCGCCGCAAGTCCGCCGTGGCGGCGCAGGTCTGCATAGACCGCATCCGGGATGCCGCCGGAGGCCGATTCGATGCGGTGTGTCGCCCGTCCGGCGACCCGCTCGATCGAGAGATCGAAGGCCCGCCGCGCGCTCTCGTTGGCGATGTCCACGGCGATCACGACCGCTACACCGAGTGCGATGCCGAGTATCGAAAGACCGGACTGCCAGCGATGGCGGGCCAGATAGCGCAGGCTGGCGCGGACGAGGACCGGAATCACCAGGCGAGATCTCGCGCCGAGTCGACCAACTGTCCCTTGTCGAGCGTGAGCACCCGGTCGGCGATGCGCGAGACCGCCAGGCTGTGCGTCACCAGGATGAGGGTCCGGCGCCGATCCGCGAACAGCTCGGCGAGGAGCGCGAGGATCTGCTCGCCGGTCTCCACGTCCAGGTTGCCGGTCGGCTCGTCGGCGAGGACCAAGGCAGGGGAATGGATCAGTGCCCGACCGATGGCGACGCGCTGCTGCTCGCCGCCGGAGAGTTGATCCGGAAATGCACGGGCGCGACCGGCGAGTCCGAGGCGCTCCAGCATCTCGGTGATCCAGGGCATGCCCCGGGCGAGCGAGGTGCCGTTCAGCTCGAGCGGCAAGGCGAGGTTCTCGGCGACCGTGAGGGTCGGGATCAGATTGAAGAACTGATAGATGAATCCGACTTGGCGCCTTCGCAGGAGCGTCAGGCCGGGCTCGCCGAGAGTGGACAGGCGATACCCCATGACCTCGACATGTCCCTGGTCGGGCCGATCGATCCCGGCGAGCAGGTTGAGCAGGGTCGATTTTCCCGATCCGCTGCGCCCCAGCAGGGCGACGCACTCGCCGCGGCCCACATCGAAGTCGATCCCTTCCAAGACGCGGTGCTCGGTCGTTCCCTCGCCCTCGCGATAAAACTTGTGCAGGTCACGGATGCGCAGCACCGGCTGGTCGGCAGGCGGTGACTCGAACGCCGGGGCCTTCATGCGAGCCAACGCACCAGATAATAGAGCCGCTGACCCTCCGATGAGCTCGACGGCCCGTAGACGAGCGCCGGATGGAGACCGCGCTCGGCATGTGCCCCGGAGAGCGCCGTCGCTTCGTCGTCCACGACCGTCACGCAACCCTCCGGGTAGCGCGCACGGTCAGTCCGTTTTGTCTTCACGATCGCGTATCTGTGGTCCAGAGACGTCGACTCGGGGTCGATGAGAATCTTGGGCATGAGGTCTAAGGTCTCGGAGGCTTGGGTCCGCGAGTGCGTCCGGAGCAATCGCCGGGCAGGCGAAAATGGTTTGCCCTTCGGGTCAAGTGGTGCATTCGCTCGGCGTGCTCAAGTGCGAATCGACAGGTTGCGTCGGGTTTTTGGGCGTTGGTCGCGCTTCTGTTATCCTGCCCAACTTCGACGATTCGCTCCTCGTGCCGTCCCGGAATGCTGTCCCCCTAATGCAATCTGCCTCATGACATCTCGGAGTGTCGTACCGTGATCGCCCAGCATGCACTCGTTCTGAACTTGCATCAGCCCGCCGGCAATCTCGAGGAGCTCCTCGACAACCAGAGCTGGGAGGCGAAGGAGATCCTCTTCGCCCTGGATCGCATCCCGCGCAGCCTGTGGGGCCACGAAGACCTGGCCCGCGTCCACATCTCCCTGTCCGGCACCCTGCTCGAGACCCTGTCCAATCCCGAGTTCCAGGAGCGTGTCTACGGCACCGTGGATTGCGGGTCGCTCCTGTGGCACCTCCAGAACGAGAAGCTCTTCGAGGTCTTGGGCACGGGCTACTATCACCCGGTGCTACCCTTGATCCCGGAGGCCGATCGCGAGGAGCAGCTGCGCCGTTGGCTCGGCATCGCACACCACCTGCTCTGGCGTCCGCGCTTCCAAGGGTTCTGGCCGCCCGAGATGGGCTTCTCGATGGAGCTGATCCCGCTGCTGCGCGCCTTCGGCTATCGGTACGTCATGGTCGACAGCGAGCACGTCGAGCCGATCTCGCCGATGAGCTGGCAGGAGCTTCGCTACCGGCCGCACATCGCGCGTTTCGGCGGCGAGGCGATCACGGTCATCGTGCGCGATCGCGACCTCTCCGACGCTCAGGAATCCGGGATGGAGCTGGGTTGGTTCCTCGCCGAGGTCGCCGAGCGGACCAAGTGGTGCGACTTCACGCCGCTGGTGACGACCTGCACCGACGGGGAGAACGGCGGTTGGTTTCGTAACGTAACCGAAGGGGCCAACTTCTGGAGCGCCTTCTATCTGCCGTTGCTTGAGCGTGTCGCCGCCGGCGAGGCCGCGATCGCGCCCACCTTTATCAGCCGCTATCTCGATACCTACGGCGCCCACGGCGAGGTGCGCGTGCGCACCGGCGCCTGGAACACCGGCTGGCACCATGGACGCGATTTCACGCAATGGACCGGCTCGGATCGGCAGAAGCAGGCGATCGAGGCCTTCGCAAAAGCCAGCCGAATGGTCCACGATGCGCGTTGGTACGCCACCGAGCGGGGCGTCCGAGAAGGCCCCGAGGCCGAGGCGATCGAGGAGGCGATGTGGCGTCTGTTGCGCGCCGAGACCAGTTGCCATCTCTACTGGGGCGAGGCTTGGGTGCCGCGCGCCGACGCGGATCTCGAGGCCAGTCGGACCGCGCTCGAGCGTATCGGGATCCGAGCGGATGCGCCGCAGGACGATGCAACCGCTCCCGAGACCGAGCCCACATCCCTACCCGGGTCCGTGCAGACGTCCGAACCCAAGTCCGATTCGGTTCCCGCAACCGGAGCAGTCGCAACGCCTGTCCGCTCCGAAGCGGTCGTCGACGCCGCGCCGAGACCTGAGCCCGGCGGGCCGGATGTCTCGGAAACCGATGCATCGAAATCCTCTTGATCCACTCCGGTAACCCCGGAACCACCTTCCTCCAGGAGTTCAGCGTGAAACCGCTTTCCGAGTACGTCGATGACCTTCCGAATATCTGCGGCCACGAGTCGGAGGTCGAGGCCGTCGTTGCCGACGCGCGCACGCGTACGCTTTTCGCCGATCGCGGCGGCATCGATTTCGGCTCCATCCGCTCGGCGACCGCGATCGCCCTGCACCAGCACCAGCCGCTCATCCCGGCCGGCGGCGGGGATCTGCACAGCGCCGCACTGATCAGCAACCTCCAGTACATGATGGAGAACCAGCACATCGGGGACAATTACAACGCCCCCGCCTTCGTCTGGTGCTACAAGCGGATGGGCGAATTCATCCCGCAGTTGATCGGCGAGGGCAAGTCACCGCGCTGCATGCTCGAGTACTCGGGCACGCTGCTGCACGGTCTGCGCAAGATGGGCGAGCATCATGTGATCGATGCGCTCAAGGGGATGACCTGCAACCCGGACTACAACTGGGCGGTGGAGTGGCTCGGCATGCCGTGGGGCCACGCGGTCGCGCCGTCCACGCCGGTGCAGGACTTCCGTCTGCACGTGAAGGCGTTCCAGCATCACTTCGCCGCCATCTTCGGCTGGGAAGCGCTGGAGCGAGTACGCGGTTTCTCGCCCTCCGAGATGGCCCTGCCGAATCATCCCGACGTCGCCTATGCCTTCGTGAAGACGCTGGTGGACTGCGGCTTTCAATGGGTCCTGGTTCAAGAGCACACGGTTCAACAGCTCGACACCGGTCGGCATCCGGAGCGCCCGCACATCCCGCATCGCCTGGTCGTCACCAACTCCCACGGCGAGACCGCGAGCATCATCGCGATCGTCAAGACCCAGGGGTCGGACACCAAGCTGGTTGCTCAGATGCAGCCCTGGTACGAGGCGCAAGGGCTGCAGCGTGTTGCGCTCGCCGGCAAGTCGATCCCGCCGCTGGTCACCCAGATCGCAGACGGCGAGAACGGCGGCGTCATGATGAACGAGTTCCCGGGGAAGTTCATGGAGGTGGTCGGGGCGTCGAGCCACACCGACACGCCGATGATGAACGCCAGCGAATACCTCGAGCACCTGTTCGCGCTCGGCATCAAGGAGTCCGATCTCCCCGAGATCCAACCCCTGTTCCACGATCGCATCTGGGCGCGCATCCAGCCCGGCGACGGGCCGGAGAAACTGGAAAAGGCGATCGCCGAGCTCAAGCAGGAAGACGGTCGATTCCATATGGAAGGCGGCAGCTGGACATCCGATCTGTCCTGGGTGAAAGGCTACGACGACGTGTTGGGTCCGATGGAGGAGGCGAGCGCCAACTTCAACCAAAAGGTCCTGATCCCCGGCGTCCCCGCCAACGACCCGCGTTACCGCAACGCGCTCTTCCACCTGATGGCCTCCCAAACCAGCTGCTATCGCTACTGGGGACAGGGTCTTTGGACCGATTACGGACGCGAGATCTGCCGACGGGTCAATGCGATCCTCGAGCAGGATTTCGGCTGACGACAACCTAGGACACGACCTCGCAATGAATGCATTTCCGAATGAAGAGGATCTCACGGGCAGTTTCGACATGCCGGGTGAAGAGCGCTATATCGCGTTTCTTGCACGGGTCACACAGCAGGGCCAGGTCTGGACGTTGAAGGGGGATGATGGCTTCATCGCCTTCTCAGACGATGAAGGACGGGATTGTTTTCCTTTCTGGCCCGACGCGGCATGTGCCACGGCGCTGGCGACGCAGGATTGGGCCGATTGCCGCGCCGAGCCGTTGGCGCTCGAGGTCTTCATGACCCGTTGGTTGACCGGTATGGCGAAGGATGGCCGGATGGTCGCCGTCTTCCCCGCTCCCGATGGCTCGGGCGTGGTCATTGCGCCCGAGACCCTGTTGGAGGATCTTCGGGAGGAGGGGGAGCAGGGCGCTTAACGGGGCTGTGTTGATGGGATGATCCGAGGCCGCTCGCCCGCGGGATGAACGGTTGCTCGCGCGTCCGTCGAGGTCACTCGTTTTGGTCACGAAGGGATGAACGCCGTGAACGATACCTTAAGCAAGATCAAGGCTCAGGCAGAGCGTGCCCGAACCTCGCACGAGGAGGTCAAGGAGACGTCGCTGGAGAAGGCACAGCGTCGACACGAAGCGGCGCTGCCCTTGCTGAAGGCGTTCGCCGACGTTCAGGACAACTTCGTCAAGATCGATGTGCTCAAACGCATCTGGCCTCGGGACTACGATCGGCGACCCGACCGGGTTCACGGCTTAGTGGCAGCTGTCCTCGGCGGAGAAGCCCACCCCTGCGGCATCATGCTGCATGTTCCCGGCGGTCTTTGTTCCTTCGAGGTGCGCGAGAGCTGGGACGGCAATATCACCTATGTGAGCTCGCGCGAGACCAACGGATCGAGACCTCTGCTGTGGCAGTTCGACCAGCCCGATCCTTGGCTCGACGGGTTCTATCGGACCATGGCAGGGCTGCTCGAGGTTTAAACCGCGTCCAGAGCGAGATGCTACGTTTCGAGTGAGCTCGACGTTTGCTGCATCCACGGCCCTTAGCGGACACGCGGTTTAAAATTATCCATTTTTTAATATCTTAAACCGCGCCTTCTCCGACGGTTGTTAAATCTGCCGGGGTCGATCCCGTCCAAGAACATCGCATACCGCCGTCAGGCGCGGTTTAAGTCTCGGTGATCTCGCACGCGATCCGGTCATCGGGAGCTCCCTCGCCGCGGAGCAATTCCGCCAGCCGTCCGATAGGCGCTTCCGGACCGGCCAGATAGAAACGCAGGCCGCGCAGATCCGGATGATCGGCGCGGATCACCGCGAAGACATCGTCCGCCCGGCCGCTCATCAGCGGGGTTAGATGGAAGTTGTCCAGGGCATCGGCGAGGGCGCGCCCCCAACGTCCTTGGTGGTGCCCCTCCGGATACTGCGTGTCCCAGTAGAGGTGGAAGGACTCTATGACGTCGATCGAGACGGCGTGCTCGATCAGGCTCTTCGCCGGCGCGATGCCGTCGCCGAAGGCGATGAAGACCGCCGGCTCCGGCGCGTCCTCGGTCAAGACGAATCGCCCGTACGGCCCCTCGACCGTGATCAGATGGCCGGGACGCAGTGGTTTGAAGACCGCCTCGGAGAAGGTATCGCCACCCAGTCTGACGTAAAACCAGAGATTTCGGGCGTTGCAGGGACAGCTTGCGATCGGCAGCTCGCGGCTCGCGCCGTCTTCGAGCGTAAGGCGCACGCGCTGCCCAGACATGAACCTCAGCGTCTGAGTCCGCGGGGTCTGGACGTTCAGCGCGACCAAGTCCTCCGAGATCTGCTCGAGCTTGCGTAGGCTGGCTCTGATCTCCTGATGCGGGAGATCGGTCACGCAGAGCGCCTCGGCGGCTTCGATCATCACGTCGGTCACGGCGGTGTGGGAGCAGGTCAGGAGATAGCCCATCGCCTTCTCGCGCTCGCTCAAGACATAATCGTGCTCGCGAATTCGGCGCGTCTCCCCGCCGATCAAGCGCGCCTTGCAGGCGCCGCAGTTACCGCTCGCGCAACCGTAATTGAGGTTGATTCCGGCGCGGACGGAGGCGTCGAGAATCGACTCGTTGCCCTCGACGAAGTAGTCGTGACCACTCGGGATGAGTTTGACGTTGGCTGCCATGATCCGAAGAAAGGTGTCTTTGGCGAAGAGTCGTGCACGTTCGTCCGTCGCCGCGCCGGCGTTCAGCGACGCGCGGGCGCCGAGGAACCAGTCGCGTGTCTCGTATGCCTGTTCCCGGCTGCCGGGAGGGGCGGAATCGGCGAGCGTCTGAAGGCGCTCGCCGACCCGGTCCAAGAGGTCTTCCGCGGCGCTCAAGGCCGACATGCGCTCGACGAGCGTCTGGCTCATCGCCCGTAGCCGTGCGACCAGGACCTGCGGGCTGGGCAGCGCTGAGTCGTGCCCCTCGGTCTTGGGAAGCGCATCGGACTTGATGCGCTCGACCCGTTCGAGCGCCGCGTCATCCGTGAGGCTGACGGACGGAAAGGCGCGCAGGAGGTCGCTGACCGCGACCGATCCCTCGAAAGTGGCGATCTCGCCGCGTCTGATGCGCCGCTGCAGCTCGGCGCGGCTGACGCCGGCCAGGCGGGCGGCGCGGGACAGGCTCAGGTAGTCCACGGGCGTGAGTCTCCGATGTGGCCGGCAGGTCGGGTTGTTCTACGCAAGGCGTTGACGCGGGTCGAGGGCGCAAAACCGCCTTGCTGCCCTGATATCCTAGATCCACGAGTATCCGCGCCTTAGGGTGCGACTTCAATCCATCGGCTCAACCCGCCCTTCGTAAGGAGAGACGACGTGGACGACAACACCAAGGTCCAGATCGAGGCCGCCGCGTTCCGCGGTCTGATCGAGCACCTGCAACGCCGCACCGACGTGCAGAACATCGACCTCATGAACCTGGCCGGCTTCTGCCGAAACTGCCTTTCGAAGTGGTACATGAATGCCGCTGCAGAGCGCGGCATCGAGATGTCCTACGACCAGGCGCGCGAGGCGATCTACGGGATGCCGTACGCGGAGTGGAAGACCCGCTATCAACAGGAGGCGACCAAGGAGCAGGCGCGTCTGTTCGAGGAGACTCAGCCCTTGCACGCCTTCGTGAGCGGCCACGGTGGAAAGGCTTAGGCGCTCGGGGTAGCGCAGGTGGTTACAATGCCGGCACGTAGGGTGGACGAGCGAGAGCGAAGTCCACCCAGACCAGCGCCGGCGTTGGTGGACTGCGCTGCGCTTGTTCACCCTACAGCGCTTGTCCAGCCTTCCGCCTGTCTACCCGAGCGCTCCGAATCGGCGGCGTGGCCGTGTGTTAGAGATCCCCGGTGGCGCCCGCGGTCATGATCTCTTCGATGGTGTCGCGCACCTTCACGGCATGCTCCATCAGGTTCGGCGGCAGGTCGGCCATCCCGATGACCTTGTCGAGATCGAGCGTCGTCAGCCACGCCTTGCCGTCCTGATCCTCGATCAGGGTGATTCGACAGGGCAGATACGCAGAGAAGTCGATGTTCTCCTTGATCATCTCGTTGGCGATCCGTGCGTCGCAGAACTGGAAGATCTCGATGCGTTTGGTCTCGACCCCCATCGATTCCAACTCCTTGTAGAGCGGCAGGTGAGCGACGAGTTTGAAGTTCAGCGAGTTGGCACGAAGCTTCATCGATTCGACGGCGTCGTCCATCGAGACGTCTTCGGCCAGCGGCATCTTGAGCACCGTATCGGCGATCGTCATGCCTTCGGCATGGGATTGCGAGGCGAGGAAGGTCAAGGGCAGCAGGGCGATCAGCAGGGACAGCAGGATCTTTCTCATTGTCGCATCTCTCCGGTGAATGAATTGTTCTTGTGCTCAATCGAATCGGTAGTGCTTCTCGACCGGCTCGACGACCTCCCAGGTGCACTCCATGCCGGCCGGGAATGTGATGAGGTCGCCGCGGCTGAAGGTCTGAGGCTCGCCGCCGGCCGGGGTGACATGAAAACGCCCGCGTACCACATAGCAGGTCTCGGCACGATCGTAACGCCAGGGAAAGGTCGAGGGCTCTTTCTTCCAGACCGCCCAGTCCTCGACGCCGAGGACATCCAGCTTGGCGGGGGATGGTTTATGCTCGCAGTAAATCTCAAGGTCGGTCATCCATCGGCTCCGGGGTCGGCCGCCGCGATCGGCGGGTCTCGCTTTGATGCGTCGGCATTGTGGAGCGATTCCGTTGGATTTTCCACCCGAGAGACCGATCGGCGGGCCGCCGTCCGCCCTGGTGCCCGAAAAACCTTTGCGTCTTCCGCGCCTTTGCGATTTGATTCGGCCATGAATGACCCCTGCCCCCCCTGCGATCAAGAGCCGAGCGCTGCACGGCTTGCCGAGTTGATGCTGCGCTCGGGTCTGCGGCTTGCTGTCGCGGAGTCCTGTACCGGCGGTTGGTTGGCGAAGGTCGCGACGGATCTCGCCGGGAGCAGCGCCTGGCTCGATCGCGGTTTTGTCACCTACAGCAACGCGGCCAAGCAAGAGATGCTCGGCGTACGAGCCGAGACGCTTGTCGCGCAGGGTGCCGTGAGCGAGGCGGTGGTTGCCGAGATGGCCTTGGGCGCGCTCAGGCACAGCCAAGCCGAGGTCGCGGTTGCCATCAGCGGCGTTGCCGGTCCCGGCGGCGGTAGTCCCGAGAAGCCGGTCGGGACCGTCTGCCTGGCCTGGGCTTGGCCGGAGGGCCAAGTCGCGACTCGACGGTTCCATTTCGACGGTGATCGTGATTCCGTGCGGCGGTGCTCGGTGCAGGCGGCGATCGACGGTTTGGTCGAGCGGCTCGGCAACCTTGGCTGAGCGCTGGTTTTTCGCCCTTTGGCCGGATGCCGCGGTCCGCGATGCCTTGGCTGTACGCGTCCCCGAGCTCTTGTGCGTCGGCGCACGGGCAACCCACCCGAGCGATTTTCATCTGACGCTCGCCTTCCTCGGCCCGCTCGCACCCGACGTGCTCGCATGTGCGGAGCGGGTTGCGGATCGGATTCGAGCCCCTGGATTCGATCTCGAGCTCGATCGGGTCGGTCATTTCGCTCGGGCGCGCGTGCTGTGGTGCGGGCCCGCATCGCCGCCCGCGTCTTTGTCTGCGCTGGTGTCGGAGGTTCGGCAGCAGCTCTCCACATGCGGTCTTGTCGCCGATCCGCGTCCGTATCGGCCGCACATTACGCTCGCACGCAAGGCGGTGGCGCCTCCGGTGTCGGAGTGGTCCGCAGCGATACATTGGTCGGTCCGCGAGCTCGTGTTGGCGGCCGGAACCGGTGGTCCCGGGCCGCGTTATCGGGTGCGTCGTCGATGGGCGTTGATCTAGCGTGCCGCCGGCCGCACTCCGCACAAGCGCGGCGCGCGTGCGATGTGCGCAATTTGAATGCCTTGCACGCCCCGATGGGCGCTATGCCTTGTGACGTTTGCCGATTCGCTATGCGATAATCCGCAACTTGCCGCGCCGGGCGACGGAATCCTCGGTGGATGCCGGTAGCTCGCCGGTTGCGGTTCCGACGTCGCTCGTGTCGGATCCGGACGTTGCAGCAGAAGCCCCTACGAATGATCAAGCCGATCAGGTTCAACGGAGACCCAATGGACGACAACCGCAAAAAGGCACTGGCCGCCGCGCTGACCCAGATCGAAAAACAGTTCGGCAAAGGTTCGGTGATGCGCATGGGCGACACCGGCGTCATTCGTGAGGTCGAGGCCATTTCGACCGGGTCGCTCGGCCTGGATCTCGCGCTCGGGATCGGCGGCGTGCCTAAGGGGCGCGTGGTCGAGATCTACGGACCCGAGTCCTCGGGTAAGACGACGCTCACGCTGCACATCATCGCCGAGGCCCAAAAGGCCGGCGGTACCGCTGCCTTCGTCGATGCCGAGCATGCCCTGGATCCGGGATACGCCGAGAAGCTCGGCGTGAACATGAACGATCTGCTGGTTTCCCAACCCGACACCGGGGAGCAGGCGCTCGAGATCACCGATATGCTGGTGCGCTCCGGCGCGGTCGACGTCGTGGTTGTCGACTCGGTCGCCGCGCTGACCCCGAAGGCGGAGATCGAAGGCGAGATGGGCGACTCCCACGTCGGTCTGCAGGCGCGTTTGATGTCTCAAGCGCTGCGCAAGCTCACCGGCAACATCAAACGGTCGAACTGCCTCGTCATCTTCATCAATCAGATCCGGATGAAGATCGGCGTGATGTTCGGCTCGCCCGAGACCACGACCGGCGGCAACGCGCTCAAGTTCTACGCCTCGGTCCGGCTCGATATCCGCCGCATCGGCAGCATCAAGAAGG
Source organism: Thiocapsa marina 5811 (assembly GCF_000223985.1). Taxonomy (GTDB): domain Bacteria; phylum Pseudomonadota; class Gammaproteobacteria; order Chromatiales; family Chromatiaceae; genus Thiocapsa; species Thiocapsa marina. The sequence continues at coordinate 214,882 of NZ_AFWV01000005.1, forward strand.
GTGACGAGGTCATCGGCAACGAGACCAAGGTCAAGGTCGTGAAGAACAAGGTGGCGCCGCCTTTCAGACAGGCCGAGTTCGACATCCTCTACGGGCAAGGCATCTCGCGCGAAGGCGAGATCATCAGCCTGGGGGTGAACGAGGGCTTCATCGAAAAGTCAGGCGCCTGGTACAGCTACGAGGGCAATCGCATCGGACAAGGCAAGGACAACGCGCGTGTCTACCTGTGCGAGAACCCGGAAATCGCCAAGGCGATCGAGACGAAGATCCGCGACAAGCTTCTCCCCAGGGTGGGTGATGCCCTGCACGGCGCCGGTGTCGAGCCGATCGCCGAGGCGCCCGCGGAGATTTAGGCCGAAGCCCCCTCGAGCGATGGCAGAACCGGACCCCTTAACGGAGATCGTCGATCGCGCCCGCCGGCTCCTCGCCATCCGCGAGCATTCGCGCTTGGAGCTGACGCGTAAGCTGCGCTCGCGTGGGTTCGATGACGCAGGGATAGCGCAGGCAATCGACCGTCTGGTGGTCGAGGGCGCGCTCGATGAAGACCGTATGGTCGAGCAGTATGTCGCCGAGCGCGCAGCCAAAGGGTTCGGACCCTTGCGAATTCGCGCCGAGTTGTATGAAAAGGGCCTACCCGATACCCTCGTCGACCCTCATCTCGACACCATGCGGGATGACTGGGTCGCCTATATGGCAGAGATCTACGATCGCCGATTCGGGACCGAGCCGCCGTCCGACCGCACCGAGTACGCGCGGCGCGGTCGTTTTCTCGAACAACGTGGGTTTCCCTCCGAGATGATCCGCCGCTTCCTGCGCCGGCCCGATTGATCGGCCGGCGTCCGCAGTCCAACCGAGCATACCCATGACCACGAGTGCAGAGCTTCGAGCGAGTTTTCTCGACTATTTCGCGCAACGCGATCACGAACGCGTGCCGTCCAGCCCGCTGGTGCCGGCCAACGACCCGACCCTGCTCTTCACCAATGCCGGGATGGTGCAATTCAAAGAGGTTTTCCTCGGGCGCGAGCGGCGCGCCTACAACCGTGCGGTCAGCTCGCAGCGGTGCGTGCGCGCCGGCGGCAAGCACAACGACCTGGAGAACGTCGGCTACACGGCCCGGCATCACACCTTTTTCGAGATGCTCGGCAACTTCAGCTTCGGCGATTATTTCAAGCGCGAGGCGATCGCCTTTGCCTGGGACTATCTGACCCGCGTCTTGGCCCTGCCGCCCGAGCGGCTCTGGATCACCGTCTATACCGAAGACGACGAGGCGGCCGACATCTGGCTGAAGGAGATCGGCGCCGATGCCTCGCGCTTCTCGCGTTGCGGGGCGAAAGACAACTTCTGGTCGATGGGCGAGACGGGTCCGTGCGGTCCCTGTTCCGAGATCTTCTATGACCACGGCCCCGAGATCCCCGGGGGGCCGCCCGGCTCGCCGGACGAGGACGGTGACCGTTACGTGGAGATCTGGAATCTGGTCTTCATGCAGTACAACCGCGATGCCGAGGGCAACCTGACCCCGCTGCCCCGTCCATCGGTCGATACGGGCATGGGTCTGGAGCGGCTTGCAGCCGTCATGCAGGGCGTGCACAGCAACTACGAGATCGATCTGTTCGTGCGGCTCATCGACGCGGCGGCGCGCGCGACCGGCTGTGCGGATCGCGAGAACAAATCCCTGCGGGTCATTGCCGACCACATCCGCTCCGCGGCCTTCCTCATCACCGACGGGGTAACGCCGGGCAACGAGGGCAGGGGTTATGTCCTGCGTCGCATCATGCGCCGGGCCATTCGGCACGGCTACCAGCTCGGTTGCACCACGCCATTCTTTCATCGATTGGTGCCGGCGCTCGTTGCCGAGATGGGAGCCGCCTACCCCGAGCTGGTCGCGTCTCACGAGCATGTCGAGCGCATCATCCTGCTCGAAGAAGAGCGCTTTGCCGAGACCCTCGAGCACGGTATGCGTCTGCTCGACGAGGCGATCGCGGGCCTCGGCGATACGCGCATTCCGGGCGAGACCGTCTTCAAGCTTTACGATACCTATGGCTTCCCGACCGACCTGACCGCCGATATCGCCCGCGAGCGTGGCTTGGCGCTGGATATGGACGGATTCGAGCAGGCCATGGCGCAGCAGCGCGAGCGCGCACGTGCCGCCAGTCAGTTCGGAGGCCCGGCCGGTCTCGAGATCGACGTCAAGGGCGAGACCGAGTTTTGCGGCTACGAGCGGCTTCACGAGGAGGTGACGGTCGTCGCCCTCTACTCCGCGCGCGGCTCCTGCGACCAGCTCGCCGCAGGAGAGGAGGGTCTGGTCGTCTTGGATCTGACGCCCTTCTACGCGGAGTCCGGCGGCCAGGTCGGCGATCGCGGCTGGCTCCTCGGCGAGGGCGGCCGGTTCGAGGTGTTGGATACCCAGAAGAAAGGCGAGGGTGCCGTCGGTCATCTCGGGCGTGTCGCCGAGGGTATCCTGGCGGTCGGCGATCGGGTCGAGGCCCGTGTCGACGGCTCGCGGCGGCGCGCCACCGCCCTGAATCATTCCGCGACCCACCTGCTGCATGCGGCCTTGCGCCGAGTTCTGGGCGAGCATGTGCAGCAGAAGGGCTCGCTCGTCGGTCCGGAACGACTACGCTTCGACTTTTCCCATTACGAGGCGGTTTCGCGCGAGCAGGTATTGGAGATCGAGCGGATGGTGAACCGCGAGGTTCGCGAGAATCATCTCGTCGAGACCCGTATCATGAGCCTCGACGATGCCAAGGCATCCGGTGCCATGGCGCTCTTCGGCGAGAAGTATTCCGATCAGGTCCGCGTGCTGCGCATGGGGGACTTCTCCACCGAGCTGTGCGGAGGCACCCATGTGAAGGCCGTCGGCGATATCGGCCTGGTGAAGATCATCGGCGAGAGCGGCATCGCTTCCGGGGTGCGGCGCATCGAGGCCGTCACGGGTGCGGGCGCGCTCGACTGGATCGAGGCGGACGAGGACCGTCTCATCCGCACCGCGGGGCTGCTCAAGGGCGGACGCGAAGACGTCGACCAGCGGGTACTCCAGCTGCTCGAGCGCAGCCGCCGGCTCGAAAAGGAGCTCGAGCAGCTCAAGGCTAAGCTCGCCAGTTCCGCCGGTCAGGATCTGGCGTCGCAGGCGGTCGTGATCGACGGCATCAAGGTGCTCGCCGCGCGTCTCGAGGGGGCCGACTCCAAGGCCCTGCGCGTCACGCTCGATCAGCTCAAGGACAAGCTCGGCTCGGCTGTCGTCGTCCTCGCGACCGAGGGCGACGGGAAGGTCAGCCTGATTGCCGGCGTCACCAAGGATCTGACCGACCGTCTCAAGGCCGGCGATCTGATCCGAGAGCTTGCGGAGAAGGTCGGCGGCAAGGGCGGAGGACGTCCCGACATGGCCCAAGCCGGCGGCAACGACCCGGCGGGTCTGCCCGCAGCCTTGGCGCTCGTGGACGGCTGGGTGCGGCAGCGGGTCTAGTCTGCATGTCAAGTGACGCAGGCGTGGATCCGGCCGATCCCGACGTGCCCGGGGTTGCGTGGGTTCGCGCGGCGAGGCATCGGGACCATTGAAAAACGTTTACTTTACGTCCTTTGCGCCTTTACGGTTCATCGGAGCTAATACACCGGGAGAGATCGAGACGTGGGTGCCGGGAGAATGCGATGGGGCTGATCGTCCAGAAGTACGGCGGCACATCCGTGGCCAATGCCGAGCGGATCAAGGCGGTTGCCGAGCGCGTCAAGCGCTGGCGTGACGAGGGTCATCGGGTCGTGGTCGTGGTCTCGGCCATGTCCGGCGAGACCGATCGACTGGTCGGGCTCGCCAAGCAGATCCAGGAGCGCCCCCTCCCGCGGGAGCTCGACGTGCTTCTGTCCACCGGGGAGCAGGTGACCATCGCCTTGCTGAGCATGGCGCTCGACGCGATGGGCTGTGCCGCCCGCTCCTACACGGGAGGGCAGGTCCACATCCTCACCGACAGCGTCCACAATAAGGCCCGCATCCACGACATCGACGGCGCTCGGGTCGGTGCCGATCTCGAAGCCGGTCGGGTCGTGGTCGTCGCCGGTTTCCAGGGTGTCGACGCCGAAGGCAATATCACCACGCTCGGGCGCGGCGGTTCCGACACCTCCGCCGTAGCAATCGCGGCGGCCCTGAAGGCCGACGAATGCCAGATCTACACCGATGTGGACGGCGTCTATACCACGGACCCGCGTGTCGAGCCCAACGCGCGCAAGCTCGATCGCATCACGTTCGAGGAGATGCTCGAGATGGCGAGTCTCGGGTCCAAGGTGCTGCAGATACGCTCGGTCGAGTTTGCCGGCAAATACAGGGTGCCACTGCGCGTGCTTTCCAGCTTCGAGGAAGGCGAGGGCACGCTCATTACGTTCGAGGAAGACATCGTGGAAGACGCCAAGATCTCCGGAATCGCCTTCAGCCGAGACGAGGCCAAACTGACCGTGCTCGGCGTCCCGGACCAGCCCGGTGTGGCCTACAGGATCCTCGGCCCGATTGCCGACGCCAACATCGAAGTCGACATGATCATCCAGAACATCGCCGCCCAAGAGGCGACGACCGACTTCACCTTTACGGTTCACCGCAACGATTTCCCGCGCGCGCTGGAAATTCTCGATCGAACGGCGAAGGAGTTGGGAGCGCGTCAAGTGCTCGGCGACAGCCGGATCGTGAAGATCTCGCTGGTCGGCGTCGGGATGCGCAGTCATGCCGGAATCGCAAGCCTCATGTTCTCGACCCTGGCAAAGGAAGGAATCAATATCCGCATGATATCGACCTCCGAGATCAAGATCTCGGTCGTGGTCGACGAGAAGTATCTCGAGCTGGGAGTGCGGTCCCTGCATGATGCGTTCGGTCTGGGCGGGCAGGCATCCTCTTGAGCCTGGTCGAGTCGAGCATCGACCGTCGGTCGGCTCGAATCTGCCGCGTTCACTTGGAATTGCATTTTCGAGGACAATTATCCTTGCGGAGCGCGCGAAACGTTTGGGTTCTTGCTCGCAGGTGCTAAAATCCTCCAACGGGGCTTGGTTTCTTACACCCAATCGGTGGCCGGCAGTGCCTTTAAGACAACCGACCCCCCCCGAAACGTTGGGTTGACGGTTCGGGTAATATCATTCAATCGGAAAAGGGAACGTAAGGGAGATTAAGCGATGTTGATTCTGACCCGCCGGGTTGGCGAAACCCTCATGATCGGCGACGAGGTCACGGTGACTGTCCTCGGTGTCAAAGGAAACCAGGTGCGGATCGGGGTCAATGCACCTCGTGATGTCGCCGTGCATCGGGAGGAGATTTACGAGCGCATCAAACGTGAGCAAGCCGAAGGTGGCCCGATCGCCGGAGCGGTTCCGCCCGGAACTCGCCTCGACTGAGTCTGTAGCCAAGGACGCGTAGGCAGGATAAACTACGCGTTCGTCGGAGAGATGGCCGAGTGGCTGAAGGCGCTCCCCTGCTAAGGGAGTATAGGCTAATCCCCTATCGAGGGTTCGAATCCCTCTCTCTCCGCCACTATTTTTTAAGTAGCTACACTAGAAAGAAAATTCCAGTCAAGTCTTACCCCTGTCCACCTTCTGATCCAACTTATCCGTTGCCCTTCTTGGTCGCTCCTTGAGCGGCGTCATGTGGTCCGGTCTGCCGACTAGACGCAGGCCTGTTTCTTCCGTTGTTCGAAAGCTGCGCCTGGAATGCTCGCCTCGTCGGCAGCCTCGCACAAGATCGGGCAACGCCCGCGGATCGACCAACTGGCCGAGCGTCGACTCAAGGATGATCCACGTATGTCCCCGGAGGACCTCATCTCCAAATGGCAAGGCGTCACGCCCGACGGGCGTGCGGCGTGCCCAGGTGCTCTTGCCGTGCTCAATGTCGAAGAAAGGATGACTGACCTCATACGCCTGCCATGGAGCGAGACCCGATCCCGAGCGGTGGGCGAGGCCAACAAGATACTGGATGCGCTCAAGGCCAGCCCGACGACGGCACGGGCCAAGGCCAAGTTCGTGCCGGCGACCGATGGTCTGGATCCGGATGCCGAGGATCTGAGCCCCGGGGAGACCATCGCCTGCGATTACCCGAAGTGACCGTCCAGCCAGCGCCGCCAACCCGCGAGCGAGAGCGCTTCGAGCGGGCCGCTCGCCGGGTCGGCGAGATCCGCGTTGTTCATCGAACGGACTCCTCGCTCCCCCGCACTGGCGCGGTGGGCGCCGCGCGGGACCTGACCCGATTCGGATACCAGGTGGTCAGGATCACGCCACAGACCAGCAGCACATAGCTGATGGTCTCGTACTGCCAGGGCTGGAGCAGGACGGATTCCATCTTGCCGAAGGCCAGCAGCGCGTTGAGCGTGAAGATCGTGCCCCAGGCCGAGGTGAGGATAAAGTTCGTGCGCAGAAACACCGGATCGTTCCAGAGCGACGGGTCCGTGTGGGCGCGGGCATAGTCCAGCGTGAAGGGCTTGCGGATCAGCACGCTGAACCAGGTGGCGGTCGCGAGCATCCCGGCGGCGAGCACCCCCATGTGACGAATGGTCCAGAGGTCTTGGAAGCCGATGACGGCGATGCCCGCGAGCGAGAAGAAGACCAGGCCCGCCCAGAGGATGACCCCGCGGTGAATCCCGGTCAGACCGAGGATCACGGAGATGGCCAAGGCGACGCCCAGGCCTAATTGAAGACGGAACAAACCCTCGTGGGCGATCACCATGAACGCCAGCCAGGGGCTAAAAGCGAGCAAGAGTCTGAAGAAAGACATCCCGGAAATTCCATGTCGTGTGTATAGCCTAGTGACTGCACATTCTATCAACACGGCGCATGGTGGTTTAGATCGGCTCGGCGGTCGCCGACCGGCCGGGAAGAGGAACCCCCGGCACGGCCTAGCATGCCCCGGCCGCGCCATTGCATCATCGGAGCAGACCGCGATCACCCTCTCATTCTTCGGAGAAGTCCCCGATGACGGCCCCAACCATTCCCCGCCTGAACCTGGCCCACCTACCCACGCCCATCGAGCCGCTGCCGCGGCTGTCGGACCTGCTCGGCGGTCCTCGGCTCTTCATCAAGCGCGACGACCAAACCTGCCTTGCACTGCGCGGCATCAAGACCCGCAAGCTGGCGTTCCTGGTGGGCGAAGCGCAGGCGAAGGGGGCCCGGACCCTCGTCACCGCGGGTGCCTGGCAGTCCAACCACTGTCGCCAGACAGCCGCGGCTGCGGCCCGCTGCGGGATGGACTGCATCCTTGTGCTGACCAACCTCATAAGCGAGGTCATCTGGGTCTTCGCCCGCTCCGCGGGTGTTGTCGGTCACTCGATTCAACTGGAATTCCTCAGAGTAATCCGCGCTGACCCTGCCGGATTCGTCCGCCGCTTTTGCGGCTGTGCGGTCTAGCTGGTCTTGGGGCGGCTCAGGCGACCCTAACGGCAGCAATCGGCCATTAAGAGGCATCTCGCCTTCGACTGCCATCGGCGACTATGTATGCATCGCAGACCGGCCATCGAACGGTTCCTTATCCCGGTGGCGATGGACTCTCCTTTTCTGCGTTGCGGGTACAAGATCGGACCGGCTCGCCGATATGGTCGAGAATCCGGTCGATGGGTGCGGCATCGGTGACGAAGGCGATGATGCGCATGTCGGGGCCTCACTTGGGGCAGGTTAGCGGCATCGACTCAAAAGTCGTACCTGCAACATTGACCAGAGACAGCGGGCCGGGGAGCGGACGTTCGAGGCCGACGCAGCAGGGGCAGCGGCAAGACAGACTTCTCGGCAGCCAAGCGGATGGCAATCGTCGGGACGTCCTGAAACATCGAGGCCTCACGCGTGACGTCCGCGTCCACTGACAGCCTGGCGCCCCCCGCCGAGTCTCAAGGAATCTCCCGGAATCCGGCGCGTACCCGCCGACTCCTGCCCATCGGAGTCCCGCGCGGAAACGGGCCAAGACGTCAAGATGGCATTCGGGTTGCTATCTCGACGCGCCGATGTCCTCGGAGGGGAGGTTATTGCGCTGTTTTCTGATCTGCATGAAGAACTGCGGGAATCTCGGTGATCCCCAACCGGTTGCCAGATCGTAGCCGGGTTTCGCTTCGGCGCTGAAGCTCGGGGGCTGGCTGCCCCAGGGAAAGACCTGCCAAGTGGTATCGTTGTCGCCGTAGGTGACGTCGCGGTACACCTGGCTGCGGACCTGCTCGTCGTTTCCGAATCTGTAGAGCAAGGGGCTCAAGAACCCCAGACGCCTTCTATCGATCGTCCGTAGCGCCTGATTCATGACGGCCACCGCACCGGCCATAAGCGGCGCGGCAGCGCTGGTGCCTCCGATCGCACCCCATGCACCATCGTTCAAGTAGGCATAACCAGGGACGGAATCGGCCAGCAGTGCCACATCGGGAACAGCCCGCGCATGTTTGAACGGACCAAAGGCGTCGCCCGCGATTGCGGTTGCACGCTGCCATCTGGGCTGTGCGAACCAGGCGCTCAAGCCGCCGGTTCCGGCGCCCATACTGATCATATCGACGGTTTGCCCAAAGAGCGACAGTTCGGCGAGCTTCTGCCAATCGTTCCAAACGACTTCCATGCGCACCGAGTTGTCCAGGTCGAACCAAAGGTTGGTGCCGCCGACGGCCGTGACCCAGGGCGATGTGGCCGGATACCCCGCACTGACGGCGCCGGCGGCGTTGGTCAGGATCTGCCCTTGCTCGAAACGGCAGGCAGTCACCCCGGAATCGCCGCTGGCCACAAAGACCGAGATCCCGGTGGCGGCGGCCCTGAGTAGTGCCCGTTCCGACAAGATGTTTTCGGCCAGATTGCCTTCGGCTTCACATCCTCCTAGCGAGATGGAGACGACGCTCGGGCGCTGAGCCGACGTTTGAGCGATAGCAGCCAGCAGGGTTCGCCCCAGACTTGCGCCGTCCGTGGCCGCTTCACCTTGTCCGTTCGTACTTTGAAACACCTGAATCTCGTCGAGCCCCGGGGCTGCGGCTGCCAGTACCTGTAAATCCAAGATGGTCTCTTGACCCGGCCCCGGCAGCGGCGGCCCGCCCGGCACCGGAATCACGCGGGGCGTTTGCCTGGGCAACCCGAAACAGTCCGTGAATCCATCGAGGTCGGTTTGGGAAAAGCCATCGATCTCGATCAGGGCTAGACGCTCGCCCCGACCATCGAAGCTCAGCGCGTGTGCCTGATCGAGGCCGTAGGCGTGAAGCCATTGGTTTGGCGTGTAGGGGTTGCGCCCATTTCCGCTCACCCCCTCGGGGCAGCCTTCCGGAGACCCCGCATTGGAAAGGGCGGAGTTGTAAGGCCCCGAATCATGTGGCATCGGGATGAGCGTTGGAGTCAGGGAGCGTTTCGGCGAGATCTCTGCGCCAAAGACGGCTTGGCTCGCGGACTCGGCCGCTACCCGGAGAGGGGTCTGATCTAGACCGATGAGGGCTTCGACGTACGGTGCGAGCGCTTCAGGAACCTGAGCGGGCGACGTCGGCGCGAGAAAGTGTTGGCGACCATCGGCCGTTTCGTACCGGGACAGGGTCACACCGGCCAGGCGTTCGGCCTCCTCGACGCGCAGGCGCGCCTCAACATAGAGCTCGGTTGGATCCAGTCGCGAGTCCACGCCCTGTTGGGCCAGATAACGGATGACCTGTTGCGCGGCGTCAGGCGAGGGGCCAAAGCTGTCGAGCACCGCTTCCATGGACAGGTAGCGGCCATAGTGGTTGGAGTCCGGATCGCCCGCGTCCAGCGCGACTTGCTCGAGTTGCCGCTCCTTCGGTGTACGCAGGACAAACTGCACGACGAGCTCATCGGATAACGGTGCTTCTGCAATCATCCGCGCACCGTTGGGCAACGCAAAAGCGCTTCGAGCACTCAACATGATGACGATTGTCATCGCCAGACCTGAAATGAATGACTGCATCATGACCTCGGCTCGGGCGAATGACCCTGACGATAAGCGATCAGGTGGAGCAGACATTCTACTACTCCCGTCGGTGGAATTGCGGGCCGCCGCCGCGGAGTGTCGCTGAACGCCGCCGCTCCCAGCGCTCCCAGCACTCCCAGATCATCCATGCGCCCGCGGGATCCGGCCGAGCCACTGTCAGCTCGGAACCTCGTCGCACGACCGGACGGATGCTTCGGGCAACACCCGCCCTCACGCGCATCGGTGAGTCGGTATACGTCTTAATCCAGAGCATCGACGCCTTGCAAATCTGGCCAGTCGCGCCGGGCGTGCGCCTCGCGGGACCTGACCCGATTCGGATACCAGCTGGTCAGGATCGCGCCGCAGACCGGCAGCACATCGGAGCGGACCGCGATCACCCTCTCATTCTTCGGAGAAGTCCCCGATGACAGCCCCATGCATTCCCCGCCTGAACCTGGCCCACCTGCCCACGCCCATCGAGCCGCTGCCGCGGCTGTCGGACCTGCTCGGCGGTCCTCGGCTCTTCATCAAGCGCGACGACCAGACCGGCCTCGCGCTTGGCGGCAACAAGACCCGCAAGCTGGAGTTCCTGGTGGCCGAAGCGCAGGCGCAGCGTGCCCGGACCCTCGTCACCGCGGGTGCCTGGCAGTCCAACCACTGTCGCCAGACCGCCGCCGCGGCGGCCCGGTGCGGGATGGACTGCATCCTGGTGTTGACCGGCGATCGTCCCGCCGAGGCAACCGGGAATCTGCTTCTCGATCACCTGCTGGGTGCGCGGATCGTCGCGACACCCGATCGCGGCGACCGCGATCGTCTCCTCGCGGAGACCGTCGAGACCGCCGCAGCGCAGGGCCGAGCCCCGTATCTGGTGCCCTACGGCGGCAGCAACCCGACCGGAGCGTTGGGCTATGCCTTTGCGATGCAGGAGGTCCTCGCGCAGGGGAGCGATGTGGACTGGATGGCCTTCGCCACCTCCAGCGGCGGCACCCAGGCCGGACTGGTCCTGGGGCAGCGTGTCTTCGGGTACGGCGGGACACTGCTCGGGGTCAGCATCGACGAACCGGCATCCGCGCTGACGTCACACGTCGCCGCCCTGGCGAGCGACGCAAGCGGGGCGCTGGGCCCACGCATCGCCTTCGATGCTGCGGACGTGCACGTCGATGATCGCTACTGCGGAGCCGGCTACGGGGTGCTGACCGATCTGGAGCGCGAGGCGATCGGGATCTTCGCCCGCACCGAAGGCATCCTGCTGGATCCGGTCTACACCGGGCGCGCGGCCGGTGGTCTGCTGGATCTCATCCGTCGGGACTTCTTCCCGAGCGATGCACGCATCCTGTTCTGGCACACCGGAGGGCAGCCGGCGTTGTTTGCCGAGCCGTACCGGAGTGCTCTGATCGAGCCGCGTATCGCGCATGAATCCTGGGCAGGTTGAGAGGAGCACGCCCCCGATCCTCGGCGACGGAGTGCTCGAACCATCCGATTCATCAAACCCGTCACAACGTTCGATAGTCCTCCACATAGCGGTTTCCCTTGCCCTGCAAACGCCGGATCCGCCGGTTGCGCTCGATCTCCCACGCATCGGGCGGATCGGCGTTGTTCCAGACCGCATAGAGCTTCTCGTCCTGCCGACTCAGACGAAAGCCGTAGGTATCGCGCATGTAGAACATGGTCCGGGCAATCTCGCCACGCACCGCATCGGGGGGTTGGACGCGGCGCAGGATCGGATCGAAGCGGATCGCGCAGTCGCCCAAACGCTGCCCGGAGCGCAGCTCGCTCCAGTTGAAATCGGAGCGCGCCGCGTTGATCGCACCGACCGCCGGAACGAGGTTGTGCAGATCGTTGTGGGCCGTGACGAACGTCGGGTCGACCCGCTCGCAGCAGGCGCGTCCCGAAAGGGTGTTGCCGTCGTCGCCTCGGCACTTGGAGAAGGCGGCGGGCTCACGCCAACAGCGCCGAAAATTGCCGAACTGAGATGCCGGGAAGACGTGCTCGGCCTCGACCCGTTGCGCGCGGCTGCTGCCGTCCAAGGTGCGGAGCCCGCATCCATCGAGATCGGTTCGACCATCGCGATCGTACCCGCAGCCACAGTAGAAGGTGACCCGGTGGCCGCTGTAAACGGTGTCGTAGAGCGCTGTTCTCGCCGCACTAAAGCTGGGCGCAATTCCCGTCTGATCGGTGTTCGATGCGCCGGGCAGGTCGAACGGCCAGAGATCGCGAGGCAACCATTCCGGCACCTGCTCGGCCACGACGCGACCAAGCGCATGGATGTCCACCCCGTCCAGATCGGACAGCCAAGAGCCGACGCCGGCGGTCGTATCACGCACGACATCCAACAGCAGCGTGCGGATGTCGCGCGTGATCTGGATCGCGCGCTGGCCATGCTCGGGCCAGGTCTGGACCAGCGACTCGGGCAGGAACGAGACCGAACCGATGAGGGCCAGCCCGATACCGAGATTTCGCAGTCCGTGCAGACTGCCGTGAAGGACCGGAACGAGACGGGCGAGCCCCGAGAGCCGCGGAGATTGGCGCGGTGGAGGGCGTTTCGGAGACGGGCGACGGGGCATCGGGGCGGGTCGACTTTACAGCGCGGCGGCCGGGCACTCTAGCAGAGCGCGCCGATTGCAGGCAGAACAACCAGACCGCAGCCCCTTTCACCCGAGCGGCTGCATCACCCGGCACTGCGGATACGTCGAGCATCCCCAAAACCGATCGCCAGTCTTCGACCCCTTCTTCACGGTGCGCAGGACGAGCGCGCTGCCGCACTTCGGACAGCGGCGCTGCGCCAGCGGATCCGCGCGCGTTTGAAGACTGCGCACGTGTGCTCGATTCGTTGCCGCCCCCGGCTTCAACCGGTCATGGCGATGCGCCGCAGGACGGCCTCCACCGCCGCCGCGCTGAACACCGGTTCGCGGAACGACCTGATGTAGCGAATGAAGCGGCCCCCTTGCGTCACGTTCTCCGGCATCGGGGTCTTGAAGGTGCTGGCCCCGACGAAGGTCACGACCGAGTGGATCGTCTCGGGAGGCACGTCGAGCAGCGCCTGCAAGGCTTTCACATGCTTGTAGTTCTGCAACAGCGGATTCTGAAACCGGATCGTGTGTCGGTAGATCTTCTGCGTCCACTGCGCCTGGCGCTCGCCGCCGAAGATCCAGCCCTTCATGTTCTTGGTCTCGATCGCGAAGATCCCGTAGGGCGAGACGACGACATGATCGATTTGAGTCGTGCCGTCGGGTGTCGGCAGGGTGAGATCGTGGACGGTACGATAGGTCGCGCGATCCAGCCGAAGCCGGAGTGCAAACCGAACGAGTTGCTCGCCCAAGATGCCTTTCACCCGCGGTGACTTCAGCAGCGCACCGAGGAGCGCGAGCGGAATCAGCCACCAGAGGGCGTTCAAGAGTGGCGCGAGGACGAGCGTCGGATCCATGACCGTGGGTTTCTTGGTGGGAGTATGCGGTTGCGCGAGCACCGCAAGTGTAAGCTATGCTCGACCGTCATGCGAGCTTGGGGACAGACTCGACAGGAAAAACAGGCGCGAGATACCGACGACTCCGACCTCGACGACACGGCGAGGTTGGTAAACTGCTCGGGCGCGAGGTGCGTCGACTGCACCCCGACCATCCAACACGGAGAAGCCGATGGATCCGCTTTCCGCCGCCTTCGCGGCCTATCTCAACACCTTTTCCACGACCGTGACCGACTCGATGCAGGCCCAAAACAATTACGATGTGCAAGCTCACGTCGTGGAGCATGAAGGGTATTCCATCACCTTTCAGCATCGCCTGTGGAAGATCCTGGATGACACCGTCTGCGCCGACCTCCGACAGGACCTCACACGCTATTCGGGCTGCACCGAGGCGGCTCGGAACTGGTTCCGGGAGGCCTGCGGACGTCTGAACAACAACCCGACGGACCACTGGTCCAACGCCAAGCTGAAGACGATGTACTGCAACGCCGCGGTGTCCTATCAACCAACGATCGCCGCCATCGAATGGTCAGCTCCGAGCGAACCCGACGCCCTGCGAAGCGCACGCGAAGCCTGCTCGCTCGCGCGCGTCGCGGTGCTCGGGGAGAACACCGCCGAGCAACGTCGCCTCAAGGCCGACGCCTGTGGTCGTTACGAGATGCTGAAAGGACAGACGTCGATCGCGGATCACGATTGACCGGGCGCGCGGCTTCCGCGAGGATCGATGCGTCGTCCCGTCGGCGTGCAAGCAACCGAAGACAGACCCGCAGGGAGATACATCCGTGTGCGGACGCTACGCCCAGTTCACCTCGCCCGGGGACATCGCCGAGATCTTCGGCGCGACCCTCGACAGCGCGGACGTCGGCCCACGCTACAACGCCGCCCCGATGCAATGGTTGCCGGTCATCCGCCAGCGCCCGAGCGGAGAACGGGTCGTGCAGATGCTGCGCTGGGGCCTGCTCCCGAGCTGGGCGAAAGACGAGACGATCGCCAACCGGCTGATCAACGCCCGCGCCGAGACCCTGGCCGAGAAGCCGTCGTTCCGCTCGGCCTTGCGCAAACGCCGCTGCATCGTCCCGGCCGACGGCTTCTACGAATGGTCCAAGCGCCCGGACGGCAAGCAACCCTATTACATCCACGCCTCCGACGGCACGCTACTGGCCTTTGCCGGGCTTTGGGAGCGCTGGACACGACCCGGCGACGGGGAGAGCATCGACAGCTTCACCATCGTCACCACCGCAGCCAACGATCCGGTGCGGGCGCTGCACGATCGTATGCCGGTGATTCTCGCACCCGAGGCCGTGGCCCGCTGGCTCGATCCGGCGACCAAGGCGGATGCGCTGACCGACCTGCTCGGCCCCTGTCCGGACGCACGGCTCGCGATTCACCCGGTCACGCAGGCGGTCGGAAACGTGCACAACGAGGGACCGGCGCTGATCGTGGCGGTATCCGACGAAGCCATATGCCCGCACTGACGAGGAACGGACCCGACGCCGTGACGGTCGACGCGTAATCATCGAAACGCCAACGATTCTGGATGTGCGCATCGGCAAGATCATTCGCGATGCACCCGAGCTTACCGACGAGGCACACGTCAGCGCTTGCCCCCGCCTCGGCCAAGCCTAACGAGATAGGACCTGCATAGCCGGATTGCTCGTTCAGTAGATGCTCATCACCAACTGAAGTCCCGGCACGTCGCAGGCAAGATCATCGACGGAACCCCGAATGCTGCGTCGCGCGGGCCGCAATACCATTGATAGATACCGCCGGTTTTGGCCACACCCACGAGAGTGATCTGGTTGTATTGCCATGACTTCATGTTGTAGCGCTTCGGGAATGTCGTTGGGTTCAGCTTGATGATCAAGCTGATCGAATCTTTCGCGGTTCCGACGAACCCCCCGATTTGTGCGGCATAGGGACCGGCATAAGCAATGTTTACACCTTCCACGTATCGAGACTGGATGCTCGTTTTTTCAAGCCCGAGCTCGTTGAGTGCCGCATCTCCAGCTCCACCTTTATGCGGAAAATACCCATGATTCGTATAATAGAGTGTCGTCTCCATCTTGAGCGGCCCGAGGGCCGTCAGCGCCTCGGTGATCTTGGCACGCGACACATAGTCCTCGTACTGCGGCAATGCGATCGCCGCCAGGATGCCGATGACGGCGACGACGATCATGAGTTCGATCAAGGCAAATCCGTGCTGCTGTCCGAGCGACATCCAGTCTCTCCTTACGAACGGCTCTGATTCGAACGCTCTCACGCGGCTGACACTACATCGGGTGCCGGAACCGTTCAAGCCAGATTCCGCGGCGACCACGCTCACCCCGCCCGCACCACCCCCGACACGACCCCGAGGATCTCCACCTCGTCCTCGACGAACACCAACGGGTCCATGGCCTCGTTCGCCGGCTGCAGCCGAATCCCGTCGAGCTCCCGGTAAAAGCGCTTGAGGGTGACCCCGTAACCGTCGATCCGGGCCACCACCGTCTCGCCGTTCTCCGCCGTCGGGCGTTGCTCCACGACCACCAGATCGCCCGTGTCGATGCCGTCGTCGGTCATGGACTCCCCGCGCACGTACAGCGCAAAACTGCGCCCGGCCGCGTGCCGCTTCACCAGACGGGCAGGGACCATCAGGGTCTCGCGCTCCTCGACCGCGACCACCGGTTGACCGGCGCTCACCAGACCGAGCAGCGGCAGCGCGACGGCGGGCTCCTCGTCCGGGTCGAACGGCTCCGACTCGGGGTGCCAGGTGGGACGCAGCTGTCTACGAATCGGTTGCAACACATCGTCCATCGCGATCTCCGGGCTATGAGCGTGTATTCGCTGAGTTTAGCCGCAGAACCGCGATCATGCGCGCCCGATCGCGGCTGATTCGCCCACCTCTGCGCCGATATCGAGAACAGGGTCGGACCCGAGCACCGCCGCGTGCATCTCCGCTTGCGTGTTCACGATGACGTCGCACGCCATCTCGACCATGGCGTTGACGATCGCATGCTCGGATTCGCCCGCGCGACGGAAGTCGGTGCGGATCCCGACGATCTTCGCATCCGCCGCCTTGGTCGCGAAGAAGTATCCGATCTCCCATGCGGTCCCGTCGTCGACCTGGGTGCCGTCGAGCAGGGCGATCAGGACATGGGCACGGTCGAGCCCGACCTTGCAGCGCAGGAAGATCTCCGCGCGTGCCTCGGCCCCCAAAGCGGCGATCTCCTCGGGCGTGATCAGCTCATAGGGCCAGATGATCTCGACGGGCTCGCCCCGTCGGGACGCCTGCTCGAGCAGGCGGTGTTTCGTCTTGCGGTGCCAGTCGCGTTCGGCTTCGGTGAAGAGCGGTCCCGCCAAGTAGATGACGCGCATGATCGTCCCTCAGTATCCCATGTGTTCGTCCTCGCACGTCGCGCCGGCATCACCCCGCGCGCACCGTCGCCAACCCCGCCCAGCGCGTCGTGGAGACCCCGGAGCCGCGCTCCGAGCGTCGCCGCCAGCCGGACCCGGACAGTTGACCCGCGAACCGCAGGGTCTCGCGCCCGTATTTGCGGTTCACCGCATCCAGCACCGCCATGCGGCGTCGTGCACGGTCGTCCTCTCCGACCTCGGCGAACAGATCCGCCGGCGCTTGCCCGTCCGGGACCACATCCGGCAACAGCACCCCGGCCTTGCGATAGGCATCGCCTGCTCGGAACAGCCGGTCGACCCCGCGGGTCGCGGCCCGCACCAGCGCCGTGCTGTCCTGCGTCGGCACGGGGAAACCCACGGTCACGGCGTTGGCGTAGAACGCCCGGCCCGTGTCGAAGGGATTGGTCTGCACGAACACCGTCAGCGCCTGGGCGGCGAGTCCCTGCGCCCGCAGCTTCTCCCCGGCCCGGCTCGCGAAGGCCGTCACCGCCGCCCGCAGCTCGGCCGGCTCAGTCACCGCGGCACCGAAGCTGCGCGAGACCATGACCTGCCGGCGCGGCGGCGCCACCTCCTCCAGCGTCAAACAGGCTTGCCCGCGCAGCTCCCGGGCGATGCGCTCAACCACCACGCCGAAGGAGGCGCGCAACCGCTGCGGCTGCGCCTCGCGCAACGCCAGGGCATCGGCGATGCCGAGCGCGCGCTGCGCGCCCCGGAGCGCGCAGCGATGCCCCAAAGATCCTCCACCGGAACTGCGGCCAGCACGGCGTCGGGGTCCGGCAGCGTCGACCAATCGAGCACCGGCCCGGCCGGACCCTGACCCTTCTTGGCCAGCCGATTGGCGAGCTTCGCGAGCGTCTTGGTCGGAGCGATCCCCACAGCCACCGGGATGCCGGTCCAGCGCCGCACGGTGCGGGCGATATCCAGACCCAGGGCGGTCGGTTCCCGGACCCCGGTCAGGTCCAGAAAGCACTCGTCGATCGAATAGACCTCGATGCGCGGGGCGAACCCCGCCAGCACCTGCATCACCCGCCGCGACAGATCCCCGTAGAGGGCATAGTTCGAGGAAAAAACCGCCGCATCGGCCCGGCGCAGGACCTCGGCGTACTTGAAGTAAGGCGCCCCCATCGGGATGCCGAGCGCCTTGGCCTCGTTGCTGCGCGCCACCACGCAGCCGTCGTTGTTGGAGAGCACCACCACCGGGCGCCCCTCCAGGCACGGGCGGAAGAGCCGCTCGCAGGAGGCGTAGAAGTTGTTGCAGTCCACCAGGGCGAACATGACCGGCGCCTCACGGGCCATCCCCGGCGGCGAGGGCATCCACTGCCTGCCATTCGCGCTTCAGCGCCTGGTCGAGCGCCGCCGGCACGCGTCCGGCGAAGGTCGCGACCAGTTCCTTGTAGTACCAGCGCGTACCCTCAAGCCCTGCGCTGAAGCGCGACCAGACCATCGCGCCGCATTCAACGCGGTCCAGGTGAATCGCTTGCAGATTGGCGAGCTTGTCGCAGGCCGATACCAGCAGCCCCGGCCCCGTGGCTTGCGCCAGATGTGCCAGATACGCCTCCTTGCGCTCGCCCCAGGGGGCCTTGTGACCCGAGTCGTCCGGCATTCCGTCGGTACAGAAGCGCACCAGCGCCAGCACCTCGGGACCGAACTGCGCCGCGATCGGCTCGGCCCAGTGGGGGCCGCCATCCTCCAGCACATCGTGCAGCAGCGCGGCGATGATCTGCTCGGCGTCCCCGCCGTGACGCTGCACCAGCGTGGCTACCGCCACCGGATGGGTAATGTAGGGCAGCGCCAGCCCCGAGGCGTTGGCCGTGCCCTTGCGCACCTGTCCCTGGTGGGCCTGCGCGGCCAGGCAGAGGGCGGCGTCGAAACGGGTCGCAAAGGATGTCATGCGTGATCTCCCGGCAAAGGCACGAGACTAGCAGTACCCCGCGACACTGATTGTCGCACTCGTGCGCGGGTCAGAACGAATGCACGACATGGGCGACCACGCCCCAGACCACCAGCCCCATCTCGCCCTGGATCTCCAGCGGCGCATAGTCCGGATGCTCGGGCACCAGCCAGACACGTTCACCCTCGATCTTCAGGCGCTTCAAGGTCAGCTCGCCGTCGACAGCCGCCACCACGATCGACCCGGACTTGGCCTCGCGCGAGCGGTCCACCACCAGCAGATCGCCGTCGCGGATCCCCGCACCGGTCATGGAATCCCCCTGCACCCGCAGGAAGAAGGTTGCGGCCGGATGCCGGATCAACTGCTCGTTCAGATCGATGGTGCCTTCCAGATCGTCGTCCGCAGGCGAGGGGAAGCCGGCCGGAATGCGCGCGCCGAAGAGAGGGAGCGGGCAGGGGAGCGGAGCGAGGGTGCAGGCGTGGACGATCATCGGCTTGCCGGGCGCAGTGGATGAATCCGCGCCGCGCTCAAGGCGGGGTCGACAAACTCGGATCGAGGCATGACGAATGGCCTGAGCGGTACAAGAGGCCGGTCATGATAGCGCATGCGGGGATTGTCGAATCAAGCCGAAACGCCCGGGCTTTAGGGGTCGCGATGCAGGTGACCTTGACGAGAGGTGATTCGATCCGCGACGGGGTCCAAGCGCGACGCGATTTCGCCCCGGCTGACGGTGAGCGACAGCGCGAAGCAATGAATCGGGATATCCGGAAAGGCCGCGGCGAGGTGGGGCAAGACGCCTGATTCGTCGCGTTTGCTTGTGACTCTGCGTTACCCCATGCAATGCTTGCAAAATAGTGCAATGCAAACACATGAGGTTCCCATATGGCCGGCAGCACCATCACCGTGCGCACCGACCCGGAAATCGCCGCGCAAATCGCCTTCCTCGCGCAGGCCATGGATCGGTCCCGAAACTGGGTGATCGAGGAGGCACTCAGGCAGTACATCCAGGCCCAATCCTGGCAGCTCGAGGGAATCAAACAGGCACAAGCCTCGCTTGATCGCGGGGAAGGCATCCCGTTCGAGGCGGTGATGGAGGACATGGACGCGCTGATCGAGCAGACAGCCCACACGCGTGAGCCATGAAAATCGTCGTCTCGCCAGAGACGCGCGACGACCTTCTGAAGATCGTTCTCCACATGGCAAGCGACAACCCGGACGCGGCACGCCCGCTCCTGAAACGACTTCGCAGCCGCATCACGGACCTCGAGGACACCCCGCACATCGGCAGGCCCGGCCGCGTTCCGGGCACGCGCGAGCTGGTCATCCCCGGAACCGCCTACATCGCTTCCTACCAGGTCAGCGGCGATCAGCTGCAAATCCTGCGTGTCTATCACCGTGCCCGGCAGTGGCCGGATCACTTCGAGGAGTGACCCCGCGCGACGGCGGCCTCGATCTGTCACGCCGAGGCCCGGCGCAGAGGCGGGTGCATTCAGGTCGATGCGCTCCGGAGGCCAGGGCGATCCGGCCCGACGCGCTCACGAACTCGGCCCGACGCCGCCCCGGGTCGACGTCGCTGGAAAAGCGTGGCCTGCTTACGCTATGTTGCCTGTTCCGTGACAACGCCTTCCCGGCTTCGCGGTCGCACCGGCCATCAGGCGTTCGTGTCACAAAGCTGCATTCACGAACCGAGGCCCTCACGTCGCCCATGAGCCGGATCACCGCACCTCGCCACATCCAACTCATCAGCCGCATTCTGCACGCAGCCGGCAATACCCCGTCCGATCCGGCGCCGCCGCCATTGGCCGCACTGACCGAGTCGTCCGGCCTGCTCGTGGAGGTCGCCGTCACGCACCCCCGAGACGAGCGGGCTCCGCCCGGCGTCCGCCGCACGCGGCTCGTCGAGGCGATCGCGCTTGCAAGCGCTGCACCGCGACGCTGAGTCCCCTCGGAACGGGGCATCATGACGAGCGGACGGGAAGGCTTGCGGTCGTGCGCGTCACGTTTGCAGCGCCGTTGCGACCCGCTCCAGAATGGCATGCGCCTCGGCGGCCACCTGATCGGCCACCGCGTCTTCGACCAAGGCGAGCACGGGAACCGGGTCCATGAAATCAACGGCGTGCGTGACGGCGACACCTGCCGGACCACGACGTTGCAGGGCAGCAGTGCCCCCGCCGAGGGCCGAGAGCCGATCACGCGACTGGCCAACCCCGGCGCACCGCTGCCGACCAGTTCATCGAGCACACGCTTCGCGTCGATCATGCCGACGTCCTCGCCATCAATTCCGATTCGCTCACGCGCACGTCTGCGCAGGCTCGCTCTCGATCTCCTCGACGCGCTGGCCTTCCGTGTCCACGGAGGCGCAGACGCCTATGTCGAGCGGACCGTCGTCGGTGTCGATCTTGGTCGCGTTGGTCGCTGGAAAGGTCCGTCCGCCGATGACCCAATCACCGACAGCGCCGTCCAAGGGTCGACCGTCGACGATGCCGTAGAAGTCGTCGTCGGCCAGGACGCCGAGCGAAAAGACGAGGGCGGAGAAGGCCAAGGTCATGGCCGGGATGCTTGGATTCTTCATCGGGTGTTTCCTCGGTTGAATCGGGTTCGGGTCAAGATATCCGATGCGCGCTGACGATAGGCTGACTATGACGCTCGCCTCATCGCTTCCCGCCGTATCGGCAACGCTCTTCGATGTCTTATCGAGCGATCCGTTCAACTGGTCCGTGCAGAACGCAAACCTCAGTAACGCACCCGCCCGGGATCGGCGGCGAAGGCTTCGAGGACCTCCAACGCCTCCGCCCGCAGCAGTGGAATCTCGGGGATCGCACGCTGCTCCGCGGGCCTTGCCAGCTGCTCGTAGATGAAATGGTCATCGAAGCCGATGCGCGCCGCATCCCGAATACCGAACCCGTAGAACACGCGCTCGATCCGCGCCCAGTAGATCGCGCCGAGACACATCGGACAGGGCTGGCCGCTGGTGTAGAGCACGCACCCCTGCAGGCTGATGTTCCCGATCCGCCCGCACGCATCGCGGATCGCGACCATCTCGCCATGCGCGGTCGGATCCCCGGTGGCGATAACCCGGTTCCAGCCCTCCCCGATGATGCGCCCGGCACGCACGATCACGGCACCGAATGGCCCGCCGTCGCCCGCTGTCGCACCCCGACGGGCCAATGCGATGGCGCTCCGCATGAAGTGCTCGTGATCGGACGAGGCATCCGCTTCGCCGACGCCTCGACCGGAAGATTCGGACTGCTGGTTCACATCAATTCCTATCGGCTTGCGGCTGCCCGAGCCGCTCCGACGTGGTCTCGCGGTACAGCGGCATATAGACCTCGTTCGATTTTGCTTGGACCCAATCGTCTCTCGAGCCGGGGATCTGCCAGTCGTCCGGCGCAGTGAGGCGACACCTGCGCCCCAGCTCCGGTCTCTGGCCCCGATGTCACGGAGTCAACGGATCCAGAGTGCGAGTGCGACCGTAGCATGCTTACCATCCGCGCCACGATAGCGATACTTGGGAAGAAGCAGCGCGGATGCGCCACTGGCCAGGAGCGCTGCGGCCTCCGAGACGGACGGGGTGCCCATGATCCGCTGCACCGTCCGAGACGGGTTCGGAACCGAAACCCCGGAGAGCGCCTCGGCCGTAAAGAGTCTGAACGGGACGCGCAGTGCGTCGGCGAGCGCCAGGATCGCCGGCTCGTCGCCCTTGCGGTCGATGCTGGCAATGCAGCAGATCTGTAGGGGGCCGAGTCCGGCCGTTGCCTGGTCGAGTGCAGCCTTCAGCGTTGCCGGAGCGGCGCCCCGGTCGCAGCCGATTCCGAGCGCGACCTCGATCATCCGCGGGCCGATGCGGTCGGTCGGTAAACCACCACGCAGTCGCCCAACCGGGCCCGTTGCCCTGCGTCGGCTCCGTCACGAGAGATCCACAGATAGGCGCAGGCGTTCCCGGCCTGCTCCGGGCGCTCGACGCAGCGCAGATTGGCAGGCAGCGGGCGGTCAGCCGGCCACCAGGTTCCGTCGCGGTCGGCGCCGATCACCACCACGGGCTCGCCGTTGACGACGCAGGCCGCGGCGCGCTTGAGTGTGTCGGGATCGGCATCCACCTGCCACCCCAGCTCGCGGCCCAGGATATCGACGGCGATGGTGCCTTGAACGTCGGAGGCGGTGGTCAGCACGGGGGTCGCACCGAGTGCGGCTGCCAAGGCACTCGCCAGCGCATTGGCCCCGGCGAGATGACCTCCGAACAGCGGGATCACAAAGCGGCCGGCCTCGTCGATGGCCAGCACCGCCGGGTCCGAGCGTTTGTCGCGCACCAGTGGTGCACAGAGCCGCAGTGCCGCGCCGGCCGAGCCGATGAAGACGAGCGCGCGGCGTTGCTGAAACAAGCTCGGGATCCAGGCCGAGACGGGATCCTCGCCGGCAACGCAGCGCATCCCGAGCGGGCGCTCCGGCGGGGGGCGCAACCGCGGTGGAACCAGGATCTCGATCAGGTCAGGTACCTCTTGCGCCAGCCGTTGCGCCAGCTCGACTCCGGCGCGCGTGAAGGCAACCAGGGTGGTTCCGGTACGGGGCATCGGTTTGCGCGGCGCCGCAGCCGGCTCGGAAACCGGCGATTGTCCCAGGCCGCGCCCCCGGTCCTGTCGGATCAACACCAGAGACAGGTAATGGATCGGCTGTCCCCGCAGCGTGGCGAGGTCGCGGACCAGACGCTCGTCCGGTGTGCCGACACGTTCGATGAAGCAGGCCGCGCCGAGCAGACCGCGATCGGCCAGAGCGTCGATCAAGGCATCCAGCACAGGCCGCACCTTGAGCAGCACGAGTGCATCGAAACGCCCGAGCAGCCCGTCCAGGTCGCGCATCGCCTCGGGCGCCGAGAAGACCGCGAGCGGCTCCTCGCCATCGGCCAGGGCCTGACCCGCGGTTGCGGCGGCGGCATTGAAGGAGGACACGCCCGGGATGACTCGAACCTGGATCCGCGGATCGTGGGCACGGACGGCGCGGGCCAGATGGCCGAAGGTGGAATAGGTCGACGCATCGCCTTCGACCAGGAAGACCACATCGCTCCCGCTCGCCAGACGCTCGGCGACCTGCGCCGCCGCGATCGACCAGGCGCGGGCCAGATCGGCCGCATCCCGCGTCATCGGGAAATGCAGGGCCATCCCCTGCGCGGGCGCACTTAGGCCCGCGCGCTCGGCGATCGCCAGCGCATAGCTCGATCCCGCGCGGTCGCTCGGCCAGGCCCAGCAGTCTGTGGAGACGAGCGCCGACCAGGCCGCGCGCGTGATGAGTCCGGGGTCGCCAGGGCCGAGCGAGGCGCCGATGAGCTGGCCCATGGGGGAGGGTGTACCGGGCTGCTGCGATGGGTCCGTCATGGTCATCCGAAGGTGGGTTGCGGGTCAGGATCCGAGCCGAGTCGAGTCGCCCCCCGACCGGCCCGGACCTGGATCAACCAGACCGGGTTCTCTGGCTGGAGTCGGTGCCCGCCGGCTAGGGGACGGCTGCGGGCGGCCTGGATCTGCGTCATCGACCAGTCCGCGCCGCAACGGCCGAGCAGAGCCATGGCCACGGACAGGTTCTCCAACAGCACGAAGGACAGGACCAGTCGCCCGCCCGGGCGTAATCGCCGCAGGGCGTCATGCAGGATCCCGGTTAGTTGGCCGCCGCTGCCGCCGACGAAGACGGCGTCCGGGTCGGGCCAGTCGGCAATATCCATCGGGGCGAGGCCTGCGCGCACGCTGTAGTTGGCGACACCCAGGCGACGCCGATTGGTCTCGATTAGAGCCAAGTCCGCGGCGTTCTTCTCGATGGCATGGACATGGCCGCACGGACAGAGCCGTGCGGCCTCCAGACCCAGACTGCCTGAGCCGGCGCCGATATCCCACACCCGGTCTGACGGGGTGAGCTCCAGCAGGGCGAGTGCGACGGCGCGGACCTCGCGCTTGGTGATGAGCCCTCGCTCCGGTGCGCGCTGATCAAACAGCGCGTCCGGCAGCCCGAAGAGGGGGAGTGCGGCAGCGGGGAGGCGACGACGCAGCAGCACGACGTTGGGCTCGGCAAAGCGCGCGCTCGCGAGATCCGCCGCCGGAATGCCCGAGATCAGTCGCTCGCCGGGCTGCATGAGGCGCTCGGCCACGCAGAGATCGAAGGCGTCGTCGAGCCCTTCGGCCAGGAGCAGCCGGCAGATCCGATCGGGACCGTTCGCCGGACTGGTGAGCACGCCGACCAGATCGCCGGACCCGGTTGAACCGCTCAGCGCCTGCGCCAAGGCGTAGAGTCCATGGTCGGGCGCACTGCCGCAAACCCAGTCCCCGCTGTCGCGATGATGGACGGAAACCCAGCGCGCGCCCTGCCAGGGCAACAGGAATCGGGCGCAGGCGAGCTGCAGGGTGCTCGGATTGGGCAGCACCCGCAGTCGCCCCGCCGGCAGCCGAGCAGCCAGCAGCCCGCCGATACCGAAGCAGAGTGGATCCCCTGTCGCGAGCACGGCGACGGGGACATCGGCGCTCAACGATTCGGCGACCCAGACCGGGACTCGGTTGACCTGCCCGGTGAGATCCAGCCGCTCCGACGCGGGATCGAGCAGGGAATCGCACACTGCCAGCAGACGCGCACCGCCGATGACCCGGCGGGCGCGACCGAGACGCTCCCGCGCCTCGGCGCTCAAACCCGCCGGACCGTCGTCGAGCACGCCGATCAGCCAGCAGAGCGACGCCGGCTCATCGGAATCACGACCGGACGGAGGAGACGTCAAAGGCTCAGCCAACCTGCGTCTCCGTGCGTGACAACAGCGCGCCCTCGGGCGAGAAGGCGATGACCTCGAGCGCCGTTCCGGCGGCCAGACCCCTCGCCAACGCCCGTGCCGCGGCCTCGACCAGTGCCTGATGAAAGCGCGCGGACAGGCCGGCCTCGGCGGCCAGCTCGGCCACCCAGCGGGCGGTATCGCCCTCTTGGATGCGCCGGCACAAGTCCCGGGTCGCACCGCAGTGCGCAGCCAGCTCGGCCAACCGGGCCATATCGATCGGCGCCTTGCGGGCATGAGTCACGCGCAACCCCTGCGCCATCTTGGCGAGCTTGCCGGCCATCCCGCCGACCAGGACCCGGTCGAGCCTGCCCTGCCGGGCGGCATCCCGCGCGGCATCAAGAGCCGCGCCGACAAAGTCGCCCATCTGAACGAAACAGACCTCGTGCAGGTCCGGTAAGGTCTCCATACAGTAGCGCTCGGTGCGGCGGCCGGTCGTAAAACAGACGGCCCGTTCACCCTGAGCAACGGCAACCTGGACACCCTGCCGCACCGTCGCCTTGAAGGAGGCGGTGGAATAAGGGTAGACGACCCCGGTGGTACCGAGGATCGACAGCCCGCCGAGGATGCCGAGGCGGGCGTTCAGGGTGCGGCGGGCCAGGATCTCGCCATCGGCGATGGACAGGGTTGCTTCCAGACCGACGCGGCTCAGCAGCGCGGGTGCGGCGGCGCGCAGGTTCGACTCGATGTAGGCCCGCGGACCGGGGTTGATGGCCGCCTCGCCCACCGGCAGCCCGAGTCCGGCGCGGGTCACCCGACCGATCCCGACGCCGCCGAGGAGCCGGACCGTGCCGGCCGCGTCGGGCAGGGTGCGCACCTGCACGGCGATGCGCGCGCCGTTGGTCACATCCGGATCATCCCCGGCGTCCTTGACGACGACCGCGTGGGCGACCCCGTCGACAAGGGACGACTCGGCGACCGGAAAGACCGGCCGGCGTCCTTCCGGGAGGAGAATCGTGATCTGCTGCGGGACCGCCCCGGTCGCGAGCCCTTGCGCGGCGGCAGTCGCCGCCGCGGCGGCGCAGGCCCCGGTGGACCAGCCGCTGCGGTTGCCGCGCTTGCCGCGGCGTTGAGCGGACGCGCCGTCCGGCGGGTCGGCGGCTTGCGGTTGCGGCGAGGGCTGTGCCGGCGCGTCGGGCATCGCGTGATGCCTAGCGTGGATGCGCGGGGCGAGCAACCCCGGACCCCGCCACGGACGGCCGCACAAGAGGACGAGGGCTCCGCCGGGGATCCGCCCTAGGCATGTTCCGACCGTCGCGCCGCGGCAAGGATCATCAAGGCATGCAGGGCCGCCACCACCAGGGTCGAGCCGCCCTTGCGACCCGAGACCAGGATCCAGGGCACCGCATCGAGCGTGGCCAGGGCCGCCTTGGATTCGGCAGCCGAGACGAAACCCACCGGCATCCCGAGAATCAGGGCCGGTCGGGCGTCCTCCTCACGGATCAGCCGAATCAGCTCCAGGAGCGCCGTCGGCGCATTGCCGACGCCCACGACGGCGCCGTCGAGAAGCCCCTCGCGCCGGGCAAACCGGATCGCTTGGACTGCGCGCGTGGTGCCCTGTGCGCGCGCCGCGGCGATCACCTCGGGCCGGTCGATGAGCTGATGCGCCGCCAGGCCGAATTCGGCCATGCGGGTGCGCGACAGCCCGGCCCGGATCATCTCGACATCGCAGAGGATGGGGGAACCGCCCTCCAAGGCGGCGATCCCGGCGGCGACGGCGCGCGGATGAAAGCAGGTCAGGCCGTTGAAGTCGAAGTCCCCGCTGGCATGGATCAGACGGCGCACCAGGGTCCACTGGTCCGGATCGTAGGCATGCGGAGCCGCTTCGGCGTCGATGGTCGCAAAGGAGGTCTGCTCGATGAGCGCGCCGCTTGCGGTCAGCAGCGCCCCGCCGTTCGCCTCAGTGCCGGTGGTCATGATCCGCCGCCGGTGCATGGGCGCAGCCGTCGCAGGGCAGCAGCGCGAGGCCGTCCCGGCATTCGAGGAGCCGCTGATCCAGCAGCGCCATCAAGTGCTCGTGGGCGCCGATATAGCCCGCGCGTGCGATGATTCGGGTCGGATACTGGGTGCGCAGACGCGCCACCTGCTCGCCGATGCGCTTGATGAGCCGGCCGGTGAAGAGGTAGTACGGCAGCACGATGATCTGGCTCATGCCCAACCGATCCAGGCGCTGCACCACCTGCTCCAGACGCGGGAAGCAGATACCGGTGAAGGCCGGCATGACCAGCGCGTGGTCGGTGGTTTCGTAGAGCCAGTGCGCCATCTTCGCCACCTCGCCGGTGGATTCGATGTCCGAGGCCCCGCGCGCCAGCAGAACCACGCCTGTGGTGTGCGGGTCCGGCATGTTCAGCTCGACCATCGCCTGGTGCAGGCGCAGACGCAGTGCCTTGAGCAGATGATCGGTGGTGCCCAGATGCCGGGCGCAGCGAAACTCCACGGTCGGGTGCCGTTCACGGGCGGCAGCGAGTGCCTGCGGGATATCGCCCTTCACATGACCGGCGGCGTTCAGGATCAAGGGCAGAACCAGCACGCGAGCGCCGCCGCTCGCCAAGGTTGCCGCTTGATCCAGGCCATCGTCGAGCAGGATCGGGGCATGCTCGATCCAGCACACCAGTACCTTGATCTCGGGATGGCGCTCGGCCCAGAGGGCGGCGAACGCCTCGACCTCCTGGTTGCCCTCGCTGCCGGGATCGCGGGCGCCGTGGGCGGCCAATAGAACCACATCATGTGTCATGGGATGAATGTTCTCGGTGTGGGCGGAAGCCGTGTGAAAAGTCTGCGTCGTAGAGCCGCGAGACCTCGGCCTCGTTGCGTTCGCGGGCGCCGAGTGCCGGACTGGCCAGGATCATCGCCTGACGGCGGATGCCGGCGCCGACGCAGCGCTCGGCGATGTCGTCAAGCCGGCCGCGCAGCACCCGCTCCTCGCCGGGCCAGGTGGCCTTTTCCACCACGGCAATGGGCGCGGAGGGCGACCAACCGGCCGTGCGCAGCGCGGTGACCACCTCGGCGATGCGGTCGATCGAGAGGAAAACGCAAAGACTGCATCCGTGCGCAGCGAGCGACGCCAGCGATTCACCCGCCGGCATCGGGGTGCGTCCTTCGAGCCGGGTGAGGATCACGGTTTGGGTGACCTGCGGCAACGTCAGTGTCTCGCCTGCCGCAGCGGCCGAGGCCATGGCGGAGGAGACCCCGGGGACGATCCCGACCTGGATGCCGGCGCGATCCAGCGGGCGCGCCATCTCGGCGAGCGCGCCGTAGAGTGTCGGGTCGCCGGTCTGGAGCCGGACAACCGTGGCATGACGGGCGGCGCGGGTGCTCAGCCAGTGCGTGATCTCGGTCAGACTCATCCCGGCCGAGTCGGCGATCTCGCAGCCTGCGCGGGTCCATTCCAGCGCCGCGCGGGATACCAGCGAGCCGGCATAGAGCACGGCGCCGGCCTCGCTCAACAGCCTGCTGCCACGCACCGTGACGAGATCGGCCGCGCCCGGGCCCGCACCGACAAACCAGACCTTGCCCGTGGAATCAGACACCGGATCCCCAGACGTCGTGGTGGATCAGGGTCCGCAGATCCAGACGTGGCAGCCATCCCGCCGATTCGAGCTCCGGGCGGTCGTGAAAGACGCTGACGTAGCCCACGCAGAGGTACGCGACGGGAACGATCTGCGCGGGGATACCCAGAGCCTCGTGCAAGACCTCGCGGTGGACAATGCTGACCCAGCCAACGCCCAGGTTTTCAGCGCGGGCGGCGAGCCACAGATTCTGGACCGCACACACGGAGCTGTAGAGGTCCATCTCCGGGTTGGCGGTCCGCCCGATGACGACGGGTCCCGTGCGCGCTCGGTCGCAAGTGATGCAGATGCCGACGGGCGACTCCAGGATACCTTCCAGCTTGAGTTGCCGGTAGCGCTCGCGGCGATCGCCCTCGAACAGCGCGGCTGCCTCGCGGTGAGCGGTCTCGAAGCCGTCCTTGATGCGGCGTTTCACGGCCGGGTCGCGCACTAGAATGAAGTCCCAGGGCTGCATGAAACCGACGCTCGGGGCATGGTGTGCGGCCGTTAGAATACGCTGCAGAACCTCGTCCGGGATGGGGTCGGGCAGGAACTCACCGCGCACGTCGCGACGGGCAAAGATAGCTTTATAAACCGCATCGCGCTCGGACTGACTGATCTGCAAGACTCTGGGCTCCCGCCGACAAAAAATGGGTATCGGTCCGGCGTCGCTCCGCGCACCCGCCGACGACATCGACGCGCTCGGACGAGCAAGACGGTAGACTCATCGGAGCGGGGGACCCCCGCGCCGGCCGCCTAGTCTATACAGCATTCGCTCGAGCCACCAAGGGTGCACCACACATGAGCGCAATCCAGTCGTGCCCCGCACTCTTTCTCGCCGCCTCGGCGTCCGGACAGGGCAAGACCACGCTCGCTGCCGGGCTCGCCCGCCATCATGCCAACCAAGGTCGGCGGGTGCGGGTGTTCAAGACCGGGCCGGATTTTCTCGACCCGATGATCCTCGGCCGGGCGGCGGGCGCTGCCGCGGCACCGCTCGATCTGTGGATGGTCGGCGCCGAGGCTTGCCGCGCCAAGCTCTACGCCGCGGCCGGGGAATCCGATCTGATTCTGATCGAAGGCGTTATGGGGCTGTTCGACGGCACGCCGAGCGGCGCCGACTTGGCGGAGACCTTCGCCGTGCCGGTGGCGGTGATTTTGGACGCCGGCGCCATGGCGCAGACCTTCGGCGCCCTGGCCCTGGGGTTGGCGAGCTACCGACCGGGTTTGCGCATGGCGGGGGTGCTCGCCAACCGGGTGGGCGGCGCACGACATGTCGAGATGCTGCGCGCATCCATGCCGGCGTCAATCCCGTTTTTGGGTGCCGTGCCGCGCACCGACGCGGCGGCGATCCCGAGCCGTCATCTGGGTCTTTTGCAAGCCACCGAGATTGCGGATCTCGACACGCGCCTGGAGGTCGCCGCGCGGATGATCGCCGACACCGAGCTGGCACGCCTGCCGGCGCCGGTCCACTTCGCCCCGCCGACCGAGGAACCGGTGCCGCCTCGTACCCTGGCAGGGCGGCGCATCGCGGTCGCTCGGGATGCCGCCTTTTCGTTCGTCTATCCGGACAATCTGTCGCTGCTTCGGGCGATGGGCGCCGAGCTGCGCGAATTCTCGCCCTTGGCCAACGAGACGGTGGAGGCCGACGCCGTCTATCTGCCCGGCGGCTATCCGGAGCTCTACCTGTCGACGCTTGCGGCCAACACCGCCACCCGCGCGGCCCTGCACGCCCATGTCCGCGCGGGTCGTCCGCTCTATGCCGAATGCGGGGGGCTGCTGTACCTGCTCGAGAAGCTCGCCGACCGCGACGGCCGGGCGGCGCCGATGACGGGGCTCCTGCCCGGTCAGGCGCGCATGCAACGGCGCCTGGTCGGCCTCGGCATGCAGTCGGTGGATCAACCGCAGGGCCGGCTGCGCGGCCACAGCTTCCACCATTCGGCGTTGGAAACGCCGCTCGAACCGGTCGCGCGCGGCGTGCATCATCCAGACGGCAGACCCGGCGAGGCCGTCTACCGGCATGGTCCGATCCACGCGAGCTATGTCCATCTGTACTTTCCGTCTTGCCCTGCGGCTGCCGCCGCATTGTTTCTGCCGTGAGCGCCCCGTGCCGCGCACCGTTGCGACGGCGGTCCGTGGGTTCGATGACCCTGAACGATCGATGGGTTTGACCCCGGGGTTCGGGTGGATCTATTCTGGCAGCTCAACGGTGCCGGTTCCCGTCTGGCGCGATGCCCGGCGGGATTAAAAGGGAACATGGTGCGAAGCCATGGCTGCCCCCGCAACTGTCAGCAGCGAGTCCTCTGCGCAAACGATGCCACTGGTTGCCCAACGCGACCGGGAAGGCGCGCGAGAACAACGACCTGCGAGCCAGGAGACCTGCCGTCACCGAGAGTCCAATCGTTCAACCGGACGGGGTGTTCCGGTGGCGAGACCCCGTCTCCTCGGGAATCTCGAGCGGCCATGATCCTACCGGCCTGCCCTCTGATGCGTCTCTCCGCCATGACCCCGCGCCTCAGAGGGAGAATCACGCATGCACATCATGGAAGGTTTCCTGCCTCCCCTCCATGCCGCCGCCTGGACCGTCGTCGCTGCGCCCTTCCTGGTGATCGGCGCCCGCCGGATCGCCCGGATCACTCGCGAGCAACCCCAGGCTAAGCTGCTGCTGGCGAGCGCCGGCGCTTTTGCTTTCGTCCTCTCGGCACTGAAACTGCCGTCGGTGACCGGAAGCTGCTCCCACCCCACCGGGACCGGTTTGGGAGCCATCCTGTTCGGCCCCTCCGTGATGGCGGTGCTCGGAGCCATCGTGCTGCTGTTTCAGGCCCTGCTGCTCGCCCATGGCGGGCTGACCACACTGGGCGCCAATATCTTTTCGATGGCGATCGTCGGGCCCTGGGTCGCCTATGGCTGCTTCCGGGTCGCCCGCCCCATGGGGCTCGGCATCGCCGTGTTCCTGGCGGCGATGCTGGGTGATCTGGCGACCTATACCGTGACGACAGGCCAACTCGCACTGGCCTTCCCCGACCCGGCCAGCGGCTATGCGGGGGCGATTACCAAGTTCGGCGGGATCTTCGCCTTGACCCAGATTCCGCTGGCCGTGATCGAGGGACTGCTGACCGTCGTCGTGGTCAATCTCCTGGTTCGCTATAGCGGCGAGGATCTGGACGGGGTCGGATTCGAGCATCGGCTGGACACGGCCGGGGAGGCCGCGCGATGACCCGGATCAACCTGACTTTGCTCGGTCTTGTTCTCGCCCTGGTCCTGCTCCCCCTGATCCTGCCGGTGACCGGCGGGCTCGCCGAACCGTTCGCCGGGGCCGACGGCCAAGCGCAAGATGCCGTCACGCAGACCCATCCGGACTATCAGCCCTGGTTCGAGCCGCTCTGGAAACCGCCGAGCGGTGAGATCGAATCACTTCTATTCGCCTTGCAGGCCGCCCTGGGTGCCGGGTTGCTGGGCTACTATCTGGGGCTGCGCCGCGGGCAGTCGCTTTCCGGGTCACCAGCCTTGCGCGGCACGCGCCGAAGAGAGCTTGACGATCATCCGCAATCGGCGGCGACCGATGCTCCCGATTGATCGGTTTGCCTGGACCAATCGTTGGAGCAGTCATCATCCGGGGGAGCGGATGCTGCTTGCCGGGGGACTGCTGATTCTGACCTTGGTCCTGCCGCCCGTATCCACAGCTCCGCTGGTGCTCATAACCATGACGGCAGCCACCGTCTTGGGCGCGGGAGTGCCCGTCTCGGCATTTATCCGCGCGCTTGCCGTCCCCGCCGGCTTTCTGCTGGCGGGGCTGCCGTTTATCGTGCTTTCACTGGACCTTGACGGGGCGCCTTCCCTCGTCGTCTCGGCGGAGGGCGCCCGGATGGCGCTGGAGGTCGGGCTACGCTCGCTCGCGGCGATGTCCTGTCTCGTTGGCCTGTCTCTCACCACGCCGGCATCCGAGCTCATCCCTTGGCTGCGTCGGGTCGGGGTGCCTCAGGCGGTCCTGGAGATTGCGCTGCTGATGTATCGGTTGCTGTTCGTCGTGGCCGCGCGAGCGACGGCCGGCCGTGAGGCCCAGGAGGCACGGCTCGGCTACACGAGCTTCGGTCGCAGCGTCCGCTCGCTGGGTCTGCTCACGGCCGCGCTCTTGAGTCGCTCGCTGGCGCGGGCGCGTCGCTTGGAGATCGGGCTCGCCGCCCGCGGCTTCGAGGGCGAGTTGAGGGTGCTGAGCCGACCGCGCGCGCTCTCGCCGAGGCGGCTGGCGACGGCAGGCGCAACCCTCCTCGCGGTCGGGGTCGGGGGTCTGTCCCTGTCGCAGGTTCTGGCGTGACCACACCGATTCTGGACGCACGCGGTCTCTGCTACGACTATCCCGGCGGGGCTGTCGCCCTACAGGGTCTGGACCTACGGATCGCGCGCGGGCGACGACTGGCTCTGCTGGGCGCCAACGGCTGCGGCAAGACCACACTCCTGCTGCATCTGAACGGCACCTTCAAACCGCGCGCCGGCGAGCTGCGTCTGAACGGTCGGCCCGCCACCTACGGGCGCCGAGCACTCACCGATTGGCGCAGTCGGGTCGGGCTGGTTCTGCAGGAGCCGGATGATCAACTCTTCTCCGCCACCGTTTACCAGGACGTGTCCTTCGGCCCGCTGAATCAGGGACTGGACGAAACCCGGGCACGCGCATGTGTGCTGGATGCACTGGATGCTTTGGGGATCGGCCACCTGGCGGACCGGCCAACCCATCTCTTGAGCTTCGGGCAGAAAAAGCGCGCGGCCATCGCCGGTGTGCTGGCCATGGCCCCGGAGGTGCTGATCCTCGACGAGCCCGATGCCGGACTGGACGGGCAGGGCGTCGCCCGACTGCTCCAGGCCCTGGAGCAGTGCCGGGCGCGGGGCACCACCCTGGTCTTTGCCACGCATGACGTCGATCTCGCCTACGCCTGGGCGGACGAGGTGGCCATCCTCGTCGAGGGCCGGCTGCTGCACCAGGGCGAGCCGGCTGAGCTTCTCGGGGATTCGGATGTTCTGGCTGCTGCCGGACTGGCGATGCCTCTGGTTCTGCAGTTGGCGAAAGCGCTGCGCCGGACCTATCCCTGGACCGACGGACAACCGCCACGCACCGCGGCCGAGCTGATCGCAACCCTGGAGGCCGTCCCGCATGCGATCCCCGATACCATCCGGAATACGCCCCTGACCGCGAGCGTGAACGAGCGCCCGAATCTTCGACGACACCCTTAACCCAGCCCTCAGCCATGCCATCAGCCAAGTCCAACGCCACGCAGGCGAGCCCCGAGCCAGGCAAAATCTTCCTGGTCGGGCTGGGCCCGGGCGACATCGACCAGATGACGGCCCGCGCGCGGGCCGCGATCGCCGCCGCCGATGTCGCGATCGGGTACCGGACCTATTTGCGCCTGATCGCACACCTGCTCGAAGGTAAAGAGGTCATCGAGCGCGGCATGGCCGAGGAAATCGACCGATGCAACGAGGCGGTGGCCTTGGCGCGCCGGGGGCGCGTGGTGGCCCTGGTGTCTTCCGGCGACGTCGGCGTCTTCGGCATGGCCGGTCCGCTCTACGAGGCGCTCCTCGCCCAAGGCTGGACGCCCGATTCCGGGATCGTGGTGGAGGTGGTGCCCGGCATCACCGCCGCCAGCGCCTGTGCCTCGCTGGTCGGGGCGCCCTTGACCCACGACTTCTGCGCCATCTCGCTCTCGGACATGCTCACCCCCTGGACGGTTATCGCCGCGCGTCTGGAGGCGGCGGCGCGGGCCGACTTCGTCACGGTTTTCTATAACCCGAAGAGCAGTCGACGCCCGGATCAGATTCGCGAGGCACGGACCATCTTTCTGCGCCATCGTCGCCCGAACACCCCGGTCGCCATCGTGCACGCCGCCTACCGCCCGCATCAGTCGGTCGATCTGACCACCCTGGCGGACATGCTGGATCGGGACATCGGCATGAACAGCGCCGTCATCCTCGGTAATCGCAGCAGCCGCGTGCAGGCCGGCATCATGCTGACGCCGCGGGGCTACGGGCACAAATACGACATCGCCGACGGTCAACCACGCCCCGGCGAGTCACCGCGGGTCTCTCTGAGCACTGGGCTGGATGGTTGGCGCAGCGCCCTGACGGCACTTGCGACCGAGAAGGGCGTTCAACAGGCGGTCGCCGCTTTGGGCGCCAACCCAACGCAGGTCTTGGAGACGCTCAGGGAGGGCGGCGGCACGAGCCCGATGGTGGTGCGAGAACCCAGCGCCGAGGCATTGCTCGACGAGGCGCTCGGGTGGCCCGGGGCGACCCTGCACCTGTCGTCCTCGGCCGCATCCGGTGCGACCCTCGCAGCGCTCGACCTCGCCGGGGCTGCCAAAGGCGACCAAGCTGGACACTTGACACTCGCGGGTGCCGGCTGGACGCTGGGGCTGCCCTGGACGAGCGTCGCCGCCGCCTATCGCGTGCTCGATCGACAACGCGTCTGCGCCTGGCTGCAAGGGCCGGACGGCGACACGCTGCTGAGGATCGAAGGCGTCCTGTGAATCTCGATGATTCCATGCCCCTGAATCGGCCGAGGGTACTATGGATGCCAAATCTCGATGAAAGCGCCGAGGCTTTCCTTGATGGTCCGTCGCGCGTTGGCCAGGGGCTGCGAGGTCGACGATGCGCTCCTCCCGGCGCAGGTCCGGCGGCACACGGGCGAAGATCGAGACAATACCCGTCCGGGCGTTTGAAGAGCGGCGACGATCGATGTCGGTCGCCGGTCTCTCGCGTCATGACTTAAAGATCGCTCAACGCGGGGTAGTCGGTATAGCCCTCCGCGCCGCCCCCGTACAGCTTGTCTTCCTGCAGCGCGTTGAGCGGTGCGTTCTCGCGCAATCGGCGAACCAGGTCGGGGTTGCCGATAAAGGGGCGGCCGAAGGCCACGAGGTCGGCCCGACCCGCCGCGAGGGCCTCTTCTGCATCATCCTTCCCGTAGCCGTTGTTGATCATCCAGCAGCCCTTGAATCGGTCGTGCAGGGCATCGTAGTCGAACGGGCGTTCGGCGTCTTCGGGTTCGCGGGGGCCGCCGGTCTCACCCTGGATGACGTGCACATAGGCCAATCCGAGCGCGGACAGTCGATCGACGAGATGGTTGTAGAGCGCTTGTGGATCGCTGTCGCGCGGGGTGTCGTTGAACGTGGTCATCGGGCTGAGGCGGATACCGGTGCGCCCGGCGCCGATCTCGTCGGCCACGGCCTTCATGACGTCGACGACTAGACGCGCGCGGTTGGCGATGCTGCCTCCATAGGGGCCTGCGCGGTCGTTGACGGTGTCTCGCAGGAACTGTTCGAGCAGGTAGTTGTTGGCGGCGTGGACTTCGACCCCGTCGAACCCGGCGGCGCGTGCGTGCTTGGCGGCGCGACGGTAGTCCTGGATCAGCCCGGGGATCTCCTCGTCGCGCAGCGCGCGAGGTTCGGAGACCTCGACGAATCCCTCGGGCGCAAACGTCATGGCATTGGGCCGGCGGTTCGTCGACGAGACGGGCACCTCGCCCTCCGGCAACAGAGAGGTATGGGAGATGCGTCCGACGTGCCAGAGTTGCATGACGATCAGCCCGCCCGCGGCGTGCACCGCATCCGTGACCTTGCGCCAGGCGGCCACCTGCTCGGCGCCGTAGATGCCGGGCGTATCCAGATAGCCCTGTCCCAGTGGGCTGATTTGGGTCGCTTCGGTGATGATCAGACCGGCGGTTGCGCGCTGCCGGTAGTAGGTGACCGCCAACTCGCCCGGTTTTAGACCGACGGCTCGGTTGCGCGTCAGCGGTGCCATGACGATTCGGTTGGGCAGGGCGAGATCGCCCATCTGGATCGGGTCGAACAGTGAAGGCATCGTGGTTCCCCGGGGGTGCTGTTGGTTGAAACGGTTAGGCTTACAGGCCGCGGATACGGCCAGCAGATCGCGCTGCGCACGCGTCAATGCGGTCGATATCCGTCTGCGGAACGTCGGCGCTATCGAGCCAGGCATGCGCGCTTTAGGCCACCTGCGTCACACCGTCGGCCCCTTCCCAAATCAGCAGCTTCAGGGGCAGAGCGATCGCAACGGTCGCGTTGCAGTGCATCAGTCGCGTGCCTGCCTTGGGGTTGCCGAAGATCAGCAACTCGGTCGGCGGCAGCTCCAGACCCGACTTGGTGGCCCCGGCCGCATGGTCGATGCGGGCGAAGACCCCGAGACCGCGCTCGGCGATGGCCGTCTGGTCACGATCGCCGTCTCGGCGACCCCGTGCGGGCTGGTGGTCGCCACAAATCGTTTGGTCCATCGCCGGCGAGTGCCCAAGACGCGGAGTAGATCGAGATCAAGACGAGGCCGACAAATCCGAGTTTCTGCTTGTATCGCGTGCTCCGGTTAGCGCGGCCGTATCGCCGCATCCCGAGTGTGCCTGATCCCGGGCACCACGTCCGGTGCCGTTCGGCAGACGGTGTCCAGAAGATCCAACAATAATCGTATCGGAACCGGCTTGATCAAGACCGCATCGACGCCCGGCGGAAGACGCCCGCTCGTGCCGATGCCGTGTCGGCCGCTGCAGATCGCCAGCAGGGCGGCGGGGTGATCCGCACGCAGCGCCTCGGCGAGCACCACCCCGTCGCCGTCGGGCAGATCCGCATCCACCAAGGCCAAATCAAAGCCGGCCGCGGCGGCGATCGTGCGCGACGCGGCGCAGGTGCGCGCGAGCAGGGGACGGGCGCCATGATCTTCGAAGGTCCAGGTCAGCATCCGGCCCAAGGCGCGATCGTCCTCGACGAGCAGGACACGCGGCCGACGACCGCAATACGAGGTGAAGCGGTCGACGGCATCGGCGGCGCTCATCCGCGTTCCCCCAAGCAGGCGCGCAGCTTTTGGCGCGCCCGAAACAGGCGCGTGCCCACGCCGGCCGAGGTCAGCCCGAGTCGATCGGCGATCTCCTGCTGCGACAGGCCGTGAAGCACCTGCAGGACGAGCGGATCGCGATACTCGACGGGGAGGGTGCGGATGGCGCGACGCAGGACGAAGGCCTCGGTGGAGGTGTCGTAGGTCACATGGCTGTCGGGGACCTCCTCGGTCGGGATGTCCGAGACCTGGCCTTGGCTGCGCTGAAAGCGGCGGGCGTTCTCGCGCCGGACGATCGTGAAGAGCCAGCCCTTCACGGCGTCGCGGTTCTGCAGCCTGTCCAGCGAGCGCCAGGCCCGCAGCAGGGTGTCCTGCACCAGATCCTCGGCGGTGTGCAGGTTTCCCGAGAGTCTGTAGGCATAGCGGTGCAGATCCCGTCCGTAGGCCTCCACCAGCTCGGCGAAGCCGGGCGTCTCGAGTGTCGGCTGGGGCAGGGCGGTTTCGGCGAGTGCGGTATTCATGGCGATGTCTCGGCGATGGATTGGAGTCGCCGAAACACTGCCATTTCTCGTGCCAGCCTCTATCGATTTGAAAAATAATGACTTATTAGAGCTATTCGGGATCGGGCTCAACGAAGTGTTGTAACGAATCGTGACGACGCCCGGCCCCGTCGCGTCTTCTGTCACGATTCGTCGCGTCTCCGCGAACGCATCCGGCCTGGGATGGAACGACTCGCGTGATCGCGTGAATTGGGTACACGCCGGTGTTCCGGAGCAGACGTGCTCCCGAAGCTGGATCTCCGCCGGTGCGCGCTTCCCGACGCGTCGCGAAAGAGACCGATCCCGATGCGGGTCCTATCCCCCGAGAACCCCCGACACGATCACTCAAACCCGCGAGGCGACCGTATCGGCGAGAGGGCGGCCGCCTACGACGACAAGGGATATCAACTGCCCGCCATCACTGGGTTCCGGTTCGCCTGGTATGCCTTTCATCCGCAGACCGAGATCTTCACCGCGATGCGCCGGCGTTGCCCCTGCACCAAGGTTTGCCCGACAGCCCAACCAAACCGACTCCCCTGATGAGGACCGACCGATGATCACGCTCGCCCGCCGACTCCAAGGCTTGCTCGACACCACCCGCGCACTGGATTTTCTGGCCCCGCTGGCCCTGCGCCTCTATTTGGCCCCGGTCTTCTGGATGGCCGGAACCAAGAAATTCGCCGACTTCGACAGCACCGTGCACTGGTTCGGCAACCCCGACTGGGGTCTCGGCCTGCCGTTCCCGGCGCTGCTGGCCTTTCTCGCTGCGGGCACCGAGATCTTGGGTGCGATCCTGCTGGTCGTCGGCCTGGGCGTGCGTTGGGTCTCGGTCCCGCTGATGGTCACCATGGCCGTCGCCGCCATCACCGTGCATTGGCAGAACGGCTGGCTTGCCATCGCCGAGGGGACCGGGTCGTTCTTTGCGAGCGACCGCACGATCGGCGCCATCGAGCGCCTCGACCGCGCCAAGGACATCCTGCGCGAGCACGGTCATTACAGCTGGCTGACCGAGAACGGCAGCCTGGTGATCCTGAACAACGGCATCGAGTTCGCGACGACCTACTTCATCATGCTGCTCACGCTCTTCTTCATCGGCGCCGGGCGCTATCTGAGCCTCGACTTCTGGCTGGCGCGTCGCTTTGCCGGGGCTGCGCCCGAGCGGTCCGTCGCGGCCGAAAGATGGGGAATTTAGCCCAAACCGCCGAAAACCCCACCTTGGAAGACTGCATCGTCCTGTCCGACATGGATTGCAGCCCGAGGCTTGCCGACGTCGATGAGCGGAGGTCATCTCCAGCTCAGCCCGAGCAGCCCCGAGCCCGCATCCATAAGGCGCTCAGACGCCGGCGAGCCAGGCTGCCTTCCACCCCGCATAGCGCTCGACCAGCCCCCGCAACGCCTCGGGCTCATAGGCCCGCAAGCCGCTCAGGATGAGGGTCTTCGCGCCCTGCCCGACCGGCTCCCCGGCAGCCGTCAGGCGGAACCCGAGCCGGGCCTCGCCGCGCTTGCCCTTCACCTCCAGCTCGGTCGATTCCAGCGCAATGTCCACGTCGGAGCAGTCCAATCGGTCCAGCTCGAACGACATCCGGTCATAGATCACCAAGGGCCGATCCGGGTTGATCATCACGCCCTGCTGCTCCATGAGCGGCACCAGGATGTGTGGAAAATTCCGGCCCGAGAAGGCGACGTAGCGGCGCACCAGCGCTTCAATCAAGATCAAGTCCCTGGTCACCTGTCCCGAACGCTCGACCTCGAGACAGGGCTTGCCGTCGACCGTCTCGACCACGACGTCGGCGCCGCTCGGAATGACATTCAATGCGGTATCCGCTGCGACCATTCCGGTGAAGCGAAAGCTCATCCGACTCGAAAGACCACATCGGGCGAGGACGAGCGCAAAGAGGAGATCGCCGGGGGCACAGAAGCGCGGATTCGTCGCATCGTGGATCGGATTGAAGTCACCCGCGACCTCCTTGGCGAATGCGCTGCCTTGCGGCGCGGAGATGCGTAGCGTGCCGTCTTCGGCCGCGTGGAAATGATCGAGAAACATGGCTCAAAGCTCCGAGATAGGGGAGGCCGGACGACCTGCCGCCGGGGCGAGGATAAGACATTCGATGCTGGTGCACCCGGGCAGTACCGAAACGGCGAAGGGCCCGCCGCCGTACTCGGGCGCGACTTGGATTGGATCACCGGCGTCGCTTCGCGCGCCCGTGTCATCGCCTATAAGGTCTGCGGAGAGCCGGGTTGTTTCGGCAGCGGCTCCGTAGCGGCCGTCGAGCAGGCGATCAGAGACGGCGCGGACGTCCTCAACGTCTCCATCCACGGCTTCTCCCTCGACGCCTCGGAATATACCAACGGGGTTCTTGACCTGAGGCTCGGCCTGCAAATTCGCCGTGCGAGGAACACGGTTGGGCGCGGGGAACGAACGTCGGATTTTTGGGGCATAGACGACGGGGGAGGTTGTGCACCGGTTGGTGGCGCTGCAACAGTGCGAGGGCGATCACCAAAAGAGCGCGCGTTGGATCCTCAGGGCGATGGGCGTGGCGTGCTCGTCGGGCGGATGGCACCGGGTGCGTCTCGACCTCTTCGGCCAAGAGGGTGCGCAGCGTTTCGTCGAACGCGCGTGCACGTGCGCGCTCGGCCGCGCAGGCCGGGCAGCGGGCTGCATGTCGAGCATCCTCGGCATCCTCGCGCGCGGGATCGACCAGGAGTCGACGACGGAAATCACGGCAGTTCATCGATCGTGCTCTCTAAACCGCGCCTGTCTTGCACGCCGGTGCGCGCGACCGTACCCTGACCGTCACCCCGGAGACGGCCCTCGACCGCGATGCCCCGACAACTGCTCATCATCGAAGACGATCCGGCCTTGGGCCAGATGCTGGCGATGCATTTCGAGGATGCCGGCTTCGCGGTCGAGGTCACGCAGTCCTGTCGCTCGGGCCTCGAGCGCGTGCAGGCGGCGCCCGTCGACCTGGTGCTGTTGGATCAACAGCTCCCGGACGGGCAAGGGAGCGACCTAATCGCGTCGCTGCTGAAGGCGGACTCGGATCTGCCCGTGATCATGATGACCGGCCGGCACGACCTGGAGCTGGCGATCGAGGCGATCCAGCGCGGTGCCGCGGACTTCGTGCACAAGCCGATCAAGGTCGCCGAGCTGCAGCAGACGGTCGAGCGGTTGCTGCGCCAACGCAAGGCCGCCGAGCAGGCGCCGGCGCGCCTGGAGGCCGGTCCGGGTGCGGCGCGCGACCTGATCGGGCGCAGCGATGCCATGCTGGCGGTGAGCAAGAGCATTGCCTTGAGCGCCCGCAGCTCCGCCACCGTGCTCATCAGCGGTGAATCCGGCACCGGCAAGGAGGTGGTGGCGCGCCTGATTCACCAGCACAGCGGTCGAACCGGCCCGTTCGTGGCCGTCAACTGTGCGGCGATCGTCGAGACCCTGCTCGAGAGCGAGCTGTTCGGTCACGAGAAGGGATCCTTCACCGGTGCACAGTCACGCAAGCTCGGCACGTTCGAGCAGGCAAGCGCGGGGACCCTGTTTCTCGACGAGATCGGCGAGCTCGCCCCGACGCTGCAGGCCAAGCTGCTGCGCGCCCTTCAGGAGCGTGTCTTCCAACGCGTCGGCGGCACCGAGACGATCGCGACCGACGCCCGCGTGGTTGCGGCGACCAACCGCGATCTCATGGCCGAGGCTGCGGCCGGGCGCTTTCGCGAAGATCTGGCCTATCGGCTCAAGGTCATTCAGATTCATATGCCGCCGCTGCGCGAGCGACGCGACGACATCCCGCTCCTGGTCGAAGGTCTGCTGACGCGCATCGCCGTGCGCCTGGGCCAAGCGCGACCTCAAATCGCAGAGACGGCCTTGGCGCAACTCTGCCGCCACGACTGGCCCGGCAACGTGCGGGAGCTCGAAAACCGCTTGACGCAGGCGATGGTGCAGGCGCGCACGGGCCTGATCACGGCCGATCTGCTCGCGCTCGACGCTGAACCCACGACCGCTCCATGCGCGTTCGAGACCGGTGTGCCGGGCAAACCGGCCGAGAGCCAGGTGCTGCGAACACTCGACGCGGTGGAGGCCGAGCACGTCCAACGGGTCTTGGACTACACCGGCGGACACAAGGGCAAGACCTGCGAGATCCTCGGCATCTCCCGCCCGGCGTTGGATCGCAAGATCGAGAAGTACGGGCTGCGGATGCCCTAGCCGGGGCATGCGGCGTCAACGCGCCCGGCGGATCGCGCAAGCGCGATCCGCCGGGTTGGATTCAAGCGTGGCCGCGGCGCCGCGGCGCCGCGGCGTCCGCTCACGGACTCCGGCGGCGTCCCGGCATCGCCCTTACTTCGCCTTGTCGGCGCCGCATTTACCTTCGCCGCACTTGCCTTCCTTCTCCTTGTCGGCGCCGCACTTGCCTTCGCCGCACTTGCCTTCCTTTTCCTTATCCGCGCCGCACTTGCCTTCGCCACACTTGCCCTCGGTGCCTGCTTCTGCGAGCAGCATATAGCCGGCATCGAGGGACTGTGCGGCGAAGGGGTTGCCGGCGGCCTGCGCGAGGCCGAAGGCACCGAGGCTGCCGACAAGGGCGGCACCGACGAGGGCGGCAGCGGGGGTGATCGTCTTCTTGGTCATGATTTCAATCCTAAAAAGGGTTCAAGGGCGGTGTTCGGGGTTCGGCCTTGGAGTGCCGTATCCCGGAGGTGTGTCTTGTGATGGCCCGGGCGGGTCGCTTGCGAGCCGTCTCGGAGTTGCGAACTCGCTGCTCGGCCATCACAGGTAAAGACCCGGGAGAAGGCTCGGTTCTTTCATCCTCGTCGCGCCTTGATCCGCTCGACCACCCATTTGGCCAGCAGCGGAAAGACGCCGAGCAGCGCAAAGGAGCCGAGCAGGGCGGGGGAGAGGATCCCCGACAGGCTATCGAGCCTTGCGAGCTGGGTGCCGGCGTTCAGGTAGACCAGGGTCCCGGCGAGCATGCCGACCTGACTCACCCAGTAGAAGGTGAACGTCTTGATCGGGGTCAGCCCCATCAACAGGTTGATCACGAAGAAGGGAAAGACGGGCACCAGCCGCAGGGTGAAGAGGTAGAAGGCGCCGTCTTTCTCGATGCCCGTATTGAGCGTAGCCAGACGTGCGCCGAAGCGTCGCTGCACGGCATCGCGAAGCAGAAAGCGCGACACGAGAAAGGCTAAAGTCGCGCCGATGCTGGACGCGAAGGAGACGATCAGGGTGCCCACGCCCAAGCCGAAGAGTGCGCCGGCGGCGATCGTCATGACGGCGGCCCCCGGCAGGGACAAGGCGGTCACCGCGACATAGCCGGCGAAGAAGGCACCGATGACCAATGCAGGGCGCGCCGCATACCAGGCGTCGAAGCCCTCTTGACTTGCCTTCAGTGCATCGAGGGTCAGGTAGCGGTCCAGGCCGAGGGCGAAAAAGGCCCCGACCGCCACCGCGATGACCAGCAACAGGGCGATCTTCTTCATGCGTGTTCTCCGGGGTCACGGTTCTGAAGGGTGGTCGAGGGACCGGGTGTTCGGTCGGGCGTTGATCATTCCGTCTCTTCCCGAGAGAACGCTCGATGGCGGTTTCTTTCATCGCCATCGTCACGCGCGTCATTGGATCAGAAAGCCGCCCGATCGCGACCGAGTCACGACCCCGAGTCCGATGCCACGATTCGATGTCACGAAACATTGAATGGCCGTCATGCTTCGTTTCATCGGAACGGGTGCGAGGGCGGCGGATCCGCTCTCCTGGAGGCTTCTTAGAGACTGTTCTGGAAAGAAAAAACTCGGATCTTTGAAAGCTGGCACGGCGACTGCTGTATCACCGTCAAGCAACGACGACAGGTCGCTGCAAGCACGACGATCCGAACCCATCCAAATCAGGAGTACGACCATGACCACCACCAAATCCGCCCTCGCCCTCGCCGTGACGCTGTTCGCCGCCAATATCGCCGCCGATACCGTCTATCAGGGTTTCGCCGAGGGTAATCCTGACCTGTTTGCTCACACCCGTGAATCAGTCCCGGCGCTCGGGGTC
Organism: Thiocapsa marina 5811; assembly: GCF_000223985.1. GTDB lineage: Bacteria > Pseudomonadota > Gammaproteobacteria > Chromatiales > Chromatiaceae > Thiocapsa > Thiocapsa marina. The sequence continues at coordinate 259,225 of NZ_AFWV01000005.1, forward strand.
CAGCCCGGCGTCGGCGACAGCTTCGATCTATGAGTGAATCGAGATTCACGCCGATCGATCGTCGACGCTTTCTCGCCGCCCTGTTGGCGGGCTCGTCGGGGTTGAGCTGGTCCGCCTCGACAGGATCCGGCGCAGCAGCTCGTGCGGACCCGCCTGCCTCTGCCTCTGCAACCGCCCTCTTGCCCGACACGGACGCGCACGTGCGCGCCATCCGCGATGCCCTGACGCCGCAGATCATCAAGGCGCAGGCCCGTTTCAAGATCCCGGCGCTCAGTCTGGCGCTGGTCAACGCCGATCGGGTCCTCTGGGCCGAAGGCTACGGTCAGGCCGATGTCGAGGCCGGAATCGCCGCCACCGCCGCGACTCGATATCGCGCCGGCTCGCTGGCCAAGCCGCTGACCGCCGTCGCCGTCATGCAGCTGGTCGAGTCCGGGCGGATCGATCTGGATCAGCCCCTGTCGGCCTATCTCGAGGGGTTTTCCGTGCGCACGCGCACCGACGACCCGAACGCGCCCGTGCGCGTGCGCAGCCTGCTCTGCCACCACAGCGGTCTGCCGACCGATCTGACCAAGGGGATGTGGACGGACGAGTCCTTCACGCGCGTCGTCGAGTCACTGCGCGAGGAATACGCCGCCTTTCCGCCCGAGCTGGTTTTCTCCTATTCCAACCTCGGCTACAGTCTTCTGGGCCATCTCGTCGAAACGGTTTCGGGTCAGCCCTTCGAGCGCTATATGGACGCCCATGTGCTCGGCCCGCTGCGCATGACCGACACCCGCTTCCTCGCGCGAGCCTCGACCGCGAGCGCCCGCGGCTACCGCGAGGGCGCGTCGATCCCACTCTTGCCGGTGCGCGATCTGCCGGCCCACGGCATCGAGACCTCGGCCGCCGACCTGAGTCGTCTGATGTGTGCGCTGCTCGGCGGCGGACAGCTTGACGGTCACCAGATCCTCGCCCCGAGCACGGTGGAGGCGATGTCCGAGGTCCAGAACCCGGACAACCTCCTGGACATGGAGATCTTCAACGGCTTGGGCTGGTTTCTCGAGCAGGACACGATTCCGAGCTGCGGGCGCGTGCTCCGCCACGGCGCCACCACGCCCGGATTCGCGGGCGAATGCATCCTCTTGCCCGAGGAGGGTTTGGGCATTGCGGTATTGGCCAATGCCGACGGTGCGCGCAGGGTCATCAAACGGCTGGCCGAGGAGACCCTGAGCCGCGTGTTGAGCGCCGCGCCTCAGCCGGTCTCCGCGCAGCTGTTCCTGGCGCCGGCCGAGCGCTCGCCGGGGCCGGCGCCCGTAGCGGCTCTCGAAGGCGACTATGCCACCGATCTGGGTCTGATCGCGTTTCGACCCGAGCAAGCCACCCTCTGCGCCTGCCTCTCGGGCGATACCTTCGGCCTCGTGCCGCTGCCCGAGGGCTGGTTCGGGATCGCGCCGGAGAGTGTCGAGACCCTGCCGCCCGCCTTTCGCCCGCTCGCCGACATGCAGTTTCAGACCCAGCACCGCGACGGGCGCGAGGTGGTGATCGCGCGACGCGGCGATCGCGAGATGCTGCTCGGGGAGAAGGCGCCCGCGCCCGAGACGAGCCCGTCCTGGCGTGCGCGCGTCGGCGCTTACGTGATTCTCAACGCCGATCCCGGTTTTCCGCTTGTCGACGTCGAGCTCAAGCTGCGCGAAGGCCATCTGTGTTTCAGCTACCGCATGCCGTACCTCAGCGCCGCGGCGATTCAGGTGCCGCTGCGGGCGGTCTCCGAGAACGAGGCGATCATCCTCGGCCTTGGACGGACCCGCGGCGAGACCCTGCAGATGATTCGCGACGACGACGGCGAGGAACGGCTGCGCTTCTCCGGGCTGATCGGACGCAGAACAAAGCCGGCCCCGGGCACCGGCGAGGGTGCATGAGTCGGAAGAAGGTCACGACGTTTTCCGGGACGCTTCGAGCCCCATCGTTTCCGAGCCTGCCTCCAGTCTTTCGATATGCTCCGCTCGCTGCATGTCTTCGTTCATGGGCCCGGGGTGAGTGTCCGGCTTCGGCTGGAGACGACGCGGGGGTCGGGGCAGGTCAACCCAGATCCGGCAGTCGACCGCTTCGTGCTTCATGCAAGGCTTTGACTGCCTTGAAGATCGTGATCGTCCGAGGGCTCACCCGCCGGGTGACGGCCGCTACGCCCCCTGGAGCACGCCCCGCGCGGCGCCCGGCTGCGTTGCAACGCGTTGGCGTAGAACCACTACGCCGCCGCGTTGCGTCTTGCCGGACACCGCGCGGGACGCACTCCAGGGGGCGTTCAACTGCCGGATCTAGGGTCAAAGGTGAACGGAGTCCGCGGTAAAGACGATGGTGAGCCACCGATTCGGGCCCGCGCCGCCGATGGCGTCTCCGATCTCGCTGCGCAGCGCGTCGATTTCGCTGACCGGCAGGCAGAGGTCGGAGGGTACCAAAACAGAAATCTCGATGAAACGCGCGCGGCCGGCCTTGGAAAGATAGCTGCGATAGTCCGAAAAGCCGTGGCGAGCGACGAAGTCGGTCATGACCGAACGGATGTGCGCATCCATGTCGGGCGGGCTGATCAAGAGGATCTCGCCGAACGCCTCGCGCGCCTCGCGCAAGGGCAGGGGCAGGAGAAAGAGTGCGACGATCGCCAGCACCACCGGGTCGACGTAGCGGATGAAATCCGCAGCGTCCGTGCCTTTCATCGCGAGCGCTGCGCCGAAGGCAAGCAACAGCGCAGTGGTGATCAGGGCGGACATCAGCCATGCCTTGACGTCCAGCCGCACCAGGCCCGAGTCGATGCGCTCGGCATGGCGACCCATCCACCACCACATCCCGTAGGAGATAAGGGCGACGGTGCCCGCGTAGATGAGCGCCATACCGAATTCGGGCTCGTAGCCGCCTTTGAGGATGCTGTTCACTGCGCTCAAAAGGGCATAGGCGACGAGGAAGATGAGCACGGAGGCCTTCAAGGCGATGACCATCGGCTCCAGATGCCAAAAACCGTACTGGAAACGCCGGTCGCCTTCACTCGCCACCAGCCGGGCGACCACGAGGGTCAGCCAGGTGACCGCGACATCGACAAGCGAGAAGAATCCGTCGAAGAGAATGGCTGTCGAACGGGCCAAGAGACCGAAGAGGATGCCGAGTCCGGATATCACGACCGTCGCGCCCAAGGAGATCCACAACAAGCGCGCCTCCAGCTCGCTTCGCAACCGCATGACGCGCTCGATGGATGCCACGGATGTTCCTCTCCATTGTCGCCGGTGACCCGTTGCGTGCCGCTTAGGCCTGTGCTGCGGGGTCAGAGAAAAATCAGGATGGTCAGGTAGTGGCTGATGCTGCCCGCGAGTACGAAGAGGTGCCAGACACCGTGGGCCCAAGAGAAGCGGCGGTCCAGGGCGTAGAAGACGATGCCGAAGGTGTAGAAGAGACCGCCGGCCACGAGTCCGCGAACACCGGCCGGCGGGAGGCTAGTCACCAGCGGTTCCAAGGCGAAGACGATCAGCCAACCCATGGTGAGGTAGATGATCATCGGCAGGATTCGCCGTTTGCCGTGCGGGATGCTGTCGATCGCGACGCCGATGCCGGCGAGGGTCCAGATGGCACCGAACATCCACCACCCCGTCTGTCCCTTCAGCGCGAGCAGGCTGAACGGGGTATAGGTGCCGGCGATGAGCAGGTAGATGGCGACATGATCGAGGACCTTGAAGACCTTTTTTGCTCGGCCTCGCAGGCTGTGATAGAGGGTCGAGAAAAGATAGAGCAGGAACAGCGTGGCCCCGTAGACGCTGAAGCTCGCGATGCGCAGTGCGCCTCCCTGCATCCCCGAGAGGGTGACGAGCACGGCAACCCCGATCAGCGCGAGGACCGCGCCGACCAGGTGGGAGATGCTGTTGAAGCGTTCTCCTGCGTACATCGGATGCGCTGCGTCCCGGGATCAATTTCCGGCGATGCGTTGTCCACCCGCGAGCCAGGTGCGCAGCCGGTTGGAGTCGCCGACCGGTGTGAGCTTTCCGACCGCGTCGAGAAAGACGACGTAGAGTCGGCGACCGCCGATCCGGGTCTGCATCACCAGGCAATGGCCGGCCTCGTTGATGAACCCTGTCTTGCTGACCTCGACATGCCATTCCGGGTTGCGCACCAAAGGGTTGGTGTTGCGATACTCCAAGGCGCCGGCGCCGGCGCCGGCGAACGGGTGGACCGTCATCTCGCCTCGCGAGGTGGCCTCGCGGATCAACGGGTAGCGGGCGGAGGCGCGGACCATTTTGACGAGGTCCTCGGCCGTGGAGCGGTTGCGGTTGTCCAGCCCGCTGCTGTCGACAAAGGCGGTGTCCTGCATCCCGAGATCTCGGGCCTTGCGGTTCATGGCCGCGACGAATTGCGGTGTCCCGCCCGGCGAGGTGCGCGCCAGTGCGGCGGCGGCGCGGTTGTCCGAGGACATGAGCGCGACCATGAGCATCTCGCGGCGGGATAGGGTCGCCTGACCGATCCGCAGACGCGAGCGACTGTGGCGCAGGGTGTCGCGATCGGCCTCGGTGATGGTGATGGGCGCATCCAGAGCAACGCCGGAGTCCAAGACCACCATCGCCGTCATCAGCTTCGTGACGGAGGCGATGGGTTTGACCTCGCGGGTATTTTTGCCGTAGATCCGGTTGCCCCGTTCATCGACGATCAGGGCGCTGGCCGAATTGATCTTGAGGGCCGAGGTGCCGGAGCCTTGGTGCTGGGTCGCGGCGAAGGCGTCGCTGCAGAGGATCAGGCCGACGACCATCGACGCCGACAAGAGCATCCGGCCGATGTCTTTGATCGAGTGACCCTGCCGGGCCGGGGGGTAGAGCGTGTCGAGTAGGTTGATCGGCGACAACGACGATGGGGGCATGAGAGGGATATCTCGGCGATAATGAGTGGTGTGTGAACCCTGTCCGCCATGACATGGACCATCCCCGCCGGGACATCGGCCCTTGCATGCGTCCGGGACAGCAGCGGCGGACGCGGTTCGATTGCGTCGACGGAGGACCGCGGGTGGCTGGATATCCGGCGTCGGCGCGAATTATTGCACAGGATCGGGCAATCGCCCGGGGTCGAAACGAGTCGGCTCGGCCCGGATCGGATCGGATCGGATCGGGGATCGGGCTGCCGGCTGTGCAGGCGCGTGGGTGTCGCTGTTTCATCGGAGAGTCGGGATCGAGGTGCTGATGGGAACTCCCTGGACACGGTGGTCGGATCGCTGGCGTGGTTTGCGCGAGGCGCTGCTTGCGCCGCGAGTCGACGACGAGACCCTCGACGCGGCCTTGCGCGATGCCCGCGCACGGCACCCGCTCCCGGTGGTCTGGCTGATCGGCAAGACCCAATCCGGAAAGACCTCCATCATCCGGGCGTTGACCGGGAGCGGGCTCGCCGAGATCGGCAACGGTTTTCAGCCCTGTACGGCGACGACGCGACTCTACGACTTTCCGGCCGAGGCACCCTTGATCCGCTTCCTCGATACCCGCGGTCTCGGCGAGGTCGCCTACGACCCGAGTGCAGACATCCACTACTGCGAGTCGCAGGCGCATCTGCTGTTGGCCGTGATGAAGGCGACCGACATCCGCCAGGACGATGTCTCGGGGGTGCTGCGGCAGGTGCGCGCTCGCCACCCGGAATGGCCCTTGGTGATTGCGCAGACCGGACTGCACGATGCGTACCCGCCGGGCGGCGAGCATCCCGTGCCCTATCCATTCGAGGAGGACGGCTGGCAGGAAGCCGTCCCGATCGACCTCGCCCGCGCACTGCTGGCGCAACGCGATCGCTTCGGTGCGCTGCCGGGCGAGATCCCGCCGCGTTGGGTGCCGATCGATCTGACCCTCCCGGAGGACGGATTCGACCCGCCGAACTACGGCTTGGATGCGCTTTGGCGGGCGATCGACGAGGTCTCGTCGCTGCGTCTCCATGCACTCTTGCACACCGATGCGGGGGTGCGCGACGCCTACGCCCGATCCGCCCATCCGCACATCGTCGGTTATGCGATCGCCGCGGCGGGCGTCGGTGCCTTGCCCGTGGTGGATCTGGTCGGCGTGCCGGCGATCCAGGCAAAGATGCTTCAAAGTCTCGCGGCGCTCTACGGCCAGGATTGGGATCGGCGCGCCATTCTCGAGTTTCTGGGCCTGCTCGGGACCGGCATCGGTCTCGCCTATGCCGCACGCAGTGCCGGCCGCTCCGTGGTCAAGCTGATCCCGGTGTGGGGACAGACGGCCGGTGCCATCTGGGGCGCGACGGCCAGCGGCGCGACGACCTATGCGCTCGGCAAGGCCGCCGGCTTTCACTTCAATCGCCGGCGCCGGGGCCTGCCGGCGGACGCCGAGGGGTTGCGCCGCGCCTTCGCCGAGGGCTTCGAGAACGGCTCGGCCCTCCTCAAAGACCTGGTGAAATCGGATCGACCATGAAGATGCTCCTGAGCCGTATCGACCGCCTGCGTCTCATTGCGCTTGTGCTTTGGGCGGTTCCCGTCGCGGCACTCCTGCCGTTGGGTCTGCTCTGGCTCTGGCAGGTCGAGGCGACGCGCTACTGGCTGGTCGCGCTCGTCCTCTTCAGCGCGGCCGGGTACGCTCTTCAGGCTTGGCTACATCGGCACGAGCGCCGGTTGCTCCTTGCCGCGGAGACCGAGCCGGGCCCGGATTGGCCGCCGGCGGCCGACGGTGCCTGGGCGCTGGTCGAGGATCTGGCCGCGCAGACCAAACCCGCGGACTGGCCGATCGGCGAGGGCGATCGGCTCGGGGTCTTGGGCCAACAGACGCTCGAACGTGTCGCTCGGCATTTCCATCCCGATGTCGACGAGCCCTTGTTGGAGTTGACGATCCCGCACACCCTCTTGATCGTCGAGCGGGCGAGTCGCGATCTGCGCGAGACCATCACGGACCATATCCCCTTCAGTCACCGGCTCACCGTGGGCTCGCTGATGCGCGCCTATCGCTGGAAGCCCTTTGCGGATCGGCTGTTGGGGCTCTATCGCGCCGGGCAGTGGGTCGTGAATCCGGCCAATGCCTTCCTGACCGAGGCATTGGCGCAGTTGCGCGGCCGCGGCTATGCCCTGGCGCAGGACGAGCTCTACGGCTGGATCCTGAGGGAGTACGTGCGCAAGGTCGGCGCCTATGCGATCGAGCTTTACAGCGGACGCCTGCTGCTGTCCGACATCCCTCCCGAGGCCCGGCCGACCCCGACATCCGAGCGTGATCTGCGCACGGCCGAATCCTCCGAAGAGCCGGCCGGCGAGCCTTTGCGGGTCCTCGTTCTGGGCCGTTCCAACGCAGGCAAGTCCAGTCTGATCAACGCACTGTTCGGCCAGCTGCGCGTGGCCACCGACCTGCTCCCCGACACGACCAAGATGCTCACCCCCTATCGTCTGGCGCGTGAAGGTCTCGATCTTGCCCTGATCTACGACACGCCGGGATCGGACACGATGGACGAGCAGACCCTGCGCACGGCGGCGGGTGACGCCGATATGATCCTTTGGGTCAGTGCCGCCGACCGCCCCGACCGTCATGCCGATCGCGAGACCCTGGACAGCTTGCGGGCCGCCTTCGCCGAGCGCCTGACGCGCCGTCCGCCGCCGGTGCTCGTCGTGCTCAGTCATATCGATCGGCTGCGCCCGGTCCGCGAGTGGCTGCCGCCCTATGACCTGGCCGAGCCCAAGAGTCTCAAAGCCGAAAGCATCCTCGCCGCCGTCGAGGTGGTCGCGGCGGATCTCGCGATCCCGATCGCGAGCGTCATCCCGGTCTGCCTGGCCGGCGGGCGGGTCTACAACGTCGACGACGTCCTCTGGGCGGCGATCCTCGATCGGCTGGACGCCGCGCAACGCGCGCGTCTATTGCGCTGCCAAGACGCGCGCAAACGCGAGGAGAACTGGTCGTTGGTGCGCAGACAATTGGCAAACGCCGGCCGTTTCCTGCTTGAGCTGCCCAATCGCAGCACGGGCGGGCGCACTCGACGTTAAACCGCGCTCGGCGCGGTATGCGATGTTCTTGGATGGAATCGGCCCCGGCAGACTTGAGGGCCGCCGGGGCTGGCGCGGTTTCGTCCGAAAGTGCGGACTGCGAGTGTCTCCCCGCGGCAAGCTGAAGGCTGGAGGCAGGAACCCCTAAACCGCCGAAGGCGCCGGCTTGACCCCCGCACGACCGCTGAACACCTCCAGATCGGAGCGAATTAACCTCCAACAGGGCTCGCCGAGCTGCTCCTTCGGTCCGCTGACCTCGACCTTCAGGTAGATGTCGGGCTCCTCGAGATAGACGCAGAGCTGCAGCTCGATCGGTCGATCATCGGCGGTGCTCGAGGCGTACAGCTCCAGGGTCAGATCGAATGCGTTGCTCGACAGACGGGGCTGTCCGGTTTCGACGCGGACCAGTCCGCAGTTCGGCTCGACGCAGCGGCGGCGCAGGGCATAGCCGAGCTCGCGGTCGCAGAAGACACAGAGTGCCCGCGTGACCTCGGCGAGGCGACGCTGTGCGTCACGAAGGCGATGGGGGTAGGGCACCTCGTCGCGGATCTCCTCGCGCAGCACGCGTCTCAGACGGTCGAACGCCTTCGGCAATGTTCCGCTGTGAAAGCCCCGGCGGAGCATCCCCCGCATGGTTTCGCCATGGCCGCCGATGATGGCCGGCTCGATCGGCGTGCTTTCCAGATTGACTCGGTGCACCGCCTCGATTCGACCTGCGTCGTATCCGACCAGGGGTGAGCCCGCATGATTGGCTGCATAGATCCTCCGATTCTCCTTCAGCTCCCAGACCAGGAAACCGGCGAGTCCAGGCAGCAGGAGGATGGTGACGGTCACGAAGGGGTAGGCGATCAGCTTCGGCAGAAAGGGCTCCGTGAGCGCGACGAGCAGCCCGGTGAGCGCGGGAAGGAAGGGCAACATCAATTTGTGCGCGATGGTGACCAGGGGGAAGTGCTTGATCGGATTGACTTGCGGTTCCACCAACACGGTCACGTAAAACTGGATGACGGCCTCCGTGAGGTTCCAGATCGGCGCAAACAGAGACTTCACGACGAGCGCGAGCCGCGATTCTCCGAGCTGATGGCTCAGCAGCTCCTCGATGCGATGCAGTCCCTGCTCGAAGCGACGTGTCACCTCCTTGAAGAAATGGAGCAGCTCCCGAACCACTCCGATCACGAGGGTCTGATTCAGGCGCCTCAGGATCTGCCACGCGGCGCTCGCCGCGTTGTCGAGCATGCGTCGACCCGCCGGCGTATTGCGCGCGAGCGTGCCGATCGCAAAGGCCGGGATCAGCAGGGACAGACCGTAATCGATCTCGACCCCGTCGATCAGCAGGCCCAGTCCCACGAAGGGGAGCACGATCAACAAGCCGATGAACAGCGGCTGGACGAGGTTACGGTCCAGGCCGCGGATGAGGCTCGTCGACAGCAGTCTCGCGACGGGCGCCCAGCGCAGCAGCTTGCGTACCCCGTCGAACAGCAGCAGACTGACGGTCCACGCGATGGCACGCCAGATCGTCTTGGCGATCGCTCGCCCGACGCGGGTGTAGGCGAACGCATTGATCAGCACGGCGAGCAGGAGGACCAGCCAGAGCGGTGCTAAATGGACGGAGCTCCCCGCGGGCAAAATCAGACCGGCCACGATGTCGATCGTCTTGAGTCCCAGGAAGGCGAGGCCGGTCGGCAGGATCAGGTGGCGCAGGATCAAGCGTCCCCGTGGCGTGCCGAACAGAGGCGCGCCGAGCTGCTGCAATCCCTTGACGTAGAATTCGCCCGGCTTGTAAACGCCGGGCAAGGCGTGAGCGGCGATCCGATCGAAATGCGCCAAGCGGTCGCCGTGGCGGATCTCCTCCAGGGTCGGGTCGGGCAGACGCAGGATATTGCGTGCGACGATGTCGCGTACGTCGGTGAACTTGAGATGCCGGCGTCGCTGAATGACGTCGAGCAGCTCCTCGCGCATCTTGTGGGCCGCAACCTGCTCGCGGTGGTTGGTCGGGGTGAAGCCGGCCTCCTCGAGCGAGGTGCGAAGATGTGGGCGGAGCTGCCCGGCGAGACGGGTGGAAAGCTGTTGCGAGAGTCGCTGGAGAGGCACCGAGAACCGCTCGACCTCGCGGGTCGGCCATTCGATCTGCTCGAGGCGATTCGATGCGACCTCGAGCGCGCGCAGTGCCTTGAGTCGAGCCTGAAACGGCAAAATCTGTCTGAGCCTTACCTTGCCGCCGCTCGCTGCCCATTGAAACGGGCGCAAGCGGTAGTAGGTCGTGCGGCTCTCCAACAGAACCCGTTCCAGGTCGCGCAGGATCAGATATGCCGAGCGCGAGGAGGCCGAGCGCATGACGTCGTCGCCCAAGCGCTCGGTCAATACAGAGAGCTCGTGCGCCGTGTCAGGACTCAGCTTCGAGTTGGCGGCGATCAGATCCGCCAGGGTGCTCTCGGCCGCGGCGGCACGTCGTGCAAGGATCGCGTGGACGGCGTCGCGCGCGTTCAGGCAGGGCTCGCCCAAGGCGATGAAGCGTCGCCGAGCCAAGGCCAGGTTGAGGAGCGCGGCGGCATAGCGGTCGTCGAGCTCGGCGCGTTGAGCCTTGCGCACTGCATCGGCGAACAGGGCCAAATGCAGATCCAGTCGGAGCCCGCGCGGTCGCGCCTCGGACCCTTTGCGTCGCAGCAGCGCCGGGATCGCGAGCAGGGCATCCAGCAGTGGTGCAAGCGGGGTGATCAGGATGTGGCGGAGTGCCGCTCGCCAGTCCCGTCGGGCCAGTTGAGACGCTTCGCGCAGGACATCGAGACAGCGTGCCTCGATGTCGTCCACGGGGGCGGCGACCGGGCTATCGGCAGCGGCCGGCGTTGCGGGCTTGGCTCGGAGGGGCGATGTCTCGCGGGACTCCCGCGCCGCGATCGCGCGAGCGAAATCCGGATCCGAGTCTCCGTAAGGTAAACCCGACGGGAGCAGCGGCAGATATTCGGGCGCGCCGCAGCGGTGATCAGGCCGCGTGTGTTCAAGCAAGCGCGGCAGCCGTCCGCCCTGCAGCGATGCCGGGAGATCGAGCCCGCTCTCGACGAGCCACACATCGAGCGCATGCCAATCGCGAATCGTCGGAAAGAAAAAGCCGCGGGCCCCCGGCGAGAAATAGCGCAGTCGTGCGAGCAGTGCGACGAAGCTACGGCAAATGAAGGCATCGCCGATGCCTGCCGGGACGACCCCGTCACGGATCATGACGTCGCGCACTTCGGCCAAGGCCAGCGTGCCGATCCGGCGGGTCAGACCGATCGGGCCGAAGGGATCCCCGTCGAGATTATCGTCGCGTGCCGTCTGCCAGGCGCGCGCGACCTCCGCTTCGAAACGCCGTGCCCAGTAGTCGCGCAGCAGTCTCGTAAAGCCGACGCGGTCGAGTCGCTGCTCGGGAGGGATCGGCAGAAGGATGACGTAGTTCGGCAGGTTGAGCCCCTCGATGACCGCCAGCGCTTCGGGGTTCTCCGATTCCAAGCCCGTGAGAAAGGCCGTGGCAGGCATCAGGTAATACGCGAGATCGGGGATCGAGATGTCGCGCGCCGCGGCCGCCAGATGATCGGTGATCAGGCGTTCGATAGCCCTGGGGTGGAAGAGAAAGACGCCTTCGGCTGGTTTGAGGACGCGCGCGCGAAAGAGCTTGGCGGTGGTCTCGGCGCTGGCGGGTGGCGTGAGGTCAGACACGGGGATCGCGATGCTGGATCGAAGGGGGCGACATCATCGGGGGGGCGAGGGGCAATCGTTGCATGGATGATCTGCCGTAGTCCCCGCACGCTATCGTCATTCCGTTGTCCCTGATCGGGAAACCGTCCCGTCCCCCTGCGCCGAGCCGCGATGAGGTCATCGCGGCTCGGGGCGCAGAGGCAGACTAGGCCCTGGCCGGGATCGGCCCGTCTTGCTCGAGGATTCCGGTTTCGCCTTCGCTCTTTGCGATGATGACGGCACCGCAGGAATCGCTGAAGACATTCACCGAGGTGCGCATCATGTCGAGGATTCGGTCGACCGCCAGGATCAGGCCGATTCCTTCCAACGGCAGGCCGACGGCGGACAGGATGATGGCGATGGCAACGAGGCTGGCGGCCGGGATACCGGCCACGCCGATCGATGTCAAGAGGGCCAGGATCACGATCATGAACTGAGTTGCGAGGCCGAGTTCGATGCCGTAGGCCTGTGCGATGAACATGACGGCGACGCATTCATAGAGCGCTGTCCCGTCCATATTCACGGTTGCGCCCAAGGGCAGCACGAAGCTCGAGGTCCGGTTGGAGACACCCGCGTTCTTCTCGACGCATTCCATCGTGAGCGGGAGCGTCGCCGAGGAGGAGGCGGTCGAGAAGGCCGTGAGCAGCGCGGCACCCATGGCGCGATAGTGACGACTCGGCTTCACGCCCCCGACGAGCAGGAGCAGCAGAGGCAGCGTCACGAAGAAATGGATGCCGAGCGCGATCACCACGCTGAAGAAGAAGAGCGCAAGCGGGCCGAATGCCTCCAGCCCGGTGTCCGTGACCGTCTTGGCGACGAGGGCGAAGACACCGATGGGCGCGAAGCGCATCACCAGCTCGGTGATCTTCATCATCACCTCGAAGACGCCGTTCCAGAAGTCGAGCTGGGTCTGTGCGAGGTTGCCGTTCAGGCGGGTGATGAAGAAGCCGTAAAGGAGACTGAAGAAGATCAGCCCGAGCATCTGGCCCGCCGCGGCCGCCGCGACGATGTTTGTCGGCACCATCCGAAGAAAGATCTCGACGATGTCGGCGGCGCCCTTGTCGGCGAATTGTGCCTCGAGCTCGCCCTTGCTGGCCGACAGCCCGAAGACATCCTCGGCCGAGCCTTCCACCATACCCGGCTGAATGATATTGACGACCAACAAACCCACGACGATGGCGAAGAGGCTCGTCATCGCATAGTAGCCGATGGTCTTGCCCCCGAGCCGCCCGAGATTGCTCGAGTCGCCGATTCCTGCGACCCCGACGATGATCGAGGACACGATCAGGGGTACAATCAACATCTTCAGGGCGTTGAGGAACAGCGTACCCAGGAAGTCGAAGATGGCGTAAAGAGTAACCCCGAAGATCCCGGTATCGCGTTCGATCAGCAGCCCGATCAGGATCGCCAGCACCAGGGCGATCAGGATCTGCCAGTGGAGCTTCATTTTGAGAACGGACATCGGCGTCTCCGAATGGCTCTGAGGTGATCCGTCACGCGGCGCTGCGCAGAGCGTGTGATTGCCGGATCCCGCATCCGCGCGGAAGTGCTCGGCGAATCGAATTCGCCTTAGGTCGAGCCGCCTCGGTGTGCGCCTCGGGTGGGCGCGAGGAGGCTTTCGAGCGACCGCGGATTCCGGCACATCTTATGCGCTACGCCGTGTCGAGACCAGACCGTCACAGCACACAGAGAGCGAACAACGACAGCCATGCACTATCGCGTCTACTACTTATTCGAGCGTTCGGGGGAGTCGGTCTCGTCGGCGAGTGCGCTGGAGGTGAGCAGCCGGGAGATCCGCGAGCAGCTGTTGCCTCGCCTGCAACATGAAGACGATTATCTCGGGATCATCGATCACGCCGACAACACCCTGCAGATCCTGCGGGAGCCGGGTTCCATCCGTTATTGGGTCGAGCTGCCGATCGATGCGGCCAAGGCCTCTTACGGTCGGCACATGGATCTGGAAGAGGTGGATCGGCTCATCCGGGAGCTGCCGTCGGTCTTCGATCGCGAAGCCATCCCCGGCCTTCAATATCGCCCCTGGTGAGCCTCGATGGATGAATCGACCCACAAGGTCCAACCCGTTTCGGCCGGGCCCGACACGACCGACCCACTCAAGACGACGACCGGCTTCGTCTATCTCATGCAGGCCCTGTCGTTTATTCTGGGCGTGACATCGGTCATCGGCGTCGTCGTGAACTATCTCCGTCTTGCCGAGGTGCGGGGCACTTGGCTCGAATCCCATTTCGTGTGGCAGATCAGAACCTTTTGGTTCCAGCTTTTGTGGGGCCTCGTCGGCCTGGCGACGAGCGTGTTTTTGATCGGCTTCCTGGTCTGGGGCGTCGTGTACTTCTGGACGCTCTATCGGGTTGTCAAGGGCTGGCTCAATTTGGCGGAAGAGCGCCCCATGTATGCCGACTGAACCGAGTCTCGGGTGACCTCCGCAATCTTCTCGCGTGCCGTCGGCGCCGCGTCCGCCGATTGGCGTCGGAGCGGACGCGGTTCAGATGATTTCAGCGATTGAGGGAACGCGGGGCGCGGAACGCCGGACCCGTGGGAGTCCGGCTCCGCAGCGATTCACCAAGAGCCGAAGGGCGGCTGAGTGAGATTGCCGACGCCTGCAATCGCGGCGCGCGTTTTTTACGCAACCGGCCGGTGGCCCGTAGGGTGGACAAGCGCAGCGCAGTCCACCAACGCCGGCGCGGGATTCGGTGGACTTCGCTCTCGCTCGTCCACCCTACAGTGCTCGTCCACCCGGCCGGTCGGGTGAGGGAAGAGAGCGGTGTGGCTGATGGGCCAGGCCCGTCAAGGTGGTTCAGCGCACGGCCAAGATCAGCAGCACAACCAGTGCGGCGACCGCTCCGAGCGGCAAGATGGCCGCCTGCCAATCCCCTTTTTCCGCCTTCGGGCCGTTCTCCTGCCAGTGTTTGTAGGCCGGCCAAAGATAGAACAGCATCAAGACGAGCACCGCTGCAGCGGCGATCTTCAGCGCGAGATCCATGGAATCCTCTCCTTGCCCCGAGCGGGGGTCGTGTCGAGAGCCCAAACAAAAACCCCGGCACTCGGCCGGGGTTCGTGCCCGAAACGGGGCGAACCGATCAGTCGTCGCCCATGATTCCGAGGATCTGCAACAGGCTGATGAAGATGTTGAAGATCGAGAGATAGATCCCGTAGGTGGCCATGATGTAGTTGGTTTCTTCGCCCCGCGCGATGCGGCTGGTGTCGAACAGGATGAAACCGCTCATCAGGAGAATGATGGCCGAGGAGATCGACAGCGAAAGCGCCGGCATCTGAAGGAACAGATTCGCCACGACCGCCAGGATGACGACCATCATGCCGGCGAAGATGAAGCCGCCCATGAAGCTGAAGTCACGCTTGCTGGTCAGGGCATAGCCGGACAGGCCCAGGAAGATTGCCGCGGTTCCGCCGAACGCCAAGCCGACGGTTTGCGGGCCGTTCGGTAGGGCCAGGTACATGGAAAGGATCGAGCCTAGGCCGAACCCCAGCAGTCCGGTGACGAGGAAAATGACGCCGATGCCCTTCGACGAGTTGGCCGTCCGCGGAAGCACGAAGATGCCCATCAGCATCGCGACGATCACCGAAACCAGGTACATCCAGCTCGGCACGGCGAGGGCGATCGATATCATCGCCGTGAAGGCGCTGAAGCCCAGTGTGGCGGCGAGCAGCAGATAGGTGTTCTTGAGCACCTTGTTGGTCGAGATGACCGACTGCGAGCTGCGTGGGATGGAAAAGTCAGTGTTGGCCATTGGTGTGGTCACTCCGGTTACGAGTAGTTCAAACTGCCGAGTGTGACTCGGCGACAAGATCCGAGTTCCCGAAGCATACCTGATGGAGTCGCTTGCGCAAGCATCAAGGCGGTTGGGTCCGGCGTAGACATGCGCTATCCTTCTCCGGCCTCGGATCGACGCTCGATCCGGGGCCGTGCCGCAGTGTTGCGCGGGACGGTCAATTCGGAGAGGTGGCTGAGCGGTCGAAAGCGGCGGTCTTGAAAACCGTTGAGGGTTTATCCCCTCCGTGGGTTCGAATCCCACTCTCTCCGCCATACCGATTTTCAACACGCTGTAAACCTTCACGTTTTTTCATCCGCTAGGCGATTCGCCCCACACTTCGCCCCACACTGCGACACGGGTAGGCCCGTTTTCGACCCTTCTCGACCTCTTTTCGAGCCGATGAGCGGTCGGACCTCCATCCCGTGACGTGACGCCATTTCCGACCGAGCGCGGCCTCGACCGAGCGCCGGGTCGCAGTGCAGATGCTTCGGAAGATTCGAGCGGTCGCGGAGCCGATTTCGAGCGGTCGGTGCAAGAAACATTGAGCCATGCAAAAACCGGAAAACGGGAACATACCGGCGCGTCGAATTTCCCCCGGTTTTCGGGTGGGTGGTAGGGTCCCCTCAGCCCGCGTGATTTGTGTCGCCCGAGTCGACCTCTGCGGTCTGCGCCGATGCCTTCATCATCCTGGTGATGCCGCTGGCGTTGAGGAGCGCGATGGCGGCCCGGAGCTTGATGTTCGGGTCATGCCGGTAGCTGAGCATTTCGTCGATCACGTCGAGCGATCTGTGGAGCAGCTCCGCCATTCTGCCGACGATTTCCTGATGTGCCTCTGCGGTGATGGATTGCACCAGCGCCGCGAACGCCGGCTTTCTCCTCCATCTGCTGACGGTACTCTCATCGACGCCGGCCTCATCGGCCACGTCGCACGCCTTGCAGCCTTGCGCGAGCAGGTGAGCCGCGCGAATCTGCGCCTCGGTCAATCCAGTGTCGATGTCGACCGGCTCGGTCATGACGGACCCTCCATTGCAAGATTCAACAAACGCCGGAATTTTCTCGCACTACAGAAATGGCGCGGCCCGAAACAGTGGCGCGCGATTCTCACCAGGAGGACCCATGCCTTCATGAGACCGCACAAGCGCCATTGTGAGCCGCTGCCGCCTGGTACTCGCCGCATCGGATAGCCGCGTCGGACCACGGCCATAACGAGCCTGCCCTGCGGCTTGCCGGTGCATCGACGCGACATCGACCGAGACCGCCGACCGGATTGATCGGGTTGCGCTCGAAGGCGTCGCAGGTGTGACAGACAACGACCTCGACGACGCCCTCCTCGACGACGACATCCTCGGTGATGACGACGACCGGCTCCTCCTCCTCGACGACCTCCTCCGCGTCGGGATGCCACACCCGGACCTCCGACTCGGTGATCGGTGGCGTGAATGAGTGACTGATCCAGCCGTCCGGGTGCCGGACCATCCATAGCCGACGACGTTCTATGACAGCGACAGTTGCGACAGTTGCGACAGTTGCGCCTGTTTCGCCCTCAAGTGTCGCAGGTGTCGCGGGTGTCACCGTCATAACTGCGTTGTCGCAGCGATGGACGCGCCGCTTCATCAAATCCGCGAGACTCATGTGAGGACCTCCGCGCGGACCCTGATCAGCTTGCGCTTGCCCTCGGTGATCTCCCGGACCCGACCCGCCTCCGCCAGCTCCCGGAGCGCCGGATCAAGCGCCTCTCGACGCCGCAGTGTCGACGGGATGATGAGCCGCTGCACCTCACGACGCGCGACCGTATCGACGCCGTGCTGACGACAATGGCCGATGAGCCAGGATTCGAGCCGCTGCGCCTGTAGGACCGGCTCGGGAACCGCCAGCTCGGTGAAGAATCGCCGTGCCTCATGGAGATGCCACGCCGCAAGCATGGTGCCGCTCTCCATCGCGTAGGCGTCGATGGTGCCGCTGTCGCCATTCTCGAAGACATGGAACAGCGCCGCCAGCCGAGCCGCGTTGTCTGCGACCTTCGACGCCACGTCGCGGACTTCGTACAGCTCACCGTCGGGTCGTAGCTCCGCCTCGACCGCATTGTGGAACTCGACCCATATCTCCTTCGCCTCGCGCGACAGCTTCAGTGCGATGGGATCGAGTTGACCGTCTTCGGTGATCGAGACATGAGCGCGGAGGATGCCTCCGAGCCGACCCTGAAACCGGGTGAGTGCCGGCCATGCCGCCGGCTCCTCCCGGTACATGCGCTGGCCTTGCGTGCTCTGCGGCCACGCCACGAGGAACCGAGCCAGGAACCCGGTACCGCGCGCCAGCGCGCCGGAGGACTCGAAGAAGGACCGCAGTGTCTGAGGCTGGATCATGAGACCGAGCGTCAGACGAGCGCCTCTCAGGGTGAAGGACTCCGATGTCTTCCGACCGATATCCAGGGTGCCGCCGTCCCATAGCACGTTGAGCTGTGCCAGATTGCGGACGATGGAATCCTTACCCATGCCGTGCGACCCGAAGATGACACCCGCCTCGGAGGACAGGACACCCGCCGCCGGCCATTGCTTGTGCATGACATAGGCAAGGTTCTCGGGAGTGTCGTCGAGCCGCAGCAGCTTCTGCACGCGCGGTGCCTCCGGCTTTTGACGATAGGTCGACTCCAGATCAGCGCGGAGTGCATCGACCGACTTGCCGGCCTTCTTCGCCTGTCGAATCGCGTCGGACAATCCCGAGCATTCCGACTCCCATGAGCGCATATCCGCCTGGTGCTTCTGCACCTCCGGCCTTGCCGCGCGTGCCGCCTCGATATCGGCGGATTCGATGATGCCGCTGAAGAACTTATCGCAGCTCGTTTTGCGCTCTCCCGAGTCTGCGATGACCAGCCCGTATAGGCCGACCGGACCCGATAGCCGTGTCGAGCGCTGCACATCGACGCGGGTCTGTATCGCCGTCGAGACCGCCGTGAGCGCCGATGTCGCCACAAGCGCGGTCGGTGCCTGGTTGTATTGCTGCACCTCCTCGACCGCCTCACGGATCAGCTTAGGGAGCGCGTCGAGCGGATAGGGTTCCGGCGGTACCGATTGACCGATCGGGAGCAGCTCCGGCCATGACGAGGCAATACCGAGCCGCTCCTCCAGATCGCGCGCTGTGCGATGTGTGCAATGGCCGTGCTGACATTTGAATGCCGCACCTTGATAGCCGCCGGTGTGTGCCGGGTAATAGACCGTCGATGTCGGTGTCGACGCTGTGGTGTGCTCCTCCGACCATGGACAGGTGAGAAACCATCCTCCGCCGGTCTTCTCCTTCAGCAGTAGGCCCTCTCGACGCAGCGCCTCGACAACGACATCATCATCGGGTGACGGTGCATCGGTGTGCCGATCATTGATGACCGTCGGGAATGCCGCCTTGATAGCCGCCGCCGGATAATCGAGAAACCGCTCCACGTGAATGAGTCGGACCCGATACGGGATATCGGTCTTGTGATGATCGAACCCAGGTAGCCGCATGACACGAGGTAGATCGTTCGGTGCCGGGTCGGAGCCGAGCGCCGTGATCAATGCCTTCTGCGTCGGAGTAAAGGCGTCGAGCGACATCCCCTCGGTGAGCCAGTAAGCATGGTGCTTGCCGGGACTCGACTCCACGACGATGTGAGGCTCCAGAGGATACTTTGCCGGTGCCGGCCTGGTCTTCGGCGGGTCGAAGTCTGCGAAGACGGCCCGGACACGGACGATGTTCTCCTCCTTGCGCGCCGTGCCGTCCGTCTCGTTGACGGTGACGAAGACCCCGGCTCCCTGGTCATTCAGACGCGACAGGGCATCGAAGACATCATCAATCGAGCCGTGAATGGTGCGAGCCAGCTCTCCGCGCCGACCTTTATCGTCGAAGGTCTGGAATGTGAAGACCTCCGCCTCGGAGTCGAGCGCGTCGAGAAACCGGGTAGCCTCGGTGATAGAATGAGTGCCTGAAGAAACACCCTCTGAGCCGCGATCCGATGCCGAGTCGGACGCGGTTTTTTGTTGTGCGAACATATCGACCCCCTATGCCGCGTTGTCGCGGGAGTCGATCTGGCGTTTCTGCCAGTCCCGGATTTCATCCTCCGGCCATACTGCGCAGCGTGCCGAAAGTTTAACGGGTCGCGGGAATTGACCTAGACCGATGCGCTTGTAGAGCGCGCTTTTTTGCAGTCCAGCGAGCGCGAGGACTTGCGGTAATCGAAGAAACGAGCCAGACATACGACAACCTCCATCATGGATAGGAACCCCCTTTTTTCCATTGTTGCCTCCGGTCATTGAGCGCCCGATGCGTGCCGAGCGACCTATTTCAATCAACCATACCACGGCGGATATCTAAACGCCGATACGGATAAAAAGCGCCCGATTCTGAGCAGCATTGACACATTCGGTGAAGTCGAATAGGCGATGTTTCATGTGGAACGTCGACCGAATCAGCCGATGCAGCAATTTCAATCAAGCGCCGCCCGCCAGCCCTTGAGGAGCTTCTGCACATTGCTCACGGCGGGAGCGCGACCGACCATAGCCTTGATGGCGTCGACAATCTCCCGGCTCGTTATGCCCGCATCGGCCATACCGACCGCCATGCGCTGCACCTCGATCGGGTAGGAGCGCCGGCTTTTCGGCTCGGGAGTCGGCTCGGGTGTCGTTGTCACTGTGACGCTCGACACTGGCGGATCAGCTGGCGGATATCCGCGCCTTGTCACTGTGACATCTGGCGGCTCGACCGGGATGATCTTCACGTGCCTGCCGAGTCGATGGAGCAGCTCGACCACGATGCCCTCGATAGGAGCGGTCTGCCGCGCACGGTAGGCGATCGGGAGCGCCTCTAAGAGCGCGGTGTCGGGTGCCGTGCGGATGTCGTCATCGTCGAGACCATAGGCCAGGGAGCGCGCACGCTGGCGGAGCGCCGCCTGTCGTTGTGCGGAGGTGGTTTTCGGTGCCTTCGGGTCGGTCATGATGGTTGTCACTGTGACAGGAAAGGAACCCTGATTCTGTCACTGTGACGGGAAAGGTCAAGCGAGGAGCGCCTAGCGGCCTTGTGAGCCGCTGGCGGGTCGGATGATGCGGATACCGGCTCGGTGCCGGGAGCGCGGCCTAGCCTGTCTGACGTGACGACAGGTCGATAACCGTTGCCGGCGGACGGGTGCAGAAGGATGACCAGTCGGTCATGAGCTTGCGCCGCTTCGTGAACAGGTCGCCGCGCGCATAGGCTGCCTCGGTCTTGTCGCCGTTCACATGAGCAAGCGCCGCCTCTGCGACCTCGCGAGGATAGGATGAGACCTCGCCGCACCAGTCGCGGAAAGAGGAGCGGAACCCATGTGGTACTGCTGCCGACTTCGCGCCGCCGACGCCGTGACCCATGCCGCGCATGATCTGTAAGAGCGCCATGTTCGACAGCGGTCGACCGGCCCGCGCACCAGGGAAGATGTACGGGTTGCCTTCGATTCGCGGGAGCGCGCGGAGGATGTCGAGCGCGGCCTCGGTGAGCGGAACCCTATGCTCGCGACCGGCCTTCATCCGGTCTGCGGGAACCGTCCACACTGCCGACTCGATGTCGACCTCGGACCATTGAGCGCCTAGGACCTCTCCCGTGCGACACGCCGTCAGGATGGCGAATCGAAGCGCGGAGGAGGAGATGCTCGGGTTGCTACTCAGCTCCATCATGAAAGACGGGAGCGCCGGCCATGGCATCGCCGGGTGATGCTGCACCTTCGAGACCTTCGTCGGTTTCGGGAGCAGGTGATCCAGATGGCCACGCCAGCGCGCCGGGTTGCTGGCGTCTCGATACTTGCGAGCTGCGCACCAGTCGAGAATGTTCTCCATGCGACCCTGAACCCGCTTCGCCGTCTCGGTCTTCCGCGTCCAGATCGGTGACAGGACCGCGAGAATATCCTCGGTGCCGATGCTGTCGACCGGCTTCGAGCCGATGATGGGTCGAGCATAGGTCTTCATGGTCGCGCACCATTGCCGCTGGTGCTTGCGATTCTTCCAGCCGTGCCGGTGGCTGCGTATGTACTGAGCCGCCGCAGACGTGAAGGTCGGGACCGTCTTCTCCTCCATCATGAGGTGATCAAGCGGGTCGATACCGGCTCGCACCAGCGCCCGCGCCGCCGCCGCTTTCTCGCGTGCCGCCGCGAGCGAGACATCGGCCATGTTGCCGAGTGCCATGTCGCGCCGCTTGCCGTTGAGCTGATACCGCAGATACCAGGATCGTGAGCCGGTCTTGCTCACTGCCAGGATGAGACCCTCGCCGTCACTGTGACGACCCGGTTTCGCTGTTGCTGCCGTGCGTGCCGAGAGATTGCCCATGTCATGCTCCATGTCGTTGTCACTGTGACAGGCTAGGCGGGTCGCCCCACACCTCGCCCCACACTCAGACATGGATTGTAGCGGATGACTGCGGAAGACGTGAGACTTAAACCCTTGATGAATTAGGCAGGTTGTGACCCATGCGGAACCATGCGGATGACCTATCAGCGGACTCTCTCTCCGCCATATTTTTCAGTACGTTACTTGTTTTTCTACGCTCGGCGCCGCCCGCTGCCGACCTGGTCCTTCTCGAATCCTGCGCCACACGTCTGCGTCGTCCCCCGTCTCTGCATGGCGTGCTCCCTTTGAGCGCCCGACACGGCAGGGTTTAAAGCCTCGATTTATTCGAGCAATCGAGCCAAAAAACCGAGAATCGCGCGGCACCCAAAGGTTGCCGATCCTGCTCGCCGAGATGACGGGTTAAACCGCGCCCGGTGCGGTATGCGTTGTGTGTTGGGTTGGTTTGGGCGCGCCGGCTCCGACAACTGTCGGAGCCGGCGCGGTTTAACAGATTCAAAAATAGTAAATCCTAAACCGCGTCACGACGAAGGTCGGAAAAATCCTCGAGCCCGACACAACATGAAAATGACGCATTTCACTCTGGACGCGGTTTAGCGCTGCGCGTCCGCGCTCAGCGCTGATCCTCGAGCCCGGTCAGTGACCAGAGCCTGTCGATCTGTGCACGCAGCTCCGCGACCTCGGCCTCCAGGGCGTCGATCCGGGCGCTGCGGGTCGGCTCGCTGCTCGACGCCTGCGCGGATTCCGGCATGTCCTCGATCTTCGGTCGTCCGCACAGCAGGTGCGCGTAGCGCTCCTCGCGTTTGCCCGGCTGGCGCGGCAGCTCGACGACGAGCGGGCGGTCGCGCTTGGCCATGCCGTGCAACGTGGCGGTGACCTGATCGAGATCCTTGAAGTCGGCCAGGCGTGCGGTATTGGTGCGCAGCTCGCCGGTCGTCTGTGGGCCGCGCAACATCAGGGCGCACAGCAAGGCATGCTCTTCTCGGCTCAGCAGGAAGGTGCCGACGATCTTGTGGTCGTAGCGCTCGGTGCGGCCCGAAAGACTGGCGTAGATGAGTCCGCGGTCGCGCAGTAGATTGACCACGTGGCCGACCTCGCCGGGGGTCATGTTCATGACCGGATGGCGGGCGCTCTTTTGATTGCAGGCGCTTACCAGGCTGTTCAGTGTCAAGGGGTATTGGTCGGGCGTGGTGCGCTGCTTCTCCATGAGGCAGCCCAGGACGCGTGCTTCCGCCGGAGTCAGCATGGCGTCGGAGGTTTCGGGGTCGTGCTCGATCGTCATGCTTGGCGGTCCTCTGGTGGTCGGTTGAGGGATTCGGCGGCCGGGGCCCCGGGCGATTCGCCGATGCGTCGCACGGCCCAGTCCAGGACGGCGCCTACGCGGTCGTTCAGGAGCGTACGCGCCTCAGCCTCGGTGGCCCAGCGAAACTCCTGGTGCTCGGGAAACCCCAGTTGCGGGTTGATCCCGAGCGCTACATCGCCGCGCGATGTCTCGGCCAGATAATACCGCGCGACCTTGCCGCGACCGTAGGGCGGTGTTTCGACGAAAGATGACCCCCAACGGAAATCCAGGTCGATGAGACCTGTCTCCTCGGCGACCTCGCGCCGTGCGGCGCTCAACGGGTCTTCGCCTGGCTCGGTCTCGCCCTTGGGGAAATCCCAGTAGCTGTAGCAGCGCAGAATCAGGAACCGTCTCTCGGATCCGATTCGACGGACCGGAACGACACCGGCGGAGAGGATCAGTCGGCGTTTCATTCGGCGCGCTCGCGTCGTGCAGATCGCGATGGAAGCCATGCAGACGACGCGTCTTGCGTGGCTGTTGCGCGGGATGGGGTCTCGCTTGGGACGAACCGCAACGCATCTGCTGCGCGTCGGATGCGAGCGGTGAGCGCGTCGCGACCGTTCGCACCGAAACGGCTCGCCAACTCGGCCGGACCATGGAGCTGGCGGGCGGCTGCGATCAAGAGCGCCGCGTCGTCGTCCGCGATACCTCCGGCCCGCAGACAGGCCCCGAGTCGGCGCCGCACGCGCTCGGCGAGGATCGGGAGGGTGGCGTCCAGTGAGCGATAGCCGTCGATGAATCCGTTCAGCTCTCGATCGTCCATCGTGTCTCGACACGCGCTCGAAGACGGCTCGCCGGAGTCCGACAAGGGCGGCGCTGTGCGGATTGCGGCGACGAAGGCGGCGACGGTGACGGGATCGACTGTGCGCAGCGGACCGGCCAGCAGCACCGGGAGGCGGGATTCCAGGCGTGCCTCGGCCGCCGCGGCAAAGCGCTGACCGCGTGCGTCGAGACGGCGCAGCACGACGAGCGCGTGCTCGCCGCTTGCGGCATTCCGGCTGGTGCCGATCTGTGCCGGACGAAAGCCGCAGCGGTCCCAGAAGCGGATCAATTCGGGCGTCGCGCCGAAGCTGGCGCCGAGGAGATCGACGCCCTCGGCGCGAGCGTCGCGCGCGAGCCGGCGCAGCAGTCTGCGCCCGAGACCGCGGCGTGCAAGCGCCGGATGGACGGCGATGCGGATCACCCGCAGGTAACGCAGGGCAGGGGCCTCGGCGAGTCCGGCATGGGTGGATAGGGTCTGGGGGAGCAGGTGGCCGCGCGGACGGCGTCGCCCCATGAAGATCGCCTCGCGCAAAACGGGGTCGGCGAAGCCGCCTTCTTCAGCGACGATGAGGGCGGCGAGGACATGGCTGCGCCATCGCAGCGCGTAGATGCGGACATTCGGGCCGTCCAGCAGCATGCGCAGATCCATCGGCCGGGTTTGGTAGTGGGCCAGGACGAGCAGGCCGAAGAGCTCGCGCAGGGTCTTCTCGTCGTGGATCAAGGCGTCGCGGTCCAAGCGCTCGCAGTGGATCTCGGCGGGGTCGACTGCGCTCGGCTCCTCCACCGGGGCGGGTGCGGCATCGAGCAGCAGTGCGCGGAAGGTCAGGGCTTCGAGCGGGTCACCGTCCGCCCAGCGAATCGGTGTCTCGAGCGTGATCTCGCGCCAACTCGGGGTGAGCCGATCCAGCGTGGCGCGGAACCGCACGTCGAAACCGCGTCCCGTGCCCTCGTAGCCGTGGACCGTGGTTGCGAAGACGACGCGCGGGTAACCGGCGAGCAGGGTCTCGAGGATGGGCGCGGGGATGCCGGCGGCCTCGTCGATCAGAAGCAGATCGGCCGCCGGCGTTTGCGCGGCGAGATCGGCGGGGGAGACGAATGCGAGTGAGCCCGCTGCATGAGCGTGACCGGCTCCATCTGTCGTCGGTGGCGCCGTCGGGCCCGGTGTCGTCCCGGTCTCTACATCCGGGGCGGAGGCTCGAGCATGACCACCCAGTGCGGCTGCCGCGTGCTTGAAAAGCGCGTCGGCTGCCGAGCGGCGCGGTGCGGTCACGAGAATGCGGAGCGGTCGCTCGCCTAGAAGTCGGCCGGCGGCAAGGCCCAGGGCGGCACTCTTGCCGCGTCCGCGGTGTGCCCGGATGACGAGCGGGCGGCGTGCGCGGCCATGCGCGAGCGCGAGGATGGCCGCGATGGCGTGATCCTGGTCCGATGTGGCGGGTTCGGCGGGGTTCGGGTCGCTGGCTGTGGCGGGCCGCCCGGGGTCGTTCGGCGCCGGCGCGACGCACGCGTCCTCCGAAATGAGCCTCTGGGCGATCGATAGGCTCTCTAAATCAGCCTGTTCAAGCCGGATCAGACCTGGCTCGGACCCGAGAAGCCTGGCAAGCCGGCGCAGGAAGCGTCCGCCGACGGAGGCTGCCGTATTCGGCCAAACAGCGATGCGCTCGGCCTGCGGGTCGACGAGATCAGGCCAGTCGGCCAACGGCGGGGTCAAGAGCAACAGGAGACCGCCTCCACGGATCGCTCCGGTCGCCGCGCCGAAACCATCCGGGTCGAAGCCGCTGTGGGCGTCATAAACCAAGAGATCGAGATCGCTGCCGAGCAGCCGGTCCGCTGCCCGCAGCGCAAGGGCGCCGTCGGCCAGGGATCGCTCGGTCAGCCAGGTCGGAACCTGATCCGCGAGCGCGGCGACGCAACGCCGCGCAAGGTTTGCAGTCCAGTGCGCATCACCGCTCAACAGCAAGGTCGCGCGATGACCGGCGCCTTGTGCCTGTCGCTGCAGTGTGCGGACGAGGGTTTCGAGGGTGTCGTCATGCAAGCGCGCGAGGGTCTCTTCAGACACGGATCCGCCGGGACGGATAGGGCCACGGCCTCCCTGTCCTGTTGTTCCTCGGCGGCAGACACCGGATCCATTCCGGATCAGGGATGCCGATGCTCGCGCGAGGATGAAGGCCCGGTATCGGCATCGCTCAGTCGCCCAAGGGCCCGGTCACCGGCACGAAACGCACCGGCAGGAGGTCACGGCGTCGCAGGTTGCCGTCCTCGTCCTTGTCGAAGATCGCGAGCTGTTGGACGCCATGGGTCTCGCCGATCGGCATCACCAGACGGCCGCCGGGTTTGAGCTGATCGATCAGCTGCTCCGGAATGACGGGCGCGGCGGCGGTCAGGATGATGCCGTCGAACGGAGCGGCCTCGGGCCAGCCGAGCCAGCCGTCGCCGGCGCGGACTTGAACCTGCGGGTAACCCGCGGTCTCGAGATTCGTGCGCGCGCGCTCGGCCAGCTCCGGGACGATCTCGACCGAATAGACCTCGACCCCCATGTCGGCCAGCACGGCGGCCTGATAACCGGACCCGGTGCCCAGCTCGAAGACGCGGTCGCCGGGGCCGACGTCGAGCAGCTGACTCATGATGGCGACGATGTAGGGCTGAGAGATGGTCTGCCCGCCGCCGATCGGCAAGGGGTGATTGGCATAGGCCAAGGCGCGTTGGGCGTTCGGCACGAAGGCGTGGCGAGGCACCCGAAGCATGGCCTCGGCGACGCGAGGATCGAGCCGCGCGAAACCCAGCTCCGGGGCAGTCATGCGGACCTCGGCCTCGATCTTCTCGACGAGTCGTTGACGTTCCGCGGTCATATCGTGTTCCGATGCGCAGGCGTTGAGCGGCGTGAGCAGGCAGAAACCGACGGCGATGAGTAGCCCCCCGAGCGGACGGAAAGGGCTTCGGCGGTCGGTCACTTGAACAGATCCTCCGCGGCACGTTTCAGCGACTCCGGGTCGGCGGGCGCGCTCGGAGTCTCGCCGGGTTGCAGCGCGGGCGATCGCAACAAAGGCTGGAACCAGTCGCAGAAGTTGGCCCGATCCTTCGCAACGACGCGATCCACCATGGGCTCCCGGCACTCGTTCGGCCGTCCGGGCGCGTAATGCCGGCAGTTGCGACAGCAGTAGGTCGGCTTTTCGCAACCCGGGCAGCGCAGCTCGCGCCCGTAATCGAGCTTAGTCAGTCCTTGTCCGCAATTCCAGCAATGTCCTCTGATCTCCTCGCCCATGATGCGCCTCGGTCAGCCGGTGTACCGGCATGAAACTAATCGCCGAGGTTCGCAACGTCAATGCATCAAGATCTCGATCTGCAACCGCTGGTCGTGGTCGGCCTCCGGTGCGAGGCGTCGGATGCGGGCGCTCAAGCGGCGCTGTCGCGCCAGCAGCCGGGCAACGACCAGGTTTTCGCCGCGTGGAAGATAACCCAGCATGTGGCCCTGCCAATGGATGGCCACGGCATCGCCGTCGTGGGGGTTGTCGCGCTCGGCGCTCAGGGTCAGGGGTGAGCCGGCCCGCAGTGCGGGCAGGAAGGCCGGCGCCTCGTGGTGGCGGAAACCCGCAAGGCGACTGCGCTGAATGACCAGATGACGGCCGATAATGGTCTCGTCGAGAGAGGGCTCGGGGGCGTTCGTTGCAGATCGTTGCCGATTGGACATTGGGGTCGCCTCATGGATCCGTTGAGCATGATCCTAAACAGGTGGGTGGCTCAAATGGTGAGCCACCCAGGTGTTTTTCTGTGTCCGGAGGGTTGCGGATCCGATCGATCCTCGACATCGGCGTTGCATCGGCCGAGTCGTTTTTGGGGGAGGTTGCGCCGAAGACAGGGAGCGCAAAACCCCTGTGTCGACGGGTTGCGGCTCGCGCCGCGGGGCACGACCTGCGGGGCTGCGTTGCAACCGAGACGAGCGCTCCTCAGAGAATCAGGGCCACGACCGCGCCCGTCGATAGCGTTGCCATGGTCCCGGCGAGGATCGACTTCAGTCCCAGGGCGACGATCTCGTCGCGGCGTTCCGGGGCCATGGCCCCGAGACCGCCGATCATGATGCCGAGGCTCCCGAGATTGGCGAATCCGCAGAGTGCGTAGGTCATGATCAGCCGGCTTCGCTCGCTGAGCTCGGCACTCGCGGTGCCGGCCAGCTCCAGGTAGGCGATCAATTCGTTGAGGATGGTCTTGATGCCCATCAGGGAGCCGGCGACCTGCGCCTCGGACCAGGGGATGCCGATCAGCCAGGCGACCGGCGCCATCACCCAACCGAGGAGGCGCTGTGCGGTCAAGGGCTCGCCGGCGACCGTCGGCAGCAGACCCAGCATCTGGTTGACGAGACTCACCAGCGCGACCATCACGATCAACATCGCCAGGATGTTGAGCCAGAGCGGGATGGCGTCGAGTGTGCCGCGCGTGATGGCGTCCATGCTGCTGCGCGACGTGCTCGGGATGGCGACGATCGCACGGTCCGCCGCGTCCGGATGCTCCGGCACCAGAACCCCGGCGATCATCAAGGCCGCGGGTGCGCTGATCAGGGATGCGGTCAGGATATGCCCCATTGCGTTCGGCACGGTGTCGGACAGGATGCCGGCATAGAGCACCATGACGGTCCCCGCGACGGTCGCCATGCCGCAGGTCATGAGCGCGAAGAGTGCCGAACGCGAAAGACCCGCCAAGTAGGGCCGGATCAAGAGGGGCGCCTCGGTCATGCCGACGAAGACGTTCGCCGCCGCCCCCAGCCCCAGCGCCCCGCCGGTGCCCATGGTCCGTCGCAACAGCCAGGCGAAACCGTGCACCAGAAGCGGCAGCACGCGCCAATAAAAGAGCAAGGCGGAGAGCGCGCTCATCACCAGGATCAGCGGGAGCGCCTGGAAGGCGAGCACGAAGCTGTTTTGCGGATAGCGCGTCTCGAAGGGCGCCGCGCCGCCGCCGAGAAAACCGAAGACCAGCTCGGTGCCGGCTTGAGTGGCGCGCTGCACGGCCAACACCAGATCGGTCATCGACAGGAAGACGGCTTGGGCGAACGGCAGCTTCAACAGCAGAAGGGCGAGCCCGATCTGCAGGGCCAGGCCCGCGAGGACCAGGCGCAGGCTGACGGCGCGACGCCGCTCGCTTGCGAGCCAGGCCAGACCGAGGATCACGCCCAGCCCGAGCAAGGGCTGCAAGGTGCTCAGCATGATTGCGGGCCGGATCAGTGCTGCGAGGGGGAGGGCTCGTGGCGTGTCAGCTCGGCAAAGAGCTGTTTGGCGTCGACCGCGTCGAAGGCGTAGTTGCGGTTACAGAACTCGCAGGTGACGCTGATCGCGCCCTGCTCGGCGATGATGTCGTCCACCTCGGCAGGGCCGAGGAGCTTGAGTGTCTCCTCGATGCGGGTGCGCGAGCAGCCGCACCGAAAGGCGATCGGCTCGGGCTCGAAGAGCCGAATCGACTCCTCGTTGAAGAGCCGATACAGCAGATCGCCGGCGGATTGGCCGGTCAGCTCCTCGCGTGTCAGGGTACCCGCAAGCATCCCGATCCGCGCCCAATCGTCATCGCTCAAACCCTCGCCGGGGAGGCGCTGCAGCAGCAGCCCGGCGGCACGGTTCTCTCCGGCGGTGAGCCAGAGTCGCGTCGGGAGCTGCTCGGAGTCCACGAAATAACGCTCGATCGCCGCCGAGAGATCCGCACCTTCCAACGGCACGATCCCCTGATAGGGTTCCGCCCCGCTGCGCTCGATCGTCAACGCCAGATGGCCCTCGCCGAACCGGGCCGCGAGAGTCCCCGCGACGGGCACCTCGCCGTCCCAGCGGGCAAGCCCGCGCACCTTGTGCTCGTGAGTCGCCTGAGCAACCAGGGTGCGGATGGGGCCTTTACCTTGCGCTTGCAGGATCAGGGAGCCTTCGAATTTGATCGTCGAGGCAAGCAAGGTGACGGCGGCGAGTGACTCGCCGAGCGGATCGCGAACCGCGTCCGGGTAGGGATGTGCACCCAGCACGGCACGCCAGGTCGCATCCAGGTGGACCAGGTTGCCGCGAATCCCGATGTTCTCGAAGGTGAAGCGGTAAAGACGGTCCGAGTCGCTCATCCGGTACTCCAAAGGGCTCACTGTGGCTCTGTTACATCTTGTTGCAATTTGTCATCGATCGAGGCGTGTGTCCGATCCGCAGCGTCGGATTCTCCTGAACGCCCTTATCGCGCTTGATGTCTCTTATAGTTTCAATCTGTTACATGGGCTGTGCAGGTCGGTTTCAGGCGTTTTGGGAGGCTCGGCGAGGCTTGCAACTATTTAAGCAAAGACTAATATTAGAGCCAACGATGTAGCTAAAAGGAAACAATCATGATGCCTCTTATCCTAAGTCTGATCACGGCAACCTTCTTCTTGGCCTTGGCCGGCACAACCTACGGAGCCGAAGCGCTCGTGACCGACGCCTGGATCCCGATGGTGTTTTTAGGTCTGCTCGGATCCGGGATCACCGTCTTCATCCTGAGCGAGCAGGCGAAGCAGTGACCGCGATACGATCCGTCGAACCCCGGTGCGCCTCGGCGCACCGACGCCCGATCGGCTCAGCCTTGACCTGAATCCCGAAGGAATTCCTCGACAGCCTCCGAAAGGTCGCGTTCTCCCGCGAGCACGGCCGGCTCGAAACCCCGCCTCCAGTAGGGCATCAACAGACGCGCCTGACGCCACTCCTCGAAGAGGATGCGCGCCAAGGGTCCGCCTTCCTCGATGAAGCCCGAATCGCGAAAATCCCGCTCCGCGCGCGCACGGTCGTAGTCGAATCGGACGATCTGCGAGGTCCAACGCCCCCGACGCTCTTCGAGCAAGGCGTAGCTCCCGCGCGTGTCGCCGTCGAAGGGCGAGCCGACCGAGCCGACGTTCAGGATGGGCGTACCGTCCAGCTCGCGGTGCAGCGGTCGATGGGTGTGTGCCGTTACGAACAGGGCGACGTCCACCGGCAGGTTGCCGCGGATGTCCTCGTCCGAAACCCCGGCCGAGATGCCGAAGCGGTTCCCGGCCATGGTCCCGTGCGTGACGTGCACCCAGCTTGAATCGCTCTCTCCGTGGAAACAGAGATGATCCGGCCAGCCGTCGAGTGCCGAGAGGCGCTCGCGCACCTGCTCGTAGGTCCAGTCGGCGAAGCGCCGCATCTGTCCTTCCAGCTCCGTGCGCGGCGGCTCCTGAGCGCAGCGCAGGATCCAAGCCTCGTGGTTGCCCTTCACCGGCAACCAGCCGCGTGTGCGGCGCAGCTCGTCGAACAGCTCGACGCAGGCAAGGCTGCTCGGCCCGCGGTTGACCAGGTCCCCGTCCATCACGACCAGATCCGGATCCCAGTCGAGGATCCGCTCGACCGCGACCTCCATCGCCGGCAGGTTGGCTTGAACATCGGAAAAGATCGCAACCTTCATGATCGGGGGGTCCCGTGTTAAACCGCGTCCCGTGCGGTCTGCGTCGTTTCGAGTGGGTGGCCGGTGCGGCAATCCGCTGAGATGATGGCGTCGACGCGGTTTAAGTATTGAATTCGTAAATTTTTAAGTGCATGGCGCTTCGAAGAGTAGAGATTCCTGAACCGCGTCCAGCTCCGTCCGCCGATCGCGACCACCGAACGCATCCGCTCCGCGAATCTCTGCCGATCGCGCCGGACGGACGCGGTTCAGCAGGCGACCTCGCCGATCTGCTTGCGTACCGAATCCACCTTTCCGTCCAGACGCCCGCCCTGACCTTTGCGGATGTCGAGCTTTGCCGTCGCATAGATGCGCTCGCAGCCCAGTGCAGCGAGGATCTCATGGGCGCGCTCGATCAAGGCGAGCGCCTCGGCCAAGGTGTCCGTCTCGACGACGGTACCCATCGGCGAGAGTCTATAGTCGTGGCCACTGTCGCGGATCATGGCGATGACGGGGGCGACGAAACCGCTCAGGCCGGAACCACGATCAACCGGAAAGATACTCAGATCGAGCAAAACGGACATGATAAAACCTTGAGAATGCGCGTGGCTCGGCCGTGTGCCGAGGCATGGAAGCCGAACGAGGATTGCCCTGCGGCGGACCGAAACTATAGACTGATCGTCATTAAACGCCCTGCATCAGCCGGGAACAAGTCGACTGCACAGGATTCGCAATGGCTACCCAGACCGATACCGAAACCCCGAGCGATGCCGCCGAGCCGGATTGGGAAACCCCCTTATCCTTGACCTTAACCCCGTCACTCCTCATCCACTCCTTAATGGGGACGGCCAGCGCGGTCCACACCGGTTGGACCAGTTGTGTCGACGACTCCCTGGTGCTCTCGGATCTGGTCTCGATGGAGGATCGGGCCGGCAACTATATCCGACTCGCCGAGCAGGAGTTCGTCGAGGACGATCAGCCCGGCACCGTCTGGCACGATTGGACGCTCGAGGTGCGTATCGGCACCGTGCTGACCACAGGGCACTGGCAGTTCCCCGTGACCGCGCACCCCTCGGAGTGGGAGTGGAACGCACGCGAGGCCGGCCGTGCATTCGAGCGTGCCTGTTTGTTGGTCGGGCGTCGGGTGCGCCGAACAATGGCCGTCGAGGATCCGGCGCCGACCGATTCGGTCCCGCGCGCCAGCAGGCACTAGTGCAGCACATTAGAAATCCCGAGGCCGTTCGTTGTCGTTGTCCTCCCGATGGTCGATGACGACAACGACAAGGGTCTCGGACGGTGTCGAAATCTCCGCGCTGCGCAGCGAGTCGCATGCGCCGCGGGCCAGGTGTCGTTGCGATGCGGCTTGCTTAGGTTCTCGTCATCGTCCAGAGTGATCGGGCAGGCGGGGCACGGCGCCGCGCCGCGCGACTAAGGAGAGAGGCATGAAGATCAGTGTCGATGTCGAGATGACGCCCGAAGAGATGCGCAAGCTGTTCGGCTTGCCGGACGTCGAGGCCTTTCAGCGCCAGTTGATGGACGACATTCGCGAGCGCATGGTCGCCGGCACCGAGGGTTACGACCCGATCAAGCTGTTCCAGCCCTACGTGACCGGAACCATGGCCTCGTGGGACATGTTCCAGAAGATGCTCACGAATGCGGCGAGCATGTCCTCCGGCGGAACGGGCTCGAGCAGCACAGGCTCGGACGTCGAGTCCTCGCCGCGACGAAAATAGTCCGCACGACAACGCGCAGGAGATGACGAATGGTTCATCGGTTGCTGATCCTCGGCTGCAGGACCATGCGCGACGGGGTCGTCGTTTCCGCGATCTTCTTCGTCGCGGCCCTGTTGCTCTTCATGGCCGTGCGCTTCGTTCTGCCCGATCTGGCCTACCTTCAGCAGATCGTCTTGTTCTTCGCGCTCGTGCTCATCATCCTCGCGCCGGTCGTGCTCGTGTCGACCTTTCTCTTGTCGGTCATCCCGGGCGCTCGCGAGAAGCTCGAGAAGTGTGAGCATTGAACCGCGCCCGGCGCGGTAGGCGATGTTTTTGGATGGGATCGGCGCCGGAAGACTTGACGAGCGCTGGAGTCGGCGCGGTTTAAGATATTAAAAAATATAGTATTCCAAAAAATCGCCTCAACCGGCCGCGGCATCGATCACGATCGGCGCCATCAGCGGCCCGCCGTCCAGCCAAGGCCGGCCATCCGGTCCCAATCGCAGGCGCCCTTGCGCGAACCAGCCGAGGGCCCGCGGATAGATGATGTGCTCTAGCGTGAGCACCCGTTGCGCCAGTGTCGCGGCGTCCTCGCCGGGACGGACCGCCAGTCGAGCCTGCAGGACGACGGGTCCGCCGTCGAGCTCGGGTGTGACGAAGTGGACGCTGGCGCCATGCTCGCGCTCATCGGCATCCAATGCGCGCTGATGGGTCTGAAGCCCCCGGAATTTGGGAAGGAGCGACGGGTGGATGTTGAGCATTCGCCCGGCATAGTGCTCGACGAAAGCGGGCGTGAGGATGCGCATGAAGCCGGCCAAGACGACCAAGCCGGGCGCGTAGCGGTCGATCAGGGTACGCAGATCGGCCTCGTAGGGCTCGCGCCCCGTGTAGTCGCGATGGTCCAGCACCTCGGCCGGGATGCCCGCACCTCGTGCCCGTTCCAGGCCAAACGCATCGGCGCGGTTGCTGATGACGGCGACAATCTCGAAAGCCCCGCCGTTTGCCGCTGCGTCCATCAACGCTTGCAGGTTACTGCCGCTGCCCGAGATCAGTGCGACGACGCGCAGCCGTCCGCCCTCAGGCATGCGCGGCCTCGCCGACATAGCGTACCGACGCGCATCCTTGCCCCGCTTCGACCTGTCCGATCACCCGCGCCTCCTCTCCGCCGGCGCGCAGCAGCGCGAGCGCCTGGGCGAGATCGCCCGCATCGACGGCAACCACCATCCCGATCCCGCAGTTGAAGGTCCGCAGCATCTCGGCATCGTCGATACCGCCCTTGGACTGGAGCCAGTCGAAGACCGCCGGGCGCGCCCAGCTCGCGAGATCCAGGACGGCGCGCGTGCCGTCCGGCAGCACCCGTGGCAGGTTCTCGGTCAATCCGCCGCCCGTGATGTGGGCGAGAGCGTGCACCTTGATGGCGCGTGTCAAAGGCAGAACGGACCTCACGTAGATGCGGGTCGGAGCCAACAGTCGCTCGCCGAGGCTGATCCCGTCCAGGTCCTCGCCGAGATTCGCGGTACTGACCTCGATGACCTTGCGGATCAGCGAGTAACCGTTGGAGTGCGGACCGGACGAGGCGAGCCCGATCAAGACGTCGCCCGGTCGAATCCGGTCCGGGACGATGAGATCCGCCTTCTCCGCGATCCCGACACAGAAGCCTGCGAGATCGTAGTCGCCCGCGCTGTAGATGCCGGGCATCTCGGCCGTCTCCCCCCCGGTCAAGGCGCAGCCGGCGAGCTCGCAGCCCCGCGCGATACCCGAGACGACGGATGTTGCGACCTCGACATCGAGCTGGCCGGTGGCGTAGTAATCGAGAAAGAACAAGGGCTCGGCGCCGCTCACCAGGATGTCGTTCGCGCACATGGCGACTAGGTCGATGCCGATGGTGTCGTGCCGACCCAGGTCGATCGCGAGTTTGAGCTTGGTGCCCACGCCGTCCGTTCCCGAAACCAGGACGGGCTGCCGATAATCGGAGAGCGGGAGCTCGAAGAGCGCCCCGAATCCGCCGAGACCGGTGATGACGCCGGGCCGAGCGGTGGCGGCGGCGAGCGGTTTGATGCGCTCGACCAGCCTGGCGCCGGCGTCGATGTCGACTCCTGCGTCGCGATAACTGAGGGATGGCGATGAGGACGGGGCTGAATCCTGCGTCACGCTTTGGCTCCAAGGGACGTGTTGACCCGCTATTCTATACCGAGCGCGCATGGGTTTTTCGGAAAGCAGGTGGGTCTCGTCGCTCGACCTAAGGTTGGAACCGGGCGGTCTCAACGTGCTCGCCCCGGGGCAGGCACTCAGGACGGCATTGCAGTGCGCGTCGATCGAGGACGGCACTGTCCTTACAATCCGCGGATCAAAGACAAGATCCCGTACGCTCGTCTTGGACAGACGCCACGGACCCGACTAGCATCAACCGGACAGGCATCAAGGTTTGGCGCCGCCCCGGCGATCGGAGTGTGTACGTGCAGCTCAGGGATCTTCCGAACATCATCAGCGTCCTGCGACTCCTCGCGGTCGCACCCGTCATGTACCTGCTTCTCAGCGAAGAGTATGGATGGGCCCTGGTCCTATTCGCTGCGGCGGGTGCGTCCGACGGCCTGGATGGCTATCTCGCGAAGCGCTTCGATTGGCGCTCGCGTCTGGGCGGGATCCTGGATCCGCTCGCGGATAAGGCGTTGCTGGTCGGGTGTTTTCTGATCCTGGGTTGGGAGGGGCTGGTCCCGGCCTGGCTCGTGATCGCGGTGATCCTGCGGGATCTCGTGATCGTCTCGGGGGCCGTCGTCTACAACTACCGCGTCGAGGCGGTCGAGGCCGCGCCCCTGCCGATCAGCAAGCTCAATACCGTGCTTCAGATCTTGCTCGTGGTGATGGTGATCATGGCTGCGGGACCATTCAGCCTTCCGGGAGGACTGATCGAGACGATGATCTGGGCCTGTTTCGTGACCGTCGTCGTCAGCGGCGCTCAGTATGTCTGGATCTGGAGCCGCAAGGCTCGGCTGCGCGGTTGGCGGGAGCATTGATGCTTTTTCGAAAACGACTTTAAGGACGCTTTGATTGGCACCGTCACTTCGGATCGCGCGGGTCGACATCAGCGGCTATCGGCTGCCGACCGAGGAGCTTGCCGGGCTCGACGACCTGCATCGCGAGCTTCAGACCCTCATTCGCCGCCATCTGCCCGGTGTCGTCGCGTCGGTCTTCGCCTTGCCCGTGCCCTGCGCCGACGGCAAGACGGTCGACTGGTACAGCGACCTGCCGGGCCAGCCGACGCGGCTGACGGACCTGCCGGGCGCGCGCCGAGCCGTCATGAAGGCCAAGCTCGAGGAGCGGCTCGATGCCTTGCGTCGTCTCGCCGATGCGCTACCGACACGGGTGAAGGGATCCGAGCCCATCGCCGCCATCCTGCGCGCCGCGACCCGGTATCCGGACGACTCGCATGTCTACGTGATCGGCGACGAGCCCGTGCTGACGCTTTGGGGGTTTGTGCTGGTCGAGGCGTCGAGGCGCGGGCGCGCGGTTGGACCTGGCCTTGCCTCGGCCTCCGCGCCCGAGCCGCCGGTGCGGCGCCGTTCCCGGTGGGGTTGGGCCCTTGCGGTTGCGCTGATCCTCGGCGCGGGTCTCGCCGGGGGCGGCTGGCTGTGGCTTGAGCGGCGCGAGATGGACTCGCTCGCGGCCGAGTTGCAGGCCGGACTCGAGGCGGCATGCGCCGGGCCGGATCGGCTCGGGGCGCTCGCGCTGCGGATCGACCGACTCGATCCCGAGCGCAAAGGCTACGCGGAGCTGCGCGAGCGGATCGCCGCGGAGCAGGCCCGTTGCGCGGCGGCAGCGTCGCTCGATCGCGCGGTGATCGCCGCCGATTGGGATTGCTCGCGACTCGCCGAGATTCGACGCGGTCTGGCCGGATCGGGCGGCGAGCCGTCGACGTCCGAACGGGATCTCGGCCGCAAGCCCTTTGCCGGCATCGTCGCACGGCTTGACGAGCGTCTCGGTGTCTGCGAGACGTCCGCCCGCGCTGCGGCGGAGCTGGAGGAGCGACTCGGCAACTGCGCCGCGCTCGCCGAGCTGGGTGTTGCGATCGATCTGCCGGCGTCGAAGCCGGAGTCCGAATTGGCGTCCGAGGCACCGCCGGACGAGACGCCTTGGCAACCGGTCCGTGAGCGACTGACCCGCGAGCTTGCACGCTGCGCCGAGGCCGATCGGATCGTCGTCGCGCTGGATACGGCACTGGAGGCGGACGACGGCGGGTGTCAGGCACTCCTGAAGCTCGATCGCGAGTCGGCGGGGCTGGATCTCACTCGCGAACCGCTCGCGGGCCTGCGAGAGCGGCTCGATACCGAGCTTGACCGCTGCGCCCGCGCACAAACCTATCGGCAGAAGCTGGTGGATGCTCAAATGGACTGCGCAGCCTTGCGCACGCTCGCTGGGGAGCTCGCCGCAGAGGACGCCGAGCGCGAGCCGCTGCGTGCGATCCGCGGTCGGCTCGACGAGGCGCTGTTGCGTTGCGATACACTGGAGAAACTGGAAGAGGCCGTCGGCGAGGGACTCAAGCGACCATGATCGGACCTTTACTGCGCACCGGAACACTCACCGACTATCACCCGGTCGGCGCCGTCGGCCACCCGGTGTATCTCGCCGCGGCCCAACTGCGCGCCGCCTTGGCCCGACGGCTCGGCCCGGATCTCGCCGACAGCTTCGCCATCCCGCAGCGCAACGAGGACGGCGATACGCTGGATTGGTACGCCCCGCGTCCCGGCCCGGTCGTGCCCTGGAGTGCGGCGAGCCCCGAGGAGCGTCTCTCGGCCCAAAGCCAGCTCCTGGAGAATCGCACTCGGATCGACGAGCTTGCCGGCACCATGCAGGCCGATCCGGACCCCGAACGCCAGGTCTTTGCCCGGCTGCTCGCTCACGTCTTCAACTTCCCGGACGAGGACCATGTCTATCTGGTCGACGGTCGCCCGGTCGTGACCTTTTGGGGTTTCGTCCGCGATCGCGAGGCGGTGGGCTCGGACCCCTTGGTGAACCTGGGACGGTTCGCCGCCCCCCCGACGGAGTGGTCGCTCGACGTCACCGACGAGCCTCGGCAAGACGCGAGCCCGGCCCCGGTGACTCGCCGCGGTCTCCCCTGGTGGATCTGGTTTCCGCTCCTGTTGCTTGCGCTGGTGCTTTTGCTTCTCTTCCTGTTGCGCGGCTGTGTGTCCGAGTCCTCGACGCCCTTCGCCGAGTGGGCCCCGGAATGGGTCCCGGACTGGGTTGCGGATGAGCTCACGCCGATCCTGCCGGAGCCGCCGAGCGAGGAGCGGCTCTCGGTCGATCCGTCGATTCGGGACGAGTCGATGGTTCGCGATGTGACGATCGATTCCGGACAGCTGCGGGATCGCACCCTGATTGAGCGCGACATTCGGAGTGACCGAACGACCGACGCCAGCTCGATCTCGGTGACGGACGAGGACGTCGCACTCGACGAGACAAGGGTCTCGGGGAGCGAGTCGACGAGCCTGCTGGACGAGACCGATAGCCTGTCTGAAGGGACGTCGGTCTCGGACGAGGCGATCGGCACGGATGCGGGGGAGGCGGGCGGGGAGCGGCCTGTGCTTCCCGACGAGGCGCTTGATCCGGATGCGTCCGAGGGCACGCCGATCGAGGGCGAGGTTGCGGGCACGGATGCCGAGCTGCCGATGACCGAATCGCTCGGGAGCGACCTGCCCCCGGACGAACCGGCCTCGATCGATCCAGCCGCAGTCGATCCCGATGCGGACACCGGCATCGTCGATCCTACAGCCGATCCCACGCGTTCTGATCCGACCGCGACCGATGCCGACGCGGCACCGCAGGAGGGACAGGAGGCCGAGGACGGGGCTGGCGAGATACCCCCTGTGCCGGACTCGTCGGATGCCGTCTTGCCGGAGAAAGGCCCCGAGCCGCCGACGGGTGAGGGCGATGCAATCCCGGCGACGCCCGGTCTTCCCGGCTCGAGCGCAGGCGAAGCCGAAGGCGTGGTCTCCGGCACCGCACCGGCTAAGGGCGGCGTAGCCGGACCCAGTACTGCGCCGGGCGCGTCCAAACCGAGTCCGAGTCCAAAGGTGCTCGGCGGCCTGACCAGCGGCTGGCGCACCGCCACCTCGCTGCAAGACCCCAAGACCGGCCTGCCGATCCAGATGGAATACCGTACACAAAACGGTCAGGGTCAATTGCGACTCAAACGCCACGACGGCAGTGTCTGCCAGAGCGGTGCCGCGGCATCGGTCAAAGGCGAGCGTTTGGTGATCGACAGCAGCGGCGATATCCGCTGCGCCGACGGCACCAATTTCGGCCGGCCGAGCGTGGAGTGTGCGCCGGATAAGGACGGCAAACCCGACTGCGTCGGCCGTTATCCCGGCGGCGGTACCTTCTCGCTCGACGTGCAGGGTGCGAGCGGCGAATGAGCGGGAGAGATGCTGATCGTCGAGAGCGTTCAACGTTTGGTACATCCACGGCCCCTAGCGGGAACACGGTTTAAAATGATTTTTTTCAATCGTCTAAACCGCGCCGGCTCCAACAGTCGTCAGATCCCTCGCGGCCGACCCCATCAGAGAACAACGCATACCGCGCCGGGCGCGGTTTAGGTTAAAGCCCATGCTCGCGAGACTGGTGAACTTCGAAACCAAGGTGACGCTGATCGCCGACAGCGGTGTTCAGTTCCTCGACTTCGGCTTGACCCTCGCGTTGCGCAAGGCCCTGCCGGGAGAGTTCGTGGTGCAGGAGAGCAACCGCTCGCTCGCGCGCCTGCTCTACGACGAGCGCACCAACCAGCTCTACTGGCCCGACCGTCCGGGCATTCCGCTGAAGTCTCAACTGAGCGTGCCGGTCGACGACTCGGCACGCCTGCTCGACGGCATCTGGCTGCCGGTGCCGGTGCTGCGCCTGCACCCGCCGAGACGCTTCGCGACGGGGCCGGAGACCTGGGCACGGCTGCGGCTCTTAGCCCTGTCCGCGGAGGAGGCGGCGGCGACCGATCACACCCATCGGCTCACCCTCGCCATCGACACCAACCTGCTCCCCGATGCCGAGGACCTGCGCTATCTGGCGCCGACCGAGGCCGATGTCGGCGCGGGCGCGGCCTTCGCCTTCGCGTACCGCGCGCACGAGATCGGCTGGTTTCCGGAGCTGCCCTGGGTGGCGGGCTGGATCCAGGAGGTCTTCGACGAGCGCGCCGGCCCGCGCCTGCGTCTGCCGCCCGAGGACGTGGAGGCGGAGCGCGAGCGTCTTGCCCACCATGCCCATTATCTCAACCTGCTCGCGGTGATCGGCGAGGCCGGCTGTATCCCCGAGATCAAGCTGCTCGGCAACAAGGCGACCGACGTGCAGCCGGCTGTGCCGGTCGACATGGTGCTTGACGTCGGCAACTCGCGCACCTGCGGTATCCTGATCGAGCAGCACGCCAAAGAGGGCGACGTCCTGGGACGCCGTTACGAGCTGGAGCTGCGCGACCTGTCGCAGCCGCAGCACCGCTACAACGAGCCCTTCGAGAGCCGCGTCGAGCTGGCCCAAGCGACCTTCGGCAAGGAGCACTGGGCGCACAAGAGCGGACGCGCCGGGGCCTTCCTCTGGCCGACCATCGCCCGTGTCGGTCCCGAGGCGGCCCGCATGGCCGGACGCCGTCGCGGCACCGAAGGGGCCACCGGCATCTCCAGCCCCAAACGCTATCTCTGGGACGAGGACCGCTTCGACACCGGCTGGCGCTTCAACAGCGCCTTCGTGCGCACCGAGATCGAGCCGATGGCCACGGCCGCGCCCTTCTGCAATCTCATCAACGAGGTCGGTACCGCGCTCTACACCTTGCCCGAGGCCGACCGCATGCCGGTCTTCATGCCGCACTACTCGCGCAGCGCCATGATGATGTTCATGCTGGCCGAGGTCCTGACCCAGGCGCTCTGCCAGATCAACAGCCCGGCGCAGCGTCTGCGCATGCCCACGGCGGATCTGCCGCGGCATCTGCGCACGCTCATCCTGACCATCCCGCCCTCGATGCCCAAGCAGGAGCGCGATCTCTTCGCCGAACGGATGCACCAGGCCGTCGGGCTGGTCTGGAAGGCGTTCGGCTGGCACCCCGAGGACGCACCGACCGAGGGTCCCGGCGCGGAGCTGGCCTGGCCTCCCTTCCCGGCCATCGAGGTGCGCTGGGACGAGGCGACCTGCAGTCAGGCGGTCTATCTCTACAGCGAGATCCAGAACACCTTCGCCGGGAGGGCGGAGGAGCTCTTCGCCATCGCCGGCCGAGCACGCGATGCCGAGACCGGGGGACAAACCGCAGGTGAGGGGCCGCGCCTGCGCATCGCGACCGTGGACATCGGCGGCGGTACGACGGACCTCGTCATCAACGACTATCTGCTCGAAGGCGGCCGCACGGGTGCGAATCGTACCATCGTGCCGGAGCAGCGCTTTCGCGACGGCTTCAAGGTCGCCGGCGACGACATCCTGCTCGAGGTCATCGGAGCGACCCTGGTGCCGGCCATCAAGGAGGCGGTGATCGGCGCCGGGGTCGACGAGCCCGACGCACTGCTCTCGCGCCTGATCGGCGCGGATCCCGTCGATGTCCAGGAGGGGATGCTCCGCCAGCAGTTGGCGTTGCAGGTGCTCTACCCGGCCGGGCTCGCGGTGCTGAAGGCCTACGAGCGCTTCGATCCGGTCCACGGCAGCGAGCCGCAGACCCTAGCGCTCTCCGATCTGGTCGCCGAGATCAGCCTGGAGCACCCGACCGATGCCGTCCTGGACTGGTTTGCCGACGGCGTGCGCGATGCGACGGGCGGGACGGTCACCGGCTTCTCGCTGCTGGACTGCCCGGTTCGGCTCGATCTGGACCGCACCCATCAGTTGTTCATGGAAGAGCGCCTCGAGGTCACCCGCGCCGTGCGCTCCCTGTGCGAGATCGCGCACCTCTACGACTGCGACCTGCTGCTGCTGACCGGGCGCCCGTCGCGCTTGCCGGGCTTCCAGGCACTGGTGCGCGCACTCCTGCCCTTGCCGCCGGATCGGATCATCGCGATGCACGACTATCGCACCGGCGCCTGGTATCCCTTCAATCGACGCGGCCGCATCGCGGATCCCAAGACCACGGCCGCGGTCGGCGCCATGCTCTGTCTGCTGGGGCAGGGGCGTCTGCCCAACTTCTCATTCCGAGCCAACGCCTTCCGCCCCTACTCGACGATCCGCTATCTCGGCATGATCGACCGCAACCGGATGATCAAGGCCGGCGATGTCTATTACAGCGACGTCGACCTCGACGACCCCGAGTACCAGTTGCCCGAGACCACCATCCCCATGACCGGGGTGATGCACATCGGTTATCGTCAACTCGCCGCCGAGCGTTGGGGTGCCCAGCCGCTCTATCTGCTCGACTTCGCCGACGACGAGGTCCGCCGTCTGCTCTACACCCAGGGCGGCGTGCTCCAGGTGCGCCTGGAGCGGATGCGCGGCGTGAATGCCGAGCGGTTCCGAGTCGCCGCCGTCGAGCTGGAAGGCGGACGTGCCTTCGGTCGCGGTGTCGTCGCCCTGAAGCTCAACACACTGACCAGCATCGGGTTCGATCAGGACAGCTATTGGCTCGACAGCGGGTCGATCCTCAGGTGAGGCTCAAACAGCGAGGTGTCATGCACCGAGACACGACGAATCTTCGAATCGTCACGGCTGCGGCCATCCTGCTGGTCCTTGGTCTGCCGTTGCCGTCAATCGCCCAAAACCAGGCGCCCGACGGTCTTCCGGATGCATCCCGGCCCGAGTCATCCCCGATTGGGACCCCGTTCGGTACGCGCGATGCCGCGTCGCTCCAATCGCTCGAAGCACTTCACAAAGCATTGTCGAGTCAGGAAAAACAGGTTGCGGAGACGCAGCGCCGGCTGATTGCGGCGGAGGATGATGTGACCAGGCAAGCGCTCGCCGATGAGCTTCGCGAGCTCAGGGAACAGCTCGACGAGCAGCGCCGGCAGTTCGAGCGTTTCGCCCTGGAGATCGATCTCCGGCCCTTTAACGACGAGGTCGATCAACCCTTCGATTGGCAGGAAGAGCTCAACAAGCTGCTCAAGCCGATCCTGGCCGAGTTGGAGAGTGCGACTGCGGAGTCCCGCGCAATCGGCGAGCTGCGAGCCGAGCTCGATCAGGTCGATGAGCGCAGGGCGCTTGCCGAGAAAGCGGTCGCGAGCTTGGAGGGTCACCTCGCCGATGGTCCGTCCGATGATCTCAGGGTACGGATGGAGGAGCGGCTCGACCACTGGCAGCGCGTCGCCGACGATACCGCCAATCGCTACACCGCGCTCGATCTCCAGCTCGAGAATCGGCTCGAGCAGCGTCAATCCGTTCTGGACGAAACGACCGCGTATGCCAAGCGCTTCTTTCAGACCCGCGGACTGAATCTGCTCCTGGCCGTCGGCGCCTTCTGTGTGGTCTTCTTCGGGGTCAGATATCTATCCTCGTTGGTCGGTCGGCTCCAAGCATCGAAAAACGGCGAGGGGACGGCGCAAACGCGGTTCAGCAGTCGTCTGACCGCGTTGCTGTTGCATGTCTTCAGCGTGCTGGGCGGTTTGATCGCGATGATGCTGGTGTTCAACATGGCGGGCGATTGGTTCATGCTCGGCATCATCGTCATCTTTCTGATCGGCGTCGCCTGGGCCAGCATCAAGACGCTTCCGAGCCAGCTCGAAACCGTGCGGTTGGTCCTGAACATCGGCGCGGTCCGAGAGGGCGAGCGCATCCGGTTCAACGGTCTGCCCTATCGGGTCGAGGTGCTCGGCTTCCGGGTTCGTTTGGTCAATCCGCGGCTCGACGGCGGGCTCCAGGAGATCCCGGTGAATGCATTGGTCGGACTCTATTCCCGACCCGCCGGGGCAGACGAGGATTGGTTCCCGACCCGAACCGATGACTGGGTCGAGCTCGCGGACGGGCGCATGGGGCAAGTGTCGCGACAGAGCCCGAGCGCCGTTCATCTCAGGGAGATCGGCGGCGAGGATGTCGTCTACCCGACCGACGTCTTCGTCGGTCTGAACCCCCGCCGTTTGTCCGAGGGTTTCCGAATCGTTTCGG
Organism: Thiocapsa marina 5811; assembly: GCF_000223985.1. GTDB lineage: Bacteria > Pseudomonadota > Gammaproteobacteria > Chromatiales > Chromatiaceae > Thiocapsa > Thiocapsa marina. Next base: position 303,240 of record NZ_AFWV01000005.1, read on the forward strand.
CCTTCGGGATCGATTATCGGCATCAAGCCATCGCGACCGCCGAGGTGCCCGAACGGATGCGCAAGAGGCTTGAGCAGGGGCTGCCCGACGTGATTCCGCGGGATCACATCAAGGCGGTTGCGGTCTATTTTCGGTCGGCCGGGGCCTCGTCCCTGGATTACGAGATCCAGGTCGATCTGTTTGGCGAGGCCGCACGCCACATGCCGCTGATCCGCCACGCCATCCAGCGCATTCTGGTCGATGCCTGCAACGATCACGGATGGGAGATTCCCTTCACCCAGATCACCCTGCATCAGGCGCCGGGCTGAGGCTGGACTCGACGGCCGTTTCGGCGAGGCACACGGCGAGCTTCAGGAGATGCTCGAAGGCCTGTCGCGCCAGATCGGGGTCGATGTGCTCGAGCCCGCTCAGGAGATTCGCGACCAGAGCACCGGTCGGCTCGGTGCCGGTCGATGCGTCGAGATACCGGTAGGCATCGACGGGGGATTGCGCGGCGCGTGGGCCGGGGAGGGCGCGCACGAGTGCCTCGGCGGCCGGGCGCAAGGTTTCGGTCGTCCCGATTCCGATCCCGGCCCGGGTCTCGATGACCCGGTTCGCGGCGCGCGCGAGCAGCTCGGCGCAGGCGATCGGTTTGGTCAGTGCATTCCCCGCGATGATGTCGTGGATCAGCCGGTGCGCACGCTCGGGCGGGAGGGCGGCGAGCGCTTCGACGAGTGCCGGATTGTCGGTTGCACCGTAGGCCCCGGCGGCCATCGCTCCGCCCGCAAAGGCGTCGATCTCGGCGAGGTCGCCCAAGGCCGCGAGGTGCTTCAAGTAGGCCGCCGCCGCGCCGTCCTCGCTGGCCCGGCATCGGACCCAGTCCGAGTCGGGCCAATCGATTCGAATCCGTTCGGCGAGCTGGCGGGCCTCCTCCCGGAGCGGCGACTGAGGATCGGCACCGGCCTCTCGCCAGTGCCGCACCAGATCGCCGAGGAAGGGGACGCTGACCTCCAGTCCGCCTTGGCTCACCACGGCCGCGCGATGGGTGCGCGGCCAGACGACGAGGGCGGCGCGTTGATAGAGTCGATCGAAGCTGACCCCTTCGTTTCCGGTGGCCTCCTGAAACTCGATCTCGTTCGGCTCCAAGTCGTCGAAGGCGCCGGGCGGGGAAAGCTCCTCCAGCTCGAAGGGCAACGGACCCAGGTCCGGATGGCTCCCGTCGGGATGGCGCCAGGTATCGACGATCTGATGGCTTTCGTCGACCTCGCCGACCTCGAAATCATCCTCGTCGTGACGGCCCCAGTAGCCGCCGCCGGTGTGTTCCGCCCAACCGGATTCGTTAATCGAGACCAGTGCGAGAAAGAGGTCGCAATCGGCCTCCCGCGCGGCGCCAACCAGGAGACCCGCGGCGGCCGCATCGGCGCCCTTGAGCCGATCGAACCCGATCTCGGCCGGGGTGTAGGCGTGCTCCAGAGGATAGATGAGTTTCGTGAGGGTCGGCTCGGCCGACTCGCCCGCCCTGGGCGTGCCCCATGACTGCAGCAGCTTGACCGCCCATTGGTGCTCGCGATCATAGTCCGGCGGTCCGAGCGGCTGATCCTCTCCGGTGCGGATGAGGTTATAGACGAGGGCCAGCCGGTAACCCGAGACTACCGGCAGAACCTCATGGAGACAGTCCGCATAGAAGGCCGCGAAGGCCACCTCGGAGGGCTCGTCCCGACGCAGATCCAGGCGCACCTCGCGACCCCGATGACGCACCAGCAGTTCGCCGCCGCGATGCTCCGAAGGCAGGACGACCACGAGCGTCGCGAACATGCCGGGCGCCTTCTCGCTGTCGCGGTGGCTGATGAAGAAACTGCCGGTGTCGTAGACCAGTAGCTTGTAGAGCTCGGCCGTGACCGCTCCGTTCACCCCGAGTCCGGCCGTTGCCCGGGCGACCATGGTCTCTAGGTCTCGCGCCCACGCCTTGCCCGAGATATGCACTCGTGCGCCGTCGATCTGCCAGGTCCGGCGCACCCCGGTGTCGACCAGGGTCTCGGTGCCCCGCCCGTAGGGCGCCTGCTCCGCTTGGGCGACGAGGGCCTCCGCCTGCGCGGCCAGGAGCGGGAGCGACAGGGCGCCGACGCCATCGACCTGGATGCGCGGCGGATGCATGTCGACGGTGCCGGCCGCGTAGAAGTCGCCGGGCCGTTCGACCTCGCCGAGAAGTGTCGCCAGTGATCGGGTGAGTTGAGCGCTCATGTGACCTCTTAAACCGCGCCCGGCGCGGTATGCGATGTTTTTGGATGGCATCGGCCCCGGCCGATTTGACGAGTGCCGGAGCCGGCGCGGTCTAAGCGATTAAAAAATATATTATTTTAAACCGCGTCCCTGCCAAAGGCTGTGCATGAACCAAACGTCGAACTCTCTCGAAAATTCAGCATCTCGCTCCGGACGCGGTTTAGGTAAAGAGAACGTATCGAAGCCGCGGATGCCTGCCTTCGGTGCCGATCGGAGCAGCCCGAAAACCGATCGGGATCTTGCCACCGATCCCACCGGGTTTCATTACTCGTGCGAGCCGGTCCGGCGGCCTTGCTCGGGCTGGCAAGCCGGCCGGCATGGGTTATCATGCACCGGCCTTTGATGCTCGGTCAGCGGCGTTTATCGACACTCGGGGTACTGGAATTTGCCGCCGGGCTCCCCCACGTTGCACCGGGCGCGGAAATCAAACCAACATGGAGACAGCCGAATGAACCGAATCCTAGCCAGCACCGTCCTCGGGATCGCCGCCCTGGGCGTCGCCAGCACGGCACTTGCCGACCTCAAGCCCGAGGAGCAGATCCAGTACCGTCAGGCCGGCTACAGCTTCATGAGCTGGAACATGGGCAAGATCAAGTCGAACCTGGAAGGCGACTACAACGCGGAGCAGGTCGCCGCAGCCGCGAACGCGATCGCCGCCATCGCCAACTCCGGGATGGGCGCACTCTATGGGCCGGGCACCGATAAGGATGTGGGCAACGTCAAGACGCGGGTCAAGCCGGAGCTCTTCACGAACATGGAAGACGTCGGCAAGATCGCCGGGAACTTCGTCGCCGCTGCCGACAATCTTTCCAAGGTCGCTGCCGGAGGCGATCAGGTCGAGGTCTCCAACGCCTTCGGCAAACTCGGCGAAACCTGCAAGGCCTGTCACGACGAGTACCGCATGAAGGACTGATCCGCGATCCTCGACGGTTCGCGACGAGGCCGCCGCGTTGGCGGCCTTTTTCATGACGGCTGCAGGGGTCCACGCATGCTTGGCTTCAAGGCAATCATCTTCGACGTCGACGGAACGCTCGCCGACACCGAGCGAGACGGACATCGCCCGGCCTTCAATGCGGCCTTTGCGGAGGCCGGTTTGGATTGGGTGTGGGATGCGGAACGCTACGGCGAGCTCCTGCGGGTGACGGGCGGCAAGGAGCGGATTGCGACCTACATCGCGGAGGAGGGGATCGGTCTGGATCCGTCGCTCGACGCGGCGGAGATGATCGCCGGACTGCATCGCGCGAAGACCCGTCACTATGTCTCGATGCTCGAAGGCGGCGCGATTCCGCTGCGACCGGGCGTGCTGCGCTTGTTGCGCGAGGCGCGCGATGCGGGTATCCGTCTGGCGATCGCGACCACGACGACGCCCGAGAACGTCAGCGTGCTCTTGGACAACGCAGGCGAGCCGGGACTGCGCGATTGGTTCGAGGTGATTGCTGCCGGCGATGTCGTGCCCGCGAAGAAGCCCGCGCCCGACATCTTCCTGCTGGCCCTCTCCGAGCTCGGGCTCGACGCGGCGGATTGCGTCGCGGTCGAGGATTCGGACAACGGGGTTCGCTCCGCCCTCGGCGCCGGCTTGCGTGCCCTTTTGGTCACGGTGAACGATTACACCGCGGGACAGGATCTGAGCGACGCACCCCTCGTGGTGGATCATCTCGGGGAGCCGGATCGTCCTGCACGCGCCCTGATCGGCGACTTGGGCAACAGTCGGATGGTGGATCTCGAGTCGCTCGACCGGATGCATCGCGCCGCCTTCGGTCGGGGCTGAGTCGAGCTGCGCGATGCCGACCTCCGCCGTCAGCCGCTTGTCCGGGCAGGCACGTCGGGTCGAGCCCTTCCATGTCATGCGCCTTCTCGCGCGTGCCGGGGAGCTCGAGGCGCTCGGACGCTCCATCGTCCACATGGAGGTCGGCGAGCCGGATTTCCCGACACCCGGCCCGATCCTGGAGGCGGGTCAACGTGCCTTGGCCGACGGCCGCACCCGCTATACCTCGGCCGGCGGACTTCCGGCGCTGCGCCGGGCGATCGCCGGCTATTACGCCGATCGGTACGACACCCCGGTCGGCTCCGAGCGGATCCTCGTCACCCCGGGAGCCTCGGGCGCGCTTCAGCTCGTGTTTCTGGCCCTGCTCGACCCGGGCGATCGCGTGCTGATTGCCGACCCGTCCTATCCCTGCTACCGACAGGTCTTGCAGCTCATGGGGATCGAGCCGATCGCCGTCCCGGTGGGTCCGGATACGGATTATCAGCTCACGGCTGCGCGGGCCGAGGCCGCTTGGGCGGAGGGCGTTCGCGCGATCGTCGTCGCCTCCCCTTCCAATCCGACCGGTGCCTCGACCGCTTTCGACGTGCTGAGCGAGCTCCATGCCTTGTGTCGAGACCGCGGCGCGGCGCTCGTCGTCGACGAGATCTACCAGGGCCTGACCTACGACGTGCAGGATCGCACCGCGCTGTCGCTGGGCTCGACCGATCTCTATGTGATCAACAGCTTCTCGAAATACTTCGGCATGACCGGCTGGCGGCTCGGCTGGCTCGCCGGTCCCGAAGATGCGGTCGAGGTCATGGAGCGGATGGCGCAGAACCTCTTCATCGCCGCGAACACGCCCGCCCAGCATGCCGCTCTCGCGGCTTTCGATTCGGCGACCATCGCGGTCCTGGAGACCCGCCGCCTGGAGTTCCAGCGGCGGCGCGACCGGCTGCTGCCCGCGCTGCGTGATCTGGGGTTCTCCATCCCGGTGGAACCGACGGGTGCCTTCTACCTTTACGCCCGTTTGCCCGAGGGCCTGAAGCTCGACTCCATGACCTTCACGAGCCGGATGCTGGAGGAGGCCGGTGTCGCTCTGACACCCGGTAACGACTTCGGCCGTCACGATGCGGCGCGCCATGTCCGCTTTGCCTACACGCGCGAGATCGAAGAGCTCGACGAAGGGGTCAGGCGGATCCGCGACTGGCTGGCCGGGATCTGACCCATGGCCGATTTCAAACCGCTGGATGCGGCCCAGCGCGAGGCCGGCGAGTTGCTCCTCGGGCTGCATGAAACGCTTCTGAGAACGCCGCCGGCCCGGGGCGGCCGGGGCCCTCTCGGCGGCGGTCTGATCGGGCGTCTGGCCGGTCGGCGCCGCGGCGCGGCGACGCCGATACCGGGTCTCTATCTCTGGGGTGGCGTCGGGCGCGGCAAGACCTACCTGATGGATTGGTTCGTTCAGGATCTCGCGCTGCCGGGCAAGCGCCGCCTGCACTTCCATCATTTCATGCGCGATGTACACGATCGGATGTCGCGTCTGCCCAAGCAGCCCGATCCGCTCGAGGTGATCGCGCAGGGCCTGTGCGAGGAGGTCCGCGTCCTTTGTCTCGACGAGTTCCTGGTGACCGACATCACCGACGCCATGTTGCTCCACGGTCTCCTGAACGCACTTTTTGCGCGTGGCCTTACCCTGGTCACCACCGCCAACACGCGCCCCGACGATCTCTACCGCAATGGCCTACAGCGCGGGAACTTCCTGCCGGCCATCGATCTGCTCAAGCGACACACCAGGGTCTTCGAGCTCGACGGGGGCAACGACTACAGATTGCGCGCACTCACCCGGAGCGGCGTCTTCTTTGTCGTCGACGAGCGGGGTCCGGAAGAAACCGAGCACGCCCTGGCGGACTACTTCGATCGTCTCACCGGCGGGCATCAAGCAGAAACCGATGCCTTCTCGGTCAACGGCCGGAGCATTCCCGTGCGTCGCCAGGGTGCGGACGTGATCTGGTTTGATTTCGAAGCACTCTGCGCCGGCGCCCGATCCGCCTCGGACTACATCGAGATCGCCCGCGAGTTTCACACCGTGCTGCTCTCCGGCGTGCCGATCCTGGGACCGAAGCACGAGGCCGCGGCGCGGCGGTTCCTGCATCTGGTCGACGAGTTCTACGACCAACGCGTCAAGCTCATCCTCTCGAGCGACGTTCCCGTCGATCGACTCTACTCGGGCGGGTTGATCGAGTTTGCCCACGAGCGGTTGCTGAGCCGGCTCATCGAGATGCAGTCCGAGACCTACCTCGCCGCGCCTGCGCAGTGAGTGCATCGGCTCGATGCCTGCGGGGTTGTCCGCGGACGGCCGAGTGGTCACTATAGGTCCCGATCGGCCGAGCGCGTCGGCCGCCAGAGCGCGGAGAAAGAGTCACTGTGCGATTCATTCCCAACATCGGTGCGAGAAGCAGGCTTTCTCGCCGTTCCATCGACGCGGCGTCGGTGGCTGTCGTCGCGATTGCTTTCGGCTGTCCGCCGAGCATCGCGGATCCTGTCCGCATGGACCCGCAAACCGGTGCCTCCACCTTCGAGACGCAAGCGCACGGGGTGACCCTTTCGCTCACCCAGCTGCTGCCCGACCAGGTGCGTGCCTTTTATGTCGCCCGCGGCTTCGACTTGGCCGACGCGAATGTCTTCGCCGAGGCGTGTGTCTTCATGACCGTGCTGCGCAACGATGCGGCGCCGGGCGAGATCGATTTTCGGTTGACGGATTGGGAGGTCCGATACGACGGAGCGACCCGGAGCCTTCCGCCGCCGGAAAACTGGCTGACGCAGTGGTCGGCGCGCGGTGTGCCCGATGCGGCGATGCTCGCGTTCCGTTGGGCGCAGTTCCCCGCCGAGCAATCTTATGCGCCCGGGGAGTGGAATCAAGGCATGCTGGCCACGGGTCTGCCGCCGGGCAGTCGCTTTGATCTAATCGCTCGCTGGACGATCGCGGACCAAACCTACGAGGGGAGACTCGACGATGTTCGTTGCACCGATTGACCGGATCTGCAAAGGCCTGCCGGTCTTACCGGCCCTTCTTCTGTGCCTCGGCACCGTCGGAGCCGTCGGCACCGGCGCCGCCGCCGACCTGCCGCCTCTGAGCCACCGGCTCACGGTGATCGAAGACCCGGCACCGGCCCCGCCGCTGCGCCTGGAGGATATCGACGGGGTCGAGCACGACATCGCGGACCTCAAAGGCCGGTTGGTCCTGGTGAACTTCTGGGCCACCTGGTGCCCGCCGTGCCGTCGCGAGATGCCGTCCATGGAGCGGCTCTATCAGCAGTTGAACGCACGCGGTCTGACGGTCCTCGCGGTGGACGTCGGCGAGGACGTGGACACCGTCTTCGCCTTCACCGGTCAGTTGGATCCCCCGCCGACCTTTCCGCTCCTGCTCGACACCGATTCGAGCGCCGCGCAGGACTGGGACGTGAAGGGTCTCCCCACCAGCTTCGTGGTCGACCCGGAGGGGCGCGTGATCATCCGCGCCGTCGGCGGAACCGAGTTCGACGACGCGGCTGCAATCGAGCAGTTGTTGCCGTTTCTGCAGAAACCTTGATGCCGGGCCGCGAAATGGCTCTCCTGCAGGCCGTTCGCATCTCCTGCGGTTTCGGAATCCGCGGGATGGAGCCCGTCTAATTGGTGCGGGAACCCATCGCCTCTTCGGTCAGCCGATAGCCCAAGGCGATCAGCTCTTGCGCCCGGTGGAATTCGTGCGCCGAGCATGCGTCGCGCGGGACGTTGATCACGACGTCGGGCCGATAGGCCGCGAGCTTGATCGCCGCGATCGCGTTCTGCATCGTCTCGAAAGAGCGTAACGTGAGATCGAACACCCCGATCTGCTCCTCGTCGCCTCCCGCCAGACTCTCGCCGATGTCCTCCAAGAACTGCCGAATGCGCTCCTGATAGCTCCGCTCGCTCGATGTCTCGCCGTGCGCGTTCATCGAAGCCGGCGTCTCTTTGAGGGGCGCTGCGGCCTTCTCCTCGTCGGCTGACACGTCGGGGCCGATTGGCTGCGCGTTGAGATTGACGGCAACCGTCAGGTCCGTGAAGTCGCGAAAGGTCGGCGCAATCGGCACCGGGTTGAGCAGTCCACCGTCGACCAGCGTCAGGCCGCGATAGTAATGGGGCGTGAAGACGCCGGGCACGGCGATCGATGCGCGGACGGCATCGAAGAGCGGTCCCTCCGAGATCCAGACCTCGCGTTGTCGGTCGATGTCGGTGGCGACCGCGGTATAGCTCATGCCTAAATCTTGGATCGAATGCTCGCCCACCATCGAGCGCAACGCATCGATGATGCGATCGCCCTTGATCAAACCGGCCCCGCTGAAGGCAAGATCCACGAACCGCAGGACGTCGCCGCGGCGCAACGCGCACACCCAGTGCTTATAGGCATCGAGCTCGCCGGCCGCATAGATCCCGCCGACCAAGGCGCCCATCGAGGCGCCGCTGATGGAGCCGATCCGATAGCCGTGCTCGGTCAGCCACTCGATGATGCCGATGTGCGCGAGTCCGCGCGCTCCGCCGCTGCCGAGCGCCAAGGATAGGGTCTTGGGTTCTTGCTGAGCCATCGTGGATCACCGCCCTTGGTGTCGCTGCCGGGATGAAACGCTTGGCCGAAGCATAGCGTAAGAATGGTTTCGGTCAGGCCAAAGCGCGCGCGTGTCCGACGAGCGCTCGGAATAGGGCGCGCTGACGCCGCAGATAGATCAGAAACTCCGGATGCCATTGCACGCCGAGCAGAAAGTCGGCTCTCGGATCTTCGATCGCCTGGACGATGCCGTCGAGATCCCGACCGCTCACGCGCAGACCCTCTCCGAGTCGGTCGATGGCCTGGTTGTGCAGGCTATTGATTCGGTGACGACCGGGGCCGAGGAGGCGAGCGATCATCGTGGCCGGGCGTTCCACGCAGAGCGTCTTCAGCGGAAGGACCGTCCAGCGATGCGACGTCTTGTGCCGATGCGAGTGCAGGTCCTGAAACAAGGATCCGCCACGGCAGACATTGAGCAATTGCGCGCCTCGGCAGATCCCGAGCAGAGGTAAGCCGCGGTCGAGCGCATCTTGGATCACCTCGGTTTCGAGCGCATCGCGTGCCCTGTCGTAATTCGGCTCGACCTCCGGCTCGGCGGCATAGAGAACGGGCTCGACATCGTGACCGCCGGTGACCACGACGCCCTGATAGGTCAAGCGCTTCGGGGTGTCGCCCGGGCGAACCTGCAGGGGCCGCCCCCCGTAGAGGCGCACCGCGAGGGCGACCAGCAGGCGAGGGCCGAAGGCGCCGCGCGCGGGTCCGGTGATTGCGATCAGGGGCGCCCGAGCCACTCGGCCTCCAGAGTGTCCTTCCACGCGTCGAGCAAGCGCTCGATCGGCCGATCGAGAAAGGTGCGATAGGCTGCGCAACAGCCGGTCAGACGCGCCGGATCGGCGGCCAATCGCTCCACTTCCACCCAGTCGTTCCAGGCGAGATACAAGCCCCAGTCCGGTTTGTGGATCTCGCAATCGGGCAGACGGTAATGAAAGGTGGGCCGCGCCTTCACGAGTGGATCCTGCGTGACCTTGCGCACGCGCTCCTCGTCGAGAAAGAGAAACAAGGGCAGCATATCGAGCATGCGATTGCGGGTCGGGTTCTCGGCAAGGTAGTCGTCGATCAGCACCGACAGATCGGGACGGTAATCGGGGCCGATCACCTTGCGGATGTAGTCCGGCGGGAAGGGGTCGACATAGCTCGTGACCCTGCGCGCGAAATTGATGTCCGCACGCTCGACCAACCAGTCGGACAGACACAGGAATGCCTTCAAGTAGGCCGCGATGGTGTCCGGGTCGGTGGCGGGTACCTCTGGATTGAACTGCATGCCGAAGGCGTTGACGAGGCTGTCGGAGGTGCCTTTGGCGCCCGCCTCGCGCAGACGAACGATGAGCCCTTCGACCTCCCCGAGCCGCTCCAACGGCAGCGGCGGGCCGACCACCTCGACGGGGACGATCGCCTCTGCGGCCCAGGCGAGGGCACCCTCGGCCGCCTGAGCCAGCTCTCCCTCCAGGGTGTCGTCGGCATGGGTCTCGCGGCCGAGCCGTTTGAGCAGGTCGTAGTCCAGCTCGACGATCCACTCGCCCGCCGGATCACCTTCGAGCACGCGCTCGTAACGCCCGCGGGATCTGATCTCGAGCCCGAAGAAGCCGGCCACGCACCCGGCCAGCACATCGAGCCCGAGCCCGCTCATTTCCAGCTCGACGCCGACCCGCCGCATCTTGCCCTCGGCGCTCTCCAGCCAGGGCGGCTGTTTCAACGGGTTCCCGGTGCCACCTCGAGCGTCATGCATCTTCATCGTCGGACCTCCTCGCCCGTGAGTCCGTCATCGAGTCTCTTCGTGGTGCCTCGGTGCTCCATGGCGTGAAAACGTCCGTAACGCATTCGCGTGCCGTCATCGCCCCACTCGAGACCGTCAGGCGTTCGCGTTCGGGACACTTGCGACCGCACTCGGCTTCACCCCGAGCTGCGCCAGGATCGCCTTGCCCCGCACCGTCAAATCGGAGACGAAGCGAAACTGCTGGCGCGGGTCGATCGGATAGGCTTTCAGGCGATAGTGGGTGCCCCAAGGCTGCTCGCAAACCACGACCGCGATCGGCTGATCGAGCTGGAGATAGGGGCTGGTGAGGGCAACGTCTTGGAGCGCTTGCACGACCGCGCCGGCGTCGTGCAGCGGATGGAGATAAAAATCCGCCACGCATTGCAGCTCCGGCCCGCCGCTGTTCGCGTTGAAGATGGACTCGTTCCAGAGCTTCAGGTGGGGGATCGAGACCCGCGTATCGTCCGGCGTCACGATCTGGACCGTTCGCATGCCGACCTTCGCGACCTCGCCGTAGGTGCCGTTGATCTCGATCCAGTCGCCGAGCCGATAAGGCATCTCGATGACGGCGACGACGCCGGCGATGAGGCTGCTCACATAGTCCTTCAAGGCAAATCCGACCGCGAGCCCCACGGTGCCGAGCACGGCGACCATGTTCTGGAGCGAAGGCTCGATGATCAGCGGCACGATCAAGACGAAGGCGACGATGATGATGGCCAGCCGCATCAAGGGCACCATCGCCAAAAGGTAGAGCCGATAACGACCGTGAAGCCGGTTTGCGATCCAAGGAACCAGGGTCTGATTGGCGAGGATCAAGAGCGTTGCGCCGAGTAGGATCAACCCGAGCTCGAGGAGGGCTGCGGGGTCGAGCACCTTGAACAGACGGATGATATCGGTGTTGTTCTGCATCGGTCGGAATCCCCCGAAATCAGAAGGCGTCGATCAAGTAGCCACGGGCACGCAGGGCCTCTCGGGCTGTCGCATACCCGAGTGGGGCGATGCGCCAGCGATCGCTGTGCGCTTGGACGAGACCGAGATCCTTCATCCTCAGCAGGATCGACAGGATTCGGTCCTGCGACAGCGGAAGCAGCTCCGGCAGCACGCCTTCAGGCGGGCCGTTGTGCAGCAAGAGCGCATGCAGGACGAGGACGACCTCTTCGCCGGTCTCGGCGGGAAGGACAGGATCCTCGATGCCCGCGGACAGCCAGACGGTCTCCTCGTCGGGGTGCATGGCGGATTTATCGGCATCGACGTCCTCGGTCGTGTCATCGTCCCCGTCCGGCTCCGCCCGTAGCCGGTTGCGCCAGTAGATGCGAGCGATGCCGAGGTTGCCGCGACAATGCGCGGCCAAGCGCTTGAGCTCGACACTCACCGGAAAGTCATCCCGGTCGGGCGTATCGCGCTCGGAATCGGAGTCGGGATCGGGTAGCAGATTCTCGCCTGTCTTGGCATGACAAAAGCGCACCGGTTTGTCGCGATCCGCGCGCGCCGACTCGAGAAAATAGACGCCTAGCCTGCGCCCGTCGAACCCCTGCAGCGTCAGCACCTCGACCCCCGGAAACGGCCAGATCCGCTGCAGATAGGCCCACGCCCAGCTGTCGCAGCCGATCAGTCCGCGACCCAGACGACCCGCGAACGCCGCCTCGAACAAGCGGCGTGCCAATCGCAAACCCCCGGCATGGCGGAAGTACCAATGCTCCAAGCGCGGCAAGACCCAGGGACAATCCGGCTGCGCTTCCATGCGGCCCACCCAGTCATCGAGCGGGCTCGTGTCGCCGGCGAGGATTGCCTCGGGGTTCGGCGGCAGGATGACGGCGGCCTCGTGCGCGAGGGCCCATTGCTCCAGGATCTCGGCCTGACCGGCGAATGGCTGACCGACCAGGACCCGCACGCAGGACGCGGGCGCCCCGTCCGCTGCCCGATCCCGAAGCGCGTCCTCCAGAGCCGCCGCGCCGTGCGACCAGTCGATCGGAGGCGCCAGATGCTCGAGCTTGATCCGAGGGAGTGCACGCAGATCCGTCTCGGCCCTCAAGGGCGACTGCACCCGCTTGGAACCCATGCCGAACACGCGCCCGAGCGCCGACCATTTCTTACGGACGGTGGCCGAATCGAGAGTGCTCGGAACCGCATACTCGCCGATCGGGACGACCTCCCAGAGCGGCGGCGGGGTGTCCGGGCGTGGATCCCGTGAGGTCATGGCTTGACTCCCGTCGACGCCGAGATGCGTGCCCCGATTCGATCCGCCCGCCTACTCTGCAGCGGCCGCGGCGATCTCCGACAGCATCTTTTCGACGTTCTCCAGCACGGCGGCACAATCGCCGAGTCCATGTCGTGCGTCGAGCCAAACCGGCGCGTTGTAGGCCACCTGCGTGACGCCGTCCGCTCCTTCCCAGATCAGCAGCTTCAACGGCAGATCGATCGCGACCGTTGCACTGCACTGCATGAGTCGTGTACCGGCCTTCGGGTTCCCGAAGATCAGTAGCTCGGTTGGCGGCAGCTCCAGCTCGGCCTTGCGGGCTCCCGCCGCGTGATCGATGCGTGCAAAGACCCCGAGACCGCGCTCGGTGATGGCCGATTCGGCACGGTCCGCTGTCTCGGCGACCCCGTGCGGGCTTGTCGACACCACCAAGCCATCGCTGCCGAGTGCCGAGGCAGCCGTCGCGATCAAGATCAACGCCACGCCCAGAAGTCCGCGTTCAAACATGATGAGTGCTCCGATGAAGGCGACACGATCGCCGCTGCCCGAGTTTGCCTGATGTCGGTCGCGAAGTCCGCCGCCGTCGGACAGACGCAGCAGGAACCCCGCCGCTCTGCGCCGCGCCGAGCGCGGCGACGCACGTGCGGCGATCTCTATCCGAGCGCAGACGTCTCGCAGATCGGGGCTTTCGTTGCAGTCGCGGGACGCCGGTCGATCCGCTCGAAGGCGGCCGATCGGGCAGACGCGTGCGGTGTAAGCGGATCCTGAAACGATGAAACGATCACTCGCGTCCGGACCAATCGCGCGCGAACTGCCATGCCGTGCGACCGCTGCGCGAGCCGCGACGCAGGGCCCATTGGAGCGCGGCGCGCTCGAGCGCTTCGCGCCGCTCGGATGCGTCGGTTTCGGATGCCGACGCTTCGGATGTCGTGGCGAGACGGGCAAGCCAGTGATGCACAAGGGCGAGGTATTGGGCCTGACTGAAGGGGTGAAAGGCGACCCAGAGCCCGAACCGATCGGAGAGCGAGATCTTCTCCTCGACCGATTCGCCGTGATGCAGCTCCCCGTCGATGAAACGGGCCTCCCGGTTCTCCGACTGGAGCTCCGGCAGGAGGTGGCGGCGGTTCGAGGTGGCGTAGATGAGCAGGTTCTCCGGGGTCGCTGTGATCGAGCCGTCCAAGGCGGCCTTGAGCGCCTTGTAGCCGGATTCGCTGGCCTCGAAGGAGAGGTCGTCGCAGAAGAGGATGAAGCGTTCCGGGCGGTCGCGAATCAGCTCCAGGATCTCGGGGAGTTGAATTAGGTCGTCCTTGTCGACCTCGATCAGACGCAGCCCGCGATCGCGCATCGCATTGAAGACGGCCTTGATCAGCGAGGACTTGCCGGTCCCGCGCGAGCCCCACAGCAGGACGTTGTTGGCCCCGCGACCGGCGAGAAACTGCGCGGTATTGCGCTCGATCTCGGCCTTCTGTCGATCCAGACAGAGCAGGTCGTCGAGGTCGATTCGGTGCGGTGCGGGCACCGCCTGCAACCAGCCGCGATCGCCTTGGCTGCGCCACCGAAAGGCGTGGGCGGTCCAGTCCGGGGCATCGGTGCCGGCCGGAAGCAGGACCGCGAGACGCTCCAGAAGGGTCTCTGCGCGTTGGAGGAGTCGTTTCTTTGCGCCCATATCGCTATCCGTCGTGTTCGATAACATCCGTCGCTCGGCGGATCCGCCCGTCGCGCGCCGGTCTCAATGCGCGATCGAGCCGGTCAGCGCAGCCGCCGGGGGCCGCTCGGGTGAATCCTGTCGCAAGGCGCGATGCAGCCGAAGATCCTCCAGCCGCAACGGCCGTCCGACCCCGAAACCTTGCGCATAGTCCACACCCATCGCGCGGAGTCGTTCGATGAGCTCCGGTGTCTCGGCCCATTCCGCAATGGTTTTCATGCCCAACACATGGCCGATGTGGTTGATGGACGAAACGAGCGCACGATCGACGGGGTCGGTCTCCAGATTACGCACGAAGCTTCCGTCGATCTTCAGATAGTCCACCGGCAGGAGCTTCAGGTAGGCATAGGAAGCGAAACCTGTTCCGAAATCGTCGACCGCGAAGGATGTCCCGAGCGCGCGCATCTCCTGCATGAAGGTCCGCGCGCGGCGTAGATCCGCCACGGCGGCCGTCTCCGTGATCTCGAAGCAGATGCTGGCGTAGGGGATCGCGTACTCGGCGAACTGACGCTTGAGATACGCCGTGAAGCCCTCGTCCATCAGGGTGGTCCCGGACAGGTTGATCGCCAGCATGAAGCGATCGGGAACCGCCGCGTGCCAAGCGGTGAGCTGCTCGGACTGGTGGGAGAAGACATGCGTGACGATCCACCGGTCGATCGTCGGCATGAGGATGTGACGCTCGGCCGCCGGGATAAAGGCGTCCGGCACGACGGCATTGCCCTTCTCGTCCTGCATCCGGGCCAGGATCTCGTAGTGGATCGGCTGATCGGTGCCGTTGAGCGGTTGGATCGGCTGCGCCATGATCCGGAATCGCCCGTCGCTCAGCGCACGCCCGATGACGGGCAGGAGGGCGAGATCTCCGCGGTGACGGACACTCTCGGCATCGCGATGACCATAGACATGGATGCGATCCCGGCCCTGTTTCTTGGCGGTACGGCAGGCGATGTCGGCGTGTCCGAGCGCATCGACAGCGCTCATCTTCGCGGGGTCGAAGACGACCAAGCCGATGCTCAGCGTGATGTCGAACGAGCGTTCCTGCCAGGTGAATAGAAAATTGCGAGTCGTGCGAATCAGATCCTCGCAAAGCCCTTTTGCCTGGTTTGCCGCATCGCCGACGAAGAGGGCGACGATCTCGTCTCCGCTCAAGCGAGCGAGCGCGGTCGCGGTGCCCAACTTGGTTTTGGCGATCTGCCCGAGCTGTTCGAGGACCTTGTTGCCGGCAGCGTGCCCGAAGGAGTCGTTGATGACCTTGAAACGGTCGATATCGATCAAGCAGAGGGCGTGCTTGGGGTTCTTGCCGCGCAGCGGCGTTACGGCACCGAGGATGCGCTCGAAGGTCGGGCGGTTTTGAAGCCCTGTCAGCGGGTCGCGCTGCTCGAGAAACTCCATGCGTTGCTCGCTGCGCTCGAGGTCGGTCATGTCTTCGGCGATCAGCAGTCGGAAATCCTCCCCGTCCAGCGTCAGAGGCCGGGTCAGCAAGCGCATCGGGAAGTGCCGATCATCCGCCCGCACGCCGGAGAGGTGCAGCACTTGCGATCCGAGTCCCGCGCTGGCGCGAGCGCTGTCGATCACCTCCGACAGTCGAAGATCCGGAATCAGCATCTCGATCGGTAGGGTCAAGGTCTCCTCGCAAAGGCGCCCGAAGAGGATCTCCGCAGCCGGATTGAACAAGCGAATCCGACCGTCGACGTCGGTCAGGATCACCCCGTGCGAGACGGTGCCCAGCAGGGCGCGCAAGGTCTCGCCGGCGGCGTCCAGGTCGGCGAGGTCATGCAGCTCCGCGCGTGCGAGGGTGCGGAAACGCCAATAGTAGAGGAGCGCGATCGTAATCGTGGCGATCGCGACAACCAGTGCCAAGGCGAGCAGGACTCCGAGCTCGACCTGGTGTCTGCTTGAATCGGTCGCCATCGCGGACATCCGCTCGCGATAGTCCCAGGCCACCAGGCCAAAGGTCAGGAGGCTGCCGCTCAGGGCGATCAGAAAACCCCGAGTGGCCGAGTGCGTGGAGGCCGGGACTATTCGCCAGGGTCTCCAGGGATGCCGAATCAATCGGTTCAGACGCGGACTCATGGTCAGGCGCAGAAGGCCCCGCGGCCGACTAGGCGGTAAGCCTCCGATATTTGAGCCGGTGCGGCTGATCCGCCTCGGTGCCCAGGCGCCGATGCCGATCGGCCTCGTAGTCCGCATAGTTCCCTTCGAACCAGGTCACCTGCGAGTCGCCCTCGAAGGCGAGGATGTGGGTCGCGATGCGGTCGAGGAACCAGCGATCATGGCTGATCACCACCGCGCAACCCGGGAAGGTCAGCAATGCCTCTTCGAGCGCACGCAGTGTCTCGACGTCCAGATCATTGGTGGGCTCGTCGAGCAGGAGCAGGTTGCCGCCGCTCTTCAAGAGTTTCGACAGATGGACCCGGTTGCGCTCCCCGCCGGAGAGATCGCCGATGCGCTTTTGCTGATCGGTGCTCTTGAAATTGAAGCGACTGCAGTAGGCGCGCGAGGACATCTCGTAGCGACCGACGACGATGTTGTCGGCCCCGTCGGAGATCTCCTCCCAGACCGTTTTGCTGTCGTCGAGCGAATCGCGGCTCTGATCGACATAGGCAATCTGCACCGTCTCGCCGATCCGCATGGTGCCGCCGTCCGGGGTCTCCTGGCCGGTCAGGATGCGGAACAGCGTGGTCTTGCCGGCCCCGTTCGGGCCGATGATGCCGACGATGCCGCCTTTGGGCAGGGTGAAGGAGAGATTGTCGTAGAGCAGATTGTCGCCATACGCCTTCTTCAGTCCCTCGGCCTCGATCACCAGGTCGCCCAGACGCGGGCCGGGCGGGATGTAGATCTCGTTGGTCTCGTTGCGGGCCTGAAATTCCTGCGACTGCAATTCGTCGAAACGGGCCATGCGCGCCTTGCTCTTGGCGTGGCGGCCCTTCGGGTTGGAGCGTACCCATTCCAACTCGTGCTTCATCGACTTGATGCGGGCCTGCTCCTGCTTCTGCTCGAGCTCCAGGCGCTGCTCCTTCTGCTCGAGCCAGGAGGAATAGTTGCCCTCCCAGGGGATGCCGTGTCCGCGGTCCAGTTCCAGGATCCAGCCGGCGACGTTGTCGAGGAAATAACGGTCATGGGTGACGGCCACGACGGTGCCGGGATACTCGTGCAGGAAGCGTTCGAGCCAGGCGACCGATTCGGCGTCCAGATGGTTCGTCGGCTCGTCGAGCAGCAGCATGTCGGGCTTGGACAGCAGCAGCCGGCAAAGCGCGACCCGGCGGCGCTCGCCGCCCGAGAGTTTGGTCACGTCGGCGTCCCAGGGCGGCAGGCGCAGCGCATCGGCGGCGACCTCGAGCGTGCGTTCCAGATTGTGCCCGTCGGTGGCCTCGATCAGGTTCTCGAGCTCGGCCTGCTCCTGCGCGAGGGCGTCGAAGTCCGCATCCGGCTCCGCGTAGGCGGCATAGACCGCGTCGAGCCGCTCCAAGGCCGCCGTGATGTGGCCGAGCGCCTCCTCGACATTGCCGCGCACGTCCTTGGTCGGGTCGAGCCCGGGCTCTTGGGACAGGAAGCCGATCTTGATGCCGGGCTGAGGCCGCGCCTCGCCCTCGATCTCGGTGTCGAGACCGGCCATGATCTTCAGCAGGGTCGATTTACCCGAGCCGTTCAGACCGAGCACGCCGATCTTGGCGCCCGGGAAGAAGGACAGAGAGATGTCGCGTAGGATGACGCGCTTGGGCGGCACGATCTTGCCGACCCGATTCATTGTAAAGATGTATTGAGCCATGGATTCGGGAGTCTTTTCTTCGTGACGATGTCGTCGAGGGACTGGATTTCGCGAGGGCGCGCGGTGGTGCGCTGCGTCGGTCGTGACCGGGATTCGGACCGACCGCTTCTTCGCGACATTCTGCGCCGGCCGCCGAGAAATGTCCAAGGCACGGGGCGTGCAACGCGGTGAAACATCCGCATGTGACCGGTCTAGAATAGCGCTGAACAGGCCCTCCCCGAAGGGACGATGCCGCCCCCTACGTGCACCGAGGAACAACCTGATGGGCGAGACAATGATTCCCGTGGTCGGCTTCGTCGCCCCGAGCGGGACAGGCAAGACCACCTTGGTGCTGCAGGTCGTCGCCGCCCTCGACGGTCGCGGTCTGCGGGTCGGCTACCTCAAACATGCACATCATCGCTTTGACTTGGACGTGCCCGGCAAGGACAGCTATGAGGTGCGCGAGGCCGGTGCGCAGCAGACCCTGCTGGCCTCGAAGGCACGCTGGGCGTTGCAGGTTCGCAATCCGGTGCAGGGCGAGGATCCGGATCTCCATCGGATGCTCTCGCGATTCGAGTTCGAGCGTCTCGATTTGATCCTGGTGGAAGGCTTCAAGCACGCGGACTATCCGAAGATCGAGGTCTATCGCCCGGCCACCGGGCAGGCGCCGCTCTATCCCGATGATCCGGGCATCATCGCCGTGGCCACCGACGTCGCCCTCGCGGTCGAGTCATCGCTCGTCGTGCTCCCCCTCAACTCGCCCGAGGCCGTCGCCGACTTCATCCTGACGCGTCTGGATGCCGTCCGTTTGCGCGTTGCTTGCTGATCCATTCGGCGTCCGCGAAGAACCGGACCCCGGACTCCCCGATCGCGACCGCACCGCGGGCCGGGGGATGCGTGGATCCCGGCATCGTTGCCCGCCGGCGCCTATTTCTCCGCTGTCAGATAAGCGATCCAGCCGGCGTCCGGCTCCCCGCTTTCGACCGGCACGAAGACACCGTCCGGCTTGCCGCGCGCATCCCATCCCTGCCAATAGACCATCACGCGCGAAAAACCGGCCGCCGCCAACAGCTCGCGGATCTCCGGCAAGGTCCACAGCCGCCAATCGTAGCTGAAGGCACGTGGCCACGCCGATCCGTCGTCGAACCGAAAGTGGATATGACAGACCAGCCTGCCGGTCACGGGTTCGTAGGCCGCTTGCTCCCAGATATAGGTGAAGCTGCCGCCCTGCGGGTCCGCGACACGCCGCTCCTCGGTGAGCAGGCGAAAGGTATCGTAACCACCGAAGGCATCGAGAAAAAAGATCCCTCCCACGGCCAAGGTGTCGCGCACCCGTTCGAAATAGCGCAGCAGATGACACCGGTCTCTGAGCAGCCAGTAGCTGCAATTCATCGCCAACACGATATCGGGGGAGGGCGTCTCCACCTCGCGGACATCTCCCGCGATCAAGGCGACGCGTGCCCGTGCGGACGCGTCCAATGCCGCGAGATTATGATGCTCCCCCCAGGCCAGGACATCGGGGTCCAGGTCCACGCCCCAGGCCCGATTGCGTTTGCGCCGACCCACCCACTCGCAGCACACCGCGGCCGTCCCGCAAAAATCCTCCCGCAGCATCCGAGCGCTTCGCCCGCGCAATTGCCGAAAGGTCCGATCGACGAAATCGATCTCCGTTCGCGGGTTCTGGACAGCGAGCTGATACAGGCGGCAACGATCGGCAACATCGGCCATCGCCGGATGCGCCGGGTCTTTCGGGGAAACCATGTGCTTGCGGAAGTCTCTCTCGGTGGATTTCGGACAGGACATATCCCGCCGCCGACCCCGCGTCCATGACGATTCGTCGAGCGGGATTTGAACGCGACGACACCTTCCTGTACTCTACGCGGCTCGCGGATCATAGCGCCGGATGGCCCAAGAGTCGTCCACCCGAGCGCGATGCGCGAAACCCCCGCGGAGAGGTGTCCGAGTGGCTTAAGGAGCACGCCTGGAAAGTGTGTATAGGTTAACAGCCTATCGAGGGTTCGAATCCCTCCCTCTCCGCCACTAATTTTACTTAAAGACTTGATCTAAAAAGAAAAATAATAGCAAGATAGTCGATATACCCACAAACGTACCCACAAAATGCTTCGGGCTTTCCCAAGCCGTCCTTGGACAAAGTAGCAGATCCCGAACGCCTGCAGTCGGCAATCCATGTTCTCTTCGTCCAGCGTGTGATCTTCCATGAGAGATCGCCGCACCTCGTCGGGACCACCTCGACGTCCATTGCCGGTGTATTTCGCAATTTTTCCGGCTGATGTTTACCCTGCCAATGTCGATGCCGATCGCATACCGACCAAGCGACCCTGTCGGCTGCGCGAAAAAGCGCGTTGGTTGGTCGCGACGGCACGCTTCTCCGATCGCGCCTTGTTGTTGTCGCTGGTGCTGGATGACGGCTTGCACATGACAGCCCTATGTCGACGCGGACGGGTGCGATCCGCCGCTTGCAGACGTCGGTCGACCTCGCATGTGACGATAGGTGCCGGTGCCCAAAGGTGCTTCACGGCCTCGGAGCCTCCTCGGCCACTTTCGATTCGGTAGCCGGTTTAGCCGATACCGGGCGCGTCGCCGATCGCGCGGTCGGCTCGACCACCCAAAGGCGCATCCCGTACTCTCCGAAGAACCGCCAGCGCCATTGCGTCGTAGGCGTCACCGCGGGCGGTCGAGTCGATTGCGCCGTCGACGAAGATCACGCGGACCGCCTCCACTCGCCGTCACGGGAGGGCAGGGTGTCCGCGATCCGCACCGGTTCGCCTTTGCACCGCACCGAATCGGAAAGACGCCGCACGTTTCAGCCTGCTCTGCGCAGCGCGTGCGACTTTGGAGGGGGCGAAGACGCGACGGCCGCGCCAACGACGGCGCCGGAATCGCCGCCGAGTCCGAAGGTCGATCGCTGTGTATGAAGACCGTCGACCAGGGTGCGCAGATCCTCATCGTCGATAGTACGGATCAGCGCGGCGATCACCGCGTCGATCTCATGCTCGGGCCAAGCGGACGCGCGCGCACCGAGCGCGATCGGACGCGGAAACAACCCGGCGGCGATGCGGGCATAGAGTCCGGAGCGACTGTAGCCGGTACGCTCCAAGACAGTTCGTAAACGCAGGACGCAGGTTGGCATGCGGGATCTCCATGATGTGATCGGTTCGTTGCGCGTCAGCGAGCACCCGCAGTGTCGTGAGTCCGAATAGCGTTCGGCTGAATCTGATCGCGCCGGTCGAGAAAAGCGGTTCGTGGTCAAGAGTGTGTTTTCGCGTCTCGATTCGGTTTGCCTTGCTTGGCCGCCGAGGAGGCGAGGGGCTCCGTCGGTGCGTCGTCCTTGCGGTCACGCCCCGTCCGAGACACCTTCAACGCGCAGATCGGGCAATCCACGGACCGGCGCGAGAACGCCCCTGCCACGTAGGGGATCGCGCAGGGCTCGCAGGTGCGGAAGAGCACGAGCCCCGTGGTGAGGTCGCGGGCGATCACCCAGCCCTGGTTGATGTCGAGGGGTGGGCCGAGCGTGTCGGATCCCGTCAACCCCGCCATCTGCTCCAGATAGAGGCGGTGCCCCGTGAGCAGCGCCTCGATGTCGATGCATCGCTGAACCGCCGCCCCGCCGAAGGCGCGATACAGGCCCGTAAACAATGATGCGTTGGCCTGGCGACGCGCCGTGCCGAGGAGCGTGGCGGTGCTCGGCAGCTGACCGGGCAAAGGCTTGCAGCCGTGGATCTCGTAGTGCAGTTCGCGCAGCACGGCCGGCCGCAGACCGCTGATCCGCGCCACAAGCGAGGTGCGCATGCCGCGCCGGATCAAGGCGATCGCCAGCTGCGTCCTGGCGTGATGCCGAAGTCTCATGGCTGCGCGACCTCCTCGGCGGCGAGCAGAATCACCTGCAGCCCCAACCCGAGTGCGGACGGCCCGGTCGTGCGAAGACGGTCCTGCAGCCAGCACACGCGAAAGCGCGGTCGAAACAACAGCACGCCCGAAGCGGCCAGCTCGCGCAGCATCGTGAGCGAGGCGTGCCGCAGGATCTCCAGCACCTCCCGGTCGAGACCATAGACCAAGACGGCCTTTTCGGCGTCCGAACGCGCCAGCTCGCGGGCACCGAGCAGCCACATCAGATTCAGGGTATCGACCTCGCAATCTTGGTACGCCGCAGGGTTTGTCCGGGGTGGTTCCCCGTCGGGGGTAGAGTGCGTGTCCGTCATCTTCGTTCTCACGGCAGAAAAACATGTTGACGGTGCTATAATCGTGCGTATAAAACGAACTTGTCAAATAAAAAAGCGCAATAAACGTCGTTAAGAGCACTATAACGCGATTTCTCGGCGCTCGACTCGGGTGGTATGGCCATGACGATGGACAAGCAAGATTCTGATTTAAATCGCGAAGTCTTCTGGGATTCCGCCGGATTCGCGACGCGCCTGGCACTCGCGAAGGGCGTGCTGTCCACGAATGCATTCGCGCAAAAGTGCGGGATTTCCGAGAGCATCTTCCGCAAGTACCTCGCGGGCGCGAGCGTTCCCGGGGCGGACAAGCTGGTCGATATCGCCCGCGTAGCTGGTGTGTCCCTGCTCTGGCTGGCGACCGGGCAGGGGCGCGCCGAGGACGGCACGGACGCGATGGTTCGGGGTCCGGTCGACGTGGATCTGCTGGAAACCCTGCTCGAGTCGGTTGAAGGCGGACTCGACGAGATCGGCGCGACCTTGACGCCGGCGAAGAAGGCCAAGCTGGTCGCGGCGCTCTACAGCCTCTATCGCAGCAGCGAAGACGTCCGCAAGGCACCGGTGTTGGAGCTCGTCAGGCTGGCGAGCTGAGCGTGACCGAGTGCACGGTTCCGCGAGTCCGACCCGGAATGACGGTTGCTCGACGCGTTTTTGCGTTGACCCGGTCGATGCCTCGGGCGACGATCCGACGCGCTCGACACGATGTACCGACTTTGGATCACGGAACAGCGGAGGTTTTTTCGATGGTCGACAAGAGTGATGAAATCCGATCGACAATTCGCGGGATCATGGGCGACAGCGTGCCTAAGCCGAAGCCGCCGGACGTGGCGATGCCGTCGCTGAGCATCGATATCGGCGGCATCAATCTCAAGAACCACAACGCGTTCGAACACGCGCATCCCGATCATCGAATCGATCTTCCCGCGATGGCCGCTGCGCCGCCGGCGGTCCAGCGCTGCCACCGCCAGCAACGTAGCCTGTTGCGGGTGCTCGGCTCGGTGCTGATGTTCGCCGCCATCGCCCCGCTCTACCTGGTGGAGTTCCTGTCGGACATGCCCGACAACATCATTTTGACCATCGGATTCATCATGCTGATCTTGAGCCTGATCAGTTTTACGATCGCGACGATGCTCGAATCGTCCTGATCCGAGGACGGCCGCTCGTGCGCGAGCGGCCAAGTCTCTGCGGAAATACACCGACCGATGCCGATGCAGCGCGATCGTGACGGTGAACCCGCATGGCCGCGCGGGCCCACGGCAAGGCCTACCTGCCGGGATCGCTTGGTCGATCGAGCGGTCCGTCAATCCTCGCCGCATGGACCGGTCGAAAGCGCCAAGCCCGCGCCAGCCTTCATCCCCCGATTCGTCCACGTCTGTGCGCGTGCTGGGCCGCCCCGGCCCGACGCGCTGCGCCACATTGTTCCCGTTGGCCGACAAGAAACCCAAAACACGCGAAAGGCGTCGAAAAGCGTCATCTAGAGCGGCTTCGCCGCGTTCGCGATCGGCCTATCATCTGTTCCGCGTTCGAGGACACTTTCCGCACCGGCCTAGGCTTCGAACATGCTGCCGGCGGGACAATCTCGGGCGCGTGTTCCATGTCGTCGGCGGCAACGCACCGGTCGGTCCAGCCCGCCGGCCGGGACATGACAGACAGTGATTCGGAGCCCGGAATGAACAGCACCATCGGAGGAAACCTCCGTCACCTGCGCAGGCGATCCGGTCGGACCCAAGCCGAGGTGGCCAAGCGCGCCGGCACCTCGCAAGCCCGGATCTGCCGCATCGAGACCGGCGACGCCAACCCGACCCTCGCCAGTCTGCGCCGCATCGCCCGCGCTCTGGATGTCCAGGTCGTGGATCTGCTGCAACGCCGCCCCGAGCAGGCGCGCCCGACATGAGCCGAGCGGCACGCGATTGGGCTTGGGACTGCCGCGGACTGACGCCGGCACAGCGCTTGGTTCTGCTGGCGTTGGCCGAACATGCCGACGAGGCGGGCGGCTGCTGGCCGTCGTTGTCGCGCCTGGCCGCGCGCGCCGAGCTCGATCGGCGCACCGTCACGCGCTGTCTGGCGGCACTCGAGGCGCGCGGTCTGATCCACCGCGCGCGCAGCCGGCCGCAGCGCACCCTCTATCGCCTTGCGGTCGGCACATCCCCCGCGCAGGTGCCGACCCGCGACGAGGAGACGGCGTGGGGGACTGAACCCATGCCCCTCGACGACGGACCCGCGATCGCCTTGGATCCGCTCGACCCGACGGTGCCGACTCCCCGAACCGGGGGCGTCACGCCCCCGCACCGGGGGCAACAGACCCCGAAATGCAGACCCGATCCGGCGCGCCCGATTCCGCCCGACTGGGGTCCCGGTGCGCGGGTCCTGAGTTGGGCCGCCAAGCAGGGCATCGCACGCGACTGGGTCCAGGACCAGGTCGAGGAGTTCGTCGCCTACTGGTCCGACACCGGATCGCGCCGCACGAGTTGGGATGCCACCTTCATCCAGCGCCTGCAGACCCTGCAGGCCCGCACGACGCAGAGGCCACCGCATGAGCCGATCGGACGACTCGCCGACAAAGACTACGCCCGCGGAGCGACACCGCTCGATCGCATCCCCTGGCTGCTGCCGGCTGATGTCGCTTGAGGAGCTGGCGGAGCACGGACGCCGCGAGATCCGACAACTCCTGGCCGCACGCCGGGACGAGGCGCAACGCCGGCTCGAATCGGCCGTCGGACGCTGCGGAATCCCCCCGCGCTTTGGCGCGAAGACCTTCGAGAGCTATCGGGCCACGACGCCGGAGCAGCAGCAGGCCTTGAGGGTCTGTCGCAGCTACGCGGCGCGCTTTGCCGCCGGCGCCTGTCACGGCGACAGCCTGCTCCTGCTCGGCGGTCCCGGCACCGGCAAGACCCATCTCGCCTGTGCCATCCTCGCGAGTGTGATCCGGGCCGGCCACACGGGGCTGTTCATGTCCGTCCCGGCCGCGCTGCGCACGGTGCGCGACACCTACGCGACGCGGGCGGCGTGCTCGGAAAGCGAGGCGCTGGCCATGCTGACCGACCCCGACCTGCTGGTGCTCGACGAGGTCGGACTGACGATCGGCAGCGACGATAAACGCCGCGCGATGCTGTTCGACGTGCTCGATACCCGCTATGCGAACCTGCGTGCCACGATCCTGATCGGCAACCTGACCGACGAGGAGATGGAGCGTTATCTCGGCGAGCGGATCATGGACCGGCTCTGCGAAGGCGACTCCGCCCTGGTGTCCTTCACCTGGCCGAGTTTTCGGCGCAGCGGGGGTGGCGTTTGATGCGGTCCGCCATTGGGGTGCACTCGGCACGTCCGGCGCTTCGGTCGGTGCCGTATCGCTTCTTGTCGTCGGACCAAGGGAGTAGGGAGCGCTCGCAGGAGCGAACGGGACGCAGCGTACCCCGAACGCAGACATGGGTAACTCGAAGGCTGGACAGGTCTCCGACAAGGGGTGAACGACTCCACGGAGTTGGCAGGTCGATGCACCGGGACAAGAAACGCCGGAATCGATGCGGTCACTGGAGCTTCGCTCGCGATCCATTGCGTCATGGATCGGATAGCGGTCCCGACCTACCCAGAAGCCACCGACGACAGCCCCATCCATTCCCCGCCTGAGCCAGGCCCATCTACCCACGCCCATCGAGCCGCTACCGCGGCTCTCCGCCCTGCTCGGCGGTCCTCGGCTCTTCATCAAGCGCTACGATCAGGCCGGCCTCGCGCTCGGCGGCAACAAGACCCGCAAGCTGGAGTTCCTGGTGGCCGAAGCGCAGGCCCGCGGTGCCCGGACCCTCGTCACCGCCAGCGCTTGGCAGTCCAATCACTGTCGCCAGACCCCCCGTCGGCGGCCCGCTGCGGGATGGACTGCATCCTGGTGTTGACCGGCGAGCGCCCCGCCGAAGCGTCCGGGAATCTGCTCCTCGATCACCTTCTGGGTGCGCGGATCGTCACGACATCCGATCGCCGCGACCGCGATCGTCTCCTCGAGGAGACCGTCGAGAGCGCCGCGGCGCAGGGCCACGCCCCGTAACTGGTTCCCTACGGGGGAAGCAGTCCGACCGGAGCGTTGGGCTATGCCTTTGCGATGCAGGAGGTCCTCGCACAGGAGATCGATGCGAACTGAATCGTCGTCGCCAGCTCCAGCGGCGGCACCCAGGCCGGACTGGTCCTGGGGCAGCGTGTCTTCGGCTACCGCGGGACACTGCTCGGGATCGGCATCGACGAACCGGCATCCGTGCTGAAGTCACACGTGGCCGCCCTGGCGAGCGATGCAAGTGCCGCGCTGGGCCCACGCATCGCCGTCGACGCCGCGGACGTGCACGTCGACGATTGCTACTGCGGTCCCGGCTACGGGGTGCTGACCGACCTCGAGCGCGAGGCGATCCGGATCTTCGCACGCCCCGAGGGCATCCTGCTGGATCTCATCCGCCGCGGTTTCTTCCCGAGCGATGCGCGCATGCTGTTCCGGCACACCGGCGGGCAGCCCGCGTTGTTTGCCGAGCCGTACCCGACCAAGCATTTGTGAGTCCGGTTGCGGCTTCGATCAAGAACTCCTCACCCGAGCGGCTGCATCACCCGGCACTTCGGATACCTCGAGCATCCCCAGAACCGATCGCCGGCCCTCGGTCCCGTCTTTACGGTGCGCAGGATGAGCGGGCTGCCGCACTTCGGACAGCGGCGCTCCGCCAGCGGATCCGCTCGCGTCTCGAGGCGCCTAACGTGCGCTCGGTGGTTTGCCGACCCCGGCTTCAGCCGGCCGCCGGCGATGCGCTGCAGAACGGCCTCGACCGCCGCATCACTGAACACCGGCTCGCGGAAGGACCTGATGAAGCGGATGAAGCGGGTACCTTGTGTCACGTTCTCAGGAATCGGGGTTTTGAAGCGACTGTCCCCGACGAACGTAACGACCGAGTGGATGGTCTCGGGAGGTACATCGAGCAGCGCCTGTAAGGCTTTCACATGCTTGTAGTTTTGCAGCAAAGGATTCTGAAATCGAATCGTGTGTCGATAGATCTTCTGCGTCCACTGCGCCTGACGCTCGCCGCCGAAGATCCAGCCCTTCATATTCTTGGTCTCGATCACGAAGATTCCGTAGCGCGAGACGACGACATGATCGATCTGGGTCGCGCCGTCGGGGGTCGGCAGGGTGAGATCGTGGACGGCGCGATAGGTCGCGCGGTCCAGGCGAAGCCGGAGCGCCCAACGCACGAGGTGCTCGCCCACGATGCCTTTCACCCGCGAGGACTTGAGCAGAGCGCCGAGGAGCGCAAGCGGAATCAGCCACCAAAGTGCGTTCACGAGTGGCGCGAGGACGAGCGTCGGATCCATGACCGTGGGTCCCTCGGTGGGGGCGTGCAATTTCGCGAGCACTGCAAGTGTAAGCTATGCCTGACCGTCATGCGAGCTTGGGGACAGACTCGGCAGTAGGGTCAGTCGCGGGATGCCGGCGATTCCGCGATCAACGACGCGGTGAGGTCGGTAAACTGACCGGACGCGCGGTGCGTCGACTGCACCCCGACCGCCCAACCCGGAGAAGCCGATGGATCCGCTTTCCGCGCGCGGATCGATGCGTTGTCCCTTAGGCGCGCAAGCAACCGAAGACCGACCCGGAGGGAGACACCCGTGTGCGGACGCTACGCCCAATTCACCTCGCCCGGGGACCTCGCCGAGATCTTCGGCGCGACCCTCGACATCGCGGACGTCAGCCCGCGCTACAACGCCGCCCCGATGCAGTGGTTGCCGGTCATCCGCCAACGTCCGAGCGGGGAGCGGGTCGTGCAGACGCTGCGCTGGGGCCTGCTCCCGAGCTGGGCGAAAGACGAGACCATCGCCAACCGCCTGATCAACGCCCGCGCCGAGACCCTGGCCGAGAAACCCTCGTTCCGCTCGGCGTATCGCAAGCGTCGCTGCATTGTCCCGGCCGACGGCTTCTACGAATGGGCCAAGCGCCCGGACGGCAAGCAGCCCTATTACATCCATGCCTCGGACGGCAGCATCCTGGCATTCGCCGGGCTTTGGGAGCGCTGGACCCGACCCGACGACGGGGAGAGCATCGACAGCTTCACCATCGTCACCACCGCGGCCAACGACCTCATGCGGGCGCTGCACGATCGCATGCCAGCGATCCTCGCTCCCGACGCCACGGCCCGCTGGCTTGATCCGGCGAGCAAGCCGGATGCGCTCGGCGACCTGCTTGGCCCCTGTCCGGACGCACGGCTCGCGCTTCACCCGGTCACACGGGAAGTCGGAAACGTACGCAACGAGGGAGCGGAGCTGATCGCGGCGATATCCGACGAGGACACGCGCGCGAACTGACGAGGAACGGCCCGACGCCGAGACGCAGGCTCGCAATGGTCAAGACGACGATTTCGGACGTGAGTCGAGTTTAGTGGACTTCATTCGTTCAGAATGGGCCTCTGCTTCGAAAATGCCGAGGCAACCACACTCACCCCGCCCGCACCACCCCCGACACCACCCCCAGGATCTCCACCTCGCCCTCCTCGAACACAAACGGGTCCATAGCCTCGTTCGCCGGCTGCAGCCGGATCCCCTCGTCCTCGCGATAGAAGCGCTTGAGCGTAACCTGATAGCCGTCGATCCGGGCCACCACCGTCTCGCCGTTCTCCGCCGTCGGGCGTTGTTCCACGACGACCAGATCGCCCGTGTCGATGCCGTCCTCGGTCATGGAGTCGCCGCGCACGTACAGGGCAAAGCTACGCTCGGCCGCATGCCGCTTCACCAGACGGGCAGGGACCATCAGGGTCTCGCGCTCCTCGACCGCGACCACCGGCTGACCGGCGCTGACCAGGCCGAGCAGCGGCAACTCGACGGTGAGCTCCTCGCGCGGGTCGAGCGGCTCCAAGTCGGGGTGCCAGGTGGGACGCACCTGTCTACGGATTGGTTGCATCATGTCGTCCATCGCGATCTCCTGGAGGTGATGGTCTGTTCGGGGAGTTTAGCCGCAGATCCGCGATCATGCGCGCCCGATCCCTGCTGAATACGCTATTTCACCATCGACATCGTGAGCGCGGTCGGGTCCGAACACCGCCTCTTGAAGCCCTGCTTGCGTGTTCACGATGACGTCGCACGCCATCTCGACCATGGCGTTGACGATCGCATGCTCGGATTCGCCCGCGCGCCGAAAGTCGGTGCGGATCCCGACGATCTTCGCGTCCGCCGCCTTGGTGGCGAAGAAGTACCCGATCTCCCACGCGGTCCCGTCGTCGACCTGGGTGCCGTCGAGCAGGGCGATCAGCAGATCGGCACGGTCGAGCCCGACCTTGCAGCGCCGGAAGATCTCTGCACGTGCCTCGGCCCCCAAGGCGGCGATCTCCTCGGACGCGATCAGCTCGTAGGGCCAAATGATCTCGACGTGCTCGCCCCGGCGCGACGCCTGCTCGAGCAGGAGACGTCTGGTCTTGCGGTGCCAGTCGCGTTCGGCTTCGGTGAAGAGCGGTCCTGCCAGGTAGATGACGCGCATGATCGTCCCTCGAGTATCCCGCGATCCGTTTCGAACACTGCGCCGGGCTCACCCCGCGCGCACCGTCGCCAACCCCGCCCAGCGTGTCGTCGAGACCCCGGAGCCGCGCTCCGAGCGTCGCCGCCAGCCGGACCCGGACAGCTGACCCGCGAACCGCAGGGTCTCGCGCCCGTACCTGCGATTGACCGCGTCCAGCACCGCCATACGGCGCCGCGCACGGTCGTCCTCGCCGACCTCGGCGAAGAGATCCGCCGGAGCCTGACCGGCCGGGACCACATCCGGCAACAACACCCCGGCCTTGCGGTAGGTATCGCCTGAACGGAACAACCGCTCGACCCCGCGGGTCGCGGCCCGCACCAGCGTCGTGCTGTCCTGCGTCGGCACCGGGAAACCCAGCGTCACGGCGTTGGCGTAGAACGCCCGGCCCCTATCGAAGGGATTGGTCTGCACGCACATCGTCAGTGCCGGAGCGGCGAGCCGCTGCGCCCGCAGCTTCTCTCCGGCCCGACTGGCGAAGGCCGTGACCGCCGCCCGCAGCTCGGCCGGCTCGGTCACCGCGGCCCCGAAGCTGCGCGAGACCATGACCTGCCGGCGTGGCGGCGCTACATCCTCCAGCGCCAGACAAACTTGCCCACGCAGCTCCTGGGCGATGCGCTCGACGACCACGCCGAAGGAGGCGCGCAACCGCTGCGGGTGCGCCTCGCGCAACGCCAGCGCATCGGCGATGCCGATCGCGCGCAGACGCGCCCCCCGAGCGACCCGCGATGCCCCAGAGGTCTTCCACCGGAACCACCGCCAGCACGTCGTCGGGGTCCGGCAGCGCCGACCAGTCGAGCACCGGACCGGCCGGTCCCTGGCCCTTCTTGGCCAGCCGATTGGCGAGCTTGGCGAGCGTCTTGGTCGGGGCGATCCCGACCGCTACCGGGATGCCGGTCCAGCGTCGCACGGTCCGGGCGATCTCCAGACTCAGGACGGTGGGATCCCGGACCCCGGCCAGATCCAGAAAGCTCTCGTCGATCGAATAGATCTCGATGCGCGGGGTGAACCCCGCCAACACCTGCATCACCCGCCGCGACAGATCCCCGTAGAGGGCATAGTTCGTGGAGAATACGGCGGCGTCGGCCCGGCGCAGAACAGCGGCGTACTTGAAGTAGGGCGCCCCCATCGGGATGCCGAGCGCCTTCGCCTCGTTGCTGCGCGCCACCACACAGCCGTCGTTGTTGGAGAGCACCACCACCGGACGGCCCTCCAGGCTCGGCCGGAACAGCCGCTCGCAGGAGGCGTAGAAGTTGTTGCAGTCGACCAGGGCGAGCATGGCGGGCTTCTCTCGATCGGACGGCGAGCGGGGCTGCGGCAACCTGCCGGGCGCAATCTCAATCGCCCGCAGGCGAGAGGCGCACCGCGGGTTTGTCGTCATCGGGCGGGCCGGCCAGCGGCGAGCCGGCTTTCCACGTCGACAGGCGATGACCACCCTCCGGCATCGGGCGCAACAGACCGACCCAGCCTTTCCCCCAGTCGATGCGGGCGGCCCCGTCCTCCAGCGTCCAAGTCCCGCTGCCCCGGTAGTCGCCGATCTGCTCGGTGGCAATGCCGTCCGGCAGGAGTCCGATCACGATCGGAGTCTCGGGTCGCGACAGACTGGGTGCGGACCAGGTTCCTTCAAGCGCGTCGCCGGCACCCACGACAGCGGAAAGAAGCAGCAACAGGAAGGCAAAAATGGGACGCGACATCGGACACCTCGAGGGTTGCGGATGAGCAAACGGCCCGGCAAGCACTACCGGGCAAGGTCATCACACGCGACGGCAATATCAAAACGAATGCACGACGTGGGCGACCACGCCCCAGACCACCAACCCCATCTCGCCCTGAATCTCCAGCGGCGCATAGTCCGGGTGCTCGGGCACCAGCCAGACCCGCCCACCCGCGATTTTCAGGCGCTTCAAGGTCAGCTCGCCGTCGACGGCCGCCACCACGATCGACCCGGACTTGGCCTCGCGCGAGCGGTCCACCACCAGCAGATCACCGTCGCGGATCCCGGCACCGGTCATGGAGTCCCCCTGCACCCGCAGGAAGAAAGTCGCGGCCGGATGCCGGATCAACTGCTCGTTCAGATCGATGGTGCCTTCCAGATCGTCGTCCGCCGGCGAAGGGAAGCCGGCCGGGATGCGCGCGCCGAAGAGCGGGAGCGGGCAGGGGATCGGGGCGAACGTGCAGGCGTGCGCGATCATCGGCGTGCCGGGCGCAACGGATGAATCCGCGCCGCGCTCACCGCGTGGGCAGAGAAATCGGATCGAGGCATGACGGATGACCGGAACTGCATAAACGTCCAGTCATGGTAGCGCATGCGGGGGTGGTCGGACCAAGCCGAGACGGCCGGGCTTTAGGGGTCGCGATGGAGGTGGGCCTCGACACGTCCCCTGTTCCTGAAGTGCCGGTGAGGGCTTAACACTTGGCCTTGGCGGTGTCCTCTGCTTTGGTCTCCTCCAGCATGGCTTTGGCCTCCGCCAGCTCCGCGGGCGTCGGCTCCTCACCTGTGAGGCTGACGTACAAGTCGCGTAAGGACTCCAGGTCCAGAGCATTCTTGCCCTCGATCAGACTCGGACTCGGCTTCTCGGTCTCGGTCATGAACGCATTCCGATTTCATCATCATGCCTGCAGTGCCGTTGCGACCCGCTCCAAAATGGCATGTGCCTCGGCGGCGACCTGATCGACCACCACGTCCTCGACCAAGGCGAGCACGGGAACCGGATCCATGAAATCTACGGCGGTGCGTGACGGCGATACCTCGCGAACCACGACGTTGCAGGGCAGCAGCGCCCCCGCCGAGGGCCGAGAGCCGATCACGCGGCGGGCCAAGCCCGGCGCGCAGGCCCCCAGGATGCGATAGCCGCCGATGTCTTCGTTCAACTTTTTTCTCAGGATCGCAGCGACATCGACGTCGCTGACGATCCCGAGATGCTCCGCCGCCAGGGCGGCCACGACGCGCTCCACCGCCGCGTCGAACGGATGATCGATCTCCACGCCAAAGGCAAAACTCATCGGGTTGCTCCAAAGGATTGAGGGTTCTCGGATCACGCTTGCGAGAAATGCTCGCACATGAGAGCGGCAGCGAACGCCGTGCGCATCCTCGATATGGAGGTGGCGTCTCGGCAGGCACGGACAACCGCCGCCACACGTCTTCAGCGCCCCATATACTCCGCCAGCAACCCCTGCACCTCGTAGATGTTGACCGCTTTGCCGAAGGTCTTCTGGATCGGGTTCGACATCCCCGAGGTCCAGAGCTTGAGCTCGGCCTCCAGATCGAAATGCCCCGCCGACTCCACCGAGAAACGCACTACGCTCTTGTAGGGGATCGACAGATACTCGACCTTCTTGCCGAACAGCCCCTGCTTGTCGATCAGGATCGGCCGGCGGTTGGTGAAGAGGACGGCGTCGCGCACCAACCGGTAGGCGTGCTCGATCTGTTCGCCGTTCAAACGTCATCCGCCGGTCAAAGGCCCGCCACGACCACATGACTCGCCGGCCTCCGAAAGGAGCGCGGCATCAATGGCCCGCGACCGAAGCGCACAAGGAGATCCGGGCGCCCCCGGTCGAGCCCGATCGCGGCGGCCAATTCGGACCGCAGGGCGGGCACCTCGAGCGGCTGGTTCAGATGGGCCGTGCGCACCCCCAAGACCGTCGCCTGCAAGGCAAAGCGCTCGAAGGCACGGCCCGCCTCGATCCAATGCACCGGTTCGTCGATCTCCGAGACGAAGACCGCGAGACCCGCGGAGCTGCGCACCTGGCGCACCGCCTTCGCGTTCTCGGCCTTGGCTGAAACAATGTGCTCGAACAGCGCGCGTCCGAGCCACGCGGGCAGGCTCGGGTTGCCGGTGCAGGCCGCGAACAGCCCATCCGCCGTAGCCTTTGCATGCCGGGTATTGAACCGGACCCAGTGCTTCAACTCGCGGAGGAAGGCCGGATCATTCAGTTGAGCGCGGTTGCCCTCGACCACCAGCTCCAACACGCGCTCCATCGGCGCACGCTCGGTGAGCAGCACGACCCGCACACCCGCGCCGGTCCCGGCCGCCTCCAGGGCGCGCAGCTCCGCGTTCGAGAGCGGCTGGCCATCGTAGTCGCAGCGGGTCGACTGGCGGGTCGCGATGGCCTCGAACAACGCCGAACGCTCTACCGGCCCCGCGTCCAATGCCATCGCCACCGATCCGCCCGCGTCGCCCTGGTACCGCACCTCGCCCCGCCAACCCAGCGCCGGCGCGGCCTGTAGCAGATTCTCCGCGGCACAGCCCAGGCTGACGAAGAGGTGGTGATCGTCCGGATCCACGACCGGACAGCGCCGCCCCCGATCGGGCAGGATCTCGATGCGTTCCGGACCCAACCGGAACAGCCAGCACTGGGTGTTGTGACTTGAGGGCGCCAGGATGGCGTGAGTGACAAGCTCAAGCTGTCGCGCATCGGGCCGGTCGGTCATGGTCGAGTCCTCGTATCGAGCCGAAAGGTGCCAAATTCCGGCGCCGTCGTCATCGTGCGGGATCGCCCGGCGCGCCGCTCGCGGCCCCGTGCACGCCGGATCGCCCCGCGAGCATCTCCGAGCGCCCGGACAACCGGCGGTCCGCGCGGAACGCCAAGTTCAGTAACGCACCCGCCCCGGATCGGCGGCGAAGGCTTCGAGTATCTCGAGCGCCTCCGCCCGCAGCAATGGAATCTCGGGGATCGCACGCTGCTCCGCCGGCCTTGCCAGCTGCTCGTAGATGAAATGGTCGTCGAAGCCGATGCCGGCCGCATCCCGAGTGCCGAACCCGTAGAACACGCGCTCGATCCGCGCCCAGTAGATCGCACCGAGGCACATCGGACAGGGCTGGCCGCTGGTGTAGAGCACGCACCCCTGCAAGCCGTTGTTCCCGATCCGCCGGCACGCGTCGCGGACCGCGACCATCTCGCCATGCGCGGTTGGGTCCCGGGTGGCGATGACCCGATTCCAGCCTTCCCCGATGATTTCCCCGCCCAGCACGATCACGGCACCGAATGGCGCCGCATGAAACGCGCGTGATCGGAGGATCCCGCGGCGTCCGCGGGACCTCCATCCGAAAGCTCCGACTGTTCGCTCACATCAACCCCCGACGGCTTGCGGCTGACCGAGTCGCGCCGTCGCGCTCTCCCGGCACTGCGCCATGAAGACATAGTTCCGTTCCCCGAGGATCCGGTCGTCCATGCGCAGCGAGAGCGCCGCATCTCGGTCCTCGTCCGACAGCCCGCAGACCTGCCGCATGTCCACCGCCCACGCACGCCCGCTGTAAAGGTTCAAGGCCAGATCCTGGAGCGCACGAGCGCCGCCGTGGTGGCCCTCGCGCAGCCATTGGCACCGGACCGGATGGAGATCGGGGTTCATCGCGTTGGCCTGCTGCGGTTTCGACGGTCCCGCATTCTCGCGCATCCGCATGCGGAGCGGTGGTCGCTCCCGGCCCATGACCTGCTCATATCTGAACGTTACATATGGCGTTAATTAAGTATTATTAAGTTATTTGCGGCGGCGGCACCGCCGCGATCCGATCCACCATCGACGGAGTCGCACCATGGGACGTCCCGGCATCACCTCCGAGCAGGTCCACGAGGCCGCCGACGCGTTGGTCGCCGAAGGCGTTGCACCCACCGTCGTCGGCATCCGCACGCGTCTCGGCGGCGGCAGCCCCAACAATATTTCGAAATGGTTGAACCAATGGCGCGATGCCCGGACCGAGCTGGAACATGCTGCATCGCCGCCGACGCCGACACCCGTCGAGACCGCCATGCGCGGGGTCTGGGTTGCCGCCTGGAGGGCCGCGCAAGAGCAGTTGGAAGGGGAGCGCGAGGCGATGGCGAACGCCCGCAAAGAGATCGAGCGCGAGCGCACCGAGATGCTCGCCGAGATCAACCGTCTCGACGGCGAGCTCGATTCGGCCAAAACCGAGATCCAGCAGGTGCACGAGGCGCTCGATGCCGAGCGGCGCGAGCACGAGGGCACGCGCGCCGACGTGAAGGAGGCGCGCGCCATCGCCAGCGAGCGCAAGGCACGCATCGAGCACCAAGCGATCGAGCTGCAGGAGGCCCAGCGCCAAGCCGCCGAAGCAACCGCTCAGGCCGGCCGGGCGCAGGCGCTCGCGATCGAACGCGACCGCGCCTTGGCAGATAAAGAACGTCTCGCTGCCGACCTCAAGCGTGAGCAGGAGACCGCCAGGCAGGCCAAGGCCGCGATCGACACCGGTGCGGCGAAGATCCGCAAGTTGGAAGAGGCTTTGGAGGACGAGCGGACGGCTCGCACGGAAGGGGAGCGGAAACTCGCGGACATGCGTGTGGAGGTGGCCACGCTCGGCGAACGGGCAGCATACGCCGATGAGCTGCGGACCCTACTGGACGAGCTACGACGCGATCACGGCAACGCAAGGAGCTGAACATGCGCACGACCTTTCTCGACCTGGAGACCACGGGGCTGGACCCCGTCCGCGACGAGATCCTGGAGATCGGCATCCTCGACGACGGCGGCGAGATTCTCCTCGACAGCCTGGTGCGGCCGGAACGCGCTGTACGACCGGCTCGCGCTACCGGAGGAGATCAACGAACGGATCGCTCAGGAGATCGGGCAGCTGATCGAGAGTACCTTCCAGTGACCGGTAGCCGGCGGAGATCATCGCACCGGAGACGGCAACGAACCGTCGTTGATCGCATATAATTGGACATATGATTGCTATGACAGAGCACCACCATGGGCCAAGTGACGATCTATCTCGATGACGAGACCGAAACGCGGATGAAAGAAGCCGCCAAGGCCAACGGCGTTGCCGTCAGCCGCTGGGTTGCCGAGCTGGTCCGGGAGAAGACGGCAACCGAGTGGCCGGAAGCCGTCCGCCAACTGGCGGGGGCTTGGCCGGACTTTCCGGACGCAGAAACGCTGCGACATAACCAAGGCCAAGACGTCGCACGCGAGCCGTTCTGATGTACCTGCTCGACACCAACACGCTGATCTACTTCTTCAAAGGCCAAGGAAACGCCGCCGAACGCCTGTTGTCCGTTTCACCTACGGATCTGGGAATCTCCGCGATCGTCCTGCATGAGTTGGAGACCGGGATCGCCAAATCGACGCATCCGGAGAAGCGCCGCCGGCAACTCGAAGCGCTGGTCAACACGGCCGTATTCTTCCCGTTCGCAAAAGCGGAAGCCCGCGCCGCGGCTTTGATCCGGCGGGATCTGGAAGAGGCGGGCACACCGATCGGCACGCTGGATACCCTCATCGCCGCGACGGCCATCGCCAACCGCGCGACCTTGGTTACGCACAACACGCGGGAGTTCTCGCGTATCCCGGATCTGGCGCTCGATGACTGGTTTTAGCTGCCAACAGGAGAAATCGTTATGTTCCCGACCAGACTGATTCGATATACAGGCATCGCCGTTCTCGGCCTGCTCGCCATCCTAACCGGGAAGGTCGGCGCGGTCCTGCCGCCGGATGCGGTGGAGGGACTCAAGGCGGATGCCCAAGCCGTCCTCGAAGTGAAGGTGTTGGAGGTGCAGAGCGCTGCGGCTCCGGCTCCGGCTGAGCGCTTCGATGTCGTCTATCGCATGGAGGTCATCTCCGTGCTGCGCTCGAGCACGCGGGTGGAGCCGGGCGAGATCATCCAGGTGCGCTCTTACGGCGTGAGTCAGGCGCTCCTCGAGAACGGCTTCGTCGGCCCCAAAGTGCCGGCCCTCCTGGAGTCGGGCTGGATCGGCACCGCCTACCTCGATCCCGATCCGCAGGCATCCGGCGCCGAGGCCGAGGCCGAGCGCCAATTCGTGATTGCCGCACATGGCGACAGTTTCGAGGATCTGCCGCCGGGTCCGCCTTCGTTGGAGTACAGCGTCATGCCTCCCGAAGGCGAGCGGTAAGGCGGCCGTTCCAGGACTGACTCGGAATGGCCCGAACGTCAGCCGGTGCGTGAGCACAAGGCGCGCTGAATCAACATCATTCCGATACGGTCGAGAACTTCGTAGACAAGGGCGAGCTCCATGTCCATCGCGAAAGCCGGCCAGCGCATTGCATCACTCGCAGACTGGGAGCAATACGCACCGCCGAAGTCACCTCGCCACTGGGTCGATGGCCGGAGCGCCAAAGAGGTCGCTCGGGCTTGGCTCGAGGGCGGTGGAATAACCATGCCGCAAGAGGTTCTGGCGATGCTGTCCGGCCACCCGCGTTTCGATGGCCTGCTGTCATGGGACGCGGAACCGGAAGCAAGGCTTCGCTTCGACGCCTTTCCCGGCGAGCCTCGGAACAGCGATCTCCTCGTCATCGCCGATGATTCGTTCGGCCCTTATCTGCTGGCGGTCGAAGCCAAGGCCGACGAGACCTACGGCGACACTCTCGCCGATGTGCTCGCCGCCGCTTTGGAGCAGCGCATCGAGAATCCGAGGTCCAACCGCATCGCCAGAATTGACGGCCTGGCGACGCTGCTTCTGAGGCCACGGTGTGCCGGTCAGCCCAAGGCAGGGGATCTGCGTTATCAGTTGTTCACGGCTTGTGCAGGCGCGTTGGCCGAGGCACATCGACGCCGGTCGGCCCGAGCAATCATGCTCGTCCACGAGTTCATCACATCCGCGACATCCGACGTGAAACACGCGCGAAACGCATCCGATCTCCGGTCGTTCCTGTCTCGCATTTCGGGTCAAGGAGAGACCCTTCTTCACGACGGGGAGCTTCAAGGCCCGTTCGTATTTCCACCCTATGCGGGCGTCGAGTTGTTTGTAGGCAAGGTCGCGCGAAACCTCAGATGACCGCTATCTTCCCTGATTCCCACTCGCTATGGAGGGTCTTGACCCGGAGAATCGGACGCCCGCGGGTGGACCCGAAGGTGTGTTTAAGCCCGATGACAGCGCTCTTCGTGCGACATGGACCTCAAAGCACGCTTCACCCCGGCAAGCTCGGACGCTCCAGGCCGGTCCGCCAATCCTCGACAAACGTCGCGATTGACTCGATGAAGTCCGGATCGTGCTCGGTGCGATTGATGGTGCAATGCACGAGCACGCCCTCGGGTTCCGCCGTCACCGTCCAGGCCAAGGCGTTCGGTCAGCGGGGGAGGGCGAAGCGCACGCCGTCTCGGATCGGCTCGCGCTGCACCTCGAGTTTCCGGAAACCGCGAGGTTTCGAAGGCGAACGAGAGATACCGACGTCCGGCCTGGCGGGTCGGGCCGGATGTCTTGCCGATCTACAGAGTACAGAGAGGTAAATCGGTGCTTCGGTAGTTCTGGCGAGGACGATCGGACTGAACTGCGGACACGTACGAGTGAGGTCGGACGAGGGATGAGCGTTGGCGACACCGGTGGGCGCTCAAGCGATGGGAACAAAGGCGGCGATGAGGGTGGCGGCCGAAGCAGTCGCGAAGATCACGATCGCAGCAGGAGCGGAGAAGTTCGGCGTGGGTGCATTCTGTCGGTCGCGCCGATCGCTCTCAGTGTGGTCCGCTGCCGCCGACCGAGGGTATGGTCATCAATTCTCGGAGCAGTGCCGGATGGGCACGCAGCGTGGCGGTGATGGCGGTGTAGAGGGTGAAGTCTTCGTCGATCGGGGCGCGCGTCGCGCAGCAGTCCTTGTACCACGCATGGGCGAATCCGCTAAGCCAGGCTAGCTGGAGTTTGAAGTTTCCGAGCGGTGGCAAGTGTCCGGGATGAAGCGGGGTGGTGAAGGCGAGGACACCGAACGAGAACCAGTCATCGCCGAAGTCGTCTTCGGGATCGGTCGGGTCGAGGGTCCGAGTGCGCGAGGGACGGCGGTATGCATCCATGTCCTAGTGTCCATATCCGTATCGTTGAAGGAGTCTAAACCGCTTTCTTGAGTTTTTGAAGTGGATGCCGTGCCGACGGATCGGATCAGATGGGCATGGGGCGAGCGCAGGGATGCGATCGGGAGTCGGCTCGGCCTGCCCTAGCACCACCCGATGAGTGTGGTCGTAGCCGTTTCAACGGGGTCTGATATGGCCGCTCCGCCCCAGTAGCTGTCAGTCGCGGTCCCTCGGCGGTGAGACTCCGAAGTGGCGCTGTCGGCCAGGTCCGGACACCACCGCGTCGGCGACCAGCGGCGGCAATGTTCCACGGACCGGACCTCAGGCAAGCCGTCTGAGCAGTGTGGCCACCGCCCTTGAAGTGTGCGCGCCGGTTACTTGAGCCGCTTTCGCTCGACCCTTGGTGCCATGCCGCGCGGGTCGGCCAACTTGACAACCTTTCGTTCTTTGGCCTTAACTCCCAGGTGTTCCCGGCCGCAGTGAGACCGGCAGCAGCCAACGCTTTGGCGTCGGCTTGTCATCCCTTGAACGGCGATCGATTGGCGCTGTCTGACTTCGACCAGCGGCCGGCAAGATCTCCGGTGACCGTCAGCGGCGGGTCCGTGGGTGCCAACATCGCCCGGAGGTCTTCCGATGTGGGCACGTACGTCACGACACCGACCGCGTTCTTTGCGCGGTCTACTCGTCGCAATATGTCTTTTCCTTCCGTTCTCCGCGGCAGTCGGCAGGAGCGATCCACCGTGTCCCTTCGAGCCGGTCAGCAACCGGATCGCGGTCATCGTCGGTTCCGATCACCAAAGCTGCCCTCTGCGGTCGGTGGAACATCCGCTGACCAATCCCGCTGCCATCATTGGTGAAACCGGCGTCATCCTGAGTGACCCCGGCAGCAGCCTGCAGACTGGCCGCTTGGTGTTGGAGCGCCTGCAGGAGATCACCGACAAGCCCGTTGTCGCCGTCTTCAACTCCCACATTCACGGGCTGTATTGGCTGGGTAACCAAGCCATCAGAGAACGGTATCCCGGTGTGCCTATTTACGCCCATGCGCGCATGATCGAGCGCATCCTTCAGGGGGAAGGGGACTTCTGGGTCCAAGCCGTCACTGGCGATCATGACGGTGAGAAGACCGAGTTCGTCGTCCCTGACCATCCGCTGCGTGGCGGCGAAACGCTGACGCTGGGCGGTATCGAGATCAAGGTGCATCACTTCGGCCATGGGCATACCGACCATGATCTGGTGGTCGAGGTGCCGCAAGAGGGCGCCGTCTTCCTCGGCGGTTTGGTCGTCGAGCCCGAAGTACCCTCACAGGGCGTGCCCCGTGATGCCAACTTCCAAGGACAGATCGCCGCAACTCAGGAAGCCATCGCGCTGCACGCCGATGTCTACATCCCCGGGCGCGGCCAGCCCGCCGGAGATGCCATGCCCAAGCGCGCGTTGGCCTTTCTGACAGCGCTGTACGACGGCACTGCCGCCGGTTATGACGCCGGATTGGCCGATTTCGAGGTGACCGAACAGCTCAAAGAGGATCTGGGGGCGTATCAACAATGGTACGACTTCGACCAACTCGGTGGCGTCATCAGCCAGATGTATCTGCAGATCGAACAAGACCAGTTCTAACGTCGCTTCTACAACAAGGGTCCAGATCATGAGAAGCCGATTCAACGGCCGGCGTGCCTTCATATGGCTGTGCGGTGCCTGGGTGACCGTGCTCACGCCAACCACTTTCGCCATGGCTAGTGAGTCGCTGTGGGAAGCCCTGCAAGCGGGCGGCAAGGTGGTAGTGGTGCGTCACGCCCCAATCGAGCGCGGGCCGGGACAACCAGACCCGCGTGTCCGCGACCCTTCCTGTCAGACCGAAGCCAAGCTATCCGCCTGGGGACGTCGGGACGCCGCCGAGTTCGGGCGTCGTTTTCGGGCGCATCAGGTTGCGGTGTCGCAGGTCCTTCACAGTCCCTTTTGCCGCACCACAGAGACCGCGACCATCGCCTTTGAGCATGCCACACCGTCCGGGTTTCTGGCTTTGATCGAAGAGATGCCACCAGCGGAGGCGGCGGCTCAGAGCCAGCACCTGCAGCAGATCACCAGCGCCCATGGTGGGCCTGGTAACTTGGTGTTGATCACTCATCGGCCAAACATCGCCGCGGTGTCATTCGAGCTGCTGGGTTACTTGGACGCGCTGGTGCTGGCACCCGATGGCGCGGGCGACTATGAGGAACTCGGGGTTATCCGCTTTGCTGATAGCGACTGACCTATGAGCCTCGGCGAGGCCGAGGTGCCCTGCAGGATCGGACCGTCTCCCTGGAAGCGGGCTAGCCTCCCTCCTCATTGATCTGCTCTGGAGCCTTCCCCGCAGTGACCGTTATGACGCGGCGTGCAGTCGTTCTGGTTTGTAATGCCTGTTTCCCTTATGGGTCGTGACCGGTCCGGCAGTCGCCGGCTCGCGGGTGACCGGTATCAGGATCGAAGAGTCACTCGCTTCCGGTTGATGGGAGACGGCTCCTGGCCGACTGCCTGCGCTCGGCGAGAGGCGGCGGGGCTTCTACTTGGCTTGCCTCTGCGGACGTGGGGCGTCGCGGGCCGAACCGGCGGTTGGGCGAGATCCTAAGCAACAACCCGTCGAGGTCGTATCGCCACAACCGCTGTAGGGCGTCAGTAAAATGGGTGCTCC
The DNA here is from genome assembly GCF_000223985.1 of Thiocapsa marina 5811. Classification (GTDB taxonomy): domain Bacteria; phylum Pseudomonadota; class Gammaproteobacteria; order Chromatiales; family Chromatiaceae; genus Thiocapsa; species Thiocapsa marina. The sequence goes on from NZ_AFWV01000005.1 coordinate 345,429, forward strand.
AGCGGTGGTAGCAACTCCGGGTCAATCCTCAGCACGATGCGCCTTGCTTGGCCGGGGGTGGAGCGACCCTCGTTGTTCCAGCCGGACGAGCGTCGAGTGCTCCGAGGGTGGTGACATGACTGTAGGGCCTACACATGCGACGGCGCACGGGTGCCTTGGCGACCGGTGCGGTACGCTACGGACGGACCCTTGGGCCTGATAAAGAAGGTCACCGTGAGCTACTCGACCCGCATCTATATCCTCGGACCGGACGACACCCTGTATCGACTGGCCAGCGCGAAGTTCTCCCGCATGGTCGATGACCCGACGAGACATCGAGTGGAGCGCTTCGCGGGCCAGCGCGTGCGGATGGCCGAGGTGATCGTGGAGGTGCGTGATCGGGCACCCTGCGCCGTCGTCCGGCTCGTTTACGAAATGCTCGGGTTCGATGCCGAAGGGCGGTTGGACCGCGACGCGTTCATACGCCGGAACGCGGCGTTGGCGGAACTGGCCATGAATTCCGTGATACCTCGAATGGTGGACGTGGAGAAAGCCGTGGTTGACGCCGGCAGCCGCTTCGTCGCGCGCGGGGGAACCTGGCATCCTTCCGCGGCCCTGGACCAGGAGTTTCTGCGCGCAGCGCTCGACGAGACGCCGTGCAAGCGGCTCTAGCGCGATCGGGCTCAGGCGTCGGAGAACGCACTGACCTGGGGGCTACAGGCGCTGCCTTCCGGGTTGCGCGACGGGGAGTGGCGCAAATCAGTCCGCCTCGCGGGACGGCCTGCGCCGGTGCAGGCGCAGCGGCATGCCGCCTTTGGGCCCGAGCGTGATCTGCGGCTCCAATTCAAGTTGCTGGTTCGGATGCAGGAGCTCGAACCGGTAGTGCTGCCCGATGGTCGCCAGGATCAGCGGGCCTTCGACCGACGCGAACTGGTTGCCGATACAGATGTGCGGGCCGCCTCCGAAGGGGAAATACTTGAACGTGTGCCAGCCGAGCTCGGCATTGTCGGCAAAGCGCTCGGGATCGAAGCGTTCAGGATCCTCCCAAAGCTCGGGGTGACGATGCATGGCGTAGGGGCTCGTCATCAGGACGCTGTTCGCCGCAATGCGGTGTCCGCCGATCTCGAGTGGCTCGGCGGCGGCGCGCATCAACAGATAGGCGGCCGGGTAGAGCCGCAATGCCTCCTTGAAGACCATCCGGGTATACGGCAGACGCTCCAGATCATCGAATCCGGGCAGTCGCCCGCCCAAGACCGCGTCGATCTCCGCGTGGAAACGCGCCGCGATCTCCGGCTGGCGCGCCCGGTGATACCACACATACGTGAGCGTCAGGGCCGTGGTGTCGTACCCGGCAAGATAGAGCGTGAGCACCTCCGCGCGGATCTCCTCGTCGGAGAGGCGCGCGCCGGTGTCGGCGTCGGTCATGTGCACCATCAGGGTCAGGAGGTCGTCGCCGTCCGCACCGCTCGCGCGACGCCGGTGGATCGCCTCCGAGACGATGCGGCCGAGCGTCTCGGAGAGTGCCCGCTGTCGGCGATGCTCCGGGGTCGGGAGCCAATCCGGGATCGGTAGCAGGCGGTCGAACTGGGTCGTGGCAATGGTCTGCAAGGCCGGAACCGTGGCGGCCACTGTTTCGGTATGGGCGGTGCTGTCGACCCTGAAGAGTGCCTCGGTGATGATCGACAGCGTGACCCCGTCCATCTCTTGTTCCACATCCGCCTCCTGTCCGTCGTGCCAGCGCTCGGTCAGGGCGAGCGCGTGACGCACCATGCTGTCGGCATAGCCGCGCACCTGCTGCAGGTGCAGGGCGGGGGCGATCATGCGGCGATGGCGTTTCCACGCCTCGCCTTCGCTGGTCAGGAGCCCGACCCCCAGGGTCTTCTCGAGGATTCTGCGCACGAGTGGATCCCGCGTCAGATGCCGATGCTTTGCCACCAGCATGTCGCGGATGAGATCCGGATGGGAGAGCAGATAGACACGCCTGGGGCCGAGACGGAATCCGACGATCGGCGCGATCCGGGCGCTTTCGGCGAGGAAGCCGAGCCGATCCTCGCGAAAGGCCTGCAGACAACCGGTGAGCCAATGGCCCCTGCGCTCGACCAGTGTATACGTCGCGCTGCTCATGTCGGCCTTTCCTCCCGTGTCCAAGCGGTCTGCTCTCCGGTGCGCGGGGTGACAGCAGCAAGGGTGTTGGCGAGCAGCGCCTTTACAAGCGCTCGGCATCCGCGTCGAACCGCCCGGGAGAAGCTTCTTGTCAACGACAGGGTCGATGCATCGCTACGGCCGCCGAGAGAGTCCACGCTGAATGCAGTGCCTGCCGAAGCGACGTCGGATCGCATCGAGCGTCGCGTCGAGACGATCATCCGCGTGATCGCCCTCGCGGATCTCCAGGTCCGCGAACAGATCCGGCTGCACGGGCGCCTGCGCCCAGCCGGAGAGACCCAGACCGATCAGCCGCACCGCCCGACCGGCATGGGTGTCGGCCCGGTACAGGTCCCAGGCCGTATCGAAGATGACCCGATCGTCCGCGCTCGGTGTCGCCAGGGTCCGGGAGCGGGTATGGGTCTCGAAGGGATGCAGGCGGATCTTCAAGGTGACCAACGTGCCCTTGCGCGCGGCGTGTCGGGCCAGGTAGCCGACCTCCTGCGCGGCCCAACGCAGGGTGTCCCGCAGCACCTCGGTGTCCACGACATCCTCGGCGAAGGTCGTCTCCTTGGAGATCGATTTCCGTTCGGTGGCCGGATGGACCCGGTCGTCGGCGATCCCGTTCGACTGCAGATGCACCTGCGTGCCGGTGCGTGCGCCCAAGCGTCGGCGCAGATCCTCCAGCGGCCGGCAACGCACGTCGCCGACCGTCCGCAAGCCGGCCTGTTCGAGTCGACGGGCCGCGACGGCGCCGACGCCGCGCAGGGCGGCGAGCGGCAGCGGATCCAGGAAGGCGCGGACCTCCTCGGGGCGCACCACCAGGAGTCCGTCCGGTTTGCGGGCGTCCGAGGCGAGCTTGGCGATCAGGCGGTTCGGACCGATGCCCACCGAGGCGGTCAGCCCGACCGCCTCGCGGATGGCCGCCTTGGTGCGCCGGGCGACGACCTCGGGCGGACCGATCAGCCGCTCCAACCCGGAGACATCCAGGTAAGCCTCGTCGATCGAAACCGGCTCGACGACCGGGGCGAGGGCGCCGAGCACCCGCATGATCTCCCGCGACACCTCGGCATAGCGCGCCATCTCCGGGCGCACGTAGACCGTCTCCGCCGGCAGACGGCGCACCGCCTCGGAAATCGGCATGGCCGAGTGCACGCCGAAGCGGCGCGCCTCGTAGGAGCAGGTGGCAACTACGCCGCGTCGACCCGGCTCGGCGCCGACGACGAGGGGACGTCCGCGCCACTCCGGGCGGTCGCGTTGCTCGACGGCGGCGTAGAAGGCGTCGAGATCGACGTGCATGACGAGGCGTGACATGCGGCGATGGATCCTCGGGTGCCGGGGTTCGAATTCGGCGCGCGGTCGACGCGACCGACGCCGATCCTGCGGCCATCTTACTCGACCACGTCGGCGAGCTTCATCGACACCCCGCGGTTGAGAATAAACTCCGCCCCGCGTCCCGCATCGACCTCGATCACAGGCAGCAGCTGCTCGGCCATGTCCAGATAGTAGTTCGCCAGACGATCCATCGCCCCTCCGACGCCTTGTGCCGAGGCGGCACTCAGGGCTTGGGGCGTGAGCATGGACTGGAACTGCAGGTCCGTGCCGGTGCCGGTGTTGACCGGGATCGTCGGCATCCGGTTGAAGATCTGCGAGAAGGATTGCAGGAAGCCCGCCTGCAGCGCCTTGGCGAGCAGGACACCTTGTTTGGAGACCACCCGCCCGCGCACCCCGACCTTGCCGTCCTCGCCCACCGCGTAGCCGTCGATGGGGATCTCGATCACGCCGCCGTCGTTGCGGATGCAGCTGAAGGTTTCCCCGCGCAGATAGGCCCGCTCGGAGGCCAGATCGCCGAAGCCGCCGACCAGCAGGAAGCACTCGCGCAGATCCGCGCGGACCCGGTTGGGCAGGATCGCCTGGTGTTTGACCCGGATCAGGGCCGGCACGGGATCCTTGCGGGCGTTCTGCCCGGTCGGCATGTCGATGCCGTTGAGCAGCACCCCCTTGAGGATGGCGCCGGCGGGGATATAGACGGATCCCGGCTCGGGGGTGCCGGGGGGCGTCGCGGCGGGCGGCGCCGTCGAGGCCGGCGCGGCGACCGTGCGGATCTGCAAGGTGCGTCCCTGTGCTTGGGCGGGGACGGCGGAGGAGGGTGCGGCTCCCGGCATGGCCGGCGGTATCGTCGGCGGTCCGAACAGCGCCTCCATCGGCGCCGGTCGGTGCGGCTCCACGGTGGTGGCGTCCGGCGCAGCCGGATCCGCATCGTCGAGCGGCTCCCGCTGCGGCAGTCCCGGCGGGTTCGCCGCCTGCCGCGCCTGCGCGGCGAGGGCCTCGCGCAGTTGATCGATCTCCCCGCGCAGCATCTCAAGCTCGCGTGCGTTGCCTAGGTCCCGCTCGGTTTGCGCCGGCCCGAGCGCGGGGTTGCTCGGTGCGGCGGTGGCGCCGCGCTCGAGGTTGCGTTGGACCTCGCTCATGCGCTTTTCCATGCGCTCCAGGCGATTGACCAGGGCCTCGATCCCGAGTTGCCGGGGATCCGCATCCGTGAGGATGTTGCGCACCAGGGTATCGCGCGGCGACGGCGAGTGCAGGCCCGGGGTCTGTGCAGGGGCGAACAGAAAGCTCCCGGCCGTGAGGACGGAGACCACGAAGACGCCGCCGCCGAGCGCGGCGACCCGCTTGGCGTTGGGCGAGAGCGTTTCCCAGTATCGATGCAGCATCATCGCGGCTGTCCGGGCGTGCGATGCGGTGGCGCGTCGCGGGCGAGGAGGAGAAAGACCTCGGTCTCCTCGCCTGGCGCGAGCACCCGGCGCGGCCAGGCGGCCATCGCGGCGACGGTGGCGGTCGCGGCATCCGGGCGGCAGGTGTCGTGCTCGAGCGTGATCGAATGCGCGGCGATGTTGACGACCCTGGCCTTGAGCAAGTCGGACGCCGGACCCTCGGCGCGCTCGCCGCTGCGCACCTTCAGCCCCTCGGCACAGCGCAGCTTCGTTCCTCCCGCACCTTTTGCGATCCGAAAGCCCGCCGGCATCCGACCTTGCGCCAGCGCGCGCAGCTGCTCGACCAGGTCCGAGACATACGCTGGCCCGTTGCCGTCGCCGTCCCGGTCCGAGGCGTTGGCCAGCATCGGCATCACGGCCACCGGCTCGACCGCGGCGCGCGTTGCGGTCGGGTTCCCGGCACGCTTGCTCCGATACCCCGGTACCGTGAGGCGGACCTCGCGCGGCGGGACATACCGTGGGGCCAAGGTCAGTGCCAAGGCCAAAGTACTCCCTTGGCCGTCGCCGATGTACAGAGCCACCGGCTCTTCGGTATCGGTGGCGACATAGACCACACTGCCGTCGACCTGGGTCGAGGCGTTCGAGACGGTGTGCACGACCGGGTCGGCAAAGGGCGTGACGATCCGGTTTAGGTGCCCGATGGCGATCTCGATCAGCACCGTGGTGCCCGGCGTGACGGCGAGGTTGCGCGGACCCAGCTCCAGGGTCACCGGCAGGGTTCCGCCGGTGCGCCGAGCCGGCGTGGCTCCGCCGCCCATGACGGTGCGGATCAGGCCCTCGGGCGACGCCTCGGAGCGGGATGTCTGCAGGACCGAGGAGACGGCGCTCGGCGTGCACCCGGCATCGAGCAGCGTGCAGGGGACCGGGGGAATCTCGAAGGCCGGTTCGGCCTGTGCGCTCGAGGCGGCCAGGACGGCGGCGAGGATGGAGAGACGTCGGGTGATCATGTGTTCGCGTTCTCGGGGTGGGCATCGTGCGCGCTGCGCGGATCGCCGCGATACACCTCCAGGTGGGTGATCAGCGGGCGGTAGTTGCGGAACTCCACCCGCAACTCGTAGGTGCGTCGGTTGAGCACGGGAGCGGCCGCCGGGCCTTCGGTCTTGTGCTGTCCGGTGACGAAGACGGTACGGGTGGCGGTGTCGTAGGCGATGGTTTGCGGGGCGAAGTGCATGGCGATGTTCTCGCGCTTGATCGCCTCGGTCTGATCGGCGATCGAGGCCATGACCTCCCGATGCAGCCCGCCGGCAAGCAGCGGATCCAGCACGCGCACGAGCCCGTCGACGGTGGTCGGGCCGACATTGCCGAGCAGCTGGGCGACGTAGACCCCCCAGGACTCCTCGACGGCCTGGCTGGCGTACTCGCGCGCGATCGTGACCTCGCCTTCCAGCACCGGCGGGACCAGCACCACGGTGCGCTCGACCTGACCGACCAGTCCGACCAGGATCAGGTTGGAAGCAACCAGGACCAGCACCGTGATGCGCCAGACCCGGTTCTCGAGTGTCGTGCCGCGCCAGGTGGAGAGGAAGTCGCCGAGGGTCATGGCACGTAGTGCCGCGCGAAGGGATTGGGCGTGGAGCGTGCCCCGAGCGGCATGAGGCCGAACCAGTAGATCAGATGCAGGGCGTAGCCGTCGGCCCGGCGATCGCGAAACCGCCGGTAACCGTGCGAGAGCAGGGCGCCGAGCAGCACGGCGATGGTGAGCTGTCCGGCGAGGATGCCGGCGACGAGCGCCAGCACCAGCGGCATCAGATCGTCCATGCGCCACAACAGCAGCGTGGGCGGTTCGTCGATGTGGTGGGGAAAGTCGAGGGTCTCCATCGGGTGCCTGTGGCGCGGTCTTGACGTGAGCGCATGGTGCGTCACGCCAAACCGGCCGACGACGGCGAAAACCCGCCATATACGCCCGCTTTGCCGCAGGTGGAACGGCGTCGCGATCGCCGTCACGGCGAGGAGGTGTCGCGACTCCGCGGTTTACAATGTACGGATAATTTACGTACAATCATCAAAGACACCGAGGACACCATGATGCCGAGAGAAACCATCCGCACCGCCCGCTTCGAGGCCCGGGTATCGCCCGAGGTGCTGGCCGTGGTCAAACGCGCCGCCGAGCTCCAGGGACGCAGTGTCAGCGATTTTGTCGTCGACGCCGCTCGGGACGCGGCCCATCGCGCCATCGAGGAGGCCTGCATCATCCGACTGTCGGTCGAGGATCAGCACAGGTTCGCGGAGGCGTTGCTGAACCCGGAACCGCTCACGCCCTCGATGGAGCGCGCCGTCGCACGCTACCTCAGCCTGAACGCGTAACGCTCGTGACCGGAGACGGATTTCGTATCGAGCTACTCGGAGCGCAGGATCGCGGGGCTTTTTGCAGCGGCGTCGACGCGCTGGATCGGTATTTCAGAGAACGCGTGACGCAGGACGTCCGGCGTCGCGTGAGCAACTGCTTTGTGTTGCTGGACGCCGAAAACCAGGTTGCCGGTTACTACACCTTTGCGGCGGCGGGTATCCCGCTGGCCGACTTGCCGGAGAGCCTGACCAAGCGTTTGCCGCGTTACCCATCACTTCCTGCCGGACTGATCGGGCGCTTGGCCGTTGAGCGTCGTCATCAACGACAGGGTCTGGGTGCACTCCTTGTCGTCGATGCCGTTGCCCGCGCCGTCCGGGCAGAACCGGCGATCTATGCGCTTGTCGTGGACGCAAAGGACGATCACGCGGCCGCGTTCTATGCTCGCCTGGGGTTTCATCGCCTTACAAGTCAATCCAACCGTCTTTTCATCCCGATCAGCGAGATTGCAAAACGGCTTTCGGAAGCGGGCCTTGGCCGGTCGTGACTTCCACAGTCGTTGCAAGGACCGACGCGGTTCAGAGCTGCTTCTGCGTATGGGTCACCACGAACGCCACGCACAGCGCCGAGGCGACACCGAGTACCGGAACCGCAAGGACCGGCATCGCGATCGGCGCGAACAGCAACAGACCGACGATCAGCCAGAGTGCGAGCAGGATCCGCAGCGCGGTGTGATGCGCCAGCGGGCTGGCATAGACGAACCCGTATTGCCGGATGCGACGGCGTAGCCAGCCGTCGCCGATCGCCGCCGCCAGCACGATCGCCATGAAGGGCCACCAGGCGTGCAGCAGCGCGATCCGGCGCAGGGCCTGCGCGAACGCGCCCCAAATCACGTCCAGGCGTCCGCGCAACCAGGCCCAGGCGGGACTCGCGCCGATCGGCTCCAGGCCGTAACCGGACTCCACGCCCGGTCCGGTCGCGACCAGGCGATAGGTCCAGGGGGCGATGCCGGTCTCCACGAAGAGCGTGTCGTACCAACGCGCGCCGCGGGCCACAATCGCCTGCGCCGCGTCGGCCCCGAGGGTCTCCACGAGCGCGCGCCGTTCGGTCTGCTCGACGCCGTGCGCCCAGTCGGTCGGGATGAAGGAGGCGAACAGGACGAGCTCGAGCACGAAGAGCAGCAGGGTGGAGGCGAGCGCCCACAGCCACACGCCGCGACCCTCCTTGGTGTTCGCGCTATCCCACACGGGAGGTCTGTCTCGGGGGCAGGCGCCGGGCGAGCACCCGGCGCTGTGGCTCGGTCAGCGCCCGCGCCACGCAATACTGGTGTCGGCGCGGCAGGGCGAGGGTGATGGCGTCGACGAACGCGGCGAAGCGCGCCAGATCGTCCTCGCCCTCGCTGCGGGCGCGACGGTAGGCGGCGATGCCCGCGCGCACCATCGCCAGCGCGGGTTCGGCAGGGTTGTCCGCGGACGGCGCGGACGGGCAGGCGAGCAGGGCGACCCGCGCCATCAAGCCGACGGCATCCGGCCACTCCAGCTCCAGGGTGCGCAGCGTCCGGGCGTCGGCCCGCGACAGGGCCGACAGCGCAAGTCGACCGGTCGGATCGCGATGGGGTGGCATCGGCGTCGTCACCGCTCGGTCGGTGGCGGCAGGGGCTCTCCGAGGATCGGCAAGCGGCCTTTGGAGACGCGCCCGCCGGGCCAGCGGGCCAGGTACTCGAAGTTGGGCAGCTCCCCGAGCAGCGCCGCCGGAAACAAAGGCGCCTCGGCCTCGTCGAGTCGCTCCCCGGCATTGCCGGTGTAGAGCAACGGTCGATCGCTCGCGGTCGTGGAGCCTTGGCTCTTCACCACCGTGCACAGCCGTACCGCCGGGAGACTCTCGGCGATGTACTCTTGGGTCTTCGCATCGATCACGCGCATGGCGATCAGCCCGTTGAGGTTGCCCAGCACCTGGCGGGCCTTCTCCTCGCTGCCCATGCGCGCGGCAAAGTCCGCGAACGTCTGGGTCGCGATGGTCAGACGCAGCCCCGCCCCGCGTCCCTTGTTCAGGAGCTGGATCAGCGGATCGGAGACCGTCTCGGCGGCCTCGTCGATGAAGATGTCGGTCGGGCGCGGGTGGGCCTCGTGGTTGTAGATCGAGCCCGCCACGGCGGCCAGATCGGCGGTCAGCATCGAGCCGATCGCACTGCCCACGATGGGGTCGGAGAGACTGTCCAGGCCCACGTAGAGGACCTCGCGCCGGGCGATGATCTCCCCGATCGAGGCCGCCCGACGCGGATCGTTCGCGTCCGTCTCGTCGGGGGAGAGCAGGCCTTCCAGGTGTCCGGAGGTGAGCATCACGATCACCGGCATGAGGCTCGCGACCATCTTGCCGAAATGCACGGCCTCGTGCTCGAGCAGGCCCCCGAGTCCGTCGATGACGGTGGATGGATGCTCCCCGCGCACGCGTTCGCGGTAGAAGGCGAGCAGACCCCGCGCGCGCCGATTGGCATCGCGCGCCTTGTTGAGGTAGGGACCGGCATGCTCCTGCCAGTGCGGCAGATGGGTATCGAAGTAGCGGTGCAGGACCCGCTCGACCAGGGCGTCCGCACCGCCTTCCAGATAGCGGCGCAGCGTCACCAGGGTCGGGCGCTCCTCCACGGCCAGCATCCCGTGCACGGCATGGCTGAGCGCCATCTGCCCGAACGCCTTGAAGGGATCGTTGCCCGTCTCCGAGGGGATCAGGGCGGCCACCCGGCTGGCCAGCTCGGTGGCCCGCTGGAAGTGACGCAGCGGATCGAGACGGACCGATTCGGCCGGAAAGGCCGGATGAAAGGAGACGAAGCGCTGCGGCGTGCCGGCCAGTGCGCAGGCGCGCTCGGCGGCGGCCCGCAGACCGCGGTCGCCCTTGGGATCGAGGATTACGACCGCATCCCCGCGCAGCACCGCTTGGGTGACCAGGAGATCGAACAGGCGGGTCTTGCCGCACCCGGTGGTGCCGACGATCAGCACATGCCCTTCGGTATGGGCGAGCGGAACGGTCACTTCCGCATCGGCACCGCCGAGACCGTGGATCCAGGTCGCACCCAGACGGGCGGGATCGCGCGGGGCGAACCGTTCGGGTCCGAGCCGGATCAGATCGAGCGCCTCCTGGGCATGCCGGGCCTCCCAATCGAACCCGCGGCCCATCCACAGCAACCCCGGCCAGGAGGACACGCGTGCGGCAAACACCTGCGGGTCGATGAACTGCTGCGGACGCCCGCGCAGCCAGTCGCGCCGGTTGATGCCGCGCACCGTGCCGGGGAGCCAGGTCAGCGCCATCACGAGACTGCCGACCGCGAGCCACCGGAACGAGGCCGCGTGCAGATCCCACAGCTCCGCGGTGGCCCAGGAGACGGCCGCGATGCCGGTCCACAGCAGCAGCGCCGGCAGCTCGAAGAGCGGGCGCCAGGGATTGGCATAGGTCCTCACGCACGCCCCGCCAGGATGATCCCGCGCGTGTCGGGGATGAAGTCCGGCTGATGCTTGAGGCGCCGGAGCAGCTTCGACGGGGGGATGCGGTGCTCGGCGGCCAAGGCCGCAAGGGTGGCGTGGTCGATCAGCAGACCGTTCGGGACCGCCGTCGTCGGCACGCGCCCGGCGCGGCACTGGGCCGCCAGGTCCTCGGCGAAGGCGCGCGCGGCGCTCCGGCGGGGCTGCGGTTTGGGCGGGGCGGGTGCAAGGAGATTCGCGCCGGGTTGAGCCTCCGGCGCTTCGAGGGCGTCTGCTTGTCGGGAGGGGTTACCGACGGCTTCGGATTCGATCGGACCGTCCGCGTTCGGCGCAACTCCGAAAGCCTTCGGCGCAACGCGGTCGACCGGCACCTCAACCAGCGGCTCGACTGACGGCTCGACCATACGATCGAGAAGCGTCGCGACCGCGGCACTGGCTTCGACCGTGAGCATCGCCCGCATCCGCCCGTCGATCTCGCGCACGCGCAGCAAGGGCCGGCGCGGATCGATCGCGAGCAGGCCGCCGTCCCACAAGGCATGCAGGACCTCTGCGGGTTCCATCCCGATGCCCGGCACGGCGAGTGCCGTCAACCCCTCGGGGTAGGGGATCAGCAGATGGCGGTCCCGTCGGACGAGGATCTCGGCGGGCCGTTCGCCGTCCGCGATGGACCGGAGCAGCGTGATCAATGCAAGACCGCCGGTGCCGCGGCTTGCGAGCCAGCTGCGGGCCGAGGAGGCGGGATCGTCCCGCGCCCTCGGCTGCGGTCGGGCCTCGGCCGCAGGATTCGGCACGGGCTCGGAATCGGCGAACGGTCGTGGCGGTGACGCCGTCGTAGCCACCGGAGCGTCCGGACCGGCCGTGTGCTCCGCCTCGGTGATCAGGTCGAACGGCGCTGCCGCGGTCACGTCGGTGTCCCGATCATCGAGGGCATCGGCGTCGCTCATGATGCGCTCGGCCGGGTCCTCGATCCGGACGGGCCCGGAGGTCGCACTCTCCTGCCAGCGCGCCACCGGCGCCGGTGGATGCCCGGCGAAGACCAGCTCGGGCGAGGCGAGCAGCAACATGGTCAGCTGCACCGGCTTGCCGTCCTTTACGAGCGGCGCCGGGGCGATGCGGCGGTAGAAGCGATCGCGCTCCTCCTCGCGATAGGTCGTCGCGTGACCGCGCTCGACCAGGATGTCGGCGATGGTCTCGGGGGCCTTGGGGATCCCGGGGATCTTGTCCCGCGCCAGGAGGGCCGCGATGTCTTCGCCGCCTTGCGGCCAGACCACGTGGAGCCCGTCGGCGAGCATCCACAGCCGCGCGCCGGGGGTGTTCACCGTCCAGGTGCCCTCGCGCACCAGACGGCGCATGGCGTCGATCAGGTAGCGGTCCACCGGCACGCCGAGCGCGAAGGCGTCGGGATCGATGCGGTTCTCGCGCAGGTCGCGCGCCACGCTCGCGCGGTCGGCATTGCCCACCACCGTGCCGAGGACCGAGGACTCCTCCTGTCCGCCCACCACCGCGATCAGGTTGGCGAGGATCGCCGGATCCCGACTCAGCCAGGTCTTGATCTCGGGGGTGAGGATGGCGTGCACCACCAAGGTGCCCATCTGCAGATGGGCATTGTGGCGGCGCGTCTCGCGCCAGCGCAGGTAGTAGCGCTGCAGGGCGTGCCGGCGGGCCCAGTCGAGCAGCGGCTCTTCATGCGGGCACCAGGTCAGGGTGCCGTCGCGATCCGACACCTCAAGGTCGGCGACCGGCTTGCCGATATCGTGCAGCAGCCCGGCCAGACCGCTCGCGACTCGCCAGCGCGGCTCCAGGTGATAGCGATCCTTGGGCTCGCGGTCCAGCGCGAAGACGTGGCGCATCGACGCCTGCGCGGCGAGGAAGCCCACTTCCAGGGAATGGCGCAGCAGCCCGCCCGAGCCGCGGTGATGATGGGCCTCGGAGGCGGGCAGCAGGTGCACGAAGGCGGCGAGGCGGCGCACGACCGGCAGGACCAGCTCGCGGTAATCCGTGTCGGTCATGCCCAACCCGTCCTGCAGACGCCGGAGCAACTCCGTTTGCTTGGCGAGCAGCGCGTCCACGTCGGACGCCGGCAGCCCCTTGATGAAGGGCGGATAGCGCAGTAGATCCTCGTCCGGATCGGGGGCGGCTTCGGGGATCGCATCGCCCGTGGGTGCGGGCGTCGGCCGCGCGTGCTCGGGGTTGGCTGCGGCCGGCTTGGAACGACGAAACAGATCGAAGAGGGACATGCGCGCATCCTGCACCGTCGCGGATGCGCCCGGCCATGGAGATAACCGCGCGTCCGGGTCTGCTTTCCGGCGGGTCGCGCGTCAGCGCTCGGCCTCATCGTCCAGACCCAGTTCGCGGCACCGCTTGGCGGCGGCCCGAAAGCGGGTCCGCACCTCGGCGATCTGCCGCGCGGCGGCGCGGATGGCGCCGAATTCCTGCTCGGCCTCCTCCACGAGCGGGCGCTGCCAGTCCCGTGCGATGCCGCGAAAGGCGCTCTTCGGGTAGCGATCCCCGTCGCCCTTGCGGATGTAGTCCGACAGATAGACGACGCCCGCGGCGGTGTGCACATGGCGGTAGGTGACCCACTCGATCGAGAAGGCGCCCGGGGTGGCGCGATTCGCCCGCTGCGGGCGCACCCGCACGCCGATGCGACCCCGGGCACTGCGCGGCAGCCCCTGACCGGCCTCCGCCAGACGTTGCTCGAAGGCGCTGCGTCCTTGCTCCGCGCGCTCCTGCAGGGCCGCCAGGTTGCGCGCGATCCAGGCGTCGAGCGCCTCCTCGACCTGGTTCGGTGCCGCCTCCGCGTCGGCGTCGTCGTCCTCCTCGGCGTCCCTGCCCGTTGCGCCGAGCGGGCCTGCCCGGAAGGCTGCCTCGAGCGAGTGGGCAGGCGCCACGACGGCCGGGCGTTCGCACCCTCTTATCTTTGGTGAAACAAGGCCCGCTGTTCTCCCCTGCCGCGGGAGGCTTCCGGTCAGGGCAGGCAGTGCCGTCGTCGCTCGGGCGCTCGAGGTGTCGCGCTCCCATCGATCGGAAGGTACAAGCGCGTTCTCGTCTTGCGTATTGCTGTTCGGTCGTGTCATGCGTTGATCCTTGATCGTTCGGGACGGGCGTTCGTATTCGCTCATCCATCGGGTGGATGTCGCCGGAAGGCGCAAAACGCCGCTCGGGGTTTCATTCGTGGCTCTCGGTTTTCCAATGCTGTACGGCAAAAGCGGACGCCGCGTTCTCACCGATCGGTATTCCGATTCATTTCCGGAACCTATCAGTCCTTCGGGTCGCATTCGTTTATCTTTCCCGCGATCGACAGCCGTTTTCCATGGCCGTTCGGCGCCGGGAGGTTAGCACGCGTCATGCGTCGGGCACCCCCCTGAAAGACACCGTTTTCGGTCATTTAATCGGCTGGCGTTGCACCGCCTCGACGCCAAGAATGCCGAGTGTTCGCTGTCGCCTTCTTGTACGCCGATCGCGAATCTCTTGTGAACCTTGTCATTGGAATGCATCGGTGCGGCGACGGCGTGAAGCGCGTCCGTGTACCGCCAGTGCATTCGGTGTGAACCCATCGGGCGGAGCCATGTACGTCGTCGGACTCGATATCGGCTATTCGAATGTAAAGATCGCCGCAGGGCCTTGCGGAGCGCTGCCGCGACTCATCGTGCGCCCTGCCGGGGCCGCTCCGCGGGAGCGGCTGGGCGAGCGCATCGGCGCGGAGGAGGAGGCCGGGAGCACGACGGGCGCGGCCGCCGATCGGCCGGTCCCGGTCGATCTGGGCGGCGTGCTCTGGGCGGCGGCAATCGAGCCCGACCGCTTCGAGGACTGGCAGCGCCCGCTGCACGAGGACTACCCGGCCACCCCGAGCTACCACGCGCTGGCCCTGGCCGCGCTGCAGCTGACGGGGCAGCGCGCTATCGATCGGGTCGTGACCGGATTGCCGGTCGCCCAAGCCGGCGACGTGCGCCGTCGGGAGCGCCTGAAGCGCCTCCTGACCGGGCGGCACGGCAGCGGCGAGGTGCGCCTCGAGGTCGGCGAGGTGCGGGTCGTTCCGCAGCCGATCGGCGCCTACCTCGATCTGGTCTATACCGCCACGGACGAGGAGATCCTCGAGCGCATCGAGACCGGCACCGTCATCGTGCTGGACGCCGGCTTCTATTCCTTCGATTGGGCGCTCGTCGTCAAAGGGGAGCTGCGCCGCAGCGCCAGCGGCACCAGCCTGGAGGCCATGTCGGTGCTGCTGGAGCGGGCCGCGCAGGAGGCCGCGGCCGAGGCGGGCGGAAAACCGCAGCCGCTGGGGCTGGAGGCCGCGTTGCGCGCCGGGCGTGCGCACGTGCTGCAGGCCGGACATCGCCTGTCGCTGCCGAGCCTGCTCGGGCGCGCGGCCGGACCGGTCTGCGCGGTCGCGCTGGAGAGCCTGCGCCGATCCCTGCGGCGCGAGAGCGCGAGCGTGGATCTCGTGCTGATCGCCGGGGGCGGCGGCAGCCTCTACGTGCGGGCGGCGGCCGGGTTGTTTCCGGGTGCGACGGTGGTGGTGGCCGCGGATCCGATCGCGGCGAACGCGCGCGGGTTTCATCGTTATGCCGGCTGAGGCGCGCTCCCGTGATCCGTTGCGCGCCGTGGTCAACATCGGTCCGTCCCAGCCCGAGCTGCTGGAGGATCTCGTGCAGCTGCCCAAGCGCTCGCGGGCGGCACGGCTGCGTCACCTCGCCGCCGTCGGGCTGTTGGCGATCAAGGGCGGAGCCGGCGCTCTCGCCAAGGTTGCACCGGCGCCGTCGACGTCACCCGATGCCTCGGCGCAACGGCGCCGCGATCGCCTCGTCGGTCGGCTGGGGCGCGTCGATGATTAGAACCCTCTGGTTTGTCGGTCTGCTCTGCGCTGGCCTGGCCGCGACTGCGCCGAGCCCAGCGGGTCCCGCCGCCGCCGAATCACCGTTGCCGCCCGCCTGGGCCGAGCCGGCACGGGCGCATGGCATCGAGCCACGTTTGCTTTACGCCGCCGCGCTCTCG
>NZ_AFWV01000004.1 GCF_000223985.1 Thiocapsa marina 5811
ACCCGCGGCGGAGCGCCGTGGCGGCGTGCTGCGGTCGCGCCATTCGCCTGCGGCGGAGCAGTGGTTTGCGCTGGACCGGAGGCGCTTGTTCATGGTGTTGAGGGAGTTCTGCCTGAGCGCATCGGGGTTCTGGCTCGGGGCCGCGTCCGGCGCCGAGGTCGTGCTCGCGGCGACGGTCGAGGCGCCGCCGGCAGGACCGCGCGGACCGGTGTTCGAGGTGGTGGCGACGGGCGGGGCGGACCTGCAGGATCTCGCGGAGCAGCTCGCACGGCCCCCGACGCCGGAGGGGCTGGTGGCGGACGCCTTCAACAGCGGCAGGATCGGTCTCTACCTGTGCCGGCGGCTCCTCGAGGGTCTCGGCGGCACCCTCGACCTCGAGGCCATCGACGGCGGTTGCCGTTTCGTGCTCCGGATGCCCGCCGATGCCGTGCCGGCGCCGACGGATCGGCCGGACGGAGGGTCCGTCCCCGAACCGCGGTTGGCGGGCCATGTACTGGTGGTCGAGGACAATGCACTGAACCAAACGCTGCTCACCCGGATTCTGCAGCGCTATGGGGCGTCGTGCGCCTGTGTCGCCGGCGGTGCCGAGGCCATCGCTCGGTGCGCCGAGGGTGGCATCGATGCCGTGTTGATGGACGACACGCTCCCGGACATGGACGGCTGCACGGTCACCGAACACATCCGTGCGCAACGGCTCGGCGACGCCCGCCATCTGCCGATCGTCGGACTTCGTGTCCCGGTGCCCTCCGCCGAGAGACGCGAGCCCTGCGCGGGGCAGGATGCGGTGCTGATGAAGCCGGTGAAGCACACGGCATTGTTCGATGCGCTGCAGCCGTGGCTCGGCATGGCGAACAATGTCGCGGAGCCTTCGCCCGACGTGGGTTGAACCGAAGCCATGACGGGTTCGTGCATGCCCGCCGCGGTCGCGGTCGCGGTCGCGGTCGCGGTTCGGGACGACCTTGCCGAGCGCTTCGCCTCATGTGAAATTGCAATTCCACTGGCAGTTTACTTAATCGTAACGGTCGCAGAATCTGAATTGAGTAAACCGTCACCAGAAACTCACATTGAGCTCGTCCCCGACGCCAGCGGCCAGAAGGCACAGGCCATCCACTGGCAGCGCCATTCCATCGACGGCACCATGACGACCCATCCCGGGGTCTACTGCCTGCGCAGCAACGAACTCACTTGGGGCGCCGAGCAACTGTGGCGGACCAATATGATGTTCACCGACCCCAAGGCGGTGTTCTGCTCCTTCAAATCGGAACTCGGACTGCGTCCGATCTTCCACCATAGGGAAGAGCGTTGCGAGGGGCACCTGTTCATCACCGTACTCGCTTATCAGTTCGTGCAGCTGATTCGCCGACACCTGCATGCGCAGGGCATCAACGACAGTTGGGCGATGATAATACGCGGCAACTTCGTACGCTGTCACCCGAAGTGTCTGCCGCGGTCGATAGCGCATCCGAACAGCTGGGCTTTGCGTTCGCGACAACAGACCAGGATGCCGCCGATAAACTGGAATCGATTCCAGGAGCCTTGAGCGTCACAGCCCTGTCACTCATTCTGTCAGAGCAGCGCCCGTTTCGCGCGTTGAGCCTCGACGGCGTCGAACCAACCCCAGCCAACATTGCCAACGGAACGTATCCGCTCTATAAGCGGTTTTACTTCATTGTGCCGCGCAGTCCCTCGAACACGGTAAAGGCCTTTATTGACTATGCGCACTCGCCAGAAGGCATCGCTATTCTCGTCCGGACCGGGCACTGGATTCCCCAAGAATAGACGACAATGTCGACTCTGCTGAAACCACTTGATCGTTATATCCGGCGCTTCGCGACGTTCGTTGCGCTCTTCGCTTGGTTGATACTGCCGATCGGTGCCGGGGTCTTGACGTATCGGGATCTTGTGAACGACCTGGATTTCAAGGCGTTTGTGAAAGCCAACGCTCTCAATGAGTTGGTCGCTGATCTCCTCAACCTCTGGATGTATGCGGAAAACCGAGTCAATGGGATGATCGAGCGCGAGCCTGTTCCCCTTACCGATGAGCAGGTCAGCGTCTATGACCCGGCCGGCGAGCTCATCACGGTTGTCGGTCGTGGCGTCCTTGACGCGCCCGTCATCCGTTCCCGTGGCGTTTACGACGGCCCGCGGAAGGTCGGCTCTGTCGAGGTGTCCCTGTCCGCCTGGATTCTTCTCGGAGGGATTGCCGTGGCGGTTTTTTTCACCACCCTTCTCGCGACGCTGATCCTGGTCGGTTTGCAGGTCTTGTCTTTACGCGTGGAGCGGCGAATTGCGGACGAGCTCTTTCAATCCGAACAGCAAGCCGGCGTAACACTTGCCGTGATGCATGACGCCGTCGTCGTCGCCGATGCCAACGGCCGGACGATCTATCTCAACCCGGCGGCGGAGCAGATGCCTCACGTTGTCCTGTTTATGGATTTGGACCGATTCAAGGTCGTCAACGATACCTGTGGACATGCCACCGGTGATCAGTTGCTCAAAGATATCGGTGTGCTCATCGAGAACCGTTTGCGCGAGTCCGATACTCTGGCATCGGCATGGCCCTGATCGATCAGCACACCAAGGGTGTCGATATGGTGTTGAACGCCACCGATGCGGCCTGCTACCGGGCGAAGAGGCAGCGTGCCGGCGATCCTCACACCTATGATGGCAATGGCCCTGCGTCCGCTGCGCTATTGCAAGGCTAGACCGGCGCGGCAGTCGTGATCGGGAACGGGCAACGATGCCCGGCTGTCCGCATCGATTCGCTTACGCCGGCCGCACGATCAACTTGCGTCCGTCCATGACCGCCACCATCGCCAAATACACCAGCATCAGCAGGGTGCCGGCGGCGAACGCGTTCCAGCCGAGCTCGGAAGTCAGCCAGCGGCCCGTGCCGAACAGCCCGAGACCCAGCGCGATGTAGCCGAACACGCGGGTCATGTCGTAGGGCACCGGGTAATAGCGCCGGCCGAGCAGGTAGGACATAGCCACCATGGCGCTGTAACAGGCCAGGTGCGCCCAGGCCGCACCCTGATAGCCATAGATCGGAACCAATAGCCAGAGCATGGCGATGGTGATGCCGGCGCCGATCAACGCGACCCAGGCGCCCATCAGCGTGCGATCGGTGAGCTTGTACCAGATCGACAGATTGACGTAGATGCCGAGCAGCAGGTTCGCCAGCAGCAGCACCGGCACCACCGTCAGCCCCTCGCGATAATCGGCGCCGACAAAGTACTGAAACGAATCCAGGTACAGCGTCACCAGCAGGAAGATGAACACGCAGAAGATCACGAACCAATTCAGCACCAGTGCATAGAGCTGTTTGGCGTCTTGCTGCTTGGCGTAGGCAAAGAAGAACGGCTCGCCGGCATAACGAAACGCCTGAATGAACAGCGTCATCAGGATGGACAGCTTATAGCAGGCGCTGTAGATGCCGAGCTGTGCCATGTTGGTGGCGTCGTCATAGGGCAGCAGGTACTTCAGCGCGGCGCGGTCGAGCATCTCGTTGACGATGCCGGCCATGCCGATGATCACCATCGGCAGCGAGTAGCGGACGATGCGCTTGAACAGATCCAGGTCGAAGAGCGCCCCGGCGCCGAACAGGCCGTCCTTGAGCTGCGGTGCCAACAACAGGATCTTGAGCCCGCTCGCGGCCAGGTTGGCCAGGAAAACGTAGCCGATGCCGATGGCCGGATCCCACAGCCGGCCGAGCAGGGAGTCGGGATCGGCCTCGAAGGCCTGTCGGCAGAGGAGGATAAAGAACAGATTGAGTCCGATGTTGGCGCCGATCTCGATCAACTTAATGCCGGCGAAGCGCAGCGCCTTGTCTTCGGCCCGCAGCCGCGCAAAGGCGGCGGCGCCGACCGAGTCTAGCGCGACGATTGCGGCCACCCACCAGATGTACTCCGGATGGGCGGCATGGCGCAGCAGGTCGGCGATGGGCTGCTGCAACAGTACCGCGGCGAGCAAAAAGCCGCCGTTGGCGACGATCAGCGTGCGCACCACGGTCGCGAACACCACCGGCGGCTCGCGCTCGCCGCCGCTGCGGAAGCGGAAGTAGCCCGTCTCCAGCCCGAACACCAGCAGCACCGCCAGAAAGCCCATGTAGGCATAGAACTCCGCCACCACGCCGTAGTCGGCCGGCGCGAAGGTGTAGGTGTACAGCGGTACCAGCAGGTAGTTCAGAAACCGGCCGATGATGCTGCTGAGGCCGTAGACGGCGGTTTGGGAGGCGAGACGTTTGAGCGGGTTCAAGGTGCGGGACTCGGCGCTTGGATGCACTGGCGCGCGATTGTCTCACGATAGCCCGGCATGCCGCCGCCTGCTCGTCTTGCAACGGGCGCCCTCCGGGCAGCATCAGTTCAGATCCGTGACCGTTGACTTAATCGTAACGGTCGCAGAATCTGAATTGAGTAAACCGTGACCAGAAACCCAAACCCGTCACCAGAAACCCGAAACCTGCGCGGCGCCGACCGCCTCGGCGAGTGTTGTCGTCGCGGCACTGCCGGTACCGGTCAGCAGCAGACCGGTCAACGGGATGATGAGAAGTGGACGGGACATGCCTCCGCTCACGGCCTATCCGCCGCGGCGCGCCGAGGTTCCACTCGACAATAGTGTCGAGCCGAACGGTCATTGTCGCCCGCTGTCGGCGGCGAAATAGCCCAAAGCCATGATGTCGAAGCATTATTACGAGTGGTGCAGCTTTTGCCTTCGTCAAGTGCGGGATCCAATGCAGACCCGCACTCAAACGGAGCATTCGAATGAAATCTTACAGAACCCTCGTGATGGCGACATTGCTCGGCGCATCCATGACCCTGCCTGTTCTCGCCGGGAACGGCGGACCCGGGAAGGGACCCGGCGCCGGCGCTCTGCCGCAGATCGATGCGAACGAGGCGGCGACCCTGAGCTTCATGCGCGAGGAGGAGAAGCTTGCGCGCGACGTCTATCTCGACATGAACGATCTGTGGGACGCCGTCATCTTCGTGAACATTGCCGCGTCCGAGCAGCAGCATATGGAAACCCTGTTGCCGTTGCTCGACAAATACGGTCTGCCCGATCCGGCCGAATTGGATATCCCCGGTTGGTTCTCCGACGAAGACCTGCAAACCCTGTATAACGGCCTGGTGGATCGCGGCGGTGTGTCCTATGCCGAGGCTCTGCAGGTCGGCGCCTTGATCGAAGAGGTGGACATCGAGGATCTGCAGCTGGCGATCGAGCAGACCGACAACGCCGATCTGCAAAACGCCTACGAGAACTTGATGCGTGGCTCGCGCAACCATCTGCGTTCCTTCGTTGCCGAGATCGAGCGTGCCGGGGTCGTCTACGAGGCGCAGCATCTTGACCCGGCGATCGTCGATGCCATCCTCGACAGCCCGGTCGAGCGTGGCGGATCGAGCAAAAAACGCAACTGAGGGCTACCAGCGGTCAATATCCGGAAAGCGAGCCGTTTCCCGACCCGGAGCGGCTCGGCCGGACCTGCTGCGGCCGATCCCCCGAGACGGTCCGTCGGTGCAATCCGCGCTCAAACCTCGCGTCGTCGGATCCCGTATTTTCCCATCTTGTAGCGCAGCACCCGTTCGCTGATCCCGAGTATCTCGGCGGCCCGGGTCTGTATCCAGGCCGTCCGCTCCAAGGCGGACACCAGCATCTCGCGCTCCACGGCCTCGATGCGCTCCTGCAGCAGGCCGTGGTCGATCATCTCGGCACGTCGGACCTCGGGCGGCAGATCGGCCGGTTTGATCAGACCTCCTCGCGTCAAGGTCAGGGTGCGCTGAACGATATGCTCGAGCTCGCGCACGTTGCCCGGATAGGCGTACTTGACGAGGACGTCCAGGGCTTCGTGCGACAGGCGTACGGGACGATCCGCGTAGCGCGCGACGAAATGCTCGATCAGCGCCGGGATGTCTTCGCGCCGCTGGCGCAAGGGCGGCAGGTCTATCTCCAGCACGTTGAGACGAAAGAAGAGATCCTCGCGAAACCGCCCGTCCTCGACCATGATGCGCAGATCGCGGTTCGACGCGGTGATGATACGCACATCGGCGGTCAGGTCGCTCTCGCCGCCGACCCGGGTGAAGCGTCCCTCCTGCAGCGCCCTCAGCAGTTTCGATTGCAGGATCAGCGGCAGCTCGCCGACCTCGTCGAGGAAGAGGGTGCCGCCGTGCGCCAGCTCGAAACGCCCGCGGCGCTGTTTCGCCGCGCCGGTGAAGGCGCCTTTTTCGTGGCCGAACAGCTCGCTCTCGAAGAGGTTCTCGGGGATGGCCGCGCAGTTGACCTCGATGAAGGGTGCGTCGCGTCGTGTGCCGAGGAGATGGATCAACCGCGCGATCAACTCCTTCCCGGTCCCGGTCTCGCCGCCGATCAGGACGTTCCACGGGCTGCTCGACACCCGGTGGACGACGGACAGAAGCTCCAGCATCGCGGGGCTCTTGCCGATCAATCGAAGCGGCAGACCGGGATTCTCCTCGAGCGCATCCTCCACCGCCGCGACCTCTTCGTCGACCGCCAGCACGACCTCGACGCGCTGAATCTTTTCGAGCAGGCTCGGCAGGTCCAGCGGTTTTTCGAGGAACTCGTCGGCCCCGAGCTTCATCACGCTCACGGCGGTATCGACCGCGCCGTAGCCGGTGATCATGAAGGCGCGAATCAGCGGATTCAGCGCCTTCATTTCAGCCAGCGCCAGATCGCCGCTCAGCTTCGGCATGCGTTGGTCCAGCAGCACCAGGTGCACCGGCTCGGCACGCACGATCGCGACGGCTTCGGCACCGTCGGCGGCACAAAGGACACGGTGGCCCTGCCGTTGGAGGAAACCTTGCAGCAGCTCGCGCTGCATGGGGTCGTCGTCTGCGATCAGAATGTTCATCGGGGGCACTCGATCGAGGTCAATCTGAAGGTGGATGCAGGGCCAAACGGCCTCAGTCCGGGAGCAGGACGTCCACACGCAGTCGGCCGGGGCTCGGGGAGTCCACCAGCAATTGACCGCCGTGGGCCTGGATGATGCGCAAGGAGATGGCGAGACCCAGGCCCGTGCCGTCGGTCTTGGTGGTGAACCAGGGCTCGAGGATACGCGCCAGCGCCTCGGGTGCGAGCTGCAGACCGTCGTTGGTCATGGTCAACCGCGCGCCCTCGTTGCGCGAGGACAGACCGATCTCGAATCGGCCTCCAGCCGGCAGGGCATCCAAGGCGTTGCGCAGCAGGTTGTCGAGCACCTGCCGAAGCAGGTCCGGGTCGCCGCGGACCTTGGTGGAGCGCGCCAACTGTTCGGTCAGATGCACATCCAGATCCCGGATGCGCTGCCGGTAGAGACTCAGCTGCTCGCCGATCAGTTGGTCGAGCCGCACGGGCTCTCGGCGCGGTCGATAGGCTCGCGCATAGTCGAGCAGGCCCCCGACCGTGTCGTTGGTGCGTCGCAATGCCTCCAGGACAACACTCAACAGCCGCTGTTGGCCCTGATCAAGCCCGTCGGCCTCCATCTGCAGACGTTGCAGCCCCATCGCCATGGCGTTGAGCGGGTTGCGGATCTCATGGGCGATGCCGGCGGCGGCACGACCCAACCCGGCCTCTTCGCGTTGTTGGGACAACTGCCGCTCGTAGGCCCGCAGCTGGCGATCGTGCGCCTGTTGGTGCCGGTAGAGCAACCAGGTGCCGAGCCCGCCGGTCACCACCAACACCAGCAGGAAGCCGGCAAACTCCAACCATATCCGCCGGTGCTGCTCGACCAGGCGGTCGGCATCCATGACGAGCACCAGCTTGCCTCCGTCGACGGGTGTCAGCGCCTCGGCGACCAGCCGTCCACCGGCTTGGCGGCGAATGCGGACCGACGGGGTACCCACACCGCCGGCTCGGGCGAGCGTCGCATTCGGCTCGCCCTCCATCTCGACCGCCAACACACCGGGTAGGGTTGCCAGGTTCTCCAGTGCGCGGGTCAGACCGACCGCGGCCTTCAGTCGGTCGAGGCCGCGGCTGTCCAAGCCCACGAGGACACAGCCGTCGGTGCGGGCCCGCGGGACGCCGAACATCAGGGTTTGGGTGTCGGAGACGGGGATCAGCCGTTGTAGGAGCGCGCATCCCGGCCCGACCTCGTCGCGCCCGCCGGGCGATCCCTGAATACGGCGACCCGGCCCGATCACGCGGATCATGGACAGGCCCGCCTGCGTGGCGAATGCGCTGAGCTCCTCCTCGCTGAAGGGCTCGATACCGTCGAGATAGTCGACGAAACGTGCGGAGCTGCCGAGCAGATCGGTCAAGATGGAATCGATGGCGTCCTGCGCCAGAACGGCGCCGCGGGCCTGCAGCGCCACCGCATCCGAAAGCAGCCGTGCATGCTCCTCCATATCGGCGACGAAACCCTGCTGGCTCTGTCGTGCCTGGATGAAGAACCAGCCGGCAGCCATGGCGACCAAAAGCCCGAACACCAAGAGGTGGCCGATCCAGGATGGCGGAAGTCGGCGGGCTGCGACCTCACCGACCATGCCGACTGCCTCCGCCGCTGCCTGCGCCCTGTCCTCCGCCAAAAGGACCCTGTCCGGCACCGCGGCCGATGCGCGATCGCACGCCGGTGCGGTCGGCGTCGAGGGTGCCGACACGGCCTCCGGCCTGTGGAGCGAGGCGCCAACCCGGTCCTCCCGCGGCGACGTCCGGATCGGACCAGAGCCGCACCCGTGCGCCTGCGGAGAGGTCGCCCGGAATCTTGCCCGGCTCGACCGGCAGACGCACGGGTTGCGCGCCGACGCCTTCGGGCTGAATCAGAACAGAGCTCTTGTCCACCGAGACGACTCGACCGATCAGAGGCGTCTCCGCCAGCGCCGGTGCAACAGCGAGGAACACGCCGGCAGCCAACAGCATCGCGTGCCAACGATGTCGATCACCAACCTTGTCGATCAAAAGCGCCATACCAGGCCACAACGGGTCACCGTCTGTTGGAAGGACTTGATCGGGAGATCCGACTGGTTTTCGAGCCAGCGTAGCTCGCAAAGAACCTCGCCGGGCCCCGCACTCCATTGCAGCGATGCGCCGAGCGCAGATCCCGTGTCTTGCCGTCTAAACCCGCTCCGGGTGCGTTCATAATCGGTCCGATACCAACCCGCGTCGATCCGAGCCTGCCACCGCGGCGCCGGCATGAGCGTGAAGGACAGGTCGGCCGCGCAGGCGCCGTATCCATCCGGGACGATGGACGAGCTGTTGCGGGCGCAGCTCAAGGCCATCGCGCCGGATGCGTCGGCCGACAGATGCCAGCGACCCTCCACCCCAAGGCTGGCAAGCCAGTCCTCGCGATGCTTGACCCCGCCGCCCCACTCGGACGGAGTGGCCGAATGCGCACCGCCCGAGGTGCCGGCCCGAGAAGGCCCGGTCCGACCGGGGCCGGGTCGTCCCTCCCAGGGATAGGCCGGGTCCAGGTAATCGAGCCAACGCAGCTCGGCGAACGACATCAGATCCAGGCGCGGCGTCAGGATGCGGTCGAAATGGCCACGCACGGCGAGCTCGTGGCGCGAGTCCGCGGGGATGATCTCGTCCCGATACAGAACGGCCTCGGTCGAGACGGCGAGTGCGCCCGGAATGCGATCGAGCGTCGTCTGCCAGATCCCCGTCGCCGCAAGCCGCCCGATGCCGTCGGGGCCTTCGTAGTCCTGGTACCAGGCATCGAGGCGCCAATCCAGTCCGCTCATCCTCCGGTCCATTTGGCCTGCAATGCTCAGGGCGACGTCGGCGAAGAACAGACCCGAGCCGTCGCTGCTCTGTGCCGGGTTGCTGTCGTACCCGGTGCCGATGGCGCCTTCGATCGGCACGGATGCTGGCGGCTGCGCGTCCGTCGCGCCTGCTGTACACATCCAGGCGGCCAAGCCCCATGCGGGGGCGGTGCCCGAGCGTCGGCATCGCAACATTCCTTGGCGACTCCCCGAGCGCACCCTAAGCGTGCCGCTCGATCATCGTCGGGCGCCCCTCGGGTGCTCGATTACAGGTGAGTAAGCAAGTTTTCATCCAACGACGCTGGGTTCCCGTTGCTACGGCAGTCGGGGCCGCGATGGCTGTTCGGCATCCGACGTCGGTCGGCAGCGTCGACGAAATTGTCGCGCCGTTGAAGCGTCGGAAAAGGTGCCGGGCTCGATTATGAACCCGGAAAATGGCCTAACCTTCGGCCAAAGAGCGAGCGCGCGCCATCGATGTTCGAACTGGTTTGCAGGGTCCGTGGCCTAAACGTTAGCCCGCCGAGAGCGCGACAGGGCGATTCGGCAAGGCCCGCAGGAGCTTCTTGTCCATAGTGACGAGCTTCGTATCCAGCGTCATTGCCAGAGCAATGAATTCACAGGCATACGCTGAACAGTCACTGTCTCGAACAGGTTCAAGCACCGTTCTGGACTCAATCTCGAACTCGCAACCTGCCAGCAGACTTGCAGCCTCGCTTTGCAGATTGACCGCTTGTTCAAATGAAATAAATTTACGCCGCATGTACCCGGCCAGAATGTTTCTGAATTCACTCCGCCAAGAAATCGGCGAGGCCCAGTCCGGCGCTCGCTCGGGCAGGCTTCCGCGGCGGCCGTGTGTTCGCCCGGCAAGTACAGGTACGCCAGCACGTTGGAGTCAACAACAATCATGGCCTTCGTGCTTGTTCGCATCAATGTCGTCGGCTGACGAGCCACCATTGTAACTTCTCAAAAAGTAGTGGCAAGGAAACCAGTAAGCTACGAAAATAAGCTTTACTGTAAGACAAACTGTCGCCCCTGAGCACTTCATCTGTCGAGCATGGCTGATCCGAATCCACTGCCGGTGATTCCCGAAACGGAGCGTACGCCGCTGGTCGAGGTGTTGCTGGCGCGGATCGAGCGTCTGCTGGAAGAACAGCGCCGGCAAGCCGAGCTCATCGGGCAGTTGCGCGACGAGATCGCGGTGCTCAAGGGCGAGAAGGCTCGACCGAAGTTCAAGCCGAGCGGGATGGAGCAGCAGACCGAGCCCGAGACCTCCGACGGTGATGCCGGGGCCGCAGGCGCCGACGCAACGGACGGACCGGCCAAACGACCGGGCTCGGCGAAGCGGCCCAAAACCGCGCAGCTCACCATCCACGAGAGCGTCCGGGTCCCCCCCGGCGTGGAACTGCCGGCGGGATCGCGCTTCAAAGGCTACCGCGACTTCGTCGTTCAGGACCTGCGCATCACCCCGCACAACACCCGCTATCGCCTGGAAGTGTGGCAGACCCCGGACGGCGAGCAGCTGGTCGGGACGTTGCCGAGCGATCTGTTTGGCGGTCACTTCGGTGCCGAGCTGCGCCGCTACGTGCTCTACCAACACCATCACTGTCAGGTCACCCAGCCGCTGCTGCACGAGCAATTGCGCGCGTGGGGCATCGACATCTCCGCGGGGCAGATCGACGCCCTGCTCACCGGTCACACCGGCGCGTTCCTGGCCGAGAAGGACCAGTTGCTCACCACCGCACTGGAGGTCAGTCGCTGGATCAGCGTGGATGATTCCGGTGCCCGGCATCAGGGCCGCAACGGCTATGTCACGCAGATCGGCAACGACTGGTTTGCCTGGTTTGCCAGCACGTACAGCAAGAGCCGGATCAACTTCCTGCAGCTGCTGCAGGCCGGCGAGCGGCGCTACAGTCTCAATGCCCATGCCCTGGACTACTGGTGCGAGGAGGGTCTGCCCGCGGCAGCACGCCGGCAACTGCAGAGCCTGACCACGATCGCGGGCACGCCCGCTTGGGAGGCGCATCTGGACGCCCTCGGGATGACGAGCGTACGCCATCGGCGCATCGCCACCGAAGGGGCCTTGCTGGGTGGACTGATCGAACAGGGGTTCTCCCTGGATCTGGCGATCATCAGCGACGGCGCCGGACAGTTCGCGATCCTGCTGCATGCCCTGTGCTGGGTGCATGCCGAACGGCTGGTGCACAAGCTCATCCCCCTCAACGACCGCCAGCGTGCCGATCAAGCGCGGGTGCGCGGCGAGATTTGGGATCTCTATGCCGACCTCAAAGCCTATCGTCGCAACCCCGATCCGGCCCTGCGCTCCGGCCTGGAGGCGCGCTTCGATGCGATCTTCACCCAGCGCACCTCCTACACCACCCTCGACCGCACCCTCAAGCGCCTGCATACCCACAAGAGCGAGCTGCTGTTGGTCCTCGAACGCCCCGATCTGGTTCTGCACACCAACGGCAGCGAAGGGGACATCCGCGGCTTCGTGAAATGGCGAAAAATCAGCGGCGGCACCCGCAGCGATCTCGGCAAAGACTGTCGCGACGGCTTCGCCAGCTTGAAGAAAACCTGCCGTAAGCTGGGGATCTCGTTTTGGGACTACCTGGGCGATCGCATCAAACAGCTCGGGACGGTTCCGCTGTTACCCGACGTCATCCGCGAACGTGCGCTGGCCGCTTCGGCGACGCCATGAGTTTTTGAGAAGTTACCCACCATTGAGCTAACCCTGCGAAATGGCACCGCACAAAAGGGTCGGAGTTCTTTGCCGATATGATCAGAGTCCTGGAAGCTGTTGCCGGCGGTTTGCGTCAAGCGTTTCGCTCGTGCGGTGTATCGACCGGCTTTTTCGGCCGTCCCCGCTGCGTTTCTCCCAGCGCCGCCTCGATGTGCTCTTGAAACCAGCGGACCGATCAACGGGATGATGAGGAGTGGTCGTGACATGGTCCCGATCGCGACCTGCGTGAGGTGGGCACGAGGGAATGACATCTACCGAGCCTTCGCCCGCCGCTTCAACCAAACCTCCAGCCCCTGCGCATTCAGCTCGGTATCCAAGCTCAGCAGCTCGGCGATTGCGTCGTCCGAGAGCGCGACACCGTGGGCGCGGGCGCCGGCGACCAGATAGGCACTCACGGCAGTCTTGATACGGGACTCCCGTTCGGCGTCGGCATTGTCTTCCTCGGCGAGTGCGATGTCGGCGAGGGCTCGGATGCTGGCGCGAAGGTCGTCGACCAGATCGGCGGGGTGTTGGACCCGGCCGTAATGGGTGAGATACATGGCCTGTGGTGAGTAGGCCATGAGCTTGTCGAGGCTGGCGAGCCAGGCGTCGGGATCGAAGGCGACGGGGGTGGTCGGGGCGAACAGCCAGGGTCCGGCGGCGGTATCGAATTCGCGGTAGGAGATGCCGAAGGTGTCGCCGGTGAAGAAGCCGCGGCTGGTCTCGTCGTAGATGCACCCGTGGTGGTTGGCGTGTCCGGGCGTGTCGATGAACTTCAGCGTGCGGCCGGCGAGCTCGAAGGTGTCGCCGTCCGCCGCGATGACGACCCGCGCTTCCGGTACCGGCGTGAGTGCGCCGAAGTCGCGCGCGAAGGCCTCCTCGCCGTAGACGGCCGTGGAGCCGGCGGTCAGGCGGCTCGGGTCGATCATGTGGGTCGCACCCTTGGGATGAATGATTAGACGGGCGTTCGCACAGGCGGCCATCAGGGTGCCGGCGCCGCCGCCGTGGTCGAGGTGGACGTGAGTCGGGATGACGTAGTCGACATGCTCCGGGGTCAGGCCGAGGTCGGCGATCACGCCGAGCAAACCGGGAACGGAGTTGGCGGCGCCCGTGTCGATGAAGGCAAGCCGATCCGCGGAGCGCACCAGATAGCAGGCGGCGAGGCCGTGCCGGTAGAGACCGGTCTCGAGGCAATAGATACCGGCATCGATGTGTCGGTAGGGTGCGGGTGCGGTGGACATGCGCGTGCGTGCTCCGATTCGAATCGTATGTTTTGGATGGGGGCCGAGTCTAAACCAAGTGCCGTTTTGATGCAGTGCAGCACCCATTGGGATCCGGTTTCCGTATCGGCTAAAGCCCGAGATCCCAGCGAATGTCTCCGTATATACGGCATCCGGCATGACGTAAGCTTCACCCCGTTAATCCTGGGCGGCATCCCGTTTCGTGCGTTGCCGCAAGGGTGTCGGAGACCCGCCGATCGTCCGGTGCGGATGATGTCGCGACCCGATACCTCGGGATTGCTCGCGAAGCGGATCGGTCCGAAGCTCGGCCTTCGCACCGGATCCAGACTCGGCCCGCTTGCCTTTTCGGAAATCTTGTAGAATCGTAGTTCTTCGCTCAGTCTTCGCCTAGGGTAGAGTGGCTCGGGAGCTGGAGGGTTGCCGGCCTCATGGGTCGGCCCATACCGCAGCTCCGTGCAGTCCGCTCGCCGGTTTCCATAACAATATCGGAGGATTTAGGATGGACAACATCGCCGTCGCGGAAGAACCGCGCCAAGTAGACCCTCGCGTCAACAAGATCACCTTGGATCACCCCTGGCAATGGCTTGCCAAAGGCTGGCAGGACATCAAGGCAGCCCCCGTCCACAGTCTGAGATACGGCGCCATGATCGTGCTGCTCAGCGGCCTGATCGTCTGGCTGACGGTCATCGGGCACTTGACCTTTCTGATCCCTTTCCTGACAGCGGGTTTCTTCTTGATGGCCCCGTTTCTGGCGATCGGACTCTATCAGATGAGCGCGCACCTGGAGCGCGGGGAGCCGGTGGATCACTGTCAGGCATTGGAGGCATTCAAGCGCAATCAGGGGCAGTTGGGGATCGCGATGGGGTTCCTCATGATGACGATGCAGCTTTGGATCCTGGCATCCGTGTTTCTCTTCATTATGATGTTCAACGACCCGTTTCCGCCGTTCTCGCGCTTTATTCCGGTTGTCGTGCTCTCGGGCGAGTACACGGGCCTCATGCTCTCGGTGATCCTGGTCGGCGCATTTTTTGCTGTCTGCGCCTTCTGTATCAGCGCCATTTCGGTGCCGATGCTGATCGACCGCCCGGTCGACGGATTCACCGCCATGCGCACCAGTGTCCGCGCGGTGGCGCTAAATTGGCTGCCCATGCTGCTGTGGGCCGCGCTGCTGGTCGGGATCGTGGGGATCGGACTTCTGACCTTCTATGTCGGGCTCTTCATCGCCGTCCCCTTGGTGGGGCATGCGACTTGGCATGCCTATCGGGATCTGGTGCCGAGGGACTGAGCTGAACCGGGATCCGGCGACTGGTCGCTTCGTGCTTCGTGCGAAGGCTTTGGCGGCGTTGACGATGTCGGTCATCCGAGGGCTCACCGACTCGGTGATGGCTGCCACGTTCCGAAGTGTAGGCCGGGGTTCGCAGGCTCACCCCGGCCTACGGGTAAAACCACCCCGGCCCACCCGTAAGACCACCACAGCCTATCGGTAAAACAAGTGTCCACCTTGTTTCCGAGACCTTGTTTATCGTCCTGGACCGCGTCGGCGAGGATCTCGCTGGTGTCTGCGACGCAGC
Organism: Thiocapsa marina 5811; assembly: GCF_000223985.1. Lineage (GTDB taxonomy): Bacteria > Pseudomonadota > Gammaproteobacteria > Chromatiales > Chromatiaceae > Thiocapsa > Thiocapsa marina. The sequence continues at coordinate 15,215 of NZ_AFWV01000004.1, forward strand.
CCCAAGCCCGAGTCCGCGCATAGGTCTCCGGGGCGCGGTCTAGTCCGGCTCGAATCGATAGCCGAGAAGCGCGATATCCGCGGCGAAGTGTCTCGCGACCAGCTCGGCGGTCGCATCCGTGTAATACCCCCGATAGTCCTTGCTGCGATCGGTCGCCTTGCGCGCATGCGGCAGTGCCAGCGCGGGGATCCCGATGCGCTCGCAGGCGAGGGCGAAATCCTCGTGCAGACGCTCGTAGCGACCGATGAAATCGACGATCACGGCCCCGTGCAGGTCGATCAGGTAATCGCTCTGCAGCTCGATCGAGGTGTCGACGTGATACTGATAGGGCCGCTCGGGGTCGAGCTTCCAGCGCAGGAAGGGCTCGAACTCGGTGTGGCCGCCCAGGTACTGCGGTCGCTCGCGCCGGATGTGGTGGAAGGAGCTGACCTGAAGGTCCCAGGGGTTGCGCACGAAGGCGAACTTGAACAGTCCGTCGAAGACCTCCTTGGGCAGCATCTCCTGCGCGGCGATCGCCTTGGCATGGCGGGGCAGCTTGGTGGCGATGCGGTGCCCGCTGAGATGGCTTAGTCGGCTGCACAGGAACATGGACCAGTACCAGGGGTCGCGCCAACGCAGCCCTTCCAAGGCCGCGCGCACGCTGGTCCCGCCGGTCTTGGCGATGTGGACGAAGAGAAAGCGATATTTGGGCGAGAGCAGCATGGTGTGGGGTCAGCGCGGTCGATAAGCCTGAAGGCGGTCGTTGATCACGCCTGGCGTGAGATCCGGCGTGAGATCGGCCCTCTCGGGTCTGAAGCCGGAGGAGGCGGCGTCACTCCGACCTGGGTGTTTTCTGCTTCTTCGCACGCGGATGGGCCTGGTCGTAGACCTGCGCGAGATGCTGGAAATCGAGATGGGTGTAGATCTGGGTGGTGCCGATATCGGCATGTCCGAGCAGCTCCTGAACCGCGCGCAGATCGCCCGATGATTCCAGCAAATGGGTCGCGAAACTATGCCGCAGCAAGTGCGGATGAAGGTCCCTCGTTGCGCCGTGCTCCCGGGCCCAGCGGGCGATGCGCACCTCCACCGTGCGCGGATTGATCCGCGTCCCGCGGCTGCTGACGAAGAGCGCGGGCTCCCCGGACGCGGCCAGATTGGCGCGCACCTGCATCCAGCGCTGGACGGCCTCGCGCGCCTTGCTGCCCACCGGCACACGCCGGGTCTTGGATCCCTTGCCCAGCACGCCGAGCTCCCCCTCCGCCATGTCGATGTCGCCCAGGTTGACCGAGACCAGCTCCGCGAGCCGCAGGCCGGAGGAGTAGAAGAGCTCGATCATGGCCTGATCGCGGATCGTGAGCAGATCATCGTCGGCCGGATGGTCCAGCAGGCTGCCCAGCTGATCCGCGTCGAGTGTCGCCGGCAATCGGCGCGGACTCTTCGGCGCCCGCACCCCGACCGCCGGATTGGATCCGGCCAGACCTTCACGCAGCAGCCAGCGATAGAGACTGCGCAGGCTGGAGAGCTCGCGCTGCAGGGTCTTTCCGGAGGCCCCGCGACGGTGCCGCCAAGCGAGATACTGGCGCACGGCCTGCTCGTCGAGCTTCTCGATGGAGAATGATTCGGCCTCGCTCAGCCAGGCGTTCAGCCGCTCGAGATCGCGACGATAGGCGATCAGGGTCTGCTCGGACAGCCGGCGCTCGTGGGCGAGATGGCCGAGGAAGGATTCGATCAGGTCGCCCGATGTGCTCATGTTTTAGTGGTGAGTGGTGAGTGGTAAGTGCAGACCGGGGCTTCGGCGGGGCGCGATTTAAAATTCCGATTATTCATTATCCTAAATCGCGTCAGCTCCGACGTTTATGGATTTGGCCGAGGCAGACCCCATCCAAAAACCATGCATATCGCACCGGACGCGATTTAGCTCGCCTCGTCGCAATGCCCCAGCGCCACGACGCGTAGCTTTTGTCCGAGGATCTCGCCGAGCCGGTCGAGCAGTTCGGTACCCATGTCCGGGCGAAAGCGCTCGGCGTCGTGGCTGCCGATCGCGAGCACGCCGGCATGTCCGTCCGCACGGACGGGCACCAGCGCGGCCGATCGGATCTCGGCGCCTGTCCCGCCGAAGAGGATCTGCGCCTTCTCCGGGTTCAACGGACCGCACAAGGCATGGTGGCGATCGACGAAGTCGCGAAACGCCATCGTCAGCGCGTCCGGTCGGGTGCCGCCTTCGTCTTCGGTCTGGAAGAGCTTGAGCGTCATGGCCTCGGCCGAGAATTCGGTCAGGAGCGCATCCTTGAGCAGAGTGCAGATCTGCTGTGAATCCTGTGCGGCGATCAGCTTCAGGACCAGATGGTGGAGCCGACCCGAGAGCGCCTCGTACTCGCGGGCACGCGAGATGAGATGCGTGAGGCGATGGCGCTCGGCGTCCAACTGCTTGCGTAAGACGCGCACCTGCTGCTCGATCAGAGAGACCGCGGCCCCCGAGTCGTGCGGGATCTCCAGCGCCGCCAAGACCTTCGGATTGCGGGAGAAGAAGGCCGGATCGTTCAGTAGATAGTCGATGACCCTGGGTTCGAGATCCGGGTCTTCGCTCGCCACAGGGGCGGATTCGGGGGGAGTCATGCGCAATACCTCCCTGCGGGGGTGATGTCGGACGCGGCGATCAGGGCCCGATCTGCAGCGGTCTGTCGGGTCCGCTCGACGCTGCCGGGCCAGCCAAGTGTTCTCATAGCGCGATCTCGCCTTCAAAGACCTGCACGGCCGGCCCGGTCATCCACACGGACTCGCCGGGTGCGTTCCACGCGATCATGAGATCGCCGCCGGGCAGGCTGACCCGGACCCGTGCGCCCACCCGGTCGCATCGGCGGGCGTAGGCCATCGCCGCACAGGCACCGGTGCCGCAGGCCAGGGTCTCGCCGGCACCGCGCTCGTAGACGCGCAGGCGCAGATGATCCCGTGCGAGGATCTGCATGAAACCGACATTGACCCGTTGCGGGAAGCGCGGGTGTGATTCGACCAAGGGGCCCAAGCGTGCGACCGGCGCGCTGTCCAGGTCGTCCACCAGGATGACGGCGTGCGGGTTGCCCATCGAAACCGCGCCGATCAGCACGGACTCGCCCGCGACATCCATGTCATAGTCGAGCGCTTGCCGATCCGCCAGAAAGGGGATTCGCTCGGGCTCGAATTCGGGCGCGCCCATGTCGACGCGGACTTGGCCTTCGTCTTCCAGATAGAGTCGGATCGGACCGGCGGCCGTGCCGACCGGGATCTCGTCGTGCTCGGTCAGGCCGCGGTCGCGCACGAAGCGGGCAAAGCACCGCGCACCGTTCCCGCACTGCTCGACCTCCGAGCCGTCGGCGTTGAAGATGCGGTAGTGAAACTCGGTGCCGGGCAGGCGCGGCGGCTCCACCAGCAGGATCTGATCACAGCCGATCCCGAAGCGCCGGTCGGCCAGCCGGCGGGCCAGCGCGGGGTCGAGCGCGATGGGGCGCTCGGTGGCATCCAGGACAACGAAGTCGTTGCCGAGACCCTGCATCTTGCTGAAGGCGAGCCGCATCCCTGCTCTCATCCCGGCAGGCGCCCCGAGACGGCCAGATGGCGGTCGCTGACCACGCCGACCTCGAGCCCGTCGAGCCCCGCGGCGGCCAGCTGCTCGGCGACCTCCGCCGGCTCGAAGGCCGCGAAGAGCGAGTTGCGGAAGTCATCGCGCAGGACCTTCGGCTCGCCGTCGGCATAGGTCGCCACCAACGCCTCGACCCAACCGGCGGAGGCCGGGCGCATCAGGTCCATGATCAGCACCAAGGCACCGGGCTTGCCGGTCTCGATCAGTGTCCGCCACAAGACCTGCGGGTCGTGCAGATGGTGCAGCAGGCTGTTGGAAATGATCAGATCATAGCCGCCCCGTTCCAGGGCCGCGGAGGGGATTTGATCGCGGATCAGTCGACACCGCTTGGCTACGCCGGGCAGCGCATCGAGCGCGGCTCGGGCGAGATCGAGCATGGGTTGGGATCCGTCGAGCGCATCGCAGGAGGCTTTGGGCCAGGCGCGCAGGAAGCGGATGCTGATGTCCGCCGGCCCGCAGCCCAGATCGAGCACCCGCGCGCCGTCGAGCGGACCGGGATCGAGCCGGCGCAGCAGGTCGATGAAGAGCGTGTTGGACTCGTTGAAATCCGCCTGGGCGTAGGCGAGCGCCTGCTCCTGCGTGTCCATCAGCTCGGGCTCGGGACGGCGTTTCATGACGGCAGAACGGACTCCCCTGCGTAAAGGCTCGCGACGGTCTCGCGCTCGCGCACCAGATGCACTTGATCGCCGTCGACCATGACCTCGGGTACGCGCGGGCGGCTATTGTAATTCGAGCTCATGGTGAAGCCGTAGGCACCCGAGCCGCGCACGGCGAGCAGATCGCCCTCGCGCAACGCGAGCTGGCGGCCCTTGCCGAGGAAGTCGCCGGTCTCGCAGACCGGGCCGACCAGATCATAGCGGGCCGGCTCGGCCTCGGTGTCGTGGATCACCGGCACGATGTCCTGAACGGCCTGATAGAGCGCGGGCCGTACCAAGTCGTTCATCGCCGCGTCCAGGATCGCGAAGTGACGCGTGCCGTTCTCCTTGAGATATTCCACGCGGGTCAGCAGCACGCCGGCGTTGCCGGCGATGGCGCGGCCCGGCTCTAAGAGGATCTCGTAGGGGCGATCGCCGAGCTGGTAGCTCATGGCCGCGGCATAGGCGGCGGGTTCCGGGGGATGCTCTTCGGTGTAGCGGATGCCGAGTCCGCCGCCGATGTCGAGATGCGCGATCGGGATGCCGATCTCGCCGAGCCGCTCGGCCAGGGTCAGCACGCGCCCGAGCGCGTCGATGAAGGGGGCCAGATCCGTGAGCTGCGACCCGATATGACAGTCGATACCGGTCACCCGCAGGTTCGGCAGGGCCGCGGCCCGGACATAGACCTCCTCCGCCGCGTGGATGTCGATCCCGAACTTGTTCTCCTTCAGGCCGGTGGCGATGTAGGGGTGGGTCTGGGCGTCGACGTCGGGATTCACCCGCAGCGACACGGGCGCAACCACACCCATCTCCTCGGCGATGCGATCGAGCCGGATCAGCTCGGACTCCGACTCGACGTTGAAGCAGCGAATGCCGACCTCCAAGGCGAAGCGGATCTCGTCCTCGCGCTTGCCGACCCCGGAGAAGATCACCTTGGCCGGGTCGCCCCCGGCAGCGAGCACGCGCTCGAGCTCGCCGAGCGAGACGATGTCGAACCCCGAGCCCAGGCGCGCCAGGACGTTCAGCACCGCCAGATTGGAGTTGGCCTTGACGGCGAAGCAGACCAGGTGCGGATGATCGCGGAAGGCGCGGTCGAAGGCGCGCCAATGGCGCTCCAGCGTCGCACGGGAATAGACATAACAGGGCGTACCGAAACGCGCGGCGATGTCGGCGAGCGGGACATCCTCGGCGTAGAGGACATCGTCGCGATAATTGAAGTGATCCATGCGGTCTCGGGAGGCTCTCGGCTTGAGGTGATTTTGGGGGCGATCCGGCTAGGGTCGGTCGGGAGTCGCGCTCGATTCGGGAGGTGCAACGGGTGCGTTCGGGACATCGGAGCCGATATCGGCCGCGGACGCCGGAACCTCGACGACCGGCGGCTCGGGCAGATAGAGCGGGCCCTTCTGACCGCAGGCCCCGATCATACTCGCGATGCCCAGCACGGTGACGAGGAGGTAGAAGGCTGTTCTGGCCCAGCAGTGCATGCGTGCCTCGTTTGGGTCGGTCCCATGACGATCCGGAGTATAACCGGACTTGATCTCGGTCGGGCGGCTCCCGCGGGAGGCGCCCGACCGAGATCAAGCTGATTGAAACCTGGCGTGGTGCAACGGTCGGAGTGGATATCCTCGGTAGATTTGGTGCGGTTCCTTCGTCACCGTACCCGACTGCTCGGACAGGGGGCGTCGGGTGACGCAAAGGTTTCAATCACCGGGGACTTGACACGCGTGTCTTGCGGGCACCCTTGACGGCACGGTAAGTCGACTCTACGCCCTCGCGTGGCGCGGAGCGCCGGGGAGCGGTATGCCACCGCAGGAGCGATATCGCGAGCGCATCGGGTCGGGTGGCCGGCCTCATGACCGTGCTCCGATCGGTCGCATCCGCGAGGCGCTCAGCGTGTCTCGGTTGCTTTCGCGGTCTCGGGCACAACCCGGAAACGCGCGGCAGTCGCGCCATCCTCGGTCGTCAGCCAGAGCTGCTCGCCCTCGATGCGGTAGCCTCGCACCATCCCGAGCGCCGCGGCATAGGCCGCTGCCTGCTCGGCAACCGCCTGCGGACCCCGGCAGGCCATGCGGGTGGTGGCGATGGGTCCGATCATGAGTCGACCCTCGTCGGAGGTGTAGCCGCTCATATAGCGGTTGCAGCCGTCGGAGCCGGAGAGTGTGCCCTCCGCGGTGAGGGTCAGGGTGATCTCGGTGCCCTTCACCATGGAGACCAGCGCCTGCTTGCCGTTGTTGTACGTCTCCAGGCGCCAGGTGACGCCGACCAAGGGGGTCTCGGTCAGCGTTTCGAGCAGAATCAAGACGGCGCCCTCGGCATCGAGCAGCTCCAGTGTCTGGCCGGCTTGTCGAAATCCGGCCACGGCGGCGAGATGCGTCGTGATCGCCTGCTCCAGAGCCATCAACGACTCCTCGCAGGCCATCATGGTCATGGCCATCCGCGGGTCGATCGTCAGGCGATCGTCCTCGAGGGTGTAGCCGCCGGAGAAGCTGTTGCACCCCAGGGTGCCGGAGACACGACCCTCGGCGAAGGTGAGTCGCGGCGGCACATCGCGGGGCTCGATGGAGACGAGATCGGTGTCGGACCGGTAGGCGAGGATCCGCCACGCCGACGCGTCGATCGCGGGCGGGGCCGTCTCGGCGTTGCCCGCCGTCGGCGCGTCGGTCGCAAAGGACGGAACGACCGTGCCCATCAGGCCGAGAAGAACCAGGGTTCGAAGGGCTGACATGCGCAAGATCCTCTTGATTTCGGTGGATTGGGACAGGGATTCGGCCATCGGTGCGGTCAACGCCGAGCACCGTTTGCGGCCTTGGAAGATACCCCGTCGATCGGACGAGTGGGGCGTCACCCCGGCAGTGTAAACCCGCCTGAAACACCTGCGGGACCGTCGCGGAAAAACTTAGCGGTAAACCCGAGCGAATCGCTTGAGCCCCGACCCGGAATCGGCTTAATCTCCGGGTTCGCCGGATCGGGCTCAAGGATCCCGGCTCATGAACCCCGTCCTGCAAGGGCAAGCCGGCAACACGATGTGCGAGGTGGATTCAATCCATGACAGGGCCAACGTCCGAGACGCCGACACGCACGGATCAACACCCATGAGGACCGCGGCGCGCCGGTGTGCGCTCGGATGCCGAATCGTCGTGCTGTTGCTCGGAGCCGTCTTCGCCGCCTCGGCAGCGGCCATCTCCGACCCGCTCGGCTTGGAGGAGGCCCTGGAGGCCGCATCCGGCCACCCCCGCGTCGCGGCCTCGCCCGAGATCGCCGATCTTCTGCCCCGGCGCCAATCGCTCTACTTGGATTGTCAGCGGCTGGCCTTTCGCAGCTCGAGCGTTGCCGACCCCGAGCGGAACCGACCGCTCGAACCCTTGATCAGTGCCCTGGACGCGCAACGGATCGAGATCATGGAGCGCTTCTTCGACGTGCTCCTCGCGGATCTGAGCTTCTCCACCGAGAGCGAGGCCATGGCGGTCGCCTACATCCAGTTCGACCGCGCTTCCGTGCGCAACGAGCTCGGGCAGATCTCGCCGCTGCGTGTCCTGGAGCTGGAGTCGGTCTATCAGGAGATTCTGCACCGCCGCTCCGCAAGCGAGATCAGCCAGCAGTTGACGCGCGCACTGCTCGCACAGGCGCTCGGCAATCCGGCCGATCTACCGCGAGATCTACTGCAGCCGACCCTCTCGATGCCGCCCGAGCCCCCGCCGACCCTGGACACCGTCCTCGCCCGGGCGCTCGAGACCCCCGTCCTGCGCGACCTGATGGCTGGCCGCTCGCAGGCCGACCGGGAGCTGATCGAGATGGAGGTCCGCCAGCAGGTGCTGGAGCTGCTGCTGCGGCTGCGCGCATTGACCGCGGCCGAGCGCAACCTGCGCACCGAGTTGGCCTGGCGCGACCTGAAACTCGACGAAAGTCGCACACTCTACGAACAGGAGGTGACCGCCGACCTCGGCTATTCCATGAGTCAACAGACCCAGACCCGGCAGCAGAGCCAACGGGTGAGCTTTTGCCGCGCACTGGTGTGGGCGGAGCTCGAGGCCCTAGCCGGGCAGCCCCTCGCCGAAGCGGCAGACGGAGAAGAGAATCAATGACGAAACAGGCGTGGTTCATCGCCCTCGGCGTGCTCATGCTCGCCACGGAAGCCTTCGCCGCCGAGGAGCTCAAAGGCTGGCTCGAATGGGTGCACGAGGTCGAGATGCGCGTGCTCGAAAACGGCGTGGTCGACGAGGTCCTCGTCAGCGCCGGTCAGCATGTCACGAAAGGTGACCTCCTCTTGAGGATGGATCAGCGCGAAGCCCAAGCCCGGCTCCTCGAGGCGAAGGCGCGCGTCGCCCGAGCACGCGTGGAGACGGAGAAGGCCGGGCGCGATCTCACGCGCAGCCAAGAGCTGTTCGATCGCGGCTTGATCGCCATCGAAGAGCTTAAGGACGCCGAGCTTCAGCAGCTCGCCGCTTCAGCGGAGGAGGAGGCCGCGAAGGCGGCCGAGGCCACGGCCCAAGTCGCACTCGAGCACACCGAGCTGCGGGCCCCATTCGACGGGATCGTGGTCTCGCGCAAGGTCTGGAACGGCGCCGTGATCTACAAGACGATCCAGCAGGAGCCCCTCATCGTGATCGCACCGGACGATCAAATGCTCGCCCGCGCCCTCGTGACCGCCGGCACGCTGCGGCGCTTCAAGCCGGGCCAGCCGGCACGCATCAAGATCAACGGGGCCATGCGCGACGGGCGTGTCTACAGCCTCGGTGTGCAGGCCGTACGTGTCGAGCTCGAAGGCGCCGTCTACTATCTCGACATCATCTTCGACCGGCGCCCCAACGAGCTGCTGCGGCCTTCCGAGACCGTGCAGATCGTGTTGCCCTGAACGCCTCGAACCTCAGCTCATATCCTGCGGATCCACGTCGAGCGACCAGCGCAGTCCTTTGCTTCTGGGTAAGGCGCGCAGTGCGACGCTCCAGCCGGCAAGAAACCGCTGGAGCCGGGGGCGTTGTGGCGATTGGATCAGGAGCTGGGCGCGGTAACGCCCTCCGCGGCGCTCCATCGGGGCCGGGACCGGGCCGTAGCATTGCACTCCGGTCTCTGCGAGCCGTTCGGCCCGGCCTTCGGCAGCTTCCTCGGTATGGCCTTCTGCAAGCCCTTCTGCAATCAGGCGGGCCTGATTCAGGAAGGCCGATGCCGTCTCGGCGGCCGGGGCCTCGGCGCGCAGCAGGGCGAGATGGCTGAAGGGCGGCAGCTCGGCCTCGCGGCGCTCGGCAAGGGCCGTGGTCGCGAAGCCCGTGTATCCGTCGCGCAAGAGACTCTGAAGCAGCGGGTGCTCGGGGTGGCGGGTCTGGAGGACCACTCGTCCGGGGCGCTCGGCGCGTCCGGCGCGGCCGGTGACCTGTACGATCAGCTGCGCGGTGCGTTCCGGTGCGCGGAAGTCGCTTGCGTAGAGCGACTGGTCGAGATCCAGGATCCCGACCAGGGTCACGCCGGGGAAGTCGTGCCCTTTGGCCAGCATTTGAGTGCCGAGCAGGATCTGCACCTCGCCGCGCCGGACCTCGTCGAGCAGGCGGGCCAGCTCGCCGCGGCGTCGGGTGGTGTCGCGGTCGAGCCGGGCGATGCCGACGCCCGGAAACAGAGGGCGCAGCTCCTCGTCGAGTCGCTCGGTGCCGCGTCCGAGCATGCGCAGATCCGTCCCTTTGCAGTCCGGGCAGGTGTCGGGCAGCGGCCGAGTCCAACCGCAGTGGTGACACCAGAGGCGTCGGCGAGCCAGATGGAGTGTGAGGCGCGCGTCGCAATGCGGGCATTCGCCGACCCAGCCGCAGGCGTGACAGGTGAGCACCGGGGCATAGCCGCGACGGTTCAGGAAGAGGAGGACCTGGTTGCCGGCGGCGATCTCGGTACGCATCTCTTCGCGCAGGACGGCCGAGAGGCCGGCCTGGAGCGGCTGATTGCGGATGTCCAACAACGATGTCCGCGGCGTGCAGGCCGCACCCGCGCGCTGCGGCAGACGCAGCCAGCCGTAGCGCTCGGTTTGGGCGTTGTTGAGCGTCTCGAGCGAGGGCGTCGCCGAGCCGAGCACGACCGGGCATCCGACCAGCTGGGCGCGTCGCACGGCGAGATCGCGTGCCGAGTAGCGGAAACCCTCCTGCTGTTTGAGCGAGGCGTCATGCTCCTCGTCGACCAGGATCAGGCCGAGCCGCGGCAGCGGCACGAATACCGCCGAGCGGGTCCCGAGCACGACGCCTGCGCGCCCGGAGGCGGCGCGGTGCCAGGCCCGCTCGCGGTCTCCGGCGGCGAGCCCGGAATGCAGGACGGCGGGCGGATCGGGCAGTCGTGAAGACAGGCGCTCGCGCAGCTGCGGGGTTAGGCCGATCTCGGGAACGATCAGAAGGGTCTGTGCGCCGCGGGCGGCGGCGGCCTCGATCAGACGGATGTAGACCTCGGTCTTGCCGCTGCCGGTCACGCCGTCGAGCAGGAATGGGCTGAATCCGCCCAACCCGGCCGTGACACGACGAAGCGCTTCGGCCTGATCGGCATTGAGCTCGGGGCCGGGGCCGGCCGTGGCGCCGGGCGCAGGCGTGACGGGCCCCGCCGCCGCGAGACGGCAGGTCTCGAGCAGGCCGCGCGCACGGAGGCTGCGCAGCGTTGCCGCACAGGGGCCAAGGCGTGCGTTCAGATCGGCTACCGCGATCCCCTCGGGTCGGGATCTGAGCAGGGTCAGAAGCTCGCGCTGCTTCGGCGCCCGCCGCAATGTCTCGAGGTCCAGGGTCCGGCCGGCGACTGTCGCAGACACGCCGGGGACCTGCTCGTCCAGGATCGGTGTGGCTCGGCGCAGACGGGCGGGGAGTGCGCTGAAGAGGGCCTCGCCGATCGGCTGGCGGTAGTAGTCCGCCGCCCAGCGGATCAGGGTCAGGTCGGCTGCGCCCAAAACGGGACGTGCGTCGAGGAGGCGCTCGATCGTCTTCAGGCGAGCAGGATCTTGGTCGGAGGTGGCGCGCAGCTCGAGCAGGATGCCGACGCGCCGACCTTGGCCGAAGGGCACCAGCACGCGCTGACCGGGCAACAGTGACGGCGTTGCCGTGCAGCCGTCCGATGCCGGAGGAGGCGGCAGATAATCGAAGGCATCCATCAGCGGCGCGGCGACGGCGACACGCAGGATCGAGCCGGGCTTTTTGATCGATGCGGGCGGCACGTTGGTTGAGCGCTGTTTTCCGAGAAGGGTTCCGAGGCGGCTGTCTTCAGATTAGACGCGGGACGTCCATGCTTGGCTAGAAAACGCCGGCAATCACTTGTCGTGGAACATGAAACCCGAGCAATTCACAGTTTCTGTGGATAAGTCTGGGGATGACGGGTGTAAAGCCGACGCGAGCACGCGTCATTGTTACGGTTCTGTTCGTTTGGAAACTTTTTAGCCAATGTGTAAACATGTTTTTAATCAGTAAGTTGATTATTGCCATGGTGTCTCGTCCGGGGGCCACGAATCTACGCCGAGCGCCTTTGCGGATCCGGACGGCGGCTGTGAATGATCAGTGGGTTAAGGCGCGGTCTTGCAGAGGGTCGATCGCATAACCGCATGACGGCGACGGCTTGCGCGCGAAGGTCAACTGTGTATCATGCTCGCAAATTCCGAGCCGTAACGCCGCTATGTTGTCACTGACTCAGCAGGTACTGCGAACGGATTTGGCGGGTATGCCGATGGAATGGATAGACTACCGGGTTGCCGCTCGGCTGTATTTCCTCGGGCAGGTGGCCTATGCCTGCGGGGATGCCTTGTTCGAGCTGCGCGGCGGTATCAATTCCAGCACTCACCGACAGAGTCGCTTGGCGATCCACTCCATCATCGCGACCTACGGGACGCATCACGCCCTGAACAAGCTTCAGGACGATTATGCACCGCCCCTGTCGAACCGCACCCTCTTTCATCGCGACGACCATATGTGCATGTATTGCGGCAGTCGCTTCTCGGGGCGTCATCTGTCGCGCGATCACGTGCGCCCCACCAGTCGCGGCGGCAAGGATGTCTGGAACAACGTCGTGACCGCCTGCGTACGGTGCAACAACTTCAAGGCAGGGCGAACGCCCGAGGCGGCCGGCATGGAGTTGTTGGCGGTACCCTTCACGCCGACGCATGCCGAGTACATCTTCCTGATGGGGCGCCACGTCTTGGCGGATCAGATGGCCTTCCTGCGCGCCCACTTTCCGCGCTCGAGTCCCCTGCATCGGCGTATCGCTCGGGCTGTCGACGAGACCCCGATGAACGACACGGCTGCGTGAGCCCGCCGCGTGAGCCTGCCGTATGGCGGGGACATCGATCCGGATGAATGATCGCGAAACGATCGCACGCCATATCGCGCATGCGACCGGAAGGCCTTTCCGTATCCGGCGAGAGCAGTCGGTCGGCGGCGGCTGCATCAATCGCGCAGTCGTCCTCGCCGACGGTGCGCGGGCCTATTTCGTCAAGCTCAACAGTGCCGACCGCTTGGAGATGTTCGAGGCGGAGTCCGCGGGCCTCGCTGCGCTTGGGGCGGCGAATGCGATTCGGGTGCCGGAACCCGTCTGCACCGGCGTAGCGGGCAACCAAAGCTATCTGGCCATCGAGCATCTCGATCTCGCCGGGCGTTTGGACGGCGCGGAGGCGGGCCGCCGACTCGCGCAGCTGCATCGATGCACCGCGCCCGATTTCGGCTGGCATCGCGACAACACCATCGGCTCGACCCCGCAGCACAACACGCAAACCTTCGACTGGGTCGAGTTCTGGCGTGTGCATCGGCTCGGATTCCAGCTGGATCTGGCGGCACGCAACGGCCACGGCCGCGCCTTGTCGGGCTCGGGCGAGCGCTTGATGTCGGTTCTCGACCATCTGATCGGCCACCGCCCCGCGCCGTCTCTAGTGCACGGTGATCTCTGGGGCGGCAACATCGGTGCAACCCGCGAGGGCGAGCCGGTCATCTTCGATCCAGCGGTCTATTACGGCGATCGGGAGACCGACCTGGCCATGACCGAGCTCTTCGGCGGCTTCGGCTCCGACTTCTACGCGGCCTATCGGGAGGCTTGGCCGATGCCGCCCGAGTACGACACGCGCAGGATCCTCTACAATCTTTACCATATCCTGAATCACCTCAATCTCTTCGGCGGCGGCTATCTCGCACAGGCCAAAGGGATGATGGATCGGCTGCTGGCTGCGGTGCGTTGAGGAGGCGACGTACGCGATGCGGGGAATCCTCATTTCCCTGAAAATGACGGATATGTTAAAAGACCCGATACGACGTCCAAGATTTGTTCGACCTCTGCTTGAGTTACGCCGATCCCTTCTTCTCCATGCCTAGAGAGCTCCTCATCCTGCGACACGCCAAGTCCGACTGGGACTCGGTCGCAACGAGCGATTTCGAGCGTCCCTTGGCGAAACGCGGCAAGAGCGATGCCCCCAAGGTCGGAGCCTGGCTGTATCGCGAGGGTTTGGTCCCGGATCTGGTCGTGAGCTCCCCGGCCGAGCGCGCCAAACAGACCGCCTCGAAGGTCTGCAAGTGCCTCGACATCAAGAAAAAGCAGATCCTCTGGGATGCCGACATCTACGAGGCCGAGGTTCCGAAGCTCTTGTCCGTCCTCGGGCGCTGTTCGCCCGAGGCGGCGACCGTCCTCTTGATCGGCCATAATCCGGGTCTCGAGCAGCTCCTGATGCACCTGGTCGGCGAGGATCTGGAGATCCCGGACGACGGCAAACTCCTCCCGACGGGCACCGTCGCCCGACTGGAGATGCCCGACGATTGGAGTGCGCTGCCGTGCGGCAGCGCTCAGCTGATCTCGATCACCCGCCCGCGCAGCCTCAAGGGCTGAGTCCGTCACGACTTAAACCGCGCCCGAAGGGGTCTGCGGTGTTTTTGGATGGGATCGGCCCCGGCAGACTTGACCACCATTGGTGCCGGCGCGGTTTAAGCCATTAAAAAATAAATTATTTTAAGCAGCGCGCCCGCTAAGGGCCGTGGATGCACTAAACGTCGAGCTGAGTCGAAAACGAGCATCTTACTCGGGACACGGTTTAACCCGGCCGCAGCGTCCGATCGACAAGACCCTCTTTCGCTTTCTTCTCCTAAACCGCGCCCCGCCACGTCCGCGTGCGACCGCCAAGGCCGCAGCGACCCCGCAACATCGCGTGTCGTGTCGAGCGCGGTTTAGAGATCGAACCGGTCGAACTCCATACTGAACTGCCCCCGGCCTTGAGTGAGGCTGCGCAGCGCGGTGGCATAGCCGAGCAGGGGTTCCAGCGAGGCCTCGGCACGGATCGCGATGTCCTCGCCGACGGACTCGGTACCCTGAATCAGGGCCCGTCGCGCCTGTAGGTCGCCCAAGACCGTGCCGAGGTTCGGTTCCGGGATGACGACCTCGACACGCATGATCGGATGCATCGTGACCGGCTCGGCGCGTTCGAGCGCTTGGCGCAGGGCCTTGGATGCCGCCGCGCCGAGCGCCTCCGGGGTCGAGGCCGCGCCGAAAAGCTCGACCTCGACGATCCGCACCCGGATGTCTTGGACCTGGGCGCCGAGCACGGGTCCGGCCGCCAAGGTCGATCTCAGCGACTGCTCGATCGCCTCGCGTTGCGCCGTGCTCGGCTCGACCCCTACGGGGATGACGTGCGCGGCCCATTCGAGCCGGTCGCCGCTCCCGCGCGGGAGCGGCTCGATCGCGAGTGCGACGCGCGCCATGAGATCCTGCTGGCGCGGATCGGGTGTGGGCGGCGGCGCGAAGACCGCATCCGCCGTTGCCGGCCGGCGGATGGTCTCGCGAACGGCGACGGCGGGTCGGCCGCTGCGGATCCGCACGCCGAACTCGCGCTCGATGCGCTCGAGCACGATCTGAAGGTGAAGCTCCCCCATGCCGCGCAGCAGGCGTTGGCCGGTCTCGGGATCCTCTTCGACGCGCAGTGTCGGGTCTTCCTGCTGGACCTTGTCCAGAACCTCGAGCAGCTTCTCTTCATCCGTGCCCGCGGCGGGCTCGATCGCCAGCCCGAGCACGGGGGCGCGCGCCTCGATCCGTTCGAGGCTGAGCAGGTGACCGGGGGCGCACAGGGTATCGCCGGTCGAGGCGTGGCGCAGCCCGGCGAGGAGGACGATCTCGCCCGCCTCGGCGCGATCGATGCGGGTCTTCTTTCCGGCGTCCACGTCGAAGAGCCGTGCGACCTGCTCGCGCCGAGCACTGCCGCCGGGGGTCGGCACCTCCACCGTGTCGCCCGGCGACAAGGTCCCCCGATAGATCCGCGCAAAGACATGGCGGCGCCCGTCCCAGAGTTGGACCTTGAAGGCGAGGGCCGCCAGAGGGCCTTCGGTGCCCATCAGGATCTCGATGTCGGTCCCGTCCGGCTGCACGGCGTGAGCCGACGGTCGGTCGAGCGGCGCGGGAAGGAAATCGACTACCCCGTCGAGCAGCGGCTGAACGCCGAGATTCCGCAGCGCGCTCCCGCCGTAGCAAGGACAGAAGCGGCCCGCCAGCGCGCCGCGACGGATTGCCGCGCGCAGGGCGTCCGGTGCTGGCTCCTCGCCGGCCAGCACGCGTTCGGCCAGATCCTCGTCCATCTCCGCGGCGGCCAGATACAGGGACTCGCGAAGATCCGCGACCGCGTCCCAGAGCGCGTCCGGGCACGGCTCGGTCACGAGCGCATCTCCTTGCTCGCCGAGGAAACCAATTCGCCTTCGTTCGATCAAATCCACGACCGCGCTCTCGTCCGGGATCGGAAAAGTGATGGCGATCGGCTCGATCTTCAGGCGCCGCCTGACTGCATCGAGCGCCCGCCGGTAGTCCGCCCCGGGGCGATCCATCTTGTTGACGAAGAAGAGGGTCGGCAGATTGAAATGCGTGCGTTGACGCCAGACCGTCTCGGTCTGAGGCTCCACGCCCCGCACCCCGTCGAGCACCAGGATGCAGCCGTCGAGGACGCGCATGGCGCGCTCGACCTCGATCGTGAAGTCGACATGACCGGGGGTGTCGACCACCTGCAGCACGTGCTCGCGCCACGGCGCCTTGGTGACCGCGGAGGTGATGGTGATGCCGTGCTGCTGCTCCTCGGCCATATAGTCCATGTGGGCGGCGCCGTCGTGGACCTCGCCGATCTTGTAGGACGCGCCGGTGTAGAAGAGGATTCGCTCGGTCAGCGTGGTCTTGCCCGCGTCGACGTGGGCGGCGACGCCGATGTTGCGGACGTGAGACAATCGAGACAATTTCTTCATCCGATTTCAACCGATATAGAAGCGAGAGAATCTATGAGCGATTTTGTTCTTGGCCGACGTCAACGCGCCTGGATCGCCACCGCGGTCTGTGCGTCTGTCTTGGGCGTCGGGGCCGTCGACGGCGTCGGGGCCGAGACCTTCCGCCTCGAGAACCCGAACGACTCGGTGGTGGGGGTCCCCTTCTACTTCAAGGCGCGCGCCCAAGATACCTTGCTGGACGTCGCGCGCCAGAACGGGCTGGGTTTCGACGACATGCGTCAAGCCAACCCCGATGTCGACATCTGGGTGCCGGGCGACGGCACGCCTGTCATGGTTCCGGCCTTTTACGTGCTTCCGGATGCTCCGCGGACAGGCATCGTGATCAATCGCGCCG
Source organism: Thiocapsa marina 5811 (assembly GCF_000223985.1). Lineage (GTDB taxonomy): Bacteria > Pseudomonadota > Gammaproteobacteria > Chromatiales > Chromatiaceae > Thiocapsa > Thiocapsa marina. The sequence goes on from NZ_AFWV01000004.1 coordinate 32,009, forward strand.
AAAAACGTCTCTACTACTTCCCGCCGAACGATCCGAATGAAGTTCGGATTTACGCCATCAGCGTCGGCAAGGACGCCATGGGCACACCTCTAGGCAGCTTCACCGTGATCGAAAAGCGCAAGGATCCGACCTGGACGCCCGGGCCGAACGTTCGTGCGGCCCACGCGGCTTACGGGGACATCTTGCCGGCCGTGGTACCGCCGGGCCCGGACAACCCGTTGGGCAAGTATGCCATGCGTTTGAGCCGTCCCGATTATCTGATCCACGGGACCAGTCAGCCGTGGGGGCTCGGGATGGAGGTCAGCGGGGGCTGCATCCGTATGTACCCCGAAGGTATCGAGGAATTATATGGTTTGACCGATATCTCGACGCCGGTAAACATCATCGACCAGCCCTACAAGGTCGGATGGCGTGGAGACGAGCTGTACCTGGAGGTCCAGACCGGCGAGAAAAGCGTGCGACGGAGCGCGAGGGAGGTGATCCCGCATTGGGCGAAGGATAGCGAGGGTGTGACGATCGACTGGGAGGCGGTGGAGCGGGCCGTGCGCGAGGACACCGGCATCCCACAGCTCGTGGGAAGCCGGCGCAGTCCCTCGGAAGGGTCTTACTTGCCCATGATCTTCTGATACATGCGGTCAAGACGCTCGGTGTTGGCGTTGCAGCAAGCCTGGGCACTGTTGGCAGTGTCCATGGCCTGCTGAGCCATGTCGCGAGCGGTCTGGTCGGTGGTGCAACCGCCCAGCAGGGAAACGCCGAGAACGGCAACAGCGGACAGGGAAGCGAGCTTGACAATCTTGGTCATCGTTTTAAATCTCCTGAAGTTGGCCACTAGGCCCTATGTATATAACACATCACCGCGGGTTTTTCCGAGCCTCGGACCTTTTCCCGCCCCGGAGAGCCGGAGCGTCTTGGCTTGAGGCTGGCGGCTGATCTCGCATTTGTTGCTTTTGCCCCACTCCAAAGAACGTGAGACGCTGAAGACAGACGCGGATCAACAGACAGATTGAGGCAAATTTAGCCACGTATCAAGTCTGCAACGACCGTGTAGGCGAGTTTTTTTCATCGGCACCGTGTCGATACACCTCCGGGGGTGTACGCTCGCTGAACGATATGCCCCGTCGCGGAACCTCGGCGCTGGATCCATGCACCCTCGTGGGGCAGAATTGCGCTCGGTCGACCACGGCGGTGATCCGTCTGCCGACCGTCCTTGCCGGCTCGAAGGAGATGCAGATGCGCCGTTACTACGGTCGTTCAGTTCAGGACCAGGGGACGCGATCCGCGCAGGCGTCCTTCCGCTGCGACGGGTTCGTCCGCGACGGCGTCATCGCCGCACCTTCCGGGGACCCGGTGGCGTTGATGACGCTCCCGCCCTTTTTGCGCGCGCTCCTGGTGACGGACGGAACCGTGACCAAGATCCTGGAGGCCTATTTTTGGGAGCCCGTCACGGTCGACACGCTCGAGCAGCGTTTCGAGACCGCCGAGGAGTCCGTTCCCGCGATCCAGGTCGTGCCCGGCGATCGCTGTCTGATCCGCGATGCGCGGTTGCGCGGCACGGATTCGGGCCGCAGTTTTGCCGAGGCCTTCTCGCTGATTCGAACCGAGCTGATCCCGTCCGGCTTCCGCCAGCGCCTCATCGACCGCGAGATCGGCATCGGCGTGCTGATTCGCGACAGCGGTCTGGAGAGCTATCGCGAGGTCTTGGACGTCGGTGTCGAGGTGAGCACCGAGGGTCGCCTCGCCGTGTGTCGAACCTACCGCATCATCATCGAGAGGCGTCCGGTGATTCTCATTACCGAGTGCTTCCCTCTTGCGCTCTATGCAGGGGAGCCGGACGCGGCCTGACCGGGCCCGACCTTCGGGTGCCTCGCCCTGAGCCCGCGTCCCGAACGGACCATGCCGACACCCATCGATACCGTTCGGCTCTACGAGACCCCGGAAGGCGTGGATCTTGCGCTGCGAGTGGCCGGTCCGGCTCCGCGGGCCATCGCCTACCTTCTGGATATCCTCATCCGCTTCGCGCTTCTGCTCCTCGTGCTGCCGCTCGCGGCCTTTTCCGGCCTCGGCACCGGTCTGATCCTCCTCGCCGTCTTCGGGCTCGAATGGCTCTACCCCGTGGTCTTCGAGGTCCGTCGCGGAGCGACGCCCGGAAAGCGCCTGATGGGCCTGATGGTGGTGCATGACGACGGGACGCCCGTGCGCTTGCCCGCGTCCCTGATCCGCAATCTGCTGCGGGTGGTGGACTTTCTCCCGGTGTTCTACGGCGTCGGACTCGTCAGTATGCTGGTGGATCAGGATTTCCGCCGTCTCGGCGATCTGGCCGCGGGCACCCTGGTGGTCTATGCCGATACGCCGCCGCCGAAACCGACACTCCCGCGGGTCGCCCCGCAACCCCCGCCGGCGGGTCTGCCGGTCGAGGCACAACAGGCGATCCTGGCCTTCGCCGAGCGCGGTCAAACCGTGTCCGAGGCGCGCCGGATCGAGCTCGCCGAGATCCTCGCGGACGGCGTCGGTCGGCAAGGCGAGGGTGCCGTCGCGCAGGTCAATGCCTGGGCCGCATGGCTTGCGCGCGGGGTACCGGACGGTCGCGGATGAAACAGGACGCCTTCGAGTCCGCCGCATCGCCGATCTGGACCGAGTACCGCGTCATGCTCGACGCACTCGAGAATCCGCGCCGACGGCGGGCGCATATCCCCGACTTAGCCTCCTTTCCGCAGCTGCATCGCCGTCTGTGCAGCGACTATGCGCTGGCGCGCAGTCGGCGCTACAGCCCCGGGTTGATTGCAGATCTCGAGGTGCTGGTGCGGCGGGGTCACCGCCAACTCTATCGGCGAGGCTCCGCCCCGTTGCGGGCCACGCTCGATTTCATGGCCAGGCAGTTTCCCCGGACCCTGCGTCGCCACTCGGCGGTCTTCTGGATCGCCGCGGCGCTGTTTTTTCTGCCGATGATCGGGATGGGGGTCGCCGTTCATCAGGATACGGATCTGGTCTACAGCCTGCTCGACGCCGAGCAGGTTGCGGATCTCGAGTCGCTCTACGACCCGACTCGGCACGCGCCGGGACGCGGCAGCGAGCGCTTGGCCGATACGGACGTGGCCATGTTCGGCTTCTATGTCATGAACAACGTCGGGATCGGTTTTCGCACCTTTGCCGGCGGCCTCGTCTTGGGTCTCGGCAGTCTGGTCATCCTGCTCGTGAACGGGCTGTCGATCGGTGCCGTCGCCGGGCACCTGACCCGCCTGGATTACGGGACGACCTTCTGGCCCTTCGTCAGCGGACACGGGCCCTTCGAGCTGACGGCGATCGCGATTTGCGGGGCCGCCGGATTACTGCTCGGTCAGGCACTCCTGGCGCCGGGGCAGCGCACCCGGCTCGCCGCGCTGCGCGCGAATGCCCGCGATGCCGTGATCCTCGTCGGCGGTGCAGCGCTGATGCTGGTCTCTGCCGCGGTGATCGAGGCCTTCTGGTCGGCGGGGCCAGCGCCGTCGGGGCTGAAATACGGCGTCGGTGTCCTCGGTTGGGTCCTGGTCGCGGTCTATCTCGCGCTGGCCGGACGGGCGGGCGACGATGCGCATTGACGCCATCGGCGCGCGTTTGCGTCCGCGCCGCCCCTGGGAGGGGGTCGATCTGGGCTTTGCGCTGGGGCGAGAGTGGTTCGTGTCGCTCTGGATCCTGTGGTGGGTCACCGCGCTGCCGATCGCTGCGCTCCTTGCGGTGCTGACCGGCGGAAGACCGGACCTTTGGCTGGTCGCCGTCTGGTGGTGCAAGCCGTTGTACGAGGCGCCGCTGCAGTCCTGGGCGGGCCGTGCCCTGCTCCGCGAGCGTCCGGAACGCGCAGAGCTTGTCGGCATCGTTCGGGCCGCTTTGACGCGACATATCCTGCCTCTACTCCTGTGGCGCCGACCCGGACTGCGCCGCTCCTTTCTGATGCCGGTCACGCTTCTAGAGGGTCTGACCGGTGCTCCGGCTCGTCGCCGCCGCGCGGTCTTGAGCGACGGCATCGGCGCGCCGACCTGGCTGACCCTGGTCTGCTATCACTTCGAGGCCATCCTTTGGGGCGGCGTGCTGCTTGGTTTGGTCTTCCTGGTCCCCGAGGAGCTGCCCCGTCTCGATCTGACCGCCGCCGTCACCGAGTCCGACTCCCCGGTCTATTGGATCAGCGCCGCGATCTATCTGCTCGCCTTTTCGGTGATCGCGCCCTTCTATGTCTGCGCCGGCTTCGGTCTCTATCTGACCCGTCGCACCGAGCTGGAGGCGTGGGATCTGGAGCTTGCGTTTCGCCGCGCGCGCGACGAGCAGGACGCGGCCGCCCGCGAAGCCCGGAGCCCGACCTCGGGCGCTCTCTCGGCCGTCGCGATCCTGTCCTTTCCGAGCACCTCCGCAGATGCGTCCACGCCGCAAGACCCCGCTCTCGATGCCTCTGTCGATGCCGCTCTCGATCCGGGCGAGGCGCAGGTCCTCATCCGCGAGATCCTTGCGGACGAGGACTTCGGAGGCACCCAAGAGATCACACTCTGGCTGCCGGTCGAGCCCGACCCGACCGAGCCCGTCGCAGGCTGGACCTGGTCGATCGATCTCGGCGGATTCGCGGTGGCCCTCGCCGAGATTCTGAAGTGGTCTCTGCTTGTTCTGGCCTTTGCCGTGCTCGTTTGGCTAGCGCTCAAGATCATTCAAGGGATGGCGCAGACGCGGTCTCGATCGCGCAGCTCGAGACCCGGATCGCGAGGCGAGAGCGATAGGCCGCCGCGCCTGCTCGAGGATCTCGGCACCGAGCCGCTTCCCGAGGACCTCCCGGAGATGATTCGTCGCTTGACCGACAAGGGCGAGCACCGCGCGGCCCTCGCCTTGTTGTATCGCGCGAGCCTCGCCGAGCTGGCTCGGGGCGGTGTGGCGATCCCCGCGGGTGCGACCGAGGGCGATGTCCTGGCAATGGCGGCGAAGACCCTGCCGGCCCCGCGCGTCGGTCTCATGGCCCGTTTGACCGGGCACTGGAGCCGGGTTGCCTACGCGCATCGGCCGCCTTCGGGCGCCGAGCTCATCGCGCTGCTCGATGACTGGTGTCGTGCTCGGGACCTTCCGACCGGACCGACCCGAGAACCGAGGTCTGCTCATGACGTCTGAGCGCCGCGTCTTCAAGCTGGTGGTGGTCGGGCTGATCCTGATCGTTGTTGCCCTGATCGGCGCGGTCTTAAGTCAGCTCGAGCGCAGGACACTCCAGATCGAGATCGGCCCCTCGGAAGAGGCCAGGCGCAACCCCTTCCTCGCGGCGGAGCGCTTCCTGGCGCGCATGGAGATCCCGGTGGCGAGCGAGAGCGGGCGCGAGCGTCTGCGTCGACTCCCGCCCCCGACCGACACGCTGGTCGTGCGCCACACGGGGTCTCTCGCGCCCGAGCGCCGTCGGGCACTCGACCAATGGCTGACGGACGGCGGGCGTTTGGTGGTTACGGCGAGCGCGCCCGAGACGGCAGGCGCGGAGGAGGGCGACCTCGCTGCCGGTTACGGGGTGCGCCCGAGCACCGAGGATGCGAAGCGGTCCGCGGCCGATGACCACACCGAGGTGATCGCCGAGATCCCGGTCGAGGGTACGGGGCGCCCGCTCCGCGCGGCCTTCTCGACCGAGCGAGCCCTGGAGACGGTTGCCGAGCCGGACATGGCGATCATCGCCGCCGATCGGCTGCGTCTGGTGCGGCTGCCCGTCGGCGACGGATCGCTCACGGTGCTCGCCGAGGATCGCTTTATGACCAACGCGGCGATCGGCGAGCACGACCATGCACTCTTGATGGCGTACCTCCTCGCCCCCGAGCCCGGCGGCACCGTTTGGCTGCTCTACGACCGCGAGATGCCTTGGTTGGGGGCCGTGGTCTGGTCCGCCGCGCCCTACGCGGTGATCTCCGGTGCCTTGTGTCTGCTCGCCTGGGCCTGGGCGGCGGGCGCACGGCTCGGACCGCTCCAGCCGGTGCCGAGTCGTGACCGGCGCGATCTACTCGAACATTTGGACGCGAGCGGCGACTTTCTCTGGCGACATGGACAGGCCGACCCTCTGATCAAACCCACCCGCCGGCGGGTCCTCGAGCGCTGGCGACGTCGCCGCCCGGACCTCGGCGGCCTCGACGATGCGGGCCTGGCCCACGCGATCGCGCTCGCCGCGGACGAAGACCCGGATGCCGTCGTCCGTGCCTTCCATGTCCATGCAGAAGACGCCGACGCCTTCGTGCGGCAGAGTGCCCTGCTTCAGCGTCTGTGGCGCAAGGCGTCGATTCGGTAGGGTGGATAAGCGCCGTAGGGTGGACAAGCGCAGCGCAGTCCACCAGCGTCGGTGCAGGGTTCGGTGGACTTCGCTCTCGCTCGTCCACCCTACAGGTCCCATACGCCCCGCATCGCATTCAGGGTCCGCGCCATCTGATCTCCACCAGCGGCACCTCCCAGCGCTCCGAGCGGCAATGCTGCGCATGCTCGGGCGGGTTTTGTCGGCTGTCGCGGCGGATCAACGCGTGGACGCGGATGCGCTCGATGCGATCGAGGTCGGGGAGCCAACGGGCCGCCGCACGTTTGGACAGGCGGGCGATGCGATGGCCGGCTTGGTCGAGCAGAAACAGGTCCTGGCCGACCTGCTCCCAACGCAGCTCGTCGCCCGGTTCGAGTGCGGCGAGATGACGGTGGATCGCCGCATCCGGGGACATCCGCCCGGCATAGCCGAGATCCAAGTCTGCCGGCGAGAGGCGCGTGTAGCGGCGCCCGATGACCTCGGCAGGCGGTGGCTCCACGGCCGGCTCGGCCTTGATCAGCCAATCGCCCTCGATCTCGGCAAGGTACGGGTGGCGAGTGCCGGCGATCGCCATCAGCGTCAGGGTCTCCTTCGCGCGCGTCATGCCGACATAGAAGAGGCGGCGCTCCTCCTCGTTCTTCGGATGCGCATCCCATGCGCCGTCGGCGATGAGGACATGGGGAAACTCCAACCCCTTGGCGCCGTGCAGGGTGGTCAGCAGCAGGCCCTCGCCGAGCCGGCGCTCGCGGCGCTGCTCGGCGAGCGTCTCGTAGCAAAACTCGGCGATCTCGGCGGCGGGCACCTCTGTGGCGCCGGCCTCGGCCTGCCAATCCTCGATCAGGCGCTGCATCACGGAGCGCCAGGGGCTCGGGCGCTCGGTCAGCCACTCCGACAGCGCCCGAGCGCTCATCGGCTCGCGTGCGTGCTGCGCGAGGGTGCTCAGGAAGGCGTCGATCTCGCGGACCCGGTGCAGGGGAGGTAGGTCGTCGGGCCAGTAGACCGGGATGCCTCGGTGCTCGCAGAGCGCGCGGACCGGCTCCAGGATGGCATGGCGGCGGGCGAGGACGGCGAAGTCCGACCAGTCTTGATCGCCGAGGCGCCGAAGCTCCTCGATGCGTGCTACCACCGCGACGGCCTGGCGCGGCGGATCGGCCACGCCGAGAAGGAGCACCCGTCCCTTCGCATGGCCGTCGAGGTCCTGCCAACGCCCGCCGGCGGCCCGGGTGGCGCGACGCCGATCGACCCGGATCGGGTGGTCGCGCTTCATCCGTTCGCGGTTGTGCGCGATCAAGGCGTTCGCGGCGGCGACGATGTGGCCGGTCGAGCGGTAATTCTCGACCAGGTGATGCAGCTCGGCGGCGTAGTCCTCTTTGAAGCGGCGGATGCAATCCACGTTCGCGCCGCGGAAGGCGTAGATGCTCTGGTCGTCGTCCCCGACCGCGAGCAGGGTCAGCTTGTCCTCGTCTTGGGCCCGGCCGGCGATGGCCGCCACCAATCGGTACTGATCCGCGTCGATGTCCTGATACTCGTCGACCAGGATATGCCTATAACCGGCGAGGAGGCGTTCGCGCGCCGTATCGGGCTCGATGCCGGGCAGGTCCACGCGGCCCTCCAGCAGGTCCACGGCCTCGGCGATGAGGCCGTCGAAGTCGGGCGCGGCATCGGTGGCCGCAGCGAGGCGCTCGGCGTAGGAGCGCCCCGTCAGCCGCATCGCAAAGCCGTGGTAGGTCTGTACCGTGACGCCGCGGGCCTCGTCCCCGACCAGCTCCGCGAGCCGGCGGCGCAGCTCGAGCGCAGCACCGCGATTGAAGCAGAGAACCAGGATGCGATGCGCCGGAACCCGCAGAACCCGCAGCAGATAGGCGCAACGGTGGACGATGACGCGGGTCTTGCCCGAGCCCGGACCGGCCAACACCAGACGGTTGCCGTCCTCGGGTGCGGCGACGATCTCGATCTGCTCGGGGTTGCCCAGATCATCGACGATCCGGCGGAAGGACTCCGCGGTGGTCGCGCGCAGGAGCTGCTCGCGGCGGTCGGCGAGCCAGCGTTTCACGAACGCCTCTTTGCCGAGCGTGAAGTAGCCTGTGACCAGATTCAGGGCCTGGCGGATCTTCTCCGCGCCAAGCCGGGCGTACTCGTTCATGACATGGATCTGGAACACCCGCTCGCGATAGTGCTGGGCCAGCGGCTGATACTGGGCCTCGCTGTAGCGTCGTCCCTTCGCCTGCGGGAGCAGGCGCAATGTCATGGCCGAGCGGAACACCGCGAATCCGCCTTGCAGGATGATGGCGCCGTGCTCGTGCAGGAACAGCAGGCCGCGCTCGGCTGCCGCCAGCGGGTCGCGCAGCTCGGCGGACAGGGCCAGATCGCCGCGCAGCGCGCGGGTGAGCTCGTCGGTGCCGAAGGCCACCAGCAGCGCGCCGTTGGCGGGGGCGTCGTCCGGCAGCTTGGCCAGGAGGGTCTCGAGGATGCGTTGGGCCACGGCGCGGCGGCGCTCGGCGGTGCGGTGCAGGGTCGGCCAATCGCGATGCAGACGCAGGCGGTAGTGGTCGCGGTCGGTCTGGCGCAGATCCAGGCTGCCGCGGGCGCCGGCCAGGCCGCGACCGTCCAGGGTCAGGCCCTTGAGCAGGGTGCGCAGGGTCTCCGGGTTGCCGTCGTGGCCCTGATCGAGCAGATGTTGGTTGAGACGGCGCAGCGAGAGCGGCAGCCAGACGCCGGTCTGCGCGTCCGGCTCCTGCTCGCGCAAGGCATCCAGCATGGCCCGCTCCAGACGGGCGACACGCGTGAGGATCAGGGCCGAGTGATTCTTGACCTTGTGACTGACGAATGCGGTGAGCTGCGGGCCGTCACGCAGGAGGCCGGCGCCGGCCATGTCGTGCAGGGTGCGCAGGACGCGCTGCGACGGGGTGTCGCCGCGATCCCAGGGCGGGATCGGGTCTGGCGTACCGGCCTGACCGGACGCTGCGCGGACGAAGGCCGGCAGGCGAGCCAGGTCATCGGCGCTGAAGGCCTCGTCCGGCTCGGTATTGAGCATCGCCTCAAGGATCGCCAGCCAGCGTTGACCCTGGGCGGCCGAGAGGCCCAGACCGCGGATCGTCCGCTCGGCATCCTCCAGGCTCGCCACCGCGGGACGGCCCTGGAAAACGAAGGTGCGGTTCTCGTTGCGCTCGACCAGCCCGGCACGCTCCAGCCAGGCGATGGCGATGCGCACCCGGGTGTCGGCGTCGGTGGCCTCGGGATCGAAGCCCAGCCTGAGGTCCTCGTCGCGCAGCAGCTCGCCGCTGGTGACGACCACGACGCCCTCGCGGTCGCGCTTGGCCCGACGCACACCGCGCAGGATCTCGGCGATGTCGCGGCGCGACAGCTCGGAGAAGGACTCCATGCGAAACTGCCGCTCGATGTCCTGCTCGTCGTAGAGCAGGATGCAGGCCGCGGGTTTGCGATCGCGACCGGCTCGGCCGGCCTCCTGGATATAGCTCTCGAGCGAGCCCGGGATGTCGGCATGCACGACCAGGCGCACGTCCTCCTTGTCCACGCCCATCCCGAAGGCATTGGTGGCGCAGATGACCTGCAGCTCGCCGGCGACGAAGGCCTCCTGGATGCGCTTCTTCTCTGCTGCATCGAGACCGGCGTGGAATTCCTCGACCGCCCAGCCTTCGCGCCTCAGGCGGTCCGCCAGCACCTCGGTGCCTTTGCGCGTCGAGGCGTAGACCACCGCCGCGCCGCCGGTCGGGTCCGGATCCTCACTGGATCTCGGAGGGCCGAGGTGCTCGGTCAGGATGGCGTGGATCCGGGCGTCCTTCTCGTGCTTGCCGACGACTTGGACCTCGAATTCGAGATTGTCGCGCTCGAGCCCGCCCGTGTAATCGACCAGATCCAGCCCCAGCTCTTCGCGGAAATAGGCCAGGATTTCGGTCTTCACGTCCCGCTTGGCCGTGGCCGTGAAGCAGGCCACGGGCGGGACCGGCACACCTTGGCGCTCGGCCAGGGTGCGGATGAAGCGCCCGGCATAGAGATAGTCGGGTCGGAAGTCGTGGCCCCATTTCGACAGACAGTGGGCCTCGTCGAAGATCCAGCAGCCGATCTCGCGGCTGGCCAGCATGTCCGCCACCGAGCGGTTGCGCAGCTGCTCCGGCGAGATGTAGAGCAGGGCGATGTCGCCGAGGCGCACTCGCTCCATCACGTCGCCGCGTTCCGGCGGGGTCAAGAGGCCGTAGATGGCCGCCGCACTGGTTGCACCCGTCTTCTTCACCAGGTTGTCGACCTGATCCTTCATCAAGGCCTGCAAGGGCGAGATGACGACGCTCAGGGTGCCGCGTCGATGTGCGCGCACCAGGGCCGGCAACTGAAAGCACAGCGATTTGCCGCCGCCTGTCGGCAGGATCGCGAGCAGCGAGCGATCCGCGATGCCGTCGCGAACGACGCGTTCCTGCAGGCTCCCGCCGTCCTGCGCCTGCGGCTCGGCCCGGAAGGCGTCGAAGCCGAACCAGCGCGCGAGCTGCGCCCGCGGGTCGTTCACCTCCCGGCACCAGGCACAGCTTGGGTCCTCGCAGGGGGTGTCCCGCAGGGCCTTGAGCAGCGTGACCGTCGCCGGGAAGCGATGCCGCACCCAGGGCGGAAGCACCGAGCTGCCGCCGGCCACCTGAAGCCAGGCGGCGGCATAGGCGAGGACCGGGCGACGGTCGGGATTCGCCAGATGATCCAGAATCAGGCGCGGCGCGACGCTCGAGCAGGCACGGCCCTGCCAGCGGGCGAGCAGGGTCTCGCGCACCTCCGACAGGCTCGGCAGCTCGCCCGAGAGCAGTCGAAAGACCGCCGCTAGGCCGTCGCCGCCGGTGGCGTTGGCCTCCAGCAGGGTCGCGCCGCGGAAACAGAACTGGAAGACCCGGATCAGGTCGCGCTCGCCGTTTCCGGCCCCGCCCGTGGACGTGTTCGTAACAACGGCCGGTAGGGTGGACGAGCGAGAGCGAAGTCCACCTACGTCCGCGCCGGCGCTGGTGGACTGCGCTTCACTTGTCCACCCTACGACACTTGTCCACCCTACGACGCTTGTCCACCCTACGACGCTTGTCCACCCTACGACGCTTGTCCACCCGGCGGCGCGTGTCTGGCCTTCCGGCCCGGTCGGCGAGGTGGTTGGGTTTGCGAGCGAGGGCTCGTCGGCAATCCCGTGGGTGCAGCGCCGCGCCAGCTCGTCGAACTGCTCGCGCAGCACCTGCTCGGCCAGGCGGCAGTCCTGAACCGGGTCGGCGACGCTGTCGCGCACCAGCTTGTAGTCCTTGACCAGCCGGTGATAGGGGTTCGCCGGGAAGGCCAAGGGGGACAGATACAGGGTATCGATGATGCGCCGCCCGAGCAGGTCCAGGCTCGGCGCGCGGGCCCGCAGTGTCGGCAGGTCGTGCCCGAGCAGATTGTGGCCGACGACGAAGCTCGCATCGCCGGCAAACCGCGTAAGGTCATCGAGCGCACGCGCCGGATCGAATCTCCCTTGGCGACGGAATTCGCGCCCCTGTCGGATCGCCCCGATCTTGTGGATGGCGCCGTCCGGCCCGGTCTCCAGGTCGAGCAGGAGCGAGCGCTCGATGAGCGAATCGATGCCGGACGTCGGTGGCGGCTCGGTTGTCGGGGCGTGATGAGGCACGGGTCTAGTGCGGGTCTGCTTCCATGAATCCTCCGCAGATTAAACCGAAACGCGGGCGAGGTATCGACCGAAAGACCGGAATCGGTCCTGCGCTTGCCGAGGCCTGCTTCACCGGCCGATCGGTCGATGCAATCCCCCTACCGACCTGAGGGCGTGCGCGATGCGTTCGACATCCTGATTGCGCAGGATCGGATGCCTCCCGAGTGTAACGCGTTGGGGGTCGAGCAGCGGAGTGACCCCGATGATCGCTGGCGCGCGATTCAACCAGGATCGCTTCGGGGAGGCTCGAACAGGTCCGCACGGCCCTGCGCAATGCCGAAGGTGTGGGGCTGGATTCAGGGGGCGACGGTCGCGACCCGATTCCGCCCTCTGCGTTTCGCCTCGTAGAGGGCGGCGTCCGAGGCCCGTATCAGATCCGCCGGCGACGCGACGGACGCATGGTCCGAGGATGCGACGCCCACGCTGACGGTCACGCGCTCGGCGATCGGCGAGGACTCATGCGGCAGATTTAGGTCCCAGACGGCCTTGCGGATCCGCTCTGCGACCTGTTCCGCGCCGAGCACGGTCGTCTGCGGGAGAACAAAGGCGAACTCCTCTCCGCCGATTCGCGCGGCGGCGTCACCCGGTCGCTGCAGGGCGGACGCCATCGCCTGTGCGACGCCGACCAGGCAGCGGTCTCCCGCCGGGTGTCCGTAACGGTCGTTGTAGGCCTTGAAATGGTCGACGTCGGCTGAAATCACGGCAAGGGTACCGCCGTTGCGATCGGCTCGTTTCCACTCGCTCGCGAGCTGCTCTTCGAAACACCGCCGATTGCCGATCTGCGTGAGCTCGTCGAGACGCAACATCTCTTGAAGAGCCGAGCCCTCCGCAACCGACGACGCGAGCCGCAGGCGCATGTCTGTAGCCTCGCGAAACAATCGCTGTACCCGAGCGTACGAAGACAGCATCGCGATACCGAACACCAGGATCATCAGCCCCATGATCACATGCACGCGGTCGCCGAGCATGAGCATACTGAAGGTGATGGGCAGCACGATCGGGATCGCAAAACAGGGGTATGCACGATACAGAGGCGAGAGCAGCGGTACACCTCCCGCTACCATTCCGCCGAGTACGAAGGCAAGAAACACCTGATGCGTGAAGGATGTCGGGTGAAACAGGGCGATCCCCGCTCCTCCCCATACGAACCCCGCCGCGCACGCGCCCGCCACGAAGTTTCGCCTCCAGACCGCGTCCTCGACGCTGCGGGTCCGAAAATGCACGCAGGTTCAGGAACCGAAACGCGGTTACCGAAACAAGACAGGCCAGCCAGATGAGTAACGTCGTCTTCCGGATGCCTCCCCAAAGAACGCCGGTGAGGAGGAGAGCGTTGACCAGGCTCACCGCCAAGGCGATCGGGAGCTGTCGATAGGCTTGTTCGATCAGAGCGGAGAGAATTGCGGACTCTCCGGGACCGGCGAGCTCGCGGTTTGCAGGTTCCAAATCAGAACCTCCTCCGGCAGGATTCGGTGGTTCGAGACGTCTGTTTGCCGGCGTGTTTTCCAATGCTTCGAGCGGCTGCCGACCTCCCCGGCGGCGGCGAATAGCCGAGTACTCGGAATGTTCTTCTTCGGCTAGACGGCCTTGAGTCTACTGCGTTTTGTAAAGTCATGTAAAACGAGGGTTGTCGAGTGCGTTGTCGACCGCTTGCGCCAAAGTCTTTTCGGCTGGAGTCTTGATCTCATCCACCGATCCAAAGCATGCGTGCTACCCGAGCGCGGTGCACATTACGCATCGTCGTCGCGTCGGCGCTATCATCAGGCGATGAGCACGCTGCGCGAGTCCATGGCCGAGCACGGTTTCGAGTCCAACGACGACTACGCCTTTCAGGTGCGTTGTCTCCTGAAAGGGACCCCGAATCGGATTCGCACCTTGAGCATCCAAGGCGACGGCGAGCGCCGGAAGACGGCCTTTGCGACCGCGCTCGCTCATGCCCTCGATACCCCGCAGATCCTTTATCACGACTTCTCGGACGCAGAGCCGCCCACACCCGAGGTGATCTTGCCGCCAGGTACCGACGAGTACGGACGCAAGGCGGCACCGGTCGCCCCGCTCGACGACATCGTGAGTCAGGCCTGCGCGCTGAGCGAGGCGGAGTCCACGGTCCTGATCCTGGACCAATTACAGGCGGCGGATTTCCGCGAGCACATCCGGGTGCACCGCTTGATCCGCGACCGCCGCTGGCTGGTGCGTGATGCGCCTTACTACGCCAACCCGCGCAACCTGCTCTTGTTCCTGATCAGCGAGGCGCCGCTCTACCACTCGCTGCAACGCGAAAGCTTCCGGGTTTGGGTCGGTCGGGTGTCCGAGCGGCGGGTGACCTTGAGTCCCGCCGAGGTGGGGCTCGGTGTCGACGCGGCGCCCTTGCTCGATGCACTGAACGATCTCTTTCGTGTCGTCGATGCTTCGCCGACACGCAGCGAGCTTACTCGGCTGCTCGAGGATCTCACGGCGCACGTTCAAACCGAGGAGCACCTGATCCACGCCCTGTTTGGCCGCTGCGAAGGTATCGACCGCGAGCGCCTGAATGATTCGGATCTCGTGCCGGTCCTGACGCGGGTCATCGAGCGGCTACGCGACTATCTGGACATCGAGCAGATCGTGGTCGGGCGGGGGCGCGACGACGTGGAATCCGGTTTTGACGGGACTGGGTTCGGCGTTTAGGAACCCCAAACGATCGACCGGGCACATGTGCCGTATTTGGTCGCCAGCAGTGCTGGAGCGCTCCCTCGAGCACGACCCGCGATGTCGAGTCATCGGTATTGATCGAAGAACGGTTGGTCGATGTCGTAGTCCTTTTTCGGCCGAAGCCCCAATCCGAGCGCTTCGAACATCTCGACCAGCTTTTCCCCATCAACCAACTCGATCGGAGTCGCCCCATCCCGGATCGCCTCCCGTTTGGCGTCGGTCGTAAAGGTCCCGGGCAACAGTCGCTGGCAGATCCGCTCGAATCCTTTCATGCGGAATCCACCAGCACCACATGCAGCCGCCGCGGCCCATGTGCGCCGAGCTGAATGGTCTGCTCGATGTCCGCCGTGCGCGAGGGGCCCGAGACGAGGTTGACGGCCCGCGGCATGCCTCCCGTTCGCTTGCGCAACGCTGCCCAGGCGTCCTCGAAGTGCCGAAGGATCCGCGTGGTCTCCAGAATTATGACCTGGTTGTCCGGGACGAAGTTGTGGGTGGTCGGGCTCTCGGGCGAGGCGAGCAGCATGAGGGTGCCGGTCTCGGCGATCCCGGCGAATGCGGGGCTCACCGATAGGGACTCTGCGATGCCGGCGCGGTCGTGATGGATGGTCCAGTCGGCGGGCCAGTCGATGTCCTTCAGCCCGGCGCCGACGGCGGCGCGCGGCGCGAGGCCATGTGCCGACCGGAAGATCTCCACGGCGGCTGGGATTCCCGCTCGGCCGTCCACGCGCGCGATTGTTCCCGAGCGGCTTTCGAGCTTGCGGATAAAGCGCGCCGTCAGGTCTTCATCGAAGGCCGGGCGGAGATGGCGGACCGGTGTGGTGATGCGTGCATCCAGGGTTGCGCGGGTGGGCGCATCGCGTGATCCGCGCCCCTGCGCGCGACGCACGGCATCCAGAATGTCCTCTCGCGCGCTGCTCATGACTGCCCTCGCTCGGTTTGCCAGCGTTCCAGGAAGGTTCGGCCCGGCGGGGCGGGGAGATCGCGACCTTCGGTCCAGCCGCCGGCTCCCGGCAGGCGGCGGATGCGACCCGCACGTCCGCCGATCGCGGCGAGCGCGCGCGCGGCCAGGCGCTCAAAGGCATGGTAGAGCTTGGGCCGGGTCGCCAGAAGACGCCAGGCGGCGAGCGCACGGCGCCGGCGCAGCGTGGTGATCGCCTGCTTGAACTGCTCGTGGCGCAATCGGCGCAGGAGATCCGGCAGCGGGATCTTCACCGGGCAGACCGAGGCGCAGCGGCCGTTCAGGGTGCAGGCGTTGGGAAGGTCGTAGGCCGCGTCCAGACCCTTGATCAACGGGGTCAGCACCGAGCCCATCGGGCCGGGATAAACCCAGCCGTAGGCATGACCGCCGATCGAGCCGTAGACCGGGCAGTGATTCATGCAGGCGCCGCAACGGATACACCGCAGCATCTGCCGAAAGGGTCCGGCGAGCATCCGGGAGCGGCCGTTGTCCACCAGGACGACATGGTATTCCTCCGGCCCGTCGAGGTCGCCCGCCCGTCTGGGCCCGGTCGAGAGGGTCGTGTAGGTCTCGGTCTCCTGCCCGGTGGCGCTGCGCGCGAGCAGTCGCAGAAAGAGTGTCGCGTCGTCCAGCGTGGGCACGACGCGCTCGATGCCCGCGGTGACGATGTGTACCCGTGCGAGCGTCTGGGTGAGATCGCCGTTGCCCTCGTTGGTGACGATCAGACTGGAGCCGGTCTCGGCGATCAGGAAATTGCCGCCGGTGATGCCGACGTCGGCCTGGAAATAGCGCTCGCGCAGGGCTAGGCGGGCCGCGTCGACCAGATCTGCGATCTCGGTCAGGCGTGGTCCGCCGTGGGCCTTCTCGAACAGATCCGAGACCTGCTCGCGGGTCTTGTGCACGGCCGGGGCGATGATGTGCGAGGGGGCCTCGCCGGCGAGCTGGATGATGTACTCGCCCAGATCGGTCTCGACCACGGTCAAACCGGCGTCGATCAGTGCCGTGTTGAGACCGATCTCCTCCGACACCATCGATTTGCCCTTGGTGACGGTGCGTGCATCCACGCGTTTGCAGATGTCGAGGATGATCCGTCGGGCCTCGGCGTCGTCGCGGGCCCAGTGGACCTGACCGCCCGCCGCGACGACGGCCGCCTCGTAGCGTTCCAGGTAGTGATCGAGATGATCGAGGACGTGGTCCTTGAGCGTCTTGGCCGTCTCGCGCAGGGCCTCGAACTCGGACAGCTCGGCGACCTGGACCGCGCGTTTGGCGACGAAGCCGTCGCGCGCCTTGTCCAGCGCCTGCTGGAGACTGGCGTCATGGAGCGCGGCGACCGCGCGCGGTTGAAACTCTCGGGAGCGGATGTCCAATGAGCGTGCCCTCGAAGTCTGTGGTTGGATATCGGTCGGATGTCTGTCGGATGGCCGCAGGGTCATCCGACGTGCCGTTTCGCGACCGCGTTGTCGCTTAACCTATCTCACAAGAAGCCCTCTGAGTAGTCACCACCGTTCTTCCCGGACGATTCCGCGTTCAACCTGCGTAGCGCACAAGCGTTTTGGCCATGAACGCCAAGGACACGGGCACTCAGACTTCGGCGCGCTCGTAGGTCAGGCCGAACTGGTCGTCGAAGGTCTTGAGGATGTTCGAGAGCCGATCCAAATTCGGCTCGGGCTTGCGGCCGCCCCCGGTGGTCGGCACCGGCTCGATCTCCGTGTCCGCATCGGGGAGCTGGATCTTCACTGCCGCCAGCTTCTCGACCCGGTAGCTGTCCATGTCGATCGCTTCGAGGATGCCCTTGGCGAGGTCCTCCTCCACGGGGGCGGGCAGCTTGGGCACGTGAACCTAGATCCGGCAGTTGACCGCTTCGTGCTTCATGCAAGGCTTTGACTGCCTTGAAGATCGTGGTCGTCCGAGAGCTCACCCGCCGGGTGACGGCCGCTACGCCCCCTGGAGCACGCCCCGCGCGGCGCCCGGCTGCGTTGCAACGCGTTGGCGTAGAACCACTACGCCGCCTCGTTGCGCCTTGCCGGACACCGCGCGGGACGCACTCCAGGGGGCGTTCAACTGCCGGATTTAGGGTGAAAGGTGAGGAAGATCGAGAGCTTCTCCCAGTCGGCGTTGGTGTAGGGCAGGATCGCGGCGAGGAAGCCGTAGATCCGCAGGAACGCTTTGGCCTTGCCTTTGAAGTCGACCTGGCCGTCCTCGTCGAGCTGGTCTCTGTAGACGGCCACGCAGGCTCGAGAATCGGGTCGAGGGCATCGCGCTCGGCCCCGCCCAGGGAGCGCTGCACAAGGTCCTCGATCTGCTCAGACATGTAGACCTGGTAGCCGTCGAGCGCGGCCTTCAGGTCGTGGAGCTTGTCCGGGTCGGTCTCCTCGGCCAGGATCGTGGTCCGGTAGTAGGCGCTGAACGCCTGCTGGATGGCGTCCGAGTCATTGGCGAACTGCTTGATGGTGTCCTTGATCTGCTGATCGAGGATACGTCGGTCGGTGACGACGATGATGGAGTCGAACATCGGCACGCCGTCTTGCTCCAGCCCGATCAGCTGGTGTGCGAGCCAGGCGATGGAGTTCGACTTGCCGCTGCCGGCCGAGTGCTGGATCAGGTAGCGCCGGCCGGCGCCGTTCTGCGCCGCGTCTGCCAGCAGTTTGCGCACCACGTCGAGCTGGAGGTATCGCGGCCAGATCTGAACCGTCTTCTTGCGGCCGGTCTTCTCGTTCTTGATCTCGACCACCTGGGCATAGTTCTCCAGGATGTCGGTCAGCCCCGCGGGGGTGAGGATGCGCCGCCACAAGTAGTCGGTCTTGAGGCCATTCGGGTTCGGCGGGTTGCCCGCCCCATCGTTCCAGCCCAGGTTGAAGGGTAGGAACCAGGATGCCTTGCCCTTGAGCTGGGTGCAGAAGCGCACCTCGTGATCGTCCACGGTGAAATGCACGACGCAGCGGCCGAGCTCGAAGAGCCTCTCGCGCGGGTCGCGGTCGAGCTTGTACTGCTGGACGGCATCCTCGACGGTCTGCTTGGGCAAGCTGTTCTTCAGCTCGAAGCTGGCCACCGGCAGGCCGTTGATGAAGAGGCACAGGTCCAGGGCGAGCTGGGTCTCGTCGCGGCTGTAACGGAGCTGCCGCGTGACGCTGAAGCGGTTGGCTTTGTTCCGCTCGGCGGCCCTCGCATTCCCGGGTGACGGCGTGCCGTAGAAGAGATCGACGTGATGTGGCCCGTGCTTGATCCCGTGCCGCAGCACGTCGATGGTGCCGCGCCGTGTGATCTCCCCTTGGATGCGGGCCAGGAACTTGCGTCGCGTCGGGCCGTCCTCATGCAGGTCGAGTGCCGCGGCGACCTCAAGCTGCGTCTCGTGGAGGAAGGCCGCAAGCTGGGTCAGATCGACGCAGTATTCCCGGTCGTAGTCCGCCGCCCTGCCGCACATCCAGCCCACCCCGTAATCGGCGTGAGGCTCGTCCAGCGGACCGTGCGTCAGGGCGCCGGGCTCGCACGGGGAGCCGGTCATCGCCGCACAGATCAGCCGTTCAAGGCCGCGCTCGGTGGTGTCCGTGGTCATGGTCAATCCCCGCCGACCAGCAGATGCATCAGGATGCGGACCAGGATGTCCTTCTCCTCGTGCAGCACGTAGGGAGCCGCGGTGTGCCGTCCCGGCGTCGACACCCGCTGATGGTCGTAATCGTCGAGCAGACTCAGGGCTCGATTGTAGTCGCCGACGATGGCCAGCAGGGCCTGAGCCTCGTCGGCGGCCAGGTCGCGCCGTTGCGCGGTGTCGGCGATGAGCCGCACGGCCTGGCCGAGGTCGCGCAGCCGGGCCTGGTTCACCGAATAGCCCTGAACCAGATGATCGCGCAGCACCCGCGTGGCCCAGATGCGGAACTGGGTCCCGCGGGGGGACTTGACCCGGTAGCCGACCGAGATGACCACGTCCAGACTGTAGAATCCGACCGGCTTATCGGAGCCAGCAATGTGCAAAATTTGCACATTGCCATCCTGTTCCAGTTCCCCCTCGCGAAAGACATTCTGCACGTGCTTGGTCACGACCGACCGTTCGCGGCCAAACAGCTCCGCCATCTGCGCCTGCGTCAACCAAACCGTGTCCCCATGCAGCCGCACCTCGACCCGGACCGCCCCGTCCGGGGCCTCGTACAGCACCAGGCCGCCGCGCGACGCTTCGTCGGGTGTATTGCTCACGCCAGCGTCTCCTCCGGCAGGGTGTCGAGGTTGTCTTCCGCGACATCTTCCCTCTCGGGATCGGCCTCGTTGAGTGGCTCCGACTCCTCGGATTCGTCCGGCAAGAGCAAAGCCGCCTCGCGCACGTCGAGCTTGCCGGTGACTACGTCGGCGATGAGGCGGGTGCGGTATTCGTGGAGGAGGGCGATTTCACGTTGGACGCTCTCCAGCGATGCGGCAAGCCGGTCCAAGGTGGCATCCAGCTTGGCGCAGATCGCCGACTGCTCTGAGAGAGTTGGGATGGGAATCAGCGCCGACTTGACATCATCGAGGCCGAGACCTTGCTTGGTTCCATCGTATTCCACCGACTTGAATTGGATCCTCCCGATTTGGGAGTGGAATGCGTAAGCAAGGTATCTCGGAATTACAGCTGCGCGATTCGGCCGAATAAGTGCCACGTGCTGGTTTACGTAACTTGGCGCGGGGAGCTCATCCGCAACATGGACAACATTTCCGGTCAGCGCACCAGTGATGCAAAGCAGCAGATCATCACACTCAACGCGGGTGCGTTCACCTTCCGCCCCGTCCGGTGGTCGTACCCGCTGAATGAAGGACAAGTTCAGGGCCATTGATCGCCCGAGATTCCCGCTTTGAAGGAAAATATCACCTTCGTCGCTGTAGAACTCTGCCCATCCGCGCGATCCGGAGGTCGCGAACGAGATCAGCCGGCGCACCGGCGAGACTACCCAATGCTCCGGCACCTCCCCCAGCCACTCCACGCCGGAGGGCTTGAGGCGGACGCTTGGGTCAAGGCCGCGGGTGGCGGCGCGATGGATGATGGCTTGCTTCTGCTCCTCCAACAGTTTGATCAGCTTCTGCTTGGTGCGGATGGAGCGCCGGATGCGCCGGTCGGCGTAGTCGAGGAAGCGGACGATCGCTGCCTGCTCGACAGCCGGCGGGTATGGAGTCGGGATTTGCTTGAACCGCTCCCAATACAATCGGTTGCGGTCCTTGACGATTCCACGCGAAAAATTATCGACCTCATCCACGTAAACGGCGGTTCGATACAGGTAGACAAAGTAGCTGGGCTCGGTGCCTGCCAAAGGGCGCGCAACGACATACGCCGGGCTGATCAGGCCATCGACTGGCGCGACGCCGACTGCACCCTGCCACATCCGCATCTTGTTGTAAGTGATGTCGCCGCGTAACGCACGCTTGTACATCGCCCGATCGCGCATCACCTGCTTGCGTGACGAGGCATCAAAGTCCCGTACGCAAACCCCGGACCTCAGAGAAACCTCGAGGATCGGCAAGTCAGGAAATCCGGTGTCGTTTCGCTGCGAAAACAGCCTTCCGTTTCTTCGCACCTCCCAATGCCCTGGCACCTCCCCCAGCCACGCGACGCCGGAGTCCTTGTACCCGGGATAGGGCTTGAGTCCGTCGATCATGGGATCAGCAGCAGTCCGGGCACGGCCTGGAAATGGGCGTCCCTGGTGTAGACCGGCAGTCCGTGGCGCTGGGCGACGGCAGCGATCCAGATGTCGTTGGTGGGGATCGGTGTCCCGGCGCGCTTCAGAGCCACGACGATCGCGGCATAGAAGTCCGCGGTCTCCTCGTCGGCGGCCAGGAGACGAACCCGTGGGGAGTCCAGGAACCGTCCAAGCTCCTGTCGGTTCTTCGCCTCCCGATGACCGGCGCGGAACCCGGCGAGCAGCTCGCCGAGGCTCACGACGGAGAAGGCGAGGTCATCGAGCTGTTGCAGCCGATCCACCACATCCGGCTCGCCGCGCATCGCGAGCGAGTAGATGTTGGTGTCGATCAGGGCGCGTCGCATGACCACAGCTCGGGATCGAGGCGGCGTTGAGCCTCCACCGCACCTTGTATCCCTTGATACTCCTCCGCGCTCCAGGTGCCGAAAAGGCCGTCCAGGTCGTGGTGCCGGGTGCTGTGGCGCGCGACCTTGGCCAGCCCGAAGCGCTCCCTCAGCACGTCCAGCACCAGTTGATTGACGCTCCTGGCCTCCCGGTCGGCAAGGGCCTTGAGGGCCTGGTCAAGCGGATCGTCGATCCCGCGGATGGTGATGTTCTTCATGGCCTACCTCGCTTGCTATCGTGTCGTGCCATCAGGTTGCCATTATAGGTCGTATTCCCGGATCGGCAGGGTCTGCACCGACCTATCAACCCGGCCCAAGGCGCGATCCGCTTGGGACAACAGCGGTTTAAGCCCGCCTTGGAGGCGTGAGGGCCGGCCCGCTCGCAGGGGCTTTTGAGTGCTCTCGATCACGATTTCGGCTCCGTTGCGCATGGCCCGGCTCGTAGTCCATGTTGAACGCCGCGTTTAACATGGAGCGCAGGCGGGCCCATGCTAAACGCTGGCAGGCATATGGGGGGTGCAGGTGCGCCTCGCGCTGGGCGATCCGGGGCGCGACGGCCGCGGTTTGGGCGTCGAGCCCGGCGGGGCCTGTCCAGGCCAGACGCTCATCGCGTCTGTCACCCGACGATCTCGCTTAAGAGCCCCTCGGTCTCCCGTTCCAGCGCCAGGATATCGGCGCGGATCTCCTCCAGGGTGCCCAGGGGCTTGGGCTTGTAGAAGTCGCGGGTGAAGCTGATCTCGTAGCCGATCTTGACGCTGTCCGGGACGTACCAGGCATCCGGGGCGTGGGGCAGGACCTCGCGGCGGAGGAAGGCGACGATGCCCCCGTCCTCCAGCAGCGGCACCTGCTCGGTATCGCGCAGGTCGGTGTCGGGTTCGTACTCCAACACGACGGGCTTGCCGCCGATGGTGGCGGCGAACAGGCCGCGCAGAGGGTCCGCAACCGCGCCCTTCTTGTGGATCTTTTTGATGACCGGCGGCGCGTCCTCCGCTCGTTCGGCGGTCTCCTTCAGCGCTTTAATCTCCTTGGGGGTGTAGGCCCGATCCGGGTCGATTCCCCCGAGGCGCAGCGGGCGCTCGACCGTGACCTTCCAGTAGCCGAGGGCGGCGTTGGGGAAGATCTTGGACTGCTCGGTCTCCTCGAAGGCGAGGAAGGTGTCGCAGATCCGCTGGATGTCCGCGTCGGCCAGCTCGCAGTTCTTCTTGCCGAGGTTCTTGCGCAGCGGCTTGCACCACAGGGTGGCGTCGATGAGCTGGACGCGGCCTTTGCGATGCTCGGGCTTGCGGCTGCCGAGCGGTGTCGAGCGCTTCATCTTGCTCAGCAGGTTGACCAGGAAGAGCATCTGGCCGTCGCTCGAGCGGGTGATCAGGGAATACTCGGGGTCCGCGGCGTGCTCGATGACGAAACGCGGGTCCTTGATGTCGCCCTTGCCGCCGAGGCGCTCCAGGTCGCTCTTCCAGCTCTTGCCGTAGGGCGGATTGGAGAGCATGAAATCGAACTCGCGCGACGGGAAGGCGTCGTTGGCCAGCGTCGAGTGCTCGGGTCCGCCGACCAGGTTGTCGGCCGCCTCGTTGTTCTCCTCGTTGAAGTGCCGCACCAGCTCCTCGAAGACGGTACCCATGCCGTGGTTGTCCAGCCCCGGGTGCTTCACCGAGCCGTCGCCGTTGAGAACCGGTTTGGGGCTCAGATGGATGCACCTCAACCTCGCCCGTCCCCGATGCCTGGCCCGTCCGTCAACCCGGCCAGTACCTCTGCAACATGAAAGACCCGGATCGGCGAGCCGATCCGGGTCAGCCGCCCGGTGATGTTCATTAGACAGCCCAGATCGCCGCCGATCAGCGTATCGGCCCCGGTGGCGAGGATGTTGCGGATCTTGTCGTCGACGATCTTGACCGAGATCTCGGGATATCCGACGCAGAAGGTCCCGCCGAACCCGCAGCAGACCTCGCTGTCGGTCATCTCGCGCAGGGTGAGCCCCTCCACACCGGCGAGCAGTTGTCGCGGCTGACCTTTGATGCCGAGTCCGCGCAGGCCGGAGCAGGAGTCGTGGTAGGTCGCGACGGCGTCGAGTCGGGCCGTCACCTGTGTGATGCCGAGCACGTCGACCAGAAATGACGTCAGCTCCCGGCTTTTTGCCGCAACGGCCTCGGCGCGGTCTCGCCAGTCGCGGTCCGCGGCGAAAAGGACGGGGTAGTCGTGCCGGATGGTGGCCATGCAGGAGCCTGAGGGGCCGACGAGATAGTCGTAGTCCTCGAAGGTGGCGATCACCTGTTTGGCGAGCGCTCGCGCGGCGTCGTTGTCGCCCGAGTTGTAGCCCGGCTGTCCGCAGCAGGTCTGGCTTTGCGGCACGCCGACGATGCAGCCTGCGTCCTCGAGAAGCTTCGCGGCGGCAAAGCCGATGTTCGGCCGGAAGAGGTTCATGAGACAGGTTGCGAACAGGCCGACACGCGGGGATCTCGTCGGGGAATCGGTCATCGAAAAGGGCTCCGGTGGGTCTGGACCCGGGTCGTGGTCGGTGTCGATCCGGAATCGTAAAGCTTGATCGAGGGCGGGCCGCGTCGTCGACGGATCCGTCGAGACCGAGGCCGGCTCTTCGGGCTATGCTATACGGAGTGCACCAGGGTTTTTCGCACCGCAGGCCCGGCCTGCGCGGGGCGTGCAATGCGGCGAAAAACCCACGTGCGCTCGGTATAGATCATGTCATGCCGGACGCGGTTTAATCGGGAGTGATTCGTGGATATCGCCGAACTGCTGGCTTTCAGCGTCAAGAACAACGCCTCGGACCTCCATCTATCGGCCGGCCTGCCGCCGATGATCCGCGTCGACGGCGACATGCGCCGCATCAATGTCCCGCCGCTCGAGCATCGTTCGGTGCACTCGCTTGTTTACGACATCATGAACGACAAGCAGCGCAAGGACTACGAGGAGTTTCTGGAAACGGACTTCTCGTTCGAGATTCCGGGTCTGGCCCGGTTCCGCGTCAACGCCTTCAACCAGAAGCGCGGTGCCGGTGCGGTTTTTCGGACCATTCCGTCCAAGGTTCTGTCGCTCGAAGAGCTCAACGCGCCCGAGAGCTTCAAGGAGATCGTGAGTGTCCCGCGCGGTCTCATCCTGGTGACCGGGCCGACCGGCTCGGGCAAGTCAACGACCCTCGCCGCGATGGTCGACTATCTCAACGAGACCGAGTACGCGCACATCCTCACCATCGAGGACCCGATCGAGTTCGTGCACACCAGCAAGAAATGCCTGGTCAACCAGCGCGAGGTTCATCGCGACACGCTCGGCTTCAGCGAGGCGTTGCGCTCCGCCTTGCGTCAGGATCCGGACATCATCCTGGTCGGCGAGATGCGTGACCTCGAGACCATTCGGCTGGCCATGACTGCGGCGGAGACCGGTCATCTGGTCTTCGGGACGCTGCACACCACCTCGGCGGCCAAGACCATCGACCGCATCATCGACGTCTTTCCCGCGGCGGAGAAGGAGATGATCCGTGCGATGCTCTCGGAGTCTCTGCGCTCGGTCATCGCGCAGACGCTGTTGAAGCGCGTCGGCGGCGGGCGGGTTGCCGCGCACGAGATCATGATCGGCACCCCGGCCATCCGTAACCTGATCCGCGAGGCGAAGGTGGCTCAGATGTATTCGGCGATCCAGACCGGGCAAGCGCACGGCATGCAGACCCTGGATCAGAACCTCAAGGAGCTGGTCCAACAAGGCTTGGTGTCGCGCAAGGATGCGCGGATGAAGGCTCAAAACAAGGATGGCTTTACGTGATCCCGCCCCGCCGAAGTCTGCCGGATCGAGCGCTGCCCGAGGGCGCGATCCTGCACGATGCCGATTTCGGCGTTTGTCGATCTTCTGCAAGATCGTAGCTCCGGCCGAGGATGGATGGCTGCCGCCGGTGTGCGTCTTTCTTGACTAACGAGGTCTCGTATGGACCTGAATCGTGCGATCGAACAACTGCTGTGCATGGTGGTCGAGCGCAAGGCGTCCGACCTCTTCATCACCGCGGGCTGGCCGCCCAGCGTCAAGATCGACGGGGCTATCTATCCCGCCACGAAGCATCCCTTGTCGGCCGAGCAAGCACACGACATGGTGGTCGGTCTCATGAACGATCGCCAACGCGAGGAGTTTCAGGCGACCAAGGAGTGTCAGTTCGCGATCGATCGCCCGCATCTGGGGCGGTTCCGTGTCAGCGCATTCGTCCAGCGCGAGGCGACCGGGATGGTCCTGCGCCGGATCGAGACCGATATTCCGACCATCGAGGCGCTCAAGCTCCCCTCGATCCTGCGCGAGCTGGCCCTGACCAAGCGCGGCATGGTGATCTTCGTCGGCGGCACCGGGACGGGTAAATCGACCTCGCTCGCCGCGCTGGTGGGGTATCGCAACCAGCACAGCTCGGGCCACATCATCACGGTCGAGGACCCGATCGAGTTCGTCCACGAGCATCACGGCTGCATCATCACGCAGCGCGAGGTCGGCGTGGATACCGAGTCCTACGAGGTTGCGCTCAAGAACACCCTGCGGCAGGCCCCGGATGTCATCCTGATCGGCGAGATCCGCACGCGCGCCACCATGGAATACGCCATCGCGTTCGCCGAGACCGGCCATCTCGTCTTGGCGACCCTGCACGCGAACAACGCCAACCAGGCGCTGGACCGGATCATCAGCTTCTTTCCGGACGACTCGCGCAACCAGCTTCTGCTCGATCTCTCGCTGAATCTCAAGGCCGTCGTGGCGCAACAGCTCGCCCCGCGCAAGAGCGGTCAGGGCCGCCGGGCCGTCGTGGAGATCCTGTTGAACACGCCGTTGGCTTCAGATCTCATCCGCAAGGGCGAGGTGCACAAGCTCAAAGAGCTGATGAAGAAGTCCAGCGAGCAGGGCATGATCACCTTCGATCAGGCCCTCTTCAATCTCTATCGAGAGGGCGAGATCAGCTACGAGGATGCGCTGCGCTACGCCGACTCGGCCAACGAGGTGCGGCTTGTCATCAAGCTCCAAGGCGGTGCCGCGCAGCGCGAGGCGACCGATCGATTGATCGACGAGGTGTCCCTCGTGCACGACACCGAGTACCGCGGGCGGCGACCCTGATCCGAGCATCCCCGGTGTCCCCGACTCGGTGTCCCCGAGCCGGTCTCCGCAACCGTTCGCCGAGAGCCTATCGCATCATGCCCAAACCGACCGAACGCGATCACGCCGCCTTACCGACCGCCCGCGAGGATGCCGCACGGGCCGCCGAGACCAGCTCGACGCCCCAGACGCGCTCCGCGGCCTACCGTCTGGCCTACACGGACGTCGATTTTTTGATGCGCGACGAGGCCCGGCCGCTGCGCCTGCAGCTCGAGCTGCTCAAGCCCGAGCTGGAGCTGCAGGATCAGCGGGTCGAGTCGACCATCGTGGTCTTCGGCAGTGCTCGGATTCCCGATCCCGAGACGGCTGCGCAGAACCTGGTGGATGCCGAGCGGGTGTGGGCTGGCGCGCCGGCGGACGCGCAGGCCCAAGCCGCGGTCGAGCGCTGTCGGCGGGCGCTCGATCGCTCGCACTACTATGCGGAGGCGAGGCGTTTCGCGCGCATCGTCTCCGAGCAGGAGCAGGACGCGGAGTCGCGCTGCTTTGTGATCGTCACGGGTGGCGGGCCCGGCATCATGGAGGCCGCCAATCGCGGCGCCGCCGACGTCGATGCGGTCTCGATCGGACTCAGCATCACGCTCCCGCACGAGCAGGCTCCGAACCCCTACATCACCCCGGAGCTGTCGTTCCAGTTTCACTACTTCGCCCTGCGAAAGATGCATTTCCTGCTGCGTGCGAAGGCGTTGGTGGTCTTTCCGGGCGGTTTCGGCACCTTCGACGAGCTCTTCGAGACGCTCTGCTTGATTCAGACGAAGAAGATCCGACCCATGCCGGTGATGCTCTTCGGGCGGGCGTTCTGGGAGCGCGTCATCGACTTCGAGGCGTTGGTCGATGAAGGGGTGATCGGTCGCGACGACCTCGCCCTCTTCAGTTTCGTCGAGACCGCGGAGGATGCCTGGTCACGGATCTGTGCGCATTACGACGGGTTGGTCTGCGAATCCTGATCGGGATCCCCGAGTGACTCGCCCCGCCGGCCCGACCATCGGTCGCACCGTGCGCGAGACCGGGTCGACTCTCGGTGGCCTCGCGGTCGTGGTCGCGGCTCTCCAATGGGGGAATGCGTTCGCGCAGGGGCTCCCGACGGTGGAGTCCGATGCGGAGACTATCGAGCTGGCCCCTTTGGTCGTGACCGCGACACGCTCGGGCGAGAGTACCTTCGACCTGCCGGTCGCCATCGATGTCCTGGACAAGGCGATCATCCAGGATCAAAAGCCGATGGTGCTGATCTCCGAGGATCTGCCGCGCGTCCCCGGAACAGTGGTGACCAACCGCGGGACCTACGCGCAGGAAGAGCAGATCATGATCCGCGGTTTCGGCGGGCGTGCCCAGTTCGGGACACGCGGGGTCAAGCTGATCGCAGACGGCATCCCCGCGAGCACGCCTGACGGACAAGGCGGACCCGGGCTCTTCGATCTGGGCTCGGCGCGGTCCATCGAGGTGATGCGCGGCGGTTTCTCCGCCCTCTACGGCAACCACTCCGGCGGCGTCGTGCAGGTCTTCACCGAGGACGGTCCGCCCGAGCCGACCCTGTCGGTCCGTCTGATGGGCGGCAGCGACTCCACCTGGATCGCCGGGACCAAGCTCGGCGGCCAGACGGGGCGTCTCAACTATGTCGTCGATCTCTCCCGCGCGCAGACCGACGGCTACCGCGACTGGAGTCGAGCCACCAAGGAGCAGGCCAACAGCAAGCTCGGGATCGCGCTCGACGGCGGCGGTACCCTCAGCCTGATCGTCAACGCCTTGAATCTGCCCGAGGCCAGGGATCCGCTCGGCCTGACGGCGGAGGAGGTCAAGCGCGATCGCCGCCAGGCCGCGCCTGCGGCACGGACCTTTCAAACAGGGCGCACGCTCGACAACCTCCAGGGCGGTGTCGTCCTGGATCAGCCGATCGGTGCTGCGGACGATCTGCGCGTGATGGCCTACACCGGGACACGCGGCAACGAGCAGTACCTCGCCATCCCGCTCGCCAACCAGAATGCGATCACGGCCTCGGGCGGCGTGAGCGCATTCGATCGCCGTTTCGCCGGCGGAAATCTACTCTGGACCCGTTCGACGACGTTCGCCGACGGCCCCCTGACGTTGATCTTTGGCGGGGAATACGACCGGTCGGCGGAGGCGCGCAAGGGCTATCTCAACGACTTGGGCGAGCGTGCCGCGCTCAAGCGGGACGCAGACAATACCGTAGACAGTTGGGGCACCTTCGTGCAAGGCACCTGGGGTTTCGCGCCCCGCTGGAGTCTGGACTTGGGCTTGCGCTACACCGAGGTCCGTTTCGACTCCGACGACGGCTTCATCTGCACACCCGATCGGGTGACCGCACCCGGCACACGGCCAGGCACCTGCAGCGGCTCGACCGTCCCGATCACGGCCACCAACCTCAACCCCGACGACAGCGGCAGCCGGACCTACGGTGCCTGGACGCCGGCCCTGGGTCTTCTCTACAACCTGACGCCATCGATCAATCTCTACGCCAACCTCGGCAAGACCTTCGAGACGCCGACCTTCATCGAGCTGGCCTACCGTCCCGACGGCGGCGCGGGGCTGAACCTGGGTCTGGATCCCGCCGTGAGCCGGCATTACGAGATCGGCGCCAAGGTTTTACTCGGATCGGATGCCCGCCTGAACCTCGCGCTCTTCCAGATCGACACGGACGACGAGCTGACCGTGGCGACCAACGGGGGCGGACGTGCAACCTATCGGAATGCGCCCGCGTCGCGTCGCCGAGGTGTGGAGCTGCTGCTGGAGTCACCCCTCGGTCGGGGCTTCGCCGGCTCTCTGGCGGCGACCTACCTGGAGAGCGAATTCACCGAGAGCTTCGCGGCCTGCGCGGGCATCCCCTGCCGCACCGTTGCGCCGACCCTCAATGTGACGACCGTCGAGGCGGGCAACCGCATCCCGGGCGTTCCCGCGTTCACGCTCTTCGGCGAGCTCTCCTACGCCTACGAGCCCCTGGGGTTCGAGGCCGCGATCAGCCTTTACGGTCAGGACAAGGTCTATGTGAACGACCGCAACAGCGAGACGGCGCCTGCCTATTGGCTCGCCAACCTCCGCGGCGGCTTTACGCAGGATCTGGGCGGACTCAGGCTCTCGCAGTTCCTGCGCATCGACAATCTGCTGGACGAGCCCTACATCTCCGCCGTCAGCGTGAACGCCTCAAACGGCCGGTTCTATGCGCCGGGCCCCGGCACCAATTACCTGATCGGCATCACCGCGAGCTACAGCTTCTGAGTCATTGCGCAGGGCAAGCCGCCCGTCACGCCGCCCCGAGCCTCTCCAAGAGGGTCTGCACGGCGTGCAGGACGTGCCCGGCGATCAGGGTGATGAAGTCGGTTTTGTCGGCCTCCAGGTTGGCCTTCTCCAGGGCATCGTAGTAAGCGCGACGGCTTTCGGTGTCGCCGGGGATATTGGCGATGCAGTAGCCGTCGGCCAGCAGGCCCAGGTTCATGACCAATCGCGCCGTTCGGCCATTGCCGTCGAGAAATGGATGGATCGTCACGAGCCGCTCGTGGGCCTCGGCGGCGCGCACCACTGGATGCAGGTCCAAGGATTGGTCGGTAAGCCACCGCCCGTAGTCCTCCATCAGCTTGGGCACGGCCCAAGGCTGCGGCGGCAGATGGCGGCTACCGGAGATCATCACCGGCAGGTTGCGGTAGCGTCCGGCGTTGTCGCGGTCGATGCCGCGCAGCACCAGCGCATGAATGTTGCGCACCTCCGCTTCATTCAGCGCCGCGCCGCGGGCTGCCAGCTGGCGGATATAGAGGATGGCCTCGTAATGGTTGATCGCCTCGAGATGCTCGCGAAGGGGTTTGCCGCCGATCGTGAGGCCCTTGTTGACCACCAGATCGGTCTCGCGCAGGGTGAGGGTGCTGCCCTCGATACGGTTGCTTTCGTAGGTGTACTCGATATCCAGCGCCTGTTGCAGTTGTGCGCTGGTCAGTGGCCGAGCGGCATCGAGCCGGGTCTTCAGACCGTCGATCTGCTTGAGTAGGGTCTCGAGGTCAGCCATCGTCGTGGTCTCGGTGTATCACCAATGCTCGGGGATCCATCGCCGATCGACCATCGACGCTTGGTCGTCGTAGGCGTCTTTCATGTCGCGATCCGGCAGCTTCACCTTGGTCTTGGGGAGCGGGTCGTACGGGAATTGGCTGAGCAGGTGGCGGATCACGTTGAGGCGCGCCCGCTTCTTGTCGTCGGAGCGTACGATCGACCAAGGGGCCGCATCCGTGTCGGTGGCGCTCAACATGCGGTCGCGTGCGCGCGAGTAGTCGTACCAGCGCTTGCGGGACTCCAAGTCCATCGGCGAGAGCTTCCACTGCCGCACGGGGTCTTCGATGCGGGCGCGGAAACGCCGCTCCTGCTCGGCGTCGCCGACCTCGAGCCAGTATTTGATGAGCGTGATGCCTTGCTCGACCAGGTTGTTCTCGAACCAGGGCGCCGCCGTTAGGAAGTGATCGCGCTCGTCCTCGGTGCAGAACCCCATCACGATCTCGACCCCGGCGCGGTTGTACCAGCTGCGGTCGAAGATCACGACCTCGCCGGCGGCCGGGAAATGTTGCAGATAACGCTGCATGTAGAGCTGTGTCTTCTCGCGGTCGGAGGGCGCCGGCAGCGCGACGACCTGGAAGACGCGTGGGCTCAGGCGCTCGGTGATCGCGCGAATGGTGCCGCCCTTGCCGGCGGCATCGCGTCCCTCGAAGACGATGACCACGCGCTGTCCGGTGCGCTTGATCCATGCCTGGAGGGCGCTGAGCTCGATCTGGAGCGCGCCGAGCTCGCGCTCGTAGTCCTTGCGGCGCATCTTCTCTCGGGGGGCGGCCGTTTCCGGAGCCGTCTCCGCGTGCTTCCCTTTCTTCTTCCCGTCGTGTTTCGACATGCGCTCGCCTCCTCGTCGTGATTAACCTCGCCCGGAAATCCGTCCACGTCGCTGCAGAGCGGTCGGGTGGACAAGCGCTGTAGGGTGGACAAGCGCTGTAGGGTGGACAAGCGCTGTAGGGTGGACAAGCGAAGCGCAGTCCACCCATGCACCGGCGTCGTCGCAGGGTTCGGTGGACTTCGCTCTCGCTCGTCCACCCTACGTGGTCTGCAGCGTCGTCGGTCCTGCCCGGAAATGACCTTAAACCGCGCCGGCTCCGGCGGTCCTCAGGTCTGCCGGGGCCGATCCCATCCAAAAACTCGCATACCGTGCCGGGCGCGGTTTAACTCTGCATCTGATGTGGACCCTCGGCCTCGGGGCCACTTGCCGTGCTCGGTTGTTCCCACGGGAAGTGGGGGAGGCCGAAGAAGGCATGGCGCAAACTCTCCATCCAATCACGCGTCATTGTTTCCAGCTCGGCGGACTGCTCCTCGAGCCGGAGGCGTTGCGACGGCGCCAAGGCATCTTTCGGGCAGATGGCCACCTCGAAGGGCGGTCCGACGGTCAGGTTTGAGCGCGCTGTTCCGGCAAGCGAGACCAGACACACGCGTGCTCCGTCGTTGAGGGAGAGGTCCGGCGTCACGATCTGATCCAGGATCGGTTTGCCGTACTTGCTCTCGCCGATCTGCAAAAAGGGTGTCTCGGGGGTCGCGGCGATGCTGTTTCCTTGAGGGTAGATCATGAAGAGTCCGTGCGGTTGACCGGCGATCTGTCCACCCAGGATAAAGGTGGCTTCCACGCTCGCGCCGATCTGCCGCAGCGCCGGACCATGCTCGTTCTGGACCGCCAGGTTGACTTGGCCGATATAGTTTGCCGCCTCGAACAGGTAGTTCACGCTCGCGAGCGTGACGGCGGGGCCCGGGTCGGTTTGATTCGGATTTGCCGCTTGATCGAGATCGCGGCGGATCCTGTTCAATACCTCTTGAGTCGTCGCCAAGTTCCCGGCTGCGAGCAGGACAAACATCCGATCGGGCGCGGGCTGGAAGAGATGCAGCTTGCTGTACGAGGAGATGTAATCCACGCCCGCATTGGTGCGGGAGTCGGATGCCATGACGAGCCCCTGGTCGAGACAGAGTCCAACGCAATAGGTCATTCGGGTGAGTCTCCGAGGAGTGGACGTCGACTCGGGTGACGCGGAGCGACGAAAGACACCGTTCCACCCGAGCGGAATTACGAGAGCCAGAGCAGCATCGAACTTCATCCGGGCGCCGTCAAGATGCGCCACGCAGAACGTCACGTCGGTTGGCGAGGCTTGGGCGGGATTGTCATCGCGCCTTGCGCGCGCGGACAATGCAGACGACGGTCGGGTCATCCGGCAGCTCAACCGTGTCCAGAATGACATGCGTCATGATCATGGTGTCCGGGGCTCAAGGGCTTTTCCGAACTTTGTGGGGGTTTCGTTGAAAAGTTTTATTTTTTAATATTTTAGCTCATTTCGGGTCCGACGGTTATCGGAGCTGGCGCGGCCGAGCCGCTCCACAACATACGACGCATACCGCACCGGGCGCGGTTTAATCCGAGGAGAATCAGGTGAAAGAACGCAACGTCGACGTCGCCATCATCGGCTCCGGCAGCGCCGGACTGAACGCCATGGGGCAGGTCCGCCGGGCGGGCAAGAGCTTCGTGCTGATCAACGGGGGCGAGCCGGGGACCACCTGTGCACGGGTCGGCTGCATGCCGTCGAAGGCCATGATCCAGATCGCCGAGGATTATCATCGGCGCACGCATCTGGGCAAGTTCGGCATCGACGGTCACGAGGAGATGACCCTGGACATCCCCGAGGCGCTGGAGCATGTCCAGGACCTGCGCGACACCTTCGTGGATCGTGTCCTCGGCAGCAGCACCGACGACATGCCGGAGGATCTCTTTGTCCAGGACTACGCCCGCTTCATCGAGCCGACCCTGATCGAGGTCGCCGGTCAGCGGATCCGCGCGAAGGCGGTCGTCATCGCGACCGGCTCGCGACCCTTGGTACCCGAGCTCTGGAAGGCGTTCGGCGACCGCGTCATCACCACCGACGAGATCTTCGAGCTCGAGGATCTACCCGCCGCCATGGCCGTGATCGGACTCGGGACCATCGGTTTGGAGATCGGTCAAAGCCTGGCCCGGATGGGGGTGAAGATCACCGGGTTCGATGCAGTCGATCACATTGCCGGGGCTCAAGACCCGGAGGTCAACCAGTCGGCCATCGAGCTGCTCGGCAAGGAGTTTCCCATCCATCTGGGCGCACCGGCCGAGATCGCAGCGGAGGGCGATCGGTTGCGCGTCACCGCGGGCGAGCAGAGTGTTTTGGTCGACAAGGTGCTGTGCAGTATCGGGCGCGTGCCCAACGTGGAGGGCCTTGGTCTGGAGATCCTCGGGGTTCCCCTGGACGCTCGCGGTATCCCGTCCTTCGATCCGAACAGCATGCAGGTCGGCGATCTGCCGGTCTTCATCGCGGGGGACGTCTCCGGGTACCGGCCCATCCTCCACGAGGCCGGCGACGAGGGCAAGATCGCGGGCTACAACGCGGCCCGCATCGACAGCGGCGCCGCGCCCGCGCGTTTCCGCCGCAAGGTGCCGCTCTTCATCAACTTCTGCGACCCGAACATCTGCGCCGTCGGGACGCGCTGGAACGCGCTCGACCCCGAGACGGCCGCGGTCGGGCAGATCAAGCTGGCCCCGGTCGGACGCGCGCTCATCATGGGCAAGAACAAAGGGGTCATCCGCGTCTATGCGGACAAGGCGACCGGCCGCATCCTCGGCAGCGAGATGATCGGACCCAAAGGCGAGAACCTCGCCCACCTGCTCTGTTGGGCAATCGAGCAGGGCTTGACCGTCGGCGAGCTGCTGCGCATGCCCTTTTATCACCCGGTGATCGAAGAGGCCCTGCAGGCCGCACTCTACGACCTCTATTCAAAGGTCGAGGCCAAGAACAGCGGAGGGATTACGGAGCTGGAGCCTCTGGCGGATTGAGACGACGGCGGCATGATCGGCTCGCTTTCTCCTCGGCGAGCTGATCGGAAGCACCCTGTTGTATATCGTCGCTGTAAGATGCAGTCTTTTCCCTGGGATGTTCCATCCGCGAGGTCCAACGTGAGCCCCAAAAACCTGCCTGTCCTGACCATTGGCCCTCTGCTGTTGGCGATCGCGCTTGCCGCCTCCGCTGAAGAGGAGGTCAGCACAGATGGGATCGACGTGGACGTCCGTCAGTCTATCGATGAGAATCCCCAAGGCCGAACTTACCCGGGCATCGACGATGTCCAGGATCTGGGCGATGGAATCACGGACGAGGGCGGATTCCCCGACGTTCTTGTCGACCCGCGGGACGCCGCACTCGAGGACGAGAAGAACCTGGGCCCAAACGCCCCGGGCTACATCCCGTAAGGGGATGAATCCGTCGGCGATGCCGTGTATTTTGACACTCCCGCCCCTTCGGTGAAGGGCGGCTGAATACTTGCGGGATCTCAACTGCGCTGGTGCGTGGCGCGCGAGCCGACGGTGGTTGGTGCCGTGCTTCAGCTCTTCCTGCGCGTCATCGAGCACCCGCAAGCACAAGGCGGATAGACACGAAGCCGCGCTTTCGCTTGTGCGTTCCCCAACAATCACGAGGCACGACTATGGAGCTGTTGGACGGCATCATCCGGATCGAGTCATTCCTTGCCGTGACGATCGGTATCATCGTGCTGTTCGTCGGCAAGCTGTTGAATACCAAGATCGGGTTTCTGCGCGAGTTCAGCATCCCCGAGCCGGTGACCGGCGGCCTGCTCTTCTCTGTCCTCTTCGGGCTGCTCTATGTTGCCTCGGGGCACGCGATCGAGTTCGAGCTGCGTGCACGCGACGTCCTGTTGGTCTACTTCTTCACCACCATCGGCATCAACGCGAGCGCGCGCGATCTGCTGGCCGGCGGCCGGCCCCTCTTGATCCTGCTGACGATCACGATCGCCTTCATGTTTGCGCAGAATCTCACCGGGATCGGGGTGGCCTCGCTGTTCGATCTGCCTGCGGCGGTCGGTGTGGTCGGGGGCAGCATGTCCTTGATCGGCGGACACGGTACGACCATCGCCTGGGCGCCCTCGATTGCCGAGAACTTCGGCATCTCCAATGCGATGGAGATCGGCATCGCCAGCGCGACCTTCGGCTTGATCCTCGCCAGCATCATGGGCGGGCCCATCGCCAAGTTCCTGATTACGCGGCACAAGCTCACGCCCGCGCCGCAGGTCATCGAAGAGGTTCAGGACGTGGGGCTGACCGAGAAGCAGCGCAAGGTCGGCGTCGATCACATGGATTTTCTGGGCGCCGTGCTTGCCATCCATATCTGCATCATCATCGGGTACGCGCTGAACGAGGCGATCGCGGAGGCTGGTCTCATGCTGCCGCTCTTCGTCACCTGCCTCTTCGCGGGCATCCTGATCACCAATCTGGTGCCCAAGAACTTCTCCAAATGGAGCGGGGTCACTTGGCCGACACGCACACCTGCGGTCGCGCTGATCGCGGACATCTCGCTCGGTGCCTTTCTCGCCATGTCCCTGATGAGCATGCAGCTCTGGACCCTGATCGATCTGGCCGGACCCATCTTCACCATCCTGGCGGCTCAGTTCGTCCTGGCGGTGACGGTCACGATCTTTGTTCTGTTCCCGTTGATGGGCAAGAACTACGATGCGGCGGTCGTCTCGGCAGGGTTCGGCGGTGTGACGCTCGGCTCGACGCCGACGGCCATGGCCAACATGGCGGCGGTGACCCAGCGCTTCGGTCCATCGCACCGGGCCTTCATTATCGTCCCGCTGGTCTCGGCCTTCTTCATCGACCTGACCAATGCGATGGTGATTCCCTTCTTCCTGAGGACCTTTTAGGGTTCGGTCGATTCAAGTAGCCGCCGGGGATCGAGCGATCCTCGGCGAGCTGTTCGTCTCTGTTCGCGACCTACATGTCTTGAGGGATGTCGACGTACGCGGTCGGGGCGTCGGCGCCGACGACCTTGATTGCGTTGCTTCCGAACAAGCTGCCGAGCGAGACCGTAAACCGCGCCAGCTCGGACGTTCCAAGAGCCCGGCGGGTGAGCTCTAATCCACACACGATCCATGCCATTCTGGACGCGGTTTAATAGAGCGGCAGCAGCCAAGGCACCAGCAGCACGCTCATGACCATGACCAATAGCGTCAAGGGCAAACCGATGCGAATGAAATCCATAAAGGTGTAATTGCCTGCGGTCGCGACCAGTGTATTGATTGGCGAGATCGGCGTCATGAAGGCGGATGATGCCGCGAGCGCGATGATCATCGCAAAGGGATAGGGCGATGCGCCCAAGGCTTCGGCGACGGCAAGTGCAACCGGGATCATCAGGACCGCATTGGCCGTATTCACGATGAAAAGGCCCAGCAACACCGTGATCGCGAACAAGACGCCGAGCACCACATAGGGACCGGCACCCCCGATCCAAGCCACCAAGGCGTTCGCCGCGATGTCGACCCCGCCGGTGCGGTCCAGTGCGAGGGCAAAGGGCATCATCCCCACGATCATGACGATGCTTCTCAGCTGGATCGAGCGGTACGCCTTGTCCAGATCGATGCAGCGAAAAAGGCCCATCATGAGACAGCCGATCAGGGCGGCCTGGACGTTCGGGACGATACCGCTCGCCATCAGGGCGACCACCACGACGAGGGTCAGGACTGCATAGGGTGCGCGCTTGGCCGCCGGCAGGTACTCGTCGAATTCTCTCGGGAGGTTGAGCACGATCAGGTCCCGCGTATCCTCCTGCAGGCGGCGGATCGTCTTCCAGGGCCCGACGAGCAGCAGCGTATCGCCGACCTTCAGGGTCTCCCCGCGCAGACCGTGCGGAGCATGCGCCTCCGGGCCGCGCCGCATCCCGACTACGGTCAGCTCGGAGCGGACCATCAGCTCCGCCTCCGCGATCGTCTTGGCGGCAAAGCGCGACTCGTCCGCGATCATGATCTCCACCATGCCGATGTCCTGCGACCGGTCGACGAAATAGCGGCCCGTCCGCGGCAGGAGATCGACCCCGTAGCGCTCGCAGAACTCGGTCACGTCGATCCGTTTCTCCTCGAGATCGACGTCGATCAAGAGGATGTCGTGCGCCTGCAGAAAGGTCAGCGACGTGCGCGGGAGTAATTGGCGTGCGCGGCCGAGACCGCGCTCGATCAGGATGATCCGCACGCCGATCTTCGCCGGCAGATCCAGCTCGCCCAGCGTCTTGCCGAGCAAGGGCGAGTCGGGTCGCACCCGCACTCGATATTCGCGATCGGCGAGCCGGTAGCGCTCGACCCACTGCATGAGCTTCGGGCGCATCCGTGTCGTCGGTGCCTCGGGCGCCTTCGGACGCAGCCAGCGCTGCGTGATCAGCATGTAGAGGGTCGCCACCAGCAGAATCGGCAGCCCGAACGGCGTGAACGAAAAGAAATTGAACCCCTCCGCACCGGTGCGGACGAGCTCGTAGTTGATCACCAGATTGGGCGAGGTGGCGACCAAGGTCATCATGCCGCTGATCAGTGCGGCGTAGGCCATCGGCATCATCAGCTGGCTCGCCGGGATGTGACGGCGACTCGCGATTCGCAGCACCACCGGGATAAAGATGGCGACCACACCGGTCGAGCTCATGACCGAGCCCAGGAGACCGACCGACAGCATCAGCAGCACCAGAAGCCGCCAGGCGCTGTTGCCGCCTCGATGGGCCAGCCAATCGCCGATGCCGCGCGCCACCCCGGTCCGAGCCAGCGCCTCGCCGATCACGAACATGGCCGCGATCAGGACAATGTTGGGATTGCTGAAACCGGCGAGTGCCTCCTGCATCGAGATCACGCCGGTAAAGGGCAAGGCCACCATCATGATCAGGGCGACGGCATCCACGCGCGGCTTGTTGAGCGCGAACATCAGGATCGCGGCGCCAAGCATGAGAAGGACGATCAAAAGGTCTTGCGACATGCCCTTTCCTCCGTGGCGCTGCGACCCGTGACCGGCCCGGCGCGTTGGCCCTCGGGTCCGGAGCCCCGCGCTCCGACCCGAAACGGGTTTATCCTATCGGAAATAGCCAGGGATCTCGCACGCACTGCCGTGCGAGCATCGACGGCGATGTGCGCGGCGTGAACCGATCGACACCGGAGACCACCCCCCATGTCCATGCAAGCCCGGTATCAGCAACCCGACCCGCAACCGACCCAGGACGGCATCGTCCATTTCTCCGGCGTGAGCTGGGAGGACTACGAGCGCCTGCTCGTGATGCGTGGCGATCATTCAGCCCCGCGGATCGCCTACCTGGATGGAGAGGTCGAGATCATGAGCCCGTCGCAGACCCACGAAAGCATCAAGTCCCTGATCGGCTGCTTGGTCGAGACCTATTGCCTGGAGCGCGACATCGTCTTCTCGACCTACGGCTCATGGACACTCAAGGACAAGGCGCGCAACCGCGGTGCCGAGCCGGACGAGTGCTATGTCTTCGGGACAGCGCCGGCCGAGCGCCCGCATCTCGCCATCGAGGTCGTTTGGACCCACGGCCGTATCGACAAGCTCGAGATCTACCGCCAGCTCGGCGTCGCCGAGGTCTGGTACTGGCGCCAGGGTCTCATCCAGCCCTACTGTCTGCGCGGCGAGCGTTACGAGCCGGTGAGCGAGAGCCAGATCCTGCCCGGCCTGGACCTGGCGCTCCTGATGCGCTTCATCGACGAGCCGACCACCTCGCATGCGATTAGGGGCTATCGCGATGCGTTGCGAGGCGATGCAAGCGGCTGATCGCCGAAAGACTCAACAACGGCCGCCCCCGGGATAGTCGACTTGCAGTCGACCTCTTCCGCAGACCCGACGGCCAGGCGATCCAGCTCAAGGCTGGCATTCGTGATCCGGCGTGAAGTCCGCCTCCCCGGGTGCCGACTGACGTCGGCTTACCCGGGCGCGCGCCTCGAGTCGCGCGACCGGTCGGGGAACCCAAGATGTCTGGACGAAAGGATGACCACGGCCCCTCGGGGCCGTGATCAGGACAACAGCGGATCGATCCAATCCCAGCGCTTATCCTTGACCATCACGAATCTGCAACGGCCCTCCGAGAGGTCGGCCCAAAGGCCACCGATCAGACGGTCGTCTTCCGACGCCTTCCAGCGGTCCGCCCCCTTGTATTCGACCGCGAGGGTCGGTCCCGGCTCGTCCTCCGATCCGGGCAGGCGACACAGGAAGTCCGGGTAGAAGCGCCCGTCGGCCTTCTGCAGAAAAAAAGCGCTGCCTTCACGTCTGACAAGATTGCGAACCCAGAACAGGATGCGGCCTTTTTGCGCCTGTATATCTAGCCAGCAGGCGCATTCGAATTCCTCCTTGCTGTCGAAATCGCCGATTCGCCCGTAGAAGTGCTTGCGAAACTCGAAGGAGCCGTGAGGCGATGTCCGCGGATCGTAGTCGCGGCTCGGCGCATAGGCTTGGTTGTGGAATTCGAAGGGGTCTTGGTCGCTGACCGACACCCGTGATTCGACATCGTCGCCGAACAAGGTGTGTTGGAACGCCTGACCGATCGCTGTCTTACGCAGGTTCCGGATCCGTGCCTCGATACGCTCTCGGATCAGGAACTTCTGTAGATTCGCTCGGGCGAGATTGAAGCCATCTCGCTCCAGGAGATCGCTCAGCCATGCGGCGACATAGGACCGTTTGGCGGCATGTGTCAGGGATTGCTCCGGCAGATTGCGGCACAGCCACGTCGCCAGTCGGATCGCGTCCCAATGCTCGGGCTGGTAGACCAACCCAAGATCCCGCTGCAGGTCCGGCAGAAAGCGGGACACCATCTTGCCGCTTGCATTGTCGACATCGATCTCGCCGCCCTCGGACACTTGAAGAGCGGCGCCCAAAGCAGCGATGTCGTCGGCCGTTGGCGCCGCATCGTGAAGCGAAAGATTCCAGGAGTATTCGAGCACCTCCGGGTCGTCGAACAATCGCAACTGCTCCGATCCGTCCGCGGCACGCACTCGCAAGGCCAGTTGCGGAATCCGAAAGCATTCGCCCGACTCGGCGGGTGTTTGGAAGATTGCGAGGGCGGATGTTCGACTGGTCTCTGCGGCAACGGCGATCGCCGCCGCAGCGGATAGACTCTCGACCGATGCCTTGAGCAGCTCGGTCTCGTCTTCCGCCAAGGGGGCATTGATGGTCAGCGTATTGCGCTTGCCGTCCCAGCTCACCTTGTCACGGATGGCTTTGGGGACACTCTTCAGATCGGGCTTCTCGGTGAGAGGCGTCGACACCGGTTGCATGACCACACGTCCGGCATGGCCGGCAAGATCCAGGCGTCCTTGGTCGGGTTTGGCCGCCGTCACGAAATCGCTCACTTCGCGCCGCTCGAAACCGGCGCCGGCGACCAAGCGGTCGCGAAGCGTGCCCGCGGTCTCGGCGAAATGGCGCGAGACGACGAACGCGTAAGACTGATTCAGCTCCCGTGCGTGTCGATGACTCGCCTCGGGCTGGCGCAGCACGCGCCCGAGCAACTGCTCCACTGCCGTGGCCGAGGAGAGCGAGGCCATGCTGACCAGAATGTAGGCGAACGGGCAGTCCCAACCCTCCGCCAATGCTTTCTGAGTGATGATGAATCGCACCGGACAGGCCGGGTCCGCCAAGCCGAGCCTGTATTCGGATTCGACCTTTTCCAGCCCTCTTTCTTCGCCGGTAGCGACCAGGATTGCCTCGGGCGGGATGCGATGATTCGTGATCAGCTCCTGTCGTACACGATCGAAGTCGAGTGTCTCGACCCCGGCACGGCGCGGCTCGGACTGAATCAACACAATCGGCCGTAGATAGGCGGCCCCTGTGCGGTGCTCGTCATCCGCCAGCCTGTGCAGCTCCTCGCGTCGGCCGATGGCGTCGGCAAGACACTGTTGCCAGTCCGGCTCGGTTTGCAGCACCACCGGCAGCTTGATCATTTCTTCCGCTTTCAGCTCTGCGGCAGAGACGCTGTGCAGCACGTTGCTCGGGGTGCGCTCCAGATCCGGAGTGGCCGTCAACTCCATCACGCCGCTCGGGCGCAAGCGCGCCAGCATATCGAAGGCGAGCTCCGTGCGGCTGTTGTGCGCCTCGTCGACAATCACGAAGGGGCGGCGCAGACGCAGCACATTGGCCAGCGAGCAGGGCGGAGTGCGCTCCGGTCCGGTGTCGTCGGTTAACAACGCGTCACGCTGCACCGGCGACAGGTTGTCGAAGTGATGCATCAGTGCCCCGCTGGACTGATACACCTTGCGACATTCCTCGTCCTCCACCTGGAATGCCTGTCGGGTCGCCACGATGACGGTCGTCGCGGTATCGAGCGTCGAGCGGGTCAGGCTCTTGGCTTCATCCAGATCCATCACCGCGATCGGACCGGTCTCGCGCAACGCGGTGTAATAGGGGTGGCGCCGGTTCCGCAACGCCCTCAAGGTCTGTTCGCGGATCGGTTTGCTCGGAACCAGCCAGAGAATCACGCTGTGCTCGCAACGCAAGAGATCCCGGTTGACCAGCGCGACGCTCTTCGCCGCCAGCCAGGTCTTGCCGCCGCCCGTGGGAACGCGCAGACAGAAATAAGGCATGTCCGGCGGGAAGCCGGACAGCGGGTGATAGGACAGACTCCGTCCCCATAGACGCTCTGTCGTGGCGCTGAAGGCAAGCGACGGCGATGGTTGCGCGTGACACGCTTGGAAATAGGTCTCCAGGGTTTCGAGCAGCTGCGATTGGTAGCCTTTTGGCGTGAACGTGGTCATGACTGATTGCGCCCGACCCAGTATTCCGGGGCACGGTGCGTGTGGGCCACGGCAACGATGTAAATGCGATCCGCCTCGATCGCGTAGAGAAGCTTGTAAGGGAAGCGGCTGAGGAGCAAGCGGCGTATCTCGCCGCGCTCGACTTGGGCCGCAAGCGGCCAGTGTCGTAGGCGTACCAGTGCGTCTCGGACATCCGAGCGAAACTTTCGGCCAAGCCCCGGCACCTGCCGCTCGTGATAGCGAACGCCGTCTTCCTACTCAGCCTTCGCCTCGGGTGAGAATTCGAAACGCATCAAAATTCCCCCAGAACGTCCTCCGCGGGAATCCCCTTGACCTGACCGGAGCGATAAGCTGCGAGACGCCGCTCGGCTTCCTCGATCCAGAGACGGTCGATTTCCGGATCAGGACGGTCCAGGCTGTGCAAGAGCTCGTCAATCAGCTCAAAGCGCTCGGCAGAGGAGAGTTTCAGAGCCGAATCGATCAGCGCCTTCGCGTTCATGGTTTCATCGACCTCTTGGGATTTGATTGCACGATCTGCCGATGACGCAGTTACCAACCTTTCCGATATCCTCGCCCTCGGGCCTCACATATTCAATGGCGCAGGCTCGGATGATCACGAGTGTGGTGTCCGTTCTCGCTGAATTCTCCTATGCACGAAGGGCGGCGCGTTTCAGCACGATCCAGAAGAGCCGCAGATCGGCATCACACGCGTTTTCAATTAGTGATGCTTGATTTCTCAACCGTATCATTTCAGGTCGTGCGCGGGGGTGGTAAGGTCGTCACGGTAAGCATTATTAAAAGCGCCAGTTACGCGTGGACTCTAAACGCATCCGCCCCAATTCTTGCGCGCGATACCTGCATCGATATGATTGCAGGTGCTATATGTCTTCCTCAAAAAAATCGGAGTCTATTTTCTTGAGTTCGAATACGTCCATAACGGATACTCCAACACCGTAGTCAATCATGTACTTCGCGAGTTGACTCCCGTCGATTAAAACGATGCGAGAAGTATAATCTTTCAAAGATGCCTGAGCGTCTTTTGTAAACGTTGATGTCGTTATGAAAATGCCTTTTGTCGCCTTTTTCTTCGAGAGGGCTCCGGAAAACTGATCGAGATCCGGACTGCCAACGGGCTTGTCAACCCAGCGTTTTGCTTGGATGTAGATGTTGTCAAGACCCAGCTTGTCTTCTCTGATGACTCCGTCTATCCCACCGTCCCCGGTTTTCCCGAGAGCCGCTCCGGCATCCTTGAATGAGCCACCGTACCCCATCTTTAAAAGAACGTGAATGACAAGGCGTTCAAAAAATTGAGGCGAGCATTTCTTGACTCGATCAAGCAACTCCGTTGCGAGTGCTTCTCGAAACTGTTCGTAAAATGAGG
Organism: Thiocapsa marina 5811; assembly: GCF_000223985.1. GTDB lineage: Bacteria > Pseudomonadota > Gammaproteobacteria > Chromatiales > Chromatiaceae > Thiocapsa > Thiocapsa marina. The sequence continues at coordinate 75,748 of NZ_AFWV01000004.1, forward strand.
ATATGGATTCAATCGGTGTCTCTTTCGAGTGGTCTCCGGACTCCACTTTAGGCGATTTCTTTTTGCCCTGAAAAGCCGCGAACTCTGGAAACTGCGACAAAATTTTGTTGTCGATTTTGACGGGAGATTGCTTGAGTATTCTTATGCCTCGCTGAGTGAGTCGAAAGTAGCCTCGCTTCGGGGCTTCGAGTAACCCAGCTTTCTGCAGATAGGTGCGGGCCCAGGACGCTCGAGAGGAGAACTTAAAGGTGCCTCCGCTCGGCAACAACTCCGTTCTCTCACTCTCGCTCAACTTGAATCGTGAGGCTAGCTGATCAACTGCATCGGATAGCTTGACGTCTTGACCCTGGGCTGAGGCTGCGATTTCAAGTAACGGCAACATCAATGTTTCGTAATCCGGTATAGGCATGAGTTCGGCGAGAGCTTTTGAGGTGTGATTCGGGAGTTTATTGGGGTCTCTCTCAAGGTGGTGGCAGCCAAACCATTCTTGTGGGTATCCATTTGTGGGCGGATGGCTTCTTTGATCTAAGCGCGCCGAACCTCAAGGTCGCGTTGATTGAAATGCTCATCGCCTCTGTCCGGCACGTCAAGTCGTGTATGTGGATTCGACTTGAGCACTATCTCGACGTTTATTGAGTATCGATGCTTGACTCCTGATCTGGTGTGAATGGGCTGCACGATGCGACTGATCTAGCACGTCAAGCCTAAATCCCCGATCTCCTAAACCGCGTCCCCGCAAAGGCGCCAAGAACCCGCAAGCCTCGACCCGGACGCCAGCAGCGCTCATCCCGGATGACGCGGTTTAGTGCTAGAAACGCCCGATCAAAGACACCCCCAGCATCGCCGCCGGATCCTGATCCTCCTCGTACAGACGCCGACCCTTCTCGTCCTCGACCCTCAACCGGGTCTCCATTGCAGCACCGGCGTAGAGATTGATTCTCAGGTTCTCCGTCAGGTCACGCCCGACCTGGACGAAGACGGGGATGAATCTGTGCTCGCCGACGCCGTCCGGGAAGGGACCGTCGGAGTCGAGTCGAAAGCGATAAGATCGGTAGGCCGCGCCCGCGCCTGCGGTCCAGCCCGAATCGAGCGTATAGGACAGCTCCAACCCCGCCGGACCGGCCGGGCCAGCCGGGAAGGGGTTGGTGAGTCGCAAGCGATCGTTGATCCGCCAGTCGATGATCAGGAAGGGGAAGGCGCTCGTCTCCTCGATGCGCTCGAAGACGCCGACGCCCAACCCGAGGGTCAGATCAGGCCGCACGGCGCGCGACACGGAGGCCGTGGCGCCGTATTCGAGCGTCTCCGAGAAGTTGGCGCCGGATTCCCCCGAGGACTCGATCGTCGGGTTTAGCCCCAACCGCCAGCCGCTCTCGGTCGTAAAGCCGTAGGGTACGGAGATGCCGGCTCGGTAGAGCCTGTCCCAGGGCTGCTCGCCGCCGAATCCGAGTGGCTTGTCGAAGTCCCAGTCCTCGTAGTCGAGGCGCAGGCGCACCCCGAGAGACGATCGCTCGTCGATTCTCCAGCTTGTTCCGAGCGATGTGAGGATCGCGGCATATGCGGCATCGCCGCCGGAGTCCAGGTCGCTGTCGAATTGAACGAGGGGGGCGATCGAGAAGCTGGCGCCCGGCGGCGATTGCGCCATCGAGACCGCGGCGATCCCGGTCGACAATACGATGGTACCGGCGACACGAGCGAGGCAAGGCGCTGGCATCGGAGACACTCCTTAAAGTTAGAAGTCAGCAGTGATGAAGATGGGTGGCTGAAGCGCCGTGACCATAGCATCCCGAGATCGAGCAGGACCAGCACCGGCGCCGGCCATCCGAGCCGGGTTGCGTTGCGCGTCCGCTTCGAGGACGATTTCCGGCGATTCGCGACATGGCCACACGCGCATCCGGCGGCGGATCGATCACCCCCGCGGCTGCGACGGCCTGCGTCGGTTTCTCGGAGGTTGCCCGGATCGCGCACGCCGAGGGATCCGAGTCATCGACGAACAAAGCGCAAATCAGGGCAGAGAACCCGGATTGTAAGGTGACCGCGATAAGGCCCGCGACGTTTCAGAGGAGGACCGAATGACGCTGTTTCAGCAGCTCAAGGGGCTCGGCGCAACGGCGCTGATGGCGGCGACCCTGATGCAGGGCGGTCCGGTTCGCGCCGATGCCCCATTGCCGAGCATCGCTGAATGCGCGGGGATTCAGGCGGATCAGGCGCGGCTTGCCTGTTACGACCGCGCCAGCGGGCGTCTTCCCGTCGCCGTGCAGGCATCGCGCGACGCGGCCCCGGAGCGAGCCGCGATGGTCGCGCCCTCGGCACCCGCGTCGGGCGGTGTCGCGCCGGGTCCGAGCGAGAGCCGAACCCCTGGGGAGACCTCGTCGATCGACAAGGCATGGGCCTTCGATCCGGGATCGAGCCCTTACGATATCAGCTTCTACAACCCCAACTATCTGCTGGTCGGCAACTATACCGACCGCATCAACAACCGGCCTTTCTCGCCGCTCTTCGATGCCCTCGAAGTCGACGAGCAAGACCTTGACAACACCGAGGCGCGTTTTCAGCTCAGCTTCAAATTCCGGGTGTGGACGACGGATGATCGACGCTGGGGGGTGTGGGCCGCCTACTCGCAGATGAGCCAGTGGCAGGTCTACAACGACAGGATCTCGCGCCCCTTTCGCGAGACCAACTTCATGCCCGAGTTAATGGTCAGCTTCAGACCGGACATCAGTTTCGGCGGTTTCGATTGGCGCCTGCTCAACGTCGGCTACAATCACCAATCCAACGGCCGATCCGATCCCATCTCGCGCAGCTGGGACCGCCTCGTCGCCTCGATCGGTATCGAAAGGGGCAACTTCGCGTTGGTGTTGCGGCCCTGGGTGCGCATCGATGACGGCGATGCCGACGACGACAACCCCGACATCACGGACTACTACGGCTACGGCGATATCACGGCCTTCTATAAATGGCGCGATCACAGCTTCACGCTCATGGGCCGCGGCAATCCGAGCACCGATAAGGGTGCCGCGCAGTTCACTTGGATGTTGCCGCAAGTCCTCGGGCCCTTGCGCGTCTATGTCCGCGCCTTTACCGGCTACGGCGACAGCCTGATCGACTACAACTGGAAGCAGAATACGATCGGGATCGGCATGGCATTGAACGACATCCTCTGATGGGTTTGAAGTAGGGAAATACGGCATCTGCGGGATCGAAGCCGGTGTCGCCGTCGCTTGCTGCGACCTCCGACCGCCGTTACCATCCAGGCACACCGCACGCCATTCCATATCCTGTGTGGCCGACGTCCCCGGGATCCCCCGCCCGCTCGGCTCGAGACATGCAGCACCCATCGGGAGTCACCATGCAACGCATTCCGGGAACCATTGTCACGATGTTTGCACTGGCCCTCGCCGGTTGCGAGCAAGGCGCCGTGACGGTACCGGTCGCGGGTCCGCCGCCTTCGGTCGGCGTCGCCGCGGCAACCGTGCGCGAGGTGACGCCCTCGATGGAGTTCGTTGCCCGCGTGGAGGCGACGGATTCGGTCGATCTGATCGCCCGCGTCAACGGGTTCCTTTCCGCGCGCGAGTTCGAAGAGGGCGCGAGCGTCGAGGCAGGTCAGCTCCTGTTCCGCATCGAGCGCGAGCCCTTCGAGGCGATCGTGGCGGCGCGCCGCGCGGATGTGGAGCGTGCGGAGGCGACACTCCTCAATGCCCGACTGCAGCGCGAACGCATCGAGCCGCTGGTGGCGCGCAATTCCGCATCCCAGTCCGAGCTCGATCAATCGGTTGCCGCCCAGCAGGAGGCGGACGCGGCTCGCAGCGCCGCCCTGGCAGCGCTGCAAAGCGCCGAGATCGACCTCGGCTACACCGAGATCCGCGCCCCCTTCGAGGGCACCATCGGTCGCGCCAACTTCGCCGAGGGTGCCGTGGTCGGTCCCGCGGCCGGGCCGCTGGCGCGTCTGGTTCGGCTCGATCCCATCTTCGTGACCATTCCCGTCACCGATCGCGCCATGTTGGCCGTGCGCCAAGCGCAGACATCGAACGACTTCGCGCCCTATCTGCGTCTCGCCGATGGGACCATGCTCGAGGAGCCCGGCGAGTTTCAGTTCTTCGACCCCGAGGTGAACGCGACCACGGATACCGTGCGGGTCCGGGCGCTCTTCGACAATCCCGGCGGGGTGTTGTTGCCGGGCCAGTTCGTCACCGTGAAGGCGCGCGCACTGCAACCCGAGCAGGCCCTGGTGATCCCGCAGGTGGCGGTTCAACAGGATCAGGCCGGCCGGCTGGTGCTGACCCTGACCGATGACGAGCGCGTGCAGGTGACCCGGGTCACGCTCGGCGATCGCATCGAGACCGATTGGGTCGTACTCTCCGGCCTCGAGCCGGGCCAGCGGGTGATCGTCGACGGCATCCAGAAGGCCCGGCCGGGCATGATCGTGCAGCCGGTCTCGTCCGAGCTCTACAGCGGAGACTGACCCCATGTTCTCCGCCTTCTTCATCTCCCGCGCCCGCTTCGCGATGGTGATCTCGCTCGTCATCATCATCGCGGGGGTCATCGCCATCCGCGTACTGCCGGTCGCGCAGTTCCCGGACATCGTTCCGCCGCAGGTCTCGGTGCAGGCCTTCTATCCCGGCGCCAGCTCCGAGATCGTTGCCGAGACGGTCGCCGCACCGATCGAGGCCGAGGTCAACGGCGTCGACGACATGCTCTACATGACCTCGACCACCGACAGCTCGGGTGGTTACCGGCTCGACGTCACCTTCGCCGTCGGCACCGACCCGGACATCGCCGCGGTCAACGTGCAGAACCGCGTGGGTCTGGCGCTGCCGACTCTGCCGAACGAGGTGACCCAGCAGGGCGTGTCGGTGCGCAAGCAGTCGACCAGCATGCTGCTGACGGTAAACCTGCTCTCGCCCGAGGGGACATTCGACCGGCTCTTCCTCTCCAACTACATGGAGATCAACATCCGCGATGCCTTGGCGCGTCTGCCCGGCGTCGGCGAGGCGAGCCAGTTCGGCGCGCTCGACTACGCGATGCGCATCTGGCTCGACCCGCAGGTGATGACCTCCCTCGGGGTCAGCGAGGCGGAGGTGGCCGATGCGATCCGTCGCCAGAACCTCCAGGCCGCTGCCGGTCGGCTCGGGGCACCGCCGGACAACGAAGGGCGCGCCTTCACCTACACGCTCCAGGCCAAGGGGCGGTTGACGACACCCGAGGAGTTCGACCGCATCCTGGTTCGCGCCAACCCGGACGGCTCGGTGATCCGCCTTGCCGACGTCGCGCGCATCGAGCTCGGCGCCCAGACCTACGACTCGAACGCCTGGATCGACGGGGTGCCGACCGCCGCGCTCGGGATCTATCTCGCCCCGGGCGCCAATGCGCTCGAGACCGCCGATCGGGTCTACGCGACCCTGGACCAGCTCGCGGAGCGCTTCCCGGACGACCTCGAATACGACATCTACTACGACACCACCGACTTCGTACGCATCAGCATGCGCAACGTGGTCATCACCCTCCTGCAGGCGCTCTCGCTGGTCATCCTGGTGACCTACGCCTTTCTCGGCGACTGGCGTGCGACCCTGGTGCCGGTGCTGGCGATCCCGGGCTCCATCATCGGGACCTTCGCGGTCCTGTTGGCCGCGGGCCTGTCGATCAACACCGTCTCGATGTTCGCCGTCATCCTTGCGATCGGCATCGTCGTGGACGACGCCATCGTCGTGGTCGAGAATACCCAGCGCCTGATCGACGAGGAAAAATTGAGCGCGAAGGAGGCGGCCAAGCGTGCGATGCAGCAGGTGACGGGCCCCGTCATCGCAACGACCCTTGTCCTCTACGCGGTCTTCGTGCCGACCGCCTTCCTGCCCGGCATCACCGGCCAGCTCTATCTGCAATTCGCGGTCACCATCTCGGTCGCGGTGACCCTGTCCTCGCTCATCGCGCTGACCCTGAGTCCGGCACTCTGCGGTCTGCTGCTGCGTCCCTCGCGCGAGCCGCGGGGCCCGCTGCGCTGGTTCTTCAATGCCCTGGACTGGAGCCGCGACGGCTATGCACGCGGGGTCGCCTCGCTCGGGCGGCGCTCGTTCGTTGCCGTGCTCATCATCGCCGCCTCCATGGCCGGCACCGTCTGGCTCTTCGAGAAGGTGCCGACCGGCTTCATCCCGACCGAGGACACCGGCTACTTCTTTATCGACGTCTCCCTGCCGGACGCCTCCTCCGTCGACCGCACGGGTGCGGTCCTGCAGGAGGTCCAGCAACTCCTCGCCGCCGAGGAGGAGATCGATCACGTGATGACCGTCGCGGGCTTCAGTCTGCTCGCCGGGGTGCGCTCGAGCGGCGGTATGGCCATCGCCGTCCTGAAGAGCTGGGACGACCGACCGGGTGCGCAAAGTACGTCCGACGCGGTGCTCGCCCGTGTTCAGCCGAAGCTCTTGGCGCTGCCGCAAGCGACCGTCTTCGCCTTCGCCGCCCCGCCGATCCAGGGTCTGGGCACCGCGGGCGGTATCGAGATGGAGCTCTTGGACCTGGCCGGGCGTTCGCCGGATGAGCTGGCGCAGGCGCTGCAGGGCTTCATCATCAACACCAACGAGAACCCCGAGATTCAACGCGCCTTCTCGACCTTCAGCGCCCAGACGCCGCAGTTGTTCCTCGACATCGACCGTGAAAAGGCCGAGACCCTGGGCGTGCGCCTGTCCGATCTCTTCGTGACCCTGCAGGCCAACCTCGGCTCGCTCTACGTCAACGACTTCAACCTCTTCGGGCGAACCTACCGCGTCTTCCTGCAGGCCGATGCGCCCTTCCGGATGACGCCGGAGGATCTGAACCGGCTGCACGTGCGCAACACTCTCGGCGAGATGGTCCCGATCCAATCCCTGGTGACGGTCGAGCCGGTGCTCGGCCCCGAGAGTACGCGGCGCTTCAACATGTTCCGCGCCGCCAGCGTCAACGTCACCCCGGTCGGCAGTACCGGCGAGGGCATCGAGGCCTTGCGCGAGATCGAGCGCAACACCCTGCCGCCCGGTTTCGCCGTCGACTGGAGCGGCACGACCTTCCAAGAGGTGCAGGCCGGCGGCGAGGCCGCCGTGGTATTGATGCTGGCCCTGCTCTTCGTCTATCTCTTCCTGGTCGCCCAATACGAGAGCTGGACGGTACCGACCGCGGTCATCCTGTCGGTCGTCATCGCGGCCCTCGGGGGGTTGGCCGCGACTTGGCTCACCGGGCTCGACAACAACGTCTATACCCAGATCGGGTTGGTCATGCTGATCGGGCTCGCCAGCAAGAACGCGATCCTCATCGTCGAGTTCGCCAAACAGTTGCGCGAGGAGGGCCGCTCCATCCAACAAGCCGCCGCCGACGCTGCACGCATCCGCTATCGCGCGGTGCTCATGACCGCCGTGAGCTTCATCCTCGGGATGCTGCCGCTGGTGCTGGTGACCGGCGCCGGTGCCGCGAGCCAACTCTCGCTCGGTGTCGTGGTCCTGGGCGGCATGAGTGCCGCGACATTTCTCGGCATCTTCGTCATCCCGCCGCTCTATGTCTTCGTGCAAGGTCTGCGCGAGAGGGTGCAAGGCAGCCCGGCACCCGTTGTTGAAAAGCCGGCGGATTCATAGCCCACCGGGGATCATCACGTCGAGCTCGACCTGCTCGCCGACAGGCGAGCATGAGGCCGGGGTGCCGTTCATTCGTCGGACCGGCCACCTAAACCTTAAGGGACTCGTGACACCCGCTCCGCGGTGTCACGCATGCTGTGGCGCTCTGCGCCACGAGCCGTATTGGCCGGCGCTCGAGCAACCCCATCATCCCGCACCTGTCCAAACCCTCGACGACGGGCCGGATCAAGAACACAATCCCGAGATGTCCGCCCGATCAAGCCTTTTTGCCCCGATCAATTGCCCCGCAGGCACACCCTTTACGCCGGGGGAGCAGCAACTGTTGGCGATCTTTGTCACAAACAGTCTGCACCGGTTCGACAGCACCGCCATCGAGCGCATCCTGGTGTTCGGCAGCCGCGCTCGGGGCGAGGGTGGCGAGGATTCCGACCTGGATCTCGCGGTCTTCGTCTCGGGCGCCGCGGACCGGTCGATCGCGCGAGACCTATCCGACATCGCGGAGTCCGCTCAAGAGGGCTGGGAGGATCTCCCGCACCTACGGCCCATCGTCATCCGCGACGGTGACGGGACGAGCCGCCGACTGCTGGACGACATCATGCAAGACGGGATCGAGCTATGGGCGAAGACGAGCGCTTAAGTGCAGTGACCGATGAGCTGGGGCTGCTGCTCGACGAGTTGCGCAGCTTCCGCGCGAATCGTCAGGTCGGCGTCCATCGCAAGTGCATCTCCAACCTCTATTACGCCGCGTTTCATGCGGTCCGCGCGCTCTTGTTCAGCCATGGGTTGGAGACGAAGACCCATGAAGGGACTCAGCGGCTTTTCGCGGCCCACTTCGTCCGATCCGGGGCCTTCGATCGGCAGCACTTGAAGACGCTCGGGCAGCTCGAGGCCGACCGACTTCGCGCGGACTACCAAGGCTTCCACCAATTCGATGCCGAGGACGTTGCCCGCGCGCACGCGCCTGTCATGGCGCTGGTCGCCGCCGCGATGGACGATCTCGAGGTTCGTGTACCCGCATCGATCGAAACGATAGCGCCGTCGATTCGTGCCGAGATCGCCCGCGACGGTTGATGGACAGAGGCCGTCGAGTCGCGTCGGCTGCTTGTCCAAGCAGACATTGCGGGGTATGTTCAGTCCCCAGTTGCGATCCGCGTGCGCTCTCGTTCGAGCGTAGTTTCGGTCCGGACCCGGAGTCCAATCATGTCTATTCAGCCCAAACACCACCTTGATTTTGCAGACTGGCTCGCCGCCGAACGTACATTGGATCAGGGACGTACCGAATATTTGAATGGCGAGGTCTTCGCCATGGCGGGCGGCTCCGAGGGACACAACCTAATCTGCGGAAACGTCCTGCGGGAGCTAGGGAATCATTTCAAGGGCCGCCCTTGCTATGTCTACACCAGCGATATGAAGGTCCGCGTCGAGTCCGCCAAACTGGGCGCTTATCCGGACGTGATGGCGACCTGCGGAGAGCGGCAATTTCTGGATGACCGCCGCGACGTCATCACAAACCCGGCACTCATCGTCGAGGTCCTCTCCGACAGCACCGAGGCCTATGACCGGGGAGATAAATTCGCCTACTACAGGTCCATCCCCAGCCTACGCGCCTATCTGCTCCTGTCCCAGCAACGGGTGAGCGCCGAGCTCTTCCTGCGCCAACCGAGCGGCGATTGGCTACTTTCCGTCTACACCGACCCGAGCGACCTCATCCCCTTGGCGGCGCTCGACACCGAGCTGTCGCTGGCCGAGGTTTACGACAAGGTCGAATTCGCCGCCGATCATTAGCGTGTACATCGCGTGTTGACCGATTCGTGTCGAGCAATCAGCTCTCGATCGATCCCTCCGGCCGAGCTGCATCGACCAATATGAAGCGCTGATTCGTCCGCACCGAAACAACTCTGAAGGTCAATCGGGCTTTCTTGTTCTCCCAGTTCGCCTCGAATGCTCCTAGGTTTTCCAAGTCACGGTCGACCCGTCCCGTGATCAGTTGGCCCTCGTCCAGCCGACACTCGAAGCGCCGTGACTCAGGAAGGATCCCCATCAATACGCCGGAGTGCTCTTCGGTCCGCTCGGCAATGTCTTCGTCCTTGAGTGCGTCGAGGACATGCTCGACCTCGATTCCCCGGTTCAAATGCACGCTCTTGCCGTCGAACTCGGCGGCGAATCCGGCATCGTGATCGGACAGCACCTTGGCGAAGGCGCGCACCTTGGCCGCCGCACGCGGATGGATCTCCGCTATCAGGTCCGACATCCCCACGTCATCCGATGAGGCTGCATCTTTGATCAGCTCGAAGGTTCTTTCGATGGCCTGAGCATAGGGGTCCTGCGCCTCGCCCGGGATCGGCGGCGGGATTTGTGCCGGATCCGTGACCGGCGGAGGGAGCTCCAGCTCGAAACCGAACGAGCCTTGTGCGGTGTCGATGATTCGCAAGGAGCGGCTTGCACTAGGGAGTCGACCGCGGCCCTTAAGCCCTTCCGATGTCAGACTGGCCGCCACCGTATCGGTTGCCTCGATAAACGCCCTGAGTGCCGCGGCCGCAAAGCCGGCAGCGATCGAACGTGTGCCCTCGACCGGCGCACCGCGGAACGTGATGGGCAGCGCCTTGGCCAAGGGGCTGGCCTCGAGCACGGCGAGCCGCTCTTGGGCTTGCCTCGAGCGCTCCTCGAATCCGATACGCTCGATGATTCTGTCTTCCGGCAGGTTGCCGAGGAGTCCCTCGAGTGTCGTGACTTCGGACCGTAGGAACTCGCGTTCTTTAGTGCTCATCGCTCGTCCCTCCGTCTTGTCATCGTGCGCCGGGCGACCGAGGGCGAGGGATTCCGGTTCGACATCCTGGAGCCCCACGACCCGAGCCTCGGCGACAATGTCGAGAAGGCCGTCGGGCTGGCGCGTTTCGCCGAGCGCCACGGGCATCTGTTCGGGCGGATCCAGTTGATCCGCCGCCGGCATTCGCCGGCGGGCGGGGACGCATTCTTCCGGCTCGAGATCAACCGGACAGCGATGCAGAAAAAGCTGCTGTTGGTGACGACCAATCCGCAGCTCGACGCCTTGTTTGCTGCGGAAGCGATGAGCGTCGGCTCGAGTGGAGGGTAGCCAGCAGCAGTCCAGGGTGCGCTATTTCTCCTTCGCGTAAGGCCAAGCGACAACCGCTGTCGCACGACTGCGCAATTTTTTTGCCTAACCGCTCGTGGACAAACGGCACGTCCGAGCATCAATTGAAGCTACGGACATCCGTCGCTGTGTGCGCACGGGACCGAGCCAACCCCAACCGAGAAGACGCCCATGACCCAAACCGACGACAACGCGACCTTTGCCGATCGCGCCCGTGCGGCGCTGTTCGCCCACGCGTGCGGCGATCGCTTCGGTGCCCCGCTCGAGTTCGTAAAGGACGCGAGCGTGCGCACCCGTCCGGTCCACCTGGGCCATTGGACCGACGACACCCACATGTCGCTGTATCTGGGCGAGGCGATCCTGGAGCATGGACCGGGGACGCTCGATCCCGACCGTTTCGGCACGCTGGTCGGCGAGGCCTTCGTGCGCTGGAGCCATGACCCGCTGACCCCGTCGACCGCGCCGGGCAATACCTGCCTGACCGGGGCTGCCCGCTTCGAGCGCGACCGTGATTGGACCACCAGCGGGGTGCGCGCGTCCGACGGCTGCGGGGCGGTGATGCGGATCGTGCCCTTGGCGCTGGTCTATCGGGGTGACGAGTTGATCGAGGCCGCGCGCATCTCGGCGCTGCTCACACACGCCCATCCGAACGCGGTCGAGGCGGCGATCGCTGGGGCCTGGCTGGTGCGGGCGATCCTGGAGACGGGATGCTGGGACACGACGTTGGTGGAGGAGGCGATCCGAGGGCTCGACGGGCCTTGGCACCAAGGCGGCGAGGTCGCGTCAAGCCTGCGCGCGGCCATCGCTTGGGCTGAGCGCGGCGAGGACTGGCTCGACGAGGAAGCCATCCCGCCCGGCGACGGCGGTTGGCGCTCCGGCAGTGCGTTGGGCCTTGCGGTCGCCGCGGCGCTGCGCTGGCCGGAGGATCTGGGTTTGGCGGTCGAGAAGGCTGCGCGGATCCGAGGTGATTCCGATTCGGTTGCCTGCCTCGCCGGGGCTCTTCTGGGCGCGGCGCTGGGCACGGCGGCGATCCCTACGGAATGGCTCGACACCCTGCCGCAGCGCGACGAGATCGCCGGGCTTGCGGATCGCCTGCTCGGGCTCGCAGCATGACGGCTACACGTCCGCCGCTGGTGGGGATCGGCGATCTGCACGGCCATCTGGATCTGTTCGAGCTCCCGAGACGCGCAGGCCTTGGTGACATATCCGAGCGATCGCGGCATCGCGGCTCGTCGTGAGCACGACGAGGCTCAGAGCACCAACAGCAGCACGGCCGGCAGCGTGACCAGGGCCGCGGCGTTGCCGAGGAGGACGATGGATGCGACGCGCTCGGGTTCTTGGGCGTAGCGCTCGGCGAAGATGGCGTTGAGCACCGCGGGCGGCAGGGCGGCGAAGACGATCAAGATGCTCGCCTGCTCGGGGGGTAGGACAAGCGCTAGGGTAATCGCCCAAGCCAGCAGGACACCGACGAGCGGTCGAACGATGGCGCCGAGAAGTCCGACACGCCAATCCGCGAGGTTGACATCGACGAGACGCACGCCGAGGGTGAAGAGCATGAGCGGAATCGAGACCTGACCGAGCATGTCCACGGGCCGGGCAATCAGCTCATGCAGGGAGATGCCGGAGAGGTTCACGGCGAGTCCGGCAATGCAGGCCAGCATCACCGGGGTGCGCAGAACACCGAGGATGTCAGCATGTCGGTCGAGCATCCGGGTCCCGAGCGAGAAGTGCAGGACGTTCTCGATCAGAAAGAGCACGACCGCTGCGGGCATCGCCTGCTCGCCGAAGGCGAGGACAAGCAAGGGGATACCCATGTTGCCCGAGTTGACGAACATCATGGGCGGGACAAAGGTGCGCACCGCGATACCGCTCGATCGGGCGATCGGCCAGGCGATGAGGCCCGAACCCAGCACGAGTGCGACGCCGGCCACCGCCAGTAGCCCGTAGGCACCGAGGTCCGCGTCCTTCGCGGCGAGCGCCGAGAAGACCAGGGCGGGCACGAAGATGTCCATATTGAGCGCGGTGGCCGCGCGCATGTCGGGGCGGTGGCGACGGGCGTAGAAAAACCCGACCGCGACCACGGCAAACAGCGGCAGGACGATGAGGAGAATGCGCTCGAGCAGGATGCGACCTCGTCAACGCAACGAACGAAGCTGGTTGGACACCGGACCGACCTAAACCGCGTCCAGAGTGAAATGCGTCATTTCATGCTGTGTCGGGCTCGAGGATTTTTCCGATCTTCGGAGTGACGCGGTTTAGATGCGTCGCGCCACGCAGGCCATCAGAAGCCTCCGCCGGTGCGAAAGCCGCCACTGCTCCCGCCGCGCCTGGCGGCGCCACCCGACCGACCCCCGCCGCCGGGGCGTGCGGCGCTCCCGCGGCCCAAACCGCCGAAGATGTCCCCTCGGGGGCGTGAATCGCCGAGGCCGCCGCCCCAGACCGTACCGCGACCGAAGGCGCCGGATCCGAAACCCGGGTCGGAGCGCTCCGTGCGGTAGCGCTGCTGCTCCTGCATGACGCGCCAGAGGTTGCGTCGGTCCAGGGCACCGTTCAGGAACTGCCCCAGCATCATGGCGATCATGGCCTCGTTGCCGAATTGCGAGTCGGCACGGTCGTAGCTGCTGCGTTTGAAGTCCGTCCGCAGACCCTCGACCTCGTCGAGACGTTGCCGAGCCTGCACGAGCGACTCGCGCAGCGGCTGGAGTGCGCCCTCGAGTCGGCGCCGCTCGTCCTCGCGCTCCAAGAGGCGGGCGACGATCAGGTCGTCTTCCGGGAAGGGCGTCGCGAGTGCCTCGCGACGCAGCTCCATCAGGTCATCGCGCTGCATCTCGGACGTCATGAGCTCGAGCGCCTTGGCGCTGTAGTCGTCCTGTCCGGCGGCATAGAAGGCCTTGCGTACCTCGAGGCCCTGGAGGTCGTTCTGCGCTTCGGCGATACGCGTGTCGATGGCCTCGATCGCCGCCTGTGCGTCGAGGACATCGGCTTCGAGTGCCGGGATCCCGTCCTCGATCCGTGCGGCTTCGTCGAGTGCCTTCAGGGCGGCAAGCTCGGACTCGGCGGCGCTCGCGAGCGCGGTGGCGTGCTCGCGCAGGCGCTCGGGGATTTCGTTTAAGCGGGCATAGTTCGCGCCGGCGTCGGCATAGCCGATCAGGCGGGCGACCTTGCCGTCGAGCCACCGGGTCAGCCGCCATGCCTTGTAGCCGGGCTGGCCGTAGCGGCGTTTCCAGAGATACATGAAGAGCGGATCTGCTCGGTACGAGACACCCTTTTCTTCGCGTTCCTCGTCGCTGCGGTCTGCCTTCTCGGCGGCGTGCGCGGCCTTGCGTTCGGCATCGGTCGCACGATCGAGCCGGGCCTTGTAGGCGTCGTCGTCTGCGAGCCGAGCCTGGGTACGGGCCTCGGCGGCGTCCACCGCCCCAACCGCGGCATCGACCCGATCCGCCTGCTCGCCGCGCTCGGACTCGAGGGTGCGGAGTGCTGACTCCGCAATCCGGATCTGCTCCTTCAGCAGCGTCAGCGCGGTCTCGCGTTGGGCCAGAAGCGCAGCAACCTGCTGGTCGGATTGGTCCAGGTGCTCGAGCAACGCGGGGTCCGCAAGCAATCCGACGCGAAGCTGCGCGAGCGCCTTGTAGTCTTCGAGCTGTCCCTGGCGTTGCGCCTGCAATTCTTGCTCGGCGGACTCGACACGGGCTTCGACCGCGGCAACCCGAGCGCGTGCCTCCGCGACCGCCCGATCGATCTCGCCGAGGGCTTGTCTGCCGGACATCATGTGCGGTCTCCAGAATAAGCGGTGTCTGTCGTGAAGGTGGGCCGAGCCGCGTCTCGGCCGGTTCCCCCAAGCGTCGGATCTGGACTTACCACCGTGTGATCGCCCCGCCGGTTGTCGGCATGTCGTAGCGCGGAACCAACGCTCCGCGGCCCTTGTAGCCGAAACGGTCCCGCTCGATGATGCCGTCGTCGCGTTTGTCGCGCGCAACCGCATTGAAGGTCTGCTCGTCTACGCGCAGCCCCCAGATGGCGACGGTCTCCGTCTCGCGGGTCTCCTCGTTGCGAATCGGCACGCGGAGCACCCGCCCGGTCGGATCCACGGCCTCGACCAGGATGTAATAGTTGCGCGCGTTCGTGTTCAGGTCAGGGACGCGCCAAACGCCGGTCTGCTCGCCCGGACGGTTGACGATGCGCAGGTTGTATTCCTGCTCCAAGGTCGTCAGGGCTGTTTCAAGCTCGCGCAGCGCAAGGCGGGCGCCCGGGGTGTCGTCGTTGCGCAGCGCGGACCGACCTGCATCGAGATAGCGCTGGAGGGTTTCGCGCGCTTGGTCGTTCTCGGCCAGCGCGATCGCCTCGGAATGGACGCGCGCCAAGTCCTCCGGCAACTCGGCATCCGGGGCCACGAAGGAGACATAGTGGATGACGGCGGCGAGGATCATGACGCCCAGGATCCCGCCGACCCACTTGCCCCAATTGCCGCGGTTCACGTAGATGCGGGCAAGTCGGGTCGTCAGCGATCGAGGTGGCGGGGCATAGGTGAAGCGGCCTTCCTCGAGGGCCGCCACGCCTTGCTCGATGACATGGTCCGGCACATCGATCCCCTGGGCTGCGTAGATCTTGCGCAGCCGCTCCTTGAGATCCTCCTTGCGATCCAGGTCGTCGAGCTCGGCCGTGACGAGGCGCTCCCGGCGTCTGAGCGTATCCACGACGTCCATCGCGAGCATGACCTCGTCGAGCGGATGGCTGCTGCCCGCGATCATGGCGGGCGCCGCCGTTTCGCCGACGGGTCCCGCCCCGGTGTCCGCGGCGGCTTCCGTGCTCATGCGTCGACCTTGAGCTCGAGTCCCTTGCCCTCCTCGGCGAGGCGTGCGAGCTTGCGTTTGCCCTCTTCGACCGCGTCGCGGATCTCCTCGGCGTTGCGGGTGCTTTGGGTGCGCATCTCCTCGATGATCTCGTGCGATCGGGTCTGCCAGGTCACGACGGAGTCGACCAGCTTCTTGACCGCATCGGCGCGCACGGTCGGTCCGTAACCCGCCCGAACCGCCGCTTCCTGGACCTTCCCGCCGATATCGGCCAGGACCTCGAGCGACTGGCTCACGCCCTCCTTCATCGCCTCCACCGTCTGAGTGGCCTCGTGCAGCCCGAACATCCCGGTGAATGAGGCCGTGAGTGCGGTGAGGACCACCTCGTTGGTGCTGAAGAAGCTCACGGCCTGCGCATAGACGCGCTCCTTGGCGTTCGTCGTCTGGAGCAGACGCGCCATCACCACCTCGGAGGTGTTGTACGAGATGGTCAGGTTGTCGGAGAGATCCTTGGCGATCTGATAGCGCTTCTCTTCGAGCTGCAGGGCGCGGACTTGCTCGTCGCGGGCCAGCTCGAGGCGCGCGCGCTCGGCCGGCTCGCCCGAGGTGTTCGCCTCGACCTGCTTCATCGCCGCGTCCAGCGACGCCTTCGCCGCGTCCAGCCGACCCTGCGCGGTCGCGAGAACCTCGAGCGCCAACACCTCGGACTGTTTCAGGGCACCGCGAAAGTCTTGATAGGCCTCGAGGATCTGGTGCTCGCGCCGAATCTGGTCGTCGGTGGCGGAGGTGACGTCCAGATAGGTTGTCTTGATCGTGTCGAAACGCGCGGCGATGTCGCCGCGCGTGACCTTCATCCAGACGTTGCTCATGCGCTCGAAGGTGTCGAGCTTGCCGTCCTCGATCTGATCCACCATCGTCTTGGCATCGTCGCGGATGCTGTTGAAGGCGTTGGTGATGTCCTCGTAGCGACTGCCGATCTCCATGGCCTGGACCTGCTGGCGGACCACGTCGTTGAAGAGCGACGCTTGGCTCAGGGTGCGCGCGATGGCGGTCACGCGGCCTTCGTCGAGGGTCGAGATCTGATTCAGAAGCGCGATGATCGGATCGGCTTGCCGATCGGCTTCGGTCGGGAGCAGGCCCAGATCGTCAAGGCCGTTCATGGCCTTGTCCAGATACTGCATGGGGGTCACGGTTGCGACGGCAGTGGTGTCGGTCATGCTCAGGCTCTCCTCCCGGCGGACCGCCCTGGTCGGTCCGCTTATGCTTGTTGTGGACGGTCTCGGGTCGGGGTTGCCCCTGAGAGAGGCAGCCCATCGCACGCGGTCGATCCCGGATCCGGATCGGCGACCCGGGCAGTGACCCGGCTAAACCGCGCCCAGCGCGGCATGCGATGTTTTTAACTGGGATCAGCCCCGGCAGACGTGACGACCGCTGGAGCCGGCGCGGTTTAGGATACTAAAAAATCGATCATGTTGAAGCGCGTGTCCGGTGAGGGTTTTGGATGCACCGAACGTCGAGCTCGCTCGAAAACGAGCCTCTCGCTCTGGACGTGCTTTACGTCAATATCGCGATTGTGCGTGTCGGGCACAAGTCTTAGCCGACGGCTGACACCGCCGCGGCGGGGTGTTCCGCAATGGCTCGCCATTGCCGAACGCCGTCGCGTGTGCGAGCATTTTCGAGGCAATGCGGCACCGCGGTCTAAACCGAACACACCACCGGAGGACTCCATGGGACTCTTCGATTTCGCGAAAGACATCGGCAAGAAGCTCTTCGGCAACGATGCCGAGGCAGGAGAGAAGATCAAGGCGGAGATCGAGCAGGACAATCCCGGTATCAAGGGATTGACCGTGAATTACGACAACGGCGTGGTCTCGCTGACCGGCGAGGCCGAGAGCCCGGAGGCGATGGAGAAGGCCGTTCTCATGGCCGGCAACGTCAAGGGTGTCGCGGAGGTCAAGATCGATCAGCTCACCGCACCGCCTCAGACCGCCGAGGTCGACTTCTATGTGATCGAGAAAGGCGACACGCTCTCGGCCATCGCCAAGAAATATTACGGCGATGCCAACGCCTATCCCCGAATCTTCGAGGCGAACCGGGAGGTCATCAAGGACGCCAACCTCATCTACCCCGGACAGAAGATTCGGATTCCCAAGTCGGCGGGTTAGCCGGGTCGGGTGGACGAGCGAGAGCGAAGTCCACCGAGCCCTGCGCCGGCGATGGTGGACTGCGCTGCGCTTGTCCACCCTACGGCTCCGACCCGCGACGTGGACGGAGGATATGAGCAAGGAGCGTCACTCCCCTATACGGCCACGTCGACGGGGTCGGGACCTGGCAGCCCCCCTGGATAGTCGACTTGCAGTCGACATCTCGCGCTGGCCTGACGGCCAGCGGGTCGACTGCAAGTCGACTATCCCGGGGAACGCGCTCTTAACCGCACCCCGGAACGACACAACCGCAATTCACAAGCCTGTTTTTATTTTCCTGAATCGCGTCCCCGCCGAGACCTCGCACTGCTCGGCCCTTACCCGCCACGCAAACCCTGCTGTTGACCGCAAGACGCGATTCAGCCGCGCACCAACGCCAGCATATCCGCGTAACTCAACCGCCCCCCGCCCTCGCTTCCTTCCAGCAACCCATCCGCTAAATCCCGCTTGGCGGCATGCAGCGCCAGGATTCGCTCCTCGATCGTATTCTTGGCGACCAGCCGATAGACGGTGACCGGACGCTGCTGCCCGATCCGGTGGGCGCGGTCGGAGGCCTGATCCTCGACGGCCGGGTTCCACCAAGGATCCATGTGGATCACATAGTCGGCGGCAGTGAGATTCAGACCGACGCCGCCGGCGCGCAGGCTGATCAGGAAAAGGTCGCCTTCTCCGGCCTGGAAGGCGGCGACGGCGGCACGCCGCTGCGGCTCGGGGGTGGAGCCGTCGAGATACTGGTAGCGGATGCCGCGGGCGTCGAGATGGGCACGGATCAGTGCGAGATGGTCGACGAACTGGCTGAAGACGAGCGCCTTGTGGCGGTTCTCCAAGAGCTCGTCGAGGATCTCGTTGAAGGCATCCAGCTTGGCGCTCGACAGATCGCTGTCCGGAAGCGCCAGACGCGGATGGCAGCAGGCGCGGCGTAGACGCATGATCTCGGCGAGGAGCTGGATGCGTTGCTGGCCGGGGTTGGCCGCTGCCTCCGGGTCGGACAGGCGTTCGACGGCCTGCCGGCGCATCGCCTCGTAGAGGGCCAGCTCGCCGTCGCTCAGCTCCAGCCTCAAGGTGATCTCGGTGCGCGGCGGCAGTTCGCTGAGAACCTCGCTCTTGAGCCGACGCAGGATGAAGGGGCGCAGCAGTTGGCGCAGACGCTGCCGCGCGCCCGCGTCCTTGTTCTGCTCGATCGGGGTGGCGAAGCGTCGGTTGAAAGTCTCCAGCGAGCCGAGCAGACCCGGATTGATGAAGCGGAAGAGGTTCCACAGCTCGCCGAGATGGTTCTCGACGGGCGTGCCCGTGGTGATCATCCGAAAGCCGCCCTTGAGCCGCATGATGGCCTGCGAGCGCTTGGTCAGGGCATTCTTGAAGGACTGGGCCTCGTCCGCGACGATGGTCTCCCAGGACACCGCGGCCAGGCGCTCCCCTTCGGTCTGCAGCAGACCGTAGCTGCAGATGATCAGATCGAAGGGGCCGGCGGCGTCGAGCATCGCGGCGCGATCGCCGGGGCCGAAGCGAAGCGGCTGCAGGGTCGGCGCGAAACGCTGCGCCTCGTCGACCCAGTTGCCGCAGACCGAGGTGGGCGCCAACACCAGGGTCGGACCCTTGGGTGCGCGCGACAGGATCAGGGTCAATGCCTGGAGGGTCTTGCCGAGACCCATGTCGTCGGCGAGACAGGCGCCGGCGCTCCAGTGCGCGAGCCGGGCGAGCCACCGGTAACCCTCGATCTGGTAGTCGCGCAACTCGGCCTGGAGCGTGGACGGGATCTCCGGCTCCAGATCCTCGACGGCGGCGAGGCGATCGAGCAGGGACTGCCATGCCTTGTCGGCATCGAGCGTCATCCCGTCGATTGCCTCGGCGATAGCCGGTGCGGCGAGCGGGTGGAAGCGGCCGGTGTCGGTTAGACCGCGCAGGCCCTCGAGCTTGCGCCGCAACGCCTGACTGAGGACGAGAAAGTTGCGCTCGCCGAGCGGGATAAAACGTCCCTTTGCGGCAGCCGCCAGATCCAGTAGCTCCTGCATGAGGAGGATCCGACCGCTGTCGAGCCGGATCTGGCCCTGCAGGTCGAGCCAGTCGCCCTCCTGCTCGATCTTGATGCGCAGAGACGCCATCTGCATCTCGGGCGTCAGTCCGATGCGCTTGCCCTCGGGCCAATCCAGAACGACCGCCTCGCCGAGCGCGTGGAGCTGCTCGAGCGTCGTCAACGCCGTTTCCAGGTCGTCGAGCGACCAGGTCCAAGCCTCGTTGTCGCGGAGCGCTGGACAGGCGTCGAGCACCTCGCGGGCCGCCGTTCGCTCACCCTCGAGGTCGCGGGTACAGCGTACGGCGCGCCCCTCGATCTCGGTGAGCAAGGTCGCCCGTCCCTGCCCCGGCAGGAGCTGAAGAGCGCTGTCGCCGAACGGGTGCATGCGCAGCTCCAGGCTCAGACCGGTCGCGAAGGGAATGAGATGCAGGTGGGGCCGGGCGTCGGCGGGCATGGTCTCCGCGGCGCTCTCGTCCCCGGCGATATCCGAATGGACGGTGACCATCGGGGCCACGGCAGCCAGCCCTTCGAGCAGCCGCGCCTCCGCGCCTTCGGGAACCTTGAGGCCCTCGGGTCCCAAGATGCGGGCGATCTCGCGATGGGCAGGCTCGAACCGGACCAGACGGACGCGTTTCGACGTCTCGTCGACCGGCAAGAGCGAACGGCCTTCCGGCGGGAAGGGCTCGATGGTCACCAGGATGTCCCGATTGCGCCGAACCACCGAGAGCGCGGGGTCGCCGAGCACCAGCTCCAGCGGGAGCTCGGTGACGCCGTTGCCGCCCTGCCGGCGCACCGTCAGCAGCGGGTGACCGACCGCGGCGAGCAGAGCGCGGTCCGCATCGAAGCGATAGCTCAGGCGGTCGGAGCCGCCATACCAGGACGACCCTTGCTCGCGGACGATACAGGCGCAGATCTCGCGGTCCTGCGGGGTCAGATAGCCGAAACTCTCCGGCTCTTCGACGAGCTTCTGCAGCGCCACGGCACGCCCGCTCGTCCAACCGCCCCGCTTCATGCGTTTCTGCTCGCGCGGCTCCAGCATGCCGTGCGTCTTGATGAAACCAAGCTGCCAGGCCATGCGCCGGTCGGTGCCCGCGGAGGTGTCCACCCCGGGTGCGGCATGGGCGCCGAGTCCCTTGAGCGCATCGAGCGCGATCTCCCAGGTCGCCTTGCGCGCGAGCAGATCGGTCATCGACACCAAACCGGCGGGCCGCTTGCCGAGCTCAGGTCGCTCGCCTTCGAAACCGAAGGCATCCAGGAGTGCGGCTGCCTCGTGGGCGTACCAGAGAAACCCGGCCTGATTCGCCTTCGCAGTCCAGCCGGCCAGGACGTCGAGCGCCTCGGGCGCCGGCCGCTCGCCGAGCCAATGCAGCATCAGGGACTGGAACAGGAGCACGAAGGCGCCGCGCAAACCGAGGCGTTGTTCCAGCCAGGCGCACTCGTCCACCCGTCGCTGTCCGGCCAAGACGGCCGTCAACTCGCCGAGCAGCCGATACACGGGTTCGACAGGGTCTGTCACATCGGCGCGCAGCGCGATCGCGACCTGCTGCTGAACAAATTCGAAGTCCTCCCGCTCGCCACGCCGCAGCCGCGTCAGCAAGGCCAGAACACCCGGAATTCCGGGCAGATAGACCTTGCGCTTGCGGGTCGTTTTGCGGATGGTCTCCCGTGCTGCATCGAAGACGTCGAGTGACTGCTCGTAGTGGCCGAAGAGGAACTGCAGCCAACCGCGCTGAACCAAGGCCGCTGGATCGCTGCGTCCGTCCAGCAAGGACGGAACCTCGGCAAGCCGGCCGCGCTGTAGTCTCTGCTCGATCAGTGCGTCGGCGACCTCGGGATGAGTTCCGACGAGCGGGACGAAGAGCTCTTCCATGAGGGCATAGGCGCCGGTGCGCTCGATCATGTCGCGTGCGGCCAGGCGCAACGGGGGAACGAGACCGGCGATCTTGAGCCGCGGGTCGAGCGTTTCCAACCAGGCGCGGTCCGTCGAGGACGTCAAGACCTGCGTCAGCGGCATGACATGGGCCGCGGACAAATTGCTCAACGACACCTGATCGCTCAAGGCGAACATCCGCAGCGCCTCCTCCTGACGCCCGGCGTACAGGGCAATACGGACCATCCGCAAACGCCGCTCGGGGCTCGGCACGAGCCAGGTGGATGCGTTCGTGGGGACGACCGGAATGACCCGCTCGGCCGCCGCGACGATCGACTCGAAGGTCCCGTCGGCGAGCGTCTCGCGCGTCAGGGGCTCGAGCAGATCACGACGACACGCGAGTGTGCTGCGTTCCGTCTCGATCTGGCCCGCTGCGGCTAAACGTCGGTACAGCGCCTCATCGACGCGCCGACTCAAGGGCTCTCCCGCCCGATCGCGCCAATCCAAGGCGTCCAGAATCTGGTGCAGCCGATCTCGGGCAATCGGCTCGCAGACGACCGAGAGCACACGCAGGATCCGTTGGTCCTCGATACCCAGCGCGGCGAAGGCGGTAGGTGCATCAGCCATTGCCGGTCTCCGGGAGCACGAAACCCAGCTTGGCAAGTCCCTTTCGGAAGGCGGCGAGCTTGGGCTCGGGGACGCATACCAAGCGCTCGCCCGCGCGGGTGCAGTGCGGCGCCGTGACGGGATCCGAGGTCAGCATGACGGCGATGGCGGGATCACGGCATTTGACGAGCCGAGCCGCTCCTGCATCGACGAGTGCGCTCGCGCGCTCCTCGACGTCGCGCAGCAGTTGGACGACCTCGGCCGGCAGGCCTTCGTCCGTCGACGACTCGATGAACGTTCGGATGCGTCCTCGCTCGCCGGTGTCGGCGCTGTGCCGCAGCACGGCATCGGGATCCAGATGCCAAAGCCTTGGCGAGAGCGGCTTGGCAATCTGCTCCAACACCAGCCGCTCGGCCGGCTCGGGCTCGCGCTCGAGGGTCACGAGCAGATCGGCCCCGATCGAGCACAGCGGCGGTCGTTTCGGGAGCACGGGCTCGTAGGTTTCGGCGAGTCCCAAGCAGTAGAGACCGAGCGCGTTGAGCCGGATGTACCTTAGCCCGTCGTAACGGCTCAGAAAGGCAAACTCGTCGACCCCCCAGGCGTCGTCGTAGTCAGACCTCGCGCCGTAGGGCGAGGTGTAGGCGACATCGATCATGCCCAGTGTGGCGAGATACTCGAAGAGATAGGCAAGGATGTAGCGACCCTGGAGGATCTCGAATCCGTCGGCGCCGTTCATGCCCAAGCTGCCGTAGTTTTGTTCGACGAAATAGAGGCCCCAGGCGTTCTCGGTCACCGCGAAACGGCGGCCGCGGAACTGCATCTGTCGGAAGAGCTCGTCGATGGCCACCCAGCGACCCGGCGGACAGCAGTCCCGCAGCGCATCGGCGATGACCGCTCGGCGCTCCGACACCGCGCTGAGCCGCACCCCTTTTGCCGTCTGCCCCTTGATCAGGTCGACGCGCCGCAGCTCATCGGGTGTGCCTTTGTATTGCCAGCGCGCGAAAAGGTGCGAGACCACCTCCTCGACCGGCTGAGACAGTGCCTTGTTGCCGCGCGCAGTCAGGACGAGCTTGCTGCCGTCGGCCTTCGCGAGCCCGCCGGCCTGCAGCAGGAGTGGCCAGGCAAAGGGGCGAATGGGCCGGATCGGACCGCCGGCCGAGCGTGGCTCGTCCAGGTCGTCGTCCGCGCTGTACCAGTCACCGCCGAGCAGGACGCTCTCCACTTTGGTCATTGAGGCGCTGCTCGGTAGACCCGTCTTGGCGCCGACGCTGATGCGGCCCTGACCGATCAGGCGCAGCACGCCGGGCAGGTCGTGATGGATCAGGGTCTCGGTTGCGAGACGCCGCAGCGACTCGGATGCCTCCTCTTCGGGCTCCAGGATGATCGCCGAGGCCATGCGCGTCGGCAGGTCCTCGTCGGCGAAGCTTACGGTCTCGAGCGGCGTCGGCACCGCGACGATCGACGCCAGTCGTTTGCACAGATCCTCGGGGATCGAGCCGTCGTAGAAGAAGAGCGTCAGCAGCGAACGCCGCTCTTGGCGGTCACGGTCGGGCCGCGAATAGGAATAGGCCACCGGCGGGACGAGGTTCGGAAGCGAGCCGTAGCGTGCCTTGAAGCCGGCACGGTCAAAAAAACCGCCCCAACGATGGACGCTCTCGGCAACGGCGTTTTGCTCGAGCTCGGAGAGTCTCCCCCAGTACTGGCTTAGATCCGCCGATAAGAGCTCATGGGAGATCGCCTCGACCATCTCCGCTTTCCGAGTCGAGCGGTTCCCGCTCAACAACAGGTTGCGGCGCTGTTTGAGTTGCTCGGCAGTCAGGGACCAGAGGGCCTGTTGTAGTGTCATGGGCGGACTCGGCAGAGGGTGTCGAACGTGCGAAGTCGAGGAGGGCGGAGACGAAAGTGCCCCCCGACAAGGCCCGCGCCTGCTTCAGATCGCGGATGGCGCCGGTCCTGTCGTCCTCGGCGAGACGACGAATCGCGCGTGTGAGGGCGGCATCGCCGGCACGATCCACCGCGTACAGCAGATGGAGATCCAGGCCGCAGCGGCGACACTGCTCGGCGCCGTCGAGACGGGCGCGACAATTGGGGCAACGGTCCATAACCTTAACCTGGCAGAGCCGGAACCAAGAGATGTGGTCGAAGGCTTTACTCGTTGTCGTTATCGTTGTCGTAATCGGATTCCGGACGAACACGACAACGACAACGACAACGCACGTTTCTACGACGGTTTGTTCAAGATTTGCGGCATAAGGGACGAACGCCCAACGCGCCGCGCGCGGTTTAGGATTCCAGATAGAAGATCAGATCGGAGAGCCCGTCCATCGCCTCGTGGATGGCGACATCATCGTGCGCCGCGACCGCGTCGCGCAGGGTCTCGATCAGGTTTACCAGGTCTTCGCGGTCCTCCGCATTGGCGGCCTCCATCAGACGCTCGGCCTTTTCGATCAGCGCCGTGGCCTGGACGCCGTCGCGCCGCTCGGCGCTTGCTCCGACGCTCTCCCCGACGTTGTCTCGGTCCTCGTTCGGCTCGGTGCTGAAGTCGCCGTCGATGAGCGCGCCGATGCGCGCGCGTGCGGCGGCCATGGTGTCCTGCTCGAAGCGGGCGGTGGCGTTGTCGATGACGATGCGCTGCTCGAGTCCGGTGCTCTTCTCGCGCGAGGTCACCTTGAGGATGCCGTTCACATCCAGGGAGAAGGTGGTGACGATGACATTGCCGGCCGGCGCGTCGCTCAGCCCCTCGATGCGGAAGGCGCCGATCTCGGTGTTGTTGAGTGCGTCCGGGTCCTCGCCTTGGTAGACGCGCACGTCGATCGCGGGTTGGCCGTCCTCGATGGTGGAGAAGGCCTCGCTCTTGGTGACCGGGATCGGGGTATTCTTACGGATCAAGGGGACATACACGAAGGGGTAATAGTCGCCGTTGAGCTCGCCGAGCGCGCTGGTCCCGAAGGTGTAGGGCGTGACGTCCACCAACACGCGCGAGACGCGCTGCCCCCCGATCACGGCCGCCTGGATGGCCGCGCCGCTCGCCACGCACAGATCCGGGTCGACCTCGCTGCGCGGTTGCATCCGCAGCAGCTCTTCGAGACGCTGTTGGATCAAGGGGGTGCGGGTCGCGCCGCCGACCAACAGCACCTCGCTGAGGTCGTCGATGCCCAGACCGGCCCCTTCGAGCGCGGTGTGCACCGCGTCCATGGTCTCGTCGATATAGGGCGCGATCATCGCCTCGTAGTCGTCGCGCGAGAGCTCGAGCGAGAGATTGACCGGTTTGCCCTGATGCTCGAGGAGATATTCCTCGTCGATACGGACGTAGGGGGCGTCGCTCAGCGCGATCTTGGCTGTTTCCGCCGCGCGGGTCAGGCGCGCCATGGCGACGCGATTCGCACTCGGGTCCGTGCCCTGCTCCTTCAGATGCGCGACCAGGTGATCCAGGATCCTGCCGTCGAAGTCATCTCCGCCGAGCTGGTTGTTGCCGTGGCTCGACAGGACCTCGGTCACCTCCTTGGCCAGACGCACGACCGAGACGTCGAAGGTGCCGCCGCCCAGGTCGTAGACCAGGATGGTCTTGGGCTCATGATGATCGACCTCGTAGGCCAGTGCCGCGGCCGTGGGCTCGTTGATGATGCGCACCACCTCGAGCCCGGCCAGCTGACCGGCATCGCGGGTTGCCTGGCGCTGCGCATCGGAGAAATAGGCCGGAACCGTGATGACCGCCTTGCTCACGGGCTGGCCCAGATCGGACTCCGCCGCGCGCTTGAGCCGGCCGAGGATGAGCGCCGAGATCTCCTGCGGGCTGTAGCGTTGCGCGCCCATCTCGATGACCGTGTCTTCGCCCATACGCCGTTTGACCGAGCGGATGGTGCGCTCCGGGGCCAGGATGTATTGGTTGCGTGCGCTCTGACCGACCAGGAGGGCGCCGTCGTCCGCGATCCCGACCACGGAGGGCAGGATGGGGTTGCCGTCGACCGGGATGAGTCGGACGCGCCCCTCCTCGACCACCGCGACCTCGGAGTTGGTGGTGCCGAGATCGATGCCGATGATGATGTCGCTCACTGGGTATGGTCCTCGAATTTGTTGACGATGACGTCGGCGAGCCGCAAGAGCGACTCGCCGTGGCGGTAACCGGTGCGCAGCTCCGCGAGCACCGTGCCGATCGGCAGGGCGGGATCACGCCCGACCTCGAGTGCACGCATGATCCGCGGATCGAAGGGCCGCCCGACGGTCTCGATCGGACGCACCTCGCGCCGATCCAGGGTCTCGTCGAGCCGGCGCAGGTTCATGCTCAAGCCTTGGGTCATGCCGGCGATGAACTCGGCAGCGCCGCTGGCGTGGGCAAGCCAGTTCGGCCGATAGGCGGCGGCCTGACCGCGGCCGTCCCGCAGCCGGTCGCGCAGCTCGATGAGCTCGAGCAGGATGTCGCGCTCGGCGTTCAGGGCGATGTCGCGGGCATCCTGCTGACGTCGGCCGAGCTCGGCGGACAGGTGCTCGTTCGCCTGCCGGAGGCTGTCGAAGAGGTCGCGAAACAGCTCGAGCGCGCTCTTCACCTGACGCGACTCGAGCTTGACCTCGTTCTTGAGCGCGGCCAGCTCGGCAAGCAGGGTGAAGAGATCCGGCGCGTCGGTCTCGTCCGTGTCCTCGATGCCCGAATCCGAGCCCTCGCGAGAGCCCGGCTCGTCCTCCAGATAGGCCCGGAACCGCTCGAGCAACGCCGCCTTTGCGTCCTCCATGCGTCAGACCTCGCCGCGCAGCAACGCGGTCAGCGTGGCCCGCTTCGGGCGTCGCGGATCGCTCAAGGGCGCGGCCTTCGCCAGGATGTCGGCGGCGGTCGGCGGTGTCTGATCGAAGAGCGCATACGCAAGCCGATCGCGACGCGTGCGGATCTTCTCGTAGGCCCCGCGCAGCGCCTCGAAACCGGCCGGATCGCGCTCGGGAGAGGCGCGGCGCAGACCGGCGAGATAGGCCGCTTCGATGGCGGCGTCGTCCGCATCGAGCGGGACGCCGAGGATGAGAAAGGGGTCGGTCATGAGATCAGGGTCCGATGGTTGTTGAACCGCGTCCGGCGGATCATGCGTTGCTGTCGTTTGGGTTCGATCTCGTGCGGGCCCGCGGGGTCGACGGGGACGCGGTTCAGAGAGTCGAGGTTCGGATGTCCCGGGGTCGCCGCGCCGGGCCGCTCAGCGGCGCTTTCGTTTGGCGCGAGCGCGTTTGCGTGTGCTCGGAGACGGCCCGGGGTTGAAATCGCCCGGATCCGCGAAGGGCAAATCTCTGGCATCGAGGTCGGCCGCCAAGGCATTGATCAGGACATCCAATGCCTCCTTGCCGATCTCGCGCTCCATCGCGCGCATCGATTCGCCGATCGGCCCCGGCATCTGCATCATGGAGCGAAAGCCGCTCGGCCCGAGGGTGCGAATCATGTCGGCCAAGAGCGCGATCGACCTCCCGGCCATGCCGCCGTCGTCGAACGCATCGTCGATGTCCTCGTCCTCGTCCTCGTCATCCCACTCATCTTCGATGAATCCGCCCCCGAAGCCACCGCGCGGCGGTCCACCGAAGGGCAGCGAGGGTCCGCTCAGGATCTCGATGATCCGATGCACGAGACGGGAGTCACCGTTGTCGCGGGCGCGCTCGAGCGCCTGCTCCAAACGCAGCATTTCGCGCATCGGGATGTTCCAGGGCACGACACCGTGGTGACGTGCCTCGAACGCATGGAGCTCGAAGACGGGCTCGCCGCGCCAGCGCTTCAAGGCGGCCTCCGCGAAGGCCAACCGCACGTCGTGCAGATCGGTGCGGCGCAGGGTTTCGCAGATCGACTCCATCTCGCCCTGATCGAGCTTGAGCCGGGCGGTCTGCTTGAGCGGCGCCTTCAACGTGCCCCCGACCTCGCTCGGGAGCTTGGCACCCGTATCCAGATGCGCCCGAACGCGCGAGAAGAAGGCACGCAGGTCCACCACGTCGGGCGTGGGTGCCTTGGTGAGTCCGAGCTGTTTCAGCAGCCGGGCGCCGGGAATACCGCAGGCGTCGGCCTCCAGCAGGAGAATGAGGCGTGCGGCCAGCCCTTTGCCGAGACTCTCGGCCACGGCCTGCAATCGCGCCTCGCCCTGCGGATCGAACGCGAGCAGCTCGGCCAGACCGCGCACTAGATCCAATCGTTCGCGCGTGCGCTCGGTGCGGCTCCAGTCCTCGGCCAGGGCGAGTGCACGCATCGCCAAGTCGGGCCGTTGATCTTTGAGGTTTTTGCGCGCATGGGCGAGATGCGCCTCCACCAGCCGCTCGCGCACCCCGCTGTTGATCGGATCCACCGCCAGGATGTCGGCGGCGATGGTCGCGGCCTTCTTGAAGGCCCCGCCCGCAATGGCGGTATCCATGGCGGCGGTCAGAACGGCCTTGTCTGTCGGCCAGCGCTCTTGGGCGCGCTTGAGGATCCGGCGGGCGTCCTTGAGCGCCTTGCCGCCGCGCAGGTAGTAGGCGATCAGGCCGAGATAGGTGGCGCGGTCGTCGGGGTCGTACTCGAGGCTGGATTCCAGCTCCGCTGCAATGGTTCCCGGCAAGGACTCCGGGTCGGAATCCGGCTCCATCCGCTGGAGGACCTGAAAGAGGGTCTCGGCGCGACGACGAACGAGCGCGATCCGCAACGCGGTCTCGCTGCCCGGCTCGACGCGATGCTCCGCGGCAGCCAACAGGAGGTCCGCGTAATCCTGCCAGTAGGTGACGACCTTCCAAGGATCGGGATCCGCCTCGCTTTCCCAGGCATCCAGCAGGTAGCCGTCGATCTTGCGCAGAGGCTTGCCGCCGACCTCGATCCACCATTTCGCGCCGGTCTGCGGCTTCGGCAAGAGCAGACGCAGCCCACGCTCGTGCACCCAGGTCTCGCCGAGTACCCGACGATGCCGAAACATCAGACGCAGAAGCTCTTTCGGTTGCGGTGAGTCGCCGAGCGTCTGAAGCTCGTTCCAGAGGACCGCGCGCTCGGCCGGCCAGCCGCGCAGAGAGAAGACCAGATCGCGTGTCGCCGGGCCGGCCTCGCGGAGCTTGGGCGCCAGCTCGATCTCCGAGAGCAGCGCCAGGCGTGCAGCATCGCGTAATCGGGCGAAGCCCGAGTCGTCGTCGATGCGGTCCAGGAGCTTGGCCGCCTCGCTACGCGCCTCCTCGGTCCAGTCCCCGCGATGATCGCGCGCGGCAGGATCGAGACGGCTCAATGCCTTGAGGATCTGAACCAGATCGCGATAGGGCGAGCGGAACGGGATCGCCTTCAGCGCCTGCGCGAGTGCCTGATCGTTGCCGACGCAATAGGCGTCGAGGGCCTCCTCGGCGACGGTCGCTTGGACCCGTATGGGGTCCTCGGCGGGCAGGGCCTCGGCAATCCCGGCCGTGCCGGCGAGCATCTGGGCCGCCAGATGGCCGAGCAGCAGCGCTCCGGATCCCGGGTCGGCCTTCAACGAGCGATCCTCCAGCATCGGCATGACCTGCGCGACACGGCCCAGACGGAGCAGGCAGACGGCATGGTCGGGATGCGCCGGGAGGGCCCCGAGGGCAGCGCGGTTTTCCCACATCACCAACGCCTCCTTGTGCATGCCTTTGGCGCCGAGCTGCCGGGCGCGTCCCGCGTAGGCATGTGCAAGTCCGTCGCGGAGCGATTCCCGGTCTTCACCCGCCGGGGCGCTTTTCAGCAACGCCTTGAAGCCTGCCGTCGCCTCGCGAAAACGCCCCGCATCGAGATCGGCGCGCGCCGACTCGGGCGTGACCGAGCACGCCTGCTGCAGGGCCTTGACCGACGGTCGCTTCTGCTTCTTTGCCATATTCGGATCGAATTCAGGGGGGAGAGGTGGCTGCCGACCATGCAGTATATATCGGTTGCCCTGACGTCTTCAGCTCGAACGGACCACGCGCGTTTCGATCCCGAGGCCGCTCGGAGCGCCGGTGGCTCGGTCGGAGCTTTGAGGTCGGCGTGCAAACATTGCCGCTCACACGGAAAGCCTCTAACCTCTGGCGGATACGAAACAACGCAGAGAGCACGCCATGGATTTCGTCGCCGACAAAGATGCGGATCTGATTCCTTTCGTGTTGTCTCAGATCCTCGATACCTCGATCAACGGCATTACACTCTCGGATCCGGATCAGGAGGACAACCCGATCGTTTACGCCAACGAGGCGTTCGAGCTGATCACGGGCTACAGCCGCGAAGAAATCGTCGGGCACAACTGCCGCATCCTCCAGGGTCAAGACCGCGATCAGGAGGGGTTGGAGAAGGTTCGCGAGGCGATTCGCGAGCGCAAGCGGACCACGGTCACGCTGCGCAACTATCGTAAAGACGGGACGCTGTTCTACAACCGATTTTCCATTCGGCCGCTGTACGATCGGCAAGGCAAGCTGATCTATTTCCTCGGGGTCCAGTACGACGTAACCGAGCAGGTCTACGCCAGGGAAGAATTGGAGCGGCTCAAGGAGATGTTGCGCGTCGCCGACCGGGAGACCGGCTAGTGCATCACGGGGGCCGGCTTGGCCGGTTTCTCGAGACCCTCTGTCATGGTGATGCCTTCCGCAGCCGGGCCTCGACCGGCGACGGCGAGCGTCCATGCGAACCACGCCTTGCCGTTCGAGAACGGGCAGGGAACATCGTCCGGATGCCTGATGAAGATCACGGCACGAGCGGCAAGGCACGACTAAACTCCATGGCCGTCGCGACTTGGCCTCGGCCGCTGTAGGGTCGCCTTGGAACCCCGTCGGGCCGATCTCGGCCGTCAAGCCGGTCCGGTACAGGAACGGGCGTCAGTGACCCGGCAGCGCAGGAGCCACAGGAACAATCCATCATGTCGAAGGTGATCGAAACCGAGCAGCCACAGGGCGAGCGCACGCGAGCGGGGCAGTTCCACGGCTATGTGGTGGCGATCGGCGCGTCGGCCGGCGGGCTCGATGCGTTGGAGCGTTTCTTTCAGTCCTTGCCGGCCGATCTGGGCGCCGCCTACGTCGTGATCCAGCATCTCTCGCCGGATCACAAAAGCATGATGGCCAATCTGCTCGGCCGCCATACCTCGATGCCGGTCGTGACGGTCGAGCACGATATGCGTATCGAGCCCGACCGGGTTCATCTGATCCCGCCCGCCAGCATGATGAGCGTCTCCGGCGACGCTCTGCGACTGACGCCGAAAAACCCGCGCGGGCTCACGCTGCCGATCGACCTCTTCTTCACCTCGGTGGCGAAGGAATTCGGCAAGCATGCCATCGGCGTGGTGCTCTCCGGGACCGGATCCGACGGCACACGCGGCGCGGTCGCCATCAATGATGCCGGAGGTCTGCTGCTCGCCCAAGAGCCTGAGTCCGCCAAGTTCGACGGCATGCCGCGCAGTGCGATCGCGACCGGCTTGGTCGACGCCATCCTGCCGCCGGACGAGCTGGGTCCGCGCATCGTCGAGCACATCCATCAGATCCACCGAGCCAAGGTCCAGCCCGACGGGCGCGCCCTGGGCATCGACAAGGACGACGCCTTCGAGGAGACGATGCACCTGTTGCAGCATCAGGGCGGCATCAACTTTCGGGAATACAAGCCGGCCACCGTGATGCGCCGAATCGAGCGGCGGATGCAGGTCCGTCACACCCCGGATCTCGCCAACTATGTCCGGCTGCTCGATAACGATCGGGGGGAGCTGGCGGTTCTGCGCCGGGAGATGCTGATCCCGGTGACCAGCTTCTTCCGGGATCCGGAGACCTTCGACATCTTGGCCGAGACGGTCGTGAAGACGATCGTCGCGGAACGGGGCGAGAACCAACCGATCCGGGTTTGGGTGGCGGGGGCCTCTACCGGCGAAGAGGCCTACAGCCTGGCGATCTTGTTCGCCGAGGCCTTCGACCGGGCTCGGCGCTGGCCGAACTTCAAGCTCTTCGCAACCGACGTGGAGCAGCAAAACGTCGAGGTCGGGGGGGCCGGGGTCTTCTCCGAGGCGATCACCGCGGAGCTCTCCCCGGAGCGCCTCGAGCGCTTCTTCTACAAGCGCGGCAACCACTTCGTGGTCAAGAACGAGATCCGCCAGAGCATCGTCTTTGCCAAGCACAATCTGCTCGAAGATCCGCCCTTCACGCGGATGGATCTGGTTTCGTGCCGCAATCTGCTGATCTATTTCCGTACCCAGGCCCAGGAGCGCGCGCTTCGCCGTATCCAGTACGCGCTGGCGCCCGGCGGCTTCCTCTTCCTGGGTCCGAGCGAGACCCTGGCCGAGCTCCAGTCGGATTTCACCGCCGTCAGCTCCAAGCACAAGATCTACCGCATCCTGCGCCATCTGTCGCTGCCGCTTGATCTGGCGCATACGCCGCTCGCAGCGCGCGTCGCCGGCGCCCCGGGGCGCCGGCCCGGGGGGCGCGGCCATCAGCTCGCCAGCGATGCCGCCGTCATCGATGCCGGACAGTCGATGCTGCTGCGCGGCTATGCGCCGGCCAGTCTCTTGCTCGGCAGTCGCTTCGAGCTGCTCCACGTCTTCGGCGAGGTCGGCGACTATCTGCGTATCGCCGAGGGCAATGCGACCCTGGATGTGGCCAAGCTGCTCGCGGCTCCGATCGCCCCGGTCGCCCAAGCACTGCTGCACAAGGCGAAGCGCAGCGCTGCGCCCTTGCGCTCCGACGTCCTGACGGTCGGACTCGCGAACGGCACCTCGCAGCGGCTGCGTTTGGTGGCGCGTCCGTTGGACGTCATCCAGGGCGAGTCGCATCTGCTGCTGTCCTTCGAGTCCGAACCCGAGCCGCTGCCGATCGAGACGCTCTCGACCTCGGCCGCCATGGAAACGATCAACATCGATCGCGAGACGATCCAGCGCATGGAGACCCTCGAGCGCGAGCTGAACGCCACGCGCGAGAGTCTGCAGGCGACGATCGAGGAGCTGGAGACCGCAAACGAAGAGCTGCAGGCGACCAACGAGGAGCTGATGGCCTCCAACGAGGAGCTTCAAAGCTCCAACGAGGAGCTCCAATCGGTCAACGAGGAGCTCTACACCGTCAACGCCGAGAACCAGGAGAAGATCGAGATCCTCAATCGGCTCAATGCCGATCTGGACAGCATGGCCAAGGCCGCCGCCATCGCCACCGTCTTTGTGGATTCGTCGCTGCGCCTGACGCGTTTCACGCCCGAGGCGACCAGCCTCTTCAAGATTCGCAACGGTGATCTCGGGCGGCCCATCGACGATTTTGCGAATCTGCTTCAGTATCCGAGCTTCATCGAGGAGCTGCATCGCACCGTCGACAGCGGCGAGATGCTCCAGCGCGAGATCCATGCCGCCAACGGGCGCGTCTATCTCGTGCGCGTTCTGCCGTATGCGGTGCGTCCGGGGGATGCGCGCGGCGCGGTCGCGACCTTCGTCGACATCACCACGCTCTACGACAGCGAGCGCATGCAGGCCGTGCTCGACTCGCTGCCCGAGCATGTCGCCGTGCTTGATCCTAAGGGTGTCATCACGCTTGTGAATCGCGCCTGGTGCGAGTTCGCCGCAGCCAACGGCGACCCCGATCTGAAGGTCTCGGGCGTGGGATCCAACTATCTTTCGGCGTGCGATGGCGGCTTGGGCGAGGACAGCCCCGGGGGGCGGGCCGCATTGGAGGGCATCTGCGCGGTCCTCGAGGGGCGGCGCGACGGCTTCTCGATGGAGTACCCCTGCCACTCTCCGCTGGAAAAACGTTGGTTCTCCATGCACGTCGCGCCGATTCGACACGCCGGCGGCGGCGCGATCGTCAGCCATATCAATGTCAGTCAGTGGTCCGAAGGCGACAACGAAGGTTAGCGGCGTGACGACGGCAGACGATCAGCCGGGAGCGGACCCCGGCCACCCGTTCGAGATCCCAGACGAGGAGCTGCGCGCGCGCGCGCTTCTCGCGCTGCGGCAGGGGCGCTTCGATCTGGCCGAAAAACTCCTCGCCGGCAAGGACGTCGACCAAGCCGCCCTGGTCGAAAGTCTGCGGATCTATCAGGCCGAGCTCGAGATCCAGAACGAGGAGCTGCAGCACAGCCATCAGCGGACCCAAACCGCCCTGAACCGCTTCATGGCCTTCTTCGATAGCCTGCCCGTGGCGGAGCTGGTCGTCGACGGACAGGGGCTCGTCAAGGAGGCCAACGAGGAGGCGCGACGTCTCTTCGGTCTTCGCGACACGGTCTACCACCAGTACTTCTTCGTCCGTTTGATCGAGGAACCCGATCGGGGAGTGGCCATTCATGCGTTCGCAAATCTGCATCCCGACGCGCCGATCGATCTTCACGAGCTGAGATTCCGTACCAAGTCCGCAAAGGTCTTCATCGGCGATCTGCACATGGCTGCATTGCCGAGCGACGCGGATGAAGGGCGGCGGGTCCTCTGTGCCGTCGTGGACCGAACCGACGCTGTCCTGCAACGCGAGGCGTTGCGCGAGAGTCGCGAGCGCTATCGGGTCATCGCCGAATTCAGCTCGGACTGGGAATACTGGATCGGGCCCGACGCGCAATACCGCTACGTCTCACCCGCCTGCATGCGCCTCACCGGCTATCCGTCGGCGGCGTTCATCGCCGACCCGGACCTCTTCGCCCGCCTGCTTCATCCGGACGATCGCCACCTTTGGACGCAACACCTCGGGGCCCATCTCGGCGACGAGTCGGGCGGCATCGCGCCGCTCGAGCTGCGTATCCGCCACCTCGATGGCCATGAGTATTGGATCGAGCATTCCTGTACCCCCGTCTTCGGCGAATCGGGAGATTTTCTCGGACGCCGAGGCGTGAATCGAGACATTACGGAGCTGAAACGCTCGCGCGAGCAGCTGCACTTTCTCGCGCAGCACGATGCCCTCACGGGACTGCCGAACCGGAGTCTGTTCCGCCAGCGCTTGGAGGAGGCGATCCCCCGCACGATCCGACGCGGCGGCGAGACGGCACTCCTCTTCCTGGACTTGGACCGCTTCAAGATCGTCAACGACACGCTCGGGCACCCGGTCGGCGACCGCTTGCTCAGACAGGTCGCAGCGCGCTTGACGCAAGCCGTCCGGGCGAGCGATACCGTCGCACGCTTGGGAGGCGATGAGTTCGTCGTCATCTCCGAAGAGGTTGGAGAGCCCAACGACGCGGCGCTCCTCGCAAGACGTCTGCTCGATCTCTTCGCGACACCCTTCGACGTGGACGGTCGCGAACTCTTTCTCAGCTTAAGTATCGGCATCGGCATTTATCCGCTCGACGGAATGGATGTCGACACCTTGCTCCGACATGCCGATATCGCCATGTACCGCGCCAAGGCGGCCGGCCGCAACGGTTTCAGGTTCTTCGATCCCGAGATGTCGGAAGGTGCAGCCGAGCGCCTGCGCCTGGAGCAGGAGTTGCGAAACGCGCTCCCGCGCGACGAGCTGCTGCTCGAATATCAACCCCAGGTCGGTTTGCCCGACGGCAAGCTGTGCGGCGTCGAGGTGCTGTGCCGCTGGGACCATCCGAGGCTGGGGCTGCTGTCTCCCGCGCATTTCCTGCCCTTGGCGAACGACATCGGGCTGATCGATCAATTGGATCTCTGGGTCCTCGAGCATGCTTGCGGTCAGGTTGCGGCATGGGATCGAGGCGGCTTTTCGGTGCCCCGGCTTGCTGTGAATCTATCGGTCCAAAGGATCCAGAGCAACGATGTCCTGGAGAAGATCAAATCGATCCTTGCCCGGACGGGTATGGATCCGCGGCGTTTGGAGCTGGAGCTGACCGAGGCATCGATCATGGATCGCCCGGCGAGCACGATCGCCAATCTGGGACAGCTCAGCGGCCTCGGTATCGGCTTGGCGGTGGACGACTTCGGTACCGGCTGTTCGTCCCTGGCATGCATCAAGCGCCTGGCGATCAGACGCCTGAAGATCGACCGCTCCTTCATCGAGCGGCTGACGACCGGCAGCGACGATGAAGCCATCGTGCATGCGGTCATTGGTCTGGCGCGTAGTTTGGGGCTGGCCGTGCTCGCGGAAGGCGTCGAAACAGCCGGGCAGGCCGATCTGCTGATTCGCGGCGGCTGCGACGAGGCGCAGGGCTATTTCTTCGGCAGAGCGGTCGGAGCGGCGGAGCTCGCATCGCGCTACAGCTCCGGAAAGACTTAAACCGCGTCCCAGCGAAGAGCCATGGATGCATTAAACGTCGAGCTCACCTGAACGTGAGCATCGCGCTCTGGACGCGGTTTGGAAACGTGGCAGAAATAAGCCGAGCACCGAATCGAATCCTTGTCGTTGTCGATTACGACAACGACAACGACAACGACAACGACAACGACAAGCGTGGCAAAGGTATTTTCTCGTCGAGTCGTTTTACCTATTTCTGAACCAAGCCTTATGCGGATGTCCGCGCTTGCGGGTCCGTCAAACCGCACGCGTCGCATCTGCGGGAACGCATCGAGCTTCGCACCGACACCGATCAGGCTCGATCAACCGAGCCGCTCGAGACCTGCACCCCGCTACCGGCATGGGAGATCGAACACGCCGACCCATCCGTCACGGCAAGCCAAAGCGACTCTCCGTTCTTACGCTTCATGTCGAGCACCAGGGTCCGCGGCAGATCTCCGACATACCGAGTGATGGCATCCATGACCCAACCGTGCGTGACGGCAAGGACGTGCCCGCCCGCATTCAGGCGTGCAATCCCATGCAACGCCGCGATGACCCGATCGGCGAACTGATCCATCGATTCGCCTTCGTCGAAATGACAGGCGGGATCTCTGCGCAGGATGTCTGCATGCAGGCCCGGGTGCAGCACGGAGAGATCCTGCTTGGTCATCCCCTGAAGACGGCCGAAATTACGCTCCTTCAGGCCTTCACAGCAGATCGGCGCCGGGAGCCCCAGGAGCTCGGCGACGATCTGCGCGGTCTCCGACGCCCTGCTCAGGGGGCTCGTCCAGACACGCGAAAAGCCGGCGTCCTTGAACGCATCGGCCATCTCGAAGGCCTGCTTTCGGCCGTTGGCGTTGAGTGGAACATCGAGCCATCCCTGCAAAACCCCGGTGATGTTCCAGTCGGTTTCGCCGTGACGGGTCACGCAGATCGTCGCGGGGGCGTGCGCTGAGTCCGTGTCGGTCATGAGGGTCATATCGTGTGGCGAGTCGGATCGCATCCTAGGCGGGCGGGCGTCCTTATGTTATACCGAGCGCCCACGTGCGCTCGGTTTTATCCGGCGCCGAAACCGTCGGGCGTTCGACGGCATCAACTCAAGAGACCGGGGATGACGGGATGAGCGAGAACATCAATCTGGTGCAGCGCCGACGTGCGCAGCTTCAGAGTGCGGTCGGCGGCCTTGGAAAGCTGGTCATCGCCGCCTTGAACCAATCAGTGACCTGCCTGAGCCAACATGACCTCGAGCTTGCCGAGCGCATTATCGAAGGGGACGCTCAGATCAATCAACAGCGGCGTGTGCTCGAGCAGGAATGTCTGGTGACGCTCGCGGCCTATAAGCCGGCCGGTGCCGATCTGCGCGCCATCGGCGCGTGCATGGAGCTGGTCTCGGAGCTCGAGCGCATCGGGGATTATGCCGCGGATGTCGCTCGGATCCTGCGCAGGGCGGGGGAGACGCGGTTCCCGAGCGAATCGGTCGAGGCGATCGTCGAGGTCGCCGCGGATGCGATCGCCATGCTCGGCGAGGCATTGGATGCCTTCACCTGCGGGAGCGACGAGCAGGGTGCCCGGGCGAGCATTGCACGCGAGGATCAGGTCGATCGCAACGAGCAAGCCGTCATGCAGCGAGTGCTCGCCATGATGCGCGCCGACCCGGATTTCGCCGCGACCGGAACCTATCTGCTCTGGATCGTGCACAACTACGAGCGGGTCGCGGATCGGGCGACCAACGTCGCCGAGCGTGCTGTCTATGTCGCCTGCGGCGAGACGCTCGAGCTTGGCTAAACCGCGTCCGGCGCGGTATGCACTGTTGTTGAACGGGGTCGGCCTCGGCGGACGTGACGAGCGTTGGAGTCGGCGCGGTTTCGGTCGGCACGCGACGTCGCGACCGGCGCCGGGCGTCGCGCTTACTTGATCGGGATCGTCATCGCATCCTTGCCGTTGCGTTTCAGCAGGGCGCGCACCTTGTCGACGGCGGCCTGATCGGCATAGGGGCCGGTGCGTACACGATGGTAGGTCTCGCCGCTCGGGATGGTCGCTTTCTCCACGCGACTGGAGATGCCGAGGAGCGCGAGCTCCGCCTTCAGCCGCTCGGCGTCGCTCGCGCGCCTGAAGGATCCGACTTGGACGAGGAAGCCCTTGCCGTTTGTCGAGGTCGGTACCGCGGGCGGCGGCGCAGGCTGCACCGTCTCGACGGCGGCCGGAGGCTCGGGGCGCGGCGCGGCCGGCGGTGGTGGTGGGGGCGGGGCGATATCGACCTC
This sequence comes from Thiocapsa marina 5811, assembly GCF_000223985.1. Taxonomy (GTDB): domain Bacteria; phylum Pseudomonadota; class Gammaproteobacteria; order Chromatiales; family Chromatiaceae; genus Thiocapsa; species Thiocapsa marina. The sequence continues at coordinate 114,258 of NZ_AFWV01000004.1, forward strand.
GGTATCGCGCAGAAGGTTGGGAAACTCGAAGCTCGGAGGCGCGGCCGCCGGCCGTTCGACCTTGGCCGGCAAGGCCGCGGGCGGTGTCTGCATGGCGTCCGGGTTCTGGGTCCAATAGAGACCGACCCCGAAGGCGCCCAGCATGCCGCCGAGCAGGAACGACCACAGACAGGAATGTCCCTGCTTGCCGCGCCGCGGCGTCGCCCGCGCGAGGCTGGCCCGCCGATAATCCTTGCTCATCTCACATGGCCTCCGGGGCGGAGACGCCGAGCAGACCCAACCCGTTGCGCAGCACCTCGCGCACCGCCAGGATCAGTTTGATCCGCGCGTCGCGCAGGTCCGCATCCGCGACCAGGAACTGGTGCGCGTTGTAGTAGGTGTGAAGCTCGTTCGCCAGCTCGCGCAGATAATGGGTGAGCAAATGCGGCTCGGCCTTGAGCGCAGCCGCCTCGACCACCTCCGGATAGCGCGCGAGGGTGCGTTGCAGCGCCAGCTCGTGCGTCTCGGTCAGTCGCTCCAGATTCTGGACATCCGGGCTGGGTTCCACCGGCATCCCCTTTTCCGCGGCCTGCCGCAGCACGCTGCACACCCGTGCGTGGGCGTATTGGACGTAGTAGACCGGGTTGTCGGAGGATTCAGACTTGGCCAGATCCAGGTCGAAATCCAGGTGTTGCTCGCAGCGACGCATGACATAGAAGAAGCGAGCGGCATCGCGCCCGACCTCCTTGCGCAACTGGCGCAGCGTCACGAACTCGCCGGAGCGGGTCGACATCTGCGCCTTCTCCCCCCCGCGGTAGAGGATCGCGAACTGGACCAGAAGGACCTCGAGACGCTCGACCTCGTCGCCCATTGCCTGGAGCGCGGCCTTTACGCGCGGCACATAGCCGTGGTGATCGGCGCCCCAGATGTCGATGACGCGCTCGAAGCCGCGCTCGAGCTTGTCCATGTGATAGGCGATGTCGGAGGCGAAATAGGTGCTCTGACCGTTCTCGCGCACCACCACCCGATCCTTCTCGTCGCCGAAGGCGCTGGAGCGGAACCAGAGTGCACCGTTGCGCTCGTAGACGTGGCCCGCCTCGCGCAGGCGCTCGATCGCGCGGGTGACGGCCCCGCTTTCGGCGAGTGTGCGCTCGGAATACCATTCCTGATATTCGACGCCGAACTGGGCCAGATCCTCGCGAATGTCGTCGAGGATGGTGTTCAGCCCCAGCTCGAAGACGTAGCGGTAGCGGTTGTCGCCCAGAAGATGCTTGGCGGCGGCGATGACCCCGTCGATATGGGCCTCCTTGTCGCCGCCGTCCTGTCCGTCGGGCAGCGCATCGGGCGGCAGACCGGCAAAGACCGCGGCGGCATCCACCCGATAGGCGTCGCCGTGCTCGCGATGCAGCGTCGCGGCGATGTCCCAGACATAGTCGCCCTTGTAGCCGTTGCTCGGAAAGGTCAGCTCCTCGCCGCACAGCTCAAGATATCTCAGCCAGACGGAGCTTGCGAGGATGTCCATCTGCCGCCCGGCATCGTTGACGTAATACTCGCGGTGGACATCGAACCCGACGGCTGCGAGCAGATCGGCGACGACCGCGCCGTAGGCGGCCCCGCGACCGTGTCCGACGTGCAGGGGCCCGGTCGGATTGGCCGAGACGAACTCCACCTGCACGCGCCGCCCGGCACCGATTCGGCTGAGCCCGAAGGCGGGGCCGGCGCTCAGGATCTCGGGGATCAGCCTGCGGTAAGCATCTTCGGCGAGAAAGAAGTTGATGAAGCCCGGGCCTGCGATCTCTGCGCGCGCGATCAGCGGGGAGGGGGGCAGGGCGTCCAGAAGGCGTTGCGCCACCTCGCGCGGCTTGGCGCCCAGTCGCTTGGCGAGCACCATCGCGACGTTGGTCGCGAAATCGCCGTGAGACGTGTCCTTGGTTCGATCCACTTGAGGGGCGGGAAGCCCGTCGGCGTCGCCCGTCGGGGCGTCGACGAGGCTCGCCAGTGCCGTGCGGATCAGATCGGTGATGGCCTGTTTCATAGGGACTTCATTGGGTTTCGGTCGGGTCTGCAGGCAATATAGCCTGCGAGGCAGGTGGCGTGCCGCAGAGGGATGCGTCGTCGGGACGATAGAATAACCGAATCCGCCCCTCAGAGGGATCGACCGGGCGGGCGTTGATCCAAAAGACCGACCCGTAGGGTGGACGAGCGAGAGCGAAGTCCACCGATGCCTGCACCGGGGCTGGTGGACTGCGCTGCGCTTGTCCACCCTACGGCGTTTGTTCACCCTACGGCGCTTGTCCCTTCCGGTTCGATCGGGGTGTCGACGGGCGCACCTGGACACCCCGACGATCCGAGCGCCGGAGCGCGCCCCGCTCAGAACAAAAAATACCGCTGAGCAAGCGGCAGCACCTCGGCCGGCTCGCAGGTCAGAAGCTGTCCGTCCGCGCGCACATGGTAGGTCTGGGGATCCACCTCGATCATCGGCTGATAATCGTTGTGGATCATGTTGGACTTGCGCACCAGTCGGCTGTCGCGCGTGATCCCGACCAGACGCTTGAGATCCAGACGCTGAGGCTCGCCGGCCTCCAAGGCCCATTGCGAGACGAAGGTCATGCAGGTCGCGCTCAAGGCACCGCCGAATGCCCCGAACATGGGGCGATAGTGAACCGGCTGGGGCGTGGGGATGGAGGCGTTGGGGTCGCCCATCGCGGCCGCCGCGATCAGGCCGCCCTTGATGATGAGACTGGGTTTGGCCCCGAAGAAGGCCGGCCGCCAGAGCACCAGATCCGCGAGCTTGCCGACCTCCACCGAGCCGACCTCGTGCGCGATGCCGTGGGTGATCGCGGGGTTGATGGTGTATTTGGCGATATAGCGTTTGGCGCGGAAGTTGTCGTGCTCGGCCGGATCGCCCGGTAGCGAGCCGCGCTGGACCTTCATCTTGTGGGCGGTTTGCCAGGTGCGGCAGATGACCTCGCCGACACGACCCATCGCCTGAGAGTCCGAGGAGATCATCGAGAAGGCACCCAGATCGTGCAGGATGTCCTCCGCAGCGATGGTCTCGCGGCGGATGCGCGACTCGGCGAAGGCGACATCCTCCGGAATCGACGGGGACAGATGATGGCAGACCATCAGCATGTCCAGATGCTCGTCGACCGTGTTCACCGTATAGGGTCGGGTCGGATTGGTCGAGGACGGCAGGACGTTCGGCAGGCCGGCTGCCTTGATGATGTCCGGGGCATGGCCGCCGCCCGCGCCCTCGGTATGGTAGGTGTGGATGCAGCGATCCTTGAAGGCGGCGATCGTGTCCTCGACGAAGCCGGACTCGTTGAGCGTGTCGGTGTGGATCGCGACCTGCACGTCCATCTTCTCGGCAACGCCGAGACAGCAGTCGATCGCGGCCGGGGTCGTGCCCCAATCCTCGTGCAGCTTCAGCCCCATGGCGCCGGCGCGGACCTGTTCCTCGAGCGCGTTCGGCAGACTGCCGTTGCCCTTGCCGAGGAACCCGAGATTGACCGGAAGCGCTTCGGCGGCTTGGAGCATACGGCGGATATTCCAGGGCCCGGGTGTGCATGTCGTGGCATTGGTGCCGGTCGCCGGTCCCGTCCCGCCGCCCAGCATCGTCGTCACACCGGACATGAGCGCCTCTTCGATCTGCTGGGGGCAGATGAAGTGGATGTGGGCGTCGATGCCGCCTGCGGTCACGATCTGACCTTCGCCTGCAATCACCTCGGTCCCCGGTCCCACCAGGATGTCCACGCCGACTTGCGTGTCCGGATTGCCGGCCTTGCCGATCCCGACGATGCGGCCCTTCTTGATGCCGATGTCGGCCTTGACGATACCCCAATGATCTAGGATCAAGGCATTGGTGATGACGAGATCCACCACCTCGTCGGCTTGCCGTTGGCACTGTCCCATGCCGTCGCGGATCACCTTGCCGCCGCCGAACGTCACCTCCTCGCCGTAACAGGTGCGATCCTCCTCGACCTGGATGAAGAGCTCGGTGTCGCCCAAACGCACCCGATCCCCGACGGTCGGACCGTACATGGACGCATACGCCGCCCTGCTGATCTTGCTCATGACTGATCTCCGTCGAGCGCGCCCATGACTTGGGCGTTGAAGCCGTAGACGATGCGGTCGCCGGCATAGGGAATCAGGGTCACGGTGCGGGATTGACCCGGTTCGAAGCGCACGGCCGTGCCGGCGGGGATGTCGAGCCGACAGCCTCGGGTCTGCTCCCGATCGAAAGAGAGCGCCGAGTTGGTCTCGTAGAAGTGGTAGTGCGATCCGACCTGGATCGGACGGTCACCGGTGTTGGCGACCGTGATGGTCAGTCCGGGCCGGCCGGCGTTCAGCTCGATGTCGCCCGGAACCGTGATGATCTCACCTGGAATCATGGGCCTACTCCTGACTAAACCGCGCCCGGCGCGGTATGAGATGTTTTTGGATGAGATCGCTCCCGGCAGACTTTATGACCGTGGGAGTCGGCGCGATTTAGGACATTAAAGTTATCAAATCCGAAAAACACATGAACCGCGTCAACGACGACGGTAGCGAGTCGCTTCAAGGTCGATCCCGAACACGGATAAGAACCTGTCCTGCCGGACGCGGCTCATTAGACGATCGGATCGTGAACCGTGACCAGCTTGGTGCCGTCCGGGAAGGTCGCCTCCACCTGGATCTCGTCGATCATCTCCGGGATGCCGTCCATCACATCCTCGCGGGTCAAGAGGGTCCGGCCGTAGTCCATCAGCTCGGCCACGGTGCGGCCGTCGCGCGCGCCCTCCAGGATCGCGCAACTGATGTAGGCGATCGCCTCGGGATAGTTCAGCCGCACGCCTCTTGCCTTGCGCCGCTCGGCGAGCAGTCCGGCGGTAAAGAGCAGCAGCTTATCCTTCTCTCGGGGGCTAAGGTCCATGATCGGCTCCTGGTCGTCGCTGTCTGGATGACCAATAATATACCGAGCGTGCGGGGGTTTTTCGACGCATTGCACGCTCGGCGCACGCCGGGCCGTCCGTCCGCCTTCTCGCCTGAGTGACCGCGACGCCTCGTCGGCGCGCTCCTGCATGGTTCCCCTGTGTGGCTCAGGTTGCCCAAATCCGGGGCGCGCAGGCGGGCAGCCCGAGCAGGCTCGGACGCAGATCGGACCACAGAGCGACGAAAAGACGGCTCACCGGCTCGACCTCGGGGGCGAGCGCGCGGATCATCAGGAGGTCGTCGATAAGTGTCGCTCCGACCGGATATCCCGCGGAATCCGTCAGACGCCGCCGGGCGATCGCCAAGGCATCTCGGTCGGCGCCTGTCGCGAGGAAGGTCGCGGCGATCGGGAAACCGCGCAGGCCGGCCGGGCAATTAAGGCTCGCGTTGCCGGCGACCCGCAGACGCTCGGTCAAGAGCGGACGGGCGTCGCGCAGCACGGTCAGCGCGATCTCGGCGCGTCCTTCGTCGAAGCGCTCGGCGATCACCGGCCGCCCGAGACATTGAATCTCCCACCCCATGAAGCAGGCGGTCCCGGAAAGCTCGACGCGGGTGTCGAGCGTGCAGACGGCGCCGGGGAAGAGGATGTTTTCGTGCGGAAACCATTCAACGATACCGCCTGTAGCCACGCTCAGGCGCTGTCTCTGACGGCATCGGGGTCCGGCGCTTCGATAGAACTTCGTCGCCCCGGGCGACGTGACCAAGGCATGTGCCCCGCTCCCGACACGGATATCGACCTCGAGCGCGTCGCCGCCGACGACGCCGCCCGGCGGATGCAGCAGATAGAGATGGCAGGGCGCACCTTCGGGATGGAAGGCGCGTTGGATCGTCAAGGGACCGAGCTGATGCTTGCCGACGACCCGGCTGCGACCGTGACGCAGCGCGATCTCGATCTCCAGACGGGCCTGCCAGCCGGTGCTCGCGGCGGGCTCGTGCATTCCCGCGGTCACCGAATCTGTCGCGAGAAGCGGGGCGACCGAGCGTGCCGGCGACACACCGCGCGTCGGTTGTCGAGCACCTCGGCACATCGTCCGGGATCGGACGGATCAGTCCTCGCTGACATAGACCTCCACGCGGCGATTCTGAGCGCGCCCCGCGGTCGTCGCGTTGTCCGCGATCGGGCGCTCCGGCCCGAGGCCCTGAGCCGTCAAACGCTCGGGCGCGACGCCCCGCTCGATCAACGCCTGCTTGACCGCCTCGGCGCGTTGCTGCGACAGGGCGAGATTGGCCGCCGCGTCACCGAGGCTGTCGGTATGACCTTCGATTCGAACATCGAGATCGGGATAGGTCTCAAGCAGTGCGGCGACGCGATCCAGGGTCGGAAAATCATCCCCGGTCAGGGTCGCCTTCGCCGGTTGAAAGGTCAGCTCCGTGTCGGCGAGCTTGAGCAGGACGCCGCGCTCGGTGTGGGCGCCGCCAAGCTGCGAGAACCGCCGGTAGAGCTCACGCACCTCCGCCACCTTCCGATCGGCCTCCTGCCGAGCGGACGCGCGCACCCGATCGGCCTTGCTGCGTTCCTCGGCGATCCTCGCCTCGAGTGCGGCGACCCGTTCCGAGGCCTCGTCCAACGCCTTCGAGCCGGTCTGCAAGGACGATGCTCGCACGGCCGTCAACTCGGTCTGCAGGTCGGCCAGCTCGGCTCTTGCGCCATCGAGCGCGGCATTGAGCTCGACGGCCAATGCGTCCTTCTCTTGGGCGACCTTCGCCTTCGCGGCCTGCTCGCTCCGGAGCTGTTCGGCCAGGGTGGCGACCTTCTCCTCGCTCTCCTCGATCCGACGTGCCAGGTCGTCCTTGGTCTGCGCCAGCGCGGCCTCGGCAGCTTCACTGCGCGCCTGCAGAGCCGCCAGGGCATCCGGGGCGACCGACTGTTTCAATTCTTCGGAGAGGGCTTCGATCCGCGCCTGCGCGTCGGCCAACTGCGCGGCGGCGGTGGCCTTGGCCTCCTCCAGCGCAGCGACGGCCTCTGCTTTTGCCGTCTCGTGCTCGGCTTCGGTCTGCGCAAGCCGCTCTTGAAGCGCGCCGAGCGCTTCAGTCGACTCGGTCTGCTCGCCTGACCTGGCGAGCGCCGCCCGGGCTTCGGTCAACTCGCCTTCCAACACGGCGATCCGTTCGGACTGCTCGTCGCGGAGGGCGGAAAACTCGGCCTGCAAGGCATCGAGTGCCGTCTGAGCCGAGGCCGATGTCTCGGCCAGATTCGTGCAGAACGCGGCCGTCTCATCATCCAAGGCGACGGCCTCGGGGAGCAAGCCGGCCTTCTGAGCAGCACGCATCAGCTCGCTGTCCTTCGGGGTGGCCTTCGCCAGTTTTACCCGTTCGTTGAGATGGCGCTCGAGCTCCTCGATCTGCGCGCGATGCTCCATCGCAGAGTCGGCGATCACCTGTTGGAGCCCTGCCAATTCGGTTTGAAGGTCCTCGGCCTTCGCGACAGACATCTCGTACTGGCCTTGCAGGGCCTTGAAGGCGGCGATTCCGCGGTCACGCTCCTCGATCGCCGCGGCAGTCCTATCCTGCTCCTCGGCGAGCGCGCGCGCATCGGTACGTCGCAGCACCTCGATGTCTTCTTCGAGCTTCGAGTTGCCCTGCTCGAGGGCCGCGATACGATCCGCCAGGTCTTGCTTTTCTTTCGAATGCAGGTCGGATAACTGCTGTTTTTCCCCGGAGTGCTGCTCGCTCAGCGCGGCGATCCGTTCCTCGAGCTGTGTGGCTTCTCGGCGAAGGTCGGAGATGCGGGCGTCTCGTTCCTGGACCTGCACGGCCGCTTCGGCGATCTGCGCGTCCTTTGCGACCAGCTGTTCCGCAAGATGGCCCGAATACCAATCGTAGAGCAGATAGATGCCGATCAGCGCTGCCAGCAGCACCCAGACAAGCGGACGCACCAACGAGGAATTGGAACCGGGCATCGTCATCTCCTAAGGCGATCATTGTTATAAGGTATTCGAGCCCGCGCGATTATCCGTGAAAGGGGCGCAGGTGGCCAGCCGCCGTCCGACGGCAACCAGCCATCGAATGGCTCGGAGGACGGCGGTTCTCGCGCGACGACGTATCGGTGTCGTCGATCCTTCTTCAGCCGCCGACGCGGAAGGTCTCGGACAAACCGTCGCATGGTGCTTCCGAGGTGGCCGCGAGGGCCTGCTGAGCGATCTCCAGCTCCTCGTTGGTGGGAATCACCAGCACCTGCACGGTGCTCTCGGGCGTGCTGATGCAGCGCTCGCCGCGCCCTTCGAGCGCATAGTTGGCGGTGTCGTCCATCTTGATCCCGAGGTTCTCCAAGCCCTCGCAGGCGCGACAGCGGATTTCGGCGGCATTCTCGCCGATGCCGCCGGTGAAGACGACGGCATCGACCCGGCCGAGCTCCGCGGAATAGGCGCCGATGTACTTTTTGATGCGATGGGCCGTGATGCCGATGGCAAGCTCCGCGGCGTCGTTGCCTTCCTCGGCAAGACGGTCGATCTCGCGCATGTCGTTCACGCCGCAGATCCCCAGGAGGCCGCTTTGGCGATTCAGGAGGTCCTCGATGGCATCGATCTCCAGGCCGAGGTTCTTGGCGAGATAAAAGTGGATCGCCGGATCGATATCGCCGCAGCGCGTGCCCATCACCAAGCCTTCCAGCGGGGTGAGCCCCATGGAGGTGTCCACGCTCTTGCCGTCGCGGATCGCGGTCGCGCTGGATCCGTTGCCCAGATGCAGGGTGATCAGATTGCAGGTCTCCAACGGTCGATCCAGCATGGCCGCGGCGCGTTTAGCGACGTAATAGTGCGAGGTGCCGTGGAAGCCGTAGCGGCGGATCCGGTGCTCCCGATAGAGCCACTCGGGGATCGCATAGCGGTAGGCGGTCCGCGGCATGGTCTGATGAAACGCGGTATCGAAGACCGCCACCGAGGGGACCGTCGGAAAGAGCCGGCGAGCGACCTCGATACCGGCGAGATGAGCCGGATTATGCAGCGGCGCCAAGGGGACCACGCCTTGAATCGCCTCGGCGACGGCATCGTCGACGATGGTCGGGTGCTTGAAATGCTCGCCGCCGTGGACAACGCGATGACCGATCACGGCCAGCTCGGAGACATCGCCCAAGACCCTCGTTTCGTGCAGCGCCTTGACGATGCGGTCGATGCCGTCTTGGTGGGTCGGGATCGTCACCCGGGCGCGCCCGGATTGCCGAATCCCGGATGCATCCAACCACTCCGCCTTGATCTCGCCCTCCGGCTCTCCGATGCGCGAGACCGAGCCGGAGGCGAGCGCCACCCAATCCTCGCTGCGGAAGAGCTGATACTTGATCGAAGAGCTGCCTGAATTGAGGACGAGTACCTTCACGTGAGTCTCCTGATCAGTCCCGAGCCACATGGGTGATATCGGTGTCGGCTTGCGCCGCGGCGAGTGCGTGATCGTTCTGTGCCTGGATTGCGGTGATCGTCACCGTATTGACGATGTCGGTCACGGTGCACCCTCGGCTCAGATCGTTGACGGGTTTGTTCAGGCCCTGCAGCACCGGGCCGATCGCAACGGCATTGGCGCTGCGCTGCACAGCCTTGTAGGTGTTGTTGCCGGTATTGAGGTCCGGGAAGACGAAGACGGTGGCGCGACCGGCGACCTCGCTCTCGGGCATCTTCGAGCGGGCGACGCCGATGTCGACCGCCGCGTCGTATTGGATCGGACCTTCCAGCTTGAGATCGGGGCGACGCTCGCGCGCGATCCGCACCGCCTCGCGCACCCGCTCCACGTCGGCGCCCTTGCCCGAGCTGCCGCTGGAATAGGAGAGCATGGCCACGCGCGGCTCGATTCCGAACGCGGCTGCCGTCCCGGCCGAGGTGATGGCGATGTCGGCGAGGTCTTCCGAGGTCGGGTTCGGGTTGACCGCGCAGTCGCCGTAGACCAGGACCCGATCGGCGAGACACATGAAGAAGACGCTGGAAACGAGCTTCACCCCCGGCTTGGTCTTGATGATCTCGAACGCCGGACGGATGGTGTGCTGAGTTGTGTGCATTGCACCCGAGACCATCCCGTCGGCATCACCCGTGTAGACCATCATGGTGCCGAAATAGCTCACGTCCTCCAAGGCGTCGCGCGCCATCTGCTCGGAGATGCACTTGTGCTTGCGTAACTCGAAATAGGTCTGGGCGTAGCGCTCGCGATCGGGGGCGGTCGTCGGATCGATGATGGGGATTTCGTCCAGCTTGAGCCCGAGCTCGCCGATCCGCCGGCGGATCTTTTCGGGATCGCCGAGCAGCGTGAGATCCACGACCTGGCGCAGCACGAGGATCTCAGCCGCGCGCAGGATCCGCTCGTCGGTGCCCTCGGGGAGAACGATGCGCTGACGGCGGGTCTTGGCGCGACGCACCAGCTCGTACTCGAACATGAGCGGCGTGGTGCGGTCGGAGTGTCGCACCGCGATCCGAGCCCGCAGCTCGTCCACATCCACATGGCCTTCGAAGACGCCGAGGCCGGCCGCGATCTTGCGCTCGTCGCCGGGGAGGATGGTCGCCTCGATGCCGTTGACCCGCATGGCCGTGGTGAAGGTGTCGGTCGGTACGCGCAGGATCGAGACCTTGGTCCGGCGCAGCCCCTCGAGCAGACGCTGGACGTTCTCGGCCGGTTGCAGTCCGCCGGTCAGCAGCAGCCCGGCCACGCGCGGGAAGGACGAGGACACATCGGCCGCAAGACTCGCGAGGATGATGTCGGAGCGATCGCCCGCGGTGATGATGAGGCAGCCGTCCTCGATGTAGCTGAGGAAGTCCGGGACCTCCATCGCCGCGATCTTGTAGTTGGAGACGACCTGGTTCATCGCATCGCCGTCGCCGCAGAGACACTCGCAGTCGAGTGCCTGTCTGATCTCGCCCACCGTCGGCATCCCGAGTGCCGCCTGGCGCGGCAGCACGTAGACGTTCTCTCGCTCGGGCAAGAGTTTACGGGCGCGGGTCTTGACCGTTTCGACGTACTCCGGGTCGACCCCGTTGATGACGCTCGCGAGGAAGTCCCCGCCGCGATTGCGCATCGACTCGTGGGCCATGTAGAGCGCCTCGAGCGCCTCCTCCGGGCTGCGCCCGAAGCCCTTCACCACGACCACGACGTTGCAGCCGAGGTTGTTGGCCAAGTCGGCGTTGAAGTCGAACTCCAAGGAGGGCACCAGACCGTCGAAGTCGGTCCCGGCACAGACGACGAGATCGCAGCGCTCCTCGAGCATCTTGAATTTGTTCAAGATCATCTTGAGCAGCTCGTCGTACTGACCGGCCGCGACCAGATGGCTGGCGGTCTCCGCCGTGCAGCCGTACAGCATCTCCGGGGAGAAGGGCAGATCGTAACGGCTGCGGATGAGGGTGGTCAGATTGTCGTTCTCGACGCCTTTGGAGACGATCGGGCGGAAGAACCCCACCTTCCGATTGATGGCGTAGAGCATCTCCATGAAGCCCAGAACAACCACGGACTTACCGCTGCCGGAACCGGCACCGGCGATGTAGACGCTTTGCATGGATCTTCCTCTTGCGCGAAACAGGCTGGACGGGGTCGGGCGACCCGATCGAATGATTGGATGCTTCGGCACGACGAACGCCCCGAATGCTGCACTGCGCAAAAATACCAGATAACGCCTACCGGCCGCGACCTCGTTAAGCCGCGTCCGCGCAACATGTGGATGTTGCGCTCAAGTCCGCACCCTCGAGTGCATCAAATGCGTTTTCCCTGACGCGGCTTAAGTCATTAAGATTTTTATCATCTTGAACCGCGTCGACGTGGACGCCTGCCGGTATCCACGAGTCCGACGCAATCTTCGCGCCGTCCATGTCGCGCCGGACGCGGTTCAACTGCCGTTCAAAGGGCCTCGGACAGGCGCCACTCCCCGAAGCTCTCGGTGAGATACGCCTTGCTGCTGATGTAGTTCAGAACGTTGCGCAGCCGATAGAAGCGCACCACCGAATCGACCCGCAGCAGCTCCTTGCCGTGCTCGTCGAAGAAGAGGATTGACGGGGCATAGAAGAGTCCGAGATCGGCGGCCCATTCGCGCGCCGTGGTGCGCTCGCCGGAGGGCGTGACGACGGGCGTATCGGACCACATGTCGAGCTGGACGCTGTCGAAGTTCCCGAAGTAGCCGGTGATCGCGGGCTCCCTCAGGGCTTGGCCGTGCAAGACGTCGCAGGCATGACAGTCACCCTGCTCGAAGAAGACGGCGAGAGGACGCTCGCTCGGGAAGCGTCGATCCAGGTTGTACGGGGGTTTGGCGAAGAAGGGCTGCTCGTTGAGATCCTCGGGCTCGAACACCATCCGATTCTCGCCGCGGGCGAGATAATCCCGAAAGCTCTCGCGGGCGTAGTGGCCGTCGGCGACATATTCGAGCGCTGCTCGGAACTGGTAGGGCGGATAGTACCCGCGCAAGCGCAGTGCGAGCTTGCCCTCGGCGTCGTAGAAGAGCAGGGAGGGGGTGAAATTGGTGTCCTCGCGAACGGAGAGCTCACGCTCTGTCATCACCTCGCCGTCGATCGCCGTGACCTCCTCCACACCCCAGACGTCGATGGCGACCAGATCGAAGTGGCGCTGGGTGTACTCGAGGACATCGGAAAGGCCGAAGTTTTCGTTCAGGAGCTTATGGCAGTAGGCGCAATGTTTTTGCCCGAAATAGACGATGAGCCCCTGTTTGCCCGCGGTGATCGCCTCCTCGAGGTCGCTCGGCAGATCGAGGAACCCCTTCTTGAACCAGTCCGGATGCTCGAGGAGATCCTCGCGGGGGAAGTCGTCGAAGCTGTAGACGGAATCATCCGGTGTCGGCGTGTCTTGGGCCTGCGCGTCGTCGATAGCCGTCGGGGAGCCTGCAAGAAGTCCCAGTGCGAAGACGAATGCGAAGGCTGCGTGCAAACGAAACATGCGGGGTCTCCGTTGGGGTTTAAACCGCGTCCAGAGCGAGATGCTCGCCTTCGAGTGAGCTCGACATTTGGCGCATTCACGGCCCTTAACGGGGACGCGGTTTAAAGAAATTTATTTTTTAATATCTTAAACCGCGCCGCCTCCAGCGGTCGTCAAAACTGCCGGGGCCGATCCCATCAAAAATATCGCAGACCGCATGGGGCGCGGTTTAATCGTCAACGCCGTCCGGGGCGCGCCCGGATCACCGGGCTCGGATCCGTCCCGGTCAGGGCTTGCGATCCAAGATACGCAAGGCGATGAAGAGGGCCGCCACCGACCGGGCCTCGTTGAAATCCTCGCGTGCAATCAGCTCGTCGATCGCATCGAGTCTCCAGGGCACCACCTCGATCGGCTCCGGCTCGTCGCCGGGGAGTGACTTGGGATAGAGGTCGCGTGCCAGCACGATGAGACTATGATGCTCGATGTAACCGGGGACCAGCGAGACGCGTTTGATCATCTGCAAGTCGCGCGCGCCGTAGCCGATCTCCTCCTGGATCTCCCGATCCGCCGCAGCCAACGGATCTTCGCCGGCTTCCACGACGCCCTTGGGCAGGCCGAGCTCGTAGCGGTCGCTGCCGGCGCCGTATTCGCGGATCAGGAGCACCGTCTCGGGGTCGAGCATGGGGACGATCATGACCGAATCCGTGCCGCCGGGCACGCGCTCGAAGGTGCGGCGCGCGCCGTTCGCAAACTCCAGATCGACCTCTTCCACCCGAAACAAGCGGCTCTGGGCGACGATCCGCCGATCCAGTATCTTCGGTTTGCGAAACATGAACGACACTCCGATGGGTCAAGTCGCTGCGAAGCGACGCTGATAACAGGATTCGACAAGGGGCCCGGCATGATCGATTGGCAACGTATCGACAGCGTCTTCCTGGATATGGACGGCACCCTGCTCGACCTGCACTTCGACAATCATTTTTGGCTCGAGCATGTCCCCAAGCGCTACGCCGAAGCCCGCGGGCTCGCGCCCGAGGTGGCCAAGGACCAGCTGCTCGCCCGCTATCGCGACGTCGAGGGCACGCTCGAGTGGTATTGCGTCGACCACTGGAGCCGCGAGCTCGGTCTGGATATCGCTCTGCTCAAGAAGGAGGTCGAGCATCTGATCGCGGTCCATCCGCATGTGCTCGACTTTCTCGAGGCCCTCGAGCGGCGCGGCAAGCGGCGCGTCCTGGTGACCAATGCCCATCAAAAGGCGCTCGCATTGAAGCTCGCGCGGACCCGACTCGGCGGACACCTCGACCGGGTCATCTGCTCGCATGAGCTGAAGGTCGCCAAGGAGTCCCCGGGGTTCTGGTCGCTGGTTCAGGCGATCGAGCCTTTCGACATCGAGCGCACCCTTTTTATCGACGACAGCACAAGCGTCTTGCGGGCGGCGCGCGACTACGGGTTTCGCTGGTTGATGGCCGTTGTCGAGCCCGATTCGAAAGGGCCTCGGCGAGCGGTCGCCGACTTCCCGGCGATCGCTCACTTCGGCGATCTGCTCGCGGGTCTGCATGCGGATTGACCCGCGCACAGGCCGCAGGGGCCGCAACGGAGCGGTTCAAGAATAAGCAAAAAGTGCGGCTCCGCCGCTCAATCGACCGGCTCGGGCGCGGGAGCAGGCGTCTGCGGATTCGTGCCGTCGGCGCTCGGTTTTTTGGACCGACGCCGCCGCCGTCGCTTCTTCGGCTCACCCGTCGAGGTCTCCGTGCGCGGCTCACCCGCCTCCGGGCGATCGGTTGCCGAGCGGCTCGCCGCCGAGGGGTCCGTGAGCGCAGCGATTTCGGGTTGTCTCCGAGGCGCCGCGACAGGGGGGGCGGCCGGAGTCTCCGCGGACGGCGCCGGGGCCGGTGCCTCCGACCGTGCTGCCGGCCGGGACGGCGACCGACGCTCCCCGCCTGTGCGCGGGCGGCGCTCGCCGCGCTCTGTACCGCCCCCGCGGGGCCCGCGTGCAGGCCGCGCCTCGCACCGATCCTCTCGGTCCGGGCGCATCCGGCTGCGCGGATTCACCTCGGCGAGCAGCGCCGGATCGACGGGCTCGACCGGGATCTTCGCACCGATGAAGGCCTCGATGTCCGGCAGACAGAAGGCATAGGTCTCGCAGACGAAGCCGATTGCATCGCCTGCGGCACCGGCACGCGCGGTCCGCCCGATGCGGTGGACATAGTCCTCCGGATCCTCGGGCAGATCGTAATTCACGACATGGGTCACGTCCGGGATGTGCAGCCCGCGCGCGGCCACATCCGTGCCGACCAACACGGGGAGCTTGCCGTCGGTGAAGTCCTTCAGGAGCTTCAAGCGCTTCTTCTGGGGCACGTCCCCGGAGAGGACCGCGGTGTTGATGCCGTTGCCCTGAAGGAAACCCCAGACGCGATCGGCCTCCCGCTTGGTGTTGACGAAGACCATGATGCGCGCATCCTCCCAGCCGCGGACCAGGCCGAGCAGCAAGGCGATCTTCTCCTCGTTGGAGGTCATATAGCAGCATTGGCGCACGCGATCGGCCGTGATGGTCTCGGTCTCGATCTTCACCAGCTGCGGGTGATTCATGTGCTCGTAGGCGAGCTCGGTGACGCGGTAGGAGAGTGTCGCCGAGAAGAGGAGCCCCTGTCGGTTCTCGGGCGGCGGCATCCGTCGGAGCAGGAAGCGGATATCTTTGATGAAGCCGAGGTCGAACATTCGGTCCGCCTCGTCGAGGACGACCGCCTCGATTGCCTGCAGATCGAACACCTTTTGCTTGAAGTAGTCGATCAGGCGCCCGGGTGTGCCGATGAGGATGTCGATGCCTCCGGCGACCCGGTCGCGTTGCTCCTGATAGCCGGCACCGCCGTAGACCACCGCGATACGCAGGCCCGTGTGCGTGGCGAGGAGCTCGGTATCGCGATGGATCTGCACGGCGAGCTCGCGGGTCGGGGCGAGGATCAGCGCGCGCGGACGTGCGATCTGCGCCTGAGCGGGCGCGGGATTGGTCAGCAGGCGCTGCATCAGGACGATCAGGAAGGCCGCGGTCTTGCCCGTTCCGGTCTGGGCCTGACCTGCGACGTCTCGGCCCGACAAGGCGAGCGGCAGGGTCTGTTCCTGGATCGGGGTACAGCGCGCGAAGCCCGCATCGGCAAGCCCGTCGAGGATCCGTTGATCGAGCGCGAAGCTGTCGAAGCGGGTCTGAGTGAGGTGTTTGTCGGTCATGACGTGGGGAGTCCCTGGAGCTACGCGCCTCGCGGAATGGGCAAGGCTTGCAAAATCTCTTCGCTTTGGATCAAATAGCATCTTACTCAAGGGCACATTCCAACGCCAATTCGCCCGCCTGCTCCACGACCCGTTCGCGCCGCGCCCCAGCGACCCCGCTCCGCCGTCATCCGCCGAACGTGAACCGAAACAACCGCCCTTGCCGCAAACACCCTATGGGAGATCACTTCAGTGAGCGATAGCATCGTCCATGTGACCGATGATTCATTCGAAGACGAGGTTTTGAAATCCCTCGAACCCGTGCTCGTGGACTACTGGGCCGATTGGTGCGGCCCCTGCAAGATGATCGCACCCGTGCTCGACGAGATCGCCGGGGAGTACGCGGGCCGCATCAAGGTCGCGAAGCTCAACATCGACGAGAACCCCAACACCCCGCCGCGCTACGGTATCCGCGGCATCCCGACCCTGATGCTGTTCCGTCAGGGCGAGGTCGAAGCAACCAAGGTCGGAGCGGTGTCGAAGTCCCAACTGACGGCCTTCATCGACAGCAATCTGTAACGGCCTCCGGCAACGGCACCCGGTTCAATCCGGCCGGCCGCCCCGCGGACCGGAACCGACACCGGCAACCATGCCTACCGACCGACACTCCCGAGGGGCCGCCGCCAAGGCGCCCCGTCCCCGTAAAGCGACCACCCCCAACCGCGTTCCCCCGCAACACGGGCCCTGCCCCGGGGCGTTGCCGAACACCCCCCCACCTCCGCCGACGACAAAAAATGTGATGAACCTAACCGAATTGAAGAAAGCGCCCGTACCCGAGCTGGTCGCACTGGCTCAGTCCATGGAGATCGAAGGCGTCGGGCGGTCGCGCAAACAGGACCTGATCTTCGCCATCCTCAAGGCGCAGGCCAAGCGCGGCGAGGACATCTACGGCGACGGGGTGCTCGAGATCCTGACCGACGGCTTCGGATTCCTGCGATCCGCGGATGCCTCCTATCTCGCCGGGCCGGACGACATCTATGTCTCCCCCAGCCAGATCCGCCGCTTCGCGCTGCGCACCGGCGACACCATCTCCGGGAAGATTCGGCCACCCAAGGACGGCGAGCGCTATTTTGCGCTGCTCAAGGTCAACGACATCAACTTCGACCGGCCCGAGAACGCCAAGTCGAAGATCCTCTTCGAGAACTTCACGCCGTTGTTCGCCAACAAGCGGCTCACCCTCGAGATCGGCAACGGCAGCACCGAGGACATCACGGCGCGCACCATCGATCTCGTGGCCCCCATCGGCAAGGGCCAGCGCGGACTCATCGTCTCGCCGCCGAAAGCCGGCAAGACCATGATGTTGCAGAACATCGCCCAATCGATCGGCCACAATCACCCGGATTGCTACCTGATCGTGCTGCTGATCGACGAGCGCCCGGAAGAGGTCACCGAGATGGCCCGCTCGGTGCGCGGCGAGGTCATCTCATCGACCTTCGACGAGCCCGCGACGCGTCACGTCCAGGTCGCCGAGATGGTGATCGAAAAGGCCAAGCGCCTCGTCGAGCACAAGCGCGACGTGGTCATCCTGCTCGACTCCATCACCCGACTCGCCCGCGCCTACAACACCGTCGTACCCTCCTCCGGCAAGGTCCTGACCGGCGGTGTCGACGCCAATGCACTGCAACGCCCCAAGCGCTTCTTCGGTGCCGCGCGCAACGTCGAGGAAGGCGGCAGCCTGACCATCCTCGCGACCGCCCTGGTGGACACCGGCTCGCGCATGGACGACGTCATCTACGAGGAGTTCAAGGGCACCGGCAACATGGAGATCCACATGGATCGGCGCATCGCCGAGCGCCGCATCTTCCCGGCCATCAATATCAACCGCTCCGGTACGCGCCGCGAAGAGCTGCTGATGAACCCGGCGGAGCTCCAGAAGATGTGGATCCTGCGCAAGATCCTGCACCCGATGGACGAGCTCGCCGCGATGGAATTCCTGCACGACAAGCTCAAGGCGACCAAGACCAACGACGAGTTCTTCTCGTCCATGAAGGGTTAAACCGCGTCTTGGTGCAACATGCATCGCTCCGAGTCAGTCCGCCGGCCTTGCGCGCGCCAACGAGCAACGCAGTTGACGCGGTTTAAGTCATTTTTTTCTTTGTTTCTAAACCGCGTCCGACTCGGATCTTCCGGTTCCCGCCCGATGGCAATTCCAGACTCGGCCTCAAGGTGCACTCAGGACGCGGTTTAGCATGTACGCACCGAAGCCGATGCGTCCGCTCTGGCCGCCGCCGATCAAGCGGGACAAGCCCCCTAGGGTCGGAGGCACCGAAGATGCGCGCCGACAGCCGAGAATCCCGCTCACGCATCATGAGATCCTGGCCCTTGCGGAGCCCTTCACGCGTCGGGGTCGGCATGTCGATCTCGCCGGGAGCGACCGACTGGCGCGCCGCATCCGTTTCAAGCCGACCGAGTATTCGGCTACGTCGGATAATCCGGGCGGGCTGACCGAGACGCTCGTCCTCGAAAATCCGGGTCGACAACACTTCCGTTTGATCCGGACGCTGACCGACGCGGCCGGGCGCGTCGCGACCCTGCGCAGCGACGGGCCGGATCCGAAGGTCCTGATCGAGCGGGTCGAGGCGGTTGATCCGAGGGGTCAGTTCCCGACGCTCGGCGGCGTTTGCGTGGCTTGCAGCTATCGGGTCGAGACTGATCCGGACGCCGATGGCGGCTCGAACGGGAAGGCGCGTCTCGTCCTCCTACGCGCCTCGACGGACTTCGACGGGCTCGGGATCGAGCTCGACGCACAGGTCGGGCATGGGATGCCTGCCGAGATCCGGCTCCTTCCGACCCCGCAGCGAACGCTGCGTCCACCGGAGGATCTACTGGCGGTCTTGGGCTGGGCGTGGCGGTCCCTACGTCCGTTTGAAGCGGGGTGGCGCGCCCACCTGCGCATCCCGGCTGCCGAGCCGGCACGCACGCCGGATGTCGAGGCCAAGCTCGCGCGGACCTTGGAGCATCTCGTTGGGACACTCGGCTCGCCCCCCGCCGACTTTCACCGGACCTGGCTACGTCAGCGTTGGTTCGCTCTGGCGAGACGCACGCTCGGATTCCTCACGATCGCAAGCCTGCTGGCCATCGGCCCGGGGATCCTGATGCTCGGCGCCCCCGAGGGCTCGCCGTTGCGCCTCTTGTCGTTCGTGATGCCCGCGCTTCTGGTCCTCGTCCTCATCGCGCGGCACGAGGCACCGAGCATGAAGATCACCCCGCTGCCGCGGCCTTTGCCCGGAGACGCCTGGGGTTCCGAGCCGGCTCACCGAGACGGACTCCCCGAGGCAGGTCGTCGGGATCCATCCGTCGCGCGATAGAAGCCGACCTCGGCGATACAGACGTCGGCGTGAAACACGCGACCGATGCCGAGGACCCCGAGCTTGGTCAGTCGACGGGTATCGAGCCTCTGGACCAGCCGATGCGGCTCGAAGGATTCGAAGGGCAGATAGACCTCGCGCCACTCGGGTCCGGCGACGAAGGTGGCGCGATAGGATTGCCAAGGCAGAAGGGTTGCCGTTGATTTGAGATGGAGGTTGTAGACCTCGCGGTTGCCGTGCACCAGGAGCCGAACCCCGTCGAAGGCGCTCGCATCCAACCCGGTCTCGGGACCGCCCGGCGGTGTCAGGTCCAACATCGCCTGTACGAAACCGCCGTTGTTCGCCAGACTGACCTCCCCGGCGAGACACAGCGCCTGCCGCCCGTCGACCACTCGGCGCACGATGGCCCCCTCCGAGCGCCCGCCCATCACCTGATCGGTCACGGCGCGCCAAGGCGTACCCATCGCCGAGAGTCCGTCCGGGCGTGAGAAATCATCGATCAGACCCTCGTCCGCGAGGGATGGATTGAGGATGGCAAGCATGAGCAGCAACCCCGCGATAATGGAACCGAATGAGCGACCTTGATACATTGGCTGAATGAACGATAGGTGATTCCCGACATCACGCAACCTGGACCCCCCATGATCGACCGAGTGAGAAGCCTGATTCTCATCGTCCCGGCCGCCACTGCGGCACTCTGGTTGTCCATGAATATCGCGATGGGCGATGCGCCGGCGAGCGAGCCCCAATACCTGCCGGTCTCGGCCAAGGCCGAGCTGGGCTCGGAAACCATTCTCTTGGAGGTCGCACGCACGCCGCAGGAGCGCGCACTCGGCCTCATGTTCAGGCCTGCCCTTCCGGACGATCGCGGGATGCTCTTCCCCGCCGATCCCTCGCGCCCGATCCGGATGTGGATGAAGAACGTCCCGGTCGCGCTCGACCTGATCTTCATGTACGAAGGTCGGGTCGTGGCATTGGCCGAGCAGGTGCCGCCCTGTCTCGAGGCGTCCTGTCCGAGCTACGGCCCCTTCAGACGAGCGGTCGATCAGGTGCTTGAGCTGCGTGCGGGGCGTGCCGCGGAGTTGGGGCTGCGCGCGGGCGATCCGATTCGAATCAACGACATAGCCCCGTAGGCGAAGAGGGGCGATCTAACGTCGTCCGATCTCCTCGATGCGTTCGAGCCTTGTGAGGCTGTGATCCGGGCTGGACCGCCGCAGTCAGTCTCCTTCACGCCCCCCATGCTCGAAAACGACCTTATTGTAGATCTCCCGCAGTGCGACCCGGCACCCGAGAGAGGCAAACACCGCCTCCGCATCGAGACCCTCGCTCTCGCTCAGCACCCAACGGCCGTCGGACTGGCGGCTGAAGACCTCGACGAGCGGCTGATCCTGGCTGACCAGGGCGTATTCTTCGAGGCTCGGCAGTCGGCGGTAGGCCGCGAACTTGCCGCCGCGATCGTAGGCTTCGGTCGATGCGGACAAAACCTCGACGATCAGCGCCGGATTCAGCAGTACATCCTGTCGATCGTCGTGGAAACGAGGCGCGTCGCAGAGCGCCGTCAGATCCGGATACTTCCCGGCGTTCGCCGCCTCGATACGAACCCGCATGTCGCTCGGCAGCACGTAACAGGGTGAGCCCTTCAGTCGGGCGCGCAGCTCGCTTCCCAGATTGAGCACGATCAGATTGTGATTGAACGAGGCGCCCGTCATGGCGAACACCTCGCCGTTCACGTACTCATGCTTGACGTCGCGACCCGCGCGCTCGGCAGCGAGGTAGTCCTCGAATCCATACTGCGGTTGGGTCTTCAGCGTCATTGATCGTGTCCCGTTCGGGATGCTGCGCCGCCTGATCCGTCAGGCTACAAAAGTCGCGTCAGCGCGCTCAGAAAGGCGGCGTTCTCCTCGGCCCGACCGACCGTGACCCGCAGACACTCATCCAGCATGGGGTGCGCGCCGTTGAGGTTCTTGATCAAGATACCCTGATCCTTCAGCCCCTCGAAAATGGTGTCGGCGCGATCCTCGCCGACACGCATCAGGATGAAGTTGGCCTCGCTCGGATAGGCGTGGACGCCGTTCAGGGTCGAGAGCGCGGTGTGGAGACGCTGGCGCTCGGCTCGAATCATCCGTGCCTGCTCGTCGAGGAGCGGCTTGTGCTTCAGTGCAAAGGCCGCGGACGCCTGGGTCAAGACATTGATGTTGTAGGGCAGGCGCACCTTGTCGATCTGCTCGAGCCAGGCGTGCGGACCGACCAGATAGCCCAGGCGGATCCCCGCCAGCCCCATCTTCGAGACCGTGCGCATGACCAGGAGGTTCTGCCAGTCGCCGAGCAGACCCAGGAAACTGCAATCGGTGAAGGGCGCATAGGCCTCGTCGACGATGACCAGTCCGGGCGCCGCCTCGATGATGCGCACCATGTCGTCGGAATCGAAGCGATTGCCGGTCGGGTTGTTCGGATACGCCAGATAGACCAAGGCCGGCTGCTCGCGCTCGATGGCGTCGAGCATGACCGGCAGATCGATCGAGAAGTCCTCCGAGCGCAGGGGCACGCCGACATAGTCCATGCCGGCGAAGCGGGCGATCATGCGGTACATGACGAAGCCGGGATCGAGCGACAGGACCTTGCGTCCGGGCTGCGCGACGGCCATGGCGAGCATCTGGATCAGCTCGTCGGAGCCGTTGCCCAAGAGCAATCCCATGTCCTCGGGAATGGCCATCGCCTCGCGCACGGCCGCCTGGACAGCCGCACCCTGCGGGTCCGGATAGCGGTTCAGGGCGACCTCGCGCAGGACCTCGAGCCACTCGGCCTTGAGTGCGTCGGGCCAGCTGTAGGGGTTCTCCATGGCGTCGAGCTTCACCAGTCCCGCCGGGTCGGGGACATGGTAGGCCGTCAGTGCACGGATGTCGGGACGAATGAGCTGGCTGATCAGGTCGTGCATGGGTGTCTCGTGAAGATCTTAGGATACGCTCGGCTCGGCCGGCGACTGCGCGTCGCCGCGAAATTCGGCCGAGCGCGCATGGGCGGTGAGCCCCTCCCCTCGGGCCAGGACCGAAGCCGTCTCGGCCAATTGCGCCGCACCGGCGGCCGAGGCCATGATGAGGCTGGATCGCTTCTGAAAGTCATAGACGCCCAGGGGCGAGGAGAAGCGCGCCGTGCGCGAGGTCGGCAGGACATGGTTGGGCCCGGCGCAATAGTCGCCGACCGCCTCGGCGGTGTAGCGCCCCATGAAGATGGCGCCGGCGTGGCGGATGCGGCCCACGATGGCCTGCGGATCCTCGACCGACAGCTCCAGATGCTCGGGCGCGATCCGGTTGGCGACGGCGATGGCGTCGTCCAGGTCGCGCGCCTGGATCATGGCCCCGCGCCCGCGTAAGGCGGTCGCGATGATCGTCTCGCGCTCCATGCTCGGGAGCAGCCGTTGGATGCTCGCGGCGACTCGATCCAGGAACGCGCCATCCCAGCTCAGCAGGATGGACTGGGCGTCCTCGTCGTGCTCGGCCTGCGAGAAGAGGTCCATGGCGATCCAGTCCGGATCGGTCTTGCCGTCGCAGACGACCAGGATCTCGGAGGGACCGGCGACCATGTCGATGCCGACCTGCCCGAAGACGGCGCGTTTGGCCGTCGCCACATAGATATTGCCGGGCCCGACGATCTTGTCGACACCCGGGATGGTCTCGGTCCCGAAGGCGAGCGCGGCGACCGCTTGCGCCCCGCCGACGGCGAAGGCGCGATCCGTTCCGGCGATATGGGCCGCGGCCAGGACCAGCTCGTTGAGCTCCCCGTCGGGTGTGGGCACCACCATGACGAGCTCGCCGACACCGGCGACCTTGGCCGGGATGGCGTTCATGAGGACCGAGGAGGGATAGGCTGCCTTGCCGCCCGGCACATAGAGCCCGACGCGATCCAGCGGCGTGACCTGCTGCCCCAGCAGGGTCCCGTCGGCCTCCGTGTAGCTCCAGCTCTCGAGCCTCTGATGCTCGGCATAGGCGCGGATACGCGCGGTGGCCGTTTCGAGTGCCTCGCGTTGCGCCGTCGGGATGCGCCCCCAAGCCGTCTCCAGTCGCGCCCGCGGGATCTCGAGATCGGCGGCGCAGGCGGGTGTCCAGCGGTCGAAGCGCGTCGTGTAGTCGAGCAACGCGGCATCGCCGCGCGTGCGCAGGTCGCGGATGATGTCGGCGACCGTTTGCTGGACCCGGTCGTCCGAGACCGAATCCCAAGCCAACAGGCCGTCCAAGCCGGCATCGAAGTCAGGGTCGGTCGTCGAGAGACGTCTCATGGTGCTCATGGATGCTCAGCTCCTCGGTCCATTCGACCGGTCCGATTGGATTTGGGCGGATTGGGTCGGTGCCGATTGGGTCGGTGTCGAGCGGCCGGCGACAGCCTCGCGCAGCGCGCCCAGCAATGCCGTCACAGCGGCATGTTTCATCTTCCAAGAGGCCTTGTTGACCACGAGGCGCGAGCTGATGTCGGCGATGTGCTCGAGCGGAACCAGACCGTTGGCCTTCAGGGTGTTGCCGCTCTCCACCAGATCGACGATGCGATCGGACAGATGGACCAGGGGAGCCAGCTCCATCGAGCCGTAAAGCTTGATGATCTCGACCTGCTCGCCCTTGGAGGCGTAATAGCGCTCGGCGCTTTTGACGTACTTGGTCGCGATGCGCAGCCGCCGTGTCGTCGGTGCCGCCACATCCGGTAGACCGGCCACCATCAGCCGGCAGCGGGCGATGCCGAGGTCGAGCGGCTCGTAGAGCCCCTCGCCCCCGTGCTCGAGCAGCACATCCTTGCCCGAAACGCCGAGATCCGCGGCGCCGTATTGGACATAGGTCGGCACGTCGCTCGCGCGGATGATCAGGAAGCGCACGTGTGCAAGGTTGGTCTCGAGGATCAGCTTGCGGCTGGTCTCGGGGTCGTCGAGGGGCTCGATCCCTGCGTGGGCCAAGAGCGGCAGGGTTTCGTCGAAGATTCGGCCCTTGGAGAGCGCGATGGTAAGCGGCGTGTCGAGGCTCATGCTGTTGCTGTCCTGCTGGTTCCGATTGACCCCGAGAGGTCCCTATCGGTTGGCGCCTGTGCCTGCACCCGGGATCCGGCGAATCGCCGCGCCCAGGCTCGAGAGCTTTGCCTCGATGTTGTCATAACCGCGGTCGAGGTGATAGATGCGGTCGATCAGTGTCTCGCCGGAGGCGACCAATCCCGCCAGCACCAGACCGGCCGAGGCGCGCAGATCGGTCGCCATGACAGGCGCGGCGGTCAGGCGCTCCACACCCCGGCAGATGGCCACATTGCCCTCGATACGGATGTCTGCACCCATACGCTGCATCTCCAGCACATGCATGAAGCGGTTCTCGAAGATGGTCTCGGTGATGGTCCCGACCCCCTCGGCGATGCTGTTCAAGGCACAGAACTGGGCCTGCATGTCGGTCGGGAATGCGGGATGCGGGGCCGTGTGGATGTCGACCGCACGGGGGCGCCTGCCCTGCATGTCGAGCCGGATCGAATCGGTGCCGACCGTGATCTCGGCCCCGGCCTCGCGCAGCTTCTGGAGCACGGCATCCAGACAATCCGGACGGGTGTGGGTGACCGTGACACAGCCGCCCGTCATGGCCGCACCGACCAGGAAGGTCCCGGTCTCGATGCGGTCGGGCATGACCTCGTAGCGGGCACCGCCGAGACGCTCCACGCCCTGCACATGGATCCGATCTGTTCCGGCGCCCTCGATCCGCGCGCCCAGTGCGATCAGAAACTCGGCGAGATCGATCACCTCCGGCTCGCGTGCCGCATTCTCGATCAAGGTCTCGCCGTCCGCCAGGCTCGCGGCCATCAGCAGGTTCTCGGTGCCCGTGACCGAGACCAGATCCATCACCAGACGCGCGCCGTGCAGGCGTTGGGCACGCGCACGGATATAGCCGCCCTCCACATGGATCTCCGCGCCCATGGCGCGCAACCCGTCGATATGCAGGTTGACCGGCCGCGCACCGATCGCGCAGCCGCCCGGCAGAGAGACGTCGGCCTGACCGTAGCGCGCGAGCAGCGGCCCGAGGACCAAGATCGAGGCGCGCATCGTCTTCACGAGCTCGTAGGGCGCGGCGAAGCTGGTCAGCTCGCGGGGTTGCACCTTCACCCGGCACCCGTCCTCGAGCGACAAGGAGGCCCCCATGCGTCCGAGCAGCTCCAATGTGGTTCTGATATCGCGCAGACGCGGGATATTGCCGAGCGTCACGGGCGCATCCGCCAAGAGTGTGGCGGCGAGGATCGGCAAGGCGGCATTCTTCGCGCCCGACGCGCGAACCTGACCCTGTAACGGGGCACCGCCTGTAATGAGAAGTTTGTCCATGAAGACCTTAAACCGCGCGCAGAGCGGTATGCGATGTTTTTGGATGGGGTCGACGGCGGAACCGCGCAGGGCGCGTCCACATCCGGGCAAAGACACCCCGTGGCGCCGGAACCTCAGCGACCGACGGCGGATTCCACCGGCAAGAGAGTGGCGATGTTCGACACGGCGGCGATTCGCATCAGCGAATTCGGCAGGTTCCGATAGGTCACCCGGGCGCCGCGCGCACGGGCAACGTCAAGCCACTCCAGCAAGAGCGCGAGCCCTGCGCTGTTCGCGGACTCCACGCCGGCGAGGTCGATATCGACCGAGGCATTCCGTTTGAACAACGCGATTCCGCCGACGGCGATACGGTTGACCGTGGAGAAGTCCAAGACGCCGTCGAGGGCGTAACGCCCCTCGCCGAGGGGCGTCAGTCGTGCCTCCTTCATTCGCCCGTCCGCGTGTTCATCTCGCCGAGCTTTGCGATCAGGCCGTCGATCCCGCCTTGGCGGATCTCGTTGGAGAAGCTCGTGCGGTAGTTCCCGACCAGGCTGGCGTTGTTGATGACTACGTCGTAGACCTTCCAGCCACCGGAGTTGTTGTGCATCCGATAGTCCACCGGGATCGGCGCGGAACCGGGCGAGAGGATCTCAGTGGCGACCGTGACGGTGGACGGCTGGCGACCGGGCTTGACCGGCAGGTAGCGGATCTCCTCGCCCGAATAGCTCAAGATCGAGCGCGCATAGGTCCGGATCAGTACCTGTTTGAAGCCGTTGACCAGTGCACGTTGCTGTGCGGGCGTCGCATTGCGCCAGGATTGCCCGACCGCACCCTGCGTGATGCGCTCGAAATCGAAATGGGGCGCGACCCCGCTCTCGATCATCCCGAAGATCAGCGAGGGATCGCGGTCGACCTCCGAGCGGCGTGCTTCGAGCGTCTTCAGCATATTTTCGGTGGTCCGCTTGACCAGGGCCGTCGCGTCGTCCGCATAAGCGAAGGACGCACTCGTCCAGAGCACGCCGAGCAGGGCAAAAAGTACGAAGAAGGAACGTCGGTACGGCATTAGTCACCTCCGGCTTTACTGAATAGGAATTGTCCGATCATCTGCTCCAGGATCAGGGCCGACTGGGTATGGGCGATCTCGTCGCCGTCGCGCAGATAGTCCATGCTTCCGCCCGGCTCGAGGGCGATGTACTGTTCCCCGAGCAGCCCGGCGGTGAAGATGTTCGCGAAGGTGTCGTCCGGGATCGTGTCCGTGGCCGTATCGATGCGCATGGTGACGACCGCCTCGTAGGTGTCTTTGTCGAAGCTCACGTCCTCGACACGCCCGACGCGCACGCCCGCCATACTCACCGGCGACCTCGCCTTGAGGCTGCCGACGTTGGAGAAACGCGCGGTCAAGCGATAGCCTTCGCCGTTGACCGCCGCGCTCAGATTGCTCACCTGCATCGCCAGGAAGAACATGGCGACGAAGCCCACCGCCATGAAGAGGCCGACCAGGATCTCGATGCCGCGTTGTTTTGCCATACCCATCACTCCCCGAACATCAAGGCCGTCAAGACGAAATCGAGTCCCAGCACCGCCAGTGCGGCATGAACCACCGAGCGCGTGGTCGCGCGACTCACGCCTTCGGACGTCGGAACCGAGTCATGCCCTTGAAAGAGTGCGATCCAGGTCACCACGACACCGAAAACGACGCTCTTGATCACGCCGTTGACGATGTCTTCCTGGAAGTCGACCTTCGACTGCATCTGACTCCAAAAGGATCCCGAGTCCACGCCGAGCAGACCGACACCGACAAAATAGCCGCCGAGCACACCGACCGCGCTGAACATGGCCGCCAGGAGCGGCATGGCGAGCACTCCGCCGAAAAAGCGCGGGGTCAGGATGCGGCGCACCGGATCGACCGCCATCATCTCGAGACCCGAGAGCTGCTCGGTTGCTTTCATCAGACCGATCTCGGCGGTCAGGGCGGAGCCGGCGCGCCCCGCCACCAAAAGGGCAGTGACCACCGGGCCGAGCTCGCGCACCAGCGAGGACGCGACCATGACGCCGAGACTTTCCGCCGCGCCGAACTGGGCGAGCACGTAATAACCCTGCAGACCCAGCACCATGCCGACGAACAACCCGGACACCCCGATGATCAACATCGAGAGCACCCCGATATTGAAGAGTTGTGCGACGAGCAGACCCGGACGTCGCAGCACCTCGCCGACGCCCAGCACCATACCGGCGAGCAGCAGGTGCGCCCGCCCGAGTCGCTCCAAGGTGCCGAGCCCGCTGCGTCCCAGCCGCGCCAAGCCGTCGAGAAGCATCAGGCGACACCCCGCTGCAGCAGATCATCCGCCAAGGGCGGTGCCGTGTAGTGGAAATGCACTGGCCCGTCCGGCAGGCCGTCCATGAACTGACGCACCCAGGCCGAGCGGTCCGCGGCGATCTCCCGCGGCGTCCCCTGCGCGATGACCTCTCCGTGAGAGATGACGTAGATGTGATCGGCGATACTGGCCGTCTCGTCCACGTCGTGGGACACCAAAATGCTCGTCAGGCCCGCGGCGTCGTTGAGCTGTCGGATCAGGGTCACCAGCATGCCTTTGGAGATGGGATCCTGACCCGTGAAGGGCTCGTCGTAGAGGATCATGTCGGGATCCAGCGCAATCGCGCGGGCCAGGGCCACGCGACGTGCCATCCCGCCCGAGAGCTCGCTCGGCATCAGGTCACGTGCACCGCGCAGACCGACCGCCTCGAGCTTCAGCAGAACCAGCTTGCGCAGCATCGAGGGACCGAGGTCCGTATGCTCGCGCAGCGGATAAGCGACGTTCTCGAAGACATTCAGGTCGGTCAGAAGGGCGCCGCTTTGAAACAGCATCCCCATCCGCCGACGTAGCCGAAACAAGGCCGTTTTCCCGAGCGTGTGCACGGACTGGCCGTCGACCTCGATGGTGCCGGCATCCGGGCGTAGCTGCCCGGTGATGAGTTTGAGCAGGGTCGTCTTTCCCGTGCCGCTCGGCCCCATGACGGCGGTGACGTCGCCGCGCCGGATATCCATATCGACGCGGTGGAGCACGACCTGCGAGCCGCGGCGGAAAGACAGTCCGCGAATCTTCACCAGAACATCGCCGCCGGGACGCGAGCCCTTCTCCGGCGAAGAGCCGGGGCCTGCGGCATCGGGCTGAGCCGCGGGCTCGGAGGAGCCGATCGCGGAGACTGCGGCGGGGCGCGCCGCTCGGGGGCGTCGACTTCCCATAGATCGTATCGCTGTCGGCGCGGTTGGAAAACACGCCATTCTGGCGGGCTTGCGCCGGAGCGTCAACCTCCGCCGGAGCCGCAACCGCCGGATCGTCAACCTAGGCCGAGCAACTCCACGAGTGATTGCCAACGGCGCACGTCCTCGAATCGCGCCCTGCCCATCAACGCGAGCGCGGGGCGCCCTTGGGCCGCCGAGGCAAGCTCCTCCAACCAGCGGCGCGCCGCGCGCAGATCCCGATCGAGCCCCGCGGGCACCGCACAGGCAAGGGCCGATGCGCGAGAATCCGCTACCGATAGGGCGTCGAGCAGCAGGTACGCGGGCTCGTGAAGGCAGCCGGCGGCGACTTGATCCGGACAGAGGATCCACCCGCCGAAACGCTCCCCGATGAGCGCTTGAACCCCGGCAGGCGTTGCGAGCGCCTCGGCGGAGGGGTCATGGTGGAGATAGAATGCGAAGGAATCCGGCACATCGCTGCACCATTGCGCGATGCGCCCCGAATCGACAGGTCCCCAGGCAGCAGCGTCGAGTGCAACGCCGTCGAGCGCGTTGGCGAAATAGGTCAACCGCCAGTCTTCGGGGAGGTCGTCGGGATAGAAGTCGGCGTCGCCGGGCGTCGGATCCCAGCCGGTTCTGACGGGACGAATGCGACTCATGATTTCGATGTCACTCCGATTGGTTGGTCCCGCGCCCCGGCGCCGCGCTGCCGTGCCCGGATGAAGCGAGCCGAGCCGCGTCGTGGCGGGACACCGGGGCGCTCATTGGTGTATTTTGCATCGCGCCGTCGCCGATGCGCAGACGGCGCAACGGAGGACCTCGGAGCAGCATGACAGATCCACGCAGACTCGGCAGCCCGCAGGCGCAGCTCGAGATTGGCGAATCGTCCAAGATCAAGGCGCTCGGGCGCGCCGTCGTCGAGACCGAGGCCGGCGCGGTGACCGCTTTGGCCGAGCGGATCGACGACGATTTCGTGGCCGCGTGCCGCTACATGCTGGCCTGCGAGGGCCGAATCGTCGTCCTCGGAATGGGTAAGTCCGGCCACATCGGCGGCAAGATCGCGGCGACCCTTGCGAGCACGGGCAGCCCCGCGTTCTTCGTGCATCCGGGTGAGGCCAGCCATGGCGACCTCGGCATGATCACGCCCCGCGACGTGGTCCTGGCCCTGTCCAACTCGGGCGAAACGGCCGAGCTGCTGACGCTTCTGCCCTTGCTCAAGCGGCTCGGCGTGCCGCTGATCAGCATGACCGGCAAGCCCAAGTCGACCTTGGCGCGAGAGGGCGACGTCCATCTCGACGTGAGCGTCGCAAGCGAGGCCTGTCCGCTCGGCCTTGCCCCGACCTCGAGCACCACCGCAACCCTGGTGATGGGCGATGCACTGGCCATCGCGCTGCTCGAGAGCCGCGGCTTTACCGCCGAGGACTTTGCCCGCTCCCACCCGGCCGGCAGTCTCGGACGGCGGCTGTTGCTGCATGTCGGCGAGGTCATGCATCGCGACGAGCAATTGCCGTCGGTTCCCCTGGGCACGACCCTGCGCGCGACCCTGGAAGAGATGTCCCGCAAAGGCTTGGGCATGAGCGCCGTGGTCGAGGACGACGGCCGCCTTGCCGGAATCTTCACCGACGGTGACCTGCGACGCGCGCTCGACCGCGGGATCGATGTCCATCGCACCGCCATCGACACCGTTCTGACCCGCAACTGCATCACGATCAAGGCCGACGCCCTCGCCGCCGAGGCGCTGCGCCTCATGGAGTCGCGATCCATCAACGCGCTGCTGGTCATCGACGACACCGGCCGACCCGTCGGCGCACTGAACATGCACGATCTGCTGCGCGCCGGGGTTATGTGAGGAAGCTGCCAGCCGCCAGCCGCCAGCCAAAGGTTGGCACCCGGAAGCTGAAAGCTGATAGCTAATCGCAGGAAGCTGGAAGCTAGAAACCGGAGCCTCCCGCCACCCAACTCGACACCCAAGAGGACCGCCCCCATGCAAGACATCCTCGAACGCGCCGCCCGGATCCGCCTGGTCATCTTCGACGTCGACGGGGTGCTGACCGACGGCAGCCTCTATCTCGGCGACGACGGCCAGGAGTACAAGGCATTCAACTCGCGTGACGGACACGGCATGGTGATGCTTCAGGAGAGCGGTGTGCGGATCGGTATCATCACGGGCCGTACTTCGCAGGTGGTCAGCATCCGCATGAAGAGTCTCGGTGTGGAGCACCTCTTCCAAGGCTGCCGCGACAAGCTCCCGGCCTACGAGGCGCTCAAGCGCGAAATCGCCCTTGACGACGACGCCATCGCCTATGTCGGGGACGACCTCGTGGATCTGCCCATCATGCGTCGGGTCGGACTCGCCATCGCGGTCGCCGACGCGCACCATCTCGTGCGCGGTCACGCCCATCTCTGCACCCAAGCGCGCGGTGGTCGCGGGGCTGCGCGCGAGGTCTGCGAGCTGATCATGGAGGCGCAGGGCACCTGGGCGGGGATGATCGCCGGCACGCCATGAGCGAACGTCCTCGGGTCAGCGACCTGCCCATCTGGTCGGCTCGGCAGTGGATGCTCGCCGCCTTCTTCGTCGCTTCCGGGCTCTTGGGGTGGTGGCAGCTGCGCCCCGAACCCGAGCCGCCGGCACCCGAGGTCGAGCGTGCGCGGCTGCCGGACTATGTCGTCGTGCGCTTCAACGCCGTGGAGACCGACGACACGGGCAACCCGAGCCGGAGCCTGGTCGCCGACGAGCTGCGCCAATACGTCGAGGAGGACGTCTCGGAGCTCGATCGCCCGCGCATGACCCTCTATCAGCGCGAGGGCGAGGTCGCCGTCGAGCCCTGGCGCGCACGTGCGAATAGCGGTCTGGTTCTGCCCGGCGGCGAGGAGGTCCGGCTCGAGGGGGCGGTGGAGCTCGAGCGCAGCGGTGACGCGACCCGACCCGGCACCCACATGGAGACCGAGCTGTTGCGTATCTGGCACAAGAAGGCTTTCGCCGAAACCGATCGGCCGGTCCAAGTCACCAGCGCGTCGGATCGCCTGACCGCCACCGGGATGCGCCTGTGGTACGACGAACCCGTGCGTGCCCAGTTCGACGGACGCGCATACATCTTTATCGCACCCGAGCAGATCGAGGAGCCATGAGCGAGAGAGGATTCAACGACCGGCGGCGCCGGGTCACCGTCACGACCGCGACCCTGGCCTTCGCCGTGGCCATCGCGTGCGCCCCGGCGGCGGCGCTCGAGGAGGATGCGAGCCAACCCATCTTGATCGAAGCAGACGATGTCGAGGTCCTGGAGGCGGAGAACACCAGCATCTATGTCGGAAACGTCCAGGTCGACCAAGGGAGTATGCGACTCCTCGGCGATCACGTGACCGTTTATCATCGCGACGACCGCCGCCCGCGCTTCATCATCGCACTCGGCGCCCCGGCGAGCTTCAAACAGCTCCTCGACAACGACGAAGGCGAGGTCTTGGCCTTCGCCAAACGGATGGAATACGACGCCGACAAGGACGAGCTCACACTCATCGATGATGCCTTGCTGATTCAGGGGGCCGACCGCGTCGCGAGCGAGCGCATCGTCTACGATCGCGCTCGCGCCCATTTTCGCGCGGGGGGCAGCGGACGGGTCAAGATCACCATCACGCCGGAGGAGGAATGAGACCACACCGTGCCGGAAAGCGATCACCGGGGGCGATGCGGGACAGCATTGCGGATGCCGCCAAAAGTCTCCGAGCCAGCGCGGTTTAGATGAACGACCTTCTTTCGGACGGCCGGTCTTACACGTTGCGCGCGGAGCATCTGAAGAAGAGCTATCGCGGCCGTCAGGTCCTGCGCGACGTCAGCGTCGGTGTGGATGCAGGCGAGGTCGTGGGTCTGCTCGGACCGAACGGCGCGGGTAAGACCACCTGCTTTTATCTCATCGTCGGCCTGATTCCGGCCGATGAGGGGCGCATCGCGCTGAGCGGGCAGGACATCACCCTCAAGCCGATGCATGCCCGTGCCCGCGCCGGACTCAGTTATCTCGCGCAGGAGCCCTCGGTCTTTCGCAAGCTCAGCGCACGCGAGAATATCCTTGCGGTCCTGGAGGCGCGCGGCGACCTGTCCCGTGCCGAGCGCAACCAGCACTGCGAGCGCCTGCTCGAGGAGCTGGGAATTGCCCATGTCGGCGGATCGCTTGCGCTCAGCCTTTCGGGCGGGGAGCGAAGGCGTCTGGAGATCGCGCGCGCGCTTGCGGTCGACCCCGTGGTGATGCTGCTCGATGAGCCTTTCGCCGGGGTCGATCCCATTGCCGTGGGCGACATCAAGGCCATCGTGTCGCATCTGCGCGATCGCGGGATCGGTGTGCTGATCACCGATCACAACGTACGCGAGACCCTCGATATCTGCGACCGCGGCTACATCATCAGCTCCGGGTGCGTCATTGCGGCAGGCACCCCGGCGCAGCTCTTGGCGGATCAACAAGTGCGCGATGTCTACCTGGGCGCGGATTTCTCCATGTAGGCGCCAGCACGCCCGCACGCCGACAGGCCAATCGCTTGGCTGCTCTTTCCGAGATGTTGGGTGTAAGATGAGGCTCCTGCCTCGGCTGATGACGCCTTCACCGGACTGAAACGGCTAGAATCGAGCAGTATTGGCCATGGCGGCCACCTGATCGAACACCTCGAAAAGCGCATCCGCGATCCATGAAGCAATCCATCCAGCTTCGGCTCGGCCAACACCTGACCATGACGCCTCAGTTGCAGCAGGCGATCCGTCTGTTGCAGCTCTCGACGTTGGAGCTCCAAAAGGAGATTCAGGAGGCGCTGGATACCAACCTGATGTTGGAGGAAGGCGACGAAGCGGACCGATTCAACGTCGGGGAGGAGCCGCAGTCGGGCACGATCCAGAGCGAAGACATCGAGACGCCGCGCCCCGTGGTCGAGCAAACCGTCGATCGCGAGATCCACGCCGAATCCAACGAAATGCCCGAAGAGCTGCCGGTCGACACGCTCTGGACCGACGTCTTCGACTCACATCTGCCGAGCACCTCGCACGGCTCCGACGACGGCTCGGATTACGATCCCTTTGCCCAACAGAGCCGCCCTCAGACCCTGCTCGACCATCTTGCCTGGCAGCTCAACCTCTGTCGGCTGAGCGAGCGCGACAACATGATCGCCCAAGCGGTCATCGATTCGATCGACGTGGACGGCTACCTGCGCATCGATGTCGAGGAGCTGCTCCTCACCGTCGACCATCCCGAGATCAGCGCAGAGGAGGTCGAGGCAGTCGTTCACCGCATTCAGTCCTTCGACCCCCCGGGCGTGGGTGCACGCAATCTCCCCGAGTGCCTGCTGATTCAACTGAGCCAGCTGCCCGCCCAAACGCCTTGGCGAAACGCTGCGATGGCGATCTGCCGCGACGGGTTCGAGTATTTGGCGAAGCGCGACGTCGCCGCCTTGGTCCGCCAGCTGAAGGAGTCCGAGGAGACGGTTGCCGGTGCGCTGGCCTTGATCCGCCGTCTCAATCCGCGACCCGGAAGCCTGATCGCCGGCGCACCGGCACAGTATGTCGTCCCCGATATCTTCGTGCGCAAACGCGAAGGGCGATGGTCGGTCGAGCTCAATCCCGAGTCAATGCCTAAACTCAGAGTGAACGCCGACTATGCGCGCCTGATTCGGCGTGCCGATCAAAGCGCGGACGGCGTCACCATGAAGAGCCATTTGCAGGAGGCACGCTGGTTCATCAAGAGCCTGGCCAGCCGCAACGACACGGTGCTGCGTGTCGGCGCGAAGATCGTCGAGATGCAGCAGGAGTTCTTCGAGCACGGGGACGAGGCGATGAAGCCGATGGTTCTGCGTGATGTCGCCGAGGCGTTGGAGCTGCACGAGTCGACCGTATCCCGGGTGACGACGCAGAAATACATGCATACGCCGCGGGGAACCTTCGAATTCAAGTATTTCTTTTCCTCGCACGTCAACACCGCGTCCGGCGGGGAGTGCTCGTCGACCGCGATTCGTGCCCTGATCCGCAAGCTGATTGCCGGCGAGTCCGCGAGAAAGCCGATGAGCGACAGCAAAATCGCACAAGAGCTCGCCGATCAGGGGATCAATGTCGCGCGGCGAACCGTCGCCAAGTACCGCGAGGCCATGGGGGTACCACCCTCGAACGAGCGCAAGCGCCTGGATTAGCAGGCGGTCTGAACCATAAGGAGTCACCAGATGCAGATCAACTTGACGGGTCACCACATCGACGTCACCGAGGCGCTGAAGGGCTACGTCGACACGAAGTTCGAGCGCCTTGCGCGGCACTTCGACCACGTCATCAACGCGCATGTCATTCTCAGCGTCGAGAAGCTCGCCCAAAAGGCGGAAGCGACGCTGCACATCAACGGCAACAAGCTCTTTGCCGACTCGGTCCACGAGGACATGTACGCCGCGATCGACGGGCTGATCGACAAGCTCGATCGCCAAGTGCTTCGCCATAAGGAGAAAAAGAACGATCATCGCGGTGCGAGCCCGAAGATCAGCGAGGGCGAAGAGCCCGACCAGATCTGACGCTCCCGGCGTCGCGCAGACGCCTCCGAGACCTCCGGCGGGCACTTGCCCGTCGGAGGTATTCCACGAACGGGATCGGTTACAAAGGCGGGCAGGCGCAAGTGCCGACCCCGGCCGAACATTCGAGGATACTCAGGATCCATGATCACATACCCTCGCTCGCCATCGCTGCGCGGGCCTCTATTCAAGAGCCAGCCGAAACGCCCGTTACCCGCGGCGCACGGGAGCCGATATCGATGCTCAGCCCCGAACTGATCAACGAGGCCCGAATCGGTCAGGGGCTCGAGATTTCCAGCAAGAAACGCTTGCTCGAGACCCTTGCCGAGCTGCTCGCCAACGACCATCCGCGCTTGAGCACGGAGAATGTCTTCGAGCGTCTCCTCGAGCGCGAACGCCTCGGCAGCACCGGGCTCGGCCACGGTGTGGCCCTGCCTCATGCGAGGATCAAGGAGGTCTCGCAGGTCATCGGGGCTTTCGTGCAAACGACTCGGGGGGTGGATTACGACGCCGCCGACGGCGAACCGGTCGATCTTGCCTTTGCGCTCTTGGTTCCGGAGACGGCGACCGAGGAGCACCTCCAGCTGCTCGCCTATCTGGCAGGGCGATTCAGCGAGTCGGCAACGCGGTCGCAGCTGCGCGACGCCGACTCGCCCGCGGCGATTCTGGACCTTTTGAAGGCCACCTAGCGGCCAAGCCGGGTCGCCAGCGATGATCGAAAGCCTTCAATCCCTGATCGCACAAACCGGCCCCCGGCTCAAGCTGCGCTGGATCACGCCGGAGCCGGCGAGCGCACGCTTGCTGCGCACAGAGGCTCCGGGCAGCACACGGCAGTCGCTCATCGGCTCCCTGAACTGTATCCATCCGAATCGGCTGCAGGTGATCGGCAATGCCGAGTTGATCTACCTGGCCCAACTGGGCCGGACCGCCTTCGGCGAGACCGTGCAGAAGCTCTTCTCGGATCACCCGGCCGCCGTCATCTTCTCCGACGGCATCGAGCCGGAGGCCGCCTTCCGCGAGGCCGCCGAGCAGACACGTACGCCGCTCATCGGCTCCTCCCTCGGCGACGAAGAGCTGATCAACCACCTGCGCTATTTTCTGACCCATGCACTCGCCGAGCGCCGCACGGTGCACGGCGTCTTCATCGAGGTCCTGGGCATGGGCGTCCTTTTGGTCGGCGATCCGGCGGTCGGCAAGAGCGAGCTGGCGCTCGATCTGATCTCGCGCGGCCACCGGCTCATCGCCGACGACGCGCCGCGTTTCGCACGCATCGCCCCGGAGACCCTGGAGGGGACCTGCCCCGAAGCCCTGCGCGATTTTCTCGAGGTCCGCGGTCTGGGGATTCTCAACATTCGCGCCATGTTCGGCGAGGGTGCCGTCGTGCGCAGCAAGACACTGAATCTCATCATCGATCTCCAGCCGCTCGACCAGCAGCAGCTCGAGTGCATCGACCGACTCAGCGGCAGCCTCTCGGTGCGCAATATCCTCGGCGTCGCGGTCCCCAAGATCACGATGCCGGTCGCCCCCGGCCGCAATCTGGCAATCCTGGTCGAGGCGGCCGTGCGACACCAGATTCTGCGCATCCGCGGATACGATGCCGGCGTCGACTTCGTCGACCGCCAGGCGCGTGCCATCAGCATCGATCGACCCGATCCGCCGAGAACACCGTCATGAGCCGACCATCCGCACCTGAGCCGGGGCGCGAGCAGCCGCAGGCCGTCGGCAAGCCGATGAGGCTCGTTATCCTGAGCGGTCTGTCCGGCTCGGGAAAGAGCGTCGCGCTCCATACCCTGGAAGACGTGGGTTTCTACTGTATCGACAACCTGCCGCTGTTCTTGCTGCAGGATCTCGCGCTGGGACTGCACGAGGGGCTCGATGATGCCTTCACGATGACGGCGGTCGGGATCGACGCCCGGACCAGTCCGGGCAGTGGCCCCGAGGAGCTCCGACACCTTCCAGAGCTGGTTCGCTCGGCGCGCGAGCGCGGCATCGGTTGCGATGTCCTCTTCCTCGACGCCCACACCGAAACCCTGATCAAGCGTTTCAGCGAGACCCGCCGCAAGCATCCCTTGACCCGCGGGGACCGTTCGCTGCCCGAGGCGATCGCGCTCGAGCGCCGCCTCCTCGAGCCGATTCGCAGCTGTGCGGACATCTGCATCGACACGACCCAGACCAACGTCCACGAGCTGCGCGATCTCGTGCGCAGCCGCTTGGTCGGCGGCGACTCGCCGAAGGCATCCATCCTGCTCCAGTCCTTCGGCTTCAAGCACGGTGTTCCGCACGACGTGGACTTTGTCTTCGACCTGCGCAGCCTACCCAATCCGCATTGGCAACCCGAGCTGCGCCGCTTGACCGGACGCGATCGGCCGGTGATCGAGTTCCTCGATTCCGCGGAGGCCTTTTGTCGGATGCGCACCGACATCCAGGGGTTCTTCGATCGTTGGATCCCCAGCTTCGAAACGGACGGGCGCAGCTATCTGACGATTGCGATCGGCTGCACGGGCGGGCAGCACCGCTCGGTCTATATGACCGAATCCCTGCGGCATCATTTCGAGTCCGAAGGCCATCAGGTGATGGTGCGGCATCGGGAGCTCCCTTGAGCGTCGGTCTCCTCATGATCACCCATCGGCCGCTCGGCATGGATCTGCTGCGGGTCGCGACCGCGATACTCGGCGCACGTCCGCCGGGCGTCGAAGCGATGGAGGTCGTCAACGACATGCCGTGCGAGATCTTGGCCGCCCAAGCCGCCGAGTGCGTGGATCGACTGGATGTCGGAGACGGCGTCCTGATCCTGACGGATCTCTACGGCGCCACACCGGCGAATGTCGCGGTATCGCTGCTCGCGATCCACGAGCGTTTGAGGGTGATTGCCGGATTGAACCTGCCCATGTTGTTGCGTGCCTTGACCTACGCCTCGCTCGACCTGGACGCCGTGACCGAGAAGGCGTTGCAGGGCGGGCGCGACGGCGTATTGCTCTGCGCGCGACGAGACGACCGCACATGATTCGCAAAGAGATCGAGATCCTCAACAAGCTGGGTCTGCATGCCCGTGCGGCGGCCAAGCTCGTGCAATGCGCCGGACGATTCGCCAGCCATGTCGAGATCGAGCGGCGCGGTCAGAGCGTCAACGGCAAGAGCATCATGGGCGTGATGATGCTGGCCGCGAGCCAAGGGACCCGGATCACGGTCGAGGCTTCCGGCGAGGACGAGGATGCCGCCATGGCGGCGATCGAGGCGTTGATCGGCGAGCGCTTCGGAGAGTCGGAATGACCACCGCTTTTCAGGGGATCGGCATCTCGACGAGCCGCTCGCTGGCGCTCGGACCCGCCTTCGTGGACGGACGCGGCGGCCGTGCCGCCTCGCAATCCTCGATTGCGGTCGACGAGGTCGCCGCCGAGATCGAGCGACTCGACTTGGCCGTCACCGCAGCGCGCCAGGCATTGAAGGCCGTGCGCAACCAGATCCCTCGCCATACGCCGCTCAACATTGCCGAGTTCATCGACACCCACCTCCTGATGCTCGAGGATGCCGCCTTGGTCGAGGAGGTGCGCCGCATCGTTGCCGAGGAGCTCTGCAATGCGGAGTGGGCGCTGCAACGCCAGCGCGACACCCTGGTGGGGATCTTCGACGAGATGGACGACCCCTATCTGCGCACCCGCCGCGACGACGTCGAGCATGTCGTCCAGCAGATTCAGACCTTCCTGCAAGGCGCCGTCGAGCAAAGCGAGCCATCGGCTCAGGATCTGGCAGGTCGCGTCGTGGTGGCGCGCGACCTCACCCCCGCGG
The DNA here is from genome assembly GCF_000223985.1 of Thiocapsa marina 5811. GTDB lineage: Bacteria > Pseudomonadota > Gammaproteobacteria > Chromatiales > Chromatiaceae > Thiocapsa > Thiocapsa marina. The sequence continues at coordinate 153,460 of NZ_AFWV01000004.1, forward strand.
ATGCGATCCTCCTGCACCATCGCGGTGCGGTCGCCTTCGTGACCGAGTTCGGCGGGCCCATGTCCCACACGGCCATCCTGGCACGCAGTCTCGGGGTGCCCGCCGTGATGGGCATCCACAACATCACGCGCTACCTGCGTCAAGGCGAGCTCATCCTGGTGGACGGCGAGACCGGCACCGTCCTTGCCGATGCGGACCCGCTGACCCTGACCTTTTTCCGTGACCGGCTGCGAGCAGCAGAGGCCCGTCAGTTGCGTTTGCGTGGGCTGGTCGGGCGCGCCTGCGTCACGCGCGACCGGGTCGCGATCGATCTCCTGGCGAATCTCGAGCTTCCCGAAGACGTGGAGCTTGCGACCGCCAACGGTGCCGGCGGGGTCGGACTCTACCGCACCGAGTTCCTCTACATGAATCGCCGTGATCTCCCCGACGAGGAGGAGCACCTGGCGAACTACGCAGAGATCGTCGCCGGGCTCGGCGGCATCCCGGTGACCATCCGCACGCTGGACCTGGGCGTCGAGAAACGCATCGATACGGCGTCGGAACCGGCGCCCGGGGTCTCGAACCCCGCGCTCGGACTGCGCGCGATCCGCCTCTGCCTGAAGGAGCCCGACCTTTTTCGCCCGCAATTGCGCGCGATCCTGCGCGCCGGCGCAATCGGACCCGTTCGACTGATGTTGCCGCTCGTCTCCAGCGTGCACGAGGTCGATACCGTTCTCGCGCTGATCCGGCAGATCAAGGCTCAGCTCGACCGCGACGGTCTCCAATACGATCCGAACCTTCCGATCGGGGCCATGATCGAGGTGCCCGCGGCGGCCCTTTGCGCACGTGCACTGGCTCGGCGTCTGGACTTTCTGTCGATCGGCACGAACGATCTCATCCAGTACACCCTTGCGATCGACCGACTCGACGACGGCGTCAACTATCTCTTCGACCCCACGCATCCGGCCATCTTGCGGCTGGTGCGCATGACCATCGAGGCCGCGCGCGACCTGAAGCGACCGGTCAGTATGTGCGGCGAGATGGCCGGCGATCCACGCTTCACCCGCCTCCTTCTGGGAATCGGGTTACGTGAATTCAGCATGCAGCCGGGCGCCATCCTGGACGTCAAAGAGGTCGTGCTGCAGGCCGATACACGCGACCTGGAGCGCCGTACCGCCGCGCTCTTCGCCCGTCTCGACGACACGGACCCCGGCGCCTTGATCGACGAGCTCAACGCTGCTTAAACCGCGCTTAAACCGCGTCCGAGGGTCTAAATCGATGTCGGCCGGAGCATGGCGCCCTCGAGGCCACGAAGGGCCTTATCCCTGACGCGGTTTAAGCACGCCACTTGGCGAGGATATCCATGCAGATCCGGTTCATCTCCTCGGCGCGCTGCGGACTGTCCGCCTCGGTGTAGGCCCGCAGCTCAGGGGCGTTTCCCGACGGGCGCAGATGCGCGATCTCGCCGCTGACGAAGGTGATCCTCAGACCGTCCGTGGCGTCGAGATCCGCGACCGGACCGAATGCGGCGCCGAACACGGCCTGCGCCGCGGCCTTGTCTCGGGCAGGATCGCCGCGATGCATCTCGGCAAGGCGCGCCCGAGCGATCTCGGTCGGGAAATCCTTCAGACGATCGCTCCGCGTGACGCGGCGCGGGAGCGCGGCGGACAGGGCCGACACGGGTTTTCTCTGCTCCACGGCCGCGCGCAGGATGGCGATCGCGACCAAGACCGCGTCGCGTGTGGGCAGGGCAGGGAGGATTCGGCCATCCTGCTCGATGTCGGTGGCGAGCAGGAAGCCCCCGTTCGCCTCGTAGCCGACCACCCGGTCCATGCCCCGGTCGATGAGATCCTGCATCCCTTCGATGACGAAGGGCGATCCGATCCGGGTGCGCAGCACCGTCTCGAACCAGCCGGATCGCTCGACCGCCGTGTTGCTGCTGACCGGTGTCACCACCCCGCGGGCGCCGAGTTGGCGCGCGCACAGGATCCCGGCGATGTCCCCGCGCAGCCAGTCTCCCGTCTCGTCGCCGATCAGCGGACGGTCGCCGTCCCCGTCGGCGGAGACCAGGGCATCGAAGCTCCCCGTCGCGGCCCACTCGCGCGCGAGGGCGACGTCTTCGGGGCGAATCGCTTCGGTATCGACAGGGACAAAGACCTCCGAGAATCCCAGCCGTGTCACGCGTGCCCCGAGCCCCTCGAGCACGTCGACATAGGCTCCCCGCGCGACGCTGGAATGCTCGTAGACACCGACCCGCAAGCCGTCCAAGCAGCCCGACGGGAAGAAATCCAGATAGCGAGCGAGGTAGTCCCGATAGGCGAGGGGGTCCTCGTTCGGAAGTGCACCGGACTGGTCTACGACAAAGCCGCCGGCCGGATCGAAGAGCGTCTCGTCGACGTGGAGCGGTTGCCCGCGGATGCCTTCCTCGTCGCGTTTGAGGATCTCGCCCGTCGGCAGATTGAACTTGATGCCGTTGCGGTCGTCCGGGATGTGGCTGCCGGTGACCATCAGGCTCGGGGCGCCGCGGGCGAGTCCCCACGCGGCTACGGCCGGACTCGGGATACGCCCGAGGTAGCGGGGTCGGCAGCCCAGATCCAGCGCTGCACGGGCGCAGGCGACCAGGATTCTGCTTGTGCTGGGTCTCAGGTCGCCGCCCAAGCCGACCTCGGCATCGGCGCCGAGCAGGCCGCCGGCGCGAAGATAGCCGAGAAACCCTGCCGTATAGGCGTAGCACACCCGATCGGTCATCGCCTGCGCCAACCCGCGGGCACCGCTGGTTCCGAACGCCACGCCGCTCATGCTCATCAAGTCGCCGATCTGCATACACGCTCCTCGTGTCAATTTCGGGGTATCGCAACCCACGCGGTCAATCCTAACCCGGGGAGCCTGCGTGTGGCTCGCCTCCGCGCATGGGGCCGCTGCGCGGCCGAGCACGACTCCCGTTCAACCGCAGGATCCCGGGATCATGCAAATCACCGTCCGCAAGGGAGCAGGAAGGGGGGTGTCGCTCGGGGTCACGGATCGGTTAAGCTCGGTGGCGCTGCCGCGTTCGTCCGGGGTGTTCAATGACCCTGCAAAAGCACGAAACGATGCTGATTCCCGACGGGCACGGCGGCAACCGTTGCAGGTTTACGGAGATGGGTTCGGCCACGCCTGCCCGGTCGATCGACACCGAGCCGAAGGCGACGGATCCGCCGAACTTCCCTGACGATCACCACTTCGAGGAGTACCTCCATGCCCGACACGTCTCGCATGATCCCGCTCGTCTCGGCGGCAACCCTGGCGCTCGTCATCGGCCAAGGGGCCTTCGCCGATCCGCAGGCGAGCGAATCGAGCCAACCCCCGGTCGCGCCCGCCAACGAAGCGCCTGCGGCACCCGCTCCGGTTGCGGCGCCGGCCGATGTACCGGCCGATGCGTCGACCGATGCATCGACCGATGCGCCCAAGCCCGGCGAGGTGGCTAGAGCCAAGGCCGAGGAGCGTCGCGCCGCCATGATGGCGGAACGGGAGAAACGCTACGAAGAGCTGCGCGCGCGTGCCGCCGAGATCGGCCTGGCGCTCCCCGAGATGCCGCCATGGGAGTCGGTCGATCTGCCGCAGATGCCCGAGCCTCCGGCCATGCCGGAGCGTCACGGCATGTCGGCGGAGGACATGGACGCGATGCGCGAACAACGACGCGTGATGCGTGAGCAGATGCGTTCCATGACCCCCGAGGAACGCCGTGCGATGCGCGATGCGCATTGGCAGCAAATGCGCGCCGATGCGGCTGAGCGCGGGGTCGAGATGCCCGAAACGCCGCCGTGGGCCGCGGCGGAGGAGCGCCGCAAGGAAATGGAGGAGCGGTTCGAGGCGTATCGCAAGACCGTCGAGGCGATGAGCGAGGAGCAGATCGAGGCGGCCCGCGCCCTGTTCGGCAGCACTCCCGAGATGCCCGAGATGCCGCGCATGCCGCCTCACGGCGGCTATGAGCCGCAGGGTTATGGTTACGGCTACGGCCCGCAGGGCGGCTATCCCGGCGGCATGCCTTATCCGGCCGAGCGCCGCGGCATGGGGTATCCGCCGGTGATGCCCGATTACGGTACCCCCGGTTATGGCGTACCCGGCTACGATCAGGGGGCGCTGCCGCAGGGTATGGGCTACTGACCCGAGGCACCCGGCTCGCGGGCCGACGGAGCGCCGGTGCAGTCCGGCCGGCACCGTCGGCCCGTCTCGGCCTCAGTCGTCCGTGCGATTGTCCGACGGACCCGCGGGCGGGATTGCATCATCCAGCCGGAGCCACCGATCGAGCAGGCGCTGGACGGACTCGACACCTTGGCGCTTCAGGGCGGAGAAGAGCATCACCTCGACCTGCCCCGCCATATTCGAGACCGCCTGCTCGACCGCATGCTGAGTCGCGCGGGCCGCCCCGGTTTTGAGTTTGTCGGCCTTGGTGAGCAGAACGAGCATCGGCAGATCGGCCCGTCCGCCCCAATGGAGCATCTGACGATCGAACTCGGCCAGCGGATGGCGGATATCCATCACGACGACGAGGCCGCCGAGTGAGCTGCGCTGCTCGAGATAGGCCGCCATGTGCTGTTGCCAGTCGCGCTTGACCGAGTCCGGAACCTTGGCATATCCGTAGCCGGGGAGATCGACCAAGCGTCGCGTCTCGTCCAGTTGGAAAAAGATGAGCTGCTGCGTCCGCCCGGGCGTCTTGCTCGTGCGCGCGAGGGCGTTTTGATGGCAAAGTGCATTGATTGCACTGGACTTGCCGGCATTCGAGCGCCCCGCGAATGCAACCTCGCGACCCTCGTCCGCAGGGCATTGATCGACCCGTGCGGCAGCCGTCAGGAAATGGGCGCGTTGATAGAATGGATTCATCTTAAACCGCGTCCGGATTGAAGCGCGCGACGTCGATGGTGTGTCGTGCTCAGGGATTTCTCGGACCTTTTTGGGGTCGATTAAAAACTTAATTTTTTCAGAATCTTAAGCCGTGCCAGCTGCGATAGCTATCGGAGCTGGTGCGGCCAAACCAATCCACCAAACGATGCGTATTGCGCCGCGAGCGGTTTAGGCTGATACCGGACGTGGCTCAACTCCAGCATTTCGAGCCGCAGAAGTACAAGTGGTCCCACATCCGGGTCGACCAGGACGGTTTTTGGTGTCGCGACAGGGCGCCTGCGGCGAGAAAGAATCGGCTGTAATCCTGATCGCTCTGCAGGATGTGATCGAGCAGCCAATGCTTGAGGTGCCGCATCAGGCCTTCGTCGATCGGCGCCTCCTGCTCCAGCGCGAGTCGACGCTGCACCTCAAGCATGTTGCGTACAAGCCCCTCGTGCTGCATCTTGTGGCGCTCGTAATCCGGATAGCCGAAGATGCGCATCAGGCTCTCCTCGACGGCGAAATGGATCTTGGTGTACTCGGCGAGCCGGCCGAGCGCATCGAGCTGACGCTCCCGCGCGACACCCCCGACGACGGCATCCTGCACCTCGTTGATCAGGTCGATCAGGGCCTGATGCTGTGCGTCGATCTCGTCGATCCCGACGCTGAGCGCGGCGGACCACTCCACGAATTGAGTCATCGCTTGTTCCATGACGCGCCGGGCTCGTCAGAGCCACCCTGGCCGAGATCGCCCGCAAGAGGATCGCCCGCATCAGGTGCGCGGGTGCCGGCAGGCGCAATGCCTCGGATCCAGTGGCCGGATTGCCCTCCCTCCTTCTCGAGCAAGCGTACGCCTTCGATACTCATTCCCCGATCCACCGCCTTGCACATGTCGTAGATGGTCAGGAGGGTGACCTGAACAGCGCAGAGCGCCTCCATCTCCACCCCGGTGGACCCTCTGGTCTCGACCGTCGCCGAACAATAGACACTCGAGGTCTCGGCGCGCGGCTCAAGCTCGACACCGACCCGGGTCAAACTCAGGGGATGGCACAAGGGCACCAGGTCCGCGGTTCGCTTTGCGCCCATGATCCCCGCGATCCGCGCGACTCCGAGCACGTCGCCTTTGCGGTTTTCGCCGCCGAGGATCAGGTCGAGCGTGGAGCTCTGCATCCGGATGCTCCCCTCCGCCACGGCCCGCCGTCTGGTGACCGCCTTGTCGCCGACATCCACCATTTGCGCCGCGCCCTTCTCGTCGAAATGTGTGAACGGCATTTGTGATCCGCGCAGTGATGGAGCCGCGGGCGGCAAGGATGCCGACACGGCGAGACGGCAGGGGGCTCGGCGAATGACCTGATCGAGACGCCGCATCGAGCGCTCGCCCCACGGAAGGGCGAGCGACGGGCACATCAGAACGCCGGTTTCTCGGGTGCTTCTTCGAACATTTTCACGCTGTTCATGATCTCTTCGCGTGCGTCCTCGCGGCCGCCCCAGCCCATGACGCGGACCCACTTTCCTTCATCCAAGTCTTTGTAATGCTCAAAGAAATGTGAGATTTGGTCGAGCAGGTGGGCTGGCATGTCGCGGAAGCTCTCGATCTCGCGGTAACCCTTGAAGAGCTTGTCGATCGGGAGCGCCAGGATCTTGGCATCGTCGCCGGATTCGTCGGTCATCTTGAGTACGCCGATCGGCCGGCACTTGATCACGGATCCCGAGATCAGCGGATAAGGGGTCACCACGATCACGTCGACCGGATCGCCATCAGCGGACAAGGTGTTCGGCACATACCCGTAGTTACAGGGATAGTGCATCGCCGTGGACATGAAGCGATCGACGAACATGGCGCCGGTCGCCTTGTCCATCTCGTACTTGACCGGCTCGGCATGCGACGGTATCTCGATGATGACGTTGATCTCGCTCGGGATATTGTCGCCGCGTGGGACGCGCTTCGGATCCATGGGTCAGCCTCTGTGGTTCGGATGGAATCGCCGAGATGCGACCGTCCTGCCGATGCACGGCGGGTCGCGTTGGCGGGGTCAGGTCGAATCCACTCGATTGTAGCTCATCGCGTGCCGGGAAATCCCAATGATCGCGCGCGGATTGAGCCGCGCCCGGGGGGCGCGCCCGAGATCGACACGGCATTCGATCGTTGAGCGGGGTCTGCCGTTTGGCTCCGGCCGCCTGCCTCCAGCCTCCAGGCGCCTGCCTCCAGCTTTCAGCCTAAAGGCTCAAGCTCTGAGGTTTATCGCTGATCCTGAATCCGGCAGCGAAAAGCGAGAAGCAAAAATCCGGAGGCAGGCGGCTGGAGGCAGGCCGCCGCAGGCCCGCCCCGAGCCGCCTCAGATCTCGAACGCCGGCAGCCGCTTCTCGACCGCGACATTCTTGAGGGTGACGTACTTCGGCAGCCCCTTCTCGAACGGCGGATAGTCCTCGCCCTGGATCAGCGGGATCAGATAGTCCTTGCAGACCGGCGTGATCCCGAAACCGTCTTCCGAGATGAATTCGCGCGGCATGAACTTCTCGACGTTGGCGACCTCGGACAGCGGCGCTTCGCCGACCTCCCAGCGGTAGGGGTCCTGGCTGACCCGCTTGATGGTCGGCATGATGGCGTTGTGCCCCTCGAGGGCGAATTGGACGGCGGCGCGGCCCATCGCATAGGCCTGCTCGACGTCGGTCTTGGAGGCCAAATGACGAGCCGCGCGCTGGAGGTAATCGGCGACCGCCCAATGGAACTTGTAGCCGGTGGCATCCTTGATCATGTTGGCCACGACCGGCGCCGCCCCGCCCAGCTGGGCGTGTCCGAAGGCATCGCGCGTGCCCTGCTCGGCGAGAAAACGTCCGTCCGGATATTTCGCGCCCTCGGAGACCACGATCGTGCAGTAGCCATGCTGCTCGACCTTCTGCTTGACCGCGGCGAGGAAGCGCTCCTGGTCGAACTCGATCTCCGGAAAGAGGATCATCACGGGGATGCCGTGGTCTTCGACCAATCCGCCTGCCGCGGCGATCCAGCCGGCATGACGGCCCATGACCTCGAGCACGAAGATCTTGGTCGAGGTCTTCGCCATGGAGCGCACGTCGAACGAGGCCTCCAGGGTCGAGGTGGCGATGTATTTGGCAACCGATCCGAAGCCCGGGCAGTTGTCGGTGATCGGCAGATCGTTGTCGACCGTTTTGGGGACATGGACGGCCTGCACCGGATAGCCCATGGTCTCTGAGAGCTGGGAGATCTTGTAGCAGGTGTCGGCGGAGTCGCCGCCGCCGTTGTAGAAGAAATAGCCGATGTCGTGGGCCTTGAAGACCTCGATCAGACGCTCGTACTCGCGCTTGTTGGCCTCCAGGCTCTTGAGCTTGTAGCGGCAGGAGCCGAATGCGCCCGAGGGCGTGTAGCGCAGCGCGGCGATGGCCTCGTCGGACTCGCGGCTGGTGTCGATCAGATCTTCGGTCAGGGCCCCGATGATGCCGTTGCGTCCGGCGTAGACCTTGCCGATCCGCACCGAGTGAAGACGCGCGGTCTCGATCACGCCGCAAGCCGAGGCGTTGATGACGGCGGTCACGCCGCCGGATTGTGCGTAAAACGCGTTCTTGGCTGTCATGTCTGTCCCCTTGTTTTTAGGATGCTTGTCGTTAGGTGCCGGCGCTTGTCCGACGATGCGGTCCGTGGGTGTCCGCTCTGTGCTCAGTGCTTGCGGCCAGGCAGGTCCCCGCGCTGCTCCGCGACGGCACACTCGGGCTAAGCCGTGTCACCGGCAACACGCGGGCCTGGTTGGTTGCGCAGCGCCGTGCGATCGTGGATATCGTGCCCGGCGCGGCTTCGAATTAAGAATAACACCGATAACTGAAGTCAAGTCAGTCGAGCGGCTTCCGAGTGTTGCGAATCCGAGAGACGGGATGGCTATACCGAGCGCGCGTGGGTTTTTCGGAAAGCAGGGTGCGTCCCGCGCGCGTCGGGACAAGGCGCGCCGACGAGGCGTAGCGGCCCCTACGGCGAGGAGGCGGAACGCCGGCCCGGCGTGCGCGGGGCGTGCAATGCGGCGAAAAATCCACGTGCGCTCGGTATATATGCCTGTGGTTCGAACCCGGTCTAAACCGCGTCCGGAGCGCGATGCTCGATGTCGAGTGAGCTCGACGCTTGGCGCCCCCATGTCACTTCGCACGACGCGGCTTAAATTTTTTATTTGTCAATATATTAAACCGCGCCGATTCCAGCGGTCGTCAAGTCTGCCGGGGCCGATCCCATCCAACAACAGCGCACACCGCGCAGGGCGCGGTTTAAATCGGACGCGCCAGCGGCGGCAGGTCGCTCCCGAGACCCAGCGCCCGCTCCATGAAGAGCGCCTTGATGGGGCTGATCCGGTCGGTCAGGGTCAATCCCAGGCTGCGTGCCGCAGCCAACGGCGGGAGATCGTTGCTGAAGGTGCGCTTGATCAGGTCCATGGCGGCGAGCATGGCGGTGTTGTCGCCGCGGCGCGCCCGCTCGTAACGGCGCAGCGCCCAGAGACCGGCGATGTCGCGTCCTCGTTCCAGCGCGAGATCGATCGCTGCGGCCAGCTCGGCGGCGTCGAGGAACCCCAGGTTCACGCCCTGTCCGGCGAGCGGATGGACCGCATGCGCGGCATCGCCGACGAGGGCCAGCCCCGGCAGGACATACTGCTTGGCGTGTTGGAGTCGAAGCGGAAAGGCGGCGCGCGGGCCCTCGACGACGAGCGGGCCGAGCCGCGCCTCGGAGGCGTCCGTCAGGGCGGCCGAGAAGGCGGCATCGCCCATCGCCAGCAACTCGTCGGCACGCGCTTCGGTGGCGGACCACACGATCGAGCAGCGCCCGTCGGCCAGCGGCAGCAAGGCCAGCGGTCCGGTGGGCAGGAAGCGCTGCCAAGCGGTCTCCTGGTGCCATTCCTGCGGCAGGACGTTCGCGACGATCGCGCGCTGGTCGTAGTCCCGGCCCTCGGTCTCGATGCCCGAGAGCTCGCGCACCAGCGAATCACGCCCGTCTGCGGCGACCAGCAGGCGACCCGCGATGACCTGCCCGTCACCGAGCACCACCCGCGACTCGGTCTCCGTGCGTTCGATCTCGACGATGGATGCGGGGCAGACGAGCCGGATGTCGGGCGAGGACTCGAGCGTCTCCCACAAGGCCAGTTGGATGACGCGGTTCTCGACGATATGCCCGAGGTCGGGTTCCCCGAGCGACTGGGCGTCGAAATGGATGCTCCCGCCGCCGGAAGCATCCCAGACACACATCTTGCGATAGGGGTTCGCACCGAGCGCCGCGATGCGCTCCCAGGCGCCGAGGCGTGCGAGGATCCGCTGACTGGCCCGACTCAAGGCGGAGACGCGCAGGTCGATCTCGCCCGCGGGCCAATCGCGCCGCGGCGCACGGGTCTCGATGACCGCGATCCGCAGCCCCTTGCCCGAGCAGGCGCGGGCTAGCGCGGCCCCGACCATGCCGCCGCCGACCACGACCAGATCGAACAACGCATCTTGCGGCGCGGTCGTATCCGGAATACTCGATGACATGGATTCAGTCTCTTGCATCGGCCTTCTCCAGAGGGACCCCGCAGGCGAGGCGCGGTAAGCGCCCGCCGACGCCCATGAATCGCTGCGCCACCCGGTGGCGTGCCGGGGGGGTGAGATCCAGGCCCAACATGGCCGCATTGCGGGCGAGCCGCAGCGGCGTCCAGGGGTTGACGAAGACGCGGGCGAGCAGATCGGTCAGTCGCGCGGTGCTCGGCTGATCCGACCCGCGCCAGGCCCGATAGTCCGAGAGGGCCGCCGGACCGCCGAGATCCGCACCCGCACGGGCGCTTTGGGCGACGACCTCGGCGAGCGCGGCGACGTCGCGCAGACCCAGATTGAAGCCCTGGCCGGCCACCGGATGGAGCGTGTGCGCCGCGTTGCCGATGAGCACGACACGCGGCTGTACCGGGTTGCGCGTGAGCACCAGCTTCAGCGGATAGGCGCGACGCGGGCCGACCCGCAGAAAACGCCCGACCCTGTAGCCGAAGCGCGCCTGCAGGCGCTCGAGGAAGGCGTCGTCCGAGAGTGCGAGCAGTGCGCTCGTCTCCTCGCTTCGACAGGTCCAGACCACCGAGTAGCGTCCGCCCGTCATCGGCAGCAGGGCCAACGGCCCGGTATCGGTAAAGCGCTCGAAGGCCACGCCGGTCCGGGGGCGATCGGGCGAGACCGTCGTGATCACGGCGTCTTGCGCATAGCGGTCGTCGCGGGTCTCGAGGTCGAGCTGCCGGCGCACCGCCGAGTCGCCGCCGTCGGCCGCGACCAGCAGGGGGGTGCTCAGACGCAGGCGCTCGTCGGCGCACTGCACTTCGAGCTCGACCCGGTCGGCCGCGACGCGATGCTCCGAGAGCCGCGCAGGGCAGAGCAGCTCCACATCGGGAGACAGCGCGAGCGCGGAGCGAATGGCCGCCCCCATCACACGCGCCGGGGCGACATAGCCCAGGGCCTCCACGCCCGCATCCTCCGGACCGAGCCGCGTGAACCCGCAATGCCCGCGATCGGAGACGTGGACCTGCCGAATCGGCTCCGCCTCCGGGGCGATGTCCGGCCAGACGCCGATCGCTTCGAGGATCCTGCGACTGCCCCAGGACAAGGCAATGACGCGCTCGTCGTAGCTCGGCTGGTGCTCGGCCGAGGCCGGCACCGCCTCCACGACCGCGATCCGCAGACCGCAGCCGGACAGGGCGCACGCCAAACTCCCGCCGACCAAGCCTCCGCCGATGATGACCAGATCGTATTCGTGCATGCTTGCCTTTAAACCGCGCCCGGTGCGGTATGCGTGATGTGTTTGAGTGGTTTGGCCGCAGCAGCTCCGACGACTGTCGGAGCCGGCGCGGTTTAAAGTACTGAAAAATCTTAAATTCTAAACCGCGTCTCACCGAGATCGTGGACATCTCCAAAGCCAAACGCAAAATGAAAATGACGCATGTCGCTCCGGACGCGGTTTAGTTGTCCGCCATGAGGGATTCGATCGCATCGGGATCCTTCGGTGCCGCGGCAGAGAGGACCTCGTTGCCCGATTCCGTGATCAGCACGTCGTCCTCGATGCGGATCCCGATCTGCCGATAGGGCTCGGGGATCGCATCCGAATCGGCCAGATAGAGCCCCGGTTCTACCGTCAACACCATCCCGGGCTCGAAGGGCCGCCATGCACCGCCTTGTTTATAGCTTCCGACGTCGTGGACATCCATCCCCAGCCAATGTCCCGTGCGGTGCATGTAGTAGGGCTTGTGCGCCTCGTCCTTGATCAGCTTGGCGAGCTTCCCTTTGAGCAGACCGAGATGGATCAGACCCTTGGTCAAGACCTTGACCGCCTCGTCGTGCGGCTCGTTCCAGAGATTCCCGGGCTTGGCCTTGCCGATCGCCGCGGCCTGCGCCTCGAGCACCAGCTCGTAGAGCTCGCGCTGCGGCGCGCTGAAGCGTCCGTTCACGGGAAAGGTCCGGGTGATGTCCGAGGCGTAGCCGTCGAGCTCGCATCCGGCGTCGATCAGCACGAGATCGCCGTCGCGCAACGGCGCCCGGTTCTCGACATAGTGCAGGATGCAGGCATTGGCGCCCCCGCCGACGATGGGCGAGTAGGCCTGGTCGCGCGCACCCGAGGCGGCGCAGACGTGATGGAACTCGGTCTCGAGCCGCGACTCGTTCATGCCGGGCTCGCAGATCTGCATCAACCGCCGGTGGGCCGCGGCGGAGATCTCCGCGGCTCGGCGCATCTGTTTGATCTCGGCCGTGCTCTTGCGCAACCGCATCTCGTGCAGGACCGACTCGATGGTCACGAAGGTCTCGGGCGCGGAGGCGCCGGCGCGGATGTTTGCACGGACCCGGTTGACCCAGCCCATGACCTGCGCGTCGAGCGCCGCATCGCTGCCGATCGCGAAATACAGTCGCTCGCGCCCGTCGATCAGGGTCGGCATGACCGTGTCGAGCTCGCTCAGCGGATAGGCCTGATCGGCTCCGAAATCCGCCGTCGCACCGTCCACGCCCGCGCGCCGGCCGTCCCACTGCTCGCGCTCCGGATCGCGAGGCCGACAAAAAAGAACGTACTCGCCGTCTTTGCGTTTCGGCGCGATGACGGCGAAGGCGTCGGGCTCGGCAAAGCCGGTCAGATAGACGAAGTCGCTGTTCTGGCGAAAGGGGTAATGGACATCGCGGTTGCGCACGACCTCGCGCGCCGCCGGAACGATCGCGATGCCGTTCGGGCCGATCGCGTTGGCCAGCGCGCGACGGCGTCGCTTGTACTCGGCCGCCGTCATGACTCGGGCGACCGCGCGGGAGCGACGACGCGCTCCTGATAGATCGTCATGGCTGCTACCCGGATGAATTCGCTCACTTCGGTCAGGGCCTCTTCGTTTTGCTCGTCGTCGTCGAGTCCGTCCAGATCCATGCGGGTGACGTCGGTAAAATCACGCAGGATCTCGTTCGTCTCGGCAGAAAGCGGCGCGCCGGCGAGGTCAATCGTGCCCCAGGCGTAAAGAAAGCCGCGCACCCAGTCATAGAGGGCCATGGCCCGTTCTGCAAGGGGTCGAGTGTCGTCGGGCAGGAACAGCGTGAGGCCGAATTCGGAGCCTTCGAGCTCCTCGCGAGTCAGCCTTGCCAGCTCCGACAGGGCCTCGCGGCCCTCGTCGCCCTGCGGATCGGCCGCTTCGGGGGCGGACAGGAGCTGTTGCAACCACGTGGACTCGGGGTCCGCATCGCCTCCGCACATCAGACCACAGAGGATGCCGTGGGCCTCGCTGGGCGTCGCACAGAGAGCGCCTTCTGCCAGATAAACGGCAAGCCGATCAGCGTCGATATTCGTGGCGACCTCCTCTCGATGAAACAGGGCGGTGAAATCGGGGACGGGGCCGGGAGAGCGACCACCCGGACGGCCTCGGATAATACCATGCGCCCCCTTGCGATTGACCGTCCTCCGCACGCCTTCTATAGTGCGACGAAATTCAACGGAGTCGTGGACTTTGGCACATTTCGACCTCGACCAATTGGAGCAGCAGGTGGAGGCTTTGATCCGCCTGAACCAGCGCCTGCGCGACGAAAACAAATCCCTGCGTTCTCGCCAGGACAGCCTGGTTGCCGAGCGCGGCGAGCTGATCGAAAAGACCGAGCAAGCACGCAGCCGAGTCGAGGCCATGTTGTCGCGGCTGCGCGCGATGGAGGAGAGTCTGTGAGCGAAGAGGCGGTTCAGGTCAACATCAGGATCCTCGACAAGGATTACCGCATCGCCTGCGCGCCGCATGAAGAAAACGGACTGCGCGAATCGGCACGCCTGCTCGACGGGAAGATGCGCGAGATCCGCAAAACCGGTCGCGTCATCGGCACCGATCGGATCGCCGTCATGGCGGCCCTGAATATCGCCCACGATCTTTTTCAGCTTCAGAAGACCCGCGCCGTCGACAGCGGCGAGCTTGACCCGCGGCTCGCACTCCTGCAAGAGCGAGTCGAGCAAGCTCTGGCGGCCGAAGAGGCGCTGGACGCGTCAGGCGAAAGGGTATAGCCTTTCGTCTCAGACATCCCCTGCAGTGTCCGATCGTGGCCTGGGTATTTTCTTGAGCCTAATCGCTGCCCTGGGGACATAGAAGCGAGGCCGTTGCGCAAGTCCGCCTTCGAGCGGGAAGCCTGAAGCCGAGCCGAGTGTTCCCACTTGAACCTCTTGGTTCAAGAACAAAGGTCTGCAACGGCACAGGCGGGGGGTGTCCCTTCCTTTTCCTCCATGGCTGACCCGAAACATCTCCGCCAAGCATTGCGCGCGAGCCGGCGAGCATTGTGTCCCCAGACCCAGCGTGAGCATGCGCATCTGGTTGCTCGACTGCTTCGTCGCGAGAATCGTTATCGACGTGCCCACCGAATCGCGGCATATTGGCCCGCCGACGGCGAGCTCGATCCACGTCCCTTGCTGAACGCCGCCCGCGAGGGCGGAAAAGCGGTCTATCTTCCGGTCTTGAGCGGAAGCATCGGGCACCGATCCAGCATCAAACTTCGCTTCGTGCGTTGGATCACCGGCGAGACGATGCGACCGAATCGCTTCGGCATTCCCGAACCGACGCGGCGCGGCCGCCACAGCCGCCCGGCTCGCCATCTCGACCTGATCCTGGTTCCGCTGGTGGGATTCGACAGCGCCTGCAATCGTATCGGCATGGGCGGCGGCTACTACGACCGCACCCTGGCCTATCTGAAGCCCCCTCGATCCTGGCGGCGGCCCCGACTGATCGGTTTGGCCCATGAGTGCCAGCGCCTGGAGAGGATCGAGCCTCGCCCCTGGGACGTCCCGCTCGACGCCGTCGTGACCGAACGGCGCGTCTATTTTAAATCGCGTTTAAATCGCGTTTAAATCGCGACGCGAGCGATAAATCGGGTGTGGAGATCCGCTCGGCTTCTTCTTGAGCCTGCCCCCTTTGCGCGGCGCGATTTAAAGTGAGCTTCGAGAAAAGTGGCTCCAAGCCGCACCACCGCCCGAGATGCCGGCGCCGTGTTGAAAACGCTGCGCTTTGCCCGACCTACGGGTAACACCATTTCCGGGTAACCACTTAAACCGCGCCCGGTGCATTATGCCTATTGAGTTGGCGCGGTTTAGATTTCCTTGTCATCATCTGAACCGCGCCCCGCCGAGGCCGCCTAATCGCGACGATCCAGCGACCCCGCTGCACCCTCGCAAATCACCCCGAGCGCGGTTCAGATCCGGCAAAGAGCCGATAGGCCGGGTTCTCGGTCTCGTCCCAGTATTGATAGCCCAGGGTATCGAGCGCTTGGCGAAAGGCACCCGTTTCGTCCGCCGGAATCTGGGCGCCCATCAGGACTCGCCCGTAGGCGGCGCCGTGGTTGCGGTAGTGGAACAGGCTGATGTTCCAACGCTTTCCGAGGGCCGAGAGAAAATCCAAGAGTGCACCGGGGCGCTCGGGAAACTCGAACCGCACGAGCGTCTCGCCCTCGATCCCTTCGGCATGCCCGCCCACCATGTATCGGATATGTAGCTTCGCCGTCTCGTTCTCGGTCATGTCGAGCACCCCGAAGCCTTTCTCCACGAGGCGGCCGATCAGCTCGGCGCGCTCCTCGTCGGCGCGCGCGAGCTCGACACCGACGAAGACCTGCGCCCGCGTCGCATCCGAGTAGCGATAGTTGAACTCGGTGATCTGGCGCCGCCCGATCACGCGGCAGAAGGCGAGAAAGCTCCCCGGACGCTCGGGGATCTCGACCGCAAGCAACGCCTCGCGCCGCTCGCCGAGCTCGGCACGCTCGGCGATATGACGCAGCCGATCGAAGTTCACGTTGGCGCCGCTTTCGATCGCGATCAGATGCTCGCCCTTGATCTTGTGTGTCTCGACATACCGCTTCATGCCGGCAACCGCCAGCGCACCGGCCGGCTCGGCGATCCCGCGGGTGTCGTCGAAGATGTCTTTGACCGCGGCGCAGATCTCGTCGGTGCTCACGAGAACCACCTCGTCGACACGCTCCCGGGCGACGCGAAAGGTCTCCTCGCCGATGAGCTTCACGGCCACGCCGTCGGCGAAGAGTCCGACCTGGGCAAGCTCGACACGCCGTCCCGCGGCGAGCGCCGCATGCAGCGTCGGCGCATCCTGCGGCTCCACCCCGATGACACGCACCTCGGGCATGAGCCATTTGACGTAGGCCGCGACCCCGGCGATCAGTCCGCCGCCGCCCACCGGGACGAAGATCGCGTAGGGAGGGACCGGATGCTGGCGGAGGATCTCCATCCCGATGGTCCCCTGACCTGCGATGACGTCCGGGTCATCGAAGGGGTGCAGGAAGGTCAGCCCCTTCTCCGCAACCAAGGTCATCGCATGGGCGAATGCCTCGTCGTACGAGTCCCCGTGCAGGACGGCCTTGCCGCCGAGACGGCGCACCGCGCGCACCTTGATCGCAGGCGTGGTCCGCGGCATGACGATGGTCGCCGGCACCCCGAGCTTCGCGGCACCGAGCGCAACACCCTGTGCATGATTGCCCGCACTGGCCGCGATCACGCCGCGTGCGCGCACCTCCGGATCCAGATGGATCAGCTTGTTGTAAGCCCCGCGCAGCTTGAACGAGAACACGGGCTGCAAGTCCTCGCGCTTGAGAAAGACCTCGTTGTCGAGGCGTGCGGAGAGTTGCGGCGCATGTGTCAGGGGTGTCTCGTGCGCCACATCGTAGACGCGAGCACGCAGTATCCGTTCGATATAGGCGTCGGGCATCTAAACCGAGTCCGGGGTGATATGCATTGTTCTTGGATAGGGGTCGTGTTGAGTGAATACAGGAGCGTCGGAGCCGACGCGGTTTAGAACTTCAAGACTACGAACCCTTATACCGTATCTCTGCCGAGGATCGGACGGACACTCGGCATTGGACGCACTCGAAACGAAGCATCTCACTCTCGGTACGGTGTCACTCCGGACGGATCCGTGGGGTTTCTGCGCTCTGGTATGATACTGCCGGAGTGGGAAAAGGGCAGGTTTTACGGATCCGCGCGAGGCACACCAAACGTCGGCGCCGAGCCGACGGCGGCTGGCGTCTGGAAGCTAAACCGCGTCCAGAGCGAGATGCTCATCTTCGAGTGAGCTCGACAATGGGTGCATCCACGGCCCTTGGCGGGGGCGCGGTTTAAAATCATATCTTTTTTCGTCTCTTAAACCGTGCCGACTCCGGCGGTCGTCAAGTCCGCCGGGGCCGATCGCATCCAAACACATCGCATACCGCTCCGAGCGCGGTTTAACGCCTCACACTCGACCAACACATCGGAGGACACATGAACACACAAGACGCCATGAAGAAACAGGCCGCCGAGGCGGCGCTGAGCTATGTCGAGGAGGGCATCATCGGGGTCGGAACGGGCTCGACCGTGAATCATTTCATCGATGCGCTTGCGGGAATCAAGGGGCGCATCGACGGCGCGGTGTCGAGCTCGGTCGCCTCGACCGAACGACTCAAGGGGCATGGGATCCCGGTCTACGACCTCAACGCCGTCGGCGAGCTCTCGCTCTATGTCGACGGGGCGGACGAGTCCAATGCGCAACTCCAGTTGATCAAGGGCGGCGGCGGTGCACTCACGCGCGAGAAGATCGTCGCGGCGGCGAGCCGGCAGTTCGTCTGTATTGCCGACGAGAGCAAGCTCGTCCGCGTGTTGGGCGCATTCCCGCTGCCTGTCGAGGTGATTCCGATGGCGCGCAGCTATGTTGCGCGCGAGCTGGTCCAATTGGGCGGTACCCCGGTCTGGCGCGAAGGTTTCGTGACCGACAACGGCAACCTGATCCTGGATGTACAGCACCTGGAGATCATGGAGCCCGCCAAACTCGAACAAACCATCAACAATATCGCCGGTGTGGTCACGGTCGGGATCTTTGCCCTGCGCCCGGCCGATGTCTTGATTTTGGGAACCCCGGGCGGGCCCAAGACGGTGAGGGCCTAACTAAACCGCGTCCGGAGCAGTGTGAGTCGTTCTTGGATTGGAGCTGCCTCGGTCGGAACCTGGAACCTCCGAGCTGACGCGGTTTAGGATTCTGAAAAAGAACTGTATCTCGGAGTCAACAAGAGGAGAGGCGACCGCGATGGCGCGCCAACGAAATCTGAAGTCGGCTCATGAACCCGAAGCGCCCGTATACGGGGAAGACCTCGTCGCTTGGGCGTTCGCGAATGCGCGCTTGTTGAGGGAAGGACGTTTCGACAGCCTGGACGTGGAGAACATCGCCGAGGAGCTGGAGGATATGGGAAGGAGTGAAAACGGGCACTTGCGAGCCATCTGCGCGTCTTGCTCCTGCACCTCCTGAAATGGCAAGAGCAACCGGCCCGACGCGGCCCTTCATTGCGGCGCTCGATCCGGAACGCCCGTCAAGAGATCGAGGAGATCGTCGCGGAGAGCCCGAGTCTTGCGCAGCGACTCCCCGAGATAATCGAGCAGGCGTACCCCAAGGCGTTGGAATCGGCGATCGACGAGACCGGCTTGCCTTCGAGCAGCTTTCGGCCTCGATGCCCCTATCGACAGGATGAGCTGCTGAGCTCGGCCTTCTGGCCCTAAACCGCGTCCAGAGCGACAAATGTAGTTTTTAGTGTGCGTTTGGCTTCGGAGATGTCCTCGCTCTCGGTGAGACGCGGTTTAGAATTTGATATTTTTTAATAGCTTGAACCGCGCCAGCTCCGACGGTCGTCGGAGCTGGCGCGGTTCAAGCCACTAAAAAAACGGGGCCCGAAGGCCCCGTCATGCGTTCCATGCCAAGCCGGAATCGGCTTAGAAGCTGTGCATCATGCCCAGCGAGAATCCATCCCACTGCGAGCCGTTGATGACGTCTGCATCGTCGCTGTCGACCTGGGTGTACAGCACGTACGCCTTGGTCCGCTTGCTGAAGTTGTGATCGAAGCCGATCGCCCAGGTGTAATAATCGCCTTCAAGCGAATTCTTGAAGGTATCGACGTTGTCGAAGCTCGCTTCGAAGTCGTTGTCGTTGTTGCCGCTGCCGTACATGGCCTTGACCATGTTGTTGCCGAAGGCGTAGCCGGCTTGGACCTGCCACAGCTCCCTCTTCTCCGGAACAGGAAAACCGACGCCGCCATTCTGAGCCCACAATTGGCCGGCCGGGAGGTTGTCCTGATTCTCGTAGATGGCGGTCAGGGTGAAGCCGTTCCAGTCGAGCAGGCCCAGGCCAATACGCCACTTGCTGAAGTCGTCGCCGACGAAGTTCGGGTTGGCGATCGGTTCACCCGTGACCGGATCGATGGCGATCGGGTCGCCGAGCAGGACCGTGGTGGAGTCCATATAGAGGTCGTTGCCCAACGCCTCGTAAGCGGCCGACAGATAGAACGGGCCGTTGCTGTAGATACCGGCAACGGACCAGCCTTCCGCGATGCTGTCGGCGAAGATGTTTCCATCCTGCGTGGTGACGGTCGAGCCGCCGCCCGCATGCACCGCACCCATCAGCTGGAAGCCGGCCAGGCTCGGGCTGATATAGGCGACCGCGTTGTCGACGCGCAGATCCTGGAAGCCGACGGTGCCGTTGTAGTCGGCCATGGTGTCGGAGAAGAGATCCAGCTTGCCGGTGGAGATCTTCAGCGGGGTGTCGTGACGCCCGACCAGGAAGGTACCCCACTCGCCGGCCAGGCCCAGGAAGCTGTTGCGCATGGTCGGCGAGTTGTTCGAGCCGGTTGCGGCAAGTCGACGCGTCTCTTCGGTCATCTGGATGCCGAACTCGACCTGGTAGATCGCCTTCAGACCATTGCCGAGATCCTCGGAACCCTTGAGGCCGATGCGGTTGGCACGACCTTCGCCGGGGATGTAACCACCACCGTTCAAGCCCCAGCCCTGGAAGTTTTGATCGCGATCAGGGATCGGGGGAAGGATCTGCGCACCGGTTTCGGGGTCAATGGTGCCGGGGAACACGGAGCCCTGGGAGATGACGTTGGTCACGTCGGCCCAGTCGATGGACATGTTCAGCTTGCCGTACAGGATAGCTTCGGCCATTGCGGCGCCCGGGGCGACCAGCGCGGCAGCGACCGCGAGGCTAAGGATCTTCTTGTTCATACTCTTCTCCGCTGTTGTGAATTTGTCAGTTAGACTGCAGAAACCGAACGCAATCATGCTTTGCGCACTGAACTATAGTGGAAGGCGGAGTGTTTTGCAACAGAGTGGGGCAAAAAAAGACACACACGGGCAAAGTGTTGCTTTTTAGCATCGAAGCGCTGCGGGGCGGGTGGCGTCCGGCCGACTTGCGGGTGCGGTCGGCCTGCGGTCGGCCGGCAACGGCGTCTGTCCTCGGCGGAGCGCTTCGCGCCAAACCTCGATGAGACGCGAGGCTCTCGCTCGAGCGGGGTGTCGAGGTGCATCCGGGGCAGTGTCTGAAACAGCATCGACAATTACCACACCCGATCGTTCCGCCAGACCGAGTCACGCCGACTGCGCGTCGGGCGTCGCTGATGTCGATGCGACAACGAGCGGGTGTCGCGTCGGGTGTACAGTGGGAGTGGATTTCAGGCGATCGGCAAGACGCGGTCTTGCCTGATAGAGATGTGGCGTCGTGCAGGGTGTGGCTGGGGGACTAGGATTCGAACCTAGGTTGACGGAGTCAGAGTCCGCTGTCCTACCACTAGACGATCCCCCAAGAAATCGGATCGTGCGGCCGGGATCGGAAGGTCGATGTCCGGCGACCGAAGACCGACGAGAGCGCGCTCCGCTTGCAGTCCCGCTGAGGCTGGCTCGGGCTTGCCGAGCCGGGGCAGGGAGCGATGGCTCTGCGGTCGAGCGGTTAACGCTTCGAGAACTGAGGGCGCTTGCGGGCCTTGTGCAGACCGACCTTCTTGCGTTCGACCTCGCGCGCATCGCGGGTCAGGAATCCGGCGCGCCGCATCGGCGAGCGCAGGGTTTCGTCGAATCGCACCAGCGCCCGGGCGATGCCGTGGCGGATCGCGCCGGCCTGTCCGGTGTTGCCGCCGCCGGTCACGGTGACCTTGATGTCGACTCGGTCCAGCATCCCGGCAGTCTCGAGCGGTTGGCGCACGACCATCCGAGCCGTCTCGCGGCCGAAGAATTGATCAAGCGGGCGATCGTTGACCGTGATGTTGCCCGACCCGAGGGTCAGGAAAACCCGGGCGGCGGACGTCTTGCGTCGACCGATGGCGTGTTGTCTCTCGGACATGCGTCTGATTCCTAAACGTTGAGCTCAAGGACTTGCGGCTGTTGCGCCTGATGACCGTGCTCCGGCCCGGCGTAGACACGCAGCTTCTTGAACATGGCCCGCCCGAGCGGCCCGCGCGGCAGCATGCCCTTCACGGCGATCTCGATCGCGCGCTCGGGTTTCGAGTCGAGCAGCTTGGCGAGATTCGTCGACTTCAGATTGCCGATGTAACCTGTGTGATGGTAGTACATCTTGTCTTCGCGCTTGTTCCCGGTCACCCGCACCTTCTCGGCATTGATGACGACCATGTAGTCGCCCGTGTCGACGTGGGGGGTGTACTGAGGCTTGTGCTTGCCGCGCAAGCGAAGGGCCAACTCGCTCGCGAGCCGCCCGAGGGTCTTGCCGTCGGCATCGACCAGATACCAGGCACGGCGGACTTCCGCCGGTTTTGCACTCACTGTCGTCGTCATGTCCTTCGCTCCGGGATGCCGTGCTCGCGTTGTCCCGACATCGAACCTCTCGCGCGGCATCGTGCCGGTGCGATTCGAGTGTCGAGGCGCGCGCGGGCCGTCGATTTCGTTTTCTGTGTCGAGAAAGACCGCGAAGTCTACGTGACGAAATCGCCGCACGCAACCCAAAATTTAAGCCGCGATTCAGGCGGGTAACCTTAAACCGCGCACGGCGCGGTATGCGATGTTTCCGGATGGGATCGGCCCCGGCAGATTTGACGAGCGTTCGAGCCGGCGCGGTTTAAGGCATTAAAAAACATACTATTTAAAGCGAAGTCCCCGCCAGAGACTTGGATGCACCGAACATCGAGCTCACTCGAAAATTCAGCATCTCGCGATGAGCGCGGTTCAGGGTAGCCGCAGCCGATCCACCACCTGCCCGCCGATCAAATGCTCTTGAAGGATCTCCTCCAGGTCCTCGCTGTCGACGTAGGTGTACCAGGTGTCCTCCGGATAGACGACGATCACCGGCCCTTCGGTGCATCGGTCAAGGCACCCCGCGGTATTGATGCGCACCCCGCCGCGTCCGGTCAGACCCAGCTCCTTGGTGCGGCGCTTGAGGAAATCGCGCATCGCCGTGGCGCCGCACTGATTGCAGCATTGGCTGGCGTCCTCGCGCTGGTTGGTGCAGAAGAAGACATGGTAGCGGTAGTACGACATCTTAATGACCTGAATTGAACGCAAGGCGGCCGAGGAAGGGTAACATAATCAAGGTCCGCAGCGACCGAGCGCCACGTCCGAGGCAAGAGGTTCGCCGGCATGGACGCACACCGACCGAACCGACCGAGCCACACTGGACGACCCCCCGCGATTGAAGATCTCGACCGGAGACCCGCGCAGCCTTCCGCAGGCCGACGCAACCCGCGAGCTGCTGCAGCTTGCCGATCAGTGCGTTAAATGCGGGCTGTGCCTGCCGCACTGCCCGACGTTTCAACTGGCACGCCAAGAGGCGGACTCGCCTCGCGGGCGGATCGCGCTGATTCAAGGGTGGGCGGGCGGCGACCTGGCGATGACGCCGACCCTCGCGGCGCATCTCGACGGTTGTCTGGGCTGCCTGAACTGCCAGCGCGTCTGCCCCTCGGAGGTCGCCTACGGGCATATCGCCGATCAGGCAAAGGCGCTGCGCATCGCAGCCTTGCCGGCGCCCCGGCGGAGCGTCAATCGGCTCGCGCTCGGCGTCTTGTCCAGCGCGCGACTGATGGGCCGATTCGCCTGGCTCTCACGCCTGTACCGGCGTCTTGGTCTCGCCCGGCTAACGGAGTTGATGCGGCTGGACCGAATCCCCGCACTTCGCCCCTATCATCGGATCGCAACTGCGATGGGAGCCGTCGCACGGCCGATCGCCCCGCATAATCCCGAGGGGCCCGGCGAATCGGACGGCGATCTCTTCCTCGGCTGCATGGGCTCCGCCGCGGAAGGGCGTGCCGTGGAGGCGACCTTGAAGGTTGCGGCTCGACTGAATCTGCGCCTTCGCATCGTCTCGCCGGATACCTGCTGCGGGGCCATGCTCAGGCACAACGGGTGGCCCGAGCAGGCCGATGCGCAGCGCGAAGCCTGTGTGCGGATCCATGGCAACCGTCCGCTCGTCGGTCTGGCGAGCGCCTGCGTGGCCGAGCTTCGAGGCGATCCGGCGCTGTGCGACACCCGGGAGCTGTGCGCCTTCCTCGACGGGCTCGAGTGGCCCGAGTCGTTGCGGATGCGACCCGATCGGCGTCGCGTTCTGGTCCACGAGCCCTGTTCGCATCGCAATCAGCTCGGCGGGAATGCGGCCGTTTACCGGCTGCTCGGGCGCATCCCCGGTCTCGCGGTGGCGCCGATGCCGCCGGGACAGGGCTGCTGCGGTGCCGCCGGGACCTACCTGCTCCAGCACCCGGTCATGGCCGAGGCCCTGCTCGCCGACCTGCTGGCGCCGGTGCGTCTGGACACGCCGGACGTGATCGTCACCACCAATCCGGGTTGCGCACTGCACCTGGCCGCGGGCGTTCGCGAGGCCGGGCTGGATATCGCGGTCCTGCATCCCGTGGAGCTGATCGCCGCGGTGCTCGACCCCGCGCCTTAAACCGCGCCCGATGAGGTATGCGTCGTCTGTTGGATTGGCGCGGTTTAGAGGCCATCGGTCGGGCACGTTGTCGTTTTCGTAATCGACAACGACAACGACAACGACAACGACAACGATTGGAGTCGGTGCTCGACTGATTTGCGGCTCGTTGCTTCAGGGTCGAGAAACGCCATGGAACCGGGTCCCGCCGCCCGCATACTCGTCACACGGCGGAGAATCCCCGATACTGACCGCAACTCGACACCCTTCGACCGGAGCAACCGCATGACGACACGCCGTTTGACGCCCATCGACCAGGTCCTGATCAACGCCGATCATGCCTTGCGAACCCTGTTCGGGCGCCCTCAAACCACCGAAAGAACCAACCCGGCCGAGGGCATCCCGGAGGCCGAGCTCACGGACGAGCAGCGTCGCCACGTCGCCCGCCTGATGCGGATCAACCACACCGGCGAGGTCTGTGCCCAAGCCCTCTATCAGGGCCAGGCGCTGACCGCGAAGCTGCCGGATACGCGCAAACGCCTTGAGCGCTCCGCCAAGGAAGAGAACGATCACCTGGCCTGGTGTGCCGCGCGGCTGGAAGACCTGGGTGACCGCAAGAGCCTCTTGAACCCGCTTTGGTACGCGGGCTCATTCGCGATGGGTGCGGCGGCCGGGCTGGCCGGCGACAAATGGAGCCTCGGATTCGTCGTCGAGACCGAGCGTCAGGTCGAGGACCACCTCGACGAGCATCTGGAGCAGATCCCGATCGACGACGAGAAGACACGCACCATCCTCGAGCAGATGAAGGCCGACGAGGTCCACCATGCACAGATTGCCCACGCCGCGGGCGGCGCCGAGCTGCCTGCGCCGGTCCGTGCGGCGATGCGGATGACATCCAAGATGATGACGGGCACGGTCTACTGGGTCTGAACCGCGCTCTTCGGTGCATGGGCGTTCCGAACGATCTTGAGTCTCGGAGCCGCCAATCACCGTCGGCGCGGCGCGGTTCAGGAAATTTGGATTTTTTCAGGGCGTCCGGCGACCGGGATGAGCGAGCGCATCACGAACCGTGCGAGCGCCCTGGATCTGCACGACGGCCCCCGAAGATCGGGTGCCGGCGAGCGCAGCGAACCGCATCCGATCCCAAAATCATCCTGAATTCCGCGCTAGCGGAATTCAGCCGGTGAACTCGAGGTTGCGCCCCAGATTACGCCCGTAAAAGATCTCGGTGAGCTCGCGGCGCAAGAGCTTTTGGATGCGTTGGTGCTCGCGCTCCGAGAGGTCCTTCGCCTCGATGCAGAAGAGATAGTCGTCGAGCCGGAAGTGCTTGATGACCATCTTGGTGTGGAAGAGATTCTCCTGGTAGACGTTCACGTCGACCATCTGATAGCGGTTCTTGGTGTCGCGCGAGAGATAGTTCTGGATCGAGCTGATGTTGTGGTCGATGAAGTGCTTGCGCCCGCCGACATCGCGCGTAAAGCCGCGCACCCGGTAGTCCATGATGACCACGTCGGACTCCAGCGCGTGGATCAGATAGTTCAAGGCGCGCAGCGGCGAGATCCGCCCGCAGGTCGAGACATCGATATCCGCGCGGAAGGTGCTGATCCCGGTCTGGGGATTGCTTTCCGGATATGTGTGGACCGTGATGTGGCTCTTGTCCAGATGGGCGACGACCGCCTCGGGCAAAGGGCCGGGCGAGGCGGTGTTGGAGATCTGCCCCGCCGCGATCGGCTCCTCGGAGATCAGCATGGTCACGGATGCGCCCTGCGGGTCGTAGTCCTGGTGCGCGACGTTGAGGATGGTCGCGCCGATGATCTCCGCGACATCCGTCAGGATCGCGGTCAGTCGCTCGGCGTTGTAGGCCTCGTCGATATACTGAATATAGGCCTCGCGCTGCTCGTCCGAGTCCGCATAGCAGACATCGTAGATGTTGAAGCTGAGCGTCTTGGTGAGGTTGTTGAACCCCTCCAGGCGTAGCTTTTTCAGGGTCATGGGCATCGACGTGAGACCTCCAAAACAACGAGAGCGCGCACGCTACCGTTCCGGTTCGACGGATGCAAGGGCGGCATCGCGATCGCGGATCTCGAAGTCGTGCGTGACGGTCGCGGTCGCACCCAGCATGATGGATGCCGAGCAGTATTTCTCGGCACTTAGCTTGATCGCCCGCTCGACACGTTGCGGATCGAGGCCGCGCCCGGTCAGGATGAAATGGACGTGGATCGCGGTGAAGACCTTGGGGTCGGTCTCCGCCCGCTCCGCGGTCAACTCCACGACGCAGTCCGTCACCGCCTGCCGCGCCTTGCTCAGGATGAGCAGCACGTCGAACTGGGTGCAGCCGCCCAAGCCCATCAGCAGCATCTCCATCGGGCGCACCCCGATGTTGCGACCGCCGAGCTCGGGCGGTCCGTCCATCACGACGGCATGACCCGAGCCGGCCTCGCCGAGCATCGCCGCCCCTTCGATCCATTTCACACGCGCTTTCATCCGGAATCTCCGCCGTCGTTCGTCCCGAAAAAGGAAGGCCCGACACGCGACCCGCTCGCGCTCGGGGACATTCAACGGCAGCCCGCCTCCGCATCCCTCGGTGTTCGACAAGGGGCGAGCGCGCGCCTAGAATCCAGGCCATGTCCGGGACAGACAGGCACAGCGATCCATGACCATTTTGACGCCGCCCAAACAAGATCCCCGCTGGTTGGAGCCCTTGCTGCGTTACTGTCATGCCAAAAGCTACGACAAGAACGTGGACTTTATCCGTCAAGGCGAGGCGGCCGACACGCTCTATTATCTCATCGAAGGTTCGGTCGCGGCGATGATCGATGATCCCGAGGAGCGTCGAGAGCTGCTGCTCGCCTATATCAACAAGGGCGAGTTCATCGGCGAGATGGGGCTCTTCGTTCCGCAGAAGACACGCAGCGTCATCATCCGCACCCGCACCAAGTGCAAGGTCGCGGAGATCAGCTACCAACGGCTCGATCGCCTGCTCGATGTCGAGCTCAAAGAGTACGCCAAGGACTTCCTCTACAGCGTCGGACTGCAACTCTCCCAGCGGCTGCGTCAGACCAGCCGAAAGGTCGGTCACCTGGCCTTCCTCGACGTCACGGGGCGGATCGCCGGTACCCTGCTGGACCTCTGCAAACAACCCGATGCCATGACCCATCCCGACGGGATGCAGATCCGCGTCACCCGACAGGAGCTCTCCCGCAACGTCGGCTGCTCGCGCGAGATGGCCGGGCGGGTGCTCAAGAGTTTGGAGGAGCAGGGACTGGTCAGCGTGAAGGGAAAGACCATCGTGGTGTTCGGCACGCGGTAGTGCCGCTAGCCGTCGATTGGGCACGCTGCGCTTTGCCCAACCGAGCCTTCTTGGCGATGGCCTCGAGTTGAGCTCGACCCGCTGGACGTCCGGGAGGCCGAAGAGTCGACTGCAAGTCGACGATCCCGGGAGAAAGCCAGCTCAACGCATTCCGAAGAACAGCCGCGCCAGCTCCTCGCCCGGATCATCGGCTCGCATAAAGGCTTCGCCGACGAGGAAGGCGTTCACACCGCTTGCACGCATCCGCCCGACATCGTCCGGGGTCAGGATGCCGCTCTCGGTGACGAGGAGCCGGTCGCTCGGAACCCGATCCAGCAGTCCGAGCGTCGTGTCCAGGGTCACCTCGAAGGTCCGCAGATTGCGGTTGTTGATCCCGATCAGACGCCCCGGGACCGACAGCGCTCGCTCCAGCTCGTCCGCGTCGTGGACCTCCACGAGCACATCCAGACCGAGCTCGCGGGCTAGAGCGTTCAGCTCGGCAAGCCGGGCATCGTCCAGACAGGCCGCAATCAGCAGGATGCAGTCCGCACCCAGGGCTCGGGCCTCGTAGACCTGATAGGGATCGACGATGAAGTCCTTGCGGATCACCGGCAGGGCACAGGACGCGCGCGCGGCGACGAGATCCTCGTCGCTCCCCTGGAAGAAATCCCGATCGGTCAGCACGGACAGGCAGGCCGCGCCATTGCGGGCGTAGCTCTGCGCGATCTCGGCCGGTCGAAAATCCGGGCGCAGCACGCCTTTGCTCGGACTGGCCTTTTTGATCTCGGAGATCACGGCGGGGGCGCCGGCCTGGATTCTGGCCCGGAGCGCGTCGGCGAACCCACGTGGCGGATCGGCCTCGTGTAAGCCTGCGGCGAGCCGATCGAGCGGCACGCGCGCCGACCGGGCCGAGACCTCTTCGACCTTCCGGTGAATGATTTTTTTGAGGATGTCGGGCGTATCGGCCATGGTCAGACGCCACCCGTCGCGCGATCGAAGCTCGCCGTCAGTGCGATCAAGCGCTCGAGCCGACGCCGGGCCTCGCCGCTGGAGATGGCGAAATCGGCGCGCGCCAAGCCGGCGGCGAGACTCTCGGCGCGGCCGGCGGCATAGATGGCCGCACCGGCATTGAGCGCAACGATATCCCGTGCCGGCCCCGGCTGGTTGTCGAGGACGCCGCGAAGCATCACCAGGCTTTCGCCCGGATCCCCGACACGGATTGCATCCAGATCCGCTCGCGCGAGACCGAAGTCCTCGGGATGAACGGCGTAGCGGTGGATCACGCCGTCCTTCAGCTCGGCCACGTCGGTCACGTCGCCGATGCTGATCTCGTCCAGCCCGTCGCGGGCATGGACCACCAGCACATGACGACTGCCGAGCCGCTGCAGCACCAGCGCCAGCGGTTCGAGTAGATCCTCGCTGAAGACACCCAGGACCTGATTGGGCGCACCGGCCGGGTTGGTCAGCGGACCCAGGACGTTGAAGATGGTCCGCACACCCAGCTCTTTGCGGGGACCGATCGCGTGCTTCATGGCGCTGTGGTGGCCCGGCGCGAACATGAAGCCGACGCCGATCTCGCGCACGCAGCGTGCGACCTGCTCGGAGGTCAGATCCAGGCGGACACCGGCCGCCTCGAGCACGTCGGCCGCACCGGAGCGGCTCGAGACCGAGCGGTTGCCGTGCTTGGCCACATGACAACCGGCCGCTGCCGCGACGAACATGCTGGTGGTCGAGACGTTGAAGGTCCCCGATGAATCGCCGCCGGTGCCGACGATGTCGACCACATGATCGAGCCCGCCGAGATCCACGCCGCTCGCCAGCTCGCGCATCACGCCCGCCGCCGCCGCAATCTCGGGCACTGACTCGCCCTTCATGCGCAATGCGATCAGGAAGCCGGCGATCTGCGCCGAGGTCGCCCCGCCGGTCATGATGGTGCGCATGACCGAGGTCATCTCCTCGCCGGTGAGGTCATGGTGGTCCAGGCAGCGGTTGATCGCCTCTTTCAGCTCCATGGTTAAAACGCGCTCTTTGGTTTCTGCGAGGTTTTCATGTGGGGTTGACCTTATCACGCTCATTGATCGCCGGAGCGGCGCGTTTTAAGTGATTATTTTTTAGGTATTCTTTAA
Source organism: Thiocapsa marina 5811 (assembly GCF_000223985.1). Taxonomy (GTDB): domain Bacteria; phylum Pseudomonadota; class Gammaproteobacteria; order Chromatiales; family Chromatiaceae; genus Thiocapsa; species Thiocapsa marina. The sequence goes on from NZ_AFWV01000004.1 coordinate 182,856, forward strand.
ACATCCTAAACCGCGTCTCGCAAGCCCGCCGGAGGACTTCGGCCTTGACGTCGCCGCCGAGACCAGTTGTCGGGATGGACGCGGTTTAGCGCCGTAGGGTGGACAAGCGCAGCGCAGTCCACCAGCGCCGGCGCGGGATTCGGTGGACTTCGCTCTCGCTCGTCCACCCTACCCGTCGGACCGGGGGACGCGATCACCGTCAATAGGCGCGGTCTGCAAAAAGTTCCGAAGCAGATCGTGCCCGTGCTTTGTCAGGATCGATTCCGGATGGAACTGCACGCCCTCGACCGCAAGCGCGCGATGGCGCACGCCCATGATCGCCTCGCGCTCGCCCTCGGCCGTTTCGGTCCAGGCCGTCACCTCCAGACACTCCGGCAGCGTCTCCTGCTCGATCACCAACGAGTGGTATCGGGTCGCCTCGAAGGGATTATCCAGTCCGTTGAACACGCCGACGTTCGTGTGGTGGATCGCCGAGGTCTTGCCGTGCATCACGCTCGGCGCCTTGATGATATTCCCGCCGAACGCCTGGCCGATCGACTGATGCCCCAGACAGACACCGAGGATCGGTACACGCCCGGCCATCGCCTTGATCAGCGGGACCGAGATCCCGGCCTCGTTCGGCGTGCAGGGCCCCGGCGAGATCACGATCCGCTCGGGCGCGAGCGCAATCGCCTCCTCGAGGCTCAGCTCGTCGTTGCGCACCACCCGCACCTCCGCACCCAGCTCGCCCAGGTATTGCACCAGGTTGTAGGTGAAGGAGTCGTAGTTGTCGATCATCAGCAGCATAATGAACGCCACGCACTCTTCAGAAATGGAAATGCCATCATCCGCGATCAAGCTCGGCGGCGCCAATCACGACGACTAGTTTACGGATGAAATGGTCGGCTTGGTCAACCGCCCAGATTGCCTTCTCGATGTCGATGGGTTCACCGGTATAGTCCGCAAGCAAACGAATCCGCTCCACCTGATTGAGGATACGACCGAGCTCAATATCCACCTGGCCGGTCGTCACGAGGTGTTGGCCGAACGACGCGATTAAACCCCGATGCGTGCGGATCATCTCGGGGCGAATGTCTGGCTGTGTCGCAATCAACGCCACCGTTGCCGTATCGAACATGGCGTAATAAGCGCGGTTGCACGCACCGTCAGTATCGCCGTCCGCCAATAACAGCCGTGCCGAGACGAGCGCCCGCCGTGCCTTATTAATGCCGGCATCGGGGATCATACGGGAATCCCGTCACGCCGGATCGTCTCGATCAGACCGGGATTCGCGAAATCCTCCGGATGCCTCCACTCCTCCAGCCAGATCGGCAGAGGGTCGACCAGAATACCTGTGTCGAGCATAAGTTCGAAGGCGATGCCTGCCATGTCCACCGCCGCATCGACGCGATTCCCTTGCGGGCCTTCGAGCAGCACCACAAGATCCACGTCGCTCAGATCGCCGGCATCCCCACGGGCGCGGCTGCCATAGAGCAAGGCACCGGCAACGTCGTACCGCGCACGCAACCGATCGACGAATCGTCTGGCAGCGCTTTCCACGTTCGCATTCATCCAAAACCTCGCCGGGCGTTTACGGGCTGCGCAATCGCCTCGACCATGCTCTGGTCAAGATTCCTGACGACAAGAATGGCCATGAGTCTTCTCCGACGAACCAATATGCAGGCGCGTTGATCGCAACCCGAGGTTCAAACGACCGGCCCTGCACCCCGCTCGATCCCCGCCTCGGCCAGTGCCACGGCGCGAAAGACCGCACGGCCCTTGCTCATGGTCTCCTTCCATTCGGCGTCGGGGACCGAGTCGGCGACGATGCCGGCACCGGCCTGGATGTGGAGCACGCCGTCCTTGATCACGGCGGTGCGGATGGCGATGGCCGTGTCCATGTTGCCGTTCCAGGAGAGATAGCCGACCGCGCCCGAGTAGATGCCGCGTTTGACGGGTTCCAGCTCGTCGATGATCTCCATCGCGCGGATCTTGGGCGCACCCGAGACGGTCCCGGCCGGGAAGGTCGCGCGCAGCACGTCGATGGCGTTCATGCCCTCGCGCAGATCGCCGACCACGTTGGAAACGATGTGCATCACGTGCGAGTAACGCTCGACGATCATCTTGTCGGTCACGCGCACGCTGCCGATCTCGGCCACGCGCCCGGCGTCGTTGCGTCCCAGGTCGATCAGCATCAGGTGCTCGGCCAGCTCCTTGGGGTCGTCCAGCAGCTCGGCTTCGAGTGCCTGGTCTTCGGCCTCGGTTGCGCCGCGGCGGCGGGTACCGGCGATCGGGCGGACCGTGACCACGCCGTCCTCGAGCCGGGTCAGGATCTCGGGCGAGGAGCCGACGATGTGAAAATCGCCCAGGTCGAGGAAATACATGTAGGGCGACGGATTCAGTCCGCGCAGCGCGCGATAGAGATCCAGCGGCGGCGCCTGGAAGGGAATGGAGAGACGCTGCGAGACGACGACCTGCATGCAGTCGCCGGCGAGTATGTAGTCCTTGATGCGCTCCACCGCGTGCTTGAAGCCGTCCTCGGTGAAGCCGGAGACGAAGTCGGTCTCGCTCACCGTGCGTCCCTGCTCCGCGGAGCGTCGCGGCGCACCGCGGCGCATCCGCTCGCACAGCGCGTCGATGCGCGCCTCCCCGGCCTCCAGGGTATCCCCTGCGCTCGGGTCGAGGTTGAGAATGATGTACATCCGTCCGCTGAGATTGTCGAAGACGACCACCTCGTCGGAGACCATCAGCAGGATGTCCGGCGTCTGCAGCTGATCCGGGTTGGGGCAGGTCGCCAGACGCGGCTCGATATAGCGGATGGTGTCGTAGCCGAAATAGCCGACCAGGCCGCCGGTGAAGCGCGGCAGACAGGCGAGATCGGCCACCTTGAAACGCTGCTGGTAGGCATCGATCCAGGTCAGCGGGTCCGCCGTCTCGACGGACTCGATGAGCTCGCCGTCACGCTCGACCCGGATTTCGTGCCCGCTCACCCGCAGCAATGTGCGGCAGGGCAGGCCGATGATGGAATAACGCCCCCACTTCTCCCCGCCTTGGACGGATTCGAGCAGATAGGAGTAAGGCCCCTCGGCGAGCTTGAGATAGACGCTGAGCGGGGTGTCGAGGTCGGCAAGGACCTCGCGCAGGATCGGAATACGGTTGTGTCCCTGGTCGGCCAGGGCGCGAAAGGCAGCGGGGGTCATCGGGGTCTCCGAGCAAAGGGATTCAAGGCAGGTCGGAACGCGGTCTCAACCTCGCCATCGCCACCCGGTCATCGCTCGCATCGTCCGAAGCCTCATGTTTCGATCATCAGAATCGCGACCACCAAGCGTTAGCCGCGGTCGAAAGATTATCCAGCCAGAAGCTGCTCGAGCTCGACCATGGAGTCGATGACCGCGTCGGGCTTGGCCTCGCGGATGTCTTGACCGTGGTTGTAACCGTAGCTCATGCAGATGATCCCGAAGCCCGCGGCCCGCGCGGCCTTCACGTCGCTCACCGAGTCGCCGATCATGATCGCCTCCGCGGGCTCGACCCCGAAGTGTTGGGCCGCATGCAGCAAGGGCATCGGATCCGGCTTCTTCTTGGGTAGCGTATCACCGCTGACCACGAGGCCGAAATGCTCGCGGATTCCGAGATCGCGCAACAGCGGCTCGGTGAACTGAGCCGCCTTGTTGGTCACGCAGCCGAGCTGATAACCCGCGCCCTTCATAAAGGCGATGCCCTCGATCACGCCCGGATAAAGCACCGAGCGTTTGGAGGTGTTCTCCGCATAGAGCTCGAGAAAGATCGGGAGTGCGGCGTCGAAATCCGCCTCCTCCGGCTCGCCGTCGAGCTGCCCGATCAGCGCCCGGCGCACCAGCCGCTCGACCCCGTTCCCGACCCAGTCACGCACGGACGCCTCCCCGCAGGGCGGACGGCCGAGCCGCTCCATCATGGCATCGACACAAAACGCCAGATCCGGGACGCTGTCCACCAGCGTGCCGTCCACATCGATCAGGATCATCTTCGGTCGCAGCATGCGATCACAGCTCCAGGCTCAAGAACACAATCGGACAAGCCATTCAGGCCCCTCATCACCTGAACCGCGTCGACTCGAATCGCGAAGGGACGCTCGGCCGCATCGACCAAGCTCCCACCCCGACCTGAGCCCCGGCCGCGGTTCAGCGCGCCATCTGCTCGCGCATCTCCCGAATAATGCTGTCGTAGCGATGCGGATCGCTGTCGCGGCCCTTGCCGAAGATCCCGGAGCCGGAGACGAAGGTGTCCGCACCCGCCGCCTTGATCTCGCCGATATTGTCCGCCTTCACGCCGCCGTCGATCTCGAGCCGAATATCGAACCCGGAGGCGTCGATCATCTTGCGCGCCGCACGCAGCTTCTCCAGCGTTGCCGGGATGAAGCTCTGCCCGCCGAAGCCGGGGTTGACCGACATCAGCAGGATCATGTCGATCTTGTCCATCACATAGTCGAGATAGCTCAGCGAGGTGGCCGGGTTGAACACCAGACCGGCCTTGCAGCCCTCGTTGCGGATCAACTGGAGGGTGCGGTCGATGTGCTCGCTCGCCTCCGGATGGAAGGTGATGTAGGTGGCGCCCGCGGCGGCAAAGTCCGGGATGATCCGATCGACCGGCTTCACCATCAGATGCACGTCGATCGGTGCGGTCACGCCATGCTTGCGCAGGGCCTCGCAGACCAGGGGGCCGATGGTCAGGTTCGGCACGTAATGGTTGTCCATCACGTCGAAATGGACGATGTCCGCGCCGGCGGCGAGGACGTTGTCGACCTCTTCGCCGAGCCGGGCGAAATCCGCCGAGAGGATAGACGGTGCGATCAGATCAGGCGTCATGCTGTTGTCCCCTAAGATCTCGCTCGCCGCTGCGCACGCGCCTCGGCCCGGATCCGTTTTGATGTTGAAAGTAGGGAACTCTAACCGAAGCGGACCGGATTTTCACTCGGAACGCGGACGTTCGCGCCTAGGCGCCCCGGGCCTCCGTGATGGTCTCGTAGGCGCGCCGGATCTCCTGCGTCTTCTGCGAGGCCATCCGCATCGCCTCCTCCGGCAGACCCTTCGCCATCAGCTTGTCCGGGTGATGCTGACTCATCAGACGGCGATACGCCTTCTTGATCTCGGCATCGCTTGCCTTGGGGCCGATCCCCAGGGTGGCGTAGGCGCTGGCGAGCGGCGCCGGTCGCGCCGACGACGAGGACCTGCCGCGGCCGGCCTGACCGGTCGCGCCGGCATACATCCGTTGCTGAAGCACCAAGAGGTTTTCCAGCTGCCGATAGGCGAAGGCCGAGACGTTGAGTCCGCGCCGAATGGTTTCGAGCGCGCGCCGCTGCTCCGCCGTCGGGACGCCGTCGACATAGGCGGTCAGGAGCTGCACCTCGAGGAACAGGTGAATCAAGGTCCCTTGACCTGTACAGACCGCCTTCAGCGCGGCGATGGCGCCCGCCAGATCGAAGTCGGGCGACTTGCCTTTGTTGAAGAGCTCGATCGCCACGCGTCGCTGATCGGTGCCCAAGGACATCCGATCCATGACCGAGCGCGCCAAGGCGACCTCCGCCTCGCTGACGCGCCCGTCGGCCTTGGCGACATGGCCCATGACCAGGAAGGTCGTCTCGAAGAAACGTGCCTGGACCCGCGCCCGCTGCGCACCCGTCAAGGCCGGGCGCCGCGGGCCGCCGATCCAGCCCCGATCCACGCCCTGACCCAAGGCCGCACCGAACACCGCGCCGACCGGACCTCCCACGACCAAACCGATGGCGCCGCCGACGGCTGTGCCGACCCAACCCATGTCGAGAGCTCCCTTATTTTCCTTTCAGGTACTGTTCATCGCTGAAGGAGTACACCCACTGCGGCTTGAAGGCCACCAGCACGGCCAAGATCCAGCCGTTCAGGAAGGCCTCCGGCATGAACATCAAAGGAAAGAAGGGTAGCACCGTTTCACTGAGATCCGCGAAGCTGTAAGCCCCGCTGAACACCAGCAGCCAGGCCGCCAGATAGCCCGTCAGCACGCCCACCAGACCGGCGGTCAGAAACCCGTTCACCAGCACATAGACGAAGAACTGTTTGGGCAGATACCAACGGATCAGGATCAAGGCGACCTGGGTCAGGGTCGCCGGCACGACCCCGGTCAGGAGGGCATTGATCGCAAACCCGTCCCACCCGGCTCCCGCGTTCAGGATCACCCCCAGCAGCGCCAACGCCGCCCCGATCACCGCCAAGGACCATCCGAACATCAGGGTCATGGCCGTCACCCCGAGTAGATGAAACGACAACCCGGACTGCACCTGAACGTCCATGTGCCAAAGCACCAACAGCGCAACGACCGCCCCGAGAAAGACGTTCAACTGCTCCATGTCGCGAAACTTCCGCCAAGGCGTCAACCTCAGGGCGAGCAGAAGGACCAAGGCAAAGAGCAGGTTGATGACCCAGAGCAGGGTCGGCGAGAAGAGCGCAGCGTCGATCGTCATGTCGAGCCTTTCGGAAGTGGCTTGGTCGGGGTGACCTCATCTGTTGGAAATTAGGTGGGTTTTCGGGAGGATCAACTGTGCGGATGCTTGAGATGCGGCAATTCTGCGACGCCATGGAGGTCGGTGCCTTGATTTGAGTCAGGCCGAGGGTCTCGGGCAACAGGGCTAAAAATCCTGCTCTTGACCCGGAGCCAACCCTGGCTAGCCGGCAGGGGTGATGATCGCGTACAGCATGTCGGGCATGTACAGGGTATCCGTGGATGCGTCGAACGGCCACAGTTCGGAGGTCACTGAACGGAACCCACCCCGGGAATAGATCACCTCGACGGCGTAGGTCGTTTGAGCCGAAGGCGCCGCGCCTGTCGAGTGTTCCGGGATCAAGACCGTGCAGGATTCGCGCGAGCTGCATCCAAGGAGCGGCAAACTCCGTTGCTCGCCGACGTTGGCCGTGAGTGCGCCGCTTTCGCTTGCGACGAGGAGTGCCCGGGCGACCTCCTGTGCGAGCGGCCCGTAACCGCTGAGCCGAGCCGGGTAAACGCCATTGAAGGCGCCATCCGCAAAGGTGACGTCGTACAGGCTGCCTTGGATCTCGATACCCGTCACGGCGCGGATCACGCCGTTGTCCAGGTTGAAGGATTGCGCGTGGGCCGACGAGACCGCCGCCGCGAGGCATAGCGCCACCATACCGGGAAGGAATCCGTGATCGGCACAGCGTTTTATCGTCATGGTGTTCTCCGGTTGGGATCGATGAAGGACGTGGCGTCGTGCTCGTCGGCGCGCCATTGAAACGCACGGACGTTGATCGCGCATTGCGAAATGTAGAGAAAAAGCGTCGGGTTCGACCGTTCCTTTTTTGGTGCACCCTCGCCTGTTATCGTCTTCCCGTCGATCGAGAGCGGATGCCGCGCGACGGCGCCGAGTGCGTCGAGCGTGGGTCGACTCGGTCCGCTTCGGTCGACAGACGCAGCGCCCGCTGCGAAACACCGTTCATGGGCCGCTCGTACCGAGGCGTTCGGAGCTGGCGTGAAGATGTCGTTCTCCATCCACACCAAGGTCTTTCTCACACTTCTGCTCGCCTGCGTCCTGGTGTTGTCGGGCACGCAGGCGTTCGTGCATTGGTCGCTTCAGCGCGGATTGGTCGAGCTGGCCGAGGCGCGCGAGCAGGCGCGGGTCGAGGTTATCGGCGAGCGTCTTATCGAGATCTATGCCGGAGAGGAGAGCTGGGCACCGCTGCGGGCGTCGCCGCGGCTCTGGCTCGGCGCACTGCTCGGGCGCGATTGGCCCGAGCAGGGGCGTCGGGGCCTGCCCGGGGAAGGTTCGCGCGCTCCGCCATGGGCGCGGCGCTTCATCGGAACGCATGATCAGGCGGATGGCGGCGATGGTTTCGACTGGCCGCCGCCGTCGACGGTACGGGGCGAGCGACGGGATCAGGGTGCCCCGATCGAGCTGCGTTTGATGCTGCTCGATGCCGAGGGCGCCTTGATCTACGGTCGGCCCGAGCTGTTGTCGAACACTCGGCGGTTTGTGTTGGATCTCGACGGTCGGTCCATCGGCGAGCTTGCGGTCATCGCAGGTCCCCCGGTCGCGGAGCTCGCGGATCTGCATTTCGTGGAGCGCCAAGGCGGGCGACTCTGGCTGATCGTTGCGGCGATGCTGGCGGTCGCGGCCGCCTTGGCCTATCCGCTGTCCAGTCGTCTGATCCGGCCGGTGAAGGCGTTCCAGCAGACCGCGCGCAGACTGGCGGCCGGCGACTACGACGCCCGCGTGGCGATCGGAGGCGGCGACGAGATCGCTCGCTTGGGCCGCGACATCAACGCCCTGGCGGATGCGCTGGGACGCAACGATCGAGCGCGGCGTCAGTGGGTCGCGGACATCTCCCACGAGCTACGCACGCCGCTTGCGCTGTTGCGGGCGCATCTCGAGGCGATGCAGGATGGGGTGAGGCCGCTCGAGCGCGGGGAGATCGATCGCCTGCACGGCGACGTGCTGCGGCTCTCGCGTCTGGTCGAGGACCTGAACGATCTCGCGAGGACGGATCTCGGTGCACTCGCCTACCACATGCAGGAGATCGACCTTGCAGAGATCCTGCGTGAAGACATCGATGCCTTTCGGACCCGATTCGAGGCCGCGGGGCTCGACTTGGCCTTCGACAATCGGCTTGCCGGCCGGCACGATGCGGATCCTGCCGTGTGTGCTCCGCTGCGCGCCGACGCGGGCCGTATCTCCCAACTCTTCGGTAATCTTCTTCACAATAGCCTGAGCTACACGGACTCGGGCGGGGGGCTCACGGTGACCTTGGATGCAGCGCCGCTCGGCGGCTATCGGATCACCTTCGAGGATACGGCGCCCGGCGTCCCGACCGAGGATCTGCCGCGGCTGTTCGACCGGCTCTATCGGGTCGATGCCTCGCGCAGCCGCCACACGGGCGGCGCGGGTTTGGGTCTTGCGATCGCGAAGAACGTGGTCTCGGCGCATGGCGGGAGCATCGAGGCGCATGCGGCTGCGGCGGGTGGCTGTGCGATCCGGATCGAGCTACCGGCGTCCCCGGGGCGAGGGTTTAAATGAACCAAACCGCATTGCCGTTGATCCTCGTCGTCGAGGACGAGGAGCGTCTGGCCGACCTGGTCGGCGACTATCTGCGTGCGGCCGGCTTCCGGGTCCATCACCTGGCGACCGGCACGGGTGCAGTCGCCTGGATCGAGCGTGAAGGACCGGATCTGATCCTGCTCGATCTCATGCTGCCGGGGCAGGACGGGTTGAGCATCTGTCGCGAGGTGCGCAGCCGCAGCGAGGTGCCCGTCATCATGACGACGGCACGGGTCGAGGAGATCGATCGTCTCCTCGGGCTCGAGCTGGGTGCCGACGACTATGTCTGCAAACCCTACAGCCCGCGTGAGTTGACGGCGCGCGTCAAGGCCGTCCTGAGACGCACGCGACGGGTGCCCGAACAGCGCAGGAGCGGTTTCCTGACGCTCGAGCCGGAGCGATTGCAGGTCTCGCACGACGGCAAGGTCATCACGCTGACCGCCGTGGAGCTGGCATTGCTCGCCGCGCTCCATCAGGCCGCGGGCCGAATCCTCTCGCGCAATTTCCTCATGGACCGGATCTACTCCGACAACCGTGTCGTATCCGATCGCACCATCGACAGCCACATCAAGAAGCTCCGGCGCCGACTCGCCGAGCTGGCGCCGAACGTCGAGCTGATCCACTCGGTCTACGGCGTCGGTTATCGCTACGAGGAGCCCGACGTCGACGGGGCCTCTTCGCAGGGCCCCGGATGAACCGCGAGCCTGCTCGCGAAACCGGCTAAACCGCGCCAGGCGCGGTATGCGTCGTTTGTTGAATTTGCTTGGCCGCGCCGGCTCCGATCATTGTCGGAGCCGGCGCGGTTTAAGGTATTAAAAAATATAAATTTCTAAACCGCGGCTCCGCTAAGACCAGTGGATGCACCCAACGTCGAACTCACGCGAAAGTGAGCATCTCGCTCTGGACGCGGTTTAGGTCGCTGCTGGACTGCGCTTCGCTTGTCGGCGCGGGAGCCGGGGGGGCGGAGCGGGGAGGATGGGTTTCGCTGCGTTCTACCCATCCGACGGCGTTTGTGCAACCGGTTGGTCTCGGTCGCTCTGCCGGTCTCGACCGTGCGCGGATCCGCCCGCTTCCACGAAATCTGCACGATCCTTGCGCGGCTCCTGCACCCCGGTCACCTAACCTGCAACGCGTCGGGAATGGTCTCGGCATCGCATCGGGATCCTCCCGAGACACAACGAATACAGCAAAGGTGACCCATCATGAACACCGGCAAGGACATTCGCACCGCAACCTTCGCGCTCGCCGTCGCGGCAGTCATCGCCACCACCTCTGTCTTGGCCGAACCAGGGGGCCATGCCCGGGATCCGAGCATGTTCGCGAGCCAGCGCATCGAACGTATGATCCGGACGCTGGATCTGACGTCGGAGCAGCAGAACGAGATCCGGACCATCCTGGAGGAGCAACGCGCACGGGAGCTGCAACAGCGTCAGGATGTGCAGGCACGTATCGACGCCGTTCTCACGCCGGAGCAGCGCGCACGCATCGAGGAGCGGCGCGACTCTCGGATGGAAAGGCATCTCGACGGCCTCGCCGAGCGGCTGGATCTGAGCGAGGATCAGGTCGCTCGGGTCCGCTCCATGATGGAGAGCGATGACGCGGATTCGGAAATGACCCGAGACGAGATCCGAGAGCAGATCAAGACCGTTCTGACGGAGGATCAGCTCCAACGGTTCGAGTCCCGCGGACCGGGCTCCAAACGCGGTGGTGCGGGCGAACCCTGCGAGTCGGGCAAGATGCGCGGCGGGCCCGCATTCTGACGCCGCAAGCCCCGGCCGAGGGCGCCTTGACTGCGCACCGGCCGGGGCTTCTGCCGAGCGGGGGCCTCGGAGATTCGCGTGCCGCGGCCCCGTCGTCTCCGCTACCTCATATCTCCAGCGGTTGCTTCTTCGATAGACTGCGGGCGATTCTTCGCTTGATGCCGTGCTTGGGCGATTCGGTCCATCACCGAAACGATTGAGGAGGACGCAATGGAGCTCAGACCACTCGGGCGCTCGGACATCCGAGTCAGCGCACTTTGCCTCGGGACGATGACCTTCGGCGAGCAGAACAGCGAGGCCGACGCGCACGCCCAGCTCGACCGCGCGCTCGCCGCGGGCATCAACGTCATCGACACGGCCGAGATGTATCCGGTACCGCCGCGCGCGGAAACCATCGGCCGTACAGAGGCCTACATCGGGAGTTGGCTCGCGTCGCGCGTTTGCCGTGACCGTGTGGTTCTGGCGTCCAAGGTGGCCGGGCCGGGCGCTTGGCTGCCGCATCTTCGCGGCGGCAAGTCGCGGCTGGACCGCGCCAATATCGTGACGGCATTGGACGGCAGCTTGAAGCGGCTGCAGACGGACTGGATCGACCTCTACCAGCTCCATTGGCCGGACCGCGAGACCAATTTTTTCGGCAAGCTCGGCTATTCGCCGGCCGAAGACGCGCACAGCGTCCCACTGCTCGAAACACTCGAGGTCCTCGCCGATCAGGTCCGGGCCGGCAAGATCCGCCACATCGGCGTCTCCAACGAGACCCCCTGGGGCCTGATGCGTTTCCTCGCGCTCGCGCAGGAGCATGGCCTGCCGCGGATGGTCAGCATCCAGAACCCCTACAGTCTGCTGAACCGGACCTTCGAGGTCGGCCTCGCCGAGGTCGCCTATCGGGAGGACTGCGGTCTCCTGGCCTACTCTCCGCTCGGCTTCGGCGTGCTCTCCGGGAAGTATCTGAACGACGCACGCCCCGCCGGTGCCCGCGTCACCCTCTTCGAGCGCTTCAACCGCTATTCCAACCCGCAGGCGGAGCGCGCCACGGCCGAGTATGTCGCTCTTGCCCGCCGTCACGGACTCGATCCGGTGCAGATGGCACTCGCCTGGGTGACGAGCCGCCCGTTCGTCACCTCCAACATCATCGGTGCGACGACGCTGGATCAATTGGAGGCCAACCTTGCCAGCGTGGATCTCAGGCTCTCGGACGACCTGATCGCGGAGATCGAGGCGATCCATACCCGGCAGCCGAATCCGGCACCCTGAACCGGTCTGGTCGGTCCGACTTTGATCGCATGTCTTACCGCTGCCGATGCGAACAACGTCGCACCGGCGCCTGACCTGCTGCGCGTGAAGCCCACATGAAGATCTACGGCATCGACTTCACCAGTCGACCGTGTCGCCGCAAACCCATTACCTGTCTGGAGTGCGGTTTCGACGGCCTGCGGCTCGAGGCCGGCGAACTGACCGAATGGCGGGACTTCGCGGGTTTCGAGACCGCTTTGCTGCGACCCGGGCCCTGGATTGCCGGGATCGATTGTCCTTTCGGTCAATCACGGACCTTCATCGAAAACATCGGCTGGCCCGACACCTGGGCGGGCTATGTGGATCACGCGGCAGGGCTCGGCCGCGACGGCTTCCGGGCCGCGCTGGATGGGTACCGAGCGGTCCGTGCGCCGGGCGACAAAGAGCACCGCCGTGCGACGGATCGCGCGGCCGGGGCGATCAGCCCGCAGAAACTCTACGGCACGCCGGTCGGACTCATGTTCTTCGAGGGCGCACCGCGGCTGCGCAGGGCCGGTGTGACGATTCCCGGGCTCCAAGACGGCGATCCCGAGCGGATCGTCGTCGAAGCCTATCCCGGCGTCCTCGCACGTCGGCTCATCGGCAAGGAGAGCTACAAACAGGACGCACGCTCCAAACAGACAGCGCGGCGGGACGAGGCCAGAAAACGGCTCCTCGATCTGATTCTCGACGCAAAGGCGCAACCCATCTATGGCCTGAAGGTCGAGGCGGATCCGAGACTCGCCGAGGATCCGAGCGGCGACCGACTCGACGCCCTGCTGTGTGCCATCCAGGCGGCTTGGGCCTGGACGCAACGAGAGCAGGGGTTCGGGATGCCGGATGCGATCGACCCTCTGGAAGGTGCGATCGCGGACCCGATCGGTCGCTGACGCATCGATGCACGCACGGCGGAATAGGCCAGCACGGGCCATGCTCATGACGTCGGCCGTTGCGATGACTTTGCGTTGTAGGGTGGACAAGTGCAGCGCAGTCCACCAGCGCCGGCGCGGGGTTCGGTGGACTTCGCTCTCGCTCGTCCACCCTACCGGTCGGTCTCATGAATAACGCCGCCAGCACGCGACTCATCCGGCATATGGTCGTGTGGAGTCGCCGTTATTCAGCAGCCGTTCAGCCTAAACCGCGCCCAGCGCGGTATGTGATGTTTTTGGATGGGATCGGCCTCGGCAGACTCGACGATTGTCGGAGTCGGCGCGGTTTAAAGTTCTAAAAAATCTAAAATTCTAGACCGCGTCTCCACGAGGTTCGGAAAAATCCCTAATCCCGACACAAAGTGAAAATGACGCAAGTCGCTTTGGACGCGGTTTAGGCTGAAACCCGCATCGTTGAACACAAAACGAAAATGACGTATTTCACTCTGGACGCGGTTTAGGTTCGGTCGGATATCGGCGGTGATGCGCGCTCCGTCACAATGCCCGGATGTCCGCATTTGAGACCCGCGAGCTTGACCGCCTGCTCGACCGCTTCGGCGGCGGGTAGATCCTCCAGCAAGCCATGGATGACGCCTGCGTTGAAGACATCGCCGGCGCCCAGGGTATCGACGACACGCGTCGGGACGTAGGCCGGCACCCGCTGGACATGACCGCCGCGCTCGAGGAAGGCGGCACCTTCCGCACCCCGAGCGACAACGCAAAGCCTTGCGTCGCTGTGCATGAGGAGATCCTCCAGGAACGCGTCCGGATCCTCGAATCCGACGGCGTGCGCATAGGCACGACTCGCCAGCAAGACCTGCGGGCCATGCAGCAGCGCCTCGATCCCGGGGCGGTGTTTCTCGAGCTCCACCGAGATCGGCACCTCCGGCGCCTCCTCGCGGACACGGCGGATCATCCGTGCCGTCTCCTGCGGGTTGCGTCCTTCGAAATGGACCCGGGCGAGTCCAGCGAGCGAGACCCGACCGAAATCCTCCGCACTCAGCTCGGGGAGGTCTCGAAAATGGACAATGGTCCGGCTCCCGCCGGCGCGGCTGAGCAGGATCGACGAGGTCGGGGTGGTCCCGCCGGGTACGCGCACGGCATCGCGTGCCTCGATGCCGTGACCGGCAAGGTCGTCGAGGATCAGGTCGGCCGCCGCGTCGTCGCCCAAGGTGCCGACCCAACGGCAGGGGTGTCCGAGCTGCGACAGCACGGCGAGGCTGTTGGTGACGTTGCCGCCGCGCACCCTGCGCAGGGCCAGGGCGCGGACCTCGTCGTCTTCGGCGGGATAGACCTCGACCTCGTTGACGAGGTCGAGCACGGCGATGCCGACACCCAGCACGGATCCGGCGGGGTGCGCCCGGACGGACTCGGCCGGGTCAGAGATCACGCGCAACGCGAAACCCCAGCATATCCAGACGCGTTCCCGGAACGAAGCGCGCGCGAACGTAGGTCCGCATCGAGGCCGACGGCTTGTTGAAGGCGCCGCCCCGGGCAACACGGTAGGTGCAGGGACCGTCCGTGCGGGCGCGCCCGTCGCGTGGTGCGTCGTCGTAGCCCGGCCGATAACAGTCCGCGACCCATTCCATGACATTCCCTGCCGTGTCGTGAAGACCGAAGGGGCTCGATTCAAAGCTCCCCACGGGCGCCGTCGATCGGTTGTCCCAGGCGCTGCCGCAATCGAAGCAGACCGCGCGATTCTCCTCCAGCCCGAACCCCCACCAGTAGGATCCGCGTCCGCCGGCGCGCGCCGCATACTCCCATTCCGCCTCGCTCGGCAGGCGGTAGCTGCGTCCGGTCTCGCGAGAGAGCCATGAGGTGTAGTCTCGGGCATCGGCCCAGCTCACCCCGACCACCGGGCGGTTGCCTCGGCCCCATCCGAAGTCCTTGGGAAGTCCCCGGCCGGTGGCTCGGGCGAAACGGTCGTATTCCCCGAAGGTGACCTCGTAGACACCCATCAGGACGGGCGCGATCTCGACCTCGCGCGCCGGGCCGAAATCACTTGCGACCGTGAGATTCCGGCCCATTCGGAAACGCCCCCCGGGGAGTTTGGCGAGCGTCGGGCCATACCCGCCGTCGCGCAGCCGATCACGCTGTGTCGGGACAGAAGCGATCGAGGCCGCGACGGGATCGGCCGCCGGCAGGTCGCCGGGCAGGCGAGCGCCTTCACCGGCCAGTGTCTCCGCTCCCGAGGACAGGGTTTCCGGGTCAGGGTGGGGCTGCGGGCGATCGGCGCGCAGCCAGACAAGGATCACGAGCAACGCGAGAAGAGGGAGCAGAAGGAGCGGCCAGAGCCCGAGGTTGAACGCGCGACGCCGGATTCGAGGCGGCTCGGCGGAGGGCCAGCTCGGCGCGGCGGTCTCGAGCACCGCCGGCTCGCTCCCCTGCGCCTGAAGATCGAGCAGGGCCTGCCGCAAGCGGCCGACCTCGTCTTGTGCGGCCTTCAAGGAGAGATCGCGACGCTCCACCTCCTTGCGCAGGCCGTCGAAGACCAGATGCTGGTCTTCCAGCACATCCTCGAGACGTCGGCATTCCTCGGTGATCGCGTCGAGGGCCTGCTCTTTCGCACCGAGCGTCCGCTGAAGGGTGTCGAGCTCCTGCCGAAGGGACAGTTGCTCCGCCGCCGATGCCGCTCCGCCCTCGACCGCGGAGCGTTCGCGTAACTGCCGATTGATGCGCGCGACCTCCTGCTGGGCCTCGCGACGCACCTCGCCCAATGCCTGTCGCAGTGACGCGGTCTCTGTGCGATCGTCTTGCGTGGACTTTAGGTGCGTTTCGTCGACCATTCAGGAGGGGTATCGGGTTGGTTGAAGTCCGCATCGGCTCGAGCGACGGGCGACCTCGTCGGCTCATACTGCTGGCGAGTGCGCGTCCGACGCGTAAGATTCGCATGATCGGCGATCGGTTGCACCTTGGCTGATGCACCGGCCAACATCAAGCGAGAGACATCCATCGCGCGAGGCAGCGAGCGCTCCTTGATCACGTCATCGGATTACGTCATCGGATCACGCCATCGGCACAGCAGAGGTCGGCAATGCATTCGACATCCCCGCTCGGACACCGGCTCCCATGACCGCACTCGGTAGCGTGGCAGCCGGTCATCCGCTCACGGCCGAGGCGGCCGCCGAGGCCCTGCGTGCGGGCGGCAATGCCTTCGATGCGGCGCTTGCGGCGATGTGCGCGGCCTGCATCGCCGAGCCGGTCCTGGCCTCCCTCGGCGGCGGCGGCTTTCTGCTCGCCCGACCCGCCGGCTCGGCGCCGGAGCTCTTCGACTTCTTCGCCCAGACCCCGCGACGACATCGCCCGGAGCAGGAGCTGGATTTCTATCCGATCCTCGCCGACTTCGGCGACGCGACGCAGGAGTTCCACATCGGACAAGGATCGATCGCGACACCGGGGGCGATCGCCGGTCTCGTCGCGATCCATCGCGAGCACTGTCGGCTTCCGCTCGACGTCATCGTCGCGCCGGCCTGCCGTCTCGCCCGCAACGGGGTGATCGTAAACCGCGTCCAGCGGGATATCGCCGAGATCGTCGCGCCGATCCTACACGCGAGCCCTGCGGCGCTCGCACTCTATGCCGATCCGGATCAACCCGACCGGCTCGCACCGATCGGTGCGCGGGTGCGCAACCCACAGCTTGCAGAGGCGCTGGAGAGGATCGCCCGCGAGGGCGCGGGTCCCTTCTATCACGGCGACTTGGGGGCGCGCTTGGTCCGCGACTGCGCCGAGCACGGCGGGCATCTGAGCGCGGCGGATCTGGCCGGCTACCGGGTCGAGCGACGCGTACCGCTGGTCCACCCCTATCGCGGGGCGCACCTCTACACCAATCCGCCGCCCTCGCAGGGCGGGTTCCTGCTCGGCGTCACACTGGGTCTGCTCGCCACTGTCGACCCGGCCCGCCTCGGACGCGGCAGCCCCGCGCATCTGCACGCGCTCGCGCTTGCCCAGGAGCTCACCCAGCGCCTGCGTCGCACGCAGCCGGGTGCGCAGGCCGAGCCATTTTCGGCGCCACTGTCGGAGTTGACTCCGAGCATCATGGATGCCTATCGCAAGCTCATGGAGGGTGCGGCGACCTTCAGCCGCGGGACGACGCAGATCAGCGTCGCCGATCGCGACGGCAACCTCGCCAGCGTCACCCTCTCCAACGGCGAGGGTGCCGGCTATGTGCTGCCGGGCACCGGCATCATGCTCAACAACATGCTGGGCGAGGAGGACATCAACCCGCACGGCTTCCATCGCTGGCCGACCAATCGGCGGATCAGCTCCATGATGGCGCCGAGCCTTCTGGCACTGGCGGAGGGGGGTTGGGTCGTGACCGGCTCGTCCGGATCCAATCGGATCCGCAGCGCCATCCTGCAGGTGGTCTCCAATCTGATCGACTTCGGGCTCGATCTGGAGGCCGCCGTGGCCTCTCCCAGGATGCACTACGAAGACGGGGTGCTGAATCTCGAGCCGCCGATCACGGCCGAAACGATCGCCGCGCTCGGCATGCACTGGCCGGGGCTCAAGGTCTGGAATCGGGGAAGTGTCTTCTTCGGCGGCGCCCACAGCGTGGCGGTCGCCCCGGACGGCAGCACGCACGGCGCGGGCGATCCGAGACGCGGCGGGGTTGCGCTGCAGGTCGATTAAACCACGTCCAGAGCAAGACGCGCATTTTCGAGTGAGCTCGACGTTTGGTGCATCCACAGTCCCTGGCGGCGACACGGTTTAGGTGATTTCCGGTAAAGGATCTTCCGACACGCCCCCTGGATAGACGACTTGCAGTCGTCTTCTTCAGCCGATCCGACGGCCCGAGAGCGTCGGGTGGAGCGCGACCCCGCCGGAATCGGGACGCTTGTAAAGAGGACGACTGCAAGTCGTCTATCCCGGGGGAGCGCCGCTTCGCGCCGTTGCTTCCGGCCGATCGGATGTGCAATGCGCGATCGAGGTGTCGATGCGCATTCAGGCGTACCTCGGGCTCCTTCAGGTCGTGCCGGCATGCGCAGTCGGGACGCTGATTTCCGGAGATTGCCTTAGTCGCTCGAATAGGGGCGCAGGATCATCTCCCCGCCGCGCAGCACCAGCTCCATGCGTCTGAGGTAGGCCATGCCGAGCAAGACCTGATCGCCCTGCATGTTGGGGAGGATGGTCGCGTTGATGTCGTAGGCGACCAGCCCGCCGACGTCCACGCTCTCCAAGCGCGCGACCCAGGTGCGCACATCGCCGTTGCCGGTCTTGCTGACCCCGCCGGGTTGGAGCGTCAAGCCGAGCGTCTGGGCGACCATGTAGGGCATGGCGACATCCACGGCCCCGGTATCGACCAAAAACTCGATCGGGGTTCCGTTGATCCGTCCGGTGGTCACGTACTGACTCACCTGATTTTCCTTCAGGACCACCTCGGGTACGTCGCCGGCGCCGAGATAGGCGACCGGATTCGGATTCGGATTCTCCCGACGTGCAGCCAGATCGCGCGCAAGCAGGATGATCAGCAGACTCGCGAGCAAAAACACGGGTATCGGCATCTTGCGTCTGAGCCAAGCGACCGAGTTGTCTCGGATCCGGTGGAGTCTGGTCATTGTTCGTCGGGATACGTCGATAACAACGAAACACCGTCGGCGTTGACTCCGACCCCGATCGCGGGGCCGAATCGCCGCAGGCCGCCCGCCCGGCATTGCGCTCGAGCCGTCGCGCCGATGCACGGGTTGGGTCGAGCTTAAACCGAAACCACAAAGATGACGAGGTTGTGTCGGCGAAAGTCGGTCGCGCGCGAGGCCGGCGCCGAGGCGCGGATCAAGATGATCCCAGATGAGGACGCAGCGTCAGCACCCCGCCGCGTTGGATCAGCTCCAGATGTCTCAGATAGCTCATGCCCAGAAGGACTTCATCCCCCGGCATGTTCGGCAAGACCGTGGCGCGGACGTTGTGCGCGACCAATCCGCCGAGATCGACGGTGTCGAGCCGTGTCGTCCAGGTCCGCACCATGCCGTTTGCGGTCTTGCTCATGCCGCCCGGTCTGAGCGGCAGCGACAGGCGTTCGGCCAAGGACAGCGGCAGGGCCACGTCGGTCGCGCCGGTGTCGATCAGAAAACGAACCGGTGAGCCGTTGATCCGACCGCCGGCGACATAGTGCCCGGCACGGTTGCGTTCGAGTCGCACCTCGGGGACCCCGCCGCCGCTTTGCAGTGCAACCGGATCCGGGTTGGGATTGTCGCGTCCGCTGATCACGCCGTCGAAGAACATCGCCAACAGCGCCAATCCCACGATCCATGCCGCAAACAACATCGCCCGCCCGACCTTCGAGGGCATGTCGTCGGCGCCGGGCGGCGCGCTGTTCGTCGGTCCATCCATCGTCGGCTCCATCGGCTCCACATGGTCGGCTCCCGGTCGGGAGACATCATCGCCGGTCGCGATCTTTCGCAAGATCCGGTCTATGGCCTTTGGCCGCGGCTTATCCAAGTGGTTCGGTCGGATCGATCGGGTCGAGCAGGGGGGCAGCGAAGGGTGACCCCCCGGGGGCAAGCGCAGCGCAGTCCACCAACGCCGGCGCAGGCATCGGCGGACTTCGCTCTCGCTCGTCCACCCTACCGTTCAACACTGCGAACGACGCCAGCTGCGCCGGAAGGAGCGGCTTCCTCGAGGATCAACGCGCGGGCATTCCAGCCTGTCCGGCCATGCGCTGGAACTGCACCCGATAATAGGCGGCAGCGCTCTGGCCGTTCGCCACGACATCGTACACGCGCCAGCCGGTCGGCGATTTGTACATCCGAAACTCGAGCTTGGCCGGATAGCCCTGCGCGCCCAGCAGCGCCACGTTGACGCTGACGTCGCCGCGCGGGCCTCGACGGGGCGGCAACATGCGGATCTGCTGTCCCTGGTAGTCCATCAACCGCGATGCCAGCGTGCCGAGGAAATCGGCCTCCAGACGCGCGGCCATCGCCGTCTTATCCTCGGCACTCATACCGTCGGACGCCGGACCGGCCACCCACTTGGCCATGTACTCGAAGTCGAAATAAGGCGCGATCTCGCGATCCAGGAAGGCTGCGACTTGAAGCCGATTCGGCACTTCTTCACGGGCGAGGAAGCCGAGGAGTTTTTCCATGCCCTCTTTGAGCGTCGCGCTGGCCTCGGCTGCGGGGCCTTTGGACACCGGCACCCCTCGGGACGCTGCTGCGGGAGACTCCGCACGCGCGGGGCGAGACGGGGAAGCGGGCATTTCCGGCATGGCGGGCATGGCGGGATAAGCCCCGCCATAGGGCATCTGCATCGGGCCGTAGCCCTCGGGGATGGGCGGGGGAGCATAGCCGTAAGGCTGGGCGCAAGCGCCGGCGGCGGCTCCGAGCAAAACAAGGAGCGACACCAAAGAACGAGACTTCATCGAATTCCTCCTAAACATTATGTTTTTCGTTGTCCGCCAAGCGCCCGGCCGGGACTCGGCAGCCTCCGAGCGTGCCAACGGGCTCCGGGAAAAGCAAGCCGCGTGCGCTCGGTATAGACTATCGGGCGTCGACAGGACTCGGAATCGCCCGAATCCGGCCAATCACCACAAGGGAGGCAATCGCGTCATGTCCCTACCGCGCGTTCACTACCGAGTCGTCGGACAAGACGACTATGTGCTGGAGATCACCCTGGAGCCCACGGGTGCCTATCGGGTCGACTGCGGCGACCACACCAGCCACAAGCCACGCCAAGGCGCACTCGACGAGCGTCAGACCCGCGAGATCGCCGCCCTGATCGCTGCCCTGGGCGAGCCTCGAGAACACCCGGCACCCGCGGGTGCGACCGGATTTATCGCCGAGCTGACCCTCGGCGCTCCCGAAGACACGCGCGTTTATCGCGTCTGGGAAGGCGAGCTGGCGGAAGAGCCGGACGTGATGGCGCTGATCCGCGCGCTGGAAGTCATTTGAGCGGCGTCGCGATCGCCGCGAACCTGCTTTCCGGACTCGGAAGGACAACAGGGAGATCCCATCCATGACACGGACCCGCTGCTTGACCGCCGCGATGCTCGAGGTCGGCATGCGCCATGAGGCCTGCCTGAGCTTCAGCCGTGAGGAGGTCGATCGTTACTGTGCGCTGGTCGGCGATCACAACGCGATCCATCGCGACCTCGATGCGGCACGGGTTCGGTTCCCGGATGCACGCGACATCATCGTCCCGGGCGGACTCGTCCAGACGCGCATCTCCGCGCTCTTCGGAACCGAGTTTCCCGGCGACGGAACTCTCGGCTTGACCTTCTCGCCCGAACGCCTTCGCCGCCCACTCTATCCGGGCGACGAGCTGGTCGTGACACTGGAGGTCGCACGTATGATTCGCGGCGGAATCGTCGAGATGCAGATCGGCATCACCGATCCCGAAGGCAACCGCATCAGCGAGGCAACGGCCAAGGTGGTGCCGCCCGACGCGGCCTATCGGGCTTGGTGGGAGGCGACGATCGGCGGCTGAGGGCGAAGGAGCGGCGGTTAAACCGCGTCCAGAGCGACATGCGTCGTTTTCATTGTGCGATTGGCTTCGGCGATATCGTCGATCCCAGTGAGACGCGGTTTAGAATTTAATATTTTTTAATACTTTAAACCGCGTCGGCTCCAGCGGCTCTGAAATCCGCCGGGGCCGATCCCATCCAAAAACATCGCATACCGCACTGGACGCGGTTTAGGTGATTCCCGGGAGGGGAAGACCTCCGCGGAAATCGCCTCAGAAGCCTCCGGGGAGCGGGTGCACCCGTTCCCCGTCGAGGAAGGCGGCAAGATAGCGGGCGGTCTGTTCGGGTACCTGATAGAAGAAGCCGTGTCCGCCGCCCTTGATCTGAATCACCGAGGCGTCGGGGATTCGCTCGCCGATGATCCATGCATTGCGCGGCGGGATGACGACGTCCTCGGTGCCCGTCATCAGCAGTGTCTGGGCGGCGATCTCGGAGAGTCTTGGACAGACGCCGGGCCAGGCACCGAGTGCCTCGGCCTGACGCATCAGATTCGCGTCGTCGATCGGTGCCGTGATGGGAGGGAAGATCTGCATCGGGTCCGGGGTCTCCCGCAGCCAGTCGGGCGGGAAGAGGTTCTCGAACATCCGCCGGATGCGCTCCTCCAGTGTTCCGGACATGTCCACCAGCCTTCGCCAGACCGCCTCGTCCGGCCAGATCGCCTCCGCGCCTCCGCAGGATGCGGACAAGAGGACGAGCTGCTCGACACTCTCCGGATGCGCGAGTGCAAGCTCCTGTGCGATATAGGATCCCATGGACCAGCCCAGGACGTGGGCGCGGCTGATGTGCAGCGTCTGCAGTAGGGCATGGGCATCGGCGGTAAAACGCGCGATCGAGTAGTCCTGATCCGAGGAGGTGCTGTAACCCATGCCGCGATTGTCGAAGACGATGACCGGTCGCGTGCGGGCCAGCGCCTCGATGATCGTCGGAGGCCACATTTCCATCAGCCCCCCGTACCCCATGATCATGAGCACCGGGACGCCGTCTCGGGACGGCCCGAAGATGCGGTAGGCGATCTCGATATCGTCGATGGACGCGCGCTCGATCATGCTCTCGACTCCGTTGAGGTGTGCCGTTCCCTTCGCAGGGCTCGGGGTCTCGAATCCAGGCTCATCAATTCGGGGCTGATCAACTCCGGCCGGGCCGGCTCCGGATTGAATCGCCGCGGCGAGACAGAGCATGCCGCATGCGGCAAGCCCGCGCAATCCACGCGGGCTCATGCCGACGCCCGGCCAAGCTCGCCGGGGCGGCGCACGATCAGCTCCCGGGTCGGATAGGCAAACTGGATGCCTTCCTCTTCGAGCTTGAGATAGATCGCGAGGTTGATGGCTTGTTGGATGTCCATGTCGAGCGTGAAGTCTGCACCGATGACATAGTAGACCACCTCGAAGTCCAGCGAGAAATCACCGTAGGCGGCGAAGTGGGGGCGATCGCGATTCGGCGCCGACATGCGCTCAACTGCAATGCCCCGGACATCTTCGATAGCGTACGATTGCAAACCCGACAAACTCTAATGATACTCGCCGCTCCGAACGACCCGACCGACGATTCATCACCCAACGCGAACGACGACGGTCCAGACGAAAAGGAATCCTTTCATGAACGACACGCAATCCATCGAACGTTACGGCATCGTTTCCCAACTCTTTCACTGGGTCGTCGCCGCCCTGCTCTTTGCCATGCTCGGCACGAATCTTCTGCGCGAGATGGCCGAGAAAGGCTCGGATGCGCGGACCGACTGGCTGAACCTGCACATGTCGCTCGGCATCCTGCTGTTCGCGATCGTGATCCTGCGTATGATTTGGACCAAGATGACGTTCCGGCCCGCGCCGCTCCCCGGCCTCTGGATCACCCGTATGCTGGCCAAGGCGGCACATGTGCTGCTGAATCTGGCCACCCTGCTGGTGCCGATCGGCGGCTATCTGCGCATCGCCTCCAAAGACGTTCCGGCGGATTTCTTCGGGACTCCGATCCCCTCGATCGTCGGCGACATGCCGTGGCTGCACGACATCGCCAAGATCGGCCACGGGACCTACATGGAGTATTTCTTCTACATCTTGATCAGCCTGCATATCTTGGCCGCGCTTTGGCATCAGTATGTCCGCAAGGACGGCGCGATCGATCGGATCGTGCCTTGGGGTAAGACCGCGGCCGCCAGCTGAGTTTTTTCGGAGGCCGGGGCCGGGCTCCGGGCTCCGGGCTCGAGCCTCCAGCCTCCAGCCTCCAGCCTCCAGCCTCCAGCCTCCAGCCTCCAGCCTCCAGCCTCCAGCCTCCAGCCTCCAGCCTCCAGCCTCCAGCCTCCAGCCTCCAGCCTCCAGCCTCCAGCCTCCAGCCTCCAGCCTCCGGCGATCGGTCTTTTGCTCGCGGCCGGCCCCCGGGACGTGATGCCCTGCGCCGCGCGCCATGATAGCCGGGGGAGTTACGAGCACGGCAAGACGGGTCGGCGTACTGTTGCCGACCAACAGGCTCGACTGACACTCGCAAGCACTCTTCTCGCGCGGGCTTGACCCGGATCAGTCTCGACTCGCCGACTGTTGAGGATCCGCAATTCCGACGGCAGCGGAATGGCTCACACTGCCTGCGTTCAACCGCTCGACCGAGACCGCCCCGTCAATAGACTCCGACGCCTTGCTCGATTGTGCATCCGGCCGTGCCTCCCTACCCGTTTCCGCTCAACCGAGAGACCTGATCTATGTCGTCGCAACCCTTGCGTATCGTCGTTATCGGCGGATCCGCCGCCGGTCCCAAGGCTGCCGCCAAGGCTCGCCGAATGGACGAGCATGCCGAGATCACCCTGATCCAGCGCGAGCCGGATCTGTCCATGGCCTCCTGCGGCTTCCCCTACTATGTCGGCGGTACCTTCGACGATCGCAACATGCTCGTCTGCACGCCGGCGGGCATCGTCCGAGACCCTGCGTTCTACGGCAAGGCCAAGCGCATTCAAGCCTTGGTGCGCACCGAGGCGACCGAGATCGACCGGGTCGCCAAGACCGTCACCTATCGGGATCTGTCGACCGGCGAGCACGCCACCATCCCCTACGACCGACTGGTGATCGCAACGGGTGCGACACCGCTGCGCCCCTCCGTGCCGGGAATCGAGCTCGAGGGGGTTACGACGCTGCATTCGATGGCCGATGCCGACGCCTTGCGTGCAGTCCGCGACGAAAAAAAGACGACCAAGGCCGTGGTCGTCGGCGGCGGACTGATCGGGTTCGAGGTCTGCGAGGCGCTGCGGCTCGCCGGGATACACACGACCGTCATCGAGAAGACGCAACAGATCCTTCCCTTCCTCGATCCGGACCTGGCCAAGCTGGTCGAGAACCATGTCCGCGCGCACGGCCCCGACATCATCGTCGGCAACGGTGTTGCCGAGCTTCTCGGGGAGAACGGCAAGCTGGTCGGCGTCAAGCTCGACAACGGCACCGAGCTGCCCTGCGAGGTCGCCGTCATTGCCGTCGGTGTCAGACCCAACGTGAAGCTCGCACAAGCCGCCGGCATCGAGATCGGTGCGGTCGGGGGCATCCGCGTCAACCCCTATATGCAGACCTCCGACCCGGACGTCTATGCCGTCGGCGACTGTGTCGAATGCACCTCGCTGGTCAGCGGGAAAGCGGTGCGCGCGCCTTATGGCGACCTCGCCAATCTACAGGGACGCGTCGCCGGTCAGAACCTGGTGAAGGACGGCAGCGCCCGCTTCCCCGGCATCATCCAGACCGGTATCTGCAAGATCTTCGACTACACGGTCGGCTTCACCGGACTCTCCGCCAAGGATGCCCGCGAGGCGGGATTCGACGACATCGAGACGGCGATCATCTCCGGGCTCGACATCCCCGGCTACATGAGCGGCAAGCTGCTGATCAGCAAGATGGTTGCCGACCGCAAGACCGGCCGCATCCTAGGCTTTCAATGCATCGGCCCCGGCGATGTCAGCAAGCGCGTGGCGGTCGTCGCGATGGCGATCCGCGGCAAGCTGACCGTGGAGGACATGGTCAACGCCGATCTGCCCTATGCCCCGCCGTACTCGCTCGCCATCGATCACGTGATCAGCGCGGCACAGGTCATGGACAACAAGCTCCAGGGTCGGATGCAGGGTCTCTCGGCCAGCGAGGTCAAACAGCGCGTCGACTCCGGCGCCGACTGCTTCATCCTGGATACGCGCAGCCCTCAGGAATTCGAGGAGACCCGCCTGGGCATCGGCGAGACCCTCATCCCGCTCGGCGCATTGCGCGACCGCTTCGCCGAGCTGCCGCAGGACAAGTCCAAAGAGATGATCCTCTACTGCCGGATCTCGCTGCGCGGGTACGAGGCCGCAGCCATCCTCGATGCCCACGGATGGCACAATGTGAAGGTCATGGAAGGCGGCGTCGTCGCTTGGCCCTATGCGAAGGAGAAGTAGCGAGTCCCCGTCCGCCGCAGCGATCCGTCGAGGCCCCGGAAAGGCGCGTCACGTCCCGTCCACCGGAAACTCCCAGGTCACCCGTCCGGTCTTGATCAGCTCGCGTCCCGGCTCGCCCAACTGCTTGTCGTAACGGATCAATTCGATCAGATCGGAGCTGACCTGCGGATTGGTGGTGAAGTAGGAGTGGCCGAACAGGTCCGTGCGCTTGCCCTCGTAAGAGACCAGGTCGATGCGCCCGACGGCCTCGAAGTAGCGCTGCGCCCGGTCCGGGATGTCCTCGGGGCGCAGCTGACCGACCCGGTTGCGACTGCGGAACAGGATGCGGGACACCAGCAGGGCACGGTCCTCGGGCGAGGCATAGATCGTCAAGCGGCCCTGCAGCACGCGCGGCAGGCGGCCCTCCGGCCACACCGTCATCAGCTCCGGATCGGACAGGAAGCCGGTGATCTGCTGACCGGCGATATCCACGTCGATGTCGGGCGAGAACAGGACCAGATTGTCGATCTTGTACAGGTCAATCGGCTCCTTGCCGGCGGCGATGGCCTCGGTGACCAGCTCGCTCACCGCACGCAGGGTCAGGGCCGTGCCGCGGCTATGGGCAAGCAGCTGCAGCCGCTCGAGTCCCGGGGTACTGGCGAGGGTGCGGATCGTCTTCTTCAGATGGGCCACCGCGTAGTCGGCGGATTCGGTGGTGGTGGTGTAGGAGATCAGGAAATTGCCGGTGGTCGACGCGGGCCAGGTGAAGAAGGCGCAGACCTGCTCGCGACCGAGGAAGTGGCACAGCTCCGCGGCGGTGAAGGCGGCGGTGGCGAAGGACTCGTTGAACCCGTGAACGTAGAGCATGAGCTCTTTCTTCGGCGCCTGCGCAAGCCTGCGTTCCACCTCGCCCTGGAGTGCGGCCTTCGCCTCGAAGTGGCGCGCGAGCTCGGCACGGTCGCGCAGAACCTTGCCGTCGGCACCCTTGGACACGGGGTAGGGCTCGTCCGGATAGGCCCCCAATTCCCGCACCGGGCCAAGCTCCAGATTGATCTCCCGTGTGCGCTCGGCAAGCTGGCTTTGCTCGCGCAACGTCTCCCAATCCAACCCCGGCACCATCCGAACCCGGGCCGAGCCGAAGGCAATGCGCCGGGCGCGTTCCTGACCGTAGGGCAGGGGAATCTCGGTCTCGGCAGCGGCCTCTTTTTCGGCAGCCGTCGGCGGGGCCCGGTCGGTGATGAACAGGAGGTCGATGTCCGGGGTCTGTCGGGACGTCTCGGCAACCTCGAACACCGGCTGTCCGTCCGGGAGCTGATACAGGATCGGGGTCGGCATCAATTGGCGCGCCTCGGTGGCGCAACCGCCGACCAGAAGGGCGGCCAACATCGCAAGACCGGGCTTGATGAGACGGTATGGCATGTCGAACCGGGGTTTGGTGTCGCGGGCAAGAGCGATCATGGAGGTTACCTCGGGCGAACGAAGGCGCGCGGATCAGCCGCTTGTAGCTGCGAGTCTATCCGAGAAAGCCGTCGCCGCTGCACCCTGGTCTGCAGAAAACGTTCTTCATCGGGGGGAGACGTTCGAGAGGACCGCTGTCTCACGGATATCGCCCGGAAGGCGCATGACCAGGAGTGCCGGCACCACTAGCCGAGCCGCCAAACGCTCCTGACCGCGCTCGGTGCGATGGGCTGCGCCACGTCCGTGTATACCGACTTTCGTCGGCACCCCGAGGGAGGCGGACTTCAGTCCGCCGTGGATCCAAGCTCGGATGGCCTCGGGAATTGCACAACGTTGCACTAGTAGGCAGGGCCGTCTCCGTCGTAGCGAAGCCCCTTTGCGCCCGCCTGCTCTCGGATGGCATCGTAGAGGCGATGATCCAGCGAGTCCTTCGCGCCGCCTCGGGCTGCGACCTGCTCTTTCAGATAGGCGTCGCGCTGCACCGCAAGCGAGTCGATTTCCTCGGACAGAGCCTTGCGCCGCTCCGCCGTCTCTGCGATCAGTGCTTGTTGAGCCTCGGGCGCCAGGGTCTGCAGCGGTTCCGGGAGCGCCGCCGGGGCGATGGTCGACAGATCCACCCGTCCGCTGGCGACATCCTCCACCAGATCCTTGTCGCCGAGCAGGTTGGATTTCCCGGCATCCGTTGCGTTGAATGCGGCGCGACGTGCTCGGGACGCGACGGAAGAGCCCGTATGGAGCTTGTCCGTCGCGGCCTCTTTGCGGGCCTGCGCCTCCTTCTCCTCGGCCGTGCCGTAGTAGAGCCGCGTCTCGTCGAGCGTCGCCGAGAGCTCGGCGAGCTTGCGGTCGAAGGGTGTCGCGATGGCGACGGCGCCGCCCGCTTGGTCCACGCGAAAATAGGTGCCGCCGCCAAGTTGGGCGATACGCTGCCAATGCGTGGCGGTACCGGCATCCTCGCCGCATTGAATGGCGTTGACGGCAATGCCCTTGTGTTGCGCGACGGCGATGGATTGAGCGTATTGAACGTCGTCCTGATAGTCGAGGTGCGGCGGGGCATCGCCGACCAGGAACACCACCTTGTAGGCATCGGGATCCCGGCTCCAAGAGATCCGATGGATCGCCTCGTGGAGCGCCTGGTTCACGCTTTCCGGGCCGTCCCCGCCGCCGGCTGCCTCGAAATCCATCAGGCTCGCCTGGATCGCGTCGATGTCCCGCGACAGATCGACGACCTGCGTGACGTAGTCGTCGCCGCGATCTCGGTAGGCTACCAGGCCGATACGGATCTCGGGCGCGGGCTGCGCGGAGGCCATGGTCGAGGCGATGGACCAGATCTTGTCCTTGGCGGTCTGGATGAGGCCGCCCATGCTTCCGGTCGTATCGAGCACGAAGACCACCTCCACGAGGGGGCGTTCGTTGGTCAGGAGATCCAGGGGCCGCAGGGGGACTTGTGTCGGATCGTCCGGCGGGATGTCGACGGCGATCGCGCCGCGGTCCGTCGGGTAGAGCGCGACCGTGCCTGCGGTGGCCGCGAAGAGTGCGAGTGCGATGAGCTTGGTCTTCATGGTGAGGTCTCCGGATGGATCAGAGGGACGAGGCGTGCTTGCGCAACGCCGCCTCGGCGATGCGGTGGGCGTGCTCGAAAGCGTCTTCTTGGTAAGGCCGGCGCCCGGGATGTCGCGCTGCCGGGCCGGTCGGGATCGCGACAAAGCCGGCCTGAACGAGGAAGAAGCACCAGATGCCGAGCAGCAGGCTCCCCGTCTGCACCGATGCCCAGATGCCCGCTGCGAGAGCAAGGAGGGCGAGTGCGAGATCTGCGAGTGCCGAGACGAGACTCGAATGGAAGAAGAGCGTGCGGATCAGCCAGAGCATTCCGACGTGCAGCAGCAGGTAGAGCACAAACGGCGGCGCGGCGAGCGAGAGTCCGACCGCCGCGAGACACCACGCCAGAAAGGCCGCGACACGCCCGACGCGCACCGGTGTGCGGGCCAGCAGATAGATCAGGTAGCCGAGCGCGAGAGCGGCGATGACCGGGCGCAAGATGCCGCTGCCGCCGCCGATGGCCGCCGAAAGTGCCGTGTACACGGCCGCGCCCGCGAGGCTCGCCGTAAGCGCGACCCCGACGCCTTCGAGAAAGGTCGGCCGTGTCATGAGCCTGCCCTCCGGCCCTTCTCGCGCAGGAAGGCCACCTCGACATCGGCGTCCCGCACGCTGACCGAGGCCGTCGTCCAGACGTCGTCGGCATCCTCGCCAGGTTCCTCAGTGACTAGCTCGGCCCTGCGCCGGACCTCCGCGAGCCGCGCTCGATTCTCGACGATCCGGTTGCGCAGCTCGGTCAGTGTGCGTGAGAGGCCCTCCAGTCGATCCGTCGTCAGTCGTTGAGACTGCTCGGTCTCGAGCCGACGCCGAATCAGCGTGCGGGCCAGGTCTTCCCGGTCGGATCGGAAGCAGAGGTCGAGCTGCTCGTCGGTCTCGCGCAGGGTGCGTTCGAGGTCCGTCAGACGGCGCGTCTGCCCCTGCTGTTCGGACTCCAGACGCCGAGCCCGCTGCTCGTCGCGGGCGAGCGCCTCCTCCATGTCGCGCACGGCTTGGCGCAGCAGGGCGGCGGGTTCCTCGATGCGGTCGAGGACCGCGTTGACATCGGCTCGCAACAGCCGGGACATGCGGGTGACGAGTGTCATGATTGCCCTCCTTTAGGGACTGAGTTGCTCGACAACTCCAGTCTAGGAAGGCGGCCGGCCCGGCCATAGGCGCGGTTCGGTAAAGATCGGGCCGTCGGGTTTACATGGATTTTACGTGCCGCGGAGGGGGCGCCTTGATACCCTGCGGCGTGACATGCACACCAAGTTCAGCCTCTTGATCGTCGAGGACGAGCCGGCCATCCGCACCGGGCTCGAGGACCTGTTCGTCTACCACGGCTACGCGGTCGACTCGGCCGCCGACGGGCACGCGGGATTGCGCAAGGCACTGACCGGGCGGTTCGATCTGATCCTGCTCGACGTCATGCTGCCGGGCGTGAACGGCTTCGACATCTGCGAGCGCATCCGCGCCGCCGATCGCGAGCAGCCGATCATCATGCTCACGGCCAAGACCGCCGACGAGGACATCGTCCAGGGCCTCCGCCTGGGTGCCGACGACTATGTCGGCAAGCCCTTCTCGGTGACCCAGCTGGTCGCCCGGGTGGAGGCCGTGCTGCGCCGGGCGCGTCTGGGCATCGATCGCGAGCGCATCGCGCTCGGCGAGGAGGTCGAGATCGACGTGCGCAACCTCGCCGGTCGTCGCGGCACCGAGACCATCGCCTTCACCCGACGCGAGATGGAGGTGCTGCAATATCTCGGCGCCAATCCGGACCGAGCGGTCTCGCGCGAGGAGCTGCTGAACAAGGTCTGGGGCTATGCGCGTGGCCTGGGCATCGAGACGCGGACCGTGGACATCCACATCGCCAAGCTGCGGCGTAAGCTCGAACCCGACCCGGCACAGCCGCGCTATCTGGTCACGGTGCGCGGTGCCGGCTACCGTCTGCTGAGTGGCTGAGATGCGCGGGACCGGACTCGCGGGTTGGAACCCGAGGCGGCTGCGTCTCGTGCTCGGCCTCTTCTTCGTTGCGCTCGCGATCCCAGCCAGTCTGCTCATTCATCAAGCCTTCGGGCACCTGAAATGGGCGGCCTTCCGGCAACATCAGTTGCTCGCCGAGGAGTTGGCCGCCCGCATCGACACGCGTCTCCGGGAGATCGTCAATGCCGAAGAGGCACGCGCCGTCGCGGACTACGGGTTTCTCGTCGCGACGTGGGACGGGGCGGGTACCCTTCCGCAGCGCTCGCCGCTGGCTCGGTACCCTGTCTCCCCAACGCTTCCGGGGCTCGTCGGTCATTTCCAGGTGGATGCCGCCGGCACCTTGACCACGCCCCTCGTCCCGACGCGCGACGGCGATGCACGCGCGCTCGGGATCGCGCCGGGCGAGCGCGCCGGACGGGAAGCGCTGGAAGAGCGCATCCGCGGGATCCTCACGGACAACCGACTGGTCCAGGGGGCCCGGATCGAGGCCGACGCGATGCCCGAACATCCGATGCCCGAGGATCCGATGCTCGGCGGGCGTCGCGACAAGGACAGCCTCGGACCGACCGCCAATGCCCTTCCGATCGCGACGCCGAAAGAGGAGCGGGCCCTGCCGCAAGCGGCATTCGACCGACTCTCCGAAATCGATGTCTCGCCGATGCGTGAGCGGAAGACGCAAGCCCACGGCACCCTCGGCCGCGTCGAGGACCTCAAGCTCGATGAGCGTTTTCAGCAGGCGGCACCGGCCGCCCCGGCCACCACCGAGGGCCTTCCCCCGAGCGAGCGACAGGACGACGACCGACCGGAGCAGGGCCTCGCGCGCACGGAAGGCCGCGTTCCGGGCCCGGCGGGTTCGCCTGCGCCGAATCCGCTCGGCGTGTCCGAGCCGAGGGCGGACGGCACAGTCCCCGCGGTCAGTCTCTTCGAAACCGAGGTCGACCCCTTTCGAATGAGCCTGCTCGACAGCGGGCATTTCGTGCTCTTTCGTCAGGTCCGGCAGGACGGCCAGCGTCTTATCCAGGGCGTGCTCGTGGAGCAGAGGCCCTTCCTGCGCGGCGGCATCGAGGGCGTCTTCCGCGAGACGCTGCTGTCGCAGACGACGGATCTCGTTGTCGCGTGGGACGGCGACGTCCTGGCCGCCTACCCGAGTCAAGCCTCGCGCGGCTACCTTTCGAGCGCCGAGGAGCTGCGCGGCGCCTTGCTGCTGCGCACCCGCTTGTCCGCGCCGCTCCAAGGCATGGAGCTGCTGTTCAGTGTCGGTCGGCTGCCGACCGCTCCGGGTGCGCACCTCTTGTATTGGATCGCTGCGGCACTCGTCGCGATCCTCTGCGGCGGCATCTCTCTCATCTACCGGCTCGGCCTGCGCCAGATCGCGCTTGCCCGCCAGCAGCAGGACTTCGTCTCGGCCGTGAGCCACGAGCTGAAGACCCCATTGACCTCGATCCGCATGTACGGCGAGCTGCTCCGCGAAGGCTGGGTGCCGGAGGAGAAGCGCCCGACCTATTACGCCTTCATCCATGAAGAGAGCGAGCGCCTGTCGCGCCTCATCGAGAACGTCCTGCAGCTCGCGCGCATGACCCGCAACGACCTGCGTCTGCATCTCCGACCCGTCACGGCGGGCGAGCTGACGGAGCTGATCCGATCGAAGGTGACATCGCGGGTCGAACGCGCCGGCTTCACGCTGAACATCGATTGCGGCGCGCAGGCCGCCGCGGCCGTCGTCTTGGTGGACGAGGATGCCTTCAGTCAGATCCTGATCAACCTCGTCGACAATGCAGTGAAGTTCTCGGCCGATGCCGAGCGCAAACAGGTCGATATCGGCTGCCGGCTGGCCGATCGAGGCACGCTGGTCTTTTGGGTCCGCGACTACGGCCCCGGTGTGCCGCCCGCTCAGATGCGCAAGATCTTTCGTCTCTTTTATCGGGTCGACGGCGGACTCACGCGCGAAACAGCCGGGACCGGCATCGGGCTCGCGCTGGTGCGTCAGCTCGCCGAGGCGATGGGCGGCACCGTGGATGTGGCGAATCGAGAGCCGGGGGCGGAGCTGCGCTTCGTCGTTCCGGTCTCCACCTGCACGGCGAAGGTCGCGGATGCGTAGGGCACGACACCGAGACGGCGCAGGCGGTGCGTCTGCACCGCGGCATTGCGCTCCTTCGCGGTCAGATAATCCCGCGGGTTTTGCGTAATGGCCGGAACCGGGGCGGCGGTCGTCGTGATTCGGGTACCGCTTTGGGTCCGGGCGAGATCCCAATAGCCGAAGCTGGGTCTGACACGGCCGAGCGTGAGCAATCGCACGGTCCAGAATACCGGCGTCCACAGAAGGTTGGCCAGCGGCACCAGGGCGTTCATGAGATCGCGTGTGCACGCGGCAGCGGTGTGGAAGATGACGTACCCCGCCATGAGACGCTCGAAGGCGGCGAAACGCGACTCCTGTAGATCGCGGGCCAGCTCGGACCAGCCGCCGCGCAGGACGCGGGGCATGTCCCCCAACGGGTGATCGCAGGCGCCGAGGCGAACGAATCGGTCGACCTTCGCGGCGGATACCGCGTTGTGGCCGACGCCGACGACGAGCGCTCCGCCCCCCATGTTGCGCACACCGCGCGCTTGGCTGGAGGTCATGCAGACGGCGGCCTCGGCGCGCTCCCGGCCCGGCCAGCGGCCGTCCGGCAGCCCCAGAAACAGCACCAGTCCGCGCGTGATGCGATGGCCGTAGAGATGCAGGAGCTCGCCGGAGCGGGAGTCCGCCGCGTGGATGCCGACGAATCCCGCGAATTCGTAGGCGAGCGAGAACAATTTGCTCACATACTGGGCGAGGAGATTCTTCACGTACGGCTCCTCGCCGATCACGAGTGTTCGCCCGACGAACACCCGATCCCACAGAGGGCGTCGCTGAAGCACGCGCAAGATCAAGGTAAAGAGCACCGCCGCGAAGAGGAAATAGGCGGTTTGCAACCCCGCCAGGATCATCTCGCCGATCGGGCTGCCGAGGTCGAGGACCGACCAACCGACGGTGCTTCGCAACAGTGCGTCCCCGCCAAGCACGGGGTTCCAGCCGAGCCAGAGCATCACGAAGAGGTGAACCGCCGTTGCGATGAATACGAGAGCGGGCTCCGTGAGAAGACTGGCGAGATACCGGCCTTCCCCTTTCAAGCCGGCCCGCTCCTCGGTCTCCACATCCCAGCCCTCGGTCGTTCGGCCGAAGATGGCTTCGGCGCGGCGGACCGTGAGCTGGTCCAAGGCGTCCAACTTCTCCAGATCGTCGTTCCGCACCGCAAAGCCGAAGGGTCGGACGGTCTCGTTGGAGCGCGTCAGCGCGTCACGCGCCAATCGAAGCATCAGCTGGGTCAGGGTGGCATGGGTCGCCGCGGCGCTCACGGTGGCCGGCTCCGCGGATCGCCATCCCGCGCCCGTGGTGAGTGCGCGCTCCACCCACGGCGCATCGGCCTTCACGCCTTGCCCCACGGCGGCCCCCATCAGGGTATCGGCCTCTCCTGTCATGACGAATACAGGGCCGGCCTTCCCCGCCGCGTGGAGTGCCTGAACAAACCGAACGGCGTCGAGGGTGTTGAAGGTTTGCCCGGAGTGGCTGATCGCGAGCGTGATCGTGGTCGGGCCGACGTCATGGCGCTGCGGATCATCGCAGTAGCGCACCGAATCCACCGCCCGGGCATTCAGGTAAGGGAAGATCCGACGCAGGTCCTCGATGAAGCGCTCGCCCACGTAGAGGTTGTTCTCCACGCCCAGGACCAGGAGGTCCAGCTCGGAATGCATGCTCGGCACGGCTTGGCCCTGCTGCTGCTCGGCCCAGTGCGATGCGCTGTCCAGAAAACGGGTCGAAAAGGCGCGCGCGGTGCGCCGGTTGAGCGAAGCCGGGTCGCTCCAGTCGCGTCGAATCCGCTCCAAGACCGACGGGATGTCCGTCATCTCGTCCAGGACACGGTCCCGACCGGGCGGCGTCGGTCTGGTCTCGAGATAGGGGTTGTCCGACACGGCGATCCAGCCATGCGGATCCTCGGCCCGTGCGGTGTCGGCCAGCGAGCGGGGGGTGATCCGCTCGGTGGTCGGTGCCTCGTGCCTGTGCCGATTCATCACGGTGATGCTGTTGTCCGCCGTGTCTTCGCGTACCTGGAGCAGGACAAGATCGCCGTCGCTGAGGTCGTAGCGGTAGGGCAGAGGCGTCCCGTCCGGGTTCGGCCCGCAGGCCACCGTCAGGGCGGCGGCCTCCGAGGCATAGATGAGCATACCCGTCTCGGGATCGGCGCCGATGAAGAGGGGTTGCCGCTCCGCTGCCAAGGCCACCACGCCGGGTTGAAGGCTCGTCGTCGTCACAAGGCCGAAGGTCCCTTCGGCCCGCTCCATGAAGAGCATCGTGGCCGTGTAGAGATCGTTGTGGAAGAAGGCATGCACGGCCCGGCCGACGATCCGCTGCCGGAACCGCTTTGCGTCGTCCGGCCAATCGCGTGTCACCGACAGGGATGCCTGCCGAAGCGCGTCGACCAGTCGCCGGGTGGCTTCGGCATTGCGCGCGAACACCTCCGCCAGCGAGGTGCAGCCGACCACGAGAGGGCGGGCGCAGTCATCCCGGTGGGCGACATCCAGCCCGACGGCCCATCGGGTAAAGACCTCATCGAAGATCGCGGTCAGCGCCGCCAGATCCCGGCGTGGAAGCGCTCGGCCCGTCAGCAAGGCGTAGCCGAGCCGCAGGGAGGCATCCCAGCGTCCTTGGGTGAGCAGAAGATCGAGCATCCCCGCGATCTTCGGAGAGTCGCCTCGCGCCGCGTTCGATTCCCCCAAGACCTCGCTCAGCCACTGACCCAGAGCCGGATTGGATACTCGGCCCCATGGGGCGATCCAGGCATCGAAGTCGCCGTTGTGAGTGATGAGGTTCTCGACGACACGACGGCGGCAGACCAAGTCCTGTCCATCCACGGACCACACAGGCGCGGTGCGGGGACGCGCCCAGCGGTGCCAATGGGTCTCGATCTCGGCGGGGCAGCTTGAGGTGCCGTAGCGATAGTGGCCGACGAGGTGGAAGATCTCGCGCAGGGGTTTACGACCGATCAGTCGCTGCCCGGCGGCACGTCGGCGGAAGGCGCGCAGCAGATCGCGGGTCAGGTCGCCTCGCTTGCCGTTGACGATCTTCCGGCCCACGAAGCGCCCTTTTGCGCCCAGCACCGCAATGCCGCCGGCTTGCTGTCCGCGAACATCCGTGGCCTGTCCCAGCCGCTCGGCCAGGCGCCTGAAGCGGCGCGGCAGGAAGCCGCGCTCGCCCGGATCCCGTTTCGACAGGATGCCGAAATTGCCGCAGAAGACAGCGCGACCCGCCCCGGAGATCAGTGTGGCGTAGTCTGTCCAAGAGGTCAGGAGAATCCAAGCGTTGGCACCGACGAGCAGGAGCAGGACCCACTGCGATGGGGTCGAGGAGATCTCAAATGCTGCAAGTGCGGCCGTTGACGCGCAGAGGGCGACCAGGCTCGCCGCGGGCCCGGCAAAGGCGATCCAGCGCCGTCGAGTCGGCGACAAGCCGCCCAGAGCGAATTGCGGCGCCCGCGTCGGGTGACTTAGGCCGGGGATGAAGAGCGGACCGAAGGGGAGAAGACCGCAGGGCGGCAGAGCGCTCAGATAGTCTACGAATCGCCCGATCCCGACGGGCCCGGCGGCGAGCGCGTGACCTAGACCATGCAACGCGATCGAGCCCATCAAAGCCGTCCGGATCAACGCGGGCAACAACAGGATCAGCCACGGATCCATCCAGGCAGCGGTTCCACCTGCAACGATCATGGCGGCAACGATCAGGGCTGTGGCGATTTCGGGCAAGAGCCGTCCGAGATCGTGCCGGCGGGTCGAGGGTTGGTCGCCGGGCAACGGTCCGCTCGGCGCGTGCGCGGGGGCTTGTCCGATACCGGGGAGACCATTGGCTCGGCCGGCGATCGACATCACCGACGACCGGACGAAGGCGTGGCCGAACTCGGCGGATGCCGCATCGGCGCCTGATTCTCCGGCCTTGCCCCGCCGCATCCTGGGCTCGGGCCGGTTGAAAGACGGGCCGTTCGGGCGATGGTGTGACTGCGGCGCTACTTTGGATGGCATTCTGCTGCTCCTCCCCGGATTCAGACCCGGACTCTCTCCGGGTCGCGGCGGATCGCCCCGCGTTGGCGGCAACTGGTGAGGAGACTTTATGCCTGTGGAATCAATGGGAGGCGGTGATCATGGCCATCCGGGGTGTGGACTATTCACGGGAACATCGGGCGCATGAGGCGGCCCCGACGAACGATCGGAGCCCGTAGGGCCTCGGACCTTTTTGCGTCGGTCAAAGCAACTGCGCAACCGTTTTCGAGCAGGATGAATGCCCCGCCCCATCGGTCGGCAGTGCATGCTGCGGGCGGCCGAGATCGAAGACTCGATCGCACCTCGGCCCTTGTCCAGAGCCGCACCGGATGGCACATTAGAGCCATACGTCGGATGGCCGCCGACAACCCGAAATGCGCCGAAGGCGGGATGCCTACTGCGCCGACACGTGATCGAGTGCAGACCACCATGACGGATCAATCGGAGCCAGGAGCGCGCGTGCCCGCACAACTTTCGCATCAAGACCTTTCCGCGATGCTCGCCGACCGACTCGGCGCCACTGCAGCGCTTGTCGAAGCCGTCCGGGGCGACGCCGATCTGCTCGCCGCGACGGTCGGTGCCGCGGTGCGCACCGCCGAGTCCATCCGCAACGGAGGCACGCTCTTCATCTGCGGAAACGGCGGCAGCGCCGGCGAGGCCACCCACCTCAGCGGTGAATTGATCGGTCCCTTCCTGAACAAGACACGCAACCCCATACCGGCCGTCGCTTTGGGTTTCGATACCAGCGCCTTGACCGCGGTCGCCAACGACTTCTCCTTCGACGAGATCTTCTCTCGCCCCCTGACAGCCTTGGCCCGACCCGGCGACGTGCTCTGGGCGCTTTCCACAAGCGGTCGTTCGCCCAATATCGTCCGGGTCCTCGAAGGCGCCGCCGAGCGTCGGGTGTTGAGCGTGCTGTTGACCGGTGCCCGTCATGCCGATCTTCTCGCGCCCGCGGACATCCTGCTTTCGGTTCCGTCCCGCGAGACGCCGAGGATTCAGGAGCTTCACCTGGTTCTCGGGCATTTCTTATGCGAGGCTGTCGAGGCGTTGGCGGCTTCTTGATAGGTTGCAGGTCAAGCTGGTCCTGCCGGCAGTTTTGCCGTTTTTCCGAAGGATTCCGAATTTAACCAGATTGCGGCCGGAGGCGGGCAGCTGTCTCGCAATAGGGAGTCGATTCGCGTGTTTCGATTTATCGTGCTGTTTTTTGTGATCGTCAGCGTTCTTTTCATTGCAGAGATGACCCCTCCGGTTCAAAACGCCTTTGTGCTGCCCTTTACGGCAGGCGTGACCCATGTCAGTGCCGCGATCATGCAGTTGTTCGACGACCAGGTGAGGGCCCAGGGCAAGTTGATCTGGGATCAGGCATCGGGTTTCGCCGTGTCCATCGAGGCAGGATGCAATGGCGTAGAGGCCGGTATTATTCTTCTCGCTGCCATGCTCGCCTTTCCGGCCTCATGGGTACAAAAGCTGATCGGAATTCTGGTAGGTCTGGTTACTGTCCAGGCATTGAACTTGATTCGGATCATCAGCCTGTTTTACATCGGCCAATGGAATCAGACGCTCTTCGATTGGGCTCATCTCTATGTGTGGCAGGCGTTGATCATGCTGGACGTGCTTCTGGTCTTCTTGTTCTGGTTGCGCTGGATTTCCATCGGAAATGCCCGTTCTCGGCCGGATCCCGAGGTGCTCGCATGAGTCCCGTCGGTCGGTTTGCGCTCAAGGTCGGGCTTTGGCTACCGGTCTGCTACGGGGTTTGGTATTTCTCGTCCATTATCTCCGTCATTCCGTTGGCGTCGGTTCTTGATATGTTCATGACCTGGCTTCTACCGAACCTGATCGGTGGAATCGAGCCCGCCGGAAATAAGCTTCTGGTCACGACTCAGTTGAGTGTGCCGCACCCCGATGCCGCTACGACAATGGTTGGCCTCATACGGTTCGAAACCCATCCTTTGGATTACGGGTACTGCGTACCTCTCTATACGGCATTGGTTCTCGCATCGCCGGGGGATCATCGAAGGAAAGTATTTGTCTGGCTGGTCGGCATGGCGATCCTGTTCGTCGTCCAGCTCTTCGGGGTGAGCACGGGCATCATGAAGATCTTGGCTTTTCACATCGACGGAGCTGCCCGCGAGCAGCTCGCGTTCTCCCCCGCCGGATACGAGCTACTTGCACTGGCGTTCAAATTCGGCTATCTCATACTTCCGCCGATCTCACCTATTTTGCTTTGGATCGTACAATTCCGCTCCTTCTTATCCGACTTGACGGGGGCTGAGTCTTCCCGCAAGCGCTCGGAGCACTACCACAATTGATGGTTGCGATTGTTCGTCAGGGCACCCCGAGAAATCGAGAAATCAAGCGTTTGTGGCTTGCTCTCTTTTCATGTCGTGTCGGCCTGGCCTTCTTTATCGCCATGAAGAAGGGAATGAACGAGTGGATTTACCCCGCTGTTGGCGATTTCCGGATGTTCCGATAGGTATTGCGATATTTTGAAAGACGGATTGGGGTCGCGTCGCTCATTCGCGCCGGTTGAGAGAAAATGTGTTAAAGGGTTGATGCCGGACCGCGCGACATCGAGGTTTTGTTCGAGATACCAACTCGATGAAAAACATGGATGCGGATCCCGTCCTTCGAAAGCGCCCTGAGTGAAGTAGTGAAGTAGGGGATCGATTCCGGCTGCGCCGACGTCCCGGTTGTTTTCGAGATACCACCTCGTTTTGAAAAGCGGGTTCGGCTGTAGACCGTTCCTCCAGCCGAGCAAGGACCAGTGCGCTGCCGCATGATGTCCTGATGAAAGAATCTCCGGATAAGAGCAGACATACCAGGCTTCGTCGAAGAGTCCGGACGCACGGAGTCGACGAACCTCGTAGCGCAAGCGAAGCCGATCCGAAGCACGTAGCGTCAATATCCAGATAACCCATTTCGGCGCGGCCAAAACAGAACGAAGAATCCGTGGAAAGCGTTGCTCGGCTGCGACCACATAGCGGCCGATCTGCCAAGACGCCGTACTCTGGAGTGCATTGACCCGAAACGCCATGGCGTCGCGTTGTCGCGACAAGCGCTCGATGCGGCTTTGACTCGTTCCCAAGCGGCTTTCCAGATGCTGATTCCGTGAACGGTGCTCGACCGCCGCCATCCTGTCTTTCTGTCCGCCGATCTCAAGCTCCGTGATCTTGCGACGAAGGTCTTCGATATGGGCGCGATTGCGAATAACGACCGAATCAAGCTCGGACACGCGGCGTTCCGCCGCGATGATCTCGGAGCGGAGTGCATCGGTTTCCAGTTGGTGGAGCAGCACGGCTGATTCCAATTCGAGGATCCGCGACGTTTTCTGGTCGAAACGCGTTTGATCCGTTTCGATGCTCGGCGTCGGAGGTTCTTCGTCGATCTCGCCAAGATGGACGGTCGGCCCGATTGCCTGCGTCGCCTTGTCGAGCTCTCCTCTAACGCCGTCGAGCACGCACAGAGCGCTTGCGGAGTCGGGGTGATGACTGAGCTCGACCATCGAGCGAAAAGTGGCCTTCACCCAGTCGGGGACATTCTGGTCGTCATAGAGCTCATGATCACTCGCCCGATTATGCCTCAAGCTGTCCTGTAGGAAGGCATCGATCGCCGCGGCGTTTGGCGCCTGCGGTATCTGCGGCCACGTCACCCCTAGATGCGCTTTGATATCGGTTACGCATTCTCGCCAATTGGACATCAGTTGCTCGAAGGTCACGATGGAGCGGAGGGATCCGCGGGTTGAGACCTCGGCATCGAGCGTGTGTCTCAGCCAAAGCAAATAGGCCTTGGCGGGATCGAAACCATCGCGTCTGCGGAGCGATGCGGCGACCTCGAGCGGGTTGCGTATCGGAAGAAGACTGAGGACATCCATCTCCATCTCTTGCAAGACCTCACGCCAGAAGGGCACGAGTCGGCAGATTCTTGGATCCTTGACAACGATAAATGGATCGTCCATGAAGGCGTTTCGCACGACCGTGATCGCCCTCGCTTTGAAACCATCGGCTCTCGTAGAGCTCAGCCAGTCGTCCGGAAGCGCCCGCCAGTCGTCCCAGCGGGTGCCGGCGTGTTTGAGGATCAGATCGTCCAGCTCGTAGATCCCCATCGACTCCCAGAAGCCGGTTTCGTTGTTGTTCTTCGCGGGAGGCATGAGATCCCGAGGGAGCGCTCCGCCGAGCAATCCGGAGACCCTGGTAAAGGCGGAGGTGCCGCTGCGGTGCATGCCGAGGACGAGGAGTGCGGTGCGGCGCTCTCCCGGCGAGGGCTGCGATCCATCGGAGTGACCGCCATAGGTGTTCAGCACCTCGGCGGGACTTCCCATCGTTTCGGCCGATCCGACTCGTTCGGATTCACCATACGGCTCTCCACCGGTCTTGCTCGGGAGTGGCGGCTTTTGACGAGTCGGCACCGTGCGAAGCCTATCCGAGGCGACCTCGTTGGCCGATCCGCGAGGCGTGTCGCCGGTTCTCCGGCCGGGCTCGTTGCCCTGGTCCGAGGAGCCGACACCGTTTCGGGATCGCTCTCCGATCGGAAAACCGAGATCCGCTACGAATCGGATGTCGTCCTGGTCGAATATGGCAGAGTCGTGCGCTTTGAAACGACCGATCGACACGGGCGGGCGAATCAACGGGGTCAAATCTCTGATGCGTTGCACGCTTGGGTCGACCTCGATAAAGCGCAACATCGATTCGAGGGCTTGTTGGGGGTTCGCGCAAAGTGCATCGAAGTTAAGCATAAAGCCTCGACCCGGGAAGCGCTCGAACACGCTGAGTAGGCGCTCATGGACGTGCCGCCAATACCTCAACGCATGTCTTGGGTCGATGTGAATCGAGTCCTCGCCCAGGAAGCTCGGGCCCCAGAGGCGAAGCTGATTCTGGTTTTGGCTGTACGCCATGTCCAGGCCATTGCGAAAGACGTGGATATATTTGAGATCGGGCATCGCGCCCATGAGCCGATCCAACACGACGTGGGTGTTGGGTTCTTTCCAGCCCCATCGGATTCCGGGAGCGGGAGGGTCAACCGGACCGAGGAACGACATCACTCGTTCTTTGAGCCAGCTCGAATCGTGTTGGGCTCGGTCCGTGTCGGCCAGACGTCGAAGAAACGCCTCGGCGGCCGGTTGGCAGTCCGAACGACCCTGCATGCGACGGGTGAAAAGATCGGCACAGGTTCGAAATTCCAGGTCCGAGCAGCCGAGAATCTCCGTGCGCTTGAACAAAAGCGTGAACCAGAGATTGTCCAGCGATTCATTGAGATCGCTGCCGACGTAGAACCCAAGTCGGATCAACAGCTCCGCGACGAGGCGCGTGCCGCTCCCGCCAACGCCTCCGACGGCTATCGGGGACCCGTTTGTGTTCTTCGACACCATAGATTGCCTAAAACGCTTCGGGAGGTAGAAACTCGGCCCTCTCGTCGGGATGCTTCGCGCGCATTGAAGACCGCGAACGATGGTACCGCGCCCGGCACCCGTCCGGGGCCGGACTTCGTGCACCCGCTCCGGTCCGGACGCGATCGGTGTCGGCATAGCCCCCCATGCTCCTTGCTTCAATTGGAGCCTAAGAGGGACGACGCTGTCGAGTCCGATCTCGGCGGATCGCTCGGCGGCCCCCGTCTGCGGCGAACCCCTCTGTGCTGTCGAGAAATGGCGCTGACGTTCCCTCGTTGTCGGATTCCTGAATTCGAGGGTCCGTCTTGCTCGCAGGCTCAGCCTCACGCTGCTACACTGCATAGCGCAGGGACACGCGGCATCTTCACACGGATTCGCCTCGTTTTCACTGCATCGACAGGCGAGTCTCCACTCCGAAAAGCCTTTAGGCGGAATGTCATCGACGAGGAGCTTAGGATGCTGAGATCATTGAGTATTGCTGCGGTGCTGCTGACCGCAAGTCAAGCCGGTTTTTCTCAAGATCGCGGAGGAGAAACACCGGGACCCGTGACCATGCCGGCGGAGCTGCAACGTTCACAATCGGGAGCTGTCCAGGACTACTGGACGCAGGAACGGATGGAGAATGCGCAACCGAGGGGGATGCCTCGTGTAGTGGCTCCCGACACGCAGT
The DNA here is from genome assembly GCF_000223985.1 of Thiocapsa marina 5811. Classification (GTDB taxonomy): domain Bacteria; phylum Pseudomonadota; class Gammaproteobacteria; order Chromatiales; family Chromatiaceae; genus Thiocapsa; species Thiocapsa marina. The sequence continues at coordinate 225,846 of NZ_AFWV01000004.1, forward strand.
TGAGCGGTTCCTCCGAGCAAGCCGATGTGCCCCCGGGGCCGCCGATTCTCGTGCCGGGCTGGTCGCCCGAGAGTGACGAGCTGCCCCCCGTGCCCGGGGAAAGCTACGAGATCAATCTCGATCTCGATTCCTCGGACGCGTCGTTGGAGACGTACGGATCTGCGCCCACAAATCCGAAGGATGGCCCCTACGGTCCCTTCCAGCGCTGGACGATGCAGGGTCGATATGACATCTGGCCGCGCTCGGTACACGGCAAGTTGTTTTTCTCGATTGGTGGTTCCAGCTATGTCTGCTCGGCTACCGTAATCGGGCGTAATGTGATTGCAACCGCGGGGCACTGCGTCAGTAGCGGCAGCGGCTCGTGGGCAACGAACTTCCTCTTCTGTCCGGGCTACAGCCAAAGCGGGCCGATGACCGGGACCGGTTGCTGGGGCGTGCGTGACGGCGCGACCAGCACCGCATACTTCGAAACGGCCGATGTTGATTACGATGTGGCCTGTTTGATCACGAATACCACCGGCGATCAATACAGCGGTCCGATCGGGGATCGAACCGGTTGGTCGGGCTATGCATACAATTGGGCAACGACTCATCCAATCATTCAGTTCGGATATCCGCAGGGCGCACCTTTTGATGGAAAGACGATCCAGCAAGTGGCTTCCGCGGAGTGGTATGAGGTTGATATGGGAGCGGGTGGCCAGAAATCGAAATATATCGGCAGCGACCTGACTGGTGGATCCAGCGGGGGCGGCTGGTTCCTGAGTTGGCGCCATCCTGCAACGGAATATCCCGATACCGACGGATCTGTGGGGACCGACCCCGCAGGCGCGCGGAATGGTCCTTATATCAACGGGGTCAACAGCCACCGTCGCTGCCGTTCGAATTGCGGCAGTCCCCCGACGGCGACTGCGGGTGTCTTCTGGCAGGAGATGGGTTCTCCTCAATTCCTGAACTCGGCTAGCGACAATCAAGACGCTGCGGACATTTTCGGGTACTGCTTCGACAATCAATAAGGCTGCGCCGACCCGGGCTCCGAACCGGATCCGATTCATCGGATGCTCGACGAGGCAGACAGCAGACTCCTGCGCGTCTGCTGTCTGCCGCCACTCCGGGATCTTCGAGTGCCTCGACCGACGAAACGAACGCGGCGCCAACTGAGGAAGATCGTAACGGTCTTCGGGCCGGAGCGCGCGAGACGCCTATTGTGTCGCGAACGATGGGGAGATCGCAGGCTGGTTGCCGTCGACTGTTGCGGGCGGAAGTGTTTTCTTCGTCTCGGCAGCACCGATCCCTTGGTCTGGTTCAGCGTCTTCATGCAAGAGGACTACGGTGCGGTCTTGCCGTTCGAGCCCAGGATCATTGTCGACTTAGGTGCCTACACCGGCTTTTCCGCAATTTTCTTCGCCAACAAGTACCCTAATGCCGAGATCATCGCCGTCGAGCCGGATCCGGAGAACTTCAAGCTATTGACGAAAAACATTGGATACTATCCGCGAATCAGGCCTGTGCAGGCTGCAATCTGGTTCGAGGACACCGTCCTCGATCTCTACGGCCAGAAAGAAGGTCATTGGGCATCTTCCCTTTTCTCATCGACTCCCTTCCCCGGTCGTTCGGGGATTCATCGCGTGCGGGCGATCGCAATCGAGTCATTGATGTCGCGATTCTCGCTGGATCGGATCGACGTACTGAAAGTCGACATCGAAGGGGCAGAGAAAGAGCTTTTCGAACACTCGGCTCATTGGATCGACCGAGTCGGGGCGATCTTTATCGAGCTTCATGACCGCTTCAGACCTGGCTGCGGAAAAGCCGTAGAGGCGGCAACCGGTGGATTCGACCATCAGGTTGTTGGGCCGATGACTTCTCTGTTGGTGAATTGCAGTCGCCGCAGTTGATCGGCGTCATGTTCCAAAGGTCGGCCTTGGTCCGGTAGACGCGGGGCGGGTTCGCCGATTGCCAGGTTCGGGTGTTTCGCGCCGCGGATTCGACCGTCGCGCGGGACGCCGCGGATCAGCTGAACACTGCCTCGCGGATTGCATGGCTATCGGAGAGAAAAAACTGGGTGAGCCTGCAGAGGCTCAGAGGCGTCAAGTTCCTGATCCGATCGATACAGTCGCAACTCGTTCGAGCTCTGCAGTCGTATGGCTGACGCCTGAAGCCGGGCACGGGAGCGATGCCAACCCCGTTCTAGCTCTTCCGGATCATAGTGCCGGTCAATCCACTTTTCTTTGGCATGGGCTGTGCTTAAGAAGAGATAATGGCGCATAAGAAAATCGGTTGGATAGACCTTTAATTCCGGGAAGCCGATTTGATGGCCACCCGATGACGCAAGGTCGGGAGACGATGCCTGGCGTTTCCAAAGATTGAGGCGATTGTGCGGAAACGGCCTTATCGCGTAATACCGGCGCATGGTGTCTTGGAACTGCGGATGATCGTGATCGGGCTCCTCGCGGGTCGGAACGAAGCAAAGCTCCGCAAAATTGACTGCGTTATAGCCTTGTGAATCGACCTCCCCGAGTGCCTCGTGAATCGTTCGGAAAGGTGGAGGGGGAAGCCGGATCTCATCGGCGTCGACATGCATGAACCAATCGTGACCGGATGTCTGCGCGATCTCGACCTTGCGCTGAAGAATCCGCTCCCAACGGTAGAACCCGTCGCGCGGTAGCGACTCGATTGCGATCAAGCCACGGCCAAGGTACTGCCGGGCGATCTCGACGGTCCCGTCCGTTGATTCGTTGTCGAGGAGGTACGTCTCGAACCCTTGTCGAGCCAGGTTCTCGATGCACGCACGCACGAACCGTTGCTCGTTGTAGGTTGCGAGGATGGCAAGAGCGGTGAGCTTGGCCACGATGATTCCTTCTGCGTTGTGGGCGCGACCTTCCGCCCGTAGGTTCGAGCGCCGATTCCGGGGGCGTTCGACGGGGCGAAGCGTCTCGAAATCCGGCTTCGTTTTGTTGTATCGTGTCGCCTATCCGAGCTCCTTCGAGCTCATCCGGGGCGGGCGCTTTAGGGACGGCCACCTCCTGACCCTCGGCAAGCATTATGATCCTGATCCCGGCGCACAACGAGGCCGCGACAATCGAGCGGATCGTGACCGCAGCGCGTGATCGCGGGGACCGTCCGGTGGTCGTCATGGACGACAACAGCAGCGACGATACGGCCGATCTTGCCCGTGCAGCCGGTGCGATCGTGCTGCCGCTTGCGCTCCAGCTCGGCGCGTGGGGAGCCACGCAGACCGGACTTCGGTTCGCCGCGCGCCACGGATGGCCGATCGCCGTCACGCTCGATGCCGATGGCCAACACGAGCCCGCCCTGATCCCCGAACTGATTGCGCCCATCCGCGCCGGCGAGGCCGATGTCGTCATCGGCGCCTGCCCCTCGCGCGCGAGCCTGGCGCGCCGAATTGCCTGGCGCTATTTTCGCGCGCTCACAGGTATGGATGTGGACGATATCACGTCCGGCTTTCGCGCCTATAATCGCGCGGCGATCGAGCGACTCTCATGCCCGGACGCCAGCTTGCTCGACTACCAAGATGTCGGCGTGTTGCTGATCTTGCGTCGTCAAGGGTTGCGCATCCAAGAGGTCCAAGTGCCGATGCAGATACGCGGCGACGGCCGCTCGAGGATCTTCGATTCCTGGTGGACGGTCGGCCGATACATGATCCAGACGAGCCTGCTGTGTATCGCCCGCATCGGCCGCGGTCCGGTACAACCCTTCTTGGATGAACCCGGGTCTCCCGTATGACCTATCAGTTGACATCGATGGCCATCGGGTTGGCCGTTGCCGGCATCATCCTGTGGCTGGTGCGACGCGACCACCTTCACGGCCCGTTCGCACTCTGGTGGATCGGCGCGGCTGCCGCGGTTGTTGTATTGGGTTTCTGGCCGCGATCTTTCGACGTTTTGGCGTCTTACCTCGGCGTCAGTTATCCCCCGATCCTGGCACTGATTCTGGGATTTACCCTTCTGCTCATCAAGATCCTGACGATGGACCTGGAGCGTTCACGGCAGGAGCGGCAGATTCGTCGGCTGGCCCAAAGACTGGCGATGCTCGAGGCGCGTCACCCGCACCTCGAGTCTTCGGCCTCGGGCTATGTCGCGGACGTTCGGAGCAAGGTGCCGGACTCCGGATTTGACTCCTGACAGCAATGCGCGTCCTTCACGTCGGCAAGTTCTATCCGCCGTTCGCCGGCGGCATGGAGTACTTCCTTTTCGATTTGATCGGCGCGCTGCGGGAAGGCGGCGTGGATGTTGCGGCCTTGGTTCATCACGAACGATTTGGTCCGACGGGAGCTCGCCCCGATGAATCGGATCCGTCGCCGGTCTATCGTGCTCCGACCTTCGGTCGATTGCTCTATGTTCCCGTCAGTCCGACCTTCCCGTTCTGGCTGGATCGCGCGATTCGGGAGTTTAGGCCCGATCTGCTGCATCTCCACCTGCCGAACAGCTCTGCGTTGTTCGCGATGGCGATCGCGCGAGCGCGACGCCTGCCCTGGGTGGTTCATTGGCATGCCGACCTGGTTGCCTCCAAGATCGATCGCCGTTTGGCATTGGCTTACCGAGCATACCGTCCGCTGGAGCAAAGGCTCCTGAATCGGTCAGATGCGATTGTGGCGACGTCTCCGACCTATCTCGCCGCGAGCGAACCTCTCAGGTCTTGGCGATCCCGCTGTACCACAATCCCTTTGGGGCTGGACCCAAGGCGGCTCTCCGATCCCGATCCGGATGATCTGGTGGAGGTCACGCCTCTTTGGGGTTCAGCGCCATTGCGCGTGCTCGCGATAGGTCGTTTGACCTACTACAAGGGTCACGAGGTCCTCATTCGAGCAATCTCGCGGTTACCCGAGGTCGGATGTCTCATCGTCGGCGCCGGGGAGAAAAGCACCTCGCTTCTGGCTCTGATCCGTTCGCTCGGGCTCTCCGCTCAAGTAAGACTGCTTGGATTCAGGTCCGAGCAAGAGCTTCGGGCGTTGCTTGCAACCTGCGATGTGGTGTGTTTACCGTCTCTCGAGCGCACGGAGGCATTCGGTCTCGTGCTTCTCGAGGCCATGCGATTCTCCAAACCCGTCGTGGTCAGCGACATTCCGGGTTCAGGCACCGGCTGGCTGGTCCGCCGAGCCGGTCACGGCCTACTGACGCCCCCGGGTGATGCGCAAGCATTGGCATGCGCATTGAGTCAGCTCAAGTCAGATCCGCAACAGCGGCGGGCGCTCGGCGCTCGAGGAGTCGCCGCGCTTGCCGGCGAGTTCGGAATCGACGCGGTCGGCAGGCAGGTTCGTTCCCTGTACCAAGATGTTCTTGCGCGAACGAATCAAGGTCTAAGTTAGGCGATTTTCGAGAATGAGCATCTCGACTGCGCATGCCTTCAAGGTATGTAGGGGCTGAAGGGGCGACTAAAGTCGCCCCTAGGGTGCCCGGCATGGGCAGACTTGTGACCTGTAAAGAGGTCACCGGAGAGAGTGACGACAACCGTAGTGAAGCGCAAGGTGGAAGCCGCGAGGCCAAGCTGAAAGAAGCGTGGATCAAAGGCACGACCGTAGGAACACGAACAAGCAGTGAGGCCGGATGCGGGCGATGAGCGTGCTAGGGACCGCGAAATCCAACCGTCACCGAAAGACGCATCAGGTAGAGCTTGGCGGCACGGGCCGAAAGTCTTGGCACCTTACCCGGGGAGATCTCGGGTCCGAGAGGATCCGAGAAGTCAGCAGAGGCCGTACTAGCGAAGAAGCCCGGTAACGCGGGTGGAGCGAAGGGCCGAAGGACCACGAGACAGCGAGAGCCAAAAGACGCGGCGTGACCCGCGAAGTCGTCCGAAGCCTCGGGGCGTTGCAACTGCGGCAGCCACCCTGAAGGACGTGGGAGCCGAGAGGTGTGGATCACCTGAAGGCGAGCACGGGGACGGCAAGGGGATCGTCGTGGAGAGCGGAATCATGACAGTGCTGAATGAGCGTTTGATGGAGACGGTACTCACGGAGGAGAATCTTCAGGCCGCCTACCGACAGGTGAAAGCCAACGGGACGGTGGCGCGCCCGGAGTGGACGGGATGGGCGTGAAGGCATTGGCGGAACATCTCGACCGACATGGCGACCGGATCAAGGCCAAGCTCCTGGAGGGGCGCTACGAACCGAGTCCGGTGCGAGGCGTGGAGATCCCCAAGCCGCAAGGCGGGGTCCGTGTCCTCGGTATTCCCACAGTGCAGGATCGGTGGCTGCAACAAGCCATCCAACAAGTCCTGACACCGCGGTTCGAGCCGCTGTTCAGCGACAGCAGCTTCGGGTTTCGTCCCGGACGCTCTGCCCACGATGCCGTTCGCGCGGCACGCGGGTACCTGTTGGACGGGAAGACCTGGATGGTCGATATTGATCTGAAGGCGTTTTTGGATCGCTGTTCATACTACCCCCTGGCTGTTTTGCGGTCGTCGAAAAGATCCGGTGTCGGTTCTGAAACCTTGATTCTCAAGCCCTTACGGTTGCCTTGCGAGACATGGATGGCCTCGAGCTCGCCACGCTTGACACGCTGCAACACCGTTTGGCGCGACACGCCGAGCCGGCGCATGGCCTCGACGATGGGGACAAAGCCTTCGGGCGCCTCGCCGGCGAAGTGCGCGCGCAACGCCGCGGTGATCACGATGCGCCAAGGCGCGCCCGGCGTGACCTGCTCGCCGGCGATGAGCCCGTCGTTGAGCTGACGGTGTAGGGTCGAGGGCGCGACCCCGAGGACGGCGGCAGCGTCGCGGATGGTCAGGGGCTCGCCGGAGACGGGCTGTGCCGGCGGCACGAAGCAGGGAATGCCCCAGTGGGTGCGCAGGCTGCCGACGCGGTTGATGGTGAAGGGTAAGCCGGTGGCCGTGGTGCGCTGCTGACGATTGAGCACGCCGGCGATGACGGCGTCCGGATAATACGCGGCCAAGCGGCGAATGAGCGCCACGGTGTCCTCGTCGGTGCGGACCGTGGCCGCGCGGGTGCGCGGCAACGCGATGCTGAGATCGCTGATCAAGCCGCCGTTCCACCGCAGGGTGACGTGCACCGCGTGCGCGTCCTTGTCGTGCGTGACCAGAACCTCTTCGAGGAGGGCACGCAACAGCTCCTTGCGGTCGCGATCGCTGGTGGAAGGCGCCGACCAGACCGCATCCAAATCCTCGGCCAGGTCGAGCAGGGCGTCGCGCTCGGCCGCGCAGAGCGCCTGCGGATGTTGCTGCTCGGCACGCTGCAACTGCTGCTCGGCGGCCTGCACGGCGTGTAAGGCGCTCTCCCAAGCCGCTTCCAAGCCGCGGGCGACCAGGCGATTGTCGGGGTCGACGTTCTGATAGCGGCGCTGCGCCAGCTGCGCCTGATAGCGCGCCTGCTCGAGCTGATGCTGCCATTGCACGCGGGCGGCCTGCGCGGCGCTGTCGCCGGCCTCGGCCGCATCCAAGGCCGCCTGCAGGGCGGCGGGCTGGACCGCCGCGAGGACGGCGGCGGCCACCGCCTGATGGAGGCGCTGCCCACCGACACGCAGGCACGCCTCGCCGCGCCCGTTGGCGAGGTTGTCGCCGGGGCAGGCATAGGACGGGGCGGCGTTGCGACCGCTATAGGCCACCACGAGCTTGCGCCCGCAATGACCGCAGAGGGCGAGGCCCTGCAGCAGGGCCGCCCCTTCGCGCAGCGCGCCGCCGCCGTCGTGGCGTATCGGGCGGGTATTGGCGGCTAAGCGCACCTGATTGGCCTCGAAGGTCGCCCAGTCGATGAAGCCCCGATGGTGATCATGCAGCACGACACTCCAGTCCGCACGTGGTAAGCGCTTGAGGCGTTTGCGCACCTCGCCATGCTCGTCAATATAGCGCTCCTGGCAGGTTTTACCGTAGACGTAGGCGCCGGCATAGACCGGATTGGTCAGCACCTGATGGATTTTCGTGTAGCTCGGCGTACCCCATTGAATGTCGCAGCATCCATTGGCTTGCGTGGGGAACGGCAGCGCCTCGCTGCGAAACCACAGCCAGACCCGCCGTGCCGAGCCCATCTCGGCGAAGCGCTCGAAGACGGCGCGGATCGCTCCGGTGACCGCCGCGTCGGGGTGAAAGCGCACCTCCCCGTCGGCCTCGCCCCATACCAGCCCGATGGGCAGACCCCGGCGCAGCTCCCCGCGCGCTGCCTTGTTGCGGATGCCGCCATTGAGGCGGGCACGCAGGACATGCAATTCCGCCTCGGACATGGTGCCCTTGAGGCCGAGCACGAGTCGATCGTTGAACAGCCCCGGGTGGTAGAGGCCGTCGGCATCGCCGATCAGCGTATCGGTTGTCCCGCACAGATCCAGCAGGCGGTACCAATCGGCGTTGTTGCGGGCGAGTCGCGAGACCTCCAGGGCGAGCACGATCCCGACATGACCGAGCGCCACCTCGGCGGCAAGCTCGGCGAAGCCCGAGCGGGTGTTCAGGCCCGACCCGGAGAGCCCGAGATCCTGATCGATCACCCGGATCTGCGCCGCCGGCCAGCCGAGCTCTGCGGCGAAGGTCTGCAACTGATATTGCCGCGCGGTGGACTCGCGGTTGGACTCGACCTGTGCGCTGGTGGACTGGCGAATGTAGACCACCGCGAGACGCGCGCGATGCGACGGGGTAATTTTGCCCGGTTCAGTCATCGGGATGCTCCTGCGGCTGTGGTGCCCGCCGGGCCAACACGATCTGGCGCATCAGACGCGCCAGCAGTGCGCGAACGCGCTGTTGCTGTTCGAGTGGGAGGGTCTCCCAAGCCGGCACTGCCCCGGCGGGCGGAGGTGGCTCCAGGAAGGTCAACTGCTCGGGCATCGCTCGGCTCCTTCGGTGAGGTTGGCGGGGCCGACTCGGCGGCCTGCGCACGGCGAAGGAGCCCATTAACAACGCCGCGGAGCTGACGCAACTGCGTCACCGAGGCCAGCACCGCCGGACGCGGCGCGGGCGGGCCGTAGAGATCGGTCCAGGTGGCCGGAACGCGCAAGCGCGTCCCGTCCGGGAGCACCAGGACGAGCTTGAGTTCACCTTGAAGGGTGACGGCGCTGAAGACTTCGAGTGACTGGCCGTCAAAGGGATGGCGGGTCCGCCGGACAGTTACCCGCTCGGGGTAGCCGTCGACGTGGTGGTGGTGGGTATTGTGTCGTGGAGTCCTTTGATCATGTCAACCAGGACCGCCTCGTGCACCAGTTGCGCGAGCAGATTGGCGACCCGCGGGTGCTGAGCCTGATCGGGCGCTATTTGCGGGCGGGTCTGCTGCGTCACGGGGAGGTCGAGGTGCGCCTGGAGGGCACGCCGCAAGGCGGGCCACTGAGCCCGTTGCTGGCGAATCTCTACCTGACCCCGCTGGACCGAGAGCTGGAACGACGCGGCCTCGCGTTCTGTCGCTACGCCGATGATATTACGGTGTTCGTGGGCAGCGCGCGCAGTGCCGAACGTGTTCTGAACAGCCTAGTGGCATGGATCGAAGAGCACCTGAAGCTCCCCGTGAACCGCGAGAAAAGCGGCTGGGGACGCCCTTGGGAACGCCAGATGTTGGGTTTCCGGCTCTTGGAAGATGGCCGGATCGGGATCGCGCCCAAGAGCATCACGCGCTACAAGGACGCGGTGCGCCGACTCTGGGATGCACGCCAGAGCCTGACCAGCAAGGAGCTGGTCCAGCAGTGGCAGCGCTACGTGCGCGGCTGGTGGAACTATTTTCGCCTCGCCGACGCACCGAAGGCACTCACCCGTCTGGATGGCTGGGTGCGTCGCCATATGCGCAAGTGCTTTTGGCTGCGCTGGCATAATCGTCCAGGACGACACAACGCCCTGAAACGTCTAGGGATTGTGGGGCGGGCGCTGAAGTTGGCAAGCAGCCGCAAAGGCGCGTGGCGAATCGCGCGCTCGCCGACGTTACAGCATGCGCTGTGCAACCGCATCCTTCGCCGATACGGATTGTGGGTTCCATCAGACCTCGCTGCCGATTAACCGGTGGCTGGGTCCAACCGCCGGATGCGGAAAACCGCATGTCCGGTGGTGTGGGAGGGCTGACGGGCGCAATCCCGTCAGCCCGACCCGATCGCGTGGGTCGATCCTGTCCGGGAAATAGCCTGAAGATTCATAATCCGACGCGCGGGTCTGCCGCAACATCCAAACCGGCATCATCCGGATCAGGCCTGGCGCGCAATGCAGGAACACTCGGTTGCGACGTGCGGAGTCGGCAGTTTCGATCGCGGTTATCGCGCCGGTCAAGGTGCCGTCAACGCCGAACGAGTGAGCGCAGCCATACGGCGTAGGGTTGTGCCAACCACCACTTGAGCGGAACGCGGCCGTAATGCTGCCTTACCACGGACATCGCCTCCCGATAGTGACGCCGACGCTGACTGTTGGTCTTGGTTTGGCGATGCTCGCGGTTGACTGCGACGAAATGATCGACGAAGAGAGGTTTACCGAAACGCCTAAACATGCGCCACCACAGGTCGTAGTCCATTGCCATGTGCAGGGATGGATCGACACCTCCGACCTCCTCCCAGGCCGAACGTCGCATAAGGGTGCCGGGCTGAGAAATGATGCACGCCTGCGCCATGATCCACGTATTGAACGGCATCACCATCGCCGGTCGCATCTTCTGCGTTGTGTCGCGACAGTTCCACGTGCGTCCATAGGCCATTGCGGCCGCGGGATGTTGCTCAAGCGCGTCGAGAAGCTTGCGCAGGCCGCCGGCGTGCAGCCAGTCGTCACTGTTCAGCCAGCACACGAAAGGCGCTCGGCCGCGGCCGATGCCCTCGTTGATTGCCGCCGCTTGGCCGTCATCCGGAGCGCTGCGCCATCCGGCGAGCCGATGCTGCCACCGTTCGATCACTTCCGGGGTTTCGTCATCCGAGCCGCCGTCCATCAGAAAGACTTCAACCGGCAAATCCTGCTCGAAGATCGAGCGCAACGCCTGCTCCAGGAATCGACCTTGGTTGTAGGACGGCACCGCAATTGTGACCAAGGGCGGCGACACCATCAGGCGTCTCCTTTTTGAGCCTCGAAGCTCATGGCCGATTACCGGAACGTTTCGGAGTCGCAAGCGCCTCATCGTACAGCTCCAGCAGCTGGGTCGCGCTGGCTCCCAAGGCGAACCGCTTGGCCTGTGCCTTCGAGCGCGATGTCAGCACGTCTCTATGTGCCGGATTCGCCGCCAATCCCAGCATTGCCTCGCACCAGGCCTCCGTGTCGTCCGGGGCGAGCAGGATTGCGGCATCTCCCGCGACCTCGGGCAGGGATGTCGATGTCGCGGCGATGGTCGGTGCGCCGAACTGAAAGCCTTCCAGAACAGGCAAGCCGAAGCCCTCGAACAAGGATGGATACAGGTTTGCGTAACAGTTTCGATACAGCCAGATCAGCTCGTCGTCGGATACATACCCGGTCATGATCACGTCGCTGCGGATGCCCAGCTCATCGAGTAGGCGCCCGAAATCGTCCATCAACCACCCCTGTCCTCCTGCAAACACCAAAGGTATCCGTGCACCGCCCCTTGACAGATAAGCGGCGTAAGCCTCGGCAAGCCGCCGTTGATTCTTGCGTGGCTCGATCGTGCCTACGCTCAACCAAAAGCCACCCTGCCGGAGATGGCGTACTGTCTTGGGGCAACGCCCCGCGCGCCGCGTGTTCTCAAAGCGGGAGCAGGGATAAATGACCCTGACGCGCGTCTCCGGGAAATGCGGGAACGTCTCCAGGTAGTGCGCGCGCGATGCCGATGAAATGGCAACGACCCAGTCCGCGCTCAGTGCCGATTGGAATACACCTTGGAAGCAGCCGAGCCGGTTGGCCTCTGTTGTCCAGGATGGCATGATCGCGAAACTCATATCGTAGAGCGTATAGATCAATCGGCTCTGCTGCAGCTGAGATGGACACCAGAAATTATTCGCATGCACAATATCCGGCCGATCCAATGCGCTATCCAGGTTTGCTTGGCTCCAAAAACGCCGTGCCGTTTCCCGAGAGACATGTCGTGGGCCATACTTTACGTTCCTGCCAGGATAAGGCGAGGTGAGCGGCATCAGTGCGTCGAAAAAGAAATCGCCGAAGCTCGGGTAGAGTGAGTATCGGTGACTCTGATCAACCCGAAGCAACGCCTGAATCAACGTATCGGCATAATACCCACAGCCCGCCTTTGCGCGGCCGGCTTGGGAGATATCGAATCCAATGTGCATGACGTCCCTGAGCTCGGAATGCCGGCTCAAACCCGGCGAGCGATGGCGGAGCGAAAGAGCTGCCAATACTCTTCCGCCATTCGATCCGCATCGCCAAAGGCAAGCGCGCGTTGCAGCCCGGCACCGATAAGTTGAAAGCGGATACGCTCATCCAACGCCAAGCGGAGCATCGCGTCCGAGATCTGTGCCGGCACCCGCGGATCGAACAGAAGCGCCGCGTCTCCCGCGATTTCAGGCAACGCCGTCGTATTGCTGCACGCCAACGGAACGCCTGCCGTCATCGCCTCGATGATCGGGAGACCGAAGCCTTCGTAAAGCGAGGGGAATATGACGCCACGTGCTCGCGACAGGATCTCGGAAAGATCCCGACTCGACAGGAATCCGGGAAAAAGAACGCGCCCCGCTAATCCCATGGCCTTCGCTGCAGAGGCGAGCTCGCGCTGCCGTTCTCCCGGAGCCCCGGTGCAGACGAGCCGGATGTCAGGCGCGAGACCCTTGCGGCAAGCGATACCGAAGGCGGTCAGCAGCATTTCGTGGTTCTTGTGTTTCCAGAAGTTTGCCGGGTAGAGCAGATAACGTTGGTCCGCGAGACCCAACTGCGCAAACGTCTCGCCGGTCTCTGCGGGCCGTCCGGCCAATCTCTGCGCCAGACGTAAATGGATCGTCTGAATCCGCTCGGGATCAAGCCTGCCGACTTGAATCGCCGTTGTCCGGGTGTATTCGGAAATCGCGACGAGCGTGTCGGCGCGCCGACATGCCTCTTGGAAACTCCAGTGGCGGTTGGCGATATCATCCGCCGCGAAGAACCACGGATAGGTGTTGTGCTGGAGGTCGTAGACGACGCAGACCGTTGCGACGCCCGGCTCGAAAAACGCGGGAGCCGTGAACGGACAGAAGAGAAGATCCACCTCTAGGCGCCGAAGGAAAGAGGTGCCCCCTGAGCGTTTGAGTGCCGTATGGATACGGTAGCCGACCTGACTAGCCAAGCCGCGCAGCTGCATGGGTAGATGCGGCAACGCGCGTCTCGCGATGTTTTGCAGACCCGTGCGCATTGCGCCTGCCACCGCAGGGGCAGAGACTAAGTGGCGCGAAACATTCGCCCGGTCCATGGCGCCCAGTTCCTCGTGCGATGCACTCTGGGTGAGCAGCAGAAAGTGCGTGTCCGGCACCATGGCGGCAAGCCGATGCAGCAGCTCGATCACAAAGACCTTGGCGCCGCCGTTCTCTCCGCCGGGTAGGACGGGGGTGAGGTCAACCGCAATGATCCTTGGTGTACTGTCCTGCATTGTCCTCGGAGTATTTCGCCATCGTTAGCTGTTTGTTTTGGTGGGGTCTGCGGTCCCGGTTCCACGATCGGTGGGATTCTTGGTTCGCGACAACCGCGGTGGACATCGCTTACAATCCGGCAATCAAGAGTGGCGCGTTGAACCCGGATACCCGATCCGTCGACTCGTGAGCATTCGGGACGGTAAACCGTCGATCAGGCGACATGAAAAGGACTCAATCTGGCATGCCGACAGCCTTCATCACCGGGATCACCGGACAGGACGGATCTTACCTCACGGAGTTGTTGCTCGCCGAAGGTTACGAGGTCCATGGCGCCGTGCGCCGCACCAGCAGCCTCGAGCGCAGCCGCCTCGCGCATCTCTACACCGATCCGGCCGTCTACAATCAGCGGCTCTTCCTGCATTACGCCGACCTTGATGACCCGACCACACTGCGGCGTGTCCTGACGACGGTGGCCCCGCGCGAAGTCTACCACTTGGCGGGGCAGAGCCATGTCGGCCTGAGCTTCGAGATCCCGGAGACCACCTGCGAGTTCACCGCCATGGGCACGTTGCGACTGCTCGAGATCATGCGTGATCTGCCCGAGCCGCCGCGCTTCTTCCATGCGACCTCCAGCGAGATCTTCGGGCGCCCCGCGGACGTCCCGCAGACGGAGCAAACTCCGATGGCGCCGGTTAATCCCTACGGGTGTGCCAAGGCGTTCGCAACCCAGATGGTGCGGATCTACCGCGAGGCGCACGGGCTCTTCGCCGTCAACGGCATCTTGTACAACCACGAGTCGCCGCGACGTGGCGAGAATTTCGTTACCCGCAAGATCTGCCGCGCCGCGGCAGCGATCAAGGCCGGTCGACAGCAGAAACTGTCGTTGGGGGACACCTCCGCTCGACGCGACTGGGGACACGCGCGCGACTATGTCCGCGGCATGTGGCTCGCCCTGCGCCACGAAACGCCGGGCGACTATGTCTTCGCAACCGGTCGGTTGCACAGCGTCCAGGATGTCCTGGAAAACGCCTTCGCCTCGGTCGACCTGGATTGGACGTCTTACGTCGAGACCGATCCGCACCTCATGCGACCGGCCGAACCAATGCAACTCGTCGGCGACGCGAGTAAGGCCCGCGCAGTCCTCGGCTGGGTGCCGGAGATCGCCTTCACGGATCTCATCCGCGAAATGACCCTAGCAGAGCTCCAAGCCCTCGCCTGACAATCCCAAGGAACTATCTCCGTGTCGCAACCCAAAGTCGCACTCATCACCGGCGTAACCGGCCAAGACGGCGCTTACCTGGCCGAGTTTCTGCTCGCTAAAGGCTATATCGTCCACGGCATCAAGCGCCGCACATCGCTGTTCAATACCGACCGCATCGATCACCTGTACCAGGATCCGCACGAGCCGGATCGGCGCTTCGTCCTGCATCATGGCGACATGACCGATGCCAGCAGCCTGATCCGAATCATCCAGCAGACGCAGCCCGACGAGCTCTACAATCTCGCTGCCCAGAGCCATGTTGCCGTCTCGTTCGAGGAGCCGGAGTACACCGCCGACTCCGACGCCCTCGGCGCGCTACGCTTGTTGGAAGCCATCCGCATCCTTGGGCTGGAGCGCAAGACACGTTTTTACCAGGCGTCTACCTCCGAGCTGTACGGCTTGGTTCAAGAGGTGCCGCAAACGGAGACGACGCCCTTTTACCCGCGCAGCCCCTACGCCGTCGCCAAGCTCTACGCGTACTGGATCACCGTCAACTATCGCGAGGCCTACGGCATCTACGCCTGCAACGGCATCCTCTTCAATCACGAGAGCCCGCTGCGCGGCGAAACCTTCGTCACCCGCAAGATCACCCGCGCGCTCGCGCGAATCAAGCTCGGTCTGCAGGAGTGCCTCTATCTCGGCAATCTCGACGCCAAGCGCGACTGGGGTCATGCGCGCGACTACATCGAGATGCAGTGGCTGATGCTCCAGCAAGAGAAACCGGAGGATTACGTCATCGCGACAGGCGAGCAACACAGCGTGCGCGCTTTTGTCGATCTGGCCGCCAGCGAGCTCGGTATACAGCTGACTTGGCGCGGTCAGGGCGTCGAGGAGAAGGGTCACGACGCCAAAGGGGTTTGCCGCGTCGCGGTCGATCCACGCTATTTTCGCCCGACCGAGGTCGAGAGCCTCCTCGGTGATCCGAGCAAGGCGCAACGCCAGCTGGGCTGGCAGCCCAAGACTTCGTTCGGCGACCTGGTACGGGAGATGGTGCGGGAGGACCTCAGAGCATCGGAGCGCGATGAGTTGGTCCAACAGCACGGGTTCCATGCTTACGAGCGCCATGAGTGAGGGTTTAGCCGGAAACGGCGCCATTTTCCCAAACGCCGAATCGACTCCCCCTACTCTGCAGTCGCTCCGGGAGCGACCGAATCCACCGCATCCCGACAAGGATCTCCACCCGTGCCCCGCATGCCCGATTTGCTGATGTTTCGTGCCCTCTGGGTCTATCGCGGCTTCGTCTGGAGCAGCGTATGGCGCGAGTTCAACGCCCGCTACCGCGAGTCACTCCTCGGAGCATTCTGGTCGGTGGCCAATCCACTGACGATGATCGTCATCTATACGGTGATCTTCGGTCAGCTCATGCGCCCCACGCTCCCCGGGCATGAGGGAACCCCGTTTGCCTTCAGCATCTATCTGTGCGCCGGTGTCATCACCTGGGCACTGTTTGCCGAGATGCTCGGGCGATTGAACGGCGTTTTTCTCGACAACGGCAACCTGATCAAGAAATCCAATTTCCCGCGAATCTGCCTGCCGGCCATCGTAACACTCTCTGCCCTTGTGAACTTCGGGATCATCCTGTCCATCTATCTGGCTTTTTTAGCCATCATTGGCCACTGGCCAGGCTGGCTATTGCTCGCCTTGATTCCTTTGGTTATTCTTCAGATTCTGTTCGCCTTGGGGCTGGGCATTTTGCTCGGCACGCTCAACGTCTTCTTCCGCGATGTCGGCCAGCTGACCGGCGTTGTCCTACAATTCTGGTTCTGGCTTACTCCAATCGTCTACACGCTGTCCATTCTGCCGGAAGGTGTGCAGGATGCGATGCGCTTCAACCCCATGCAACCCATAATCGCCGCCTATCAGACGATCTTCCTTGATCGTCAAATGCCCGATTTTAAGTCGCTTATTCCGTTTTCTCTCCTCACCGCGTTCTTACTCATCCTTGGCGGACGCTTCTTCCTTTCCAGAGTAGGCGAGCTGGTAGATGAGCTTTGATATTTAGCAGGTTTCCTTAAGATGGACAATAAGGCAGCGCCACTAGTCCATGAGGTCGGCCACCGAACGCACCAGCCTCCTAGCGACACCACGCCGGCGGTGTTCGCCTCGCCTGGCACTCCGCGCCACGCGTCGCTCTGGCCGAGTTGATGAGCGAGACCCATGCAGCATATGAGTCTTTCACGGTTGACAACGAGCGTGTCCGCAAACCTCCTAAACGGGAAAATCGCGGATCCTGCCAATCAATCTTCATCTTTATTTCGTTCTTCACCTGAATGAGCTTTCTAACCGTCTCCAACGTCGGCAAAGCCTACAAGCGGTATCCCGGGAAATGGTCGCGCGCGCTCGAATGGATGACCGGCAAGCCGCACCATGACAAAAACTGGGTGCTGCGCGACATCAGCTTCACGGTGGGACCGGGTGAAGCGGTGGGCATCATCGGCGTCAATGGTGCAGGCAAGAGTACGCTGCTGAAGATCGTTACAGGAACCACTCAGCCCACCAGCGGCAGCGTCGCCATTCAGGGCCGTGTCGCGGCGCTGCTGGAGCTCGGCATGGGCTTTCATCCCGACTTTACAGGTCGTCAGAACGTCTTCATAGCCGGACAGTTGCTTGGTCTGCGCGCCGAAGAGATTGCTGCCTGCATGCCTGAGATCGAGGCATTCTCCGAAATCGGGGACTACATCGACCAGCCGGTGCGCGTGTATTCCAGCGGGATGCAGGTGCGACTCGCCTTCAGCGTCGCGACAGCAGTCCGCCCGGATATTCTCATTGTCGACGAGGCGCTGTCGGTCGGGGACGCCTATTTTCAACACAAAAGTTTCAATAAGATACGAGAGTTTCGGGAGCAGGGAACGACGTTGCTCATCGTTTCGCATGATCGATCGGCCATTCAGAGCCTATGCGACCGTGCTATCCTCTTGGAGCACGGTTATATCATCAAGGACGGCAATCCTGAGGAGGTGATGGACTTTTACAATGCCATCATCGCCGAGAAAGAAAATGCGACCGTTGAGGTGAAGAGGCTGGAGGACGGTAGGGCCCAAACGAGCTCAGGCACCGGCGAGGCACGGGTGGAGTCAATCACTCTACTGAATCAGAGTGATGAGGCAGTGGAATACATTAATGTCGGTGATTCGGTGAAATTGAAGATCGATGTCCGCATTCATGCTGATTTACCCGAATTGGTGTTTGGCTATATGATTAAGGATCGTCTCGGGCAGCCGGTGTTTGGCACCAACACGCATCATCTTGGCGTTGAAATAGGTCGGTGTTGCAAAGGTGACAAGGTGACTCTTTTTTTTTCGTTTCCAGCCAATATTGGCCTGGGTTCATACTCTGTTTCTACTGCGCTCCACATAGCGGACAGCCATTTAGCCGTTAATTATGAGTGGCGTGATCTCGCGCTGGTTTTCAATGTTGTCAATCTTAACCGCGACCAGTTTGTCGGCGGGAGTTGGCTTCCGCCGCAGGTCAAATGTCAACGATGAATCAAACCGGTTTTTACAGTACGTTCGAAGAACGTCATCGTGGTACGCGTGAGTTAATCAAGTCTCGGCTAGGTATTTATCGACCTTTTGTCGAGCCTCTGCTCATGCGCTTCAAAAATCCTAGTGCAATTGATTTGGGCTGCGGGCGTGGCGAATGGCTGGAGTTGATGGAGGGCTGGGGTTTTGATGCGCGCGGGATCGACCTCGATGATGATATGCTCTCAAGCTGCCGCAGTCGTGGGCTGAAGGTGCAAACCGGCGATGCGATCGCGTTTCTGCAAACCTTGCCAGATGCCAGTGAAAGTGTCGTGTCAGGCTTTCATTTTGCTGAGCACATCCCCTTTTCCGCATTGCAAACACTGGCTGCCGAAGCCTTCCGTGTGCTTCGGCCCAGCGGGCTGCTTATCCTTGAGACACCAAATCCGGAAAATGTGGTTGTGGGAACCACAAATTTTTATCTCGACCCAACTCACCAACGCCCGATCCCTCCTTCGCTGCTCGCTTTTCTGGCGGAATACTCCGGGTACGCGCGGGTAAAGATCCTACGCTTACAAGAAGCGTCAGAGATGGCCGGTTCGGAAGACGTTGGATTGTTCGATGTTTTTGCCGGGGTCAGCCCAGACTACGCGATCGTTGCTCAGAAAAGCGGGGGGGGTGAAATCCCGGATGCCTTCCGCGAGGCTTTCGACAAAGAATATGGATTAGAGCTGAGAGATCTGACAGATCGTTACGACGCGCTTCTCGACCGACGTCTCTCTGAATTTCGTCTACGCCTTGGTAATGCTGAAAGTCAGGCAGGTGGTATTAGTGACGCCTTGGCGCGTATCGGAGACCTGCAAGATCGGTTGATAGACTCTGTGTCACAGACTGAGCGAAACGCTGCCCGCGCTGAATTGGCTGAAGGTTCTGCGCAAATCGCCACGGCTGTTGCCCAAGAGCAAGAGCAGCGCGCCCTTGACGCGGAGAGTCTGGCTCGAGAGCAAGAGCAGCGCGCCCTTGACGCGGAGAGTCTGGCTCGAGAGCTAGAGCAGCGCGCCCTTGACGCGGAGAGCCTGGCTCGAGAGCTAGAGCAGCGCGCCCTCGCCGCTGAAAACCTGGCCCGGGAGCTGGAACAAAAGAATCATGAACTGGGCGGTAACTGCCATCACTGGTGGCTGTCGGCCAGCGCACTGGAATCCGAACGCGACGCGCTGCGGAGAAGCTGGTCCTGGCGCATCACTGCCCCCTTGCGCGGGGCAGCTGGGTTAGCCATCGGTGGCGTCACACCACTCAAGCGCGGCGTGAACCACCTTGCACGGATCAGTATCGAAACCCTTCACCACCCCGTCGCCATTTTGATGCGCCCCATCCTGCGTCGGCCTGATTTAAGTTATCGCATCAATCAGCGTCTGATGCGTAACCCCGCGCTGCACCAACAGCTCGTCCGAATAGCACGGCAGAGTGGCGTCATCCCCGATTTGCCGAACCACCCCGCCGAAAATACGGCTCAAGGCAGTCTCGCCGCCTCCCCGGAGCCCATCCAGCTTACCCCCCGCGCGCGCAGCATCTATGCTGACCTGAAGGCCGCGATTGAAAAGAACAGGGAAGTTCACTGATGCGAATCGTCATCGACATGCAAGGCGCCCAAACCGAAAGCCGGTTCCGCGGAATCGGGCGTTACACCCTTTCCTTCGCGCAAGCCATTGTCCGCAACCGGGGGGATCATGACATTATCCTTGCCCTCAGCGGCCTATTTCCCGACACCATCGAGCCCGTTCGCGCTGCGTTCGATGATCTGCTGCCGCAGGAGAACATCCGTGTCTGGCAGGCGCCAGGCCCTGTTCGCGAAGGGGTAGCGGGCAATGAGTGTCGCCGTGAGACCGCGGAGCTGATCCGGGAGGCGTTTCTAGCCAGCCTTCAGCCTGATCTCGTGCATCTCTGCAGCTTGTTTGAGGGCTATTGCGACGATGCGATTACCAGCATTGGGCGTTTCGACCTTACAACGCCGGTAAGCGTGATTCTTTACGACCTCATTCCACTGCTGAACCCGGACCACTACCTTAAGCCCAACCCGCAGTATGCCCAGTATTACCAGCGCAAGATCGAACACTTCAGAAAAGCAGCCATCTATTTGGCGATCTCTGAGTTCTCGCGGCAAGAGGGGCAGGCGCATTTCAAAGGATCTGAGAGCCAGTTCGTCAACGTCCTAACGGCCATCGAACCCCACTTTCAACCCCTCGAAATCGACAAAGAAGCCGCTATCCAACTACGCTGCAAATTCGGCCTGACCCGTCAGTTCATCCTCTACACCGGCGGTGCCGACGAGCGCAAGAATCTGCCGCGCCTCATCCGGGCATTTAGCTGCCTGCCCGAGTCGCTACGCGGAAGTCACCAGTTACTGCTGGCCGGAAAAATGAGCGAAGGTACGATTGCAGGATTTAGACGTCAGGCGAAAGCCGCCGGGCTTGAGCCCACCGACTTGTGCTTTACGGGCTACGTCACGGATCAAGAGCTCGTCCAGCTCTACAACCTTTGCCAACTCTTCGTCTTTCCCTCCTGGCATGAAGGCTTCGGTCTACCGGCGCTTGAAGCTATGGCCTGCGGAGCCCCTGTTATCGGCGCCAACACCACCAGTCTGCCAGAGGTGATCGGTTTAGCGGATGCGTTGTTCGATCCACTCAACGTCGCCGCTATCGCGTCTAAGATGGCCCACGCGCTTGAGGATGCGTCGTTTCGAAACGTGCTACGCGAGCATGGTCTTCGTCAGGCGCAGCGATTCTCCTGGGATGCCACGGCGCGGCGGGCATTTGCGGCGTTTGAGCAGATCGTTCCAGAGCGTGATGCGTCCCCGCGCAACAACAGTTGGCGGTCTGTGCGGGACCGACTGGAGCGGCGCTATGCGGAGTTGATCGACGGGGTCGCCGGGATCCAGGGTGCGAGACACAGCGAGTCCGATCTGATCCGATTTGCCGCGTGCATGGCAAAAAACGAATGTGAAGTCGATCCAATTCTGCGCGCGGGGGTGTTACCCGAGCGGCTGCGTTGGCGGATCGAAGGCCCGTTTGACAGCAGTTACAGCCTCGCGTTGCTCAATCGGGAGATGGCGCGAGCACTAACGGGTTTGGGGCACGAGGTAGCACTGTTCTCAACGGAGGGACTTGGCGATTTTGCC
Source organism: Thiocapsa marina 5811 (assembly GCF_000223985.1). Lineage (GTDB taxonomy): Bacteria > Pseudomonadota > Gammaproteobacteria > Chromatiales > Chromatiaceae > Thiocapsa > Thiocapsa marina. Next base: position 247,152 of record NZ_AFWV01000004.1, read on the forward strand.
GCCAACGAGCAGTTTCTGGCGCAGAATCCCGACCTGGCGGACTTGCACGCGCGCGATGACGTCATGCATCCGCTGGATGCCGATGTCGTGAGCCGCAATCTTTATCCGCCGCGAGTGCATGACATGCAGTGCAGGCTCAATCTGCTGCACGCCTTTGGGTGGGAGGAGTCCGGCTTCCCCGGCGACTGGGTCGAGTCATTTAACGATGCTCTACAGGGCATGACGCTCATGTCCGAACAGGTGCGGAAGATTATGTGTGACAGCGGCGTTAGCGTTCCGCTGGCGGTTAGTGGGGTGGGGGTCGACCATTGGGAGCGCATCGCCAGCGATGGGGGTGCCGAACTGCCGGCGTGCAGAGGGTTTCGTTTTCTGCACGTCTCGTCCTGCTTTCCGCGCAAGGGCGCCGATGTGATGCTGGCAGCCTACGGTCGCGCCTTTCGCGCCGAAGATGACGTGACTCTGGTCATTAAGACGTTCCCGAATCCGCACAATGAGATCCACGTGTGGCTGGCAAAGGCGCGGCTTGGCGATGCGGGATTTCCGCATGTCGTAGTGCTCGAAGAGGAGTATCCCGATGCGAAGCTCAAGGCACTCTATGAGCATTGCCATGCGCTAGTAGCGCCAAGCCGTGGCGAAGGCTTTGGGCTGCCTTTGGCGGAGGCGATGCTCTCGGGTCTGGCCGTCATCACGACGGGCTGGGGCGGGCAGGTGGATTTCTGCACGCCGGAGACGGCCTGGCTGGCTGATTACCGCTTCGAGCCGGCGCGCACGCACTTTGGACTGTTCGATTCGGTTTGGGCGGAGCCGGATGAGGGGCACTTGGCCAGCCTCATGCGCGAGGTTCACGGTCTGCCGGAGGCCGCTCGGGCTGAGCGCGCGGCCGCGGGGCGTCGGTTGCTTCTTGAAGGCTTTCGCTGGTCCGACGTGGCACGGCGTAACATCGAGGCGGCACGCCGATGGGCGGGCGCAAGCGAGCGGCCAGAGCCGAGAGTCGGTTGTGTAACAACCTGGGGCACGCGCTGCGGCATCGCCAGTTATTCCGCCCATCTGATCGGGAATCTGCCGCGGGCAGTCACGATTTTAGCGGCCCGTGCCGAGGGGACAGTCGACGAGGGCGCTACCGTCGTTCGGCGTTGCTGGACGGCCGGCGACGGCGATTCGCTGCAGGACCTGCGACAGGCGGTCGCCGAGGCCGGCGTCGATACCCTGGTGATTCAGTTCAATTATGGTTTCTTCGAGTTAGACGCCTTTGCCGCGTTCCTCATCGATCACGTCGAGACCGGCCATATCGTCGTTGTGATGATGCATGCCACGACCGATCCGGCGACTCAGCCGCAGAAGAAACTGGCTTCGCTGGTACCCGCGCTGGCGCGATGTCAGCGGATACTGGTGCATGCGCCGGCAGACCTGAACCGGCTCAAGGCCTTGGGGCTGGTGGAGAACGTGGCGCTGTTTCCTCATGGCATCCTTGACTGGGCGCCACCGTCGTGCGCAACGCAAGCGCCGGATGGCACGGATCGCGACTGGCTGATTGCCTCCTATGGCTTCTTTCTGCCCCATAAGGGTCTGCCACAGTTGGTCGAGGCGCTGGGGCAGTTGCGCACGCTGGGCATGCCGGTCCGGCTGCGGATGGTGAATGCTGAGTATCCGGTGCCGCAATCCAAGCAGGCCATCGAGCAGGTGCGGGTGCGAATCGCGGCCCTCGGCCTTGGCGATTTGATATCGCTACACACCGACTACCTGACCGACGACGACAGTCTGCGCCTGTTGTCAGATGCGGATTTGATCGTGTTTCCCTATCATGAAACCGCCGAGTCCTCCAGCGCCGCGGTGCGCTATGGCATCGCCAGCGGCCGCCCGGTGGCCGTGACCCCCTTGCCCATCTTTGCCGACGTCGAGCAGGCCGTGCACCAGTTGCCCGGAACCTCGCCGCAAGCGATCGCCGAAGGCATCGCGAGCATCCTGAGTCGGCTGCGCGATTCGGATCCGATCCTGTCGGAAAAAGCCCAGACCGCCCAGCGCTGGCGAGACGACCACCGCTACTCGCGGGTTGCGCGGAGGCTCGACGCCATGCTCGTGGCGCTGCACCTCGAGGCGCAGTGCGCCACGGCGGGTGCGTCGTAAGGTGCACGGCAATGTCGGTGCCCGATTTCCGCGGTCGATGCGATTGCCCTGAAAGATAAATCGCTTCGGCTTATCCTGGAGAAATTACGGATGAAACTGCTGGCTGATCACCTAAAGAACAGTCGCTTGCAGATTGTCATTTTGCTACTGATTTTTAATGCGTGCCTACTGGTGTGGTATATTTTTTTCGGCTACCAATCAGATTTTCACTCTGATAGTGCTGCTAAGGTATTGCTCGCTAGAGAAATCGTCGAGATGGGTGATTATTTCCCCGATGATTGGAACTACGTAAACGGAGATTTGTTTGTTCTTTTCGGGCATGCTTTCATTGTTCCTCTGCTCGCGTTCATGCCAGCGGGTTATACGGCACATGCCATTTCCGGGCTTATATCGGCTTCTCTAATTCTTTCGGGCATCTGGTTCTTAATTGGTATTCTAGAAGTTAGTCTCAGCCGGCGACTCCTCATCGTTGCGATTATCGCAGCCGGCATTTCGGGTTTTATGGCTGAGAACTTATACGGACAAGTTTCGTACGGGGCGATCGTATACCAAACCTGCTTCATAATTTATTTTTCTTTTCTTTTTATAGCAGTGGATAATAGAACAAGCCGGGGTCTGCTTGGGGCGGTCACGTTTGTTCTAATCGTTCTCGTTTTTTGGTCGAATCCGCAACGCGCTTTCGCGTTTATCGGGCTGCCGTTGATTTTAGCGATTTTATGGTATCGACTTAAAATCGTGAAATCTCATTCCGGGATAGAAAGGAGATCTGTTTGGCAATTGTGCGTAATCTTATTTGCGGGCGCAATGGTAGCGACGCTTCTGCATAACTGGGCTCTGACTGGTGCTAACAATGTGCTCGGTGCAGGCTATGCGCGTTGGCTGCCTTATGACGAAATGATGCGCAACTTGGGCTTTCTGTTAAAAGGCTATCTGGCCATTTTTGGAGGAATGCCATCACCTAATAATGCTGTTATGAGCATGGCTGGTCTCTACGATGCGACGAGACTCGGCGTTGCCTTGCTGCTCTTGGTATTGATTGCGTATCAAGTTGTGGTGGTTTTTCGACGAGGGCAGGGTGCGAATGTTTTTCTCGGCATATTTTCTCTGACTGCGTGCATGACAGTGCTCTTCTTGCAAGTGACAACGACTATTCCGGACATGACCGATCCAGTTGGGGCCTCTCGATATCTAGTGCCGTCGCTCTTTTTTTTACTTGTTTTTGTATTGGCTCAACCGCTTGATTGGTACAACAAGCCATTGGTTGCGTTTGGAACTATGTCGCTCGCGGCGGTTTTTGTGACGAGTGCAATTCCATCATTCGTAAAGTCCGACAATGGTTCCAACCTTAATTGGGGGCTGAGTGTTGAGCGTAAGGCCGAAAATTTGTTTGAGGGGTTGCGCATTTTTCTTGCGGATAACGGTTTACGGTATGGCTACGCAAGTTACTGGAATGCTGGGATTTTAAGCGTGATGAGTGACGAAGAGGCTCTCGTTCGACAGATCATATTTGACCGTGGCCTTCCAGTCCCTATGCGGCATTTGTCATCTAATCGCTGGTATCGGTCATCTGCCTGGCAAGGTGAAGCGTTCTTTCTCTTCACGAAGCAGGAAGCGGATTTGGTTGACTGGGAGCTGCTTCAGTCTTACATAGGAAAGCCAGAACGGGAACTTGTTTACGGAAACTTCAGAATCTTTGTTTTTGATCGGAACGAACCGTCATTACTGCCTGGGTGGGATACTCGATACGACTCGCCCATGACCTTCTTGGCGACGAAGCGGTCCCTCACACGTGCGGGGCGCTTCGTGGAGGGCTACGATAGTATCGGTTCGGTGTTGGTTGCAGAGAAAAGCGAGATAGGCCCACTTCACTTCGGCCCATACGTAAACGTCGATCCTGGTAAGTATAGAGTTACGTTTCTTGTATCCTCTGATTATAATGAGAGCGGTAGTGTGAGACTGGATGTGGTTGCCTTGCCAGATCAAAAGTTATTTGCCGAAGAGACGTTTAATTTCAGCGATGGCACGCGTGAGTTAAGTATCGAGCTGGATGAGCCACGGACATTAGAATTTAGGGTCTGGGCGCTAGGGAGGGAGAAAGTCGTTTTTAGAGGCGTCACTATTGAACGTGTCTCAGATCACGAGCGGGGTCTTGAGTGATCACCGCGGAGTGCATCGACCTGCCAATAATACTTGCGGCTCACCGCCACGAAGGAGCGGAAAAAAAGTTGACTTTTGTATCCGGTATCCAAGACAGGTTGACCTTCTCCGGAGTGCTACCTTCGCGATGTGATGAACCTGGGCTGGTGCGAGCGGTGGGATATCGCGTTTCTTCTCGATTTTATCGAGCAGTTGCCGGAAGATACAGGGGCGATGCCCAGGCGGTTCAGGTGCTCAAGCCCGGAGGGCTTGTATTCGTCACCACGCAGGCCTTTCTACAGTTCTGTAGCTTAAATGACGACGTCGCCAACCGGCCGCGCTGGTACAGGTGTGGGGAATTTGGCAATCTAGCTGAAGACTGTGGGCCTGAGCTGTGTGACGCGCGCTATTTCATGTTCCTGCTAGTTCCGCTCTATTGGTTGGTAAGGCGGCGGAAAGGTTTCGAAACAATGACCTGCGAAGAACAGCAGCGAATTCCCGAGAAGGCAAACCAAATCCCGGCTGCGCCGATCAGTTTTTTGCTGAGCGCCATATTTGCAGCGGGAACCCCGCTCGGGTACTGGCTGCGTTTTCCCTGGGGTGCTTCGATTTCCGGCGTCTTTCGTAAGCCATGATTTCCTTTGTTGTTCCCGTCTACCGCTCGGCGGAGAGCCTCGCAGAACTGTATCACCGCTTGTTGGCGGAGTTCGGCTCAACGGCGGCCGGGTTTGAGTTGATCTTCGTCGAAGACTGTGGGGGCGACCGCTCTTGGCATGTCATCCAACAACTCGCCGCCCGTGATGCACGGGTGCGTGGCTTTCAGATGAGCCGTAACTACGGCCAGCACAATGCGCTCCTGTGCGGCATCCGGGCGGCAGAAGGCGATGTCGTTGTGACGCTCGACGACGACCTACAGCATCCCCCGGAAGAGATTCCGAAGCTACTGGCTAAACTGGACGAAGGTTACGACGTAGTGTACGGTCCTCCGGAGCAGGAGCAGCACGGCCTGCTGCGCGATCTGGCCTCGCAGATCACCAAGCTGGCGCTTGAGGGCGCGATGGGAGCGGCGAATGCCCGCCACGCCAGCGCGCTGCGCGCTTTCCGCACGCGCTTGAGGGATGCCTTTGCTGATTACAGCAGCCCAACGGTGAACATCGACGTGCTACTGACCTGGGCCACTACGAGCTTTACAACGGTCCGGGTCCGGCATGAAGCGCGCAAGTTCGGGCAATCCGGCTATACGCCCCGAAAGTTGGTGCGCCATGCCCTGAATATGATGACCGGCTTCTCCACACGGCCCTTGCAGCTCGCTAGCCTCATGGGGTTCGCCTTTGCACTTTTTGGCCTGGTCATCCTCGGCTATGTGCTGATACGCTGGTTGCTGCAGGGTAGCGCAGTGCCTGGTTTTGCTTTCCTGGCATCCATCATCACGGTCTTTTCCGGTGCCCAACTGCTGGCGCTCGGAATAATTGGAGAGTATCTGGCGCGGATGCATTTCCGCACTATGGACCGCCCGCCCTATGTGGTACGTGAGAAAACGGGCGAATCGAGCTCCTGAGCCAACAGTTCCCACTCACCTTCATGCCAGATATGCCGCAGAAACGACTTTCGGCCCAGGAGGTGCCTCGGAACACGCTGGTGCTCATCGTGCCGGGAAATCAAGTTGAAGGGCTCGAGGTCTTCAATTCGCATGGTGCCATCACCGACTATGGCGGGTTCAAGGCTGGCTGGAAGGCGAGTGGACGGCGTTCTGATTTGCCGTCCGGCAGATTGCCGTTTGCTGGACGCGATACTTCTTGAGGGACATGTGTTTCGCTTTATTACTGCGGTTGCTCAAGGTTGGGGCGGTGGAGCCTGATCGGGATATTTTTCGTCGAGAAAAAGTCGAGGTTGTCGGTGTATTAGCGTCTGACCGTGATCGCTCCGCGGTTGCACTGGCGTGGTTATGGTCGAGATGTGTGACCGGCGGTGCAGAGGCGCCGCCAAACCGAAGGCTGAGAAGCCGTGCACACTACGGCCTCCGCCCGCAATACGGCGGCCTCAAAGTTTCTATGCGTTACTTCAGTTGCGTTTCATTCCGTTCGAGGTATCCTTTTAACGGATAGGGAGAGAAGAGTGATTGACTAGCATTTGCAGTGACCGCGCTCGATTGCACTCTGGTTCGCGTCATCACCATAAGCGATGACGATGGTCAAAGGTTTTTGTTCTATTGTGATCCTCGGCTCCTTCAAGCTAACGCATGAAATCCCTTCACGATTTAAGCAGGCAGACAATACGGTATGGCATCGTCGGGCTCGCTTCGAATATAATGCTTTATGTACTATATTTGATCCTTGTTGATTTGGGGGGGGACAGCAAGTTCGTAGTGGCGCTCCTGTATGTTGTTGGGTTATCAGTTACTTTTATTTTTAACAAGCGCTGGAGTTTTTCGCATCAAGGTAGATTAGAGTGCAGCCTGAAGCGTTACCTCATACTTTACGGGTGTCTCTATCTCACAAATGTCATGGTACTTTGGCTGTTTGTCGATTTGTTCGTCCTCCCACACGCCATTGTACAGGCATGCGTGGTCCTGACCTTTATTCCTGTAGTCTTTCTGGTGCAGCGTTATTGGGTATTCCCGGTAGCCGCTAGCGCAGGCCTTGAATGAAAAAATGATCAGCGGGTCTCTCTTATGGCACAGTTGACGACAGGCATCAGAAAAATTCTTACGCGGCCTTGGGTTTATGACCTGTTTCAAGAGGCGGTTGGGGCGGGGAGATTACGCAAGAAATATGTCGCATCTTCTGTGCAGCCCATTCCAGGCGTAAAGATTCTCGATATTGGGTGCGGTACGAGTGAGATTCTTCGCTTTTTGCCGGAGTCGGTAGTTTATGTTGGTTACGATTTATCGGCCGACTATATTCGCTCAGCACGAAGTAGATACGGGTGTCGGGGTGAGTGGCACTGTTCTCCGGTCTCCGATATGCACGTTGACGATTTCGGCACCTTCGACATTGTAATGGCGAACGGGGTCTTTCATCATCTGGATGATCAAGATGCGATGCGACTAGCAGAGATCGCGGCAAGGGCATTAAAGGTATCGGGACGATTCTGTTCCTTCGACGGTTGCTTCACTAAGGATCAAGGCCGAATTGCGCGATACATTATTGCCAAAGACCGGGGACAAAACGTACGTAAACCGGAAGGCTACCTGGCACTGGTGCGCCCATATTTTTCTACCTGTGATATTAGCGTGCGGCGAGATTTGTTAAGAATTCCTTACACCCACGCCATTATTGTGGCTACTAAGGATAGTCCAGGATGATCCCGTTCAACCGACCCCACCTCGTCGGCAAGGAGCTCTGGTACATCGCACAGGCCCACGCCAAGGGCCAGATGGCCGGGGATGGAAGCTTCACCAAACAATCTCAGGCCTGGCTGGAGCAGCGCACCGGCTGCCGAAAGGCTCTGCTCACCCACTCGTGCACCGCCGCGCTTGAGATGGCCGCCATCCTCGCCGACATCCAGCCCGGCGACGAGGTGATCCTCCCGTCCTACACCTTCGTCTCCACCGCCAACGCCTTTGTGCTGCGCGGCGCTGTTCCGGTGTTCGTCGATATACGCCCGGATACCCTGAACCTCGACGAGCGGTTGATCGAGTCGGCCATCACGCCGCGCACCCGTGCCGTCGTGCCGGTGCATTATGGCGGGGTTGGGTGCGCCATGGATGTGATCTTGAACCTAGCCGAACGTCATGGCTTGCTGGTCATCGAGGATGCTGCGCAGGGGGTGATGGCGTCCTATCAGGGAAGGCCGCTGGGCTCGATTGGGCATCTGGGTACACTGAGCTTCCACGAGACCAAGAACATCATCTCCGGCGAGGGCGGCGCGCTGTTGATCAACGATTCGACCCTTGCCGAACGCGCCGAGATCATCCGTGAGAAGGGCACCAATCGGAGCCAGTTCTTTCGCGGCCAGGTGGACAAATATACTTGGGTGGATATCGGTTCATCCTACCTGCCGGGCGAGATCATCGCCGCCTTCCTCTGGGCGCAAATGGAGGAGGCCGACACCATCACCGCACGCCGGCTGGCGATCTGGGAGCGCTATCACGCCGCCTTCGAGTCCCTGGAGCGGGCCGGGCGTGTGAGGCGGCCGGTGATCCCGCAAGGGTGTGGGCACAACGCCCATCTTTACTCGCTCTTGCTGCAGGATCTGGATGATCGCACAGCCTTCATCGACGCCATGAAGCAGTCTGGGATTCACTGTGTCTTTCACTATGTGCCATTGCATAGCGCACCGCATGGCCAGGTGGTGGGCCGAACCGCGGGCAATCTGCCGGTGACCGATGATCTCGCCGATCGCTTGGTGCGCTTGCCGCTGTGGCTTGGATTGGAGGACCAACAAGAACAGGTGATCGCGGCCGCACTGGCCTTGCTGGAGAATGCTCGCTAATGACGGATTAGCCTCTGCTGGTCGGCCGTCGACATCGGGGTGGAGTTAGGTGGATGGGTGCGTTACTGTCGGATCACCGGCACGTGCGGTTTCGGTAGTTGGCGTTGGGGGGCATTGGGGACTATCTGGCGGGTATGCCTTTCCTCACGATGGACCGCCCGCCTTATACCGTTCGCGAATTCACAAGAGGAAATTAGTGCCATGGGCTTTCTGTCACAGCAAGAGCTTGAGGATCTAAATTTCAGATCGCTTGGCAAGAGCGTTCTAGTTAGCACAAAGGCATCAGTTTATAATCCGGAGCTTATAGAGATTGGCGACCACTCTAGGATTGATGATTTTTGCGTTATATCTGGACGGGTTCGCTTAGGCAGGAATGTTCATATTGCGGTTTTTTGTAATGTTTGCGGCGGAGAAGAAGGTGTCTTTCTTGACGATTTTTCCGGGCTCGCCTACGGTTGCCATGTCTTTAGTCAATCAGATGATTACTCGGGTCAGACTATGACGAACCCGACTGTTCCTGACCGCTACAAGAAAGAAGCAAAAAAGCCAGTGGTCATAAAGCGTCATGCTATTGTTGGCGCATGTAGTGTCATCTTACCCGGCGTTGTTCTGGAAGAGGGTGTTTCCGTAGGGGCAATGTCGATGGTTTCAAAAAAGACCGACGCTTGGTCTATTTATTTTGGGGTTCCAGCAAAAAAGATTAAGTCAAGGTCTCGCGAGTTACTGAAGCTTGAGAAAGATTATTTAAATAGTGGTGTGTAGCCCGCTCCGCCAGGACCGAAAACACGTGTGCCGAGGGGTTCTCACGACGTGACCTGATCGGTTTTGGCTTAAGGAATCCTTAGGCTACATTTCCGCTAGGCTTATGCGGCTTAGCTCCAAAGTTAGCAAGAAGAAAGTAGACAGCGGCAAACTTAAATGAAGATGAATCCAGCTACGTTTCACGACTCGGTGCATCTGGAAAGTGACAAGCTTGAGCTACCTCACTCGGCGTGTCCATTCTGCGGGTCTACCAATCGAAAGCCTATATGCCTTTTGCAGAACGATCCAGAGGTACTCTTGCTGCGATGCTCTGGCTGCCACGCGGATAGCGCATCGAGGATGCCCACTGAGCGCGCGTTGGCAGAATATTATGGCAACTATTACAACTCGTCATGTCTCTCTAGCCGGGATGACAAGGTCACGTTCGCATCGGTCTCCCGTTTTGCTAAGCATCTGGCCGCCAAGTTCGTTCAATACCAGAGCGATTCAAGTATTTCCATTCTGGACTTCGGGGGCGGTGACGGGTCTATCTCGCATGCGGTAGCCGTTGAACTTCTGAAGACATGTAACCGAGTAGACATATCAGTTGTCGACTACACCGAACATCTGATCGTGCCGAGAGACAAGCGAATCTCTATATCCAGAAAAGACAACCTAGCGGAGATCTCTTCCGAATATTCCATCGTCATTGCGAGCGCAATCATCGAGCATCTTCCGAAGCCACGCGACACTCTGAGCGGGTTGCTGGAAAGATTGAAACCGGGTGGTGTGTTTTATGCTCGCACACCATACGTAGTGCCTTTGATGACACTGCTGTCTCCAATTGGAATCAAGCTTGATCTTACATACCCCGCACATGTGCATGATCTCGGGCAGGAGTTCTGGGAGTCATATTTCGCTCGCGTCGCCACGCCTAACAGCTTCCGGATACTGCAGAGCAAGCCATCAATCGTGGCAACCAATTTTCGAGAACATTTCCTGACGACTCTGGCAGCCTATCTACTCAAAGCTCCCTGGTATCTCATCGGTCGGTCATACAAATTCGTCGGTGGTTGGGAAGTGTTTGTTCGGAAGAACTGAGCGCTGATGGCAGAGGTAGGGGTAAAACGATAGCAAGCGAACAAGATTGAATGAGTGGATCGTGTGACCAAAACGATCCACGATCGGAGCGGTTTGTTCGCCGAGTGTCGGGGCATGAAGGCGACGTCGACATTCCGCATTGGTCGAAGAAGCTTCGACTCGCTGCTGTTCCAACTGGCGCCTGCTGGGGCCGTCGGTTCTATACTCAGGGAGCGCCGGGAGGTACGGCCGCGTCCTCGATGATGTCGAGAACCTCCGGATAACTGATTAACTCAATGAACTCTTGTTCGTTTATGTGCATCGCGACGGCGGGGGTTATCTCGAATGCCTTGATTGCCAATGCTTCTGGCTTGCTATCTGTTGATCTGAGAAGGCGATCAATCACAACCTTCTGAGTCGCGGAAAGTGTTACTTCTCCATTTTCCTGGATTCCCGACTGGCCACTTCGACTACGCAATCTCACGATGACGGGGAGTCGACCAGCCGAGCGTATCCGATTGAGAAGCGACAAATCAGCGGATTTGAAACCCGGCGCGGCCGTGGTCCTCAGGGGAGAGTCCTTCGCACCGGGTGGAGCATCGGCGTTCATCGATCTCTCCATTGCAAGGCTGGCGTAATCGGGCACGGCTGGCGACGCAGGTCCGGCAACGTGCATGCCGACATGTCGGAAATTTGGATCGAGCGGCACGCCGAATGTTACAGGAGCGGTGCTTCGGGAATCCCGAAGCGAGTGGGCGCTCTCCAATGGACCCGCGAAACCGGACGAAACGTGAAGGCCGCTTACCAACCACGCCAGCAAAAGGCAACTCAACGGACAAGGGACTCGAACGGGGGTCATCGAACTCTCCGATTCGATAAATCCAAGGATCGGAACCGCAACAATGGATCCATCTCTCGCCTGGTCACCTGAAGAGAATTGCTGCTCCGATTGCCGCGGCGACAATGGCAGGGTTCCGCCTGATGTCTCTTACTCGTGGTTAAGCATCTCCGGTGCCGAAAGGCAGCCACCCGATGGAGGTAGCTGCCAGCGACCATGTGCGTCTCGGCACTGATCTACGGGTTATCCATATCAAGCGCGCTTGGCGCTGGTGGGGCGACATCAATTGGGGTTGTATTCGTTACCCCGAGGCGGTCCTGAATTGGACCGGACACCACTTCAGCCATCGATGGCGAAGGGGGTGGCGGCGCGAGGGCGTCAGGAGGCAACAGCGGGGGCATGTTGCTGCCATCAGTAGTCCGCGAACCGGAAACCCCTGACGGACGTCGATACTGCGCGGGCTCGGGGGGCTGTGGCATCTCGGCTGGTCCATCCGGATCCGACGCGGCGGGCGTTGTTTCGGTCCACGCATCAGGCGGATCTACCGTCGGTTCCCCGGTAACGCCCGTTTCCCCCGGGGGCAAAGGAACACGCGGGGGCACGCCGTCTCCTTGCGAGGCCGGCTCTGCCGCAAACGCGGGCGCTTCGTCGCTGCCGTGATTCAGGATCAGAACCCGCTCGATCGAACCATCGTCACGAGACACAACAACCTTGTTATAGCGATCCAACAATTTTTCGAGGATCTGAGGCCAGCTCTCAGCTTCGACCACGCCGTCGATGCTGTCGTTTCGAACCCTGGCCTCGACATCGACGCGAATTCCGCTGCGGCTCTGCAGCGCTTCGGCAACGGCCCACAGGGGACGAGCGGCGACATCGATCCGAATGCCCGCTGGTGCCACATCGATAAGAAGCCTTGTATCGGAGCCGTCGCAGAATGCGTAACCGCCCGGAAAGGCGCTCAGCAGCACCATGAAACCTAGGTAGCTCCAAACCCGTTGCTCAGGCGAGCGATTCGGCACCCACCGGACCGCGCAAGGGAACAGTGTCAAGTTCTCCGCACGATCCAGGATTCCGAGTGGGCTTTTTGGCATTGATGCTTCCTCTTCATGATGTCCGGGGCTCCTCCGGCCCGCCGCGTGATCCCTCATTTAGGCTGGGTAGGGCTCCCCGTAGACTTGCGGTCGACCGCAGTTTCAAGATCAGCCGGACTGAACGCCGCTGGAGGGGGTGCGGTCATCGGTGCCGGCGTCATTCCCGCTTGAGTCGGCGGGTCGACAACTACAGTCTCCTGACGGTCGGGTATCCCCGTTGCGCTTGAGCTCCGATCAGTTTTGTTTTGTGCGGGGAATACGATCTTTTGAGGAGCAGGCGGCAGCTCAAATACGAATAGATCGAGAGTCGGAGGGGGCGAAACGCCGACGTCCAAGGCAACACCTTTCAACAGCATCTGGACTGCGGCCTGAATGTCCGCTACGAACTTGGTCGTGGCTGGTTCGCTGGGTTTCCATACCGCATCGGGGCCGAGCCCCGGGACGATGTTGAGATTCTTGAGAAGCTCGACCGCGCCATTTGAGTCTGAGGCTGTGGTCTTGTGGCCGAGCTTGCCGGCTAGCTCTACAGCGAACTGCCCTTGAGTGGCTGTCTGTACCGATTCGGCATAGGCCGCGGTCGTGGCAAAACACATACAAATCGCCGTCAGCAGGAGCGAGGACACCCTGCTCGCTCCTCCCCGGTGTTGACGCTCAGTCGAAAATCCGCGCATGATAAATCCGAAACCCGCATGACAGGCAGCTCGGTGATCGGGGACAAAGTGACCGCCGAGCGGCGCAAACCTGCTTAGACTCCTTTCCATGCCCCTTAACGGGGTAAGCGGGCATGGAACGGATCATGTTTCCCCTTTCTCCGAAGGAGTCGCCGGGTCAGTACTTGTAGAGCCTGACGTGATCAAACGTTGTGGTCGTATTGAAGTTGATCCCGAGCCAATGACCCGAGGCGGCCGCGGCGATGAAGGTCTTCTCGCACTCATTGTCGTCGCACCACACCCATACGGGAGCGGTGCTAGAGGACCCATAAAAGCTCTCCAAATAGGTCCACGTTTTGTTGTCCCCGATTGCCCGGTATGTTTGCTGGACCTTTGTCCAATAGAACCCTGGGGTTATCTGGACCGTAGCGCCAGTCACGCCGCTCAGATCGCTCTGGGCGGATGCAGCCTCGGGAGCGGCCTGCGCAAAGGACAACGTCGAGCAGAGAGCGAGCAATCCGGAAGCGGCGAGGCTTGAGAGAAACGCAACTCGATTCGTCATGGCTAATTTCCTCGTAGAGTTCGTCGAAGGTCACTGGGCTAAAGGCATGCGGGAATTAGTATTTGTAAACCCGCACGTCGCTCACGGTGAAGGAGGTTCCGGAGATGCTACTGACGCCGACTCCAACCCAATGGTCGGCGGCGGTTGCTTCGATCAAGGATTCCTCCGCCTCGTTGTCGTTGAGCGCGATCCAGGTACTGTTGCTTTCGAGGTAACACCAAGTGACCGTTTCGCCGAGACCGCGATAAGTCTGCTGGCAGTGATCCCAGTTCAGTCCTATGTTGAGGCCTGTCGGCAGGGCGGCCAAGGCGTTGTCAAGATCGATCCTCGGCTTGTTTCCCACCGTGGCGCCGGTCCAGATCGGGACTCCCGTGCTTTCCAGTGCATTCTCCACGGCCGTCACGGAGGCGACCCCGTTCTTGGACTTCATCAGCGCCCACGCGCCCGTCACATGCGGTGCGGCCATGGATGTGCCGCTGGCGAACCCGTAGCCGGTACCGCAGTCCTGAGTCCAACCGTTGACGGACGAGCAGATGTCGCTACCCGGTGCCATCACATCGACCCATGACGCGGCATTGGAAAAGCTGGACTCCGCATCGGACTTGGTCGAGCTACCCACCGTGATCGCAGTCGAGATGCAGCCCGGCGCGCCTGTCATGTTGGTGAACCCGTTGTTCCCCGAGGAGATGACGGTGGCGATTCCGACATTGCGGAGGTTGTCGATGATCGGCTTTCGGGAATCTGTATCGCAAACGGCCGTGTAGGCCCCTCCGCCGAGGCTCATGTTCGCGGCGGCAATGGCGTAACTGTTGCGAAGCGCGTGTACCCGCTCAAGCCCCCGGATTTGGTCGGAGGTGAAACTCAAAGCACAGTCGGTGGTCGAGTATCCGATGCTCTGGCAGTAAGCGGCGTTGAAACGGGAAAAAACCTGTACGGCGATCACTGTCGCATCGCGCCCGACACCATGCATGGTTCCTCCACTCGACGCCCCGTTCCGGCCTGCGGCAATCCCGGCGACATGGGTGCCATGGCCGCAACCGCGGATGGTGGCGGCTGAGCAATCAAGTCCGGAGCCGGAGGCCGTCGAGGAGCTGACGCCTCCCGGGCACAGTGAAGTCGAGGTGCAGCCAGACCCGCAGCTTCCGCTGGTGGAGTAGCAAGCCTCCGAGACGACCTTGCCAGTGAGGAAAGGGTGTGTCTTGGTCACCCCGGTGTCGAGGATGGCGACGGTTTGGGAGCCGCCTCGGTAACCTTGGTTCCAAGCTAGGTCTGCATCGATTAGGGGGATGCTCTGGTACAGAGTCGCCGGTTGCGGGACGTCTTCGTGGACCGCCGCCACTGCGGGGTCGTCGAGGATGTGCTGCAGCGCCGTTGCGTCGACGGCCATCGCCATACCCGGTATCACCTCGAACCTTTTGACCGAATTTTGGTCGATGCCGCCATACTGGCTCAGTCGATCTACGAGGCCATTCTGAACTGACGAGAGCCCCGCCGAGAAGTCTTCTGCGCCGATGCTTGCGGATGGCACCTTCAGCTCGACGATGACGCGGACGATGCCCTCCCGGCTAACCTTGTCAAGTAATCCCGCGACACGCTCTTGAGCCGCGAGCTCGATTTCCGCGTCTACTTGCGGCGACTGCGCCATCAAGGCGCCGCTCGTGAGAGTCAAAGCCAGGATCGCGAGACAGGCTCGCATCGTTGGCCAAGAGACAAGTGGTCTTTTCACCTAGTCACCTCCTCGTTGCTTGGATTATCGGTTCGCACTCTCGGGCAGCTTGGAACTGGATCCAGTCTGTAACCAAAACGACTGTTCTTTCGGGCGACTGGCTCAAAGTCGACGCCCCTTCGGTACAGCGATCGGGCGAAGATCCTAACTCCTCCTTTCCAGATTTCTATTTCTGCTGGTCCGGAGCAAGCTTCCTCGTTTGGCGGGCCGCGCAGGCGAATCTCATGAGTGGCAATCGGCTTTTACCCTACCATCACGGTGAGTAAAGCATAGGCCACTTAGTAAGCCTCTACAAGAATTTGGCGCATCGCCAGCAGCAAAAAAAACGAGGGTTGGTAAAGCCATCTTAATGATCCAGGTCTGACGTCCCTTGTCATCAAGTCAGTATAATTCAGAACGGCCGTGGCAGCAGGAAAAGGGGTCAGGTTCGTTTTCTGCTAAGCTTTCCCCATGCCTAGACGCCCGCGAGTCCATCTTGATGGTGTGCCGTTGCACCTCGTGCAGCGCGGGCACAACCGTGGTGCCTGCTTCTTCGACGAGCAGGATTATCACGCCTACCTGGGATCGTTGGGGGATGCGCTGCAGCGCGAGCAGTGCGCGCTGCATGCCTACGTGTTGATGACCAACCACATCCACCTGCTCGTCACGCCGCGGGACGCCGGGGCCATACCCAGGTTCATCATGGCGATCGGCCGCCGCTACGTGCAGCACATCAACCACACCTACGGGCGTACCGGAACCCTCTGGGACAGTCGCTACCGATCCTCGTTGGTCGAAGAGGACACCTACCTTCTGCTTTGCCAGCGCTACATCGAGCTCAATCCGGTCAGAGCGGGAATGGCGGACGACCCCGCCGCCTATCGCTGGTCGAGCTACCGAGCAAATGCTCCTGGGGAACCCAACGCCCTGCTGTCGCCTCATCCGCTGTACCTGGCCTTGGGGCAGGACAAGGCCGGTCGGGAAGAGGCTTATCGCGCCCTGTTTCGGACGGCGCTCGATGACGAACCGATCGGGGAGCTCCGCATGGCCCTCAACCAAAACCAACCGGTCGGAAACGCACGCTTCTACGAAGAGATCGAAGCAATGACCGGGCAACGTCGAGAGCTTCGGCAGCGGGGACGCCCGCGCAAAGCGGAAGCGGCCGAGGTCGTGGGGGAGTCTGCGCAACAAGAGCTACCGCTCTAGATCAACTGAACCTGACCCTTTTCCCCGCATCAACAACGCCGAAACCAAACAAGCAATTGCGACAGTCATTGAGCGCAGAGCTGCCGGGTTGCAGGCGAGACGGGCTTTCTGATCATCGGTCCGCCGGTGCGGCGCTCGGACATCGCGATCCGGGGCGTTGACGCGCGGCGAACGCGGTTGCTAGTCGCGCACCAGCCGTTCCAACATCAGCGAGGCCAAGTCGCGTCTGCCGTCGAGCACCGCCAGCACGACGACCTGATCCGGCTCGATCCGATAGACGATCCGCCAGGGCCGCTCGATCAGCTCGCGATATTGGAGAACATCCACGACCTTCAGCTCCGGCAATACACGACCACGCTCGGCAGCAAGGCAAAGTGACTCGGCCCGCTCCTCCAAGCGGTCGAGCACCGCGACCGCGTTTTCAAAGGAGTCCTCGGCAATGAAATCGACAATGAGCTCCAGGTCGGCGCGGGCGGTCTCGGTCCAGCGGACACGACGCTCATGCATCGGATGACGATGTGCCCTGGAATCGCTCTCGCAGCGCAGCGAAGACATTCCCTTGATCAGTCAGCCTTCCCGCGCGAGCATCTGCCTCCCCCTGCGCCATGAGCCTTAGCATCACCAGCGCCTGCTCACGACGCTGATACGCTGCATAATCCTCCACGACCGCACGTGCGCGGCCGTTCTGCGTCAGGACGATCCGGCTCGGCTCGTCGCGGATCTTATCGAGCAGCCGGCTCGCATCGGCCTTGAACTCACTCAAGCTGAGGATGGAATCGCTCATCGAAGCCTACCATTTTCGGACTGAATTCAGTGAATGAAGCCTGCTCGCGAAAGCCCGTCGAGTCAAGTTTGCTTGCGAGCGAAGGCCGGCTGACAGCGGCTCACTCGGTCGGCGGTGAGGTGCCCGTAGCGCTCCGGGCGTACGCGGGGGGCGGGATCGGGTATAGGTAACGGTTTAGAAACAACTTAGCCATTCCGGTGCATTCTCCCCCTCTCCCCAACCCCTCTCCCGCGAGGGGAGAGGGGCCAAGATGGATCTCTTGATATTGAACGGCTGCTAGGGTCGCGAAATGAGCAAAGGCTCATCGCCGCAGCCGGTCAATTAGGTCTTCGCGGCCGCGGTCCCGGCTTCTCGAATCAGTGCGGACACCAACAACGAGGTACGGAACAATGCAATCGTTGATGTGCCGCGCGCGCCGCGCGTAGGTGGGGGGATGTCACGGTCAACCAGACCGGCGGTTTCGTGGTTCGCGTGGAGGGTTTCGAGTTGACGTCGCCCACCTAGACGCCCGAGAATTCTCCACATGATCAAGGGGTTCCGCTGCAAAGAAACCGAGTCGATCGCCCAAGGTCGGCGCTTGCGGCGTTTCCCGCCGGAGATCCAGCGTCGCGCCAAGATGCTTATCGACCGCATCGATGCGGCATCGGCCTTGGACGATCTTCGCCTGCTGCCGTCTCATCGTCTCAATGCGTTGTTCGGAAACCGCGCCGGGCAGTAAAGCATCCGCATCAACGAACAGTGGAGAATTTGTTTTGTCTGGCTCGACGGCGACGCTGTCTGAGGTCGAGATCACGGATGATTCCTGAGGCCTTTACCACCATGCCCATACGCGACATCGCAACTGTTCACCCCGGCGAGCACCTGTTGGAGTTCTTGAACGAGCTTGAAATCGATGCTGATTGCGCGGTAGCCGACCTGCGCATCCCGGCTAACCTCCTGGACGCGGTTCTTGCCGGTACTCGAGGAATCTCCGCCGATATGCCATTGCGGCTTGGTCGCTACTTCGGCACGACCCCGGCATTCTGGATGTCTTTACAGAACAAGTACGATCTGGAACAGGCCAGCGATGCCCTGGGCAGCGAGATGAACCGAATCGCGCGCGTTGCCTAAATCCAAGCGGAAAAAGCGAAACGCCGAGGTAGAGACGGGTCTCTCTGCGGGGATAGGGCACACGCCTTGGAGCATTGAGTCTCCCGGGGTTCGGGTCTGAGCCCGACCCCTTTCTCCGCTGAACCCGACCCTTTTTCCGGCTGTCAAGTTATCTCGGACCCAGTCGAGCTCTCGACCGGTTTCGTTCGGTGGAAGACGGACTTGTCCTGTTCCACCGCAGTGAGCCGCAACATCCACACCGTCATCGTCCAGAACACGAAGGCCGGGGCAAAGTGGAGCACGATCCGATTGGTACTGGTCGCCTGGATGGCCCAGAGGGCGGCATCGGTCCAGAAGAAGAGGATATAGAAACCGAGCAGGCTGGCAACGACCCACGCCAGGCCGGCACGGAAGGCGGGATCGGTCGGCCGACGCATCGCGTGCGCCGTTCCCCAGCCGAGTGTCAAGGCCAACAAGTAAAACAAGAGGTGCCAGTTATCGTAAATGAAGAGATGCCGCAGAACCGGCTCCGAAGCTTCGGCGGGTGCGAGATCGAATCGCCCGATATGCGGCAGCTCGATACGATCCGGTCTCAAGGAGACTTGCCCGACCCACGGAATCTCGAAGACGATGCCGCCCGACATCCAGAGGGCGATGCCGAGACCGGTTACCACGAGCAACACGGCGGGTAGCCAGACACCGCGCAGTTTGGCGCCCAGCCAGGCGGCGACGAAAAGCATCGCCCAGGCCAGACCCTCGACCTTGATCAGCATGCAGGCCACCACCAGCAGGACCCACCAGACGCCGTCTCGAAGATCTCCGTCGCGCATCCAAAGAAGAAAGGACATGAAGGCAAAACCGAGGGCTGTCGCCAACCAAAGATCCGCGTAGCCGGCGAGCGCGATATGTGTGTTCAGTAGCGGGAGCGACATCAGCAGCCAGACTAAGACCATGGCCGTCAGCGGTGGCGCGCCCCAGCGGCGTGCTTGCCCGAAGAAGCCGAGTCCGAGCGCCAGGAAACAACCCAGCCAGGGTAGGTTGGCAAGGGGTTCGTTCCAAGTGCCGAATGCCAGTACAGGCCAGGCCGCGATCAGGGAGACCGTGGGTGGATAGTGCCATGCCTCGATGGTGTAGGCCCGACCGGTGGTGTCGATCAGCCAAGCCCCGGGCGAGATGAAAGGCACCAACTCGGACAGGTCCGCCCAAACACGCGCACGCAGCGTCCAGGTCGTCCAGGCGTCCCACGGAAACAGCGGCTGCCACCAAACCTCGAGCGCGAGGCCCATGAAGCGCAGGCCCAGCCACAGCAGAATCGCACCGGTCAAAACCGATTGCCAGATGGGGAAGGCAGGGGATTCGCGTCGATGGTCGATGGCGGCATCGTTGCGTGGCTGCCGGGAGATCCGGTGGATAGCAAACGCGGTCAAAAGGACCAGAAAGACCATGATCGGGACCGGGGCGAGCGGCAACCCGAACAAGTCGAAGAGCCGGAGCAACAGCGTGACTCCGACCCACCCGAGAAGGTAGCCGTAACCCAGGATGACGGGCCATCGTCCGGGGGTCGGTTCCGGCCACAGGCTCCGCAGCCAAGCGGCGCCGGCGATCAAGGGCAAGACGAGTGCAATGGCGACGGTCCAGGAGCTCACCTCAAGACCCCTCCTTGATTCGGTAGAGTGTCCCGAAGCGAGGGATTGCATGGATCGGCTCTGCCGGGATCTCGCTGTCGGACCCGACGAGTCGTCCTTTCGCCCGGTCGAACCGAACTGATCTGAGTGGCAACAGCACGAGAACGTAATCGCCCGGAACGACCTGAGTCGGGGCGGGCAGCTCGGATAATCCAACGTGCACCCGATGAGGCATCAAGTGATAACGGGTGCGGTACGACAACGCCCCGTGTGGATCGGCGCTCAGGAGTAAAAGCCGCGTCGGGTCCGAGGGAAGTCGCTCGCGTATCTCCTGCACCAGCCCGACGAGTTTGGCGTCCGGGGCCGCGCGCACGCGCTCCTCGAAAGACAGTCCGGCGTACCGATCCCGCGTCATGCTCAGGCGCTCCCACAGCTCCCATTGCCAACGCACGTCCAAGATCAGCCATCCCGAGAGGATGAGAAGTGCAATGATGCTCGGCGGGAGTCGGGGTCTTCGGCGCGTCGGAATCACGGCAAAGAGCAAAAGGCTGAGCCCGACCCAAACCGCAACCAACACGACCGGGGTGATTCGCGTGTCTTTAGGTGCCCCGGGGTGGAAATTGACGGACCTTCCGGTCCAGGGCTCGAAATGGCTCCAGACGTGCGCGAGTCCGGTGCGGATCTCGGCCGAGGATGGTACCGCGGCCTCCGGTGTCGGATCACGGTCGAATCGCGCATCGATCCAGAGCGCGAGCCAGAGCAGCAGTCCAGCCGCGACACCGGACAAAACAAGCCCGAGAGCGCGCGAGCCGAACGACGTCAATCGATCCGAGATGGTCAAGCCTACCCCTCTGTCACGGATTATCGAGCCGGTGATCCGGCCGGCGGCGATCGATCGTCGAACGAGGTAACGCGTCGGCCGAACAGCGTTTGGCTGAATCCAGGATCATGTCGAGGAACCATGCGTAAGTGGACGCCCTGCGGAGCCTGTGTTCATCGCCCTCGCAATTCTCGCACAGGGTCGAAGTCGCTGCGAGCCGCGGTTCCGCCAACGGGAACCACCGATGCTTGAGGGCATTGCCGGCGCTTGCGGGCATCCGCCCCCACGGTGATTTGCCTTTTCGATCATTTCGCCGCGACATCTTCGACGTGAAGGGCTCAGCGTTGTTAGGGTCTCGCCATGAAAATCGTTCATGTCGCAGTCGAGTGCGCGTGCCAGGCGCAGCGGGGCAGGGTTGGCAGTGGGATTCGCTTTGCCGCTTTCCGCCATCGACGGTATCTGCCGGGTGATGCCGGAGGTTTCCGGAAAAAGGGCTCCGGCTCCCTCTTCTCAGGCTGGCTGATGGCATGAGAGGTGCAGCGGATTTGCTGTCAGCCGTCCAGCCGCTTGAGATCGCGGTAGAAATTCTCGTGCGGACCGACCATCAAGAGTTTGAGCGTGTTCTCATCCAGGGCCCGGCAGGCTAGCAGGCACAGCAGATTGCCCATGCGGAATTTGTAGACCTGCACGCCCGCCAGGTCACCGACTTTGGTTTCACCAGCTGCTGGCTGGCTGGCGATCGTGCGCACTGCCTCGTCGAGCGCCGTTTTTTGTTGGCGGTGCAGTTTCTTGACCGTGCGCTCAAAGGTGGGAGTGACAAGGATGCGCATCAGCCGAACTGGTACTCACCCACGGGCTCTTCCTGATCCGCAATCAGGATGTCGCGGATGACGCTGAAGGGCAGATCCGGGTTTTCGGCGGCGATCTTGCCGATCTGTGACCAGTATTCGATTTGCTTGGGCACCGAGCGATGCTCGATGGTGCCGTAGCGCTTGGCGCTTTCGACCAGGGCTTCCGGCAGTTTGACGTTGATAGCCATGGGGACCTCCATTGAGTGGCGCCATCATAGTTCGTTATGGACCAAAATGGAACCTGGCGTCTGGCAAGTTCGTTGCGCGAGGAAAAGGGTTCGGAGCCCTTTGCTGCGATGTCTGAGGAATAAGGAGTCGGAACCCTCGCCTGTCTGGGTCTGGAGGAAGGCATCTGGTCTTCAGGCGAGTTGCGCGATCTGGTTGAGGGCTTCCAGCCCCTTGCGCGGTACCAATGATCAGTATGATCGATCGGCATGCCGAATACGATGGTGATTTCTGCGGCATGATCCGAGCGATCGTGGGATCAGCTGGCGATTGTCGATCGCGAATGCTGGCGATGAGATATCCGCAATCACTTGCGATAGCCCAAGCCTTCGGCCACGGCTCGCGGAGTCCGCCGCCGGCCGTTCTGAGGGCGCTCGGAAGCAAGCGATGCTCTGTACGGGCCTAGCGCCATCGATCCTTCCCGAACCGAAACATGCCGGTTCAGCGTCGAGCAGCTCCTGCAAGAAGACGAGCTGCCGGACTGAGCGCGTCGTCTAGGTTGAGCCTGCGAACCCGTGCGCGCGGGTGCGGTAGTCGTGCCGGGGTTTGCAAGCTCACCCCAGCCTACCGAGCTTCATCTGAAAGCCCAGGCGCATATGGCGCCGACAAAACACACGTTGCGGGCTGATCCGAACGCCGCTCCGGTTGGCTTCCGCGCACTGAACCGCCGGTAATGTCACGGGGCGGCGGCGGAAGGGGCCGGTAAAACTTTGGCTTATAGGTATGCTGGCTTCAATTAGCCTCATTTGTGCGTACCCCCTTTTTCCTGCGTTTCCCAAGAACACCACCAGATCACCTAGAGCGGCTCGTCTTGCCCCGGCAAGAGTCCATTTGGAGCCTATCCGTGTATGGGCTATAGTAGCCACACTAAAGACAAGAGAAATGGGATCGGTCGGCGGCATGACTTGGTGGCGGTGGCTCGCCGCCTTGATACCGGAGCGGTCCCTGAACGCCAGGGGTGCCGTGTCGGCTTCCGCGTCGTCACTCGCGGGTTCGATCCTGCCGCGTAGCATTCTCCGAACTGTCTGCTCAGGCGCAACTTCGCCGAGCGCAGGCGTCCATTCTCACCTGCTGAATTGACTGGTGCGGAATGCAAAGAGCGCTGTCGCCGCCTAATGAAGCGTGGGACGAGATCTGGGTCTATGACGTTGAGATGGCCGTATTTGCAGCCGTCGCTGGACGGGCTGTTCGTCATCAGCCTTATGTTTGTTCTCCGCGACTGGTCTACTGAGACAAGTCGTTTCGAAGGCGGCGAATCCCTGGACAGATCCGGATTATCATTCAAAGTCTCCGGCATGAGAATAGTAGAGCGGCGGGCCGGGTCGCGGGTTTGGATCAACGTTTGGTCCAGCTGCGGGATAGTCGGGTGACATCCGGCCGTAACAAGTGGATTCGCAACGGTATGCGTTGTGATGTCCGACCCTTGGATTAGGTTTTTGGGCGAGACGATGATCAAGGCCAGACCGCGACTATTGTTGCACTGTTCCCTGGTCGAGCTTGAGATGGCAGCAATAGACCGATGGCGGCTCCGTGTTGGCCCTCGAATTGGGGTTCTGATAATATTCTAGCGGTAGGAGTTTTCATAATGGAAGTAGAAGGAGAAAGGGTTATGGTAAAAACTGATGCTCGCTCGCTTATCCTGCTTCTCGTCGGTACGGCCGGTATCTCCTATACTGCAGTTGGCGGTGTCGATGGACCTGTTGGAATGCCTGCCTTGCAGGATTCAGGTGACGCTCAATCGGGTGGAATATACGAGTATTGGACCCCGGCGCGACTGATCTCCGCGCAAGCGTTACCCGCGCCTTTTCAGGTGGTCTCGGATGACCAGTTGAGCGAGGCATCGAGCGAGGCGGGCCCCATATCCGATCCTCCGATGCTTACGTCCGGTTGGGATCCTGGCAGCAATGCTCCGCAACCAATTCCAGGCGCTGTTTACACTCTGGATTTCTCAACGAGTGCTGGCGACTACACGACTCAAACCTTCGGAACGGCTCCGATCAATCCGAAGGATGGGCCCTATGCTCGATTTCAGCGGTGGACGATGCATGGCCGCTATGACATGTGGCCGAGATCGGTACACGGAAAACTGTTTTTTTCTCGTTTAGGCCGCGACTATGTTTGTTCCGGTACGGTAATCGGTAGAAGCGTCGTGGCTACGGCTGCACACTGCCTGACCGATGGATCGGGAAATTGGTCGACGAATGAGCTTTTTTGCCCTGGTTATAGCCAATCCGGTGCGATGCCTGGTGTTGGGTGTTGGGGTGTTCGCGGGGCATGGGTGACTGGTCCGTTTGCCGCGTCCGCGGATGTCGACTATGACTACGGATGTCTCGTTACCGACCGGGTCGGGAGTCAATTTGGAGGTGAGATAGGAGACCGCACGGGTTGGTCTGGAATTGCATGGAACTGGCACTCCTCCCAATTGATTTTGGCATTTGGTTATCCGGCGTCGGCTCCTTTTGACGGTCGAACCCTACAGCAGGTTGCCTCCACGGAGTGGTACGAGGTCGATACGCGCCGCGGGGGGCAGGTCTCCAAATACATCGGTGGGGATCTGGCAGGCGCTAATGGCGGTGGCTGGTTTATTAACTGGCGTCATCCGACGACCGAATATCCGGATACCGATGGAGGGAGCGTGTGGCCGACCGATCCGGGTAATCCGGCGACAGGTCCCTGGCTTAACGGAATCACGAGTCACTCACGATGCCGAACCAATTGCAACAGACCGCCGAGCGCAAGCAGCGGCGTCTTCTGGCAGGAGATGGGTTCAGCCGTATTCCGAAGCACTGAATCCGACATCAACGATGCTATGGATGTTTTTGGTCTTTGCTGGGACGATCAGTGATCCCGAATTCGGGTGAGTTTTTGGTTTGAGGCGGCGATGCGGGCGAGATCGTGGAGCCCATCGCGGACAGAAACGCTTCTCTCGAAAACAATGCCGCGCGTGTCTCGCAAGATGCGCGCAAGGCTTTTGCTTTCGCGGCCGTCATCGATCGAACGGCGCCCCTGATATCCTCGACAGTGAAGCTCGGCGGAAGGAGGTGACCGGTCTCGTCGGGCACAAGGGTTTCGAGTAATCCACCCTCTGCAACCCCGATGACGGGTTTGCCTGCTGCCATCGATTCCACCGGCGATATGCCGAAATCCTCGTCTTGGGCAAGATAGATCGATGCACGGCAGCTACCGATCAAACGGCTGAGCTCGTCACCGGCGAGCCAGCCGGTGAAGTGAATGTTGGATGCGTTTGCGGCGAGCCTGCGCAAGGCCTTCAACTGGCCTCCGCCCGAGGCTACGACCAGCGTCTGATCGGGCATCTGCCTAAACGCCTCAATGATCGGCGCGACTCGCTTCAATGGTTCCAATCTGGCCGTGGAAACAAAATAGTCGTCCTGTCCGGACCACCGAAAACGTGAAAGGTCGACTGGCGGATAGACCACCGTGGATTCGACATCGACGTAGTGTTTCAGTCGGTGCTGCACGTTGCGAGAGTTTGCGAGGACGACATCCATTCTGCTGATGGACGCCTCGTATCTGGATTTGAACCACGCTTGGAGTGCGCGCAGCAGTGGTCTTTGCAGCGGCGAGAGCCTGCTCAGATAGTAGTGTTCAAGATCGTAAAGGAACCGTGGCGGGGTGTGACAATAGTAGATGGAGCGACCGGAGTGGTCCGGTGAGGAGGCGAGCACGGAATATGAGCCGGAATAGATCCGATTTGGGTATCTGGCGACCGATCCGGCGATGCGTTGAAACCTCGCAAGGAGATGAATCAGCTCGAGCGGAGGAAAGCGGCTATGTGCCCGAAGGTCGATCAATCGACCGGGGTCGATCGCGTCGCCGAACACATGTTGACTTACAAACCCGACGCAGACGTCGGCGTCGAACGCGCCGTAGAGCGTCATCAGTACGTGCTCGGCGCCGCCACGGATTCCAAGTGAATCGTATAGCAGCAAAAGGGGTGCCGCTGATCGGGTCTTGCTCGTCATGTGCGTGTCGGAGCCAATCCGTGATAATCCCAAATGCCGTCTTGTTCCCCCGGCGAGTCTCGAGACGCCGAGCCAGCGGTCTTTTCGGAATCGCGGGTCCGCGGAATGGGCAGGCGGATGCGGCGGCTCGGGGGTGGCGCTCGGCACATGGTGTCGTGCCGGTGGGTGTGTTGGCAAGCAACCTTCCGAGACGCGGGCTGCATTCGAACGTTCGGGGCATCCGCGATTTGGCCCAGTCGATCGAAGTGTGGATCCGGTGCGCCGTGTGTGGCGCTACCGGAGCCGTTCGTGTCCTTCCGGAGGTTGACACTCGGACGATCTTCCCGGATGCTCGCGTCGCCCGAAGCGCCCCCTGCCGAGATGACGTCTCAGACGCGCCGCGCTCGATTCGGAAAGACGTTTCCCATGAGCGGAGCGGCTTGCTGGGCCGGGACCGAGTACCCTCGTTCCAGGCGCTCTGCCCGGGTGATGATGAATCCTTCTCGTGCCTTTCGCGTTGCAGGCTTCTTCCTGATCCGTGCTGCCCGGCAAGACCGCGCCGGCGTCGTCCGGTGACGGCCGAGTTTCGATTCAGGATCATTAGACGGGACGATTGTCGCTGTGAAACCACACTACCGGGATCGCACTTACGCGGCCTATCCCGATCTGCATCCTCGGCCCGATGTCGAATCCGATCCTGCCATCGCCGATTTGGTCGTCAGGGAGTGGCTCGACCGCATGGCAGCCTGGCTGCCGGTCGACAAGGATGCCGAATGCCTCGATGTGGGCTGCGGAAACGGGAGCTTGCTGTTGACGCTCAAGCGATCTCTCACATTCTGAAGGTGGCGGGGTTCACCGCCTTCGAGGTCCATGAGTGTTCTCCATTCGTGCACGACCTTCGGAGCAGCCTACGCCGGTCTTTCTGGCGTGTGCTCCGCACCTTTCTCTTGTTTTGGAGTGTTGTCGAGACCGATAGTACGGGCTCAGGGGTGCTGACGAGAGACTTCATTGCAAAGGTCGACAAGCCTGGATAGGGAGAACGCGTGGTTCGGTCGATGTCGAGCGACTTCTGCATGACGGCCGGCTCCGGGTGCCGGTCGGATGCCTGTCCTCTTGTGTGCACCATTGTTCTCAATTGGAATCGCCCCGATGCGACCTTGTCCTTTTTGGAGTCGCTGCTGCCGTCGGTTCGCAGCGGAGCGACTTCACTGATCATTTGCGACAACGGATCGGAAGACGACTCGGTTCGACGCTTCGGGGACTGGGCTGCTGGGGCCATCGTGCCGGACCGCGACGACCGATCCCCGTCCGATTGGGATGTGCTCCTGATCCGAACACCCCGGAATTTGGGGTACGCCGGCGGCAACAATCTGGGGATCCGCCGCGCGCTGTCCCGTGGTTTTCGGTATATCTGGATCGTGAACAATGACGTCGAGGTGGCTCCGGAGGCCCTTGAGGCATTAGTCGAGTGTGCCGAGCGAGACGCCTCGGCGATGATTCTCGGCAGCACGGTGCTTGATTTTGCCGCGCGAGACACTGTCCAGTATGCCGGGGGCGCCCGGTATCTGGCCCCGTTCACGATGATTCGCAATCCTTACCGCGGCATGCCGGTGGATCGCATGCGTGCGGCGACGAGGCCCGCGAAGCTCGATTACGTGTCGGGATGTGCCATGTTTTGCCGTGCGGAGATTTTCCGGTCTT
Organism: Thiocapsa marina 5811; assembly: GCF_000223985.1. Lineage (GTDB taxonomy): Bacteria > Pseudomonadota > Gammaproteobacteria > Chromatiales > Chromatiaceae > Thiocapsa > Thiocapsa marina. Next base: position 274,776 of record NZ_AFWV01000004.1, read on the forward strand.
ACGGGCTCTTGGATGAACGCTTTTTTCTCTACTTCGAGGAGTTGGATCTGGCGTATCGGCTGCCGGACCCGAGGTCTCAACTCAGATGGTGCCCGGAGAGTTTGGTCTTCCATCACGAAGGGCATTCGGCAGGAGGACGATCCGCCGGCAACCGAACCGAGTCGGCGCGAAGCAGTTACCACGAGAACTTGAGTGCCTTGCGTCTGACCAGAAAGCATTGGCCCCTTTACCTGCCGATCGCGATGCTCGCGAGGCTTTGTGGCAAGTCGCTGGCAGCCGTTTCGAACGGGCGATGGCACCTGTTGGAGCCGTTGATGCGTGCCTTCCTGGAATTCCTGAAGGATCCGGAGGGACGCCACGGCAGCGGGAGCGAGCTCGCCGTGACGGAGGAGATCCTCTCGTGCCGGATTCGGCTGTGACGGCACGGAACGCCGGGCCCCGACGCGGTCGCTCTGTCGCGGCAGAGATTGGCACGGATGCGCCGATTGCTGCGCCCCCGAAGGCGCTCTTGTTCGGCCTGCATGTTGCTCGACGGGTCGGGGTGCCTTCTGTCGGCATTTTTCACGGGCTCGAGGCTTGGGCGGATTGGTCACACGCCTTCGCGCGCGCCATTCAGGCCTGCCCGGGTCTCGCCGCGGTCAGCCGATTCACCGCACAATCGGTAGAACGTTGGCTGACCCGCGCGGATCCGGAGTTGTTCTGCTTGCCACCGTACATCGATACCGCGCGCTTCGTACCGGGTCCATCGCCCGAGCGCCACGACGACGTCGCCGTTTTCTTGACCGTAGGCCGTCTGTCGGCCTGGGACAGGTACAAAGGACATGACCCTCGAACCCTGTGATTCGCTCCCTAAGCCGACGCCTCCCGGGACTCGTCTCGCATGAGCGCCCGCGTCTGTGTCGTGACCCTCGTTCTCGGCCGCGATGCCTACTATCGCAGTGCGCGCGAGTCCATCGCGTCGGTCTTGGCGAGGACACCCTTTGATCTCTGTGTCGTTTCGGATCGGGATGTCGCGGGGTTGGCGGACGCCGGTGATCGGATCATCCGGAGGAACCTGTCTGCGGCGGTTCGGGACGATTGCCGTGCCGCCCCCTTCCTGAAGAAGTTCGAGGCGATACAGCTCGCGTTGGCTGCAACCCCGGCGCCCGTTTTGGTGCTCCTCGATGCCGACGCACTCTTCGTGCGCGCGACCTGCGAGGCGGACGTGACGCACGCCTTGGGCGATGCGGAGCTCGCGATGGTGGAGCAGCCGACCGTGACCGGCTCGGGTATGACGCGTGCCGATTTTCTCGACCATTATCGCAACCACACCCTCGCTTGGTTCGGCGAGGATCCCGGCGTCGTGCACGACCCGGAGGCTTTCCGGTTTTTCAATTCTGGCGTGGTCGCGGGGCGTCGAGCGACTTTCGAGGCTATAGCCGATTGGGCGTCGACGACGATCGCCGGGCGCGACAGCCTGCACCGGGTCGGCAAGCACATGATTTCCGATCAGGACTACTTCCAGTACTGGTGCCACCGCCTCCGGCCCGGACGCTGCGCAGCCCTGACTTGGGACTGGAATCATTGCGAGCATTGGGATGACGGGTTTCCGCGGCCCGATGCCCGGATCGCGCACTTCAGCAACTTCTGCCACGGTCCGTCACGCGTGCAGATCCGGCGCATGCGGATTCTCGGGCAACGGGGCCGGCTCGACGGCCTCGAAGGACGCCTGCTGGGCTGGATCTCCCGGATCGGGCGCGGCTGACCCCATGCGTGCGGACATCGATGTGGTCGTGGTGACCTATCAGTCCGGGCAGAGGATCTCGGGCTGTCTCGAGGCCCTTCGCGCCTCGGAGGCGTGCCGGTCTTGTGTGGTCGACAACGGTTCCGACGACGACACGCTGCGGTGTCTCGATGAACTGGGCATCGAGCCGCTCGTGCTGAGCGCCAATCCCGGCTATGCGGTTGCAGCCAACCGCGGCGCATCGCTCGGGAGTGCGGGGTATCTCGCATTCGTCAACCCCGATTGCCTCGTCCCTCCGCATTTTTGGCGCGACGCCCTGCGTCTGCTCGCCGACCATCCGACCGCTTGTGTCGTGCCGCGCCGCCTGATCAAGCCGGGCATGGTTCAGCTCGGGCGCCAGCCCGGTTATTCGTCGCTGAAGCTCCTCGGTGACATCTTCTTCGACAACTATTTCAACCTCGGCTTGGGGCGTCTCCTGCGGCGACTCCCGGGATACCATGCCCCGGATTGGTTCTGGCCGCACGGTGCCTGTTTGGTGATGTCGAGGCGCTGGTTCGACACGCTCGGGGGTATGGATGAGTCCTTTCCCATGTACATGGGTGATGTCGTGCTCGGGCGACGCATGCGCGAGCTCGGAGGCGTCATCCTCGAGTCCGGGATCGACGTCGTCCATCTCGAAGGCGAGGGTGCGGCGGTGACCCCGGCGCGGCGTCTGGCCCTGTTGAACGCCGGACGCACCGCCTACGCCGAACGGTTCCACGGGGCTGCGCTGGCATGGGCGATGCGCCTGCTCGCTTGGCCCGGATTCACGCTGCGCCGGCTCTTGGTCTTCCGATGATCTACTATTTTCTCCCGGATTCGGGTCACTTCGGCGGCGTGAAGGTCGCCTGTCAGTTCGTGGAGATGCTCAACACGCTCGGGATTCCGGCGGTCGTCTGCATGCGCGACGGGTTCGCGCCTCGGTGGTTCTCCGGACGATTCGCGGTCCTCCCCGAGGCCGTCGCGATCGAGCGCATCACCGAGCGCGACATCCTCATGATCACCTGGCCGCCGGATCATCGGCGACTGGCGCACCTGCCCGGGCGTCGCGTCTGCCATGCACAGGGGACGGATCCGCTGATGGATCCGATCTTCGCCGACCCGGACGTTCTCATTCTCACCTGCTGGGACCAGGCGACCGACTATGTGCGTACAGAGCACGGACGCGAGTCGGTTCAGGTCGGCATCTCGATCAGCGACTGCTTCTATTTCGGCGGCGGGCTCAAGCTCGACAACCGAGTGGCCTATATGCCGAGGCGGGGATTCCGGATCCTGCTCCGCTGTCTCCTGGGGGTGCGAGACTTCGATTTCACGCCGATCGACGGGCTCGCAGAGGCCGAGGTCGCGCGCCGACTTCAGCGTGCAGGGGTATTTCTGGCAAGTGCCGTCGGCGAGCAGTTCGGTCTTCCCGCATTGGAGGCGATGGCCGCGGCCTGTGTCGTGGTCAGCGTGCCGGTGAAAGGCGGGATGGAGTACCTGCGCCACGGCGAGAACTGCCTGGTTGCCGAGCCCGAGGATCTGCCGGATGCACTGGATCGTCTGGCGCATCCGAGTCAGGCGAGCGAGCGGGTGCGGCTGCGTCATCGTGCCGCCGAAACGGCACTGGCGTATCGGCCGCAGGTACAGCGCGAGCGGCTGCGGCGTCTCCTCGCGGCCGGCTTGAGCGAGCAGCTGACATGAGCGCGCGCGCCTTGACCTGCATCCTGGTGTCGCGCGGGCTCGACGGGTTGCTCGCCGTCTGCACTGCGCATCTCGAGACGGCGCTGGCGGTCGCGGGGGTGGCCGAAGACTCCGAGGTCGTGATCGTCGACAACGCCTCTCCGACCCCGTATCGCGAGGCGGTTTGGTCCAAACCCGGCCGGCGCCTGATCCGGCTCGATCGACACCACGCATTCGCGTCCGCCAACAACCTGGCGGCACGGCGCTACCCCAATCCCTATCTCCTCTTGCTCAACAACGACGTCCTGCTGCACCGCGAGACCTTGAGCGGCATGCTGGATCTGATGGAGGCCGATCCTCGAATCGGGATCTGCGGGGCGCGTCTGCTCTTTCCGGATGGCTCTTTGCAGCACGGCGGCGTGGTCTTCGGCGCCGGACGGCGCGGTCCCTATCATTTGGATCGGTGTCGCCCCGCCGATCTCGTGCCGATGCAGGACCGCGAATTCCAGGCTGTGACCGGGGCCTGTCTGATGGTTCGGCATGCCCTCTGGTCTGCACTCGGCGGTCTGGACGAGGACTATGCCTTCGGGCTCGAAGACGTCGATCTCTGCCTGCGCGCGCGCGGTCTGGGCTGGCGGGTCTGGTGCTATCATGGCGCGGATTCTCTGCATTTCGAGTCCATGACACCCGGCCGCGTGCGTCTCGATGTCGGCTCACGGAGGCTTTTCATGCAGCGCTGGCAAGGCCGCTACAGCATCGATGGATAGACCCGCGATCACGGCGATCGTCCACACGCGCGACTCCGCGGAGACCCTCGCCAAGGCCCTGGCCTCGTTGCGCTGGGCGGACGAGCTCATCGTGGCGGATATGGACAGTAGGGACGAGACACGCGAGATCGCGGGTCGCTACGGTGCGCGCATCGTTCCTTTGGAGCCAGCGCCGCGCGTCGACGGCGTCAGGGATCGGGTGACCGCCATGGCCGTCCATCCCTGGATCCTGGTCCTGGATTCGGATGAATGGCTGGCCGAAGACGCCGAGTCCGCCGTCGCCGCGCTCATCGCGGATCAAGGCGATCGCTTCGATGCCTTCGCGCTTCCGCGCTTTAACTACGTCGGGGAGCAGTGGCTGCGTGCCCAGCCCTGGTATCCGGACAATCAGATTCGTCTGTTTCGCCGCGGTACGGTGACCTGGCCGGACGCCATCCATGTCTCCCCGCGCATGACCACCGGCTGGCAGCGTCTGAAGGAGCTGCAGCCGCCCGGGTGCCTGCACATCCACCACCGCAACTACCGCGATCTGCGCGACTTCGTGCGGCGTCAGCTCGACTATGCCTTGAGCGAGACGTACGACGATCGCCCCGAACGATTCGATTTCGGCGACCATGTGGCGAAGGCCTACGAGCAGCTCGCGCTAAGGCAGGCGCCAGATCGAGACGGCGACCTCTCGCAGGCCGTCGCGCTGCTCCTCGCCTGGGACGCCGTCGTGCGCGGTGTCCTGCATTGGGAGTCGCTCGATCCTCGTCCGCCGCTCGGGGCGATTCAGGCGCTGCCCATCGCGTCCTGCCGTGTTCCGCGTTGGTTGGTCTTTCTGCGACGCTGGTCGGGCGCGCGCCTGCCTTGGCTCTTTCTGTTTCGCACGGCGCGTCGGATGACCGATGAATGGCGCAACCGACGCGCGTGAGCGACGTCGAGGGTTAGCCCGATTTCCGCGAAACCGCCCCGCCGTGGGTCGGGCTTCAGCCCGAGAAGAGCGCCGCAGGATGGCTATACCCACGGGTCGGACTCAAGTCCGACCCACAGCGCGTCGGGGACACGATTCTCCGGAAATCGCCTAGGAACTGTTTTGGTCAAAGAGCGTTCGGTAGAGCGAGGAGTCGCGCAGCAATGCCGTGTGGGTGCCTTGGGCAAGCAGGCGGCCCTGATCCATGACCAGAATGGTGTCGGCGTGCTGGATGGTCGAGAGACGATGCGCGATCACGATCACCGTGATGCGTCCGGAGAGCGCGGCCAGCGTGGTCTGAATGGCACGCTCCGATTCCGAGTCCAGTGCCGCGGTCGGCTCGTCCATGATCAACAGTGTCGGGTCGATCAGCAGGGCGTGAGCGATCGCCAGACGCTGGCGTTGACCCTCCGAGAAGCGAGCGCCGTGGGAGCCCACGTCGGTCTCCAATCCGTCGGGAAGGCCTGCGACGAAGTCCTCACAGTGACACAGACGCAGGGCCTCGTGGATTCGGCCGTCCGAGGGCGAGGGGTCGATGCCGAAGGTCAGATTCTCCCGTAGCGAGGTGCCGAAAAAGAAGGGTTTTTGCGCCACGACACCGATTCGGCGGCGCAGCGTCGTGCGGTCGATGTCCTGCAAAGGGACGTCGTCGAAAAAAATGCCCCCTTCGGTTGGACGATAGCAACCCGTCAACAGGCGGATCAATGTCGTCTTGCCGGCCCCGGAGCGCCCGACGACGGCCGTGGTGCGACGGGCCGGGATCGCCAACGACAGGCCTGCGAGCGCCGCCCCGCGCGTGTCGCGGCTCGAGTACCGAAATCCGACCGCGTCGAGCCGAATCGCTGCGTGCAGATCCTTGAAGCGCCGGTCTCCGCAAGCCGCTTCCCGATGCGCGCCCGCGTCGCCTAGGAAGGTGCGCAGACGCTCGAGGCTCCCGTTGTAGACCCGCATCTGCGCCCACTGTTGAGACATGGCGAGCGTTTGGGGCACCAATCTCGTGATCACCAGCAAGAAGATCCCGAGTGCCGCAAAGCCCATGCCGACCTTTGCGATCGCGAGATAGACAATCACGAAGACCGACATGACCAAGAGCGGCTCGGTGCGCACCTGAATCAAGGCGCGGAGCCGATCGCCCTGTTTCATGTTGCGCGCGATGCGATCGGTCACCCCGGTCAGCTCCGCGATCGCTTCGGCCTCACGTGCACGGAGCTTGATGCGCTCGATCCCAAAGATCCCGTCGCTTAGTTGCTCGCCGAGCGCCGTGTTCTGCTCGCTGAGTCGACGACTCGTGCGGTCGGCCTTTCGGCCGTGATGTCGCAGGAGCAGGCCTGTCAGCGCGAAGACGGGGGCGGCGTAGAGCGCGAGCTGCGGCGATACGGCCACGAGCAGGACGGAATAGGTGATGCTCAGTGCGCTCGCCGTCAGGAAGGCCACCTTGCCCGCGACGGCCTCCACCGCACGATCGGCTTCGACGGTGACCAACGCCTGCAGCTCGCCTTGCGAGCGGTTGCCCAGAAATCCGAGGTCGGCCTGCATCAGTGCCGTGATGAGCCGGCGGCGGACAGCGCGGCTGATCTCTTCCTTGAGGGCTGCCAGATGGATCTCGCGGCGGTAGAAGAGCCAGACGCGCAGGCCAAACGGCACGGCGGCCATCAAGAGCAATCCGGCGAGGATCAGATCCGCATCCGAGGTGCCGAGGAATCCGCTCAAGAGCGCCTCGAGATCCTTCATGATGCCGGTTGCGCTCGCGTCGCGGCCCATTCCGCTCGCGTAGGCGGCTATCGGGACCAGCATCCCGAGCCCGACGCCCTCCGAGACGGCAAACAGGAGCGTCAAGACCGTTAAACGGGTGATCGTTGCCCTGGAAACGCCGAGCCCGGCGAGGTCGGCGAGGATGCGAGGCATCAGTATCCGCTCCGCAATCGCAGGGCGGGTGTTGCGGATGGATCCGCGCAGCTTAGCCGGCGCGTCCAAGACACGTCGCCGATCGAACTATCCCTTTGCGGCATCCGTCTCTTGCCGGCCCTTCCAAATAATCCAGGCACCAATCGCGATGATGGGCAGCGGCCAGAGCTGCTCGAAAGAGTCGAACCCTTTGAGCACGCCCCATGCGATCAGGAACAGGATTGCTCCGAGCGTGATCGGGCGTGCGCCCCTGCGCAGCCCACGCCGAAGATCCCCGCGCAGTGCGTCGGTGAAGAGGATGCCTAGTCCAGCGAGAATCGGATACAGCGCCCAGAGATAAGACCAGCTCCCCCAATCCCCGGTGCTGTTTTGATAGAGCAGGATCAAGCCCGTGCCGACAAGCAGGATGCCCGGTGTCGCGATGCGGCGTGCGGAGAGGAGTCCGATCCCCAGCGAGACAATCCCGAGGGCGACGATGACGAGCGGCCAGCGGTCGGCGAGGTCGAGCGAAGGTGTGATTCCGGGGATAAGCTGGGCGGCTCCGGCGACGAGTCCGACCGCGATCAGCGTCGATCCCATCAGGACGTGCGAGCGTCGTTCCATTGGGCAAGGTTCCTTGGGCGAAAGGAGGGGCCGATCCGAATTTGGCTGGGTGGCCGATTTCCGGGTGGCCGGCTTTAAGGCCCGGAACCGGGTGCATCGTTATCGTAACGACCGTGTCGCCGCGGGACAAGCGCGGTGGAGCTGTCCCCGGCGGCGTTGCCGAGCTCGACATCGCCGCATCTGCACCGATGTCGGTACGGGCTCCCGGCCAGGGAACGCGGGTGTGCTGCACGTCGGCGATTTCCGAGAGAGGAGATGCTTTTTGGGATCAACCGCTCGGGCAGCGGCTGACCTCGCCCGCAGAAGGCTTTGCGCTTGAGTCGGGGCGGCGGCCTCTGATGACGCACGCCAACTGGCCGGGAAGCTGGTTGGTTATTTCGGCCATCGTGGCACGTGGCGCAGAGCGCCACGGGGCATGCGTGACACCGCGGAGCGGATGTCACGAGCCGTCGGTGATGTCACGAGCCGTCGGTGATGTCACGAGCCGTCGGTGATGTCACGAGCCTCCGTTGATTGCTCTAGCGCCCTGCAACGTTGGGTCGTCGGCCTAAGGAGCGAGGTATGGTCAGGCCGCGGCACCCTTCGTTGACACTGATTCGCGGCGAGTGCTAGGTTCATCGCGCTCGCGCGGGATAGCCGCATAGCGATCCCGCGTGTCGCGTCCTGCAATAGAGAAACTCTGGGGAGCCGCTATGAGAGTCGCTACACCGGCGCGTTTTCCTGCGTCATGCTGAAAAAGCCGCGCGTCGGCTTGCTCGGGGAATTCGGAGATTTCGGCGGCACGACGGTGTCTTCCGGTCATCTATCGGAGCTCTTGAGCGACTCCCTCGAGATGGTCCCGATCCGTTTCGCGATGTCGGGCGCCGAGGAGGACTGGGCCGGCAGGGTCGAGGTCCGGGAACGTCCCGATCGCGGTCCGGCCTATGTCGTCTTCGCGGCGGACTTCAACATCGAGCGCATCCTCGTCCCCGAGCTCGGCGACCAGATGCTCAACAAGGAGCTGCGCATCCGCTCATGGGCCGAGCAGGCCCTGGGCATCGCTCGGCGCGAGCGCCTCGATGCCATCCATGTCTACGGCGGATACGGCGAGCTGGCCTTCATCGGGGCCTATGTCTCGGCACTCATCGACAAACCCTTGGTCTTGACCTTTTGCGGCCAGGACCTCGAGCGTCGCATCTTCGGTGCCGCCTTTCCCCATCTCAAAGCGTCGGCGGCGCAGGCCGTGTTGGTGACCTGCAAGTCCGAGAAGGCACAGCGCATCGTCGAGCGCCTGCTGCGGCCAGCGGCGCCGACCCGGATCATCCGCAATCATGTCGCCGAGGCGGATTTCGATCCCGAGGCCGTCGTGGAACGCCGGGGCGATGACCCGGTCATCGGATGTTTCGGCGAGTTTCGTCGTGTTGTCGGTCTCGACGTCTTGTTGCGTGCCTACGGGAGGCTGGTGACGCAACGTCCGCTGACACTCGCGCTCGGCGGCCCGATTCGAGCAACCGAGGCGGCCTATTTCAATCGTCGGATCGAGGCCCTTCCCGAGCAGGCTCGGGTTTGGCGGATGGGCCGAATCCCGCACGCGCGGATGCTGGCCGCCTGCCGCGCCTGCGATTTGATCGTCGCGCCCTCCTATGCGGACACCTCGCCGTTCAAGGTGCTCGAGGCGATGCTCGCAGGGGTCCCGCTGATCACGACCACCGCGGGCGGTATACCGGAGCTGGTCACCCACGAGCGCGAGGCGCTGCTGGTCGAGCCCGGCGATCCCGACGGCCTCGCGCAGGCCATCGCCCGGCTTCTCGATGATCCGGAGCTCGGCAGATGTCTCGCCGAGCGTGCGCGTGCGCGTGTTCTTTCCGAATTCACGCGGGAGCGCGAACGCGGCGACTGGCTCGCTGCATACCGGGCTTCGGGGATCCTGGCTTAGCGTAACCTGATGCGCCGAGGCACACAGGGCACGACCCGGCCTTCAGGCCTGCGCAAGCTCATGCAGACAAAAGATGTCGTCCGTTCCGAGTCGCGCGACCTTCGCGTAACCGCGGTCGTTCATCAGGTCGTCGATCGCGTAGTTGTCGAAGTTGTTCTCGATACAGAATACCGAGACCCGAACGCGCTCCCAGGGGAAGGCGCGCATGATCTTCGCCTCGGTCCCCTCGGTATCGATGCTCATGAAATCGACCTGATCGAGCGGATGGCGATCGAGCAGCCACGCCAAGTCACGCACCTCGACCTCGATCTCGTGCACGGATTCCTGCGGGAGATGACCTTGAATCCTTTCGCGATGCTGTGGCTCGATGTCCGCGGCGATGCCGGACCAGCCGAGAAACCCGCCGATGATCTGAACGAACGGCATCCGCCCGTGACAGTCGGAGAGGGCGACGTTCTCCTTAATCGCATTGGGGCGATTCTTGACGAGCCGTGCGAAGGCGACTGGATTCGGCTCGATCAGGATCCCGTTCCAGCCAAGCTCGCGCTCGAAAAACAGGGTATTGCTGTCGATGACCCCGTCGAGTGCGCCGAACTCGATGAAAGTCCCGGATCTGTGGTTCTGGAAGAAACGCTCGTGGATGAACTGATCTTGTCCGTGTTGCGAGTGGTAGCTCATCGGATCTTCTCTGATTGTCGATGTCGCGTGCATCAGTCTTGTCGATCGACCGAAACCCGGTGGATCCGAGGCCGGCGCGGCATGCAAGGCTCTCCGGGACTCCGGTCGGCGTCGAGGGTTTGGGTTTGCGGCGTCGGTTGGTCACATTTCGAATGCGGCGCCATAATAGCGCGGAAGACGTAATCTAGGTTCACTGAATGAAATCGCGTGTATCCAAAAGCCTGATGGCGCCCCAGCCGCCGCGTGACGATGTGCGAAGGCGCTTTATCCAGGCGCGCGAGCATTACGGGGCCGGGCGGCTCGACGAGGCCGAGCGTGCACTTCGCAAGGTCCTCAAGCGGGCACCGAAGGCCCCGGAAGCGCTCTATCTCATGGGGCTCATCGCCGCCCGCCGGGGTTCGAAAGAGGCGGCCGAGCAATGGCTGCGACAGTGCACGGTCGCCGCCCCGGATCATCTCCCGGCGCGGATCAATCTCGGCAATCTGCTCCTTTCGCGCGGTGATCCGGCGGCGGCCGAGGCCTGCTACGCGGCCGCGATCCGTCTCGAGCCACGTCATCCGGTTGCGCATTACAACCGGGGGTGTTGTCTCAGTGCGCTGGGTCGGCTGCAGGATGCAATGGATGCCTATCGCGAATCCATCCGGTTGAAGCCGGACTTCGCCGAGCCCGCGATCAACCTCGCGTCCGTGCTCTGCGAGTGCGAGCGCTATGCCGAGGCGGAGGCGATCTATCGCGATCTGATTCGCTCGCATCCGGGGCGTCACGACGTCCGCCTGCAGCTCGGCAAGGTTTCCCACCTGACCGGGCGGCTCGGCGAGGCGCGCGAGCATTACGAGGCGATCCTCCGCGCGAACCCCAACCACGCCGGTGCCCGGCTCGCCTTGGCTTCGGCCTTGTTGGTCGATCGCCGGGTCGACGAGGCCGCGGAGTTGATCAAACAGGCCGGGGCATCGGGCGGCGCGCGCAAGACCGAGCTTTTGATCACGCTTGCATCGCTGCGGGCCGCGCAAGGCGATCCGCGATCGGCCATCAAACACCTCACGGACGCGATCGAGGCGGGCGCCGCCTCGCCTCAGCATTTCTTGACCCTCGCCGGTTGGTACGGGGAGATCAGGGATCGCGCGAAGGCCGTCGCGGTGCTCGAGCAGAGCCTCGCGCGCTTCGGCGAGCGTCCCGCAGGGCTGCTGCCCGCGCTCGTCGTCAACCAGCGCTATCTCTGCGACTGGCGGGGGTCCGAAGAGCGTCTCGGGCGTCTGCTCGAGCAGCTGCGGGGTCCGTCCCCGCCGCCCATCTCGGCGTTTGCCGCGCTCTTTCTCCCCGGCTTGACCGCCTCGGACCTGCGGCGGTTGACGCGGGCCGAGGCGCGGCGCTTCGATGCCCTCGCTGCGTCCGCACTTTCGGCGCGCTCGTCCGTCGCCCCGTCCCCGCGGCGTCTGCGCATCGGTTATCTGTCGTCGGACCTGCACGAGCATGCAACGGCCTATCTCACGGCCTCCGTCTTCGAGGCGCACGATCGCGCGCGCTTCGAGGTCTTCGCCTATTCCTACGGGCCGGATGATCAAAGTGCGACGCGCCGCCGCTTGCTCGATGCCTTCGAGCACTTCGTCGATATCCGCGAGCTCGGCCATACGCAGGCCGCGACGCGGATCAGGGACGACGAGATCGACATCCTCGTCGATCTGAAAGGATATACCCGCGGGGCGCGCACCGAGATCCTCGCCTTGCGGCCGGCACCGATTCAGGTCAACTGGCTGGGTTATCCCGGGACGATGGCCGTGTCCTTCATGGACTACTTGATTGCCGATCCTGTGGTGATCCCGCCCGAGCAGGCCTCGAGCTACGACGAGGCGCTGGCCTATCTGCCGGATGCCTATGCCCCGGTCGATCCCCGCCGCAAGGTTGCGGAGACACCCGGCCGCGCCGCTGCGGGTCTGCCCGAGGAGGGCTTCGTGTTCTGCTGTTTCAACAACCCGCGCAAGATCACGCCCGAGGTGTTCGAGCGCTGGTGCCGTTTGCTGCATGCGGTGCCCGGATCCTTGCTGTGGTTGTTCGCGTCCCAGGACGCGGTGATCGATAACCTGAAGCAGGAGGCCGAGCGCCGCGGGATCGATCCGCGGCGTTTGGTGCTCGCGCCGCGAGTCCCGCAGCAGGAACATCTGGCCCGATTGGCCTTGGCGGATCTGATGCTCGATACACTGCCCTACAACGCACACACCACGGCATCGGATGCGCTCTGGATGGGGGTGCCCGTGCTGACCTGCGTCGGCGACACCTTCGCGTCGCGGGTTGCCGCAAGCCTGCTGGGTGCAGCTGGGCTTCCCGAGCTGATCACCTCGAGCCTGGACGACTACGAGGCGGAGGCGCTGCGCCTGGCGACGCACCCGATGGCCTTGGCCGGCGTTCGGCAGCGCCTTGCGATCGCCCGAAAGACCGCGCCCTATTTCGACCCCGCGGGTTTTGCGCGACACCTCGAAGCACTCTACGTGCGGATGCACGAGCGCCTTGCCGCCGGACTGGGCCCGCAGATGCTGATGCCCGATCAGGGCCAGACTAGCGGGGTTTGACGCCGTTTGTTCACTGTTCCGAGAACATCCCCTCGAGAACATCGCCGGCGCAATGCTCGGGTTCGGCGGCGGGTTCCGAGCGTCGTCGTCACCGCAGTTTGTCCGAATGATGCCTGCGTGGTGTACCTGCGTCAGGCACCGAGCTCACTTGATCCGGTGCGGACGATTCTACGACTCGGTCGCGGTCGAGGAGGCCGCTCTCCCCGCCGGGGGTTGGATCTGGATCGGGTTTGTTGTGTATCCTATCGGTTTCCGAGCCCTCCGGGCCTCGGTCTCGAAGCAACCCGCGACACACCGGACGTTTAGCAAGGATCATTATGCGCGTCGTCGTCTCGCTCACGACCATCCCCGGCCGGGAGGCGATGCTGAGCCGAGCCGTTGCGTCGATTATTCGCCAGACCCGCCCCCCCGATGCCATCCATCTGTGGCTGCCCGAGGAGCGATTCGGGTCGGCGGCAGCGCTTCCGAGCTTCCCCGGGGTCGTGGTGCGCGCCGGTCCCGATCTCGGGCCGGCGATGAAGCTCCTGCCGACGCTGGAGGTGGAGGCCGATCCCGAGACCCTGCTGATTCCGGTCGACGACGATATCGAGTATCCGCCCGAGCTGATCGAGAAGCTGGTGGCGGCCTCGATGTTGCTGCCCGAGCATGCGATCGGGTTCACGGGCTGGAGCTGCGAGGAGCGAGCGGACGGACCCCGGATTCGGCACTGGAACGAGCAGGAGCCGTTCGCCGGGATGTTGCAGCCGGTCCAGGTGTTGGAAGGTTATCGGGGGGTGCTGTATCGCAGACGCTTCTTCGAAAGCGACATCCGGGCGCATCTCGACGCGCTCGAGGCCTTCCGCTACCACGACGATATCCTGTTCAGCGGTTATCTCGCGAGTCGAGGCGTTGCGCGCGTCGCGCAGTGGTTCGGATCCGTGCCGAGATCCGCCGACACCCTGTGGTTGCTGCATGGTGACGACACCGGACTGCATACGCTGCCGGACTGGTACGCGCGTGGCCGCGAGTGCCTCGCCTATTGGGCGCAGCGGGCCCCGGGGTTCATGGCTGCCGTCGCGGGATCGGTCGCGGGATCACGCCTTCAGCTCGAGACGGGCGAGCACCCCCGTGTCGCATTTCTGCATCACGCCTCTTCGGCGGTTGACTTTCCGATCGAGAGCGCACACGATTTGTTTGTGATGCCTTGGCCTTGGTCCGAGGGCCTCTTCTCCGAGGTCCTTCTCGTTCGTCCCGATCGCCTTGCGGCGCTCCCGCAGGAGCGGTGGTTGGCCGAATGTCGTAGGATTCTCGAGCCCGGCGGTGTTTTGCGTGTCTTCTGGCCTGCCCTGCCGGTTTCGGGCCAGGCCGCTATACCGCGTGGCGAGAGAATGCGCTCCGACGCCGGTGCGGGTGCGACGGCTGCCCGCTTTCGAGGGCTGGCCGTCGATCGAGGCTGGCAAGCGTCCTGGACGACCGACCGAGACGGCGTGACGGCGACACTCATCGCCCCGTGCCGGGGTTCGCAGGGTTCGCGCCACGCAGGTCTATCCTGGGTCGCAACGCGGTGAAATCCGCCGGCTCGGTGTGTCATTTTGCCGACGATTACCCCCGTGCGCCCTGTGCTCCGTCCGACGTGTGTCCGCCACACCGCGGGGCGGTGAAAATGTGACAGATGCACGGGTACAACAAAAAAGGCCCGCTTGAGGTTGACTTTCGGCAACGATGCGGCATACTTTGCATGCACCGCGAAGAGGTATTACCGCAACTGTGTGGAACTCCTCGATCGACCGCCAGGGGGCCAAACAATTGGGGTCGGCGCGGTCAGTCGGTCATCACATGTGAACTTGACAATGGAAGAGAGGCAAGTTATGAGCTCAAACTTTAAAAAGCTGGCTATCGCGGCCGGTGTGTCTGCAGGCTTGGCAGCGGTCAGCGTGCCGTCCTATGCCGTTATCCCCGGTCCTGCCGGCGAAGCCCTGCTGATCCCGCTCGTCGCTCACGGCGGCGATGTCGCCGGTGGATCCAACACCATCATCCAGGTGACAATCCCGGGTACGGTCGGTTTCGACAGCATCCCGAACGACTTCACCGCTCCCAATACCACCCCGACCAATCCGGGCCCGACCCTTTTCCCGGTCGATGCCGATCTGGTGCCCGGAAACGCCATCCATTGGTATTGGTTCGACAAGGAGAGCGTCCATCGCCTGAACCGTATGGTTCCGGTGACGGCCGATGACGTCGTCGTCATCGACTGGCTCCAGGCCTCGGGTGGCTCCTTCGCCGGTCAGGAAGGCTACATGGTCATCGGCACCGAGATCGCCCGCACCGGCGCCGCAGCCGACTTCGCCATGTTCGGCGAGGCTTGGTTCGAGCTTTACAGCGACGACACCGCAGATCGCGTTGGCACCTTGGCCCAGATCCCGGTCCTGCCGATGAGCGACGGTGTCGACGGCGCGTTCGACAGCCCGGTTTCCAAGGCCGACAACGTCAAGTACAACTCGGCCGGCATCCCGCGCGCGGTCTCCCCGCTCATCAGCGGCATGCGCACCAACCGGTCCGACGGCATCCTGAACGACACCACCGTGTTCAACCTGGCGCTGTCCGATCGTAACTTCCCGAGCGTCCATGTCGTTTGGCTCGACGTGAATCTGGATGACGATGGCCGCGGCCTCGGCGTCGACGTCTTCGACAGCGACGAGTTCTCCTGCTCCGGCTCCGTTGATCTTCCCTACGAGCTGAACGTGATCTGGATTCCTGAGGCGTTCGCCGCTACCACCGCCAATCCGTTCGGCATCCCGAGCAACGAATACTGCCTGCCGACCCAGCTCTCGGGGGACGAGATCGGTTTCGTGACCTATTACATCCCTGAGTACATCGACACCAACATCGACGAGCCTGAGTCCGCCGGTGTGGCCTTCAGCATCCTGATGGACTGGGACGCGGTCGATAACCTGAGGTTCACCACCTCGCTGGGTCAAGAGCGCGGCACCTACAAGTAAGCCGTTGCTTTCGCCTTGAAGAGACGGTGCGCAGCGATGCGCACCGTCTTTTTTGCGTTTGGGGGTCAGGCTTTCCGGGCACTCGGGCGCGCGCGCCATCGCGAGCGCATCCCGGCAGAGCCCGATCGGACACACCGTCGCCGGGTTCTCGGCCATCAGCTGCTTCGACGACGAATCCCTTCACCGAGTCCCCCGTCGATTCTCCAGGTGGTATCATAGCGGGCCAGCGATCGCACGGATCCATAGGCCCATGTCTCTCTCGCGTCCATCAAACCACCATCTCTCGTTCCCGGTCATCCTGCTGGTGATCGGCGCGCTCGTCGGCTGCGATTCCGAGCCACCGTCTCCCGAGACGGCAGCCGAGTCCCCGGCACAACGGCTTCCCTTCAATGCGATCGTCTTCGACGCCCTTGCCGACGATATCGACGGAAATGGGTTGCTTGATCTGGCCTTCACATCGCATCACTCGAGTTACACCCAGGTCTTCCTTCAGACGACCCCGCGCGTCTTCGTGCCCGGCCCCAAGGTCGAGGAGGTCGGGTTCCATCCCGGCGACCTCATGCGCCTGCCCGGGGATGATCCGCGTCTCTATCTCATGAATGCGGAGGGGGTGAATGCGCTGCGTGTCTTCGAGCCCGGACCCGACGGCGCGTTGGGGCTGGTCGCGCAGATGAATGCGCCGGCACCTCGTGTCGCTGCGCTGTTTCGTTGGCCGGACGCGGGTCTCGGGCTCGCCGTTGGACCGTTTGCACAGAGCAGGCTCATGCTGATCAAGGACTTCCAGCCTGCAACGGCCGAGCGCGGCCTCGCCTATGGGCTTCCCTTGGCCTCTCAGCTGTCGCAGGTGCATCAGATCGCCGCCGCGGACCTCGACGGCGACGGCAGCGACGAGATCCTCTTCCCCGAGCCGAGGTCGCATAGCCTCTACGTGGTGCGTGCTCCGGCCGGCGACGAGGAGCCGGCGACCGAGGTCCTCTGGGCGTTCGAGCCGGGCGGGATGCCTCGACATCTCACGATTGCAGACGTCGACGGCAACGGCGCCCCGGATCTGTTGGTGCCGGACGAGGTCGCGACGCCTTCACGGGGCGCTCAGGTGCATGTCCTCCTGAACGACGGTGCCGGGCAACTGACGCCCGCGTCGATCCCGTTTCCGTCGATCGAAGAGAATCCAAAAGGTATCAAAGGGATCCGCTCGATTGCCTTCGGGCGAGATCAGGACGGGTCGGGTGTTCTCTTGGCATCCGCGGAGACCCATCTGGCGTTGTTGCGAATTCCGCAAGGTTGGTCGGGTGAGCCGCTCGAGTCTCGTGTTCGGCCGTTTGCGTCGATTGGAGCCATCCGTAGGATGCTGCTCGTCGATCTGGACGGTGACGGCGCGCTCGATGCGGTGCTCGGACGTACCGGCGGATCCGAGTCCGGGCAGATATTTTACGGACCACTCCGGGAGACGTTCGACTCGATGACCGCAGCCGGGATATCGATCGATTGAGGCCATCTGAAGGCCCCAAACCGATGCCCACAGCATGCGATGCCCGCAGGTCGCCTCGAATGCTCCGGGCCGCCTCGTCGACCTTGTCCTAATCAATTTGCTATCGGAGTTCTTATGCGATTTCTGTCTTACACGGTCGTCTTCTGTGCTTGCCTGCTGATCGGGTCGAGTTTTGCCTATGCAGAGCCTGTCGCCGGGGCCTCCGAGGGGGATGATGCCCCGGTCGCGATGGCCCGCGTGGGTGAGCATGAGATTACCGTCGAGCAGTTCATGCAGTTCCTGACCAAGAATCCCGGGCGCGTCCAGGAGGCGACGACGCCCGAGGGCAAGGGCAAGCTCCTGCGCACGCTGGTGGAGGTCGAGCTGGTGCGCCAAGCGATGCTCGATGCGGGCTCGATCTCCGAGACCTCGACGCCCGAAGAGCAGAAGATCGCGTTGGCCCAGCTTGCCGCGGCGAAGTTCCCCTTGCCTCCGGCCCCGGACGAGGACGCCTTGCGTGAGTACTACGAGCACAATAAGGATCTCTTCGGGATTCCTGCATCCGTCAGGCTGAGTCAGATCCAGCTTCGCGTACCGGAGGGTGCGAGCGAGGAGGAGAAAGCGGCCGTGCGTGCACGTGCCGAGGCCGTCCTGGAGCGGCTCGAGGCGGGCGAGTCGTTCGCGGAGCTGGCATCCTCGCTGACCGAAAACCCCCGCGCGAAGGGGACCGACGGCGACCTCGGGTTCGTTTGGCGCGACGGGCATGAATGGCTCGAGTCCGCACTCGAGGGCGTCGAGGTCGGTCAGCATACCGCGGTGCTGGAGTCTCCGGTCGGATTCGACATCCTCATGCTGACCGACGAGCGCGAGGCGGTCATCACGCCGTTCGAGCAGGCCCGCGACAGCGTGGTTCAGCGTATCCAGGCCGAGGGACAGGAGAAGGCCAGGCAGGCCTATGTCGCTTCCCTTGCCAAGTCGGCGAAGGTCGAGCTGCTCGTCGATGATCTCAAGACGGCCTACCCGAACGGTCTTTTCGAGACATCAGAGTGATGCCTGTGCCCCTCGCCAAAACGCGGTCTTCGGGCGAGGTATCGCGGGGAGGCGCGAATCGACGGCGCATCTCCACCTTGAAAACGAGAAATTCTTAATGGATATCAAGACACTGTTGCTTCTCATGGCGGCCCTCCTGGTCCCGATCGCACCCGCGAGCGTGTTGTCGGGCGAGCAGCCCGATCGCGCGCGTCTGGACGAGCGGGTCGCGGCCTATTGGGATGCGATTCGGATTCGCGATCTCGCCACCGCCTATGCCCTCGAGCTTGGCTCGGTGGACGGAACCCTGACCGCGGATGCGTTTCGTCGGCGTTCCGATAAGAATGTCTGGGATCTGGTCGAGTACAAGATCACGACGGTCGAGATCGATGGCGAGGAGGCGCGGCTTGAGCTCGACACGGTCGTGAGGGCCCCCCAGATCGCGAAGCCTTTGAAGCGGTCCCGCGCGGACCGCTGGGTGTTTTCCAAAGGTGATTGGTATCGCGCGCCCGCAGCTCCTACTCGTTAGTGGATCGATAAGATCCCGTTGGCTATGGATACCTGGTCGGTCGGGGTGCTCCCGCAGGACGCTCTCGGCGATGTTCTTTTGCTGGGTTCGGATCGGACGGAGACGGCATCCGTTCTGACGGCGCTCGGCTATCGCATCTCGGCATGCGGCTCGACTCGGGTCGGGCCGTCGGAAACGACGGCTGGTCCCGGGGAGGGCGATCCAATTCGTTCCGGCGAGTCGGCCGACCCGCCTCGCCTTACGGATGTCGCTCTGATCGGACACCGGCTTTCCGATCCGCCGCTGGCGCTGTTCAACGGCTTGCGCGAGCGGCTTGCCCCCGGCGGCCGCCTGACCCTCGTCTTGTCTCGGCAATCCGGCGAGGATCCGGAGTCGCCTGCTTACGCGCGCCGGCTCGGCTATCTGGAAGCGATCGGGGCACGCTGCGGTTTCCTGTTCCAGAGTGAGCCACAGGGGACGTCGCGTCGGGATTCGGCTCGGACGGGATGTCTGTCGTTCGTGCGAGCCGACCGAGACCCTCGTTGGCGCGTCAGGGTCTTGCATGAGAGCGATGTTCCCCGGTTCGTCGGTCTCTTCAAGACCGCCTTCAATCAGGACATCGATATCGCACTCTGGCGTTGGAAATACGGGGACGGACGCGGCGACGCCATCATCGCGGAGACCGGCGGGCGTTTGGTCGCGCACTACGGCTGCACGCGTCGGCGGGTTCGGTTCTTCGCCGAGCCGACCATCGCGCTTCAAATCTGCGATGTCATGGTCGATCCAGGCGAGCGCGGCATCATGACCAAATCCGGCGCCATGTTCCTCACCGCGGCGACCTTCGCCGAGATTTTTTTCGGACTGCAGGAGATTCCGCTCGGGTACGGATTCCCGAGCCGACGTGCGGAGCGTCTCGCCAAGACACTCGGTCTCTATGCGGAGGTCGGGCGCTTGATGGAGGTGCGCTGGCCGGCCGGCGACACGCGCGCCCGTCTCGCGAGTCGCGTGCGCCATCTCGATCCCGAACAGGCCGGGGATCGCCGCGCCGTGGAGCGCCTCTGGTCGGCGATGGCCAGGGATTTCGAGGACGGGATCCTCGCGATCCGGGATTGGTCCTACATCGCCTATCGTTATGCCCAACATCCGCTGAACCACTACGAGCTCTTGCTGGTGACGTCGCGTCTGACCGTTCGCCCGCTCGGACTTCTAGTTCTGCGCAAGGGGAAGGATGCGGTCGAGCTCGTCGATCTCGTCGCGCCTCGCTCCAATCTTCCGGTCCTTGTCGATCAGGCCCGTCGGTTGACCGCGCTCTGGGGACTGCCGTCGGTCTTCTGTTGGATCACACAGCAGCACGTCGCGGCTCTCGGCGGTCCGGACGGCGAGGTCAAGGACCTGGACATCAGTATTCCGACGAGTGTTTGGGTCGACGGACCGGCGCCCGAGCGGCTTCGGGACCGCTGGTGGTTGATGTCCGGCGACACCGATTTCCATTAGGCGGCATCCGAGAAACATCGGGGATACGCCAGTCATGAGCTTCGTCGAGCAGCATTTCGTTCCCTATCGTGCCGAGCAGTCGCTTGGGCCCGGGCGCGCATTGGTCTTCGCGCCCCATCCGGACGACGAGGTCCTCGGGTGCGGGGGGGCGATCATGCGACACGTCGCCGCCGGCGATCCGCTCGCGGTCGTGATCGTCACGGACGGCGGTGCGGCGAGCGGTGCCGGGAGCGAATATGCACGGGTTCGCGAGCAGGAGTCGCGGTGTGCCGCGGAGATCCTCGGCTATGGCGAGCCATTGTGCTGGAGGATGCCGGATCGCGGGATCGCCTACGGAGAGGCCCTGATCGAGCGGATGATGGATGCGATCCGCGAGCAGCAGGCCGACCTGGTCTACGTGCCCTCCTGGTGGGAGATGCACCCGGATCACTACGCGGTCGCCTTGGCGGGCGCGGAGGCCGTGCGGCGCAGCGAGGGCGACATCGCCTTGGTGATGTACGAGGTCGGAGTCCCCCTGCACCCGAATCGTTTGCTGGACATCACCGACCTTGTGCAGCGCAAACAGGCGGCGGTCGATTGTTTTGCGAGTCAGTTGGCGCAGCAGGACTACGGACGACACATCGGTGCCCTGAACGTCTATCGAACCTACACCCTGCCCGCCACCGTGCTCGCGGCGGAGGCCTATCGGATCGTTCGGGGCGATGCGCTTCGGCTGGATCCCTCGCTGGCGGTGCGCCCGGGGGTCTACTACACGCAACGCCAAGCGGAGGCCGTTGCGCCGCCTTTGGTGTCGGCGATCCTGCTGGGTGCCGACCGCGCACACGGACGCGAGGCGCTCGACTCGGTGTTTCACCAGACCTATCCGAACCTGGAGGTGGTCGCTCTCGCGGAGCGCACCGATGCGGCTCGATCACTTCCGCAACCCCCGGAAGGGGGTGCACGCTTTCCGGTTCGATGGGTCGAGTGCGATCCGAGCACGCCGCGCGGAGCGACAGCGAATACGGGGATGGCGCAGGCCACCGGGACCTATCTGCTCATCCTGGACGAGGCGACCCTGCTCGACCCGGATCATGTCGCGTCCTTGATGACGTGGCTCTGTCTCGACGGGCAGGCGCACTTGGCGCGGTCCGGCGCGATACTCGAGGAGTTCCTCGACGGACGGCTGATGCGCCGAGTGGAGCTGAGCGGGGATCCCGATCCAGCCCGGATCGATTCCGGGCAGGTGTACCCGCTTGCGAGCCTCCTGTTCGAGCGCGCCTTGTTTCTCGACGGGTGTCGGTTCGACGATGCCGCGTCCGACGACACGGACTTTCTGAAAGGCATCCTGGCTAGCGCCGATCCGCTGCCTGTCGATCGAAAAAGCGTCAGGCGCCGACATCGCCTATCACCCGGTGTGCCTTATGCTCAGCCGCAGCGGGGATCGTCGGATCCGCTCGGCGAGGATCGGGACCCTGCGTCTCGGGTCGACGCGCGGATCCAGGCGCTGGAACATGAGGTGGAAGCGTTGCGACGCTCTAGCTCCTGGCGGGTGACGGCCCCGATGCGCGCCTTCTCGCGGCTCCTGCGGCGGCTTTGAGGATCTAGGTTGAAACGTCAGCGCTGACCGCCGTAGAGCGTAGCGTAGTGCCCGACCTCGTCGATTAGATCCTCGTGACGCCCTTCCTGACTGATACGTCCCTGCTCCATGACGACCACGCGGTCGGCTTGGAGCACCGCGGTCAAGCGGTGGGCGATGATGATGGTGGTGCGACCGGCCAGGAATCCGGTCATGGCCCGATGCAGGCGCTCTTCCGTTCCGGTATCGAGTGCCGAGGTCGCCTCGTCGAGAATCACGACCTTGGGATCGGCCAACACCATCCGCGCGACCGCCAGGCGCTGGCGTTGGCCCCCGGACAGCCGCACGCCGTCCCGACCGAGTACGGCATCGAGACCTCCGCTTAACCCTTCCACCACATCCTTGAGCTGGGCGATCTCGAGTGCATGCCAGAGACGCGCGTCGGGGATGTCGCGCCCGAGGGTCAGGTTCATGCGCAGGCTGTCGTTGAAGAGCGACGGGTCCTGCAGGACCGTGGCGACATGGTCTCTGACGACGTCCAATCCGATGTCCTCGACCGGGACCCCATCGAAGAGGATGCGGCCGTGACGGATCGGGTAGAGCCCGAGGATCACCTGTACCAGGGTCGTCTTGCCGGCGCCGCTCGCGCCGACCACCGCGACCTTCTCGCCCGCCGCAATGCTCAACGTCACCCCGTTCAACACGGGTTCTCCGCCGCCGTAGTCGAAGCGCACGTCACTCAGATCGATTGCGACCGTCTCCTTGCCGACAAAGGGGTCTGTCCGATGGGGATACTTGGGTTCCAGACCCATCCCGAGCAATCGATTGATGCGCTCCAGTGCGGCCTGAGCACTGTGATAGTCGTACTGGACGTCGAGCATCGTCTGCAGGGGGTTCATCATGAACCATAGATACGCAAAGACGGCCAGCATTTGACCGATCGACAGATCCGAGAAGACCACCATGAGCATGGCCGCCACGCGGAAGACATCGAAACCGACGATGAAGATCAGGAACGACAGCCGGTTGGCGGCGTCCGCCTTCCATCGGTACTCGAACGAGGTGTCGCGAATCCGGCGCGCACTCGCGACGCTGCGCCCCACGTAGAAGCCTTCCCGATTGCTGGCGCGAATCTGCCGAATCGCGTCGAGCGTCTCGGAGATCGACTCCTGAAACCCCTGAAAAGCACGGTTTTCCTGCCGTTTCAACGCCTTTACGCGACGCCCGAACCGGGTCGTAATGTAGATGACGACGGGGTTGAGCAGAAGGATGAAGAGCCCGAGCTGCCAATGCATCCAGAGCAGGACGGCGGCGGTGCCGAGGATCGTGAGTGTGGCGACCAGGAAGCGGCTGACCGCGGACGATACCAGGTCATCGATCGCGTTCATGTCCGTTACGAGATGAGAGGCTACCGTGCCCCCGGCGAGGGTCTCGTACTCGGCCATCGAGACGCGTTCGAGCCGATGCAACAGATCGCCGCGCATGCGGAAGACGACATCCTGGGCGATGCGGCCGAAGAGACGTGTCTCGACGATGCTCAGTCCGACGTTCGCGAATCTCAGCACAAGCGTTGCGATTAAGGCCGCGAGCAGATACCACATGGGGCCTAGCCAGCTCGCGGGCGAGATGTGGTCGATGAAGGCGACCATGGCCCCGGGGTCGTCGAGCAGGACCTCGTCGACCATCAGCGACAGGATCAAGGGTATCGGAATCGCCGCGAGCGCGGCCAGGATGGCCACGAGGTTCGCGAGGATGAGCTCGCGGCGATGGCGCAGCACCATGTCGGCCAAGACACGCCAATCGTAACGGCTCGGCGCCTCGTCGGTCGGCCGGGCGTACGATCGTCCGCCGGAGTGACCCGCGGCTTGATCCTCGGCGTGACCGAGAGGTCGATCGGCGGACGAGGTCATCGGCGGGGTCTCGGGAGCGGGCCGGGGTGTCGGCGCCGGAGCGGGGTGCATCGAGCGTATCTCATCTCAGCTTGATCGTGCGTCATCTGTCGTGGAACCCGTCTCGATTCGGAAGATCGGCGCAGCGACGAAGCCGATGTTTTGAAACATCCGGCAACGGTAATCGAGGGCGATCTCCGAGGGTCTCTCCATCCAGAGGGTCCGCAGGATTCCCTGCTCGGAATCGGGTGCCTCGGGGGTGGGGGGAATCTCGAGAGCCGCGGCAAAGAGGTCGCGACAAAACGCGGTCCGACCGATCCATGTGCCCCCGTTGAGGTAATGGAAATCGCCCGGCTGTCCGGCGGCCATCGCGCGCTCGAAACGCTTGAACCGCGGCAGCGGGGGCCAGCTCAGACGATCCGCCCCGAAGACGATATCGGTCTCGAAGTGGCCCTCGAACCGATCCACGAGGATCTCGGGGTTGCCGAGGATCAGGGCGTCGCGCGAGTCGGCATAGAGGACGTACGGGGTCTCGATGGTGTCGAGCAAGGCGCAAATCGCCCGCGGTTTGTCGCGCGCGTTGACCCAATCGCGAATCCCTTGTCCGCCGACCCGATAGGGGACGCCCAAATGCTCGAGCCCCCGTTCGAGCAGCCCCATCGCCTGCGCGCCGTTGTTGCAGGTGATGACGCTGACCCGCGCGGACGGGCCGATCGTTGCCGGTGCCGAACGGAAGAAGGCATCGCGGATCGGAGGCCAATGGGGGTGGTTGCGATGGTGGCCATGTGCGTGGACCACCAAGGGCTCGGTGCCGAGCTGCTCGTTGACGAGCCGCAGCCCGGCCGGGTGTGCGGGCGCCCGATCCGTCGAGGGTGGATCCACCGCTAGCGCTCTTGTAAGCACCGCATCCGCAGACATCGGTGCCGATGCCTTCTTAGACATGCACACGCTCGCCGGACCGCCGCTCGATCTCCAGGTCGCTCGTCGCCCGCTGGGCTTGGCCTGCGATGCCCCAGGGACCGTCTCCTGCGATGACCTCGCAGACCTCCGACGCCCCGGCGGCCAGCTCCGCGATCAAGAAGCGCGCGCCGGCTTCGGGGGTGATGACCGGGATACCCTGCCGAGCAAAGCGTTCCTGGACCTTCGCATCGGCCATTCCGACCCCGGTCCAGGGCCCCCAATTGATCGCCAGGACACGCGTCCGCGGCCACTTCGCCCGCATCATCCAGGCCAGTCGATTGAGCGTCTCGTTGGCAGCGGCATAATCGCTCTGGCCGCGGTTTCCGAAACGACCGGCGGTCGAGGCGAAGAGCACCAGGGTCCCTAGGCGCTCCGGATCCAGGCGCGCCATCAGGGTATGGGCGGAGTTGGCCTTGGTTTCGAAGACACGCGCGATGGAGTCCGGTGTCTTGTCGACGAGCAGGCGGTCTTCGATCACGCCCGCCCCGTGCAGGAGCAGATCGATGCGGCCGAGCCGAGCCTGAAGCGACTCGATCAGGGCGCCGAACGCCTGCGAGTCGCGAACGTCGCAGGCGTGATACTCGACCTGAATCCCGGACGCGCGTAACCGTCGGAGCGTCGCAACGGCCTCTTGGTGCCGGAGGACGACGCCGACCTCGCGCTCGATGGCGGCGGGAGGGCGCGATCGTCCGGCGGAGCGATCCGCCTGGATGAGCCTTGCGCGGATCTCCGCCGGGGTTTTTTCCTCCCCTGCGTCGCTGGCCAAGACATCTTCGAGCGCTTGTCGACCGATCAAAACCACCCGCATGCCCGGACGTGCCAGCGCGCCGACGAGCGACGCGGTGATGCCCCGGGCACCGCCGGTCGCCAGGATGACGGCATCCGGCGGAAGCTCGGCGGCGTCCCCCTCGGTGTGATCGAGAGGTGCGGGGCGCGGGGAATAGGACCAGCGTTCACCTTGCAGGTAACCGACCTCCGGCGCACGGTCCGCAAAGATGAGCTCGTTGACGATTGCATCCGCAACGGCGAGGGGCGGCCGATCCCGCTCGAAGTCCAGACACCGGGTGTGAAGCGACGGCCACTCATGCTCCAGGCTTCGCAGGATCCCGAGCGGCGCGGCCGCGACAGGCGAGCCCGCGAGCAGCGTTGTGTCTCGGCCGAAGCGTCCGCCCAGGGCTGACGCGGACAGAATCCAGCGTGTCTTCGTGCGGTCCGGGCGCTCGAAGTCTCCACGAACCGCCTGGAGAAGCCGGAAGAGGTCCAGGATGCTGCGTTTGCAGGCATCGGCCCAATCGACGGGGTTCTCGAACGTATCCCCGCGATCCAGCCCGGAGAGATGAACGATGCCCTGAACGGGGCCATAGGTCGAGCGCAGCGCGGCGATCTTGTCCTCGAGGTCGTCCACGGTCTCGACCAGCCCGGCATAGCCGCCGCGCAGCTCGAGGAGGGCAGCGAGCTCTTCGGCAACGCCCAGTCGGTCGCGGGTGACAACGAAGAGTCCGCTCAGGCGCGCATCGCTCGACGTCTCGATGGGCTGTTCCTCGGCCGCCATCACATAACGCGGACAGGCATCGACGCTGTTGTCCGGTGCCGCTGCGGGCGACGCGTTCGGCGGGGCGTTCGGCAGCCTCGTTTCCGTGCCCCGGCAGAGTCGATCGACCCATTCCCCGAGATGTCGAAGCCGAGTCAAGTCCTCCGAGAAGGCGTGGATGTCGACATCGGTACGCCCCGCAATCTCCTGCCTAAGGCGGTCCGCCATCTCGATGCGCTTTAGCGAATCGATGCCCAGGTCGGCCTCGATATCCTGCGTCAGATCGAGCATGTCGGCCGGATACCCGGTGACCTCGGACGCGACACGCAGGATGGCATCGGCCCAATCGATGGTGTTCCCTGTACTGACGTCGGCTCGTACGGGCCGATCGGCTTCGCGGACGCCGTCCGCCTCGGGCCGGACGCCGGCTGTCTGCGCGCCGCCGGGCGGCATGCTTACGGGCGGCACGGATTCGGCGGATTCGAGCCAGCCCCGCAAGGTGCGGATACGGGCGAGCCTATCGACGTCGAGATTGCCCGTGCCGGCCCCCGGCAGCGCGCGCGCAAAGGACTCGAGGATCTCGAGCCGCTTGAGCGAGTCGATGCCCAGCTCGGCCTCCATGTCGTCGTCCAGGCTCAGCATGTCCTCCGGGTAGCCCGTGACCCGGGAGACCGTCTCCATCAGGATCCGCTTCGGATCCAGTGACGTCGGCGCGCTCGGTGCAGGCTGTGGCGTCGAGGCCGGCGCCGGCCGGGGCTCGACGGGCACCGATTCGCGAGATGGTGCCGAAGCCGGAGAGACCGACGGTCGCGCGACCGCCCCGGGGATCGAAGCAGGTTGCGAGAGGCTTGCCGGGACGGGCAGATCGCTGCCGACGAGCGCGCTGAAGATGCGCTCTTGGCTGGCGATGAAGGCCTGCATCGTTTCGGCATACGCCTGATAGATGCCGGCGACCCCGGCGTCCTCGCCGAGCGCGGGCAGAGGCGAGTGGCGGGGTTGAGAGTTCGCGGATTCGGACGTTCGGCGCGCACGTTCTGCCTGTTCGCGCGCGAGCGAATCGGCGTCGTAAAGCGGCTTGAGCGCGCGCCATCGCGGTGTCTCGACAGAGCCGTCGCCGTGCTCCGAGACCGGCCAGGCCATGTGTCCGTCGACCATCCAGGAGGTCGGTCGAAGCGGCGGCGCCAGGGCGTCCCGACACACCTCGTCGATGCTGCGGATCCGCTCGACCCGCCCGTCGAACAGACGCGCAAGGTCGATGGGCCGGCCGGCGCGCCAGAGCGCGGCGAGCCCCTTGAGGAACCCCGGCATCCCCTGTTTGCCGGGATCGAGCGCGACGACCCGGATATCTTCCGGAAGGTCCATCGTCCCCAGCAGACCGGCCAGCGTATCCATCGGACCGACGTCGACGAAGACGCGGGCCCCCGCGCCGATCATCTGCCGCACCATGGCGACGAACTCGACCGGTGCAGTGAGATGGCTGTTGAGATGGGCGGCGACGTTGGGACCCTCCAAGCGCCTGCCGTCGATGTTGGAGTAGGCCGCGATCCGGGCTGGCCTCGGGACAACGCGCGAGAGGTCACGGGCGAAGGCATCGCTTGCCTCGGCCATCAAGGGCGAATGGAAGGCGGTCGACACCCGCAGCTTCAGGACCCGCCAACCCTTGTCGGCCAATCCCGCGCAGGCGGCCTCGAGCTGCGGGGCAGGGCCCGAGATCACCACCTGCTTGTCGCTGTTGTGATTGGCGAGCACGATCCCGGGATATCGGCCGAGCTCGGTCTCCACGGCCTCGCGCTCGGCAAAGACCGCGGCCATCCCGCCGGGGCGGCTGACCGCCGCCATCAAGGCTCCGCGTGCGGTCGCGAGGTCGATGAAGTCGTCGAGGGAGAGCACGCCCGCGGCATGCAGTGCCGTCAGCTCGCCGAAGCTGTGACCGGCGACCATGTCCGGGATGACGCCCAAATGCACCAGATAGGCCACGGATGCCGCCGAGACGGCGCCGATGGCGGGTTGGGCCACGCGGGTGTCGACCAAGCGCTCCTCGAGACGGGTGCGGTCGGTCTCGCTGAAGGCCGACGGCGGAAAGAGGTAGTCGTCGAGTGCAAGCGGGAGCTTTCCCTCAAGGCGCTCGCGCACATGGGAGAAGACCGCGCGTGCCTGCGGGGCATGAAGGGCCAACGCACGTCCCATGCCGACGTACTGTGCACCTTGGCCGGGACACAGAAAGGCCAATGTGTCGGCGTTGTCGGTCGAGCGTTGCTCCAAGCCCAGCTCGCTCGGCAGACGGCGTCCCGGCTCGTCCAATGCGCCGATGAGGCCGGCGAGGGCCTCGGCGAGTCGCTCGAGGTCGGGGACTACGGCGGTGGCGACCCAGCCCGTGCGCGGATCGCCCGCAGCCTGCGCGCTGGCCGCGGCCAAGGCGCGCAGAGACGGCTTCGCGCCGCGGGCGAGCCAGTCCTGCAGACGGGCGAGCTGTGTCCTCAAGCGGTCGCGATCGGGTCCGTGAAAGACGAACAGCTCGGCGGGCCAACGGCCGGCGCCGTACGGCACGGGCGGGCCGCCGGGTGCGCGGTATTCTTCCAAGACGACGTGGCTGTTGGTGCCGCCGAATCCGAAGGCGCTGACGGCGGCGCGATGCGGATGGGCGTCGCGATCGAGCCAGGGGCGCGGTGCGTTCAGCAGTCGTAGGGGCGACCCCTCTTGCGTCAACCCCGGAATCGGGTTTGTGACGCCGTAATGCGGCGGCAACACCCCGTGATAAAGGGCCAGCGTCGTCTTGGCCAGACCCAACAAGCCGGCCGCCGTCTTGGCGTGGCCGAGGATCGATTTAAGCGACCCGAGGGTGCAGCGTTCGGCGCCCACGCCGGCCTTCTTCAGCAACCCGCTGTAGGCCTCGATCTCGGATTGATCGCCGACCCGCGTGCCCGTTCCATGGGCCTCGTACAACTCGATGCTCGACAGCGGGATCGCTGCTTTGACGTAGGCACGACGCATCGCACGCAGCTGACCTTCGGCGCGAGGCGCCGTCATTCCCATGGCGCGCCCGTCACTCGAGGCGCCGACCGCCTTGACCACGGCGTAGATCCGATCCCCGTCGCGCTCGGCGTCCGCAAGCCGCTTGAGCACCATCACGATCGCGGCTTCGCTCGGCACGAAGCCGTTGGCAGACGCGTCGAATGCGTGCTCGGTCCCGGTTGGGGAGAGTGCACCGGTGCGCGTGAATCCCGTATAGGACCCCGGACTTTGGCCGACGTCCACGGCGCCCACAAGGGCGAGATTGGTGCGACCGGACTCCAGCGATTGAACGGCGATGTCCAAGGCCGTCAGGCCCGACGCGCAGGCCGCATCCACGGTGAGGTTCGGCCCGCCGCAATCGAAGCGGTTCGCGACTCGACCCGCGACGACGCTGGTGAGGCCGCCGGCGAAGGTCTCGTCCGCCAGCTCGGGCGTGCGGGCCTTGATCTCGGCGGCATGCGGGCCGGCGAGCACCGGCGCCATGGCACGGGCACGAATGGCATCCCCGGTGAACCCGGCAGCATCCGCGGCGCCGAAGATCACGGCGGTTTGCTCCCGATCGAAATCGCCGTCGGGATAACCGGCATCCAGGAGTGCGCGCCGTGTCATCTCCAGCATCAGGAGCTGGGCGGGGATGATGTTGCCGACCGATTTCGGCGGGATGCCGAACAGCAGCGGATCAAACAGGACGGGGTCGAAAAAGCCGCCCCAGCGGCACACGCTGGCATCCGGGTCAAGACCCTCAGGGTCGTGATAGAGCCGCCAGTCCCAGCGTGCTGCGGGAATCTCGCGGGTTCGCGGTTGCGCGGCCAGGATGACGTCCCAAAGCTCTTCGGCGTCGCTTGCGCCCGGCGCGAGCATCCCGATGCCGATGATGGCGATATCGCTCGGTTGCCCCTCCCGAGCGGCATCCGCGCCGCGCAGCGCCGTCTCCTCGGCCGCGCGCGTCTCGAGCCAGCGCGCTGCATCCTCGGTCACGCTGCGATGAAGGCGGGCGATATCGGTGAGCTCGTCCTTCACGACGGCGCAGTCCCCGATCATATACATGCCGTCTTGCTGCTGCTGATCCGAAGGGGCCTCGATCAACCGCTCGCCGTCCCGGACAATGCCCTTCGTCGCGATACGCAGCCGCCCGAGCAGGAGTGTATCGAGCTGCTCGCGGGTTTCGTCGATCGAGCGCCGATCCTGGAGAAGCGTCCGGCGATTGGCCGAGAAGAGGTCGACGAAGGGCGTGTCGATGCAGCGATTCGCGTGTCCCGGCGCGCTCTCGATCGTGGCGGTGCGACGGCACGCCAAGGCGGCCTGCTGGAAACCCGCGACGACGGCCCCTCGATCCACGGCCTCCCGCGTGTAGAGATAGGCGGTTCCCATGAGCATCCCCCAAGCCGCTCCGCGCGCGACCAGCGGAGCGGCGATGACGGCAGCCATGGCTGCGCTTGCCGCGTCATGGATGCCGCCCGCGAACAGGACCTCGAGGTCCTTGATCTCCGCGCCTGCGCCCGCGAGGATGCGCTCGACTGCCATCTCCCACAGCGGCAGGGATCCGATCGGCCCGACGTGTCCTCCGCACTCGCGGCCCTCGAAGATGAGGCGGTGCACGCCCTCGCCGAGAAAACGCTCCAGAAGCGCCGGTGTCGGCACATGGACGAAGGTCTTGAGTCCGATGGCCTCCAGTGTCTTGGCTTGATCCGGTCGGCCGCCCGCGAGCACGACATAGCTCGGCGTGATTCGCCGCAGGCACTCGATTTGGGCCTCCAGCAGACTCGGCTCGATGAATCCGAGCAGGCCCACGCCCCAGGCCCTTCCGGCGAGCCGCTCGCCGCAGCGTTCGAGGAGCGCGGAGATCGCGCTCGGGCGCATCACCCCCAGCGCGAGTGTGGGTAGAGCGCCTCCGCCGGCAACCGCTTCGGCGAATTCGGCGGTATCGCTGACGCGGGTCATGGGGCCTTGGACGATCGGGTCGGCCACGCCGAGGTGTGCGGCCATCGGGCTTCCGCGCAGCGTTGCACCCTGGGTCGCCGCGGTCTCGATCATCCGCGGGATCGCGTTGTCGATGGCCCGCAGGAGCCGCCCGAGGGTGCGATACTCGCGTGCGAAGCGCTCCGCGAAGCCGAGTCCCTGTCCGACGGGCCACAACGCCGTTTCGGGCGATCCGAACCCGAGCCGCTCGCCGATCGATCGGCGCCATTCGGCGCGTGCCTGCTCCGGTGAGATGTCTTCTCCCTCCAAGGCAATCGCCAGATCGCGCGCAGGCTTCGTCTGCCGAAAACGCGACTGCTGCAAGACGCGGCAGGGGGCCTTCAGAGAGGAGCCGAGGAGCAGGCTGGCTTCTACGCTCTGGGTTTCAAGCCAACCGCGATGCTCGGGGCCGAGCGGCGATTCGCGCAGGAGCAGGAGTTGATCGTCCAAGACGACGCCGGCCGCACCGGCGGCCCGACAGGCGGCCATGCCGCCGATCCCGAGGCCGCCGTAGACGAGCACGGGCCCGATCCCGGACGCGAGAGCCGCCTGAAGGAGGACAGGTGCGCCGGTTTCGCCGCACCAACCGGGACTCTCCTGCCCGCGCACGATGATGCCCTCCGGGCGCAGATCGGAGGCTCGGACGGCGTCCAGGATCACCACCGACGGGATCTCGATCCAGACGGCTGCGCCGGTGGCGCGGGCCGCGCGGGCGGCCTCGATCAAGCGTTCCGCGCAAACGAGATCGGCGTCGGTGATCAGGATCGGACGCCCCTGCAGATCGGGCGCTCCGACGGCGCTCTCGACCTGCTCCGGGCGCAGGCGCAGACCGGCCGAGGGCGGCGCATTCGCGATCGCATGCGTGAAGGCGGTCTGGCCGCAACGCGTGAGGTCGAGGACTCCGAGGTGTCCCGCACGGGCCGCCGCCAGCGCGATGGAGCCGCCGGGAAGCTCGGCGGGATTCAGGCACAGGCAGAGGAACGCCTGCTCGATCGGATGCTTCATGACGTCTCCAACGGAGGGGTTGCGCGCGGTCACTCGAATACGCAGCGAAACGGGTCGGGCAGGGGCGTCTTAGAGCCCCTTGTAGTCGGCAAGGCCTTCCAGGAAGACATCCGCATCGACGATCGGGATCACCTCGACGTGACTGGCCTTGAAGTAGGGGTTCATCCGCACCTTGAGCAGCAGATCGCGCGAGTTGTCCGCACTCGTGACAAAGGCCCCGCCGCCGGCGACGAAGGCATAGGCGGCCTCCACGTCGCCGCTGCTCAGGGCGGCTCGAACCTCGCCCGCGTACTGACGGACCTGCTCGGACTCGATCTGATAGGGTTGGCCGTTGGGGCGCATGATGACAAGGAACTTCATTGGGGAGTCTCTCCGGTTGAAACGGGGGAGGTCGTGCGTGTGTCGTCGCCCGCGAGCACAGCGGTCAGGCATTCGCGTAGACGTTCCAGTGCGTCGGCCGGCGGCTGTACCCGAGCCGGAAGGGTCAGGAGGCGCGGGACGATCCGCGCCGCGACGGGGCAGGGACGGCGTCTGATGCCCGCGCGGTGGTCCTCCCAGTCAAACAGGCTCTGATGCTGGAGCGTAGGCCAATAGTGGTTCGGCTCGAGCGCCGCGCCAGCTCGGCGGAGCCGCTCGGCGATGGTCGCGACCTCCTCGGGCGTTGCCGCGAGGCCCTCCGGGACGCCGAGGACAATGCGCCAATAGACGCGTTCGGCAGCGCAGCAGGGTCTTAGAGGGATCAGACCGAGATCGCCCGCGATCGTCTCGACGTCACGCGCATACCCACGCTGCAGCGCCTGCTTCTCCGGATAGCGCTTGAGCTGACCGAGTGCGAGCACCAAGGCGACCGGGTGGGGTCGCAGCTTCAAGCCGACCGCCGATCCACCCCAGTCGAGGGTCTTCAGATCGCCCGGGACGCGGTTGACGTGTCCGTAGACCAGCATCCGCTCGTGCAGCTCGGGGTCCCGGGTCACGGCGCATCCGAGCTCCCCGCCCGAGACGAGTTTTCCCCGCCCGAGCGAGAAGCAGGCGATGTCGGCATGGGCCGCCAGGGGCTCGTCGCGATAGAGTGCGCCGTGGGCGTGCGAGGCATCCGCGACGAGCGGAACGCCGGGTGCCGCGGCACGCAGGGCCGCATAGTCGGCCGGGATACCCCAGGGATTGTGGACCAATATCGCGGTCGTCCGCTCTGAGATGGCTCGGCTTAGGTCCTGCGGGTCCATCGTCAGGCCGAGCGGCTCCGCATCGACCGGCACGACTACGGCGCCGAGCGAGCGCACCGCGGCTGCCATGCCGTGAAAGCCGTAATCACAGACCGCGACCTCGTCGCCCGAGCGCACACCCGCCGCCCACAGCGCGGCATGGATCGCCGCGGTGCCGTTGTTCGTCGCCACCGCGTGCCGGCCGCCGGCGAAGGCGGCGAACTGCTTCTCGAACCGTGCCAGATGTCCGCCGCTGACGATCGAGATCTCGCCGCGCCGAAGCAGGCGAGCGACCGCCTCGATGTCACTCTCGTGGACATCTTGCCAGTTCTCCGAGGGCTCGATCGGCATGAGAGTCAGGCCCGCGCAGTGAGCGGCGATGCCGAGGTCGATCCACGTTCGCCTCGGGCGGACGCATAGATCGCTTGGATCACCCGTACCGCCTCGGCGGCCTGCTCCAGGGTCGCGGCGCGCGGATCCGGCGTGCCCTCCACCGCGCCCGTCAGGGCCCGGAACTGCTCCCGGTGCGACACCCCGTAATAGGACACGCCCAACGGGATCTCGTTGGTCTTCTGCGCATCGGCAAAGGCGGATCGCCAGTGTTTGAGCGCCTTCTTGGATGTCAGCTCCAAACGGTGAAGACGCGCGGGGGTCGACAGATCGAAGGCCACGATGCCGCGATCGCCCATCAGCTCGATGACGTTGCTCCAGGCGGATCCGGCGGCACCGGTAATGGCCACCGTGCCGAGTGCACCGTTTTCGAGCTGCAGTGCGGCGACCAGACTGTCCTCGGTCTCCATCACCTCGCGATTCCCCAGCGTGTCCATCATGGCCTCGACCCGAACGACCGGGCCGGCCAACCACATCAACATGTCGATGAAATGGTAGCCCTGATTCATGAGGACGGACCCGCCCTCGCGCGCCCAGGTCCCGCGCCAGTCGCTCGCGCCGTAGTAGGCGGGATCACGTACGCATTCCAAGGAAATTCTCGCCATGCGCAGTGCGCCGAGATGTCCTTCGGCGATCAGATCCCGCACCAGGCCCACGAGCGGGTCGAAACGGTGCTGGGTGATCGGAAAGACGAGTCGGTCGGCCGAACGCGCCGCCGCGGCAAGGGCGAGCACGGCGTCCGGGTCGAGCGTGGGCGGTTTCTCCAGGAGGACATGTTTGCCGGCGCTCAACGCCTGCAAGGCCAGATCCGGGTGCGTATCGTGCGGCGTGCAGATCGAGACCGAGCGGACCGCGGCATCCGCCATCACCTGGTCCAATTCCGCGGGCGCCAGACCCCAGCGCGCCGCGAACGCGCCGGCGATCTCGGGGTCCGTGTCCACGGCGTAGGCCAATCGCAGGGGTGCCGCATATCCGGCCGCGTCTACATGGGTCGGCGCGACGCGCCCGCAGCCGATCAGGGCGTGTAGCCACTCGTTGGATGGATTCAACATGCGTGATTCGATCTCGTTGATCTCTCAAATTGCGCCGGCACCGGATGCGTTGCTTGCGGGCTCGGCATGTCGTTCGACCCGGCAGCCGGAACGGGCCGCCAGAGCGGGCCGCCGGACCGGGCCGCGAGGCTCGCGGTGTCAGATGCCGAGGGCCGCGAAACCGACCACCTCAATGCCCTCGGTCTCCAGCGCCTCGCGCAGATCGGCGGAGCAGAGCAGCTGCGTCTCTTCGACACGCGCATCGACATAGCCGGAGATCGCCGCGAGCGCCGCATCCTGCGGATATCCCGGATGGCATCCCAGCTCGACGATCGACCCGGGGCCGGCCATTCGCAGCGCCAGCCTTAGCCGTCCCATGACCAATGCCGTCGTCAGCGGCCGCACGCCGGAGAGCATGAGCAGGTCGGACGGTGTCTTGACCCCGAGCTCCCGCAGGCGCCGTGCCTCTCCCGTGCCGCATGCGCGCCCGGGCAGGCCATGTCGCGACGCCACCTCGGCAAACGCCGGGATCAGCTCCCGCCGGCAATGCACGTGGTGGTGGCTGTCCAGATGGGTCGGCTCGATCCCCCAGCCGCGCAAGCGCGCGATCTGCGCGTCCCACTCCCGAACGACCTCGTCCGGATGACAGGCACCGAGTCCGCTTCGATGATCGGGAAATCGCCCGTCGAGCCCCACCAACGACGGGATATCGCGCGGATCGAGCAAGGGTCGGCCTCCGGTCAACTGGAGGTGACAACCGATCCGCCCAGCGAGCCGGTCGGCGACCCTGCACAGCCGAGCCTCGGCCCCGGGGACACAGACCATTGCGGTGGTCGAGGACAGGACACCGCGGGTTGCGGTCTCCAGTGTCGCCTCGGTGACCATATCGGTCAGAGCGAGGTCGTCGGCATTGATGATGACGCGTGCGCGGATCATAGCGTAATTCGTCTCTTTGCAAGGGAGGCAAGCACGTGGGCCGCCCGTTCGGCACCGTCGCAATCCAGAGATGCGGCACGCCCCGCAGTGCGGGCGCCGAGCGCCTCGTCGATCAGGGCCGCGAGGGACGTTGCACCTGCCTTCTCGTCGAAGTCCCAGACAGCATCCAGTTGTCCGAGCGCGGCGGCGCGCTCGATCTGGTCGCTGCCGGATTCCGCATACGGGCAGAAAACGACCGGGAGGGCGGTTCGCAGCAGGGCGTACGCGGTGTTGTACCCGCAGCGCGACACCACGAGGGATGCGCCGTCCACCGCCTGCTGCAAGGGCGCCCGTGTCAGCACGTGGATCCGGGATGCATCGATGCAGGATGCCGTCGGATCGCCCAGAGGGCCGGCGACGACGCGCAAGCGGATCTCGCCGCGATCGAGTCGGGTGCGCAGGGCGGCTTCGAGCAACCGGAAGAGACGGACCCCGGTGCTGCCGCCTCCTGCGAGGCCGACCACCAAAGGCGGCGATTGCGGCGGCGCGGGCACGAATGCGGACTCGACGACATAGCCGACCGCGTGGCGCTCCTCGGGCAGGAGGTAGCCCTGTCGCTCGAAGGCCTCGGCGGCACGCTCGTGTCGCGGGTCCACGTAGCAGAGCGCGACGTCGTAGCGAGCGATGGCGCGCCGCACGCCGAGGTTCCGCGGCCCGCGCGCCGAGGGCCGGGGCCCGTAAGGGACACCGATGACGAACAGCGGCGCGTTCGGATTCCGAGGGGTCGATGCGAGCAGGGGCGCGAGCTCTCCGCCGAGCCCGAGAAAGAGATGGTCCACGAGCACCGCATGCGGGGCAAAGACCCGCAACGCCTCCGCGATCCGCTCGCTGCGCTCGCGCACGCACGCCGGGCCTGCGGGGTCGTCGGGTGCGGGCCAGTCGGGCAGCGCCGCGACCTGCAGCCCGGGCGGGAGGCGGAGACCGTCGAGCCCTTTTCGGCACGCCAGCAGCATGCAGGCGGCGTCCTGACGCTCCATCAGGGCGGCCGCGATCAGCAGGCTGCGTTGCACGTGGCCCACACCCAGCTGGGCATGGGCGTAGAGGAGAATTCGCGGAGTCGAGGGGCTCTGCGTCGGTGTCACCGCTGCAGGATCCGAGTGTCTTCGATGCGCGTTCGAGCGTCGCTCATCCGGTTCACATCGCCTGCGGACGCGGTGCCGGGGCGTCCTGATGGGTGAAGGCGAACTCGACCAGCTCACCGACGGTGAGCTCGTCGCGATACTGACCGTCGGCCATGACCAGGGCCTCGTAGGGCAGACGCAGGCTCAGACGCAGGTCGAGCATGGCGAAGAGCTCCATCGCCTCGACGGAGGTCAGACAGAGATCGGTGTTCAGCATGGTCGCGGCGCCGAGCGGCTCCTCGAGCTCGAGGTCGGTATCGGCCAGGATGTCCTGGATGCATAGGAGCACTGCGTCTTGAATCTGTGCCTGTGTCAGGTTGTCCATTCGACCCTCGTTTTGTGTGTGATGGATTGTTCATGCTCGATGGCGTGAGCGGCGTTCAGCTGCATGTCGATGACCGCCCGGATCCGCCTGCCGACCCTCTCGATCTTCACGGGCGGAAGGGCCCCGCGGAGCCGGTCGGCCCAGTTCCCGACGGGACGGATGCGAGCGAGATGCCCTTGTGTTGCGGCCTCCTCGGTCAGCTCCACGCAAAGATCGAGGTGATCGGGCGATTGGCCCTCATGCTCCCTCAGCCAGACGATGGTCGCCTCTTTGGCCGCGAGACGCATCAGTAAATCGGTGTGTTTCCCGTCGCCGCCTGCCGGCAGCCTATCCTCCGGTCTGTTCCCGGCTTGTTGTTCCGTTTCGACGAGGACCAAACGTGCGAGCGCCGCGACGAAGATGCCGCCCGCGAGGTCCAGGTCATCGACGAGTTGTTCCGGGCACTCGCGCACGAGTCTCCGCGCGTCCGTCGCGGATCCGCCGGTTGTCAGCAGAGGTTGATTCTCGCGCCAATACAGCCGCGAGAGCATCGGCTGAAAGGGGTGGTAGACCATCAGGCGCATGCCGTCCATACGGGCGAAGACAGGTCCGTGCGGACGCGCGAAGCTCGCGTCCGCGACGAGCGTGTCGCCCTGCTGACGCACCCGGACCGAGCAGGCGACCCGATCGCCCGGTGCCGGAAGGTCGCCGGTCTGCCGATACCGATCGATCGCGACCGGAAATGCCGTGAACCAGCGGGTTCCGCGCGCGAGGAGCCAGAACGCGACCGCTTGGCCCACGGCGTCGAGCAAGGCGGCGGGTGTTGCCGCCTCCGCCTGGCGGTCCGGCCCGAATAGCCGGTCGCGCCGCGGTGCAACCGCCGTCAGCTCCAACCCGTCCTCGCGCAGGGCGATCAGACGATCGAGACAGCGAAACGCCGGCCCGTGAAAGAGCGCCAGCCGGTTGAAGTCGGCCATACTCCAAGCGGTCGCGAAGGGTGCGCCTCGGGTTTGAACCGGTTCCAAGGGGATGCTTGCGGTGCCGAGTATCACCTGTGCGGACACCGCCTCCCGAGCCGGCTCGTCGTCCCGCGTCGGCGGCGCAAAGAGTGCGGCGGAGAGGCGTTCGAGACCGTCGGCGTCGCGATGCCGTCCCTGTAGGCGGATGCGCAGACGCGATTGCCGCTGCGGCACGCTGATCCAGCGTTTTCCGAGGAGACCGTCGACACCCAAGAAGGCGAGCGGACCGCTGCCATTCCGGCCGGACAGCCCGCTTGCTGCACGGGCCATGACCTCCAGCGCCATCACCATGGCCATGACCGGCAGTGGACGTTCGGGACGGGATTCTTCGCCGGCCGGGACCCGACCAAGGCGGTGATGGTCCAGATGTGTATCCCGATCCGGTTCCAACAGCAGGTCGAGCTCGACCCCGCCGGCGACCTCGCGGGCGGGACCGTCGAAGGGTCCGTGGGATACTGCTCGGGGTGTGCTGCTCGGTAACGCAACCTCCCGCGGTTTCCGGGCCCTGGCGGCGGCGATGAATCCGAGCGCGACCCGTTCCTGAGTCTCGATGAATTGCCGTGTCAGGGCCAGTTGTCGATGCATGAGGGCGATGCGATCGGGGGTGAGCCCCCGCGGAATCGCGTCCGGGAAGCCGCGTGCGGGCTCGGGTGTGTTCGGTGCTTGGATGTGCTCGGCGGGATCCTGCTCGCCCAACGCCTCGGGTGGACTTGTCCGGACCCATTCAATGAGGTCCCGCTCGTTTTCGTCGGGTCCGGGAACGATCCCGAAATCCATCAGTTGCGCGGGGCCCGGCCGCAATCCGCCCAGGTCGATGCGCACGCCCGCCACGAATAAGGTCGCGAGCGCATCCAGGACGATCCGGGCGCCGTCTCCGCCTTCCCGATCGAGGCCCACCAGCGTAGCCGGCCGACGCCGCAGCACATCCTTGGTGTAGCCGACCAGTTGGCTGCGCCCGCCGATCTCCACGAAGGTGCGAATTCCGCGTGCGTAAAGCGATTCGATTGCCTCGCGAAACCGCACGGTCCCCGTCAGCGCCTGCTTGACGACTCCGGGGAAGCGTTGCGGATCGGACGGGTAGGGCGCGTTTGCCGCGCAGCTCCAGATCCGTGTCGCCGGCTTGCGATACCCCAGCCGGGCAAGCAGGCGCTCCAAGGGTTCGAGCTCCTCGCGATAGAGCGGGGTGTGGAACGGGCGGTCGAAGGGTAGGTGCAGGCAGATATTGGCGCCCTCGTCGAGTGCGGCCACGACCCTATCGATCTCGGGCG
Source organism: Thiocapsa marina 5811 (assembly GCF_000223985.1). Lineage (GTDB taxonomy): Bacteria > Pseudomonadota > Gammaproteobacteria > Chromatiales > Chromatiaceae > Thiocapsa > Thiocapsa marina. The sequence continues at coordinate 314,279 of NZ_AFWV01000004.1, forward strand.
CAAGACCGAACAGCACCACGTGTTTCGGCGAGGCGTCGATCGCGAGAAACACGCGACCGGCATGGATCTCCAGCAGCTCTCCGAGGCGCTCCCGGCCCTGGTCGACGAGGTGAACGGCCACCATTCGCCCGGTTTGAATCAGGCCGTCGCAGCGTCGGCTCCTGCCCGAGGCCGCCGTATCCCAGATCAATCGTTCCCTGGTCATGCCGGGAGGCGGTTGCATGGCGCCGGCGAGCAGCAGGGCGGCCATCTCGCCGTTGCTGAAGCCGAGCAAGGTGTCGGGCTCGAGTCCGGCTCGCGCGAGGAGTCTCGCCGATGCCATGACGGCCATGGAGCCGACGGCGCCGCTCCAATCGAAATCGTTCCAGGCAGCAGACGCGGCAACCCCCACTCGATAGAGACTGTTGCAGAGATCCCCCGGCGGACCGGGCCACGCGGCTGCGAAGTCGTCCAAGGTGTCCATCACGGGCGGGAAGCTCAGTGCTTGGCTGCGCAGGATGCCGGGGTAGGCCGAGCCTATACCGGGCGCCATGAAGGCGATGGAGGGCGGACCCTGGACCCCTGTCGGTGTGGCGTCCGGGAGCGAAAGATGGACGCCGATGCGCTTTGCTCGCATCGAACTGCCGACGCCGTCGAGGAGGTCGGCCGCGACCCGCAGTCGGTCCTCGAGCTCCTGTCGGTCGGCGGCGACGAATCCCAGTCGGGCAAGCCCCTCGTCGCGATACACGGATTCGGCGAGCGCGGTCATGGAGAAGATCGCGGGGACCGCAGCCAGCCGATCGGCGAGAGTCGCGACCTCGGCACGCAGGGCCGCGGCCGATTCCGCGGCCATCAGGAACGGCTCGGCGGGCCAGGCGGTGACCGAATGCTGCAGGAGCACGCCTGGCTCGTCCGCGGCCCTCAGTCGGACAATCCGCTCCGAGCCGTCGGCACGCAGGACAATATCGGCACGCCGCGGACCTGCGCCGAGGCCGTGGACCCAGGGCGTTGCAGGTGTCGATTTCGTCCCCGACGGCGGCGGTCCGTACGGCGGAATCATGCGCTCGCGCACGGCGAGGGCGGCGACCGCCAGGGGCAACAGGCTGGTGAAGGTCTGCGAGAGGTGGAGCGCGTGTTCGGGTGACCACCACCAGAGTTCGGGGCAGTCTCCCGCGGACTCCGAGGCGAGGTCGGATTGTGCCGCCGGACTCTCCGAGCCTAGCCGCAGGGCGGCCGGCTGAAATGCACCAGGGTCGATGACCGCGAAGACCGGGGTGCGCGACGAGACCGCGACGGACAGGGGCATGAGCCCGACGATGGCGCCGCGGTCGAGCTCGCACGAGGCGATCAGGACCCGGGAAAAGCCCTCGCGAAGCAGCTCGCCGGCATGATCGAGCGCGCGCGCGCCGGACTCGGAGCCGCCGCCCAGCGACCAGACGCGAACATCCGTCGGCGCGCACGGTGCGAGCCGGACCTCCAGATCGCGACGACGGACCGGCGCGCCCGGCGCGGAGCTGTCGCACACGACGATCGCTAGGGGCTGGGGTCTCTCGGGCGTGGTGAGTCGACGCAGGGCGGATGCGATCAGCTCGACCGGATCGAGCGTCGCTGTCGTGGATTCCAGCGAGCGCCCGGCCAGAAGCCCGTTCCAAACCGCCGCGACATCGGGCAGGCGGCCGACCCGCAAAGTCAGGTCGGTGATGGCGATCGGCCGGGAGTCATGCCCCCGATCGGTCTGCTGACTGCGCTCGGACATTCAGTGTTCCAGGGGGGTACGCGGCGAGGCTTGTGGTTCGGGACCGAGCCCCGCGGGCGTCAGGATACCCTCGGGCTCACAGGAGCGATGACCTGCCGGGCAGGTCCGGGGCGGCTGGCTGTCTTGGCTTGACACGCGGCGCAGTATATTGTCCCCTCCGATCGCCTTCAAATCGAAATACGGTGGGCCGATTCGAGTCGGCTCTTGCAGCCGACCTGGAGCCCATGGCGTCTATGCATGCATCACGGGGCGGCGCGTTGAAAGAAACCTTCCCATTGGTAACCATCTCCCTGTGAAGAGCGCACAAGACCGCGCAGCCGACGCCGCACGTTCCTCCGTCGGCACTCAAGCATCCCGACTTCATCTCCTCTGCGCGCCCGCTCGGGCCGATCTATGCCGTGCGCTGCGCCGGGTTCTGGAGCGCGGGTCCGACAGGTTCGAGCCTCCGGCGGCGGGCGCTGTCCCGGAGAGGCATCGACTGGCCATTGTCAGTACGGACCCTGCCGACTTTGCAGGCTCCGTTGCCCGGGCACTCGATGCCCTCGAGACGCGTTCGAGCATGCGCTTGAATCTGGGCAACCGAATCTACTACCGCGACGCCGGCGGGCTCGAGGAACCGGGCCGTGTTGCGGTGCTCTTTCCGGGGTTCGGTCATCGCGACACCGGGCTTGCGCGGCAGCTGTGCGGTCTGTCTCCGGCAGTCGATGCTTGGTACGGAAGCGTTGCGGGTCCACGTCCGTTCGGTCTCGCCTCGGGTGATTCGGGGTCGGAGCTTGCGGGGATGCTCGATGATGTCCTGATGGCCGATCTGGCCATGTGGGTCTTGCTGCGGGATCTCGGCCTAAGCTGCGATCTGCTCGTCGGCCATAGTTTCGGCGAGCATGCTGCTTTGGTGGCGTCCGGGATGGTGCCGAGCCTGGCCGATTTGAGCCCGCTCTTCGCGTCGGTCGCGAGCCTCGATGCCGAGGGCGACCCGCTCGGGATGCTGGCGATCACGGAGGCCGCCGTCGATCTGATCGCGCCCGAGATGCAACGCGATCCGCCGTCGGTCTTCATGGCGCTGGACAATTGTCGACAGCAAAAGGTCTTCTGGGGCCAGCCCGAGGTGCTCGGACGTGTCGAAGCGCAAGTCAAGGCACAAGGTCTGCTGGCATACCGTCTCGCGGGTTTGGCGTGTCCCGTGCACACGCCCGCCTTCCCTGTTGGCGGTGAACAGTTGCGCCGAGACTATGCGGCACTCGCGCTCTCTGCGCCGCGGATCCCGGTGTGGAGCTGCAGCCGGCTGCGCCCGCTGCCCGAGGAGCGCACAGCCGCCACCGAGGTGCTGGCCGCGCAATGGCATGAGCCGGTGCGCTTCCGCGAAAGCATCCTTGCGCTCTTCGACGCCGGTTTCCGGACCTTCGTCGAGGTCGGCCCCGGCGAGCGGCTCTCCGGGTTCGTGCGCGAGACCCTTCGCGGCAAGGGCGTGTCGGCGGTGCCGACGCATCGCGAGGGCCACCCGCCCTTGCAGACGATCCACGTCGCCTTGGCTCAGCTTTATCTGCTCGGTCAGGCGATCGCTCCGGATCGCCTGAGCCCTCGGCCGAGCGTGTCCGAGGAGCGGTTCGACGGCCGCGGGATCACGTCGAGCGGTCCGCCGGAGACGCGTGGCGAATCCGGGCCGCCGCCGGCTGTGCAGCAACCCGCCTCGACGGATCGACAGCGGTTCCGGGATCTCGTCGAGGTGATTCAGGGCGAGGTCGCGGGATTGTTGGATCTCGCGGACCCCGAGTCGCTTGACTCCGAGACCGGGTTTTTCGATCTCGGGCTCGGCTCTTTGGGTTGCGTGGAGCTCAGCGAACGTCTCGGGCGGGTGCTCGGGAGATCTCTGCCGCAAACACTCGCATTCGATTACCCGGACATCACGCGGCTGGCGCGGGCCTTGGCGAGCGCCCCGGGGACGTCTCCCGAGTGCGCCGGCAGCGACGCCGGGCGCGCAACCGCAGCGTCCGAATCCGCGTCCGAGAATGAGCCGATCGCGATTGTCGGGATCGGTTGCCGCTTTCCGGGCGGGGTCGATTCACCCGATGCATTCTGGCAACTGCTCCGAGAGGGCCGGGATGCGATCTCCGAGGTCCCGCCGGAGCGTTGGGATCCGGGGGTCTACGAGGGTTGGATCGACGCCGACCAGCGCGAGGCGGCCCGATTCGGCGGGTTTCTCGCCGACGCCTTGGGCTTCGACGCGGATTTCTTCGGTATCTCGCCCCGCGAAGCCAAGACACTCGATCCGCAGCAGCGCATGCTTCTGGAGGTCAGCTGGGAATCGCTCGAAGACGCCTGCATCGATCCTAAAGGTCTCGGCGGCTCCCGCACCGGCGTCTTTGTCGGCATCAGCAGCGCGGACTATGTTCAGCGGCTCTCGCCCACGCAGCGTCTGGAGGTCGGCGGCTATCTCGCCACGGGCAATGCGCCCAGCACGGCAGCCGGACGAATCGCGTTCGCGTTGGGCCTGAACGGCCCGGCGATGGCGGTCGATACGGCCTGCTCGTCGTCACTCGTCGCGGTACACCTGGCCTGCGCCAGCTTACGGCGCGGCGAGAGCGATCTGGCGTTGGCCGGGGGTGTCAATTTGATGCTCAATCCGGAGACGACCGTCTTTCTGGCCAATGCGCATGCCCTCTCGAGGAGCGGGCGGTGCCGGACCTTCGATGCGGGCGCCGACGGCTATGTGCGTGCCGAGGGTTGCGGCGTCGTGGTGCTGAAACGGCTTTCGGATGCCTTGGCTGCGGGGGATGCGGTCGTCGCAGTGGTCTTGGGATCGGCCGTCAATCACGACGGGCGCACCTCCGGCTTGACGGTCCCGAGCGGTCCGGCCCAGAACGCATTGATCCGCGACTGTCTGCACTCGGCGGGGGTCGAGCCCTCGGAGGTCGGTTATCTCGAGGCCCACGGAACCGGGACTCCTTTGGGTGATCCGATCGAGCTACAGGCCCTGGGTGAGGTCTTTCGCTCGACGCGGGCGGTGCCGCTGCGACTCGGATCGGTCAAGTCCAATATCGGCCACCTCGAGGCGGCGGCCGGGATCGCCGGGCTGATCAAGGCCGCACTGCAACTACGCCGCCGTCGGCTGGTGCCGAGCCTCCATTTCCGGACACCGAACCCTCGCAGCAACTGGGCGTCTCTGCCGTTCGAGGTGAACCGGGACGACCGGGATTGGGACTCGGTCGGGCGGCGGATCGCCGGGGTCAGCTCCTTCGGCATCAGTGGAACCAACGCCCATGTGATCCTTGCCGAGGCGCAGTCAACGCGTTCGGCGATCGAGCAGAATGCGGAGTCGGATGGGGCCGACACGGGCCGCGCGCATCTGCTGGTTCTGTCGGCCCGAACCCCCGAGGCACTGCGCACCGCGGCGCTGCGGATGGTTGATCGCCTGGAGGAGAGTCCGGTGGATCGCTCGATGGATCCTGGAGCCGTCGAGCCGGGTGCGTTTACAACGCTGGTTGGTTGCCCTGCGTCGACGTTGGTGGACTGCGCTTCGCTTGTCCACCCTACACCGCTTGTCCACCCTACACCGCTTGTCCAGCCTACCGCTCCGATCGGGGATGTCGCCGGGTTTATCGGCGACGCCGTCGAGCCACTGTCGGCACTGTGCCGGACCAGTTGGCTGGGACGCCATCATTGGCGCTACCGCATCGGGGTGGTTGCACGCAGCCGCTTGGAGGCGCGCGATCGACTGCGCGAGCGTATGGCCTCTGCGGCTGTCGACCGGGCAGGGGCCGAGGCGCGTGCCCCGCGTGTCGCCTTTCTGTTCACCGGGCAGGGCTCGCACGAGCCGGGGATGGGGCGTGAGCTCTACGCGACCGAGCCGGTCTTTCGCCGGGCATTCGATCGCTGTTGCGAGGGACTCGCCCCCGATCTGGAGGCGCCGCTGGCCGAGGTGGTGCTGGATCCTCGCGACCGGCGTTTGGAGCAAACGGCTTGGGCCCAACCCGGGCTCTTTGCCCTCGAATACGCCTTGGTCGAGACCTGGCGCAGCCGCGGAATCGTTCCGGATGTGGTGATGGGTCATAGCCTCGGCGAGTACGTCGCGGCCTGCGTCGCGGGCGTGATGTCGCTCGAAGATGCGTTGCGACTGGTCGCCGTGCGTGCGCGTTTGATGCAGTCCTTGCCCGCAGGTGGCGGCATGCTGAGCGTCGCGGCCTCTCCCGAGGGGCTGGAGTCCGTCGTCTCGCTCGCGTCGCTCGGGCTTGACCTGGCTGCGGTCAACGGCCCCGCGAGCCTTGTGGTCGCGGGTCCGGTCGGCGCACTCGATCGCGCGGAGCGTCGGCTCATGGAGGCCGGGATCGGTTGTCGACGCCTGCCCGTCTCCCATGCTTTTCATTCGCGCTTGGTCGAGCCGATCCTGGCCGAATTCGGTCGATATGTGGCGGCCTGTCGGCTCTCGGAGCCGCGCATCGAGATGGTGTCCAATCTCACCGGCGAGAGGGTGCGGCATGAGGTGACGGATCCCGCGTACTGGGTCGACCACCTTCGACGCACGGTTCGATTCGAGGCCGGGATGCGGACGCTCTCGACGCTCGGCTGCGATGCCTATGTCGAGATCGGTCCCAAACCCGTGTTGACCGCGCTCGGCCGCGAGTCGGCAGACGATGCCCGAGGCGTGCTCTGGCTGGCGAGCATGCAGCCGCCGGTCGATCCAAGCCTGACCCTGTTGAACGCCTTGGGCCAACTTTACGAGCGAGGCGCCGATCCGGAATGGACGGGGTTGGAGCCCGCAGCCGCGAAGCGGCCTCGGGCCCGGCTGCCGACCACGCCCTTTGAACGCAGGAGCTTCTGGATCGAGATCGCCGAAGGGCGTCATGACGCCGTTGCTCCGTCGGATGCGCCGCCGCGTTTGCCCGGGCTTCTCTTGAACCTGCCCGGCAACACCGGTGCTCTGCGCTTCGAGGCCCGAACGGGCGTCGGCCTGACCCCCGAGCTCGACGGCTATCCGGCGCTCGCCGAGCGAGCTCTTCCTCCGGGTCTTCTCCTCTACGCGGCGCTGCGGGCGGCGCGTCGGGCCGCACCCGGTATCGAGATGTGGTTGGAGGCCCTACGGCTTGTCGATGTTCAGCGATTGGCGGACCCCTGCGTGATCCTGCACACCCTGGTGAAGACGCCGAACGCCGATCCCGGGGTGGTCGAGATCTACGGTCGCGCCGAGGGTGTAGAGGATGCGCCTTGGAGCCTGCTCATACAGGCGCGTTTGCGCGCCGTATCGGGTTCACCTCAGCCTGAGCCCCGGCCCATGTCCGGTCGTACTCGGGATGCGGACGAATCGCTGCTCGCGCGTCTTCGCTCGGCACATTCCGCCATCGAGAAGGCCGCTTTTTATCGCGCGGGTGAGCAGCTCGGATTCCGATACGGTCCCGATCTGCAGGTGCTGCGCGAGATCCGCCTCGGCATGCACGCGGCGAGCGCCGTTCTGGATCTGCAGACCGGCGGCGGCGTCGACCCCTCGCCCCTACCCGATCTACCGCTGGCGGCGATCGAAGGCGGGCTGCAGCTCCTGGGCGGACTTGATGCCGGTGCGACGCCGCCGCGGGTCAGACAGCTGCGCGCGATCGACCGCATCGACGTCGCCGCCCCGCTCCCGCGCGAGGTCTTGGTGTTGGTGTGGCGAGCGGAGGATCACGCATCCGCGACGATTCGGCTCCTCGATGCGCGGTCCTTTTTATTGTGTGCCGAGCTCTCAGGGATTCAGTCGGACGCGATGGAAATCACCCGGGTCTCGACGGCGGAGGGCGAGATTCGAGACAGGCTCGAGCGTGTGCCTCGCGAGGAGTGGCCACCGCTCATCGTGGGCTTCGTGAACCGAATCGCCGGTCTGATCATCGACGGGAGTCCCGATTACCGCATCGACCCGAGCCGACCTCTCACCGAGCTCGGCTTGGATTCGCTGATGGCCTTGCGGATCGCCATCGAGCTCAAGGCCGATCTCGGCGTGGAGATCCCGGTCTCGCAGATCGTCTCGGGTGCCACGATCGAGACACTGGCGGCCGTGAGCGTGGAGCAGGTCATGGACGGCGATCTGACGACGGAGGTCTCGCAAAGGCTCGACGGATTCTTCCAAGAGGGCGAGCTGTGACCGGTCTGGAGTCATTCGAGACCCTGGTGCTTGCCGGATGGCGATTCTGGCTGGACGGGGAGCGGCTGCGCTATCGCGCTCCGAAATCGGGTCTCGACGCGGAGGTCTTGGAGCGGCTGCGAGCCGATCGGGGGCGCCTGGTCGAGGCGCTGCAGCGCGATCCGGGATGCTTGGATCTTGCACCTCTCTCGCACGGCCAAAAGGCGCTTTGGCTGCTGCAACAGCTCGAACCCGGGTCTGTCGCATACAACCAGTCGATGCTCCTGCATCCGGGGCCTACTGCCGACGCGGCGCTTTGGCGCGCGGTCTGCCGACACCTCCTGAGGCGTCATCCCGTCCTGGGTACGACATTCAGCCTGCGGGACGGAGAACCGGTCCAGCGCTTCGGCGCGTCGGCCGGACTGGATTGGGCGGAGATCCGGCCGTCGTCCGAGACCTCGGATCTGACGGAAACGCTGCAACGCCTTCAAGCGGAGCCGTTCGATTTGGAGCATGGGCCCGTCGCCCGGTTTCGGTGGATCCTCGCCGAGACGGGGCCGACCTTGGCGATCCTCATCCACCATATCGCCTGCGATGGCTGGTCTTTCGAGATCATGCGGCGCGAGCTGCTCGCGCTGTGCGATCGGGCGGACGCGGTCGGGGATCCGGCGCAAAGCCTCCCCGAGCTCCGCCACGATTATCGCGATTTCGTGCTTTGGCAGCGGGAGATGTTGGCGAGCACCCGGGGCGAGCAACTCTGGGATTTCTGGAAGACCGTGCTCACCGGCCCGATTGCACCGCTTGAGCTTCCAAGGGATTTCGAGCGATCGCCGAAGCGATTGCGTTGCGCGGGCACCGTCGAGAGCGTCCTCGACGCCGAGGCGTCCGCGCGGCTCGGCGTGCTGGCCAAGTCACGCGGAGTGACCCTCAATGTCCTCATGCTGGCGGGGTTCCTGGCCCTATTGCACCGCTGGACGCGGCATACGGATCTTCTCGTCGGGGTGCCGACGGCAGGTCGCGGACTCCCCGAATGGCAGGGGGTGGTCGGTTACTTTGTCGACCCCGTCGCGATCCGCGCCGGGCTCGATCCGGACGACGCCTTCGATACCTTGCTCGAGCAGGTGCGCTCGCGCTTTCTGGCTGCCCTCGAGCATCGGGATCTCCCCTTCGCTTTGATCGTCGAACGCCTGGGTGGGCAACGCGATCCCGAGCGCTCGCCGCTCTTCGATGTCCTCTTCAATTTCATCGGCCGTCGGGGCGCGGATCCGCTCGCGGAGATTGCGGCGGTCGACGCGAAGTTCGAGCTTACGCTCACCGTCGTCGAGCTCGACGCAGGTCTTCGGTTAAGCTTCGGGTTTCGCACTGATCTTTTCGAGGCGGCAACGATCGAGCAGCTCTCAGCCGGTTTCAAGCGGTTGCTCGCCGCCATCTGCGACGATTCGAGCCGGCCGGTGGCGCATTTGCCGCTCTTGGCCGATTCGATTCCCGAACCTGCGATCCGCGGCCGCGCGCTCGACTCGGCGGCACTCCAGCCGGTCTACGTCCTGATCCGCGAGGCCGCTCGTCGCCATCCCGATGCCGTGGCGTTGGCCGATTGGCCCGAGTCCGACACGGGCGCGGTGCGCTCCTTGAGCTACCGCGCTCTGTCGAAAGAGATCGATCGCATTGCCGGCGGGCTTCTGTCCGCCGGCTGTGTCAGGGGATCGCGGATCGGTCTGTGTTGCGAGCGCGGCTCCGATGCCGTGGTCGGCCTGCTCGCGGTCCTCGCCGCAGGCGGCGCCTATGTCCCGCTGGACCCGGACGATCCGCCGCACCTGATGCGCGAAATGCTCGCCCGGGCCGGGGTCTCGCTGCTGTTGACCCAAGGTGAGCTTGCACAACGTCTCCAGACGTTGGGCGCGCCGGTGCTGCTCTTGGAGGACATGCAGGCACCGATGTACGACCGGACGTTACCCGAGGCTTGCGTCGGTCCGGACGACCTCGCCTATGTCATCTTCACATCGGGCTCCACCGGACGACCCAAAGGGGTCGCCGTCGAGCATCGCGGCCTGACGAACTACGTGGCCAGCATGACCGAGGAGCTCGGGATCCAGCCGGAATCCAGTTTCGCGTTGGTCTCCTCGCTCACCGCGGATCTCGGCAACACCGCCATCTTTCTCGCGCTGACGAGCGGCGGAACCCTGCATGTCCTGCCGAAGGCGATGACGACGGAGCCGGCCGGCTTTCGGGAGGCGCTCGCGCACGGGATCGACTACCTCAAGATCGCACCCTCGCATCTTGCTGCACTCGGGGTCGGCGGGCCGCGGCCATTGCCGCGCAAGGGCCTGATTCTCGGCGGCGAGTCGAGCCCATCCGAGTGGGTGCAGGGTCTGCTTGCGAAGGGCCGGTGTCGGATCTTCAATCATTACGGCCCAACCGAGGCAACGATCGGCGTCTTGATGCATGAGGTCCGGCGCGGGGAGAGGAATTCGGGTTCGACCTTGCCCTTGAGCCGGGCGGTCGCGAACTGCGCGATCTTACTTCTGGATCCGAGCCGGCAGCCTGTACCGAAGGGGTTTCCGGGAGAGATCTGGATCGCCGGGCCCTGCCTGGCGCGAGGATACGTCGGCGAATCGGCGGGAGATACGTCTGGTTTCGCCGTCCTCCCGGGGATCGGGCGTGCTTACCGGACGGGTGATCTGGCGAGGCAATGGTCGGATGGGGTGCTGCGGATCCTGGGCCGTGTCGATCGGCAAGTCAATCTCCACGGACATCGCATCGAGCTGGCCCAGATCGAGCAGGCGTTGCTGGCGCACGACGAGGTCGAGCAGGCGCTCGTCCTTCCCGATGCCGACGGGCTGCATGCGTCGCGACTGATCGCGTGGGTCGTGGCGTCAGAGGTCGGACGCGCGGACTTGTCGCGGGACGCGCTTCGCGGCTTTCTCGCCGCGCGGCTGCCGGCTCATTTGATCCCGAATCGGTTCCACCTCGTCGATCGCATCATTCTGACTCCGAACGGAAAGGTCGATGCTCGAGCCATGCGCGCGCTGCAGCCGGCGGAGATCACCGGCCAACGGCGTGCACCGATCACGGATGCGACCCAGTTGCGGCTGGGCGTGATCTTCTCGGAGGTCTTGCGTGTCGAGCAGTTGAGTGCGCAGGACGATTTCTTTGCGCTCGGCGGCCATTCGCTCTTGGCTGTCCAGCTGGCGGGGCGGATCTTCGAAGAATTCGGTAAGCGGCTGCCGCTGGCCGTCTTCTTCACACATCGCACGATCGAGGCCCTGGCCGAGGCGCTCCGGCAGTCGGGCGACCCTGTCGAGCGGGATACCGTTCTCGTTCCGATCCGCCGAAGCGGGGACGGCGCGCCGATCATCCTCTTTCCCGGTGCCGGCGGCAGCATTCTTTACTTCGAGGCATTGGCCGTCGCCCTGGGCGCCTTGGCTCCGATCTGGGGTGCACAAGGTTCGAGGGGCGATGTTGCCTCGATGGCCTCGCGATACCACGAGGCGATCCTGCGCCATCTCGGGCCTCGACCCTGCCATCTGATCGGCCATTCCTTCGGTGCATTGGTCGCTTTCGAGCTTGCGCGTTTGCGTGAGGCCGCTGGTTATCCGACCGGATCGCTCTGGGCCTTGGACAATCCGGGCCCGCGGGCGGTGGGCGAGGAACGATACCGTGACTGGAGCCTTCCCGATTGGTATGCCCATATCGCTCGACGCATCGCCCGACTCTACGATGTCCCTTTGGCCCTTGATCGCGCCGCGTTGGACGGCAGGACAGGCGCCGAGCAGGCCGAACGCTTCGCCGATTATCTGGTCGAGGCCGGTGCCCTGCCGCGCGGGACGCCCCGGGAGCAGCTCGAGGAGTACGTCGCGACCTATCGCGAGAACGTCATTGCGGGGGAGCGCTATGCTGGACCCGTCGCGCCCCTGCGCATGCCGATCCAACTGGTCAAGGCGCGCGATCGGGACGGGCTTCTCGCATCCGAGGATGCCCCCGAGGATCTGTCGTCGGATTGGATGTCCTGCAGCGCGCAACCGATCCGCTCGTTCGAGGTTCCCGGAACCCACATCACGATGCTGCTGAGGCCCCATGTGGATCATCTTGCCGAGCGCATTCGGTCGCTGATCGGGGCGTCATCCGAATCCAACGACATGGATCGCGAGGTACTGTCCCCATGAATGCTGCCTTTCTTGCCTGCGGCGGTATGCTGGCCTGCGCCGTCGGAGCCGCGGCCCGTCTCGGGATTGCCGACCTGCTGGCTGACGAGCACTTGTCGGCGGGCGCTCTGGCTGAACGAACCGCGACGCTTCCCGACGTTCTCGAAGTCGTCCTCGATCTACTTTGTACCCAAGGGGTGTTCCGTCGCGATGAAGCGGGTCGCTTCTCCAACACGCCGGACTCCGAACCGTTGCGCTCCGATCATCCGCGATCGATGCGCCATTTCTGCATCTTGGCGTCTGCCGAGTACCAACAGGCCTTCGGGGCACTGATGGTGACCCTCTCGACCGGAGAGTCGGGGTTCCGCGCGACCTTCAACGGCTCCATCTACGACTATATGACGCGAAATCCGGAGCCCGGCCGCGTCTACGATCTGGCGATGGAGGATTTGTCCCGTCCGTTGTCGGCGATCCTTGCGAGCGAGTGGCCCTTTGCGGAGGCCGCGACGCTCTTGGACCTCGGCGGCGGACACGGCGTTTTGCTGCGTGGTCTCCTTCGCGCTCGACCGGACTTGCGGGGGGTCTGCTTCGATCGCCGAGACGTCTGCGTGCGAGGTGATCTCGATCTCCGGCAGATGGCCCCGGATTTGGTCGGACGCTTGCGTTTCCTGGGCGGCGACTTCTTCGCCGACGTCTTGCCCGATGCCGATGTGTATCTGCTGAAGAACGTCATTCACAACTGGACGGACGAGAGCGCGATCCGGCTTCTTGCGAACGTCGCGAACGCTTTGAGCACGCGCTCGAATGCCCGCCTCTTGGTGATCGAATCGCTCACGGATGGCGGATTCTCCGAGACCTATCGTGCGATCGACGCGTTGCTTGCGCGCGTACTCTGCGAATCCGGGACGCGTCTGCGCGACCTGAATACCTTGAGCCGTTTGGTCGAAAGTAGCGGCCTCGTGGTGTTGCGGGCGAATGTGCTGTCGACCGGGCATACCCTTCTGGAATGCGCAGGCACATCCGTTGAGTCGTGAGGAGCGACGAGCCACGCCACTGCCGGATGGCGATCGGCGACCGACGAATCAGTTCCACGGGGGCCATGCTGCCCCACCGAGCAGCCGATTCCCGCCCCTCGTCGAGCGACCGCTTCCCCCGCTCGACGACGAGATTCATCTCTATACTTGGAATCTAGACAGGCCCGACCTACAGATCGACGCCGACTGGATGTCGCGCGACGAGCGCAACCGCGCCGAGAGGTTTCGATTCGAGCGAGACCGTGGCAGATTCCGCGCCGCGCGACAAACGTTGCGTTGGATCCTCGGGTCGTGTTGCGGATCTTCCCCGGACGCGATCCGATTCGACTACGGCGGTGCAGGGAAGCCGTACCTCTTCGGTAGCGAGCTGGCCTTCAATCTCTCCCACTCGGCTGGGCGGGCACTCCTCGCGGTCGTCTCGCGCGGTCCCGTCGGGGTCGATCTAGAGGAGATCAGGCCTATCGGGGGGCTGCTCACCATTGCAGAGCGCTATTTCTCGCCGATCGAAGCCGCGGAGCTCACGCGGATCTCCGGTCGATTCCCGGGGCTTGCTCGGCAGGCATTCTTCCGGTGCTGGACACGCAAGGAGGCCTTTCTGAAGGCGTCCGGCGCGGGGCTGTCGGAAGAGGCTCTTCGCGCCTTCGCAGTCTCCTGTCATCCGGACGAGGCGCCGCGTCTTTTGATTGACAATAGCTCCATTGGGGATCGTTCGGGGTGGTCCTTGACCGATGTCGCGCCTTATGACGGCTTCGTCGGTGCCGTGGTGACGTCCGGGTCGCGCCGACGTTGGTCGGCCTGGGAGCTCGGGAGCGAACTGCCGCCAAGCGTGTCCGCTTCTCGGTGATCGATCGGATCAAAAGTGCACGGCTCGCTTGCCAGTCGGAAGGCCGCTGCCTTAGCATAGCCGCGATCGACGGTCGCCCCTTGATCGGCCGCGATCTTAAGCATCAGAAGCGCATTCCAACGGGTTAACTCGCCATGCCAGAACAGCCCCCCTCCGAGATCGTCAACAGCCTGTTCGCCGACCTGCCGCAAGTCCATGCCGAGCTTGGTAATCCGGAAGGCGGTGTGTGGCGCACGGATCGACCTTGCTATGAATTCATCGCGGATCGATGCGAGCCGCAATGGCGAACCCTGGAGACGGGATTGGGGCTCTCAACGATGCTGTTTGTGCTGATTGGCACCGAGCATACCTGCGTCGCACCTTGGAAGAGCGAGATCGACAATCTTCTGCTGCATTGTCGGGACAGGCAAATCGCGACCGAGCGACTGACCTTGATCCAAGGCTTCAGCGACGATGTATTGTCGACCTTACCGCAGACTGAGCTCGACCTTGTTCTGATCGACGGCGGCCACGGCTTTCCGACTCCCATGATCGATTGGTATTACAGTGCCGGGCGCTTGCGGCAAGGTGGCGTGCTGGTGATCGACGACGTCCATCTGCCTGCCGTCCGGCTTCTTCTGGGCTATCTCGATGCCGATCCCCGGTGGACCTCGATCGTAAAGACGCCGAAGTGGGTCGCCTACGAACGTGAATCCAATGGTCCGCTCAGGGAGAGTCACGCTCAGCAAAGGTTCTGGAGTATCTAGCGCCGGAGCATAAGACCCTCCGTGCGGTAATCGAGCAGATATTCAGAAGGATGCGTGAGCCACGGTCCGCCGATTCATCTCCAACGCAAAGCCCAGATCCACAGGAGACCTGACAAAGCCAGATCCTGCAATCCGGGATGCAGCACACGCAGGTGTGGGAGCCAATGTGGGTGGGGCAGTACGCGTGAAGTCTTCGGGAAACGCCCCAAGCGGTGATTAATGCTCGCCGATCACTGTGATTTGCGTGCGCACTGACATGGATGGTCCGTTTTCTCGGCTCAAGACGGCCTCGATCGAGTAGCTTCCGGACTTGTCGAATCGCTTGGTGAGGACATTCCCGCTCGCATTCTCTAGAGGCGTTCCGTCGATCCGCCATGTGATCCGTTCCGGGGGTGTCGATGTAGGGTCAAGCAGAAGAAAACGAGCGGCTCGGTGTTGTTCGATGAGTGTTCGCGCGACGAGTAGCCGAGGCTCGGCGACTGCGTTGCCTGTGCCCTCTCGGCAAGTAAAGAGCGTGTTGCTCGAAGGCGGAACAAAACGCTCCAAGGTGCCGTCGGGCCATTCGACCAAGAGGTCTTTCACTGTCTCGGCTGCGCCGAGACCGAAGTGAAGTGTTGGCTCGTCTTGGGCCGTGACGCGTATCCCACCCGAGGCGGAGCGCATCTGCCAGCGATCTCCGGCATTGACAAAAGCCCGGGCTCCGAAGGCGTCGGACGCGCTTTTGTTCCCCTTGAGCTCGACACGGAGCCAATGGTTTCGGTTGCCGCGGTTGCGCAACAGCGTCAGCGGGCCATGTTCTTCAACGATTTCGGCCTGTCCCCGCGTAACAAGGATATCGAGAAAACCGTCCTTGTCGAAATCCGCGGTGGAGACCGAGTCGATCAGGCCCGTTTGGTAGTGCTCTTCCGTCCCTGAAGGCAGGCTCGCTGCGAAGTGGGTTTCATGGTTCTCGTAAAGCAGGTAGGGACGGGATCCGAGGTCATCGGCACAACCCAGGAAGATGTCCACGTCCATATCGTTGTCGAAGTCGCCTGCGACGGCCGAGACACAACTGGTCTTGACTGTCGATAGACCGTAGTCGCCAGGTGTGCGCTGCCAGGTTTTCTCACCTTGAACATAGAACACATCGCTTGAGCCGGCGTCGATGGGTTCCGTGATCGGGATCTCGCCGACAAGGTCGATCCGGCCGTTTCCGATGATCTCCAAAAAGAAAGGAATGCTTTCGTTCTTCTTGACCGTGACCGACCAGAGATGTGTTTCCGGATCGAACGCCAAATAAAAACCTGTCGCCGAGAGATTGAGGCTGGCGCGCCCGTGAAATCGAGTGTCGCCGCTGTCGAGCTCGAATTGGTAGGCACTAGAATTAGCACCGGACCTGCCCAGGAAGATACGCTGTTGGCTCGAATCGATCCAGCTCTTGGGTCCCGATGCTGGTCGGACGATGACCATGGCCTCGCCTTCAACCTTGAATTCGAGGCCCGCGATCGTTTCTCGACCGGGCAAACCAATCGTGACTTGTTTGAGGTTTGTCTTGCGAATGAAAGGCCCGCCCGCCTTCGTCGGACCAAAATAATCCAGACTCAGATCCCCCGTAAAATCCGCCAATACTAGGTCATAGGCATACCGAGCCCCAAGCGCCCTATCGGGCGAGACCTCGATGAAAGAGCAGGAGCCGAGCGCATTTTCGCGGTAAAGCTTACCCGGTGCACCGCTGAACTGAAGGTGTCTAGCTTGGTCTCGGAAGCCCCTGAATTGGATCACTGCACCCGATGAGTCGTCGGGTCCTAAGCCCGGGAGCGCCTGAGTGCAGGGTTCGAAATGCCCAAATTGGTTTTGAAGGTAGATCAGAGCGCGGGGATCCGGGGGGCTCGCCAGGGCGAAAATGATGTCCAGTCGTCCGTCGAGGTCGATGTCGAACCAAGATGCGCGCCGACCTCGTTGCCAGGGAAGGGCGAGACCTCTTTCCTCTGATCGATCGACGAAGCGGCCGTTTGACTGGATAAAGAGCAGGTTCGTATTCAGAATACGATCGACGTTCGTGATCGGTCCCGGTCTTAATAGGCCGGACCCGCCTCCGCGCGCGACAAACAGATCCGGTGCATTGTCGTTATCGACGTCGGCCCAAGAGGCCCCGTGCCAATCTCCCGGGGTCGATCCGAGGGCGACCGAGCCTTGATCGGAGAACCGTGCTCCGCCTTCATTGCGATAGAGTGATGCCGGAACCTTGCCGCCTGGGGCGAACTTGAATGGTCTTGGATGCGTAAAATGATGGGAGACAAAGATGTCGACGAAGCCGTCGTTGTCGAAATCGCGCCAAGATGCCCCCCAAGTCTGGCCACGGTAAGTCAGGCCGGCCTGATCGGACCAGTCCGTGAAGCCGATGGTGGTCTCGAATTCGTCTGCAGGCAGCTCCCGTGATGCCATCGCCGGCAGGAGCAACACCGCAAACGAAAATAGCATGAATCGGCGATACGTATGGCGCTGAATTCTCACGTTCTTCGCCCTCGAATCGGATGAAGATGGTAGGATCGACGGTCTCGCATGTTACGATCTCGGGCGGCGCAAATCCATTTTAGCCTCCTCCGGGGAGTAACCGAAGACCTCGAAATCCGAACGATATTTCTCGTATACGACGGCTAGATCGTCTTCCGATGAATAGAAATGATGAAGACCCTTAAGCATGTTCGACGAGGTGTTGCGCGGCGAGATATTTTCGGGTGGAGGTATTCCGATACGCTGAAAAACCTTCGCGATGTCCCGATCGAAATACTCGACTCGTCCGACGTAGTCGACGAGAACCCTGAATGATCCGCCGGACGGTTCCGTCAATAGCTTCGTCATTGACGGCTCGACGAAGGCGGGATGACGGATGAATTCGGAAAAACCGTCGCTTTCAAGGAATGCTTTCGAGATAGGCCACGTGTCGATGATCTCCTTATTGGCTCCGAGAATCGTACGATGCAGTTTCGCGATGAAGGTATAGAAAGAGATCACCCGAAGAAACGGATTTCGGACGAAGCCGAACTTAAAATAGGCTTCAAACGTTTCATCGCCAACGACATCGCGAACGTCGCAAGCGCCGGCATGTTTCCAGAGGCCGAAACGTTGCTGATAGACGCCCTGAAGGGTCTCGCCCAGGGTTGAGACACCGAGCTCGATGTCGTTCCAGCAGCTGTAGGGGCTAAGAAGATCCGTGATGGTTGAGCCGGCGCATTTATGAGTATGGATAAAGATGAACTTTCTGCTGTTGGATATAATCATCAGATCGGGTCCATGAGTGAGCGGTATCCGTGTTGAGTCTTTCGTGGCCGGGCTGCGGTTTTATCGATCAAATCCGGGTCGCTGCAAAAAACAATTGATCGCGTCCGAGATAGCCATAGATGAGAGAGTGATAATGCAACGCATGCACATCCTTGAAATCTGCATTCCGAATGTCATCGAGCAGATCCCATCCGAAATGGTAGAAGCTTAGGCATCCCTCGGGCCGTAATGGGTCGCCGTGGTATTCGGGAGCCGTAAGATGGCTGATGTTGCCGAGCTCGTCGACCGTGGCGCGCACCAGTGTTGTCTCCTCTCGAGGCCGAAAAGGAATACTCAGGAACAATGTACCACCGGGTCTCAAGATCCTCGCGAATTCCGACAATGCAGACCGATACGCAGGAACATGCTCAAGAACGTCGAACGATAGAACGACGTCAAAAGAGCGGTCGTCGAAGCTCAGGCATGTCACGTCTTCGTTGCGAATGCCCGCAGCGTTCGTGGAACCGAGAGCCAAGGTTCCGCCTAAGAACTCACTGCCGACGCTGTTGGGATAGCGCGTCTTGAGTTGCTTGAAAAACGGCGTCGCGCACTCGGTGATATAGATCTTGGATTCCTGCGTCGGAGCGACTACTTCGTTCAGGACGTGTAGGGTGGCGCGCATCCTATTGTTCAAGCCGCATAGGGTGCATGCAGCCGTCTCTCGCCAATTCGGCGTGAGCTTTCCGCGCAGCCTATATGCGTGATCGAAGGTGACCCTGAATCGACCGGGTTGATCACACGCGTAGCAGTAGCCCTCGATCTCGCGTGTGCTGCCGATCTCGACGATGGAAGATTCGATATCAAACCCATCCACCTCGTTCTTTTGAAGATTTGCCTCTAAGGAGAGGTAATCTGCGAGACGCGACAGCGGGGTGACAATGAGCGGAGGCGCCGGCTCGCCGGGACTTGGATCCGCCGGGTGCAGAGGTTTCCGCAGGGTTGTCGTTTGCGCATGTTGCGGATCTTCGCGCATGCGTTCCGAGGTGCCCCGAATCCGGTTCGCTTCGAAGGCTGCCCGGTAGCCGCGGTAGAGAAGAGCTTCGGTTGTCTCGTTGATCGGTAAACCGAGGTCGGCTCTCGTGCCGACGAATCGATCAAGCTCGCGAGCGGACTTCATAATCGCGTCGAAGCGCGGTGCGATCTGCTCCCATTCGAGGGCCGCTTGCCCGGATCGAGTCCAAGTTTGGACCTCGGGATCCGGATGCAGTCGGCTGAACAGCCAATTCGACCGACCCTGCGCATGACAGCGCCTGCAGAAGTCCTCGAAGTTCAGCGTTCTGACCATATGACTGATCGCGTTGGCGTTATAGACAACACGCAGTCCGACCCGCTGAAGCCTGAATCCGAGCTCGATGTCTTCCGCGCCGAATCGAAAGGCTGGATTAAAAACGCCATGCTCGAGCAGGAATCCGCGCTTACAGGAGGAGCGACCGCCCCAGAAATAACTGAAATCGAGTTCCGAGCCGTGGGTCAGATGAGGATAGGAAAAGAGCTGGCAGCCGATTTCCGTCACGTAATGCATTAATGGGGATCGGGCGGGCTCGCGAGCAAGGTCGGTGTATCCGAGTACGGCGAAATTGGGCAGCGGGAAGCGCTGATGGCTAAGGTAATGCTCTTCCAAGCAGCGTTCGTCCAGTATGTCGTCATCGTCAAGGAAGGTGACGATGGGTGATCGAGACAGGAATAATCCATGGTTCTTCGCGCTTGCTAGACCGGAATTTCTTTGGTAGGCGTAGCGCAAGGAGAGAAGGGAGCGAAAGCGCTCGACCGTCTTCGGGGTTTCGTCCGTGGAGCCATCGTCGATCACGACCACTTCGAATCGGTTAATGCCGATGGTCTGGTTGCACAGCGAGTCCAATGCTTGTTGCAGCAGCGAGGCCCGATTGTGGGTGCAGATGACTGCGCTGATAAGTGGCGCTGGGCCGGGTAGATCAACTGGGTTCACGGTCAATGCCTTCTCGTGGCGGTGATCTTGACGTCGAAAAAGACCTCGCGATCGAGGATGTCGGATCCGGTTATGTGCTCTGCGGGTGCAGTGGATACGTCTCGATCGCGATGAACGCATCATCCCTTGCGAGGTGTTTTCGTTCGGCGAGAAAGCGGCTCATCTCGGTGTCGGTCTCGCCATAATCGTAGGTCGTCACCGGTTTGCGCAGGGCGTGTTTGACCGGCGCGGCATCGACGATTCCGAGCCGACAGCCTTTGGCCTCCAACTGTACCGGCCACACGAAATCGAGACCCCAGCCCATCGGCGCTTCTTCGTTGAAAGGCAATATATGTGGAAAGGCGTCGCGTCGGAGTGAGAAGACAGGACCGATCTCGACGAAGCGAGTCCATCGCGCTGCGACGCCGAGCAATTGGGCCACGAAATAGTGATCGATATAGCTGTCGTGTGTGCGGGCGGGTTGTGCCAGGGCGAGATCGTAGGTTGTTTGAAGCTCCAAAAAACGGTCGAGGAATGTGGGGCCGATTTCGATATCGTCGTCGATGACGATGATGTAGCGGTATCTATCGAGCTCGATGCCGGCGAGCAGCCGATTCAGAAGAGCGTACTTGGGAACAGGCGAGGCGAGTGCCAGCGCGGTATGGTCGCGAACCAGCTCCGGCACGGGCCCTTCCCCGATTGCAGCCCATCGAAGATCAACCCTCCAGCGCCGGGCACCCAGCAGATCCGCCGAAATACTATCTGCATGGTTGGCGATCGTCGGCAAATAAACGCCGACGATAAGAACGCTGTTGTCTTCGCCTGTCGGCATGGCGGGCTCCGATAATTGAACCGGCGAGGCGTGTCGGCTCGGCTTGCTCTTTGGAGATTTCATTCGAAAAGGGGTAGGAGCTTCTTTGCAACGGCTTCCTTGGAAAAGTGGCGTTTGATCAGTCCACACCCTGCCGCCGAGAGACTCTCCCAAAACGTGTCGTCTCGATAGAGCCGCAGAATTGCCGCAGCGAAATCCTCCGGGTCATCGCAAATCATAGCGTTCACCTCATGCGTCAGCCCCATGCCCTCGGCACCGATCCGACTCGTGACGACGGGCAATCCATAGCTGAGGCTTTGGCCGATCTTGCCCTTCATCCCGGCACCGTGGCGCAGCGGCGCAACGAAGACCCGACTTTGGTCGAACCAAGCGGCGACATCCGGGACATAACCGACGGGGTTGATCAAGGATGATTCGAGTGCGCGAATCACATCCGGCATATCGCTTCCGACGATGTTGAATCGGATATCGCGCTGCCGAGCATGTACGAGCGGCAGTATACGTTGAACGAAATAGAGCACGGCATCGACGTTCGGTGTGTGCTGAAAGCCGCCGATGAAAAATAGGTCGCGGCGGGACGACGGGGGTGCGACGGTCGGGCAGACGCGATGAACGTTCGGCACGACGGCGACCTCAAGCCTCGGACTTTGCTCGAGCAGTGCATGCTTTTCGTCTTCGGTGATGGCGACTGTGAGGTCTGCGCCGATTGCGTTGGACAGCTCGATGCGTCGGTAGTGCTCGGCCAGGGAGACCAGTCGATCGGGATCGGCTTCGAAAGAGGCACCGCGTAGGAAACGGATCCAATGGAGATCGACGGTGTCGTAGATGACCCGAGCGGCGACGGCAAATGCTCGCACGATCGGCAGATAGACCTCTGCAAGCTCGGGCCGAGAGATCCAAGCGCTGCGATAGGTTCCGCCTTTGGTTCGCAGGTGCTCGAGCGCTGCCTGTTGACCGATGATAATCCCGATGCCCTTAACCTCGAGGGACCGGGCGTAACCCGGATCCTCTGCGGGTCGATCTGCAATGAAATCGACTGCATGTCCGGCTTCCAGGAGGAGCTCCAGGATCATCTGCATTCGGTAGGAGCCGGAGTCGCGGTCGGGCGTCGGGGGTTTCCAGTCGATCACGAGCAGTCGGGTCGGCACGGTCTCGGGTTCCGGAAAAAGAGACCGCCAATCTCCGTCCCAGTCGCAGCTGGCACGCCCGGCCGTTTGGTTCGGGTCTCCCTTTCCAAAAGCTCCCGGCTTGAGCTCAGGGCGTCCTTTGGCGCCGCTGTGTTCGGGGTTTAGGGGCAAACGGCCTTCGGATGCGCCCGCTATTAGGTAGTGGATCAATGGGTTGATTGCTTGGGTGTCCGGATACCGACTGCGGTACCATGCCGAGTCGAAGCCGGGCCCCGGGCTGCAGCCCCGTTCAGCGCCGAACAGCAAAAAGTCGACGAGAGGATTACGTCCGCTTTCCGAAACGTCCGGGTAGTTCTCGAGATACCAGGACGTATTGAAGAACGGGTGGGGATCACGTCCCTCGTCGGCGCCGGCAGAGAGGTAATGATAAAGCGGGTTGGCACCGCAGATATCGGCGTTGTGCTCGCGATACCAATCCGTATCGAAAAGCGGACAGGGATCTCGGCCTTCGGATGCCCCCGCAACGATGTAGTGCCGCAGAGGATCAATTCCTGCATCTCGCACATCGGCGCTGTGTTCGAGATACCATGTCGAATCAAATAGCGGATGCGGAGCGAGGTGCTCCGTCCAGCCCTGAGTGACGTAATGAATAAAGGGGTGCAGTCCGCTGGATGCCACGGTCGGGTTAACTGCCGCGTACCAGGGGCCGTCAAACAACGCATGAGGACCCTCGTTCGTCTTTGTGCCATCGACCAGAAAATGACGAAGCGGATTGATGTCGGATCCTCGAAGAGCGGGATTGTTCTCGAGATACCAATCCAATCGGAACAGGGGGTGCGGATCTCGGCCCTCTCGGGCGCCTTGTTCGACAAAATGGATGAGGGGATTCTTTCCTGCTGCGGCGACGTCCGGGTTGTTCTCGAGATACCAAGCTGCATCGAAGAGAGGATGCGGGCTCCGACCTTCCCGGGCGCCTGTAGCGATATAATGCGCGAGCGGATTGACACCCATCGCCGCGATATCAGGGTTGTTCTCGAGGTACCAGGCGGTGTCGAAGAATGGATGCGGGTCGATGCCTGTGTTTGCGCCGACTTGCAGATAATGAATAAGAGGATTGATTGGGCTCTCGGCCGCCTCCGGACAGTGAGCGAGATACCATGCCGTATCGAATAAGGGATGCGGGTCGCGGTGCTCTTGCCACCCGATGCTCAGCCAATGCAGTATCGGTCGGTAACCGCCAAGCAGAACCTCCGGATAACGCTGGGTATACCAGAATTCATCGAACAAACCCGACGCGTTGATTTGTCGTGCATGTGATCGACGACGTAAGGCCGATGGAAGTGTAAAAGTCGCCGACCACCAAGCGATTTTCATCGCTGTCGTCATTGTCCGAGGAAGCGTTCGCTGGTCTCGCTCGAGCAGGAGGAGTTTCGCCGCCCATGGCCAAAACGCACTGCTGTATATCGTGTTGAGCCGTTCTGCGAGCTGGTCCCTCTGATTCGCGCTCGCTTGTGCCAACTCGAGGGCCGAAGAGAGGTCGCGCTCAAGCGAACAGTTCTTCTGCTCGTGGGCAGCGGCAATCTGTTCGAGTGCTGCGACCTGCTCGCGCTCCGCACTCAACGCCGATCGAAGCGCATGCATCTCCGAGATGGACTCGCCGAGCGAGGACTCCAGCTCCAGGGACCGCGTTTCATGGTTGGAAGACGCATACTCCAACTGATCGATTTGCAGCGATTTTTCGATACTCTCCGACTCAAGTTTGGCTATGCGCGCTTGACATGCGGCGAGCGCCGTCGTGAGTTTGTCCAAGCTCGCGATTCTGCCGTCGGTTGTCGTTTCGAGGAAGGAGATTCGAGCCTCGCGCGCAGCCAGCGTGGCCTGCATCCTCTCCAACGCCTGTTCTCGCTCCGCGTCCTTTTTGTGCTGCGCACGTAATTTCCGGAGATCCTCCCGCAGTGCATCGCATTGCCGTTGAGATTCCGCTTTCGCCGCAGCGACCTGATGTTTGGTGTAACCGGCGATCGCGATCACTTCCGTCAAGTTCCAGCGCCGACGCCAGAGATCGAAGAAGGCTTCCAAGCCGACACGCGTCTCGGGTGTCGGGGCACGTACCCCGAAGCCGCTCCCTTCCGATATGCGATAAACGGTGGTGATTCGGTCGACATGCAGGAAATTGGTTCGGCGACTCAGTTTGACCCAGAAATCCCAATCTTCGTAGAGTGCCAAATTATCGTCGAAGCGAATATCGTCATCGAACAGCGATCGTTCGAAGAGGACGGCATGGATGGGAAGGTAGTTTTCGACGAGAAGTCGGGTTGCATCGTGCCGCTCGTTGAACACGTGGATGACTTCCCAATCCCCGTTTTCGCTCCTCTTTCGGCATTCAACCCCCGCATAGGCGGCGCGAGCGGTATCCGACCGGCTCAAGGCGGTGACGAGGCAGCTCACGTGATCCGGGAGGAACCAGTCGTCGTCATCCAAAAAGACGACATATTGGCCGATCGCCGAAGTTACGCCGAGGTTGGCGGCAGCTCCGCGGCCGAGCGGGGCGCCGCTCGACGCCGTGCGCACCGGAAACTGCCCGCACCAGGGTTCTGCGTCGAGCATTCCGTTCCCCGCGACATCGACCAAAACAACTTCGATGTGTCGGTAGGTTTGCGCTGCGATTGAATCGAGGGCGTCCGCGAGCTCGGGACGATGCGCGCTACGGATTACGACGGAAACGAGGGGTTGGTCGGACGGCGATTCAGCCCACGTCTTCATTCGCGATGATGTGCCCGGCACCGGCCGCGAGAGGTCTTCGCCGCGACTGACCATCAGCCCCTCGGCGGCCTTGGCCTGGGCGGGAAGTTTGAAGGCGCGCAGGCGATTCAGTGCTGCGACTTGATCGCTGCGCAGCTGCTCGTGCGGCTGCGAGCTGAAACACGCTGCGGCGGCCAGTTTCAGGTCGAAGACGGCAGTGATGTCGCTCAGCAGATTCGGTTGGAGCGGTACATCGATCTCGTACCCGACTAAAGCCGAATCAACGGGAAGCCGACGGACCGCTTCGTGTGCGATCAAGCCGATGACGGAGCGTGTCGGATCGGGGTCTTGAACGGAGGGGGCGTAGATGAGTTTGGCGCCGGCCTCGGTGGCGACCTGAACGAGACGTTGGATCATCTTCTCACCGTATTCGATTGCCGAAGATGCTTCGCCCCAGAATATCGGCTCTCGAGACTCCAACACTCGCGAGGCCTTGCGGCTTTGGGCTTCGAGCCTGCCTCTGACCTCGGCGCGAGCCGATGGGTCCGCGAGATCACGACAACCGTCGGTGATGACCAACACCACGACGGTGTCTCCCGCAACGGCGTGTCGGCGGCAGGTGCCGCCGCAGCCGAAAATCTCGTCGCCGGGCTCGGCAGCGACGACCAGGACGGGTCCACGTCCCGCAAGGTCTTCGGATGAGGTCGGGAAAAAGGCACCTGGAAGGTTCTTCATATCGCAAATCGAAGCGTCTTAGCGAGATAGAGCGGCTCTCGCCGCGGCCGCTCGGTCAAGTTCGTGAGGGTGATGCGCGTCGAGGCCGAGGGAGACGCATCTAGAATGACCAGAACGCGCTCGGTTCGCCGTGGCCCACCCGAGCGATGCGCCCGGGCGATTTCTAATGTTTGCAGCGAGGGCGTGGGCCTGCCTCTCGACACAATGGTGATGATCCGACGCGGATCGCTCCGTGTCCGGCGCTCGCGAAACTTGCCCGTCGGCCCCATCCGACGATGATACTGGAGAAACGATCGGAGGTGCTAATCGTCGACGATACCCTGCGCCGGCCGTCGCGATTGGCGAGGCGGCGACGGGATCTTGGAGGATGCAAGGGCAACATCGATGCTGGCATGCGTCTTGGCTGCTGTTAAGATGTCGCGTCGCCCGCGCAAAGCCTCGGCGTTTAGGTTGCCCTGCTGGATCGCCTAGTCGCAGTCTCGCCGACGACTATGCTCCGGCTCGTTCGCTTGAACGGAAGGGCGAGCGATCGGTGCCAGCCTTGGAGATCCGGTGAGTTTCGGAGTCCGATCGTTTCATAATCACGTTTTTCAACGATTTAGTCGTCTCGTCCACATGAGAATTCCGCGCCTTCAGCACGTCGCCACCCTGTACGATGCGCGAGCGATCGTCGGGCGCGCGTTACGCGCTATCTACCATAGGCTTCCGCTGCCATCTGGTGGAAGACTACGCTTCAAGTCACTGTTGTACAGATCGTTCTCTTTTTTCATCAAGGATACCGCGAGTTACCGGCATTGGCTGCAGGAGCGGCACCCCGACGGGGTCTCGGAGCGCGAAGAGGATGTTTCGCGAATTGCACCCCCGCACCTACTTCCTGCTCTCGAGAGCGGGTTCGTGGAGGCGGCCTCCGATCTTACTCTTCCCTTCGATCGGGATCCCGAGGTCACGATCCTCATGCCGGTCTACAATCAAGCCGGATTCACGCTTTGTTGTCTGCAGTCCATCGCGGCAGCGCCGCCACGGGCTTCGATCGAGATCATCGTGATCGACGATGCGTCGACCGACGAAACACCTGAGATGCTGCGTGCCGTCTCGGGGATCCGTCATGTACGTAATGACGTCAACCAAGGCTTCCTCTTGAGCTGCAACCGCGGCGCAGCTCTGGCCCGAGGCCGCTACCTGCACATTCTGAACAACGACACCCAGGTCCAGGCCGGGTGGCTCGATGCCTTGCTCGACGTCTTTGTGCATGAGCCGGACACCGGGATTGCAGGCTCCAAGCTGATTTATCCAAGCGGGCATTTGCAGGAGGCGGGAGCTGCTCTAAAGCGTAACGGGAGTGTCGAGTTGATCGGACTCAACGAAGACCCTTCGGACCCGCTTTATGGTTGGCGCCGTCGGGTCGATCATTGCTCGGGCGCGAGTATCCTGATCGAGGCGTCGCTGTTCAACAGTCTGGGCGGATTCGACGAAGTCTATGCGCCGGCGTACTACGAGGACTGCGATCTCTCCTTGCGCGTTCAAGCGGCCGGGCGTCACGTGGTCTATGAGCCGAGCTCGGTCGTTGTGCATCATCTGAGCATCTCGACGAATGCCCGCCCGGCCGAGAAGTTGACGCGTATTGCAGCCAACAGTGCAATCTTTCTCGACCGGTGGCAGTCGACACTCGATGATCTGGATACGGTCAAGCTCATTGCGTTCTTTTTGCCGCAGTTTCATCCCATCCCGGAAAACGATCTATGGTGGGGCAAAGGATTCACCGAGTGGACCAATGTCACCCGCGCGAAACCGAACTTTTCGGGGCACCGGCAGCCCCATCTCCCTTCGGATCTCGGATTTTATGATCTGAGGCTTGCGGAGACCCGGCAGGCACAAGCCGATTTGGCGCGGCATTATGGTATTTACGGGTTTTGTTACTACCATTATTGGTTTGCCGGCAAACGATTGCTGCAGCGCCCGATCGATGAAATGTTGGCATCCGGAAAGCCCGATTTCCCGTTTTGTATCTGCTGGGCCAACGAGAGCTGGTCTCGGCGCTGGGACGGGCGTGAGGCGGATATCCTGATCGCGCAGCAGCATTCGGAAACCGACGACTTGGCATTCATTCGTCACCTGCAGCCGTTCCTCCGAGACCACCGCTATATTCGTATCAACGGCCGTCCGTTGATTCTCGTTTATCGTATCGAATTGTTTCCCGATCCGATGCATACTGCCGAGATCTGGCGCGAGTACTGCGTTCGTTCGGGGTTGGGCGAGATTTATCTTGCCTGCGTTCAAAGTTTTGGTTTGTCTTCCGATCCGGCGGATTTCGGATTCGACGCGATCGTAGAGTTCCCTCCGCACGATCTCTCGGTACCGCTCGAAACGCGGCCTCCTTTAGACAACTCGGCATTCTCGGGCCAGGTCTATGATTATCCGGCAACCGCCGAGCGGTTCATGCAGCGGCCGTTGCCCGATCATCGATTTTTTCGCACGGCAATGCCCTCCTGGGACAATACTGCTCGAAGGCAGGATGCGGGCACGATCTTTCTGAATTCCACGCCCGACCTGTACGAACATTGGCTTTCGACGCTCGTCACGCAGTCGAGACGTTTGAACCCGCCTGGCGAGCGGTTCGTCTTCGTGAATGCCTGGAACGAATGGGCGGAAGGAAATCACTTGGAGCCGGATCAGTATTACGGCCATGGCTACCTCGAAGCAACGCGGTCGGCTCTGGACGATATGGCGCCGCCGCAGCTCGGAAGTGATCCGGGCGCCACCGTCGCGGCGAGCTCTGCCGCATCCGCCCACGCCCAATCCGTTAGATCCAGCGCATGTTGATGCCAATCCGCAAAATTGTCACTCGGCATGGTGGACTCTTCACTGCCATCTCGCGAGCGCTGACGATCACGCGTGCAGATGGTTTTGCGGGTTTGCGTGATCGTTTCCTCTGCGCATGGAGATCGGCCCGCGAACGGTCGGTCGATTTGTCGAGCACCGAACAACCGTCGGATCGGTTGCTTTCGGACCGACCGATGGGGCTGCGGCGAAACACTCCCGTGCCGGGCGCTCTCTTGATTGGGCACCCTTATGCCGTACTGGGCCGAGCGGAGGATATTCGAACGGCCGCATCTGCCTGCGATGCCGCAGCGATCCCCTTCGCTCTGCGAAACCTCTACGGTGACTACGGCCGCGAGACGGCGGGGTTGCATAAGGATTTCGACATGATGCACCGCGAGGATTCGACGGCGGTCTACCGCGCAAACATTCTCGTATTGAACGCCGACGAGATGGAGAGGGCGTGGCAGCATCAGGGCGAAAGTCTGGATAGCGGTGCCTACAATATCGGCTATTGGGCTTGGGAGCTCAGCCGCTTTCCGGATGCTTGGTTGCCGGCATTCGAGGGCTTGAACGAGATCTGGGCGCCATCGCGTTTCATTCAACAGGCGATCGCCGAGAAGGCTAGTTGTCCCGTGGTATGGATGCCGCTTGCAGTGGAGCACCGTATCACCGCAGCCGTGTCGCGTCGGACACTCGGGCTGCCCGAAGATCGCTTTCTCTTTCTTTTCTTTTTTGACTTTCGCTCATTCGTCAGCCGTAAGAACCCATTGGCCGTCCTTAGGGCGTTTCGACAAGCGTTCTCGAGTGCCGACGATTCGGTCGGTCTCGTCATCAAAACGAATGGTATGTCGGAGTGCTCGGACGCCTACGAGGAATTCAAGAGCAGCGGCGTCGCGGACGACGAGCGGATCACTTGGCTCGATCGTGTGATGGACGATCGGGAGATCAGGTCGCTGATGAGCCGGTGCGATTGCTTCGTCTCTCTGCACAGATCGGAGGGCTTCGGGCGCGGTCTTGCAGAGGCGATGTTGATGGGCAAACCGGTTATTGCGACCGGATATTCCGGCAATCTGGATTTCACGAACGAAGAGAACTGTTGCCTGGTCGATTACGCCTTGGCTCCGGTCGGCGACGACGAATATCCGCATGGTGCAGGGCAGCTCTGGGCTGAGGCCGACGTCGAGATGGCGGCCGATTTTATGAGGCGTCTTGTCGATGACCGATCCTTTGCTGCGGCGAAGGGGAGTGCAGGTGCTCGCTACATTCGGGCGTTTCATAGTCTCGCAGCGGTCGGTGCCCGTTACCGCCGCCGCCTTGAGCGGCTTGGTTTAGTGGATCCGTTGACCGCATGATGTCGGACTCGCGGCGCATCAGGATATACGCTTCGCGTGCCGGATTTCGGCAAGACGAATGAAGTCCCCGGCTAGGCTGTTCTCAAGCGTCATTGTATCTTGGAGAGCCGCGATGGAGCGTTCGCTTCGATCCCTATTCCGGCGGCTGCCGCTGCAGGATACCCGGCGGCAAAAGATCAAAGCTGCAATTCGCTCATCGCGGATGCCCCTGTTCGGCAGAAATGGTTTGGAGGAGCCGGGCTGGTCCCAGCTGGTTCCTCCCTGGACAGGAGACTGGTCTTGCCTGTTTCCGACTCCGCGTGTCGGAGCACAAGATATTCTCGTGATTGATTGGAAACCGCCGACTCCCGACCGCGATTCCGGCTCGTATCGTATGCGCATGATTTTGGATGTGATGCGCGAGGCGGGATGTGGTGTCGATTTTATCGGTGATCACGACGCCGAAGGTGTTTCCTATACGAGGTCGCTTGAGAAGCTCGGAATCTCCGTCGTTATCGGTCGGGAGGCGGCATGGCGGCATCTGATCGTCAACGGCGCTATGTACCGATTTGTGTGGATTTCGCGTCCGGAGATTGCCGAGCGGTATTTGCCGATGGTGCGGGCACTCGCGCCACGGGCCGAAGTGATCTACGACACGGTCGATCTGCATTGGATCCGTTTGCGCCGCGGTATCCCCTTCAGTCCCGAACCCGAGCCGCTTGCTCATCTTGCGGAGTCATTTCGGCGCATCGAAATATGCAACGCTCGTTGTTCCGATCTGACGATTGCGATAACCGAGGATGAAAAGCGCGCTCTTTTGGACGAGGATCCGGGAATAAAGGTTCACGTCTTGCCGAATATTCATGCGGTTTCTTCGGTTGTCGCTCCGGTTTCTGGCCGATCCGGCCTTTTCTTTATCGGTAGTTTTAGTCATCCACCAAACATAGACGCGGTATTTTACTTCGTCAGAGATATTCTCCCCCGTATTCTCGATCAGATCCCGACAGTGCACTTCTACATCGTTGGCAGTGATATGCCTTACTCCATTCGCGCGCTCAAGTCACGATGCGTCCGTCCGGTCGGTTACGTTCGCGACGTGGAGTCGTGGTTCCGACGCATGCGTGTCTTCGTTGCACCGTTACGGCATGGTGCCGGGATGAAGGGAAAAGTCGGCCAGAGCCTTGCCCTCGGATTGCCGGTGGTGACGACATCTGTCGGCGCGGAAGGTATGGGGTTGACCCACGAGGTCGAGGCTATGGTCAGCGAGGATCCGGGAGACTTCGCCTCTTCGGTAATTCGTGTCTGCCTGGACAATGATCTTTGGGGCCGTCTCTCTTCGGCAGGCCAAGCGCTCGTCGCTCAGCGTTTTTCGAAGGAGGCTGCCGAGCGTGCCCTGATTCCCCTTCTGCGAGTCGAGCCGTTGCAACGGGGTATGCGATGTGAGCGGGATTGATCCGGAGGGACCGGTGCCTCCGATCAGCGTCGTTCTCCGCCTTTCGGATCAGTGTCGGGGGCTGAGGGATTGTCTTGACAGTCTTCATGCTCAGAGCATCGGCGTAGAGCGGTTCGAGGTCTGCGTTTCAGCGGAAGGGCTTGCGGAGGCGTTGCCGGAGGACCTTCAAGCGATCAGGTCCACTCTGCCTTTCCGGTATGCTTCGGGACGCCATTCCAAGACTTCCGTTGATTCCTATGCCGGGTTGTCGGTTGCTCGTGGCCGCATCGTGTTTTTTGTGAGCGGGGATGAGGTCTTGGACCCTTGCTGCCTGGAGGAGCACCAACGCACCCATAAGGAGTACCCGGACCCGCATGTCTGCGTCCTCGGTTATACTCGGCTGCGGGGCGAGGCCGCACGTTCTCCGCTGATGCATTACCTCGCCGACGCCGGTTGCATGCCTTGCGACCATCCCGAGGCGTCGTCCGGGTCCGCTATGGATGGCTCAGCATTTTTTGGAGAATCGCGGTCCTTCAAGCGCGCGTTTCTTCTTGAGCAGGGTGCGTTGGATCCACGTCTTCCACTTGGCTTCGAATGGGGCGAGTTGGGCTATCGTCTGCATAGCAACGGTCTGAAGGTCACTCGCAACGCGGCGGCGGTGACCGAGATGGCGCGGTCTTTGAGTTTCGAAGATGCCTGCAGTCATAGCTATCGACAAGGTCGGGCGGATCGGGTCTTGGTTCAAGTTCATCCCGAGCCCGAGGCCCGCGCCTGGTCGCAGATCGATCGTGCAGAATCAGACTGGGAGGTTGTCGAGCCGATTTTCGAAGACGTTGTGAAAGCGGCCCGTGAGCTCGATCGATTCGCGCAAGAGCGGTGTCGCTTCGACCTTCCTATCGACGAGCTGGCGACACGCCTTCTTTATCGTAGCTATGCAGCTGCTTTTCGTGCACACCGCCTTCTGGGTGCTGTAGGCGGCGTCGTCAACGGAACCAATCCATGACATCCAATACCGTTAATGTTCAATCACCACTGCTTCAGCAGCTCAGTCATGGTCTTGAGCCTGAGCAGCTCAAAAAGGCTTGGCGCGATATATTCGAAGGTTGGCGTCGGCGAGAGCTTTGGGCCACCTTGGGTCTGCATGACATCCGCCAACGTTATCGGCGTTCTACCCTTGGGCCTTTCTGGATTACGATCTCAATGGGTGTGATGGTCTTCGCACTGGGTCTTCTATACGGACAGATCTTCGGTCAAGAGCTGCATGACTACCTGCCGTTTCTCGCCGCCGGATTCGTGATTTGGGGTCTCGTATCCGCGATGATCTTGGGAGGGTGTACGACCTTTATCTCTGCGGAGGGAATGATTCGCCAGCTCAATGCGCCAGTGTCCATCTACGCGTATCGCGAGGTTTGGACGGCGGTTATCGCCTTCGCCCACAATATCTGGATCTTCGTTGCCGTAGCTTGGTGGTATGACGTGGATCTAAGCTGGAATGCACTTTGGATTCTCCCGGCGGTTGCGATTCTCCTGATCAACGGTTTCTGGATGGCGCTCTTCTTCGGTCTGCTGAGCGCGCGTTTTCGAGATGTTCCACTGATCATCGGCAGTATCGTACAGGTGCTGTTCTTTTTGACGCCGGTCATTTGGCGGCCCGAGATGTTGCCGGACCGTGCACTTTTGCTGGAGTTGAATCCCTTCTACCACATGGTCGAAATCCTCCGCGCGCCGATGCTCGGTCACACACCTTCTCTCAGTAATTGGTTGGCGGTCTTGCTTATTGCCGTGGTCGGCTGGGGGGTTACGCTCTTCTTTTACTCCGCTTATCGTTGGCGGATCGCCTACTGGGTCTGAGGATAGGCAGATGGCATCCATTACCCTGGAGAAGGTCTCGGTATCCTTCCCGGTCTATAGCTCCGCAACCCGATCCATCAAGAATCGTTTGATACAGAGTGCGACGGGCGGGCAGATCCGTTCCGAATCCGGCTCCGATCGAATTTCGGTCGTGCAAGCGTTACAGGATATCAACCTTCAACTCGAGAGCGGGGATCGGATCGGTTTGGTGGGCCATAACGGCGCAGGCAAAACGACGCTACTCCGTGTCCTGGGTGGCATTTACGAGCCGAATGAGGGGCGGGTTGCGGTCGATGGGTCGACGGTACCGCTGTTCGACATCAGCCTCGGGATGGATCCGGAGAGTACGGGCTATGAGAATATCATTCTGCGTGGTCTCTATTTGGGTCTGAGCCGGTCTCAGATGCGTGGTCGGCTCGATGAGATTGCGGACTTCACCGAGCTCGGGGATTTTCTCAACTTGCCGATCCGCACCTATTCGGCCGGCATGCGGATGCGTCTGGCCTTCGCCGTCTCGACGTCGGTTGCTCCGGATATTCTTTTGATCGACGAGGGCATCGGAGCCGGCGATGCAGCATTCTTACAGAAAGCCAGCGAGCGCTTGAAGCTCTTTACCGAGCAGGTGTCGATCATTGTGTTGTCGTCCCATTCAGAGGAGCTGATCAAGCGAATGTGCAACAAGGCGCTGCTGATGGAGCACGGTCGCGTTGTGGGATCAGGGTCGACCCAGGATGTTTTGACGCAGTATCGGCAGCGGCAGGAAGGGGGGGGAAGCGTCGAAATCAGCGCTCCGCTCCCGCTCGAGATCGCGTCCAAACCCGCGACCCCATCCGACCCATCGGCTTGGGCGATGGAAACGGCGAGATTCCTGAGAGAAGGTCGTTGGGATGCCGTGGACGTCGACCGTCTTGTGGAAGAGGTTGTCTCCCTCGTGGATCCCGATCCCGATCGCGATCTGATTGAAGGGCAGCTGACTTATCTTTTGGTGCAGTTGCTGATATGGCATTGGCGCGAATCGGAGAGATCCGGACTAAGGCGCGAGACTATCGATCAGGTCAGGCACCAGACGGAGTTGATGATCAGGGAGGATAAAAACGTCGTCGATGCCGCAGAAAAGTCTCTAGAGAGCGCCTACAAGAAGGCGCGATCGACGGCAGCGCAACGTATGGACATCGAAGAATCGCAGCTCCCTGCGAAATGCCCGGTTACATTGCCGCTCCTGCTGGATCGCACCTGGTTCCCGGGGCAGGCGGCAGCCGACGATGCGGTCGCTAGCCGGCGAGCTGCTGACGCCTAGGCCTGACGCGCCGCAGAGAAAAACAGCAGCGCGCCGAGCATGTAGCAGCCTGCGACGAGTGCAACTCCGGTCGTGGCAGGCAGCCACGGACCCGGGCCGAGCAGCAGCACGAGTGTGCCGCAGACGATCACGGTGGCGCCCCCGAGTGCGCGGACCGACTGGGATGTCGAATTGGCCGTGTCGTGGCTGCCGTTGCGGCCGTGGTCTCGGAGTGATCCGGCCTCGGCAGCCCGTAGACGCTTGTCGTAGGTGCTGAGTATCCGGTAGGCCATTAAGGGGATCTCGGGTGTCTGGTCGGCGACCGAGATGAAGTTCTTTTTGGTCCGGTCGAGCAGACCCACGACGCCGATCTGATCCTTCATCCAGCGTTCCATGTAAGGCTTGGCGGTCGTCCAGAGATCCAGCTCGGGGTAGAGCTGTCGGCCGAGGCCCTCGATGTTCAGGAGTGTCTTCTCGAGCAGCACCAACTGCGGCTGGATCTCCATGTCGAAGCGTCGGGCGGTCTGAAACAGGCGCACCAGGAAGTGTCCGAAGGAGATCTCGGCCAGAGGCTTCTCGAAGATGGGCTCGCTGACGGTGCGGATGGCGGACTCGAATTCATCCACGCGTGTCCCGGACGGGACCCAGCCGGATTCCACGTGCAGCTCGGCGACGCGCCGATAGTCGCGCTCGAAGAAGGCGAGCAGGTTCTCGGCGAGATAGCGTTGATCCTCGGTCGTGAGTGTGCCGACGATCCCGAAGTCGATCGAGATATAGCGCCCGGACGGCTCGACGAAGATGTTGCCCGGGTGCATGTCCGCGTGGAAGAAGTTGTCTCGGAAGACCTGGGTGAAGAAGATCTCGACCCCGCGCTCCCCGAGCTGCTTCATGCTCACGCCTTGGGCCTTGAGCCGCGCGACATCGCTGACCGGGGTCCCGTAGATGCGCTCCATGACCATGACGCCGGGGCGGGTCCAGTCCCAGTAGACCTCCGGGATGTAGAGCATCTCGCTGTGGATCCAGTTGCGACGCAGCAGGGAGGCGTTGGCGGCCTCGCGTTGCAGATCCAGCTCGTCGTAGATGGTCTTTTCGTACTCGCGGACCACATCGACCGGGCGCAGCCGACGCCCGTCTTTCCAGTAGCGCTCGGCGAGATGGGCGACGGTGTACATCAGCCCGAGATCACCGCGGATGGTCCGCTCGATGCCTGGGCGCAGCACCTTGACCACGACCTCGGTGCCGTTCTTCAAGCGTCCGGTGTGGACCTGAGCGATGGAGGCGGATGCGAGCGGGATGGGGTTGAACTCATCGAGGACATCGTCGACCGAGCAGCCCCAGGCCTTCTCGATGATGGCGCGGGCCTCCGCGCCGTCGAAGGGCGGCACCCGATCCTGGAGCTTGGCCAGCTCGACGGCCAGGTCGTCCGGGAGCAGATCGCGTCGGGTCGAGAGGATCTGACCGAATTTGACGAAGATCGGACCCAAATCCTCCAGCGCGAGGCGCACGCGCACGGGGTAGGAGGTCGGCAGGTCGCGCCGAAACCAGTGCCAGGGCGAGATGTACATGACCCAGCGCAGCGGCCGAAAGAGATGGGTCGCGAGGATGACCTCGTCGAGTCCGTGGCGCAGAAGGATCCAGTTGATGCGGAAGAGCCGCAGGGCCTCGCGGGGTCCGATCATGACGGGGTGCCGGACCCCGCATGCGGTCGAGCGAGGCGCTCGAGGCGTTCGATACGCGCCTCGGCGCGCTCGACATCGTCGCGCAGGATGTCGACCTGCGCGAGGAATGCCTCGACCTCGTAGCGGGTCGGGGTCAGGCGGGCCTCTTCCTGAAGGTATTCCTGAAGATCCTCGGTCAGGGACTCGGATGTCTTGCGTGCCCACTGCGCCGCTGCACGCGCTTGGTTGCCGACCTGGTGGGCGAAGGGGTCGCCGATCACGCGGGCGAGCTGCTCCTCCCAATCCACGTCGAGGCCGGCGATGGCACGGTTGAAGGCTTGGGCCAGGGACGTATCGCCGAGGATCTCGACCTCGCCCTGGATGATCTGCGTCTCCTTGCGCTCGGCCATGCCCATGCGGGCGAGCGCGAGCGGGGTGCCGCGGATCAGGCAATCGGGCTCGGCGTCGTAACCGCCGAAGAGCTGGAGGCGCTGCTCACTCGGGATGATGGTCACGCGCGTGCCGAACCCTTTGAGCTCGATGCCGATGATCCGTCCTTCCAGTGCAGCGAATGCGGCCGAGCCCTCGGGGTCCAGCGCGATGTAGCGGTTCAGGGCCTGCTCGACGACGGCCAGCACCGCGTCCGGGATCTGGATGCCTTCGGTCACAGTTTGTAACCTCGGTGGATGGCGACGATACCGCCGCTGTGGTTGAAGTAGTCGCAGCGCTCGAACCCGGCCGCCTCCATCATCGCGCGCAGCGTCTCTTGGTCCGGGTGCATGCGGATGGATTCGGCCAGATAGCGATAGCTTTCGGGGTCGTTCACGACCAAGCGCCCGAGCGTGGGCAGGACCGAGAAGGAGTAGAGGTCGTAGGCCTTGCTCAAGGGGCGGCTGACCGGGTGCGAGAACTCCAGGATCAGCGCCCGTCCGCCCGGACGCAGCACACGCTGCATCTCCACGAGTGCGGCCTGCTTGTCGGTGACGTTGCGCAGACCGAAACCGATGGTGACGCAGTCGAAATAATCCGAGGGGAACGGCAGCTTCTCGGCGTTGATCAGGGCGTAGTGCAGGTTGCCGACGCGTCCGCGGTCGAGCATGCGCTCGCGCCCTTCGGTCAGCATGGAGGCATTGATGTCGGACATGACCACCAGCCCCTGCGCGCCGACGATGCCGGAGAAGCGCTCGGCGAGATCGCCCGTCCCGGAGGCGAGATCCAGCACCCGCTGACCACGGCGCACGCCCGAGAGCTCGATGGTGTGACGCTTCCAGAGCCGATGGATGCCCAAGGACATGAGGTCGTTCATGAGGTCGTATCGGGAGGCGACCGAATCGAACACGGCGCGCACGCGCGATGCCTTCTCCTCGACCGGTACCTGCTGATAACCGAAATGTGTCGTCTTGTCGTCGGACATGCTGTGTCTCTGCTGAACCGCGCGTGATTGGATCTGCACCGCTTCGGGGTTTGCTTGGCCTTGACGCGAACAAGGGCCGTCGGCGGCGCGGTTCAGATCGATGATGTTTTCAAAGGCCGAGGCCTTGATGCGCCGATGGCCGTGTGATCCGGGTCGGTCGACGCGAGCTTCAGGCGTGCGTCGTGCCGGGCGGGCGACAGTTTACAACATCGGGTCCACGACAGCGGCGTCGGGGATCAGGACGCGCGGACCTTTCGCTTCTGTCCGGCCTTCTCGAGCTCGTCGAGATATTCCTTCCACAGGCGTTCCTGCTCGACCCCGAGGCGGTACAGGTGCTCCCAGGAGTAGATTCCCGTGTTGTGCTCGTCGTCGAAGTGCAGACAGATGGCGTAGTTGCCGACGGGCTCGATCTTGTCGATCCCGACGTCCTCCTTGCCGAGCTGCAGGACGCGCTGCCCG
Organism: Thiocapsa marina 5811; assembly: GCF_000223985.1. GTDB lineage: Bacteria > Pseudomonadota > Gammaproteobacteria > Chromatiales > Chromatiaceae > Thiocapsa > Thiocapsa marina. Next base: position 351,766 of record NZ_AFWV01000004.1, read on the forward strand.
GGGCCGTGGCCCTGGACCTCGGCGGAGGGGGAGTAGACGCGCAGGTACTCGCACGGCAGGTTGAAGTGCGAGCCGTCGTCGAAGGTGATCTCGAGGATCCGCGATTGTTGATGCAGGTTAAGCTCGGTGGGTGTCGGCATGGGATTCTCCGGCGTCCGCGATGCTGTCGCGGACGTTTTTGGATGGAATTGATCGGCTCAAGAAAGATGTTGCTCTAAACCGCGTCCAGAGCGACATGCGTCATTTTCATGTTGCGTTTGGCTTCGGAGATGTCCTCGGTCTCGATGAGGCGCGGTTTAAAATTTCTTTAATACTCTAAACCGCGCCGACTCCGACAGTCATCGGAGCTGGCGCGGCCAAGCCAGGCCAACACATGATGCATACCGCACCGGGCGCGGTTTACAGGATGTAGCGCGACAGGTCCTCGTCGGCCGCGAGCCCGGCCAGATTCCGATCGACATAGGCGGCGTTGATGGTCACGGTCACGCGATCCAAGTCCGATGCGTTGTAGGAGACGTCCTCGAGCAGCCGTTCCAGAACGGTGTGCAGGCGACGTGCCCCAATGTTTTCGGTCCGCTCGTTGACCTGCCAGGCGATCTCGGCGAGTCGACGAATGCCGTCCTCGGTGAACTCCAGGGCGACGCCCTCGGTGGCCATCAGGGCACGGTACTGATCCGTCAAGGAGGCGTCCGGCTCGGTCAGAATCCGCACGAAGTCCTCCGTGGTCAGTGCCTTGAGCTCGACACGGATCGGCAGGCGGCCCTGCAGCTCAGGGATCAGATCGGACGGCTTGGAGAGATGGAAGGCACCGGAGGCGATGAAGAGGATGTGATCGGTGCGCACCGAGCCGTGCTTGGTCGATACAGTGCTGCCCTCCACCAGCGGCAAGAGATCGCGTTGAACGCCCTCGCGCGAGACATCGGCGCCGGCCATGCCTTCGCCGCGCTTGGTGACCTTGTCGAGCTCGTCGAGGAACACGATGCCGTTTTGCTCGACGTTCTCGATGGCGCGCAGCTTCAGCTCCTCGTCGTTGACCCGCTTGGCGGCCTCCTCATCCTTGAGTAGCTGTCGTGCGTCGCGGATGCGCAGCTTGCGACGCTTCATGCGGCCCTGGCCCAGGTTCTGGAAGAGCCCCTGAAGCTGGTTCGTCATCTCCTCCATGCCGGGCGGCGCCATGATCTCGACACCCATCGGCGAGGCGGAGACCTGGATCTCGATCTCGCGCTCGTCGAGCTCGCCGGCGCGCAGGCGATCACGGAACTTCTCGCGGGTCGCCGAGCTGGTGACGGAGCGGCTCTCTTCCTCGAAGCTCGACGGCGGCGGGAGGAGTGCATCGAGGATCCGCTCCTCCGCGGCGGCCTCGGCCTGTCCCGCGAGCTTCGCCATCTCCTGCTCGCGCGCAAGCTTGATCCCGATGTCCGCCAGATCGCGAATGATGGACTCGACATCGCGTCCGACGTAGCCGACCTCGGTGAACTTGGTCGCCTCGACCTTCAAGAAGGGTGCGTTGGCCAGGCGGGCCAGACGCCGCGCGATCTCGGTCTTGCCTACACCGGTCGGCCCGATCATCAGGATGTTCTTGGGTGTGATCTCCGAGCGCATCGGCTCCGGGATCTGAGCCCGACGCCAGCGGTTACGCAAGGCGATGGCGACGGCGCGCTTGGCCTCGTCCTGACCGACGATGTGCTTGTCGAGCTCCGAAACGATGCGTTGTGGGGTGATTTCCGACATCTGGATCTGTCCGTCGAGAGGGTCGCCCGGGTCGAGCGACCGGTTGGGATGGAGGATTGACCTCACAAGGCTTCGCCATGGAGCGCCGTCGGCTCGTCGACAGGGTCGCCGTCGCCGGCCGAAGACCGTACTTGCGGGGATCGCCCCGGGGTTCCGCCAAGACGCGGGACCACGACGCCGCGAATGGCCTTCACCCTTCGGTATCGAGCTCTTCGATCACCAGGTTGTGATTGGTATAGATGCAAATGTCCGCGGCGATGTTCAAGCCCTTCTCCACGATCTCGCGGGCGCCGAGCTCGGTGTTCTCGAGCAGCGCACGGGCCGCGGCCTGAGCGAAGGATCCACCGGATCCGATGGCCATGAGGTCGTTCTCCGGCTCCACCACGTCGCCGGTGCCCGAGATGATGAGCGAGGTCTGCGCGTCGGCGATGCAGAGCAACGCCTCGAGTCGACGCAGCATGCGATCCGTCCGCCAGTCCTTTGCGAGCTCGACGGCGGATCGGGTCAGATGGCCCTGGTGTTTCTCGAGCTTGCCCTCGAAGCGCTCGAAGAGCGTGAAGGCGTCCGCCGTGGCCCCGGCGAATCCGGCGATGACCTGACCCTTGAACAGGCGCCGAACCTTGCGCGCGTTGCCCTTCATGACCGTCTGCCCGAGCGAAACCTGCCCGTCGCCGCCGATCACGACCTTGCCGCCGCGCCGAACCGAGAGAATCGTCGTACCGCGAAAACTTTCCATCGTCATGCTTCGTTGCTGGACCGATCCGGCTATTCTACGGCATCGGCGCGCGAAGCGATGCGCTTTGAGGCGGCACGGTGATGCACGAAACTCCTGCTACCCACGAGATCAATCGCTCGTGGCATCCGCTCTGCGGCGTCACGCATGCCCTGTGGCGCTCTACGCCAGGTGCCGCGATGGCCGGAGTGACGAGCAAGCTCGGCGGCGTTGCGGTATCCCGGGACGACCGGCGGCCTCGCGCGCACGGCCGGCCCCGATCACCAGAACGGCTGGATCGCAGTCGTCGGGATAAGCGCCGTAGCGTGGACAAGCGCCAGCGCAGTCCGCCAACTCCGGCGCCTGAATCGGTGGACTGCGCTGCGCTTGTCCACCCTACCGGCCGGGCTTACTGCCGAAGGCTCGGTGTTGGCTTGTCACGAATTGGCATTTCCGGCATCCTCTATAAGGTAATTCTTGATCTCTCTTCATTTCATTTGCGATGGATCTATCATGCGAGTGTTGATCGTGACGCATGCCGCGTGTTTTCAGACCGATCGAATCGTGTCTGGAAACGCGGTTCGAGCGCACTATTTCGGTAAAGGGCTTGTCCAGAACGGTATTGATGTCACCTTCGCGTATCCCAAGGATTTGGCTTCGGATGAAGAGCGCAATGAATCGGGTGCCGATTCAAGCGATGTTCGCTTCTTCGGGAGTCGGTCCGAGCTTCACGAACTGATCGGCGAGGTCAAGCCGCACGCCATCCTGGTCGGTTATTGGGAATTCTTGGAGCATTTCCCCGACGATTACGAGATCCCGTTGATCGCGGATGTCATTGCGCCGCGAATTCTCGAGGCGCTTTTTCAGGATCACCAGGACGTCAATCTGCACGCGAGCAGGATGCTTGCATTGTATCGCAAAGCCAGTCGCTTTATCTGCGGCACACAGCGGCAGCGTCAGTTTCTGATTCCCTGGCTCATTCTGGCCGGGTTTGATTGCCGCTTCGGGGCTCCCATCGACATCATTCCGATCTCGACGGAACCTTTGTTGCCGCGCCGTCGCTTGGATCCGACGGATCCTTGGGTCATCGTTACGGGCGGCGTGTCTTGGCCTTGGCGTATGGGACAACGCTATACCGATGTAATACGGGAGACTCTTGCCGACGGCAAGGCGATGAAGGGGCGCTTGCTTCTGCTTTCGGGCGGCTATGTTCACGAAAATGCGCCCGACTCCGAGAGTGCATCCTCCGCGAATGAAGACAGGCAATGCGACGCGACGCTTCAGCATGTCGGTCTATTACCGTACGGTGACATGGAGCGGTTGTTCAACGAGCAGTGTAATATCGGTCTTGAGCTCTCCGACTACAATATCGAACGGGATTTCAGCGCGTCCTTTCGCTCCATCGAGTTTTTGCGGTGCGGGCTGCCGGTGATCTGCAATCACACGCTTGAGTTGGCCCGCCAGGTCAACGACTATGATGCGGGGTGGGTCATCGAAAAACCGGAGGACTTGCCGTCGCTGCTCGCAGCGATTGCGGGTGATCCGCTGGGTTACGATCGGAAATCCGCCAATGCCATCCGATTGATCGAAGAGCGCTACCATTATCTCGAGACGATCGTCCCTTTGGTGGAATATCTTCAAGATCCCATGGCGCCGGAAAAGACCGATGATTGGTTCTTTCGTGGATCCGAGACACTGGCGTTGGATCTCTATCACCAGGTCAGCGAGCTGGATCATCAACTGCGCATCCGCGACAAACAGATCACCGATTTGCGGCGGGATGGCGAGAGTCTCAAGGCGCAATTGGACGAGGTGCTCGGAAGCGCAAGTTGGCGGATCGTTCAACCCGTCAGAAACCTTGCCCGGAGACTGGTGACCTTGAAGGGCTTGCTCCTGCGTGCGGGGGCGCGCGTCTATCGGCAAGCCTGGAAGCATCCCGGGCCGCGCGAGGAGTTCGCGTTGGGGTCGGGTCGATACGCCCCGCGGGCGGCGGAGTCTTCGCGGGACAAGTGGTTTGATCGCAAGGGTCGCTATGTCGCGATCGTGAGTCGGGAGGATGTCTTTCCGACGAATCACGGCGCGGCGGTAAAGATCGAGCGAACCGCATGGGGCTTATCGCATCTCGTCGACGGGGTCTTTCTGATTACGGGTGACTGGGGGCGCTATTACGAATTCAAGAACGGAGGCGCCACGGAGAAGTATTTTCCGTTGCCGATCAGGCTCTCCGGGGTCTCCGGGATGGTGTTGAGAAAAAGGCTGCTGCGAACGGGCATTCCGATCAACGAGGCCTACATTTACCAGGCGCTGTTTGATTGGGGCTATTTCGTTCGTCTCATGTATCTCGCCCTGCGGTATCGCGTTGTGCTGTATCAGGCGGAATTTCCGGCGTACGCGCAGGCGTGTGTCAGGGCGAAGCGTCTTCTGCGCGGAAAGACCCTGTTGGTCGAGCACAACGTCGAGTGCGATCGTATCAAGGCCCAATATCCCGAGGTGTCGGCGCAGACCTACGCATGGCTGCGGGATCAGGAGGTCGGACTCTGTAATCAGGTCGATGAGGTCATCGCGGTCTCTCAGCCGGATCGGGATTTGCTCGTCGGTCACGGCGTGATTGCGGACAAGGTGCATGTGATCCCGCACGGGGTTGATCTGGGGGCGTTCGAGAAGACCTATGCGTTCAGCCTTCGCGAGGCCTATGGTGTGTCTGCGGATACTCGCATCATCCTGTACCACGGAATTTACAGCTACGCGCCGAATCTCGAATCCATCCGTCTGCTCGCGACAGAGATCCTGCCGCGACTGAGGCTGCGGGGCTGGAAGGCTAAGGTCTTTGCCATCGGACCCGAGGCGCCCCTCGACGCGATCGATCCGGATGTCGTCTTTACCGGTTCAGTCGATCAGCTTGCGCCTTATCTCACAAGCGGGGACGTGGCCGTGGTTCCGCTTCAAAAAGGCGGCGGAACGCGGATGAAGATCTTGGAGTATTTTGCGGCCTCGATACCAGTCGTGACCACCTCGAAAGGAGTCGAGGGGATCCCGGCCGAGAACGGCTCTCAGGTCCTCATCGAAGATACCTTCGACGGCATGGCGAATGCGATCATTCGATTGTTCGAGCACCCGGAGGAAGGGAGGGTAATGGCCGAGCGGGCGAAGGACATCGTCGAGCGTTCGGATTGGAAATCGATTGCCGATCAGTACTTGAGCCTCATCGAATGAGGGTCCGGCAATCGGGCTATGTTAAGCTTGCCGTCTTGCCGGGGGGCGGCCCCTCGGCGTTCGTGCAGGGCATTCGGCGGTGTACGTTGCCGAATCCAGCCATTGTTCCATCGGTTATCCATAGGGCTTTGATCTTGATCAGCATCAACGAACCCGCGCGCGAATACGAAGCCTTGTCCTCGGAGATCGAGACCGCGGTCCTTGAAGCCTTGCGCAGCGGACGCTGGCTTTTCGGAAAGGCAACCGAAGCCTTCGTGCGGCGTTTTTCCGAGTCTGTCGGCGTCGAGCATGTGATCCCGGTCGCGAACGGGACCGATGCCCTCGAGATCGGTCTCCGGGCGGTCGGCGTCGGGTTCGGGGACGAGGTTGTGACCGCGGCCAATGCGGGTGGCTATACCTCGATCGCCTGTCGGATCATCGGGGCCGTGCCTGTATATACCGACATCGCGCTACCGGGTATGACGATCGATCCGGCCGAGGTATCGGCCCTGTTGTCGCCGAAGGTCAGGGCCGTTGTGGTGACGCATCTTTACGGCAATCTGGGCGATGTCGATGGCGTGCGCCGCGTTCTCGCCGAGGCCGGACGCGAGGATGTCGCCGTCGTCGAGGACTGCGCCCAGGCGCATGGTGTCGGCGATCCGGGGCGCAGAGGTGGCAGTCTCGGCGACCTCGCCACCTTCAGCTTCTATCCGTCGAAAAACCTGGGTGCCCTCGGGGACGCGGGTGCCGTGGTCACGGGGCGAGACGACCTCGCGCGTCAGGTCCGGTTGCTCGCGCAGTACGGTTGGGAGAGTCGGTACAGGAGCGTCGTGCCTTACGGGCGCAACAGCCGGATGGACGAGGTGCAGGCCTCGATCCTTACGATCAAGCTCGGCCACCTCGCTGCCGTCACCGCCTCGCGCCGTGCTGTCCTGTCGCGCTACCGGGCCGCGTTGCCCGCGAGCTACCGACTCTGCGCGCTCGAGGGCGCGGCATCGGTCGGACATCTTGCGGTCATCCTCTGCCCAGATCGTTCCGCTGCGGAGGATCATCTCAAGCGTCGCGGGATTCAAACGGACATCCATTATCCGACCCTCGATTGTGACCAGCCGGCCTGGCGTGACCTGCCGATGCGCCTCGGCGATTTGCGGAAGAGTCGTGACGCGGTCGAGCGGATCCTGACGCTGCCCTGTCATCCCCATCTTTCCGAGTCCGAGTTGACGCTTGTATGCGACGCCCTTGCGTCGCTCCCCGCAGCGAGTTGAGCCCATGTCTCAGTCAATCGATCGCTCCATCATCATCCCGGTCTACCGCAACGAGGAGAACATTCCGGATCTTCTCCCGGTACTCGAGCAGCTGACGGAGTCGCTGGACGGGGTCACGGAGGTGGTTTTCGTCGTCGACGGATCTCCCGATCGCTCGGGAGACGCGCTGCGGGCCGGTCTTGAGAGCTGCGCGTTTCCGGCGCGCCTGCTCTTTCACAGTCGCAACTTCGGATCCTTCGCGGCCATCCGAACGGGCCTTGTCCATGCGAGGGGCGAGCATTTCGCCGCCATGGCGGCGGATCTTCAAGAGCCGCCGGAGTTGATACTGGACTTTTTCCGCACGCTCGAGCGGGACGAGGCGGATGTCGTTTTCGGCCACCGCGCCGAGCGCAACGACAGTCGATCCTCGATGTTCTTGTCGAATCTGTTCTGGGGCTTTTATCGGCGCTTTGTAGTGCCCGATGTCCCGAGCGGCGGGGTCGATATCTTCGCCTGCAACCGCAAAGTCAGGGATGCGCTCTTGTCGATCGAGGAGAGCAACAGCTCGCTGGTGGCGCAGCTCTTTTGGGTCGGTTTCCGTCGCAAGTTCGCGAGCTACAGCCGGCGCGCTCGGGAGAAGGGAAAAAGTGCCTGGTCGTTCAAGCGTCGCTTCAATTACATGCTGGACAGCATCTTTTCCTATTCGGATCTGCCGGTCATGGTCTTGTTGTGGACAGGGATCCTCGGCATCGTCTTCTCGCTGCTGCTGTCCCTGCTCATCCTGACCGCGAAGATGTTGGGGTTCATCGAGGTCGCGGGGTATACCCCTGTGATGTTGACGATCCTGATCATGGGGAGCATCACGCTCTTTTCCCAAGGGTTGATGGGATGCTATCTCTGGCGGACGCTGGAGAATACGAAGCATCGGCCCCTGAGCCTGATCTGCGATGAATGCGTGTTTCCAGGCCGAGAGACGAGTCAAGGCGATGACTGAGCAAGCTTATTTCGTTCATCCTGCCGGGATCTGCGAAAGCAGCACGATCGGCGCGGGAACCCGTATTTGGGCCTTTTCGCATGTCCTTCCGGGTGCCCGAGTCGGCGGCGACTGCAACATCTGTGATCACGTGTTCATCGAGAACGATGTCAACCTCGGTGACCGCGTCACGATCAAAAGCGGCGTGCAGCTTTGGGATGGCATTCGCGTCGGCGACGACGTTTTTATCGGTCCGAATGCGACCTTTACCAACGATCGCTTTCCGCGTTCCAAGCGTTACCCGGAATCCTTTGCGGTGACGACGCTCGAGGACGGTGCCTCGATCGGGGCAAACGCAACGATCCTGCCGGGCTTGACGATCGGAAAGCGCGCCATGGTGGGTGCCGGCGCGGTGGTCACGCGGTCGGTTCCGCCGAATGCCGTCGTTGCCGGCAACCCGGCGCAGATCATCGGATATCAGTCGGCGTCCGAGAGCAAGCAGGCGCGGCTCGGCACCCTATCCGTTCTGGAGGCGAGCCGCCTCGCTGTCGAGGGTCTGCCCGCGCTCGCGGTCAAGGGGTGCGGCCTGGTGCAATTGCCGGTCTTCAATGACTTGCGCGGCGATCTGATGGTCGCCCAATTCGATCGGCATTTGCCGTTTTCGCCGAAGCGCGTCTTCTTCGTTTACCATGTTCCGAACGATCACGTGCGCGGCGAGCACGCCCATCGCGAATGTGCGCAGTTTTTGGTGGCCTTGAACGGCGCCCTGTCGGTGGTCGTGGATGACGGCGCGGAGCGACAGGAGATCCGACTCGATTACCCCGGGGTCGGTCTCTTGATCCCGCCGCTGGTCTGGGGAATACAGTACCGCTTCTCCGCCGATGCGGTCTTGGCGGTATTCGCGTCGCACGACTACGAGTCGAATGAATACATTCGTGATTACGACGAGTTTCTGCGTCTGGTGACCGCGCCTGAATCACCGACATGATGAAGCACCTGTTGGCATTGTTCATCATCCCGGCCGTAGGGTGGGCGAGCGAGAGCGAAGTCCACCGAACCTCGCGCCGACTGAGTTCCGTGAGCGCGCCCGCGTCGCCGGCATGATGAAACGCTTGTTGGGTGATCAGGGTCTGCTCGGCGACGGTCTGCGTTTTGCGCTCGTCGGTGCAGGCAACACCCTGTTCACCCTGGCTGTCTTCCAGCTCCTGCTGTTTTGGCTGTCGCCTCTGCCCTCCTATTACCTGTCTTGGGCGATCGGCTTGGCAGTCTTGCTGGTAGCCTTTCCGAGCTATGTCTTCAAAGGCAGCACCGCGACGGTATGGCGTACCATATCGACCGTCGCGATCTACCTCGCAAGCCTCCTGATCGGCGGCATTCTCTTGAGTGAGCTGACCTCGATCGGGATCAGTCCGCGCCTCGGCATTCTGATCGCGATCGCCTTTACAACCCTCTTTAATTTTGCGGCGTCGCGGCTGGTGTATCGGTTGATTCGGCCGAATCCGGCTTAGTCGGACCCGCCGATTCGGCACTGCCTTCTTGTTGCTCCGCTAAGGTGCTTAAGTAAGTTGAAAAATCCAGCCGCGGGCTGTTGCGAAGCTCGTCGCTCAAGGTCTTGGGGTCGAACGGCTCCCAGGCATCCTCGCCCCAATCGGGATTCTCGATGATGGTCTGTACCTTGCCCTGCTCGGCGAGGATGACGCTCATAGTCGGATAGGTCCATCCCCAGCTCATGTTGACAAACTGGCGCTGAGCTTCGGGGGTCAGCTCGGCGAGGGCTTGCTCGTGAGAGAGAAGACCGCGGTGGTTGTCCAACAGGCCGCGGAAGCTCGCGATGTAATGCCGCCATTCGTTCGTTGCGGCAACGTTCCATCCGACCTGCCCAAGCGCAAGCGCAAGGACAACGCCTGCAACGAAACCGGACTCGATGTATGCCTTGGTTTGGGTTGCACGCAAGGACGCGACTGCCATCAGAAACACCAACGGCGGGATCAGGATTGGCCCGTAGCTTCTTGCATCGAATTGCAGCTTGGCCGACAGCGCGCGCTCGGCGATCAAGGGCGAGAGTGCGGCGAGGGCTGCGGCGAGGGCGATGATCATCCACAAGACGCGCTGTGCCTTCACGAATCCGCGGCGCGTCACATAGACCCCGACAAGCAGGATGGCGCCGGCGATCAGTCCGAGAATTGCGGGTGGATTGTAGTAGCCGTAGCTTCGGATGAAGGCGAGCGACGTGATGGTGGAAAAATAGGAGAGCGAGCGGCTTTCGTAGTACTCGGATTTCGGTATCAATATAAACGACAGCACGACGGCCGTGACCGCGATCAAGAGTGCGGTCAAAGCGACGAAATAGAGGCGGTCGCTGGCTGTCTTGGAGCGGAGCAAGCGGTATAGCCCCGCCAAGGCAAGGAGCGGCGCCATCAGGACGAAGGTCTCGTGGATGACGAAAATGGGCAGGACGAGTGCAAAGACGAAGATGTTGTTGAAGAGCCCGGTCCGGAAAAACAGGATCGTAAAGAAGAGTAGCCAAAAATAGCTGCCGGCAAGCTGTGCCTCTCCGATGGCGGAGAAGGCGCCCGCCATGACACCGGCGAGATAGTAAAACATCGGGAAGATGAAAAGATGCTTGTACTCCTTCGGGAGTACGAGGTAGGAGAGTGCGATCAAGACGATCGGTGTCATCAGCATCGTGAGGCCGTGAATCCGCGCCAAGACGACAAGGTCGTCGATGCCCAGCTTCATGGCAAGGATCGTCGCCCACTGATGCAGGAGATAGGATGCGTTGCGGGGGGTCTCCCAAAAGAGAAACTTTTCGCCGGTCGCGAGACTCAGGAGATGAAAGGCGCCGTCGGCATGAAGTCCCCGCAATGCGTAAGCGCCGTAGGCGGCAGCAATGGCGCAGAGCAGGAGCGAAAAGAGCAAAACGAAAGATGTATAGGATCGGTTGGCCGACGTATTCTCGACTACGAACATGGTGACGGGTCCTTGTATTCCATCAAAACAACAGCCTGCAGGCTGGCGAATGAGCGATATTGACGGTCGGGTGCGCGGCGCGCATCACGTCTGTGGCGACGTTCATAATCGCGGCAGGTCGGGTGGACGAGCGGGAACGAAGTCCACCTAACCCCGCGCCGGCGCTGGTGGACTGCGCTTCGCTTATCCACCCTACAGCGCAGAATCATCGCAGTGGCCGGCGTTATGAGCACTGCCATGGCTGCCGAGTCGCGACGTCTCAGAACACCTTCGGGATCAGGATCAACCCCCAGACCACGACGGCAAACACGATACTCGAAAAGACCGCGGCGGAGGCAATGTCCTTTGCGCGGGCCGACAGCTCGTTGCGCTCCATGCCGACACGATCGACATTCGCCTCGATCGCCGAGTTCAGCAGCTCGACGATGGGGACGATGAGCAGGCTGCCGACGAGCATGGCGCGTTCGACTGCGGAATCGCCGAACCACAGACCGAGGGGGATGAGCGGAATCAGCAGGAAGACCTCCTGACGGAAGGCCTCTTCCAGCTCGAAACAGGCTTTGAACCCTTTCATGGAGTAGCCGAAGGCGTAAACGACCCGCCGCCAGCCCTTGGATTTTCCTTTGGTCATGTGGATCCTTACTGCTGTCCCTGAGATTGCCAGGCGAGATCGAGCTGACGAGCTGCGCGCACGTCATCGAGTCGTCGCACCGGCATGGTGTGTGGAGCCGTCTTCACGAGCTCGGGATTGGTTTGCGCCTCCTCGCGGATCGCGACCATGGCCGCGACGAAGCCGTCGAGATCCTCCTTGCTCTCGCTCTCGGTCGGCTCGATCAGCAGACATTCGGGCACCAGCAGCGGGAAGTAGGTGGTCGGGGCGTGATAGCCGTAGTCGAGCAGGCGCTTGGCGAAATCCATCGCGTTGACGTCCAGCTCCTTCGCCTCGCGCCTGAGCGTGATGATGAACTCGTGGCTGGCGCGCCGCTGCGGGTAGGCGGCATCGAATCCGGCGGTCTTGAGCCGTGCCATCAGATAGTTCGCGTTCAGGGTGGCGAATTCGGAGACGCGGCGCATCCCCTCGCGTCCGAGCATCCGGGCATAAATGTAGGCGCGCAGCAGGATGCCCATGTTGCCGCCGAAGGCGGTGAGGCGCCCGATGCTCTCGGGGCGCTCGGGCTCGCCGAGCCAGCGGTACGCGTCTGCTTCGAAGGCAACCAAGGGAACCGGCAGATAGGGCTCCAGTCTTGCCGAGACACCGACCGGTCCGGCACCCGGACCGCCCCCGCCGTGGGGCGTGGAGAATGTTTTGTGCAGGTTCATATGGATGACATCGAAGCCCATGTCGCCCGGGCGTACCTTGCCGAGAATGGCGTTGAGATTGGCCCCGTCGTAATAGAGCAGCCCGCCGGCGGCATGCACGCGCGCGGCGATCGCCTGGATGTTGCGGTCGAACACGCCGACCGTGCTCGGGTTGGTCAGCATGATGCCTGCGGTCTGAGGCCCGACGGCCTGCTCGAGCGCGGCAAGGTCGACGTCGCCGTCGGGACCGGTCGGGATCTCGCGGACCTTGAAGCCGCACATGACCGCGGAGGCCGGGTTGGTGCCGTGTGCCGCGTCCGGGACCAGGATTTCGGTGCGGGCGAGATCGCCGCGAGCCAGATGATAGGCGCGGATCATGGCCACACCGGCTAGCTCGCCTTGTGCGCCGGCAGCTGGGGCCAAGGAGACCGCGTGCATGCCCGTGACCTCCTTGAGCATCTCCTGCAGCTCGTAGAGACAGGCCATGAAGCCTTGGCTGTGTGACTCGGGTGCCAGCGGATGGCGCGCCAGAAAACCGGGCAGCATCGCCAAGCTGTTACAGGCCCGCGGGTTGTACTTCATGGTACAGGAGCCCAGCGGGTAGAAATGGGTGTCGATCGAGAAGTTCTTCTGCGACAGCCGTGTGTAATGGCGTACCGCCTGAAGCTCCGAGATCTCCGGCAGGGTCGGTCGACTCCGACGCAGCAGCGCGGCCGGAATGTCGGTGACCTCGGGCATGGCGAGCGGTGCCTGCGCGGTGGCACGGCGTCCGGGTCTGGAGCGGTCGTATATCAGCATGGCAGTCGGCTTCGGTGAGTGAATCGGTTCGGAACCGCAAGGGCGCAGCGGCGCAACAAGCGACACGGTCGGGGGCAGGTCTCGGCTCGGCGATGCCGTCGTCGTGCCGGGCTTGGCCTGCCCCCGAGAATCCGTTGCGCCGCTGCGGTTCGGAATGAACGTGCCTCAGAGTGCTGCCAAGGCCGCGTCGTAATCGGGCTCTTGGGTGATCTCGGGCACGAGCTGGGTGTAGACCACCTTGTTGTCGGCATCCAGGACCACGACGGCGCGGGCGGTGATGCCGGCGAGCGGGCCGTCCTCGATGAGCACGCCGTAGTCCTTGGCGAAGCTGCGCGAGCGCATCATGGAGAGTGCGACGACGTTCTCGATGCCTTCGGCTCCGCAGAAGCGGCCCATCGCGAAGGGCAGGTCGGCCGAGATCACCAGGGCGACGGCGTCGGATTTGCCGGCCATGGAGGTGTTGAAGTGCTTGGTGGAGGTCGCGCAAACCGGCGTATCGAGGCTGGGCACGATGTTGAGCAGCTTCTTCTTGCCGGCGAAATCGGCCAATGACTTGTCGCCGAGGTCCTTGTCGACCAGCTTGAAGTCGGGCGCGGCGCTGCCGACGGCGGGCAGATCGCCGGAGAGCTTGACTGGATTGCCTTGCAGTGCTGTTTGAGCCATGAGCCTATCCCCATCGTTTGTGGTTGGATGTTGCGTCCGCGTCTGTCGATCGAGCTGTCGCTGCCCGACCTCCCGAGGCCGGCGTGGTGGGCCTGTTCGCCCTAGTCGCCCTCGGTCCAGCGGACAGTGCTAACGCAAGCGCCGCTAGGGGGCGGGTGCCACCGGTCGGGGTGCCTGCGTTCCGGTGGCGATGATACGCCCGAGCTTGCTTGCGTAGGATTGCATCTCATCCTCCGTTCTCAGCTCGGTCGCGCAGACCAGGGCCGCGGGATCGAGCTCCGGATAGTCCGTGCCGAGATCGAATCCGCCCAGGATGTCGTGTGCAGCCAGCGAGCGAAGGACATCCGCCGCCGGTGCGGGCAGCCGCAGCACCTGCTCGTGAAAGACCGGGCGGTCGAACAAGGGCTCCACGCCCGGCACCTCGCACAGCAGTTGCGTCAGGTGTGCGGTATTGGCATGACAGGCCGCGGCGACCCGCTCCAAACCCTCGGCGCCCAGGAGGGTCATGTGGATGGTCGCGGCGGTGACCAGCAAGCCTTGATTGGTGCAAATGTTCGAGGTCGCCTTGTTGCGCCGGATGTGCTGCTCGCGGGCCTGCAGGGTCAGGGTGAAGCCCGGCTTGCCGTCGAGATCGAGTGTGCGGCCGACGATGCGTCCGGGCAGTTGGCGGACGAATTCCTGACGGCAGCAGAGAAATCCGGCATAGGGTCCCCCGGAGGCGAGCGGCATGCCCAGGGGCTGCGCCTCGCCGCAGGCGATATCCGCTCCGGCGCTTCCCCAGTCGCCGGGCGGGGAGAGCAGGGCGAGCGCGACCGGGTTGACGACCCCGATAACCAGGGCGTTTCGGGCATGGGCCCAGTCGGTGAGCGCGTCGACGTCTTCGAGCACACCGAAAAAGTTGGGCTGATTGACCACGAGCGCGGCGTAGGGGCCTTGCGCCTCCAGCGCATCCAGGGCCTCGATTGCGGTGTGTCCGCCACGCGGGTCAAACGGCACCTCCACCAGCTCGATCCCCTGGGTGGAGACGATGCTGCGCAGGGTGCTTCGATAGGCCGGATGCAGGGATCGCGGTACGAGAACCTTCTCCGACTTGACCTTGCGGTTCGCGCGCACGGCCATCAAGACCGCCTCGGCCAGGCCCGAGGCGCCGTCGTAGAGCGATGCGTTGGAGACGTCCAGTCCGGTTAAGGCGACCATCATGGATTGGAACTCGTAGAGCAGCTGCAGGGTGCCCTGGCTGGCCTCGGCCTGATAGGGCGTGTAGGCGCTGTAGAACTCCCCGCGGGTCGCGATCTGCCAGACGGCGGCCGGGATGTGATGATCGTAGGCGCCGGCGCCGATGAAGCAGAGCGGCTGCCCGTCGGCACGTGCGCGCGACTGCATCAGTCGCGCGATGTCCATTTCGGCCATGCCGGCGGGAATGGCCGCCAGCTCCCCGATCTGAAGCTCGGCCGGGATCTCGTCGAACAGATCCTCGATGGAGGCAACGCCGACGGTGTCGAGCATCGCGGCGATGTCGTCGGGGGTGTGGGGTACAAAAGGCATAGCTTAGGGTCCCGGCTGAACCGCGTCTGGTGCGGTATGCGTTGTTCGAGCGTCGATTCGGCCGCGTACTCATTCACAAGCCTCGCAGCGGACGCGGTTCAGAGATTTAAAGGCTTTTCAACACGAAACCGCGTCACCTGCGGGCGTTCGTGGCGCCTGCTCGGTTCGACCTCATGAGTGCATGGCATGTCCTACCGGACGCGGTTTAGGTCTCGTCCTCGACGACCTGCTGATAAGCGGCTGCATCCAGGAGCCCGGCGAGCGCAGTCATGTCGTTCGGCGCGATGCGGAAGATCCAGCCTTCGTCGTACGGGCTGTTGTTGATCGACTCCGGGCTGTCGTTCAGAAGCGCGTTGGATTCGATGACCTCGCCGGCGAGCGGGGCATAGATATCGGACGCGGCCTTGACCGACTCGACCACGGCACAGGCCTCTTCGGCGTCGACCTCGCGCCCTTGATCCGGGATTTCGACGAAGACGATGTCGCCGAGCGCCTCCTGGGCGTGATCGGTGATGCCGACGGTGACGGTACCGTCGCCGTTGTCTCTGATCCACTCGTGGCTCTTGGTGTATCTCAGGTCAGCAGGGACGTCGCTCATGGTTCTCTCCGGTCAATCGACGGGTTGTCTTGGCGCTCTTCGCGCATTTCAAAATAAGGTCGGAAAGGTCCCCGAGCCCGACACGACGTGCAAATGACGCATGTCGTTCTGGACGCGGTTTCGACCTGACCACATGGGTCAGAGGTCGATAAGGACTTGGCCGTTGCGCACGAACGGCGGTTTGACGATGCGCGCGCTCACCGGCTTGCCGCGGATGTCGACCGCGCAGTCCGCGGGTGTGCCGGGCTCGACCCGAGCGAACGCGATCGAGCGCTCCAGGGTCGGCGAGAAGCCGCCCGAGGTGACCTCGCCGACCACCCGGCCGTCCGCGAGGACGCTCTGGTGGGGGCGCAAGACGCCGCGGCCGGTCAGGAGGAGACCGACGAAGTCGCGTCGCTCCGGGTGATCGCGTCGAGCGGCCAGTGCCTTGCGGCCGATGAAGTCGCGCTCCTCCGGCTGCCAGGCGATGGTCCAGCCCAGGCCGGCGTCGAGCGGGCCGACCGTCTCGTCCATGTCCTGGCCGTAAAGGTTCATGCCGGCCTCCAAGCGAAGCGTATCGCGAGCGCCGAGACCGCAGGGGCGCACGTCCGCCGCGACGAGTGCACGCCAGAGTGCCGCGGCATCCGCGCTCGGAAGCATGATCTCGAAGCCGTCCTCTCCGGTGTAGCCGGTGCGCCCGACGAACCAGTTCGCGGACTCGGCGGCGAAGAAGGGCCCGGCCTGCATCGCCGGCGCGCGCAGGTCCTCGGGCAAGAGCGACTCGACGCGGTTCCGTGCATCGGGTCCCTGTACGGCGATCATGGCGAGGTCGTCGCGGCTTCGGATCTCGACCTGACGGCCCTCGGCCTGTGACAGCATCCAGGCGATATCCTTCTCGGCGGTCCCTGCGTTGACCACCGCGCGGTACCGCTCGGGTCCGCGAAAGTAGAGGATGAGGTCGTCGATGACGCCGCCTTGCGGATCGAGCATGCAGGCGTAGAGGGCCTTGCCCGGCGCGGTGAGTTTGGCGGCATCGTTGGCGAGCAGATGTCTCAGGAAAGGCAGGGCATCCGGACCCTCGATGTCGACCGGGCGCATGTGGGAGACGTCGAACATACCGGCGGCGCGGCGCACCGCGTGATGCTCTTCGATCTGAGACCCGTAGTGCAGCGGCATGTCCCAGCCGCCGAAGGGGACGATCCGCGCGCCGAGACGCTCATGCTCCGAAAACAAGGGGGTGCGCAATCCCATCGGACTCTCCGTTCGCCTAGAGGGCTCGCCCGGCGGGCTGGCCTGTTAAGTCGACACCGCTTGCGAGGCGCCGACCTGGATCAAAACCGAGCGCGCGTGCGCTCGGTGATAACGGGCGAAGAAAGCGGGTGATGTGCGAGGGCCGCGTGCAGCACCTGTCGTCCGCTACGGGACGTCGGGCCGGGTTGCGAGTGCGCTCGAGGGCGCGGCCCCGGATGCGGGGACGACGGAGCAGGCGCGCGTCGCGTTCCGGACCCGTGCAGGCACGAGCCTTCGGGATCCACCCGGATCCTCGACACCGCCCCTCTGTCCCAGACCTGAGAGTTTGCAGGCGACCGAACGGCTCGGTCGCTGCTGCCCCTTCGGTGGGTCCGGACTGTCGATGCAGTCCGGACCGCTCTCCAGAGTCGGTCGTTATTCCCGCGGTCCTTTTGCCTGAGCGATTCCGGGCAGTGTTGCGCCTTCGGCGCCGGCCGAGGCCGGACTCTCCCGCGGGACTTGACGCGAAACGGGACTATAAGCGCGGTTCGGTCGGATTTCCAGACATGAGGGGTGCGGACTTAAACCGCGCTCGGTGCGGTATGTGTCGCGGCTTGGATGGGCTTGGCCGCGCCAGCTCCGACAACCCCCCGAGCCGGCGCGGTTTAAGGTGATTCACGGGAAAGGAAGAATCTGTGTCGGTGCGCATTGATTCGCACGTACGGATTAGGCTTGCCTGCTGGTTCTGTCCGGGTCCCGAGGGGCGACCTCGATCGCCCCGACCGTCGCGCGTCGACCTACGGGCAAGCACTCTTATCGCCCGGGACCTTGCCGGTCAGCTGCAGGAAGGTGTCGAACGGACCCATGACGCCCATGGCCTCCATCTTGGGGCCTTTGAACTTGAGCTTGCCGGTCGCCATCGCGCCCATCGCACCGCAGCCTAGGCGGCCTTCGCCCATGCAGACCCAGTCCTCGTCGGTTGCATTCATCAGATAATCGACGTTCGGGTCGAGCGTCGTGGTCTTCACCGCGCCGCCGTAGGTGCACATCGCCTTGCCGTCCTTGTCGCTGATCTGCAGCTCGACACGGCTGCCCTCGCCGCACTTGGTGCGGTAGAGCTGGATGACCTTGTATCCACGACCGGCGTTGTTTGCCGCCCAGTTATCGCCCCCCAGACCGGCGGTGAGCGTGCCGGCGCCGTTCCAGGCCTGGCAGGCGGAGGCGGCCCAATCGGCGTCCATGAAGGTTGCGGCCTGAGCGCCGGCAGAGACGGTCAGGGCGAGTGCCGGGAGAGCGAACGCGATGCGGCGAATCATGATGGTGTCCTCGTCTGGTGTGTTGTGCGGGCGCGGAAGGTGCCCGTTCTTGGTCTTATCGTTCGAGCATCTCGATGCTAGTCGGCGCGGGGTCTGTGATGCAACTGCGGGGCGACGAGCTGATCGGGTCGCTCGCGGGGCGGGGTCCATTCGTCATGTCGGCGATGGCGGCACGTGGCGCGGAGCGCCACGGGGCATGCGTGACACCGCGGAGCGGATGTCAAGAGCGCTGTCGATCCTCAACCCTTGTCGCGAGGCTCGTCGCCGCGGCGGAAGCTCATGCCGCCGCAGTCTGCACAGGGCGGGATGCGTCCGGCCTTGACGAAATGGGTCTCGGCCCCGCAGCGGTCGCAGACCAAGGTGCCGGGGCCCGTGACCTCGCCGGCCTGATAGAGGCTCATCTGGCGCGCAACCTCGGCCCACTGGGCCAGCTGCAAACTGGTCTGATCGGCGACCTTGGAGAAGGCGTCCATCATGCGCTGCTCGATCAGCTGGAGGTCGAAACGCCACCAATCGCGGATGTCTTGGCCGGTCTCGGCGATATAGTTGGCCGCGTCCTCGATGTCGCGCTTGATGTAGTCGGAGACCTTGTCGGCCTCTTCGCGTGTCAACTCGCCGAGCTCGACCATATTGTCGCGTGCCTTCTCGAGGATCTCGCGGAACTTGGGGGCCGATTCTTCCCGGGTCTTTTCGATGGTCTCATGGGTTTCCTTGAGCATCCGCTCGTAGGCATCCACCAGTTTGTCCGTCGTCGAGCCTTTGTCTTCTTCTTTCATCATCCTCTCCGGTGGGTAGGGCGCGGGGGCAGCACTTGCCGCTGCGTCGGCGTCCGACGCGTGTCACGCAAGGGTGCCGATTCCTGAAGTGTGCAGCATGGCCGCAATTTCGCAAGGACCGGGTGCATCGGCCGCTCTTGCCCTGCCCTTGTGGTTGTGCCCCCGATGTGCTCCGTTCCCGTGTCCAAGTCGCCGCGGATCCGTCCGCTGCGGTATCCTAACGCCCATCGCCGTCACCCCCTTGCCGGAAGACCGAAGATCCATGCAGACAGACTACGACCCGCAGGCCGTCGAGGCCGCGGCCCAGCGCTATTGGGAAGACAACCAGTCCTTCAAGGCCGTCGAGGACCGCTCGCGGGAGAAGTTCTACTGTCTCTCGATGTTCCCCTATCCCTCGGGGCGTCTGCACATGGGTCATGTGCGCAACTACACCATCGGCGACGTGATCGCGCGTCATCAGCGCATGCTCGGCAAGAACGTGCTCCAGCCGATGGGGTGGGACGCCTTCGGTCTGCCCGCCGAGAACGCGGCCATCCAGAAGGGCATCCCGCCCTCGGAATGGACCAAATCGAACATCGATTACATGCGTACCCAGCTCAAGCAGCTCGGTTTCGGGTACGACTGGGATCGGGAGCTTGCGACCTGCAATCCGGAGTATTACCGCTGGGAGCAGTGGCTCTTCACGCGCCTGATGGAGAAGGGGCTGGTCTATCGCTCGCAGGCGACGGTCAACTGGGATCCGATCGACCAGACGGTGCTCGCCAACGAGCAGGTCATCGACGGCAAGGGATGGCGCTCGGGCGCGCCGGTAGAGAAGCGCGAGATCCAGCAATGGTTCGTGCGCATCACCGATTATGCCCAGGAGCTGCTGGACGCGCTCGACGGCCTGGACGGCTGGCCGGAGCAGGTCCGCACCATGCAGCGCAATTGGATCGGGCGCTCCGAGGGTGTCGAGATGCGCTTCGGGATCGAGGGCTCGGACGAGACGCTGGAGATCTACACGACCCGTCCGGATACGCTCATGGGCGTGACCTATGTGGCCGTTGCTGCCGAGCATCCGCTCGCGCGCCGTGCCGCCGAGGATCAGCCTGCACTCGCGGCCTTCATCGAGGAGTGCCGCAAGGGCGGGACCTCCGAGGCCGAGATCGAGACGATGGAGAAGAAGGGCCATCCGCTCGGCCTGAACGCACTGCATCCGGTCACCGGCGAGGCGGTGCCGATCTTCGCCGCCAACTTCGTGTTGATGGGCTACGGCACGGGTGCGGTGATGGCAGTCCCGGCGCACGACGAGCGCGATTTTCATTTCGCGCACAAATACGGCATTCCGATCCGGCCCGTGATCGTGCCCGAGGATTGGAAAGATCTCGCGCTGGAGATCACGTCCGCTGCCGGAACGCCCGCGGAAAGCCGCCCGGTCGTCGCGGTGCCCGGAGACGCGTCACGCGTCCCGCTGGACTGGTCGCAATGGGACGCGCGTTTCGAGCAAAAAGGCGTTCTCATCAACTCCGGCCCTTTCTCGACATTGACAAGTAGCGATGCCTTCGAATCCATCGCGACCTGGCTGACGAAGCACGATAAGGGCCGGAAGCGCGTGAACTTCAGGCTGCGCGACTGGGGTGTTTCGCGCCAACGCTACTGGGGCTGCCCCATCCCGGTGGTGAACGGCCCCGACGGCAGTCTGCGCCCCGAGACCGACCTGCCGGTGCGCCTGCCCGAGAACGTCGTGGTCGACGGTTCGGGCTCGCCGCTCAAAAAGATGCCGGCCTTCTCGGATCTTCCCGGCGGCGAGACCCGCGAGACCGACACCTTCGATACCTTCGTCGAATCGAGCTGGTACTACGCCCGCTACTGCTCGGCGGATTGCGACACCGCCATGCTCGACGAGCGTGCGCGCTACTGGCTCCCGGTCGATCAGTATGTCGGCGGGATCGAGCACGCCATCCTGCATCTGCTCTACGCGCGCTTCTTCCACAAGCTGATGCGCGACGAGGGTTTGATCGACTGCGACGAGCCCTTCGCCCGGCTCTTGACCCAAGGGATGGTGGTCGCCGAGACCTGGTACCGCGAGGACGCCGACGGGCGCAAGCAGTGGATCAATCCCGCCGAGGTCGAGACCGAGCGCGACGAGAAGGGCCGCTTGGTGCGCGCCTGGCTCGCGGCCGACGGCCTGCCGGTGACCTTCGGCGGCATCGAGAAGATGTCGAAGTCCAAGAACAACGGGGTCGACCCGCAGATCCTGACCGAGCGCTACGGTGCGGATACGGTGCGGCTCTACACCATGTTCACCTCCCCGCCCGAGCAGTCGCTCGAATGGAACGACGAGGGTGTCGAGGGCGCCTTCCGTTTCCTCAAGCGGCTGTGGTGGCTGGCGACGACCGAAGCGGAGACCATCCGCGGCGCAGGCGATCCGGCCGCGATCGATCTCGACGAGGCGACCGGCGAGGCCAGGCGCGAGATCCACGGCGTGCTCAAGAAGGCGCGCTTCGACTACGAGCGTCAGCAGTTCAATACCGTCGTCTCCGGTTGCATGACCCTGGTCAACGTGCTCTACAAGCTCGACCCGGACTCACCGGCACGCGGCACCGTTTTGCGCGAGGGTCTGGCGATCGTGCTGCGTCTTCTCGCACCGATCGCACCCCATGTCACCCATCATCTGTGGCGCGAGCTGGGGTTCGGGGAAGACATCCTGGGCTCGACCTGGCCCGAGGTCGACGCAGCGGCACTGGTGCAGTCGACGATCGACTACGTGGTCCAGGTCAACGGGAAGCTGCGCGACAGCGTGAAGGTCCCCGCCGACGCCGATCGCGCGACCATCGAGGCGGCCGCGTTGGCGAGCGAGAACGCGCGTCGCTTTATCGGCGAGGCGACCGTACGCAAGGTCATCGTCGTCCCGAACAAGCTTGTCAACATCGTCGCCAACTGATGTCGAAGCCCGGCCAGCAGCTTGATCTTCAGACCGACCCCCGGCGCGATTTTCAGGCCGAGATGTCTCTGCGTGCCCCGGCTCTCGCACGGCAAGCGTCTGCATCGCGAGTCCGGCTCCTGGCGTCGGCGCGGTTCGCCCGTCTCTTGGTCCTGGGTCTGGTGTGTCTTGCCCAGCTCGGCTGCGGCTTTCATTTGCGGGGTGTCGTGGAGATCCCGACCGAGCTGAATCCGCTCTACATCCAGGCCGCCGGCAACTCGCCCGTACGCGAAGCCCTCGTCGACCAGCTCGCGGGCAGCGAGGTCGCCTTGGCGGCAACCGCGGGCGAGGCGAGGTTGATCCTGCGCATCTTCTCGGAGAGTCGGTCTTCTCAGGTGGTTGCCGTCGATTCGAGCGGCCGAGTCTTGGCCTACGAGCTTCACTATTTCGTCAGCTACGATGCCGTCACACCCGACGGCGCGCAGAAGGTGCCGGCCCAGTCGCTCGATCTGGTCCGCAACTTCGACAACCCGGACGTGGAGGTCCTCGGCAAACAGCTCGAGGAGGCGTTGATCTACCAGGATTTCGCCCGCGACGCCGCGGATCGGATCCTGATGCGTCTGCGAGTGACGCTGCTCTGAGCGGCCCCGAGCCCCGAACCCATGCGCCTGCGCTTCAACCAGCTCCAAGACGCCTTGTCCCGCGGTCTGGCCCCGCTGTATCTGGTCTGCGGCGACGAGCCTTACCAGCTCGGCGAGGCGGCGCGTCTGATCCGCGAGGCGGCGCGTCGTCAGGGTTTCGCCGAGCGCGAGGTCCTGGATCAGGACGCCTCGTTCGATTGGCATGCCCTGGCCGCCTCCGCCGATGCCATGTCGCTCTTCTCCTCGCGCAAGCTCATCGAGCTGCGCATCGGCACGGCGAAGCTCGGCAAGGACGGGGGTGCGGCGGTGCGCGCCTATTGCGATCGGCCTTGTCCCGACAATCTGTTGCTGATCATCGCGCCCGAGCTCGATCGCAAGGAGCTGCAGAGCCAGTGGGCGAAGCGTGTCGAGTCGGTCGGCGCACTGGTGCAGGTGTGGCCCCTGAAGGGGCGCGAGCTGGTGCAGTGGCTCGGACAGCGCCTCCAGTCGGTCGGGCTCCAGCCAGGGCCAGGCGTGGCCGAGCTGCTGGCCGAGCGTGCCGAGGGCAACCTGTTGGCGGCGGTGCAGGAGATCGAAAAGCAGCGTCTGCTGCGTGATCCGGGACCGATCGAGGTCGCCGATCTGCTCGGAAACCTCGCCGACAGTGCCCGTTTCGACCTCTTTTCTCTGACCGACGCGGCCTTGTCGGGAGACCGCGCCCGCACCCAACGGGTCCTTTCGGTTCTGCGCGCGGAGGGGACCGCGGATGTCCTGGTGCTCTGGGTCTTGGCGCGGGAGATCCGGACCCTGGCCGAAACGGCCGGCGCACGGGCGGGCGGCGCGCGTGCGCCGGGTGCGGGGGATGCGCGCATGCCGCCGCAGCGTCTTGCGGCAATGGAGCGTGCCTTGTCGCGTCTCTCGCCGACCCTGTTGCGAGCATTGCTCCATCAGTGCTCGCTGGTCGATCAGTCGATCAAGGGACTCGCCGCAGGCGATCCTTGGCACCGTCTGGCCGTGGTTGCCGATGCCTTGGCCGCCGGCGGCTTTCGAGCGGGTCGGCCGATCCCGCAGCGCTGAGACGCGTCCGGCTCGGTCTTCCCGGTGTCCGCGCAGTGACCGCTTGTGTGTGGTCCATCGCGGCTTTTCGGCTATACAGACCCCGGGCAGCGTCTTACACTGATTCCGAAAACCGCAGCAGGCTCCAGCGGTCGTCGAGTCTGCCGGCCTTGCTCGTGACTCCGGTCATCGTGGCTCGTGGCGCAGAGCGCCAGGGGCATGCGTGACACCGCAGAGCGGGTGTCACGAGCAAAAACCGCGCAGGCTCCAGCGGTCGTCGAGTCTGCCGGGGCCGCTCCCATCCAGAAACAGTGCATACCGCGCCGAGCGCGGTTTAGGTTCGAGATGAGCGAACGACAGATCACCGATATCGACGCCTACATGGCCGACCTTGGACGCCGCGCCCGTGCTGCGTCGCGCGGTTTGGCGCGGGCGACAACCCGCCAAAAGAATGATGCCCTCTCCGCGATTGCCGACGCGATCGATGGCCGGCGCGAAGCCATCGTCGCCGCGAACCAGATCGACCTCGAGCAGGGTGCGGCCAAGGGTCTGGATGCCGCCCTGCTCGATCGGCTCGAACTGACCGAGGGGCGTATCGACACCATGATCGAGGGCCTGCGCCAGATCGCAGCCCTGCCGGATCCGATCGGCGCCATCACGGATCTGGATTACCGCCCGTCCGGCATCCAGGTCGGGCGCATGCGTGTCCCGCTGGGCGTCGTGGGCATCATCTACGAGTCGCGGCCGAACGTGACCGCGGATGCCGCCGGGCTCTGTCTGAAGTCGGGCAATGCGACACTCTTGCGCGGTGGCTCCGAGGCCTTCGAGTCGAACCAGGCGATCGCGGCCTGTATCGGGCAGGGTCTGGTCGAGGCCGGTCTACCCGCCGACGGGGTGCAGGTGGTTGCCACGACCGACCGCGCGGCGGTCGGTGCCATGATCGCCATGCCCGAGTTTGTCGATGTCGTCATCCCCCGCGGCGGCAAGGGTCTGATCGAGCGGATCAGCCGCGAGGCAAGGGTTCCGGTCATCAAGCATCTCGACGGCATCTGTCATGTCTTCATCGACGCCGATGCGGATCTCGACAAGGCGTTCGACATCGCCATGAACGCCAAGACGCAGCGTTACGGCACCTGCAACACTATGGAGACCCTCGTGGTGGACGAGGCCGTCGCGGCGACCATCCTGCCGCGCCTAGCCTCTGCCTATCGGGAGAAGGGTGTCGAGCTGCGCGGATGTGCGCGCACCCGCGAGATCCTGCCCGAGGCGATCGCCGCAACCGAGGCCGACTGGGACACCGAGTATCTGGCACCGATCCTCGCCATTCGTGTCGTCTCCGGGCTCGATGCGGCCATGGACCACATCGCCGCGCACGGCTCGGCCCATACGGATGCGATCGTCACCGAGGACTACAGCCGGGCTCGACGCTTCCTGCGAGAGGTCGATTCGAGCTCCGTGATGGTCAACGCCTCGACGCGCTTTGCCGACGGGTTCGAGTACGGTTTGGGCGCGGAGATCGGGATCAGCACGGACAAGTTTCACGCGCGCGGTCCGGTCGGGCTCGAGGGTCTGACCTCGGTGAAGTTCGTGGTGCTGGGAGACGGCGAGGTCCGCACCTGATGACCGGGGGATCGCTCGGCGGCGTGGATTCGGCTGTCGGTCGCATCTCGAATCCTCGATGATCGGCGTCCTCGGCGGCACCTTCGACCCCATCCATTCCGGACATCTGCGCCCGGCGCTCGATTGTTTCCAAGCGCTCGGTCTGGAGGAGATCCGACTCGTCCCGCTCAATGTCGCGGTGCATCGTGCGCCGCCGGTCGCCTCCTCGGCGCAGCGTCTGGCCATGTTGGAGGCCGCGATCGCCGGTCAGCCGGGTTTCGTCGCGGACCCCCGCGAGCTCGAGCGGCCGGGCGGCTCCTACACCTACGACACCCTGATCTCGCTGCGCGCCGAGCTGGGCGGGGAACGCCCCTTGTGTCTGCTCATCGGCGCCGACGCCTTTGCGGGCTTCTTGGGTTGGCATCGTCCGGCCGATATCCTGGGCTTGGCGCATCTCGTGGTGATGCGGCGCCCGGGCGCGTCCGAAGCACTGGATCCGGCCTTGGAGTCGTTCTGCTCGGGACGTCTCCGGGGCCGGGCCGGCGACTTGGCAGAGACGCCGGCCGGCCGCATCCTCTTTCAGAGCGTCACCCAGATCGATGTCTCGGCAACCCGTGTTCGCGAGTTGATCCGCCGGGGTCTGAGTCCGCGCTGGCTGCTGCCCGATGCGGTGATCTCGATCATCGCGGCGGAAGGTTTGTATCGGTAGGCCGGATGCCCGCCGAAATATATATTTTTAATCTCTTAAACCGCGCCAGCTCGGGCGGCCGTCAAGTCTGCCGCGGCCGATCCCATCGAAAAACATCGCATGCCGCGCCGGGCGCGGTTTAATTCAAACGCAGAGGAGATCGCATGCAGCTCGAGACACTTCGAGAACTGGTCGTCGACACGCTGACCGACATGAAGGCCCGCGACATCGAGGTCATGGACGTGCGGGGCAAGACCGCCATCACGGACTATATGATCGTCGCGTCCGGCACATCGGACCGACATGTGAAGGCCATCGCGGAGACCGTGGCCTACAAGTCGAAGGAGGCGGGCGAGACCCCGCTGGGTCTGGAGGGCGTCACCGAGGGCGAGTGGGCCCTGGTGGATCTCAACGGGGTCGTGGTGCATGTCATGCTCCCCAAGGTGCGTGACTTCTACAATCTCGAAAAGCTCTGGACTGCACCGGCCGCGGTTGCGAAGGTCGCCGCCGTTCCCGTTTAGGGCCGACCCGGTGGACCGCTTCGACCGGATCTTCGAACTCAACCGCATCCTTCAGGCGGCTCGACATCCGGTCTCGCGGCAGCGATTGCAGGAGGCCCTCGAGTGCTCGCGCGCGACCGTCACGCGGCTCATCGAGGACATGCGTCTGTACCTGAACGCCCCGATCGTCTACGACCGGGATCACAACGGCTACACGTACGATCTGGCCGACGGCGCGATGTACGAGCTGCCCGGTCTGTGGTTCAACGCCTCCGAGCTGCACGCCCTGCTCACGGTGCAGCAGCTCCTCACGAGTGTCGAGCCCGGTCTGCTCGATCCGCATCTCAAGCCGTTGCAGAAACGTATCGGCGATCTGCTCGAGCTGCAACGCCCCGGATTCGACGGGCTTTCGGCGCGGGTTCGCATCATGCAGGTGGGCGCGCGCCGCGGCGGCCGCCACTTCCAGGCGGTGGCCGGTGCCTTGGCCCGGCACCAGCGGTTGTGGATCCGCTATTTCAATCGCGGCGACGATCGGCACAGCGACCGCGAGGTCTCGCCCCAGCGTCTCACCTACTACCGCGACAACTGGTATCTCGACGCCTGGTGTCATCTGCGCGAGGGTCTACGCACCTTCGCCCTGGATGCGATCGAGGCCGCGCGTCCTCTGTCCACGACCGCCTTGTCGGTGGCCGACGAGGATCTCGATCGACACTTCGCCGTCTCCTACGGGATCTTTGCCGGCACGCCGCGGCAGACCGCGGTGCTGCGATTCAGCGCCGAGCGCGCCCGTTGGGTGGCGAAGGAGCAATGGCATCGAGACCAGTCAGGGCAGTTCCTCGAGGACGGGCGCTACGAGCTGCGCATCCCCTACAGCAACGCGCTCGAGCTGACGATGGACGTGCTCAGGTACGGGCCGGATGTCGAGGTGGTCGAGCCGACGGTCCTGCGCGATCTGGTCCGAGAGCGTCTCGCCGCGGCGCTGGCGCGGTACGGCTAAACCGCGTCCGGAGCGACATGCATCGTTTTTGGATTGGCGCTGCCTCGGCCGGACCCTTGAGCGTCGGAGGTGACGCGGTTTAGGATGATTTACGGAAAAGGAGCCATCGTCGTCGTTCGGCGACTGAAGTCGCCCCTTGTACATGACTTTACGGTTCGTTGCCCGGTCCCGCGTCGTTCAGGATCTGCTCGATGGTGAAGGGGCAGGCCGGCGGGAAGGTCTCCTCGGCGAGGCCGGTCTCGCGGGCCGCCTCGAGGATGGCATCGCCATAGGCGTCAAGGACCGCTTGTTCCAGCTTAGCCTTGAGACTGGGGTTCTGTTCGAGATGCCGATGAAGACGTCGGCGCTGCTCCTTGATCGTGAGTGTCCAACTTCGACTGCGCCGATTGGGCTGGAACTGCCACTTGAGCAGATGCGTAAACAGCCGTGCGAGTCGGTTTTCAAGCTCCCGCAACTCGCTCTTGCCCATGCTCTCGATCTCCTCGGCGATATGCTCGATGTCGGCCTGGTCGATCCGTCCGCTGCGCAGGAGTGCGGCTTGGGTGTTGGCCCAGGCGTAAAAATCCGCGTCGTAGGTGCTCTCCATCTCAGTCCTCGGGGAATGGCTGCGGCGTTGCAGGTATGATTAGAAACGCAAAGGCGCCAAGGCGCAAAGCACGCGAAGTCAGACAAGGTGATCTGCCATGACATCCACCGAACGCCAAGCCCCGCCCCTCTGCCTGGTTGCCGCGATCGCGGACAACGGCGTGATCGGTCGGGAGAATCGACTGCCTTGGCATCTTCCGGCCGATCTGGGGCACTTCAAGCAATTGACGCTCGACAAGACGATCGTCATGGGGCGACGGACCTGGGAGTCCCTGCCGGGTCTGCTGCCGCGTCGACGCCACATCGTCCTCTCGCGTGATCCGGCATTTCGTCCCGACGGCTGTCTCGTGGTGGATTCTCTGGATGCCGCGATCGATGCGGCCGGCCCGGTCACCGAGCTGTTCATCGTCGGCGGGGCGGCACTCTATGCCGAGACGCTCCCGCGCGCCGACGGACTCTATCTGACGCTGGTGCATGCCGCCGTCGAGGGCGATGCCCGCTTTCCGCGCTGGGATCCAGCGGATTGGGTCGAGGTGAGCCGGGTCGAGCGTGCGGCCGACGAGCGCAATGCGTATGCGATGACCTTCTTGGAACTACGCCGCGTGCCCTGGCTTCGGGCTTGATCATAGACCAAGCCACTCTCCTGAATGCAGCTGTCGCGTGGACAAGCGCCGTAGGGTGGACAAGCGCAGCGCAGTCCACCACCGCCGGCGCAGAGTTCGGTGGACTTCGCTCTCGCTCGTCCACCCTACGGCGCTGGTGCACCCTACGGCGCTGGTGCATGCGGCGGGCTCATGAAGATCGCCCGTGCTTTACTCCGATCCGGGCCGCAGATAGCCCGCGCAGTCGATTTGGACGGGGGTTATCGGCCTCTTTCCCGCTCCGTCTACGGTGCCGTCGATCCGGATTGCGGTCAGGGCGCCGCCCCAGAGACAGCCGCTATCGAGTCCCCAGACGTTGTGCTCGGCGAGATAGCCGATGGTGGACCAGTGGCCGAAGATGATTCGCGCGTCGCGGGTGCGCCGGTCCGGCATCCGAAACCAGGGCAGACGTCCGGCCGATTGGCTGCCGATCTCGCCCTTCTCGCCGAGTGCAAGTGCGCCGTCGGACGCGCAGAACCGCAGTCGGGTCAGGCAGTTGGTGATGAACCGCAGACGGTCCATGCCGGTCAGGTCGGGCGTCCAGCGCTTGGGTTTGTTGCCGTACATCGCCATCAGATAAGCGCGGTAATCCGGGCCGCGAAGGGTCGACTCGAGCTCCTGCGCGCACGCCTGCGCGTCCGCAAGGCTCCATTGCGGAGGCAGACCGGCATGGATCATCGAGAAACCGAGATCCGGGTCATGGTGCAGCAGCGGGCGATGGCGCAGCCAGTGCAGGAGCGCGTCGCGGTCCGGCGCCTGAAGCACCTCATCGAGCGTGCTCTTGCCTGCGTGCCGGGTGTTGCCTTCGGCCAAGGCGAGTAGATGCAGGTCGTGGTTGCCGAGGACCGTGACGGCGCAATCACCCAGAGCGTGCACGAACCGCAGTACGGCAAGCGACTCGGGGCCACGATTGACCAAGTCGCCGACGAGCCAAAGTCGGTCGACGCCCGGATCGAATTCGAGCCTCTCGAGCAGCTGGCGCAGCTCCCGATAGCAGCCCTGGATGTCGCCGACGGCATAAATGGCCATGGTCGCGCCGGTCTCGGCCGTTGCGCTTAGTGTATGGTCATTGCGGACGCCAACGAGAAGGCAGGGATATCGGCATCGAAGCGGGTCCCGTCGTCGCCGATCATGCCGTAACTGCCGTGCATGCTGCCGATCGGGGTGGCGATGATGGTGCCGCTCGTGTACTCGAAGCGCTCGCCCGGCTTCAGATGGGGCTGCTCCCCGACGACACCTTCGCCTCTGACCTCCTGGGCCTTTCCGTCCGCGTCGGTAATGATCCAATGCCGATCCAGCAGGCGCGCCGATTGGTCACCGTGATTCTCGATCACGATCGTATAAGCAAACACATAACGTCCTTCTCCGGGGGAAGACCGCTCCGGTTGGTACTGACTATTGGCCGAAATCTTGATCGAAAACTCTTTCACCTGAACCTCCACGTCGCAGACAAGCGCATCGGATCGCGTGATAATACACATGGCCTCGTCGCGCGATCCAGGTGCATCGGAGCCGCTCTCTCATTTCGGTGTCCCGCAAGGACAGCGAGCCACGCAGCCAGAGTCGTGACATCAGGTCGGTTGACGCATGCGCTCCAAATCATCTCCTCCCAAGCCCGATCTCGTGGTGTTGGTGATCGTCTTTGCTTTGATCGGGATGGTGGCGACTCTGGCGTATCAAATCGGCCTTTACGCCAATGTCGAGCGCGCGCCGATCGCCGAGCAGGCGGTCGCTCCGAAGGACTTCGGCGGATGAAGACGTCGGCGCGCCGGAGGACGATGTGATTTCAACCGATCCTCTGGACGCCATGCCGTGCGACGCACGCCGAGGCTTCGTCTCCGGGGGGCTCCGAGGCTCAACAACGCATCCGGTGTCAGCCTATGTCCGATAAACTCCGCGTCGCCGTCATCGGTGTCGGCTATCTGGGGCGATTCCATGCCCTGATCTACTCGCGCATGCCGGACGTCGAGCTGGTGGGCGTGGTCGATGTCGACCCGGCCCGCGCCGCAGCGGTCGCGGCCGAGGCCGGATGTGCCGCTTGCGGGCGGATCGAGGATGTCATCGAGCGCGTCGATGCGGTCAGCATCGTGGTCCCGACGACCGCGCACCTGGAGGCGGCTGCGCCATTCCTGTCGCGCGGGATTGCAGTCCTGCTCGAAAAGCCGATCGCGGCGAGTCTGGCCGACGGGATCGAGATCGTCCGGCTCGCGCAAGCCCATCATGCCACCTTGCAGATCGGGCATGTCGAGCGATTCAACGCCGGCGTCATGGCGCTCGCACAGCGCATCCATGCACCCGTCTACATCGAGGCCCAGCGGATGGGCGGATTCACCGAGCGCGCGACCGATGTCGACGTGGTCTCCGATCTCATGATCCACGACATCGACATCATCCTCTCCCTGGTCGGGGCCCGGATCGCGCACATCTCCGCCGTGGGCGCCTCCGTGCTGACGGATCACGTGGATATCGCGAGCGCCCGATTGGAGTTCGATCAAGGCACCGTCGCCAATGTCGTCGCCAGCCGCGTCTCGGAGAAGACCACCCGGCGAATCCGCGTCTTCCAGCCGGGCAGCTACCTCTCGCTCGACTTCATCGCGCAGACCATCGATATCGCCGCGCCTCGCGCCGCCGCCGGTTCCGCACGCCCCGAGATCGCCCGCGAGCGGATCAGCGTCGAGCCGGTCAAGCCGCTGGATCTCGAGCTTGCCGAGTTCGTGCGCTGTATCCGCGAGGGCCGGCCGCCGCTGGTGGACGGGCAGACGGGGTTGAACGCGCTCGAGGTTGCTTTGGAAGTCCGCGCGCGCACGGGGCACTAAACCTAAACCGCGTCCGGCTTGACCTGCGCCGGGATGCTTTGGCCGCTGCGTCCTAGCCATCAATGGGCGCTGCAGCAGACGCGGTTTAGGAATCATAATATTGTTTTCAAGATCATTTTTGATTTTGGTCGTGCCGTTCGAAGGGCTTTTTGGGCTGCCGTCGGTTTTTGTCAAGCCGTGCGAGGCAGAACCGACCGTCGGCGTCATCCTCGAGCCTAATCGTTGTCGTTGTCGTTGTCGTTGTCGTTAGTCGTGTCCGACGACCGTGGCAAAGGTGCTTTGTCGCCGAGTTGTTCGACGTATTCTCGAACCGTTCCTAACGCTAAACCGAGTCTGGTGCGAAAGGTGTCGGCATCCGTTCGTTTCCCGTGACACCCTGCCGGTTCAACCGCCCGCGCGCGACTCCGGATCGCGCCGGGTGACCTGTCGTCTCTCAGCCCATGAATTGCTCGTACATGGCTTCCGACTCCCCGTAACAGGCGCAGGCTGCGGTTTGCAGGCCGGGCCGATCGAGCACTCGGATGTCGCCGCGGCTGTAGTGAATGAGGTTGCGCTTTTGCAGCGCCGTCGCGGCCTTGGTGACGCCGACCCGCCGCACCCCGAGTAAGAGCGCCAGGAACTCGTGGGTGGCATGGAAGTGATCCGAGTGCGCCCGGTCCTGGGTCATCAGCAGCCAGCGGGCGAGACGCGCTTCCAGCACATGGAACCGCGTGCAGGCGACCATCTGCTCGACCTGGTTCGTCACCACGAAGAGATAGCGGTTCAGCGTGAGTTGAAGCGCCGTGCTCTTTCTGAGTGCTTCGGGAAACCGCTCCGCGGTCATGCGCCAAGTGGGACCCGCGCCGCGGACAACGGTGCGCAGCAGCGTCACGTCGATCCCCAAGACCAGCGGTGTCCCGACCATTCCCTCCCTGCCGACCAGTCTGACCTCCAGACCGGCGTGATCGATCGGTCGCGTCACCAGCGAAAAGTAGCAATCGGTGGGGAAGTAGACGTGGCGTATCTGCTCCCCGGGTTCGTTGATCACCTCGTCGCGCGCAAGCTCGACCGACTCGCAGCGTTTCAGCACCTGCCGATGATCCTCGTCCGGCAGCGAGGCGAGAAGACGATTGTCGGACAGAGCGGAATTCTTCTCGGGTTGCACGGGCGGTCTCCTCTTAGGCCGGTTGGAACGGAAACACTCGGCAAGCGCGGCGCGTTGCCGTGGCGTGGGACACCGGGGGCGAAGGTTTGCCGTCCAGCGCCGAGCCATGATCCCGATGGGTTGCTGAACCCCGTCTCGGCCTGCGGGGCTCCGTCAGCTCTCGAGCTTTAGCATTTACGTCAAAAAGCGCCTATATTCAGTGCGCTAACAAACATAGCGCGTCGATCGGCTCCTTTGTGTGCGATGGCGTACAGACCGGGTCGGCAACGCGTGTCAACCTGTCTTTCATCCTGTATGACCCTCTTCGACCGTGAGCAGAGGGGCGCCGTGAAAACCGGCCGGTTCGCGACGGTACCACGTCCCGAGGGCTTCTCAACCATCATGGGAAAATAGGCATGAATTTAATCAACTTGGTCGTCGTTTTGGTCGTCATCGGGGTCATCCTGTGGCTTATCAACAATTACATTCCGATGGATGGAACCATCAAGAAGATCCTGAATGTGGTGGTCGTGATCTTCGTGGTGCTTTGGCTGCTGTCCGCTTTCGGGCTCCTCGGCTCCATGTCCGGAATACGCATCGGTTAATTCGGCGTTTCGTCGGGTTGACGATCGGGAACAGGAGCAAGAACCCATGCTGACGAAAGACGAATTTATTGCAGACATGAAGACGCGGATCGACGCATGGAATGCCGAAATCGACGTGCTTCAGGAAAAGGCGCACGACATCAAGGAAGATGCCAAGGTGAAATACGAGGAGCAGCTCTTGTCGGTACGCGCTGCGGGTGTGGAAGGGGAGAAGCGGCTTGAGGAGATGCAGGCCGCTACGGAAAGCAACTGGGAGCAGCTCAAATTAGAAACCGAGCGGGCCTGGGATGCCTTCAAGGATTCCTTCAATACGTTTAAATCGCACTATAGGTAGACATCGAGACCATCGCGTTGCGTGAAACGCAGCTGTAGGGTGGACAAGCGCAGCGCAGTCCACCAGTAACGATTCACTAACAAGTAACGCATTTTATCTCAGGCGTTTTCTATAAAAAGAGCGTTACCGACTTGAAAAGGAGCCGACCTGCTGCGAGCATCGCTCCCGACGATCCGAACGGGAGTGGTCGCTCTATGAACGAATTTCCGGGCTACGGCGCAGCGCACGAGGAGACGATGCGGATGTTCTCGCGCACCTTGGACGAGGACCATCGCCGCCGCTATGCGGCGATCGAGGCGCTGAAGATCGGTTTCGGCGGCATCGCCTACGTGGCGCGCGTGCTGGGGATGAGTCGACGCACGCTCTACACCGGGATTCGCGAGTTGGAACAGTTGCGCGAGGACGACCCGGACCATCCGCAGCGCCCGAGCGGCGATGCCAAGCGGGTACGCCGCCGCGGCGGCGGTCGCCCGCCGATCACCGAACGCAAGCCTCAGCTGGAGTCGACTCTCCGCGAGGTGCTCGACGCCCACAGTGCCGGCAGTCCGACCGACGAGCGGGTGCGTTGGACCGATCTCAAACCGCTGCAGTTGGCCCATCGCCTGCTCGAGCGCGGGTTCGAGATCAGTCGCAACACGGCCGCCGCGTTGCTGGATCGGGCCGGTTTTCGCCGCCGTGCGCTGCGCAAGGAGTTGATCACCGGCGTGGTCGACCCGACGGCGCGCGAGGAGCAGTTCCGCCACATCGCCGCGCTGCGCCGCCTGGCGCGGCGGCGCGGCATTCCGGTGTTCAGTATCGACACCAAGAAGAAGGAGCTGCTCGGCACCCTGTCGCGGCCCGGCCAGTGTTACACCACCGCACCGCAAACGGTCTTCGATCACGACTTCCGCCACCTCGCCGACGGCATCCTGGTGCCGCACGGGGTCTACGACGTGCGCGCCAACGTCGGCTTCATCACGCTCGGGACCTCGCGCGAAACCAGCGCCTTCGTCTGCGACGCCATCGCCTTGGCCTGGACGGTGCTGTTCAGGGCGATGTACCCCAACGCGACCGAACTGCTGTTGCTGTGCGACTGCGGCGGGGCCAATGCCGCGCGCTCGCTGCGCTTCAAGGAGGTGCGCATTCCACGCCATTCGGCCACCTGTTCCACCAACATCCGGCCGGCGATTCCACCGGCATTCGGCCACCCGTTCCACGACCATTCGGCCGGGGCAGTCGGAGCGAAGCGAC
>NZ_AFWV01000003.1 GCF_000223985.1 Thiocapsa marina 5811
CGTAGCGGCGGCGATGGTCCTCGTCCAAGGTGCGCGAGAACATCCGCATCGTCTCCTCGTGCGCTGCGCCGTAGCCCGGAAATTCGTTCATGCGGCAACCACTCCCGTTCGGATCATCGGGAGCGATGCTCGCAGCACGTCGATTCTTTTTCAAGTCGCTAACGCACTTTTCATACAAGATGGCTGAGGTAAAATGCCTTACTTGTTAGTGAATCGTTACCTAGAGCAATACCAGCTGGCTTTTTGTGTTGAACATAGGCAAGCCGCTATCATGCTTCCAAATAATTCTGCTTTAGTGTTTAGCACCGAAGTGAGTGGGTTAAAGAAGCAAACGTCATTCCCCAGTTCTCGGTATGCGTTGAGCAAACGGCAAGGGGTTGACTTGTTTTCCTTCCTTCACCTATTGGACAGGGAAGGGAGCGACAGATCACCTTCTTGGTTTGATAATTTTGACGATTTTTTTCTTGAGGCCGTGAGGTATCTTTCTTATTCGCCTGGCGAGCCATGTGCTACGTTTGAGATCTCCGAGGATGGCGGCGGTTTCTTCGAAGTGGCACGATTCGATATCGGCGGTGGCGCAGGCAAGTTCATCAGTCTAAATTTTTCGCACTGCCATGACCACGAATCGTTCCAAAGAATGTGCTTGGAGGTAATGAAACAAGTTGGGCTCGAAATGTTCGGCGCTTGTGGGCGTTCACTTTCGGAAGCATCATGGGCTTGTGTTACGCTTGGTGACTGCGCCCACCTCATGCTTCGTGGACTAGTAAGGCAAATCTTGAGTATTGTCTGGGGCTTTGTCCCGCAATCGTTTAGCAGAGTGGTATGGCGTAACCTTCATAAACGCCACTCGGGGTCAGAACAAATTTTTGAATGCCAACCGAAACGCGAACGCATTGAAGTCGTGCGCTTTGACCGTGATCGAGAACCCCGGGAATTCACAAAGGCCCTCTATGACGACTGCTGCCAGGCGTGCGGGTACAGGATCATTAGCCCCAACGAAACCGGGTGCTCTGAAGTTCACCATATCCGACCCTTGAGCGAAAGCGGTCCGGATATGGTTGGTAACATGCTGGTGCTATGCCCTACGCATCACAAGGAATTCGACTTGTCGATTCTGGCTATTGATCCTGATTCTTTCCGTATTTCTTCGCTTGCCTCCTCGCATCCTTTGCATGA
Source organism: Thiocapsa marina 5811 (assembly GCF_000223985.1). Lineage (GTDB taxonomy): Bacteria > Pseudomonadota > Gammaproteobacteria > Chromatiales > Chromatiaceae > Thiocapsa > Thiocapsa marina. Next base: position 1,177 of record NZ_AFWV01000003.1, read on the forward strand.
CCAGCCTCTTCGCATTTGCAGCGAACATCGGCTTGACCTTCAATGTCTCACATGGGCAAGGGAACGCCAAGAGGCTTTCGCCCAACAAATGCCCAAGCCGGTCGAGCGCTGACGGGGTCAGGTCGTGTTTAAAAGGGGCCTGGCTCAATTCCTGGGGTTGTCGCAACGTTGAGTGGGGCTTCCTCGTAACTTCGGCCATCGTGGCTCGTGGCGCAGAGCGCCAGGGGCATGCGTGATACCTCAGCGCGGGTGTCACGAGCGATACGGTCTTTTGGGTGGCCGGTCTTACGAGCGAGGAAGTTGAGGCTTGCTCATGAACCCGTCCACGTCGCTGATCGGAGCCGTCGGGTGGACAAGCGCAGCGCTGTCCACCAGCGTTGGCGCGGGGCTCGGTGGACTTCGCTCTCGCTTGTCCATATATGAAGATAACCGTGGTACGTCCAGGGGTTTCCCGCGATCTCCGATGTGCTGAAACGCGGCCTGCAAGCCCATGCGGCAGGCGGCGGAACAAGTCGACGTAAGCCCGATGACATCTACCGTGAGCTGGATCTCGGCCGGAGCGGCGATGCGGGCGCACCGGCGCGTGAGGTCAAGGCCGCCATGGCGCATCTGATCCGCAGGAAGCACCAGTGGTGAACACGGTCGACACCGCGCCACTGGTCGCCCTGTTCGATCGCTGCGGATGGTGACCACGAGAGATGTTTTCGATTCGTTGCGCAGATTGAATCTCGTGCAACGCTCGCCCGCAAGAGCATTCGGGCCGGGGTCGCGCACCACGGCCTGCGAGCGAACTGCGACACATATCCCCTCCGACCTTGCCCCGTCGTCTTGGCTTGCCGCCTATGCGCCAATGGCGTATGCTCGGAGGATGCTGACGATCATTGAGTCTCCGCTGTTCACAAGGCTCTGGCCGGACTATTGGTCAGAAGAAGAGCGAGCCGATTTCGCGAGCTATGTTGCTGCCAGTCCAGATGCGGGCGATGTTGTGCCTGGCTCCGGTGGCTGTCGAAAAATCCGTTGGGGAAGGCCGGGGACCGGGAAGCGCGGCGGAGTCAGAGTCATCTATACCACGCGGCTTTCGAGCGGTGCTGTCGTGCTGCTCATCATGTATGCCAAGAGTGCCGAGGGCACGATTCCTTCTCACGTATTACGGCAAATTGCAGAGGAGATGGGATATGCCACTCACTGAAAAAGAACTCCTTGAGCGCGATGCCAAGCGCAATATTGGCGAGGAACTGCTGCAAGCTATTCGCGACGTGAAGGCGGGGCGTCATGGCGCCGTCTATGAGGTCGAACCTAACGAGGTTGCGGCGACACGCTTGCGCTGCGGTCTGTCGCAGGCACAGTTTGCAGCTGCCCTTCGTATCTCGCCGCGTACCTTGCAGCAGTGGGAGCAAGGGCGCCGCAGGCCGTCCGGAGCGGCTGAAACCTTATTGAAGATCGTTGCCCGCCATCCCGAGATTCTGCGCGAAGTCATTTGAAGCACGAGAGCAGCGATAAAAGGGGAATGGCTCGAATGGCGCGCCGCTTCCGTTTTGCGTGGGTGACCCCGCTGCCCCAGCTTTCGACGTTGCCCGGTCATTGCCTCGATCTCTGCAGAAGCCGTCCTGCGGGGGCTCATTCTCGAATTGCGCGCCCTGCGCCCCTTTACGGCCGCCGAGCTCTGCAATGTGATCGGACGCAGTGACCCACGGGAACTGTCACGCAGCCGCTTGAAACCGATGCGGGAGGCTGGGCAAATCGAACTGCGCTACCCGGAAAGCGTCAAGCACCCACACCAAGCCTATTTGGTTCCTGGAAATGCCCATTTGAAAGGGATGCCATTCAATCGAGGAGATTTCCCATGTCTATCGCGACCGTCATCATCAACCAGGGGCAGATTGAAATTCCCAAGCACATTCGCGACGAGATGCATTGGGAAAGCGGCCATGCCCTGATTCTCGAAACCACCGACGCAGGCGTTCTGTTGCGAGCGCAAACGGCGAAAAAGCCGCTGCGACTCGAGGCACTGCGCGGCTTCCTCAAGCAGGACGGCCCGCCGGTATCCACCGACGACCTGTGCGCGCCGGTCGATGCCGGCGTCGACTGGGATGCGGCGGAACGGCGCAGCCGACCTTGCGCATGCAACCTTGTCGCATGAGCGTGCAACCCAGACAGCACAGGAAGACCGGCATGAGTGAGGGACTCAACCGAACCAGGCTGGCGGCGCGTCAAGTTCGGCGAGGTCGTCCATCTCTCAACAAGGACACCAGCAAGAATCCCCAGGCCGATGGACTCAACCGCTATGTGGGTCTGGAACACCTGGAGCCGGGCGATCTGCGGATTCGGACCTGGGGCAACATCGCCTACGGGATCACTTTCACGAACCGTTTCCGGGCGGGGCAAGTGCTGCTCGGCAAGCGCCGAGCCTGTCAGCGCAAGGTCGCCGTCGCTGATTTCGATGGAAATAACCGTGGTGCGTCCCCGGTTTCCCGTTCTGGGTCCATCCGCGGGACGCGATGATGGCGGCCTCCGCCGGGGTGTCGGCGATGGCATCCCAGACGCTGGTATGAGTTTCGACGCTGCCGTCATTCCCAAGGTCGCCGGCTCTTGGATCTGGCGAATCTCTCAAGCCCCATCGAGATGTTGTAGACGCTGTCTGCCGAATCCCTGTTCGCCGATCCTTTCTCCTACCCGGGGCGTTGCCCTGGCCTCGCCGTTTTAATACCGTCCGTATTTGCAGGCCGCTGGAGCGGCGTGTGAGGGGTGCCAGCGATCGCGACCGGTGCCACGCGGCATGATCCACACGACCAGGAAAGAGAGTCAACATGGGTACCAGAACCGTCCGGCTCGACGATGAGGCTGAAAAGACCTTGGGGCATCTGCGCACCCTCACCGGGCTTTCGATCTCCGAGGTGCTGAAGCGCGGCCTGCAAGCCTACGCGGCACAGGCCGCGGAACAAGCCGACCGCAAGCCCTATGACATCTACTGTGACCTGGATCTTGGCCAGGGCGGCTATGCGGGCGTACCGGCACGCGAGGCCAAGACAGCGGTCGCGGATCTGATCCGCCGGAAGCACCAGCGGTGATCCTGGTGGATACCGGGCCGCTGGTCGCGCTTTTCGATCCCGCCGATGGCGACCACAATGGGTGCGTTCGAGTCCTTGCAGAAATCGAAGAGCCCTTATCCACCACAGTCCCGGTGTTGACCGAGGCGTTTCATCTGCTCGGTCCGGGTCGCATCGGCTCACAACGGCTGATGGACTTTGTGCCCCGCCAAGGTTTGCAGGTTCATTTCCTCGACGATCGGGCGCTGGTGCGGACCTTTGAGCTGATGCTCCGTTATGCCGACCAGCCCATGGACTTGGCAGACGCATCGCTCGTGGTGCTGGCGGAGACCTTAGGTCTGCGTCGGGTTTTCACCATTGATCGCCGGGATTTCGCAACCTATCGCATCCGGCAAGGGCATCGCCACCTCGCCTTCGACGCGCTCTCGGGGGCGTCCTGATGCCCGGTCGGTACACGGATCCTGCGCCTTGTGCGCGGCGTACTTCGAGGCCGCGTCTGCGTTGAATCCGGAGCTGGTGGCACATTGTGAGGGCGATGACGGCGAAAGGACTCGCTCATAAACCCGGCTACGTCGCTGATCGTAGCTGTAGGGTGGACAAGCGCAGCGCAGTCCACCAGCGCCGGCGCGGGGTTCGGTGGACTTCGCTCTCGCTCGTCCACCCTACGGCCGGGATGATGAACAACGCCCGGCGAAACTATCCGCGGTGCGGCTGAGAGGATCCGGCGTATACGCTGCAACGCCCATCATGCAGAACGATCCGGCGAATCATCCATCAACGAAAAGCCACAAGGACCATCTATGGCGCTCGATCAAAAGGCATTGCAGAAGAAGCGGGCCAAACGTGAGCTGAAACGCAGGCAAACCAAGCCGGCGTCTTCAGTGCTGCCGGGCGCCCTGTCGGCGGCGCGGGTCTGGGCCAACGTGGGCCGGGCACCGATCGCGGATATCTTTGTCCCGTCGAACCTCTTCGAGCTGGGCATCGGCACCGTCTGGGTGAGCCGGATTCTTCCGGATGGACGCTATGCCGTAGCCGGGATTGTCGTGGATGTTTTTTGTTTGGGTATCAAGAACGCCTTGTACAAGATTGTCGATGCGGCCGAGTATCCGACCGTCCTGGCTCGCATCCAAGGGAATACGACGGAGTCGTTCGAGGTCCAGCATCCGAGCTATGCGCGCAAGCTGGTCGAGGACGCATTGGCCTATGCCAAGGACCTCGGCTTCGAGCCGCACCCGGACTACCGGATTGCCCGGTTGATCTTCGGCGACATCGATGCCGGCGCCTGCCCGGTGTCCTTCACCTTCGGGAAGGACGGCAAGCCCTTCTATATCAACGGGCCGAACGAAAACCTTGCGATGCAGCGGCGCATCGTCAATCAGCTGGAGCGTCGCTGTGGTCCGGGGGCATACGACTATCTCGTGATGGCTTGATGGCGTGGCGGCGTCGGATCAGCCTTCGGGGTGAATCGACGCTGTTGGTCTCGAGGTCGATACTCTGACTTCTGCGGTTGGTTATTCGTGCGTAAGAGACTGATGGAAAGCGAGTCTTTGGCTTGAGTCAGTCGCCGGATGGCCGGTCGACAGCATCGGATCAAGTACCACCGAAGAGGCGAGGTCATCACAACAACGATGAAGAATATCGAGCTGGCGTCCTTCGACGATTTTCTGCACCTGGCTCGGCGGCAGCCCGACCCCAGCAATTGCTGTTCGTGTTCACGCGCAACGAGCTTCCGGAGGGTCATACGCCCGAGCAGGCGGAGCACTACAAGGCCGGCCAAGGCGGGCACCTGGCGCCGGTCGTTTGCGTGGACAAGGTGCCGCATGAGATCGGCGGTTTTTCGGCCTTTGTGGAGGAGGCCGACGGAAATATCGACGACTGGGCGGTGTTCTTCGTGGCCGCCCTGCCCGGGGTCGCGAATCGCGAGCCGACCCCGCTCGCGGTGGAGGAGGCGCTCGATCGGATGGTCGAGTCCGTGCGGATCGGGCAGGTCGGCACCTATCTGGCGTTCGATCGCTCGGGTGCGCCTTTGCAGTTTGCCTCGGTCAATTGACGTGCGCTCGGCGGGATGTCGGGACGACACCCCGCCGTACCGGCTCGAATCCCTTGTGCGATGGGGGTTAGGGTAGGTCGCCCCGACGGAAGAGCAGATACCCACCGAAGGCACACGCGGTGCCGACCAGCATCGGGTAGACAATGGCATAGGCCATGTACCCGGCCTGCCCGAAGTTGTCGAGGATGACGTAGGCGGAGGGGCCGAGCATGACCAGCTGCGAATCGAGCAGGAGCATGGCCGCGGTGCGGAAGACCTGCATGGGGTTGGCCAGGGCGATGCCGACGACCGTCTCGGGCGGGATCTGATTGCGGATCAGGGTGCCGAGCAGGATGAGATCCAGGAACAGCAGGAGCGTCAGCCAAACGACGAAGGCGGATGCCTGGGCGACATCGGCCGAACGGCTGAGTGTGGAGAGCAGCATCCCGATGCCCAGAAAACACCAGGCGAGCGCCATCAGAAGTGCGGTGTACCAGATGAAGAGCACCCAGGGTACCTCGGCCCCTTTGACAGAGCCCCAGACGATGGCGCCGACCATTGCGAGGAACACGGGCAGGAAGACGACCAGGAAACGGCCGGCGAGCTTGCCCCAGTACCAGGGCGCCAGACCGATGGGCAGCGAGAGCAGATATTCGTAGACGCCGGCCTCGCGGTCGCCGGCCACCGAGCGGACCGTGGTGATGAGCACGAAGACCGGCAGGATGGCCATGGCGAGCTGGATATAGGTCACCATCAGGCGGGACAGCCCGGTAAAACCCATGATCCGCGACTCGGTCAGCCCGAAGGCGAACAGCAGGACCACCAGCCCGCCGAAGACCAGCGTGTAGGCGACGAACCACTTGGCCCGGAACGACTCGAGGAGATCGGTTTGGGCGGTCAGCCAGAATTCACGCATGGTCTCGGGACTCCATCAAGGGTTCACTCGGCGTGGTCATGCGGCTTCTGGGTCGGCTGGACCTGATTCGCCGGCGGGATCTGATCCGAGGCCGCGCCGGGCGACGCCGGGTTGGCATCCAGATGTCCGCCGTGGACATTGAAGCGGGCTTCGACGTCGAAGATGTGCGCCTTGGCCTGCCCGAAGTCGAGTCCGTCCGGCGCGGGCTCGGGTTGGGCACCGAGGCCGTATTCCATCGGCGTGACCTGGCCGCGCAGATAGGTCGCGGTGCGCGCATCGATCCAGTCGCCGGTGCGCCAGTCGTTCACCCAGATCTCGGTGGCGGGATCGTCGCGCTCGGCACGCTCTTCGAGCCAGATCAGCGCGCACCCGATATCGTCGAAGCGATAGACGCGCGAGCGACCGTCCGGTGTCGGGACACGCACCTGAGCGGAGTGCAGACGGTCCGAGAGGACCATGCGACAGCGCCCGCAGGCATCACGGTCCCATTTCACCTCGCCAGGTCCCTGACCCGGATCACCGCCGCAGGCGGCGAGCAGAAGCGCAAGCACAACCACCAACAAGGCGCTGAACCGCGACGAGAGTGATGAAGGGAGGCTCGGCGGTTCACTCTCCGACCCGTACACCCCAAGCGACCCGAGCTCGACGCGCTTCAGAAAAAGAAACAAAGAATCTCTGAACCGCGTCGACTGCGACGCCTGTTGATCGCCGCGGACGAAGCGCCCGTGCGAAACCGATCCATATTCTGCCGGACGCGGTTCACGCATACCGCACCTCGGCCAATTCCGGCCCTCTCGCCGCATCCAACCGAATGGAATCAAGCAGCGCCGCATACCTCGACAAGAGCCCGAGGAAGCGCAGGCGATCCGCCCCGGCGACCCAGCCGTCCCATGTGATGCCCTGATCTGCACTGCGCAGACCCCAAGGGGTGACCGCCCGCGCGAAGGCGTCGTCCGCACGCGTCAGGACCAGACGGCAGCGCAGACGGCTGGTGAGATCCACCAGGTCCGCGACACGATCGTCGAGGACCACCAGACCTTGGTCCATCTCGATGACCCGGTTCACGAGTGCGGCGACCTCGTCGAGCCGGTGACTGGAGATGAGCATGGCGACCTGCTCCTGGCGTTCGGCCAGCAGCTCGAAGAAGATGTGGCGCGCGTCGGGATCCAGGTTGGCGGCGGGTTCGTCCATGACCAGCAGCTCGGTATCCCGACCCAGGGCGATGCTGATCAAGAGCTTCTGTTTTTGGCCGCCCGAGAGCTTCACGAAGGGCTGGTGCCGAAACGCCTTCGCATCCAACCCGAGCCGTGTCGCGACCGCTTCCATGCGGCGTGGATCCGCGCCGCAGACCCCGGAGGCAAACTGAATCAATTGCCCGACCGGCATCTTGAGCGGCGGCGGCAGCTGCGGCACGAAGCCGATCTTGCCGAGCACCTCGCGCCGGTGCTCGCGCGGGTCCAGATCATCGACGCGGACCTTGCCCTGACACACATACTCCCCGAGCAGACAGCGGATGAGCGTGGTCTTGCCAGCCCCGTTGGAGCCGACCAGGGCGACCCGGTGTCCGCGCTCGATGACGAGGTCGATCCCCTTCAGAACGGTCTGGCGACGAAAGCGTTTGCTGACCTGCTCGAAACGGATCATAGGGCCTTCTCCAGTCCCTTGAAGGTGTAGCTCAGCGAGCCGGTCGGACAGATGTCGACGCAGAGACCGCAGCGGGTGCAATCGGCGCCGATGTCGGTGGTGAGTCCTTGCGCACGGCCGCGAATGGTGACGTCGAGCACATGCGGCACCATGCAGATCTTCCGACAGTCGCCCTCGTGGTGGCAGCTGCGCATGTTGTACTGCACGCGCAGCGGCGAGATGACACCGACGAGACCGTAGGTGATGCCGATCGGGCAGACATAGCGACACCAGGCCCGGCGCGAGAGCAGCACCTCGAAGGCCAGCAGGGCGAGGATCCAGAGCAGCGCCAGGCCGGGACCGTAGATGAGCGCGCGGCTGAGGATCCCGGTCGGGGAGATGGTCTCGAAGACGGTATAGCCGGTCAGCAGGGCAAGCAGGGCGAAGATGACGTAGAAGACCGCCCGCACGGTGCGATGGAACTGGATGTCGATCGCCCAGCCGCGCTTGGCGAGCCACAGGTGCAGCGATTCGGCCCATTCGGCGACCAGATGATAGGGACAGACCCAGGAGCAGAAGGTCCGCCCGCCGAGCAGGATCCAGAGCACCAGGACGGTCAGTGTACCGATCAGCAGGTTAACCACGATGTGCTTGTAGGCGAGCGTGACCTGCAGCGCCGAGTTCAGATCGGCCAGGTGGAAGCCGATGACGCGCGAGGCGGTCAGCGCGCCCTCGACCAACTGCACGTCGAGCACGTAGGACAGGACGAACAGCAGATTCACCACGATCAAGGTGATCCAGCGGCGATTGCGCCATTTGTGGCGGTTCGCGCTGCGTGCGTGACCCGCTTCGACGGCGTGCAGCGCCTCGCGGGTCAGAGGCGTCTTGCGCTTCTCTTTATAGATCGCCTGGACCGGGATGGGGATCTGCTCGGGCGTCGGCTTGACCGGTTTGAGCCCGAGCAACTGGCGCAGCGATTCGACGAAATAGCTCATTGGAAGTCGGCGCTCCGATGGATGTCCACCACGATGGCGGCGGGCTCGGCGGGACAGACCATCTCGCAGACGCCGCATCCGACACAGCCGTCTTCGACGACCGGTGTCGCGGTGCGTCCGTCCGGCATTGGTTGCATCCGGATGGCGTGCAAGGGTGGGCACTGATTGGGATCGCCCGAGGGCGGGGTGCCGGCCTCGCATTGGGCGATCCGGATCTCGATCGGGCAGAGTCGGACACACAGATCGCACAGCGGCAGGTCGAACGGATGCTCGGCCAAGCGGATCGGATTCCAGCGGTCGACGGACTCGAAGCGCAGCAATGCGGGGTGATCCGTGCCGCGCGCAGCACCCTTGAAGGGCTGACCGCGCACGGCAAGACAGCGGCAGGGCCGGGCGAGCCGCGCAAATCCCATCCGCGTCTCGGCGGGGTAGTCGATGTCGTGCGTCAGTGCCCCGGTGGGACAGGCCAGCACGCATTGCAGCCCGTCGCAGGAGAAGTCGCAGGCCTGGTCGCGCGCCTCGATGTAGGGCACGCCGAGGCCGACGCCGTCGTTGATGTCGGCCAGCTTGATCGCTTCGACCGGACAGACTTGTACGCACTGGCCGCATTTGATGCAGGCCGAGAGAAATTCCTGCTCGTCGAGCCGATCCTTGAGCGCGCCCGGTGGACGCAGACGCGCGTTGGCCTGTCCAATCAGCGGGATGAGTCCGACGAGCGAGGCCCCGACCATCCCGACGAGGAGGGCGGTGCTGCGCAGAAACTCGCGTCGTCCCTGCTCGCGCAGCTTCTTGGTCTTGCGCTTCGGTTTCGGCTTCGTCTTCGGTTGGGCGTTCGGTTTCTCTTTCATGTTCGCTTCACCTCTCAATCCCTCCCGAGCGAGCGACGCAACGCCTCGTAGGCGTCATAGCCACCCGGTGCAGCATCCGGGGCGGGCGCCTCGGACTCCGCGTCCGGATCCAGCTCCCAATCAGAACCGCCCGCCAATCCGGCTTGCGGTACGGCGAGCACGACCTCGGTATCGGCGGCCCAGAGCGGATGCTCGTCGCGCACCAGAAGATCCGGCGTCGTGAAGGGGGCGAGGCGCTCGAGGAAATCGATGACCTCGAGCATCGGGGAGCCCTTGAAGAACTGCGCCGGAGGCACGTCCATCCAGAGCCGGTCGGCGAAGGCTTGAATGACGTGCGGCGAGTCGCCGACGCCGTCGTCGTCTCGGTCGAATCCCTCGTAGTCGTCCCAGTAATTGCCGTCCCAGGTGTTGCGGTTGGCGGTCTTGCCGCCCTCGACCACCACCTGCGTGGTGTTGCCCTTGAAGCGATTTCCGGTCAGGACGTTGCCCTGCCAATCATTGATGAAACGGATCCCGATACCGTTGTAGGCGATCAGGTTGTCGCGAAAATAATTGAGGCTGCCGGGTTGGTAGGGCGAGACGTCCAGATACAGGCCCTCGGCGCAATAGAGGATGCGGTTGCCTTCGATGACGACGTCCGAGGTCTCCTTGAAGCCGATCCCGATGCCGGTCGTGCCGGTGGCGTTGGCGATCAGGTTGTTGCGTACGACGATACCGTCGCTGTACATGAGGAAGATCCCGACCGTGTTGTTCTCGTAATGGTTGCCCTCGACCCGGTTGGTCTGGGAGTACATGAAGTGCAGCGAATAGCGGCCGCCGCGCGCGTCGTTGCGGGCGATCAGGTTGTTGCGCGAATACCAGACCACGGTGTCGCGCGCGTCGCGGATGATGTTGTCCGTGACCTGGTTGTCGAAGCTGTACCAGAGCCGGATCGCATCGCCCCGCACACCGAGATCGACCGGCTTGGACGAGATGTGGTTTCGCCGCACGATGTTGTTCTCGGACTGCTGCAGGTCGACGCCGAACAGGGCGTTGTCGATACGGCTGTCCGTAATCACGTTGAACTTACCTCGAACCTGCACGCCCGAGTCCAGATCGTTGTGCGAGCTGCCCGAGTTGGTGAGATGCAGGTTCCGAAGCGTCGCCCCGTCGGTCTCGAGCAGGACCACGGTGCCTTTGCCGCCGCCGTCGATCGTCACCTCATCGCGACCGTCGATGGTCAAGGGCTTGTCCACGCGCACGGGCCCGGCGTAGATGCCGGGCTCCGGCATCAGTACCGAACCCGCTTCGGCGGCATCGACCAGAGGCTGCAGCGGCGGGTAGGCCGCCCCGGCCAATGCGGGGATCAGGAGCAGTGCAGCGCAAGCAAGTCGGCTGGACTCAAGCCGTAGGATGGGTAGAGCGAGAGCGAAACCCATCCGGCCCGCGCCAATGGCATCGGGCCGAAACCCGGCAACGCGGCGGTTTGGAGGATGGGTTTCGCTGCGCTCTACCCATCCTACGGTTGAGCTTGGACTCATGGGGACGACTTAAGCTGCTTGCGTCGCAGCAGGGTCGCCGCCGCCAGCACGACCGAGAGCAGCAGCATCAGCCCGAAGCCCCAATAGGGATAGGAATGGGTCCCGAATTGGGCAACCTTGCCGTCGCCGAAGACGGTCGGCATGAAGGGCTTCACCGTGAAGGCGCCCATCGCATTCATGTTGTGGCCGTACCACCAGAGCCAGGCGGAATAGTCCAGGATGAAGATCAGGGGCAGGGCAAGCGGTGCGATGATCAAGAGCCAATAGAGCGGACCTTGCGTGCGGCGCGCACCCCAGAGCAGCAGCAGCATGGCCCCGATGATCCCCCAGAAAACGACATGGGCGGCCGTGCTCATGATGCCGACCATGGGCCGGATCTCTTCGGGATTGTTGAAGTAGCGCCCGAGGCTCTTGCCGTAGTGCCAGGTGAGCAACTGATGGCCGCTGCCGGTCCACTCCAAGCGCTCGCCGGCCGGCTGTTTGGCCTGATCGCGCTCGAAGGCACCGCGCAGGCTTGCGGCAAGTGCGGCCTTGTCCGGTTCGCCGGCGATGTCGATGTCCGGAACACCCGAGTCGGCCCCCGGTTCCGCATCCCCCTCCAGCGACGCCTTCATCTGGGCGATCAGTGCCTCGGCCGGTGACAGGCCCTTTTCGGCTTCGGGTGTCGCACTCTCTTGATCGAGTGCGAACGCCAGTGCGCTCAGATAGCCTTGGCTGTTCAGCTTGAGCCCATCGGCCGTGTAGAGGGTCATGGTCATCCAGCCGACGATGAGCGCAAACCCCGCGCCCATGACCGCCAATCGGGTCTTGGAGCCGGGGATGGCGAATCCGACGATCATGACGCCGAGCATCGACAGCAGAAATGGCGCGAAGGCCCGCTCGACCACGCCGCCGGCCGAGATGGGATACATGCCGACATAGTGATTGATGGTGTCCATCTCGTGGACACAATTGAGCGCCTCGTCCTCGGTGATCTCCGACTTCTCGACCTTTTGGCAGCCGTTGAAGACGCCGTTCATATGGAAATGGATGCGAACGCCGTCCGGAAAGGATTCGGGCGGATAGTTGGGTGCGGTCAACGAGACCCACCAGACGGGAACGAAATAGATGGCGCCGAGCAGGATCAGTCCGATCAGGCTCAGACCGAAGATCAACGGCGTGCGCCGATCCGAAAAGGAGAGAGTCGATGTATTGCTCATGATGGATACGGCCATGCGCGTGCGTTGCGTGGAGGAGCCTTCAGCATCGGTCCGGCCGGCGACAGCTGAAGTGAGGAGCGTCGAGCCGATACGCGACACCGCCGCAGCGGTGTCACGCGATCGGAATCAGGCTGCGGATCTCGGGATCCGGAATGCGCCGTATCGATGCTTTCCGTCAAACGCCGGATCCGAACCGTGATCCTCTCCGGATTACTCGAAGTCCGGGTTCTTCCAATCCGCCGAGTCGGCCAACTGCTCCTCGGGGACCGGTTGCCAAGAGGTGTAGCTGATGACCGCCTGCATGTCCTTGTCCGAGAAATTCTTGATCTGCTCGACCATCTCCGGATTGGCATTGCGCCGCTTATGGTCGCGGATCCATTCGAACTGGCGAACCATGTATTCGTAATGTTGGCCGTTGATGCGCGGATAGAATTTTTCCACGTCGCCCATCCCGACCTCGCCGTGGCATTTCACGCAGTTGTCCTTGTAGAGCTGCTCGCCCAGCGCATACTCCTCGGTTCCGGGTCCATACGGCCCTTTGCCCCACGCCGGGTTCATCGGCAGGCTTTCGATATAGGCCACCACATCGGCCAGCGCCTGTGCGTCGCCGATCGACTGCGGGAGCGAGAAGGGATACATGGTCGGGTTGTCGCGGTTCTGGGCGCGGATGTCCGCCATTTGCTTGATCAGCACACCACGATGCTGGCCTGCCAATTGCGGGAAGGTTCCGTCAGGCGTGCCCCAGCCTTCGGGCAAATGGCAGGCAGCACACACCTCGTAAACATCCATGCCGTTCTCGATGTCGGGCTCGAGATGCAAGGCTGCGTCCTGCTCGCCTCCGCCTTGGTTCCAATCGACGGGCTCGGCGCGATGGACGCGGTCGGCGTCGCTCGCCTCTTCTGCCCAGAGTGTTCCGGCTGTTCCGACGGCAGCAGCCAGGATTGCGACCTGAAAAAGATGACGTTGATTCATGATGGACTCCGAATCGAGCTCGAACGACTTCCACTACGGCGCAAGGCGGCATGAGTCGTTTCGATGTTTTGTGTGTTGAGATGAAACATGTTCGCACTGCGAGGAGACACGCGCTCCGGACAAACGATCGATGATGCGAGTGACGCTGAACGGCGCGCGTTTAATTCAGCGTGCCCAGCCAGTTCGCGATGGCTCGCATCTCTTCCTCGTTGACGAGATGCATAACACCCTTCATCGCCGCGGTCATGCCGTTGCTGCGGGCGCCGCTTTTGATGTCCACCATTTGATTGTAGGCGTAATCCGGACTTTGGCCCGCGAGCTTCGGATAGATGGGCAGAATGGGTGTTTTGGCGTCTTTGCCGTGACAGGCGACACAGGTCTTGGTGACGTAGAGCTCGGCGCCGTCCATCGCGAGAATGGGCAAGGATGCCGTTGTCGCCGCGGCGATCGAGATCGAGATTAGAACGGACTTCAAGGCGTTCATCGTGGACTCTCCGGCGATTGGCCGATTGCGGATGTCGAGAGGCTGTCATTGACCGGGATCGGGATCCCGGTCAATGACGCGACTTCACTTGTTGACCGTCGCGCCCTCCTCGTCCAGGAGGTTCTTCGCCCGCAGGCCCAGGTCGGCGGCCTTCACCTGGTATTGCCACCACTGATTGGCCCAGAGCATGGCGTTCTGCCAGTCGGCCTTGGCGGCGGCGTCCTCGGATTTCTTCTTGGACTCCTGAGCGAAGCCGAGCTGGTCGGTGGCGTCCTCGACGAGCGCGACCGCGGTCGGGAAATCCTGGAAGTTCCGAGCCGTGATATAGGCGACGACCTGATCGATGACGCCTTGGGTCTCGAGGTTGGTCTTCACCTGGGTGTCGTAATCGGCTTGCGAATACAGCGTCCCTTCGACCATCGCGACCTCGGTCGCCTGGTAGCCCTTCGGACGGACGAGCAGGTAGCCCTGCATCTCCAGATGCAACGCGGAGCAGAACTCCGTGCAGTAGTAGGGGAAGACGCCTTCCTCGTCGGCGACGAAGCTGAACGACACGGTCTTGCCGGGCTCGATCGAGAGGTTCACGTTTTGCCCGTAAAGTGCGAATCCATGGACCTGATCTTGAGCGCGCTCGAGGTTGGTGAGATGCAGATGGACCTCGTCGCCGACCTCTGCCTCGATGATCTCGGGGGTGATGTGCGAGCGAATCACGGTACCCATCACACGGGTGGTGCACTTACCGTCGGCATCGCAGGTCCGCTCGGTCGTCTCGCGGCCGGCGCGGGTCCGATTCGGGTGCTGTTCATCGGTCCGACTGTTCCAGCCGGATTTGTAGCGCACGGCGGGTTGCAGCTTCTCGGCGCGAATGGCGGCGGCATAGTGGGGCTCGCCGAGGGGCAGGGGCATGTCGTAGATGAGCTGCATCTTGTCGCCGCTGATGTCGATCAGCTGATGGTTCTGCGGATGCAGCGGGCCGACGGGCTGATGACGATCGATCGAGAGCTTGTTCAGGGCGACCAGATATTTGCCCTGCGGGTTGACCGTGTCGCCCTCCATCGTCATGAGATGACCGATGTTGTAATGGATCGACAGCTTGTCGAGGACCTTGCCTTCGCAGTAGTCATACTTCGCGACCTGCGAGTCCACATACAGAGAGGTATAGGCGATGCAGGGCTTGGAGTCGAACTGGGTGTGCAGCGGACCCAGCCCGAGATTGACCTGCGTATGGAGCGCATCCTGCATCGGGATGATCGGCACACCGTAGGGATCCTTGCCCTCGAAATTGCCATCCGCGATGGCCTTCATGATCTTCTCGACACTGTAGACCGAGACATGGCTGTCGAGCTTGCCGGCGACGATGATGAATTTGCCGTCCGGCGTGACATCCACGCCGTGCGGACTCTTGGGCTCCGGCACCAGGTAGAGCAGACCTTCGGCGATCGCCTGCTCCAACGGGATGAAGTACATCCCCTTTTCCTTTTTCACCTTGCCGGCCTTGACCAGCTCCTCGGCCTTCTTCCAATGGGTGACATGCAGATAATCGGTGTCCTTGGAGGAGCATCCGGCCTCGAAGGGTGGGCGTCCGCGCTCGATGCCGCCGACATAGCGCTCGGTACAGAAAGAGTTTGTGAAGCCCCAGCCGTAACTGTCCTTCTTGCCTGCGTCGGAAAGATCTTGGCTATAGGGGCCGAGCTCGAGCGTAAAGGAGTTTTCGGGCTCGATGCGGCCTTTTTCCTTATTGAAGCTCCAATAGGTCAAGCCGCCGCGGTATTTGTCGTTGAACTCCTCGAGGGGCACGAAGCCGTCGTCGAGGAGCGGGGCCGCGTATTGCGCTGCTTCCATGACATACTCGGTATTGGGCGTCACGAACGCACCGCCGTGCGATGATTTGAAGAAGGGATTGACGACGATCTGCTTGGTTTCGAAGTCATGCAGATCGATCACCGCGATACGCGGGTTTGCCTTGTCGTTGATGAAGACGTATTTGGCGTCGTAATCGCCGTCGGTCTCGGATATCGCCGGGTGATGGGTGTCGCCGTAGACCAGATCCTTGCCGCGTGTACGGCCCTGCTCGAGGACCGCCTTGGACTCGTCGTCGAAGCCGTAGCCCTGCCAGGGCTCGGGCGTGAAGACGCCGATATATTTAAGCAACCGCATCGAGGGGATGCCGTAGACGATGACCTGTCCGGACTGTCCTCCGGACGCGAAGACCACGAACTCGTCGCGCCCGCCCGTGGGGACATAGGTCTTGGCCGCGGCGAGAAGATCCTTTTCGGTGAGGCCGCGTCGGTCCATGACGTCCTTCAGTGTGTCTTCGGACCAGGCGGCCCCCGCGGCCCCCAGTCCGAGGACGACTCCCGTGGCCAGGGTCGTCAGACGTTGCGCGCTTTTATTCATATGTTCTCCTCCGGTGCCATTGAACGAGATCTCGAACCGGTCTCTCGACCGGTTCAAGCTAGCAAAAGGCACCGGGGAGGAACTTGATCTATGTTAAATCCGATAGTGAGCGTGTGATATCGCACATTCTCGGTGATGACGGACCGCATGATCCCGAGCGCGGGGCGGCCTGGCCGTGGCGGGCTTCGGGTCAGCAAAAATAGTAGAAGACGCTAATATTCTAAGTAAGACCATGCCTAATGCGGAGGTTTCGGCAATGTCCACGCGATACAATCCGTCTGTCTCCTTCGTTGTTTTGTTCATGCTGCTGGGCGGCTGCTCGATGGGCTCCCTGTTCATTCATGAGCAGCGCAGTCCTTACGACTTCGATACTACGGTGGCGAAGGTCGTGGAGAACGCACAAGCGGAAGGTTGGATCGTTCCCAAAATATTCGACTTTCAGAAGTCTCTGGTGGACCATCGTCAGCGGGACCCCGGACGGATGAAGGTCATCAAGATCTGCTCGCCCGAGCTGGCGTCGCGGATGTTCGCCGATGACGACTCGAAATTTGTATCCGTGATGGCGCCCTGCTCCATCTCCGTGTACGAAAAGGCCGATGGTTCCACCTATCTCGCGGCCATGGATATGGCTCTGATGTCGAAGCTCATGGGTGGAAATGTCGGGCCGGTACTTGCCGACATCGCGGCTGAAGACGCCGCAATCCTTCGCTTCGCTTCGGGCGATCCATAACAGGAAAAAGCTCGCCTAGGGTGCTATGGTTTTTCGATCCGGGCTGCTGTCAGGCAGCCCTTACCATCCCTATTCCTTCAAGGTCATCTCGGCGAGGTCAGCTGTTGTGGCAGGCTCGGTCCTCATCTCGCTAACCCGCGCTGCAAGGATGTCGAGCAGTCGAGGATGAGCGCCGACCAGCGCGGATGGGTGGATGCGAAAGCCCGGATGATCGCGTTCGACCGACGCGCAGATCTCGGTGATATCGCCGCCCGGTCCGGCGTGTCGCCCGGGCGAGAGGAACAACATCGAGAGGATGACCGGGGTCGAGGCGTCATCCGCGGCGAGCGTGCGCAGCCGGTCCTCCAGAAGTTCTCCGTTGAAGTCGTATTCCGCCCCGGAGCGCCGCTCCATGACGGCCTCGCCGAGCTCGATGCCAGGGCCGGAGTCCTCGGCAAGCCGTCGCGCCAGCTGTCGCGCAAGCCACTGCCGGACCTCGGTGACGGCGGGGATGGGCGAGCCGTGGTCGACCAGCAGGATCCGGCTCGGCGCGATGCCCTGCTCGCAGGCGGTGCCGCGAATCTGCTCCAGAAGGATCTCGACTAGATCAGGCTCGCCCTCCGGTAGCGGGCAGAGTGCTCGCGCAACCCGGACCTCGAACGGGCCGAAATCGCCTCGCAGGGCCGCGATGCGTTCCGGGACGTAGTCGCTGATCGCACGGCTCGCGCCGAAGAAGAGCGGGAGGATCAAAAAACGCCGAGCGTCCTCGTTCAGGCGACGACGCAGAAAGGACTCGAAGGTGTCGGCGGGTTGTCCGTGCAGCTCGCTCGCCGGGATACCGTCGGAGTGCAGCAGGGAGACGGGATGGACGGTCTCGCCGAGACGCTCGGCGAGACCGCTCGCGATCCGTCTCAGGCTCAGCGTGGCGTCGGCTCGCTTGGAGCCGTTGTCGATCAGCAGGATGTCGCGCATGGCATGCTCTTGGTCGTCGCTGTTTGACAGTGTTGTATGAGCCATGAGATGGGGTGGCGTAGGGTTACGCACAAACAGGAACCGCGCGCGGTATGCGCCGCAGATCCGTGCCGTGCGTCGCGAGGGACAACGGGATCTCAATGAGTGCGATCGCGTCGATTTTGCGACTGAGCTCACGGTTTCCGCATCGCTCTGCATCCGGCTCTGATCATTGCCCGAGGCTGCATTACACTCCTTATCATGCAGCTTCATCGAGACGTGTGTTGGCCGGCACCTCTCGAGATGCTTGGCAAGGTCGCCCCCGAGCCTTGTCGCAATAGGGGAGAAGGATCGATGCGTTGGGAACATCCGTGAAGGCCGATCCGCAGGGCAAGAAGGTCCGCAGCCGACGCTGGTTGCCTGCGTCGACGGTTGCCGGCGGCGTCGCAGTGGTCGTCTATCTTGCCATCCTGCTCGTGACCACCTGGGTCGCGCAGGACCGCTTGAGTCACTCCACTGCGGCCCGGCGCGCGCTCGATGCACAGCTTCACGCCAACGCCTTGAGCTATTTCTACGCCGAGCGTCTCGGCGATCTGGCGAATCTTCGTCGTGATCAGGCGGTTCAGTCCTTTTTCGTGAATCGCGACCTGGGCATGTCGATGAAGTACGGACTGCAAGCAAGCTTGGTTTCGATCCGAGCGGCCCTGATCGAACGCGTCGGCGAGAAGCGGGTCGATTCGGGGCCGTTCTTCGATCGAATCGCCCTGTTCGATGCCGACGGTACAATCCTGGTCGATACCGCGACCGATCCGCCGTCGGCGGAGCCTCGGGCGCCGCTGGATCCCGGCGCTCAGGCCCATGTCCGGTTGGTTGTCGATGCGCCCGGGCACCCGGATGCTGTTCTCGTCGAAGCGCCGATCGTCATGGCGGCGCGCGCGCGCGGGACATTGGTTGCCTGGGTCAACGAGCGGACGACCCTCGCTGCTCTGGTCGGGTTGGATCCGTCTGGCAGTGGATTCGCTCGTTATCGATTGCTGCGCTCGGCGGCGGAGCTTGCCGACGTCGAGGACGCTGCCGGAGCGCCGGTCGAGGTGTCCGGAACCCCCTTCTTCTTGGTCGACCGTAAGCCGACCTCGCTCGACGAGCGCCTCCTGACATCGCGTTGGTTCTTGTTCGCACTCGTCCTGCTGGCCTTCGCCTTGTTGGTCGGGGGTTGGATGCTCCTCGGGGCGCAGCGGGAGAACTTGGTGCTGCAGACGCGGATGGATGTTGCGCGACTCCAGCGGCGCAAGCTCAGCGAGCACAACGAGCGTTTGCGCGAAGAGATCAAGAAGCGGAAGGAATACGAGCGCCGTCTGGTCTATCAGGCCAATTACGATGCCCTGACGGGGCTTCCGAATCGTGCCTTGGCAATGGATCGCCTCGAGCAGAGCCTGATGATCGCGGCGCGCGAGGGGCATCGGGTCTTGGTCTTTTATTTGGATATCGACCACTTCAAACGGGTCAACGACAGCCTAGGCCACGCCGCCGGCGACGAGGTCCTGATTCAGACGGCCGAGCGGGTAAGCGCGCTCGTCTCGGCGGGCGATACCTTGGCGCGCCTGGCAGCCGACGAGTTCCTCGTCATCTATCCGGACCTTCGCGAACCTGTCGATGCTGCGGAGCGTGCTCGGGCGCTACTGGGACTTTTCGCAGCACCCTTTTCGATCGAGGGTCGAGAGCTCTTTTTGACGGGAACCCTGGGTATCGCCGTGAGCCCTTGCGACGGGAAGAGCGCGGAGGATCTGCTCAAGAATGCGGACTTGGCGATGAAGGAGGCCAAGGACGGTGGGCGGGCCCGCTACAGCTTCTATGTCCCCGGGCTCGATGTGCAGATCCGCGAGCGGTTGTCGATGGCAAACCTCCTTCGACACGCCGCCGAACGCGGAGAGCTCACCCTCTTGTACCAGCCTTTGATCGATCTGCGCAGCGGGCGTGTCGTGGCCGCGGAGGCACTGCTGCGCTGGAACAGCGAGGAGCTCGGCGCCGTGGCCCCGGACCTTCTCGTCCCGGTGGCCGAAGACGCCGGGTTGATCCCTCAGATCGGCGGATGGGTGCTCGAGCGCGCCTGTGCGACGGCGGCGCGATGGCAGGCGATCGCGCCGTGCAGGGTTGCCGTGAACGTGTCGTCCTTGCAGCTCCAAGCGCCGGAATCCTTTTCGGAACAGGTCGATCTGGCCTTGAAACGCTCGGGTTTGAGTGCGGGGCTTCTGGAGCTGGAGATCACCGAAGGGGTATTGCTGCGTGACCGCCCCACCATCGGTGCCCTGCTGGCAGACCTGGATCGCCGGGGCATTCGGCTATCGCTCGACGATTTCGGGACCGGCTACTCGGCACTGAGCTATCTGCGGCGGTTTCCGTTCCATGTCCTCAAGATCGACCGGAGCTTCATCGCGGGCATACCCGACAACCAGGAGGATGCCGAGCTGACCCGTGCCATCATCGCGATGGCCCAAGCGCTCGACCTGAGCGTGCTCGCGGAGGGGGTTGAACGGCCGGAGCAACGCGCCTTTCTACTCGAGCAGCGCTGCGATCTTGCGCAGGGGTATCTGTTCAGCCGACCGATCGACGCCGATGCCTTGGGGGCGATGCTGGCCCGTCAAGGCGAAGTGACGCGAGGGTGAGGGCCGCCGGGCGCGCGGGTCTCGCCCGACGCGTCAGTGGCCGCGCAGCAGGAATTCCTCGAAGGATGCGGGATCGATCGCGGCGGCGAGCTGTGCGAGCGGAATTGCGGGCGGAGGGATCAGAGGATCCAGGGCGTTTCGAGTCTCGCACGCCTGAACGGCATATCGTCGCACACCCTGTTGCGCGAGTAGCGCGGCGAGCGTCGCGAGATCAGATGCAGTCCAGTGCGGCATGGCCGTGGTGCGGACCTCCAGCGGAACGCCGGACGCCTGGACCAGCGACAGGCTCTGCCAGGCAGCCGCGCCGGATCGCGGAATGCCGGTGATCGTGGGATAGTCTTCGGGTAGCGCCTTGATGTCCAGGGCCACCCAATCCAGCAAGGGTAAGAGCCGCGCCAAGCGCCTCGGCGCGGGCCCCGCCGTGTGCAGGCCGACCTTGAACCCGAGCCCCCGCACCTCGCTCATGGCTGCGGGCAGCGCTGACTGAAGGGTCGGCTCGCCGCCGCTGAAGACGACGGCATCGAGCAGCCCACGACGACGCTCGAGGAATTCGCGGATCTGCGACCAGTCGATGACCGGGGTGGCGCTCGGGTCGATCAAGGCGCCGTTCTGGCAATAGCGACAACGCCAAGGACAGCCTTGCAGGAAGATCACCGCGGCGAGCTCGCCGGGGTAGTCGATCGTCGTGAGCGGAACGAAGCCGCCGATACGCAAGCGCTCTGCGCTTGCCGAGGCTGCCGCGGTCGGCCGATCGAGATTGCTCGGGCAGGGCATCTTTCGAGACATGGGAGCAGCGCTTCGATCGGCTCGGCGCGCAGACCTAGGCGGCGGCGCGGCGCTCTTGGCTGATCGCGGATCCGGTCGGCGTCTCGGTGAAGTAGCAGCGCTCGGCGTGCTCGGCGCGCTTGCCGGCGTTGAAGGCCGAAACCGGGCGGTGGTAGCCCATCACGCGGGTCCAGACCTCGCAACGGGTGCGTTCTTCGGTCTTCAGCTCGATGGTTTGCTGGGTCATGGTCATGCTCCTGATTTCGGTTGATGATGTTGTCTGTGGATGACGATGGCGCCGATTCGACCTACGCGGGCGTCTCTTCGAGCGCAGCGGACTTGCGTGCGATCAGCTCGCGGTCGCAGACCGGGCAGAATTCGTGCTCGCCCGCGATGTAGCCGTGTTTGGGGCAGATCGAGAACACCGGCGTCACCGTGATGTAGGGCTGACGGAAGTTCTCCAGTGCCCGTCGAACCAGCCGTTTGCACGCGTCGGTCGTGGAGATCTGCTCGCTCATGTAGAGATGCAACACCGTGCCGCCCGTGTATTTGGTCTGCAGCGCCTCCTGCATGGCGAGCGCCTCGAAGGGGTCGTCCGTGTAGCCCACCGGCAGCTGCGAGCTGTTGGTGTAGTAGGGCGTCTCGGTCGTTCCGGCCTGCAGGATGTCCGGGAAGCGCTTCTTGTCCTCGCGGGCAAAGCGGTAGGTCGTGCCCTCCGCGGGCGTGGCCTCCAGGTTGTACATGCTGCCGGTTGATTCCTGAAACTCGACCATCCGAGCACGGACATGATCCAGGATCCGGCAGGCCATCGCGTGCCCCCATGCGGTCGTGATGTCCTCGGCATCGTTGGTGAAGTTGCGGATCAGCTCGTTGATCCCGTTCACCCCGATGGTCGAGAAATGGTTGCGAAGCGTGCCCAGATACCGCTTGGTATAGGGGAAGAGCCCTGCATCCATGTGGCGCTGGATGACCTTGCGTTTGATCTCGAGACTGTTGCGCGAGAGGTTCAGAAGGGTGTCTAGCCGCGCCAGCAGCCCGGCCTCGTCGCCGCGATGGGTGTATCCGAGGCGCGCGCAGTTGATGGTCACGACGCCGAGCGAGCCGGTCTGCTCGGCCGAGCCGAAGAGCCCGTTGCCGCGCTTCAGAAGCTCGCGCAGGTCCAGCTGGAGCCGACAGCACATGGACCGCACCATGTTCGGGGAGAGCTCGGAGTTCAGGAAGTTCTGGAAGTAAGGCAGGCCGTACTTCGCCGTCATCTCGAACAGGTGCTCCGCGTTCTCGCTGTCCCACGGGAAATCGGAGGTAATGTTGTAGGTGGGGATCGGGAAGGTGAAGATCCGCCCCTTGGCATCGCCCTCGGTCATCACCTCGATATAGGCCCGATTGATCAGGTCCATCTCGGCCTGGAGATCGCCGTAGGTGAAGGCTTGCTCCACGCCCGCGATCACCGGCACCTGCTCGCGCAGATCCTCGGGGCAGACCCAGTCGAAGGTGAGATTCGTGAAGGGCGTGTTGCCGGTGACGAAGGTCTTGCCGCGACGGCGTGCGACGAAGGTGCCGTTGCGGGTAGTCGGGCACCAGACCAGGCCCTTGTAAGCCTTGCGCTCGATGAGCTGGATATAGGTGTCGCGGTTGCGGATGATGTTGAGGACATGCACGCCGGAGTCCTTGCGCGTGAAGACCGTGCTGCCGTAGCCGGCCAATGCACACAACTCCTGCAGGGCGTCGAGATTCTCCCGGTCGTTGGTGTAGATCCGGACGCGTCCGCTCTCCTCGATGCTGCCGTCGCCCTTCACATAGGTGTCCAGGAAGAGTCGGATCTGCCGAACCGACAGGGTGCGGATGAATCCGGGGACACACTTGCGCTCGAGATACCCGAGCACGAAGTCGCTCGCGTCCCGGTTCAGGCGATAGCGGCAAACGGGATAATTGGCGTAGGTCCCGGTGTGCTCGTAGCGATGCCAGCTCAGATCGAGCTCGTGCAACAGCCACTCGATCTCGGCGGCGTTTTCGGGGTTTCCAGTCGACTGATAGAGGGCAACCCGGCGGCGACCGTCGCTGAAGTCGAAATTGCCCTCGGCGACCACCCAGGCCATCAGCATCACGAGCTTGTCGTCGACCTCGAGCGTCGACGTGGTCTCCCAGGCATTGGGAACGATCACCGGGGACTTCAGCTCCGCAACGGTTTCGATGTCTTCCAGCACCCAGCGGTCGTCGCTGTTGAAGACCTTGCGCAGGATCTTGTGCCGTGGCGTGACCCATTGCTCCTGCGTGCGGTTGCGCAGGACGTACATGTCGCCGTCGAAGTCGTAGGCGGTAATCGCCAGCGGCTCCAGGTATTCAAGCTGATTGGTGCGCCAGTCGATTGTGGCGATCTTCTCGCCCGGGGCAATTTGGTCGTGTCGCTTCCAGCCGTTCTCGGTCAGGCACTCGGTCTCTTCATCGACACACTGACAGCCCCAGCGCGAAGGCACGTTCAGGTTGTAGATCAGCTCCTGGATGGCCTGCTTGACATGCGGATAATCCAGCCCGTCGACGCGCACGAAGGGTGCCATGTAGGTATCGAAGCTGGAAAACGCCTGGGCGCCGGCCCACTCGTTCTGAAGCGTGCCCAGGAAATTCACGATCTGCCCGATCGCCGAGGACATGTGCTTGGGCGGGCCGGCCTCGACCTTGCCCGGAACACCGTTCAGTCCCTCGTTGAGTAGGGTGCGCAGCGACCAGCCCGCGCAGTAGCCGGAGAGCATGTCCAGATCGTGGATATGGATGTCGCCGTCGCGATGCGCCTGGCCGATCTCGGGTGGGTAGACGTGGCTGAGCCAGTAGTTGGCGATCATCTTGCCCGAGGTATTGAGGATCAGGCCGCCGAGCGAGTAGCCCTGATTGGCATTGGCCGCGACGCGCCAGTCCGAGCGGTCGAGATATTCGTTGATGGAGCCGCCGACATCGACCAGCGTTCGATGCTCGTCGCGCAGCTTTTTGTGCTGCTCGCGATAGACGATGTAGCTGCGGGCGGTCTCGAAATGGTTGGCGCTGATCAGCGTCTGCTCGACGACATCCTGGATGCCCTCGATGTCGGGCAGGCGGTCGGCTCCGTAGCGATGGGCCAGCACCTTGACCACCTGTGCAGTCAGCAGACTCGCCTCGGGCGCACCGAACTCGCCGCTCGCCTGTCCCGCGCGTTGGATCGCCGACTCGATCTTGGCGGCATCGAAACGCACCTCGACGCCGTCGCGCTTGCGGATCCGCAAGGGCAGAGTCGACAGGTTGTTTTGCTGGTGTCCCATGGAGGCGTCTCTTGTCCATTTCCACTATATCTTGTGGTGCGGACTATAGCGTCAACTAGATGCTGTGTCGAAGAGTTTGAGGGGAAGTTGATCGGCGTCAACCCGAGTGCATTCGCCGGTTGCGTTCCGGGCAGCGCCGGACGTGCGTGTGCGGAGCCAACGGCGGCTTGACACCCGCACACCGAAGCCGGACGATGCGGTGCTGCTCGGCCGGCCGCACGACGGCCGGGGGTTGTGGATTGATTCTCCTCGCCCCATCCCTCTGGTCTACTGCGCGATCGCGCCCCCTCTCTCTCATGCCTTCGATGCCTCGCAAGCTTTTTATCCAGACCCACGGCTGTCAGATGAACGAGTACGACTCGGCGCGCATGGCGGATGTCCTGCAGGCTTCGGCAGGTCTGGAGCGCACGGAGCGGGCCGAGGACGCGGATGTCCTGCTGCTCAACACCTGCTCCATCCGCGAGAAGGCGCAGGAGAAGGTCTTCTCGCAGCTCGGGCGGTGGCGCGCGTTGAAGCTCGAGAACCCGAACCTGGTGATCGGTGTGGGCGGCTGCGTGGCGAGCCAGGAAGGCGACGCCATTCGCGCCCGTGCACCCTATGTCGACATCGTATTCGGGCCTCAGACGCTGCACCGTTTGCCCGAGATGCTCAGCAACCTCGGGGAACGACACTTGCCCCAGGTGGATGTGTCCTTTCCGGAGATCGAAAAATTCGATTGCCTGCCGGCACCCCGGGCCGAGGGGCCGACCGCCTTCGTGTCCGTGATGGAAGGCTGCTCGAAATACTGCACCTACTGCGTCGTCCCCTACACGCGCGGGGAGGAGATCAGTCGGCCCTTCGACGACGTGATCGCCGAGGTT
Organism: Thiocapsa marina 5811; assembly: GCF_000223985.1. Taxonomy (GTDB): domain Bacteria; phylum Pseudomonadota; class Gammaproteobacteria; order Chromatiales; family Chromatiaceae; genus Thiocapsa; species Thiocapsa marina. The sequence goes on from NZ_AFWV01000003.1 coordinate 26,442, forward strand.
GCCGCCTTGGCCGAGCAGGGCGTACGCGAGGTCACCCTGCTGGGGCAAAACGTCAATGCCTATCGCGGCGCTTTGGCCGAAGAGGCCGGCGAGGGCGATGCCGCGGATCTCGCCCTCCTGATCCGCTATGTCGCCGCGATCGACGGCATCGACCGTATCCGTTTCACGACCAGCCATCCGGTGGAGTTTTCGGAGAGCTTGATCGAGGTCTATGCGGATGTTCCGGAGCTCGTCGGTTTCGTGCACCTGCCGGTCCAGTCGGGCTCGGATCGCATCCTCGCCGCCATGAAGCGCGGGCATACGGCCTTGGAGTATCGCTCCAAGATCCGTCGACTGCGCCAGGCCCGGCCGGGAATCGGCATCTCGAGCGATTTCATCGTGGGTTTTCCGGGCGAGACCGAGAGCGACTTTGCCGCAACCATGGATCTGATCGAGGAAATCGGATTCGATCAGAGCTTCAGCTTCATCTTCAGCCGGCGTCCCGGCACGCCCGCGGCCGACTATCCGGACGATGTGCCGCTTGCCGACAAGAAGGCTCGGTTGGAGCGGCTGCAGACGCGCATCAACGAGAATGCCCGGCACTACAGCCAGGCGATGGTCGGCACCATTCAGCGGGTGTTGGTCGAGCGGCCCTCGCGCAAGGATCCGGCCCGGCTCGCCGGTCGGACCGAAAACAATCGCGTCGTCAACTTCGCCGGTTCGCCCGAGCTGATCGGTGATTTCGTCGACATCGAGATCACCGAAGCGCTGCCCAATTCGCTGCGCGGTCGTCTGATTGCCGCTGAGCCTGCCCGCGCGGCAATGTGCGGGATCGGCGCTTGAGCTCCGCCGGCGGCGTGTCGACCCAACCGCAAACACTGGATCTGGAGCTCGAGCCTGCCGACAACGTGCGGCTCGCCAACCTCTGCGGCCAGCTCGATCAGCATCTGCGCCAGTTGGAGCGTCGACTCGGCATCGAGATCAGCAATCGCGGTGTCAACTTCCGTCTGATCGGGGATCCCGAAGGCGTGCGGCTCGGGGAGCAGATGCTCCGGGATCTCTATACCGAGACCGCGGTCGAGGTTCTCACGCCCGAGACGATCCATCTTTGGCTTCAAGAGTCCGGGGCCGACGCGCTTCTGGAATCGGCCGAGGATCGCCTGCCCGATGTCGTCATCAAGACCAAGCGCGGCCTGATCCGAGCGCGCGGACCCAATCAGCAAAGCTATCTTCACGCCATGCTGAAGTACGACATCAACTTCGGCGTCGGTCCGGCCGGCACCGGCAAGACCTATCTCGCCGTGGCCTGCGCGGTCGAGGCACTCGAGTCCGACCGCGTGCGCCGCCTCTTGCTGGTGCGGCCGGCGGTCGAGGCCGGCGAGCGCCTGGGATTTCTGCCCGGCGATCTGGCCCAAAAGATCGATCCCTATCTGCGTCCGCTCTACGATGCGCTCTTCGAGATGCTCGGTTTCGAGAAGGTCACCAAGCTCCTCGAGCGCAACGTCATAGAGGTTGCCCCGTTGGCCTACATGCGCGGGCGCACGCTCAACGACTCCTTCATCATCCTCGACGAGGCCCAAAACACGACGCCCGAGCAGATGAAGATGTTCCTGACCCGCATCGGCTTCGGCTCGACAGCCGTGATTACGGGCGATGTCACCCAAGTGGATTTGCCGCGCGGGCAACCCTCGGGGTTGCGTCAGGCGGTCGAGATCCTCAAGGACGTCGAGGGCATCAGCTTCACCTTCTTCAGCGCGCGCGACGTGGTGCGCCATGCACTGGTTCAGCGCATCGTCAATGCCTACGATGCCTTCGAGCAGCCGGTTCCTCTGCGAGGGCGGGCGCCGCAGGTATGAGCGGCGAGCAGCCCTTGACGCTGGACCTGGATCTCCAGATCGCCTGCACGGCACCGGACATCCCGCCTCCGGCCGACTTCGAGCGCTGGGCGGCGGCCGCCTTGGCCGGTCGGCGCGAGCGTGCGGCCCTGACCATTCGCCTCGTGGATACCGAGGAGGGCGCTGCCCTGAACGGGACCTATCGCGGACGTGAAGGTCCGACCAACGTCCTGTCCTTTCCGTTCGACCTGCCGCCCGAGCTGGGGGTCGGTCTCGATCCGCGGGATCCGATCGCCGATCTGCTCGGCGACCTGGTGATTTGCGCCGATGTGGTGCAGCGCGAAGCACGCGAACAGTGCAAGACGGCTCAAGCCCACTGGGCCCATATGGTCGTGCACGGCGTCCTGCATCTGCTTGATTACGATCATCTTACCGAGAGCGATGCCGAGGAGATGGAAACCCTGGAATCCGGTATCCTCCGCGCATTGGGATTTCCTTCACCTTACGAGGATCAAACAGCACACGATGGCCAACGATCGATCTAGCGAGGGCTCGCGTTCACGTAACTGGTTCGAACGGATCGGCCAGATGCTCGGGGGCGAGCCACAAGACAAGGAGCAGCTCCTGGAGGTGCTCAAAGATGCCAAGGAGCGCGAGCTGCTCGATACGGATGCCTTGAGCATGATCGAAGGTGTCTTGCAGGTCTCTGATCTGCGGGTGCGCGATATCATGATTCCGCGTGCCGAGATGGTCTATCTCAGGCGCGACGACCCGCTTGAAAAGATCCTCGAGATCGCCGTCAAATCGGCACACTCCCGTTTTCCCGTGACCGGCGACGACAAGGGGGAGGTTGTCGGCATCCTGCTCGCCAAGGACCTGCTGTCCTTCTGCCGAGACCACGGAGGGCGCGCCTTCAACATCCGCGATCTGTTGCGTTCGGCAGTCTTCGTGCCCGAGAGCAAGCGCCTGAATGTCCTGCTCAAGGAGTTTCGTTCCAGCCGCAACCACATGGCGATCGTGATCGACGAGTACGGCAGCGCCGGCGGACTCGTGACCATCGAGGACGTGCTCGAGCAGATCGTCGGGGAGATCGACGACGAGCACGACTACGACGAAGGCCCGGGCATCTTCCGCCGCGGCAAGAACGAGTTCAGCGCCAAGGCGCGAACGACCATCGAAGACTTCAACGAGTATTTCGGGAGCGACTTCTCGGACGAGGAGTTCGACACGATCGGCGGTCTCGTCGTGAACGCATTGGGCCATCTCCCCAAGAAAGGCGAGTCGGTCGAGCTCGGCCGTTTCCGCTTCACGGTGATGCGTGCCGACAGCCGCCGGGTCCACCTCGTGAGCGTCGAGGCGCTGGATGACGCCGAGAACCCACCCGATCTCTCTGAGGATGCCGCGCGTCCATCCTGAAGCCGAAGGCAGGAGGGAGGAGTGAAGAGACGGGAAACAAGGGCACCGAAGCCGCTACGCCTGTGCGGATTCCTGTCGTTCGTGTTCGTTCTGCTGTGGCCGTCGGCACCCTTCGCCGAGCGGCTGGACGCCATTCTGATCGCCGAGCAACCCTGCCCTGCGACGGTCTCGATCAAGCGACCGGACAACCCCGGCTCGATCCGGCTTGTCCCCGGCCAAGGGTATAGGGTCGTCGGGACCAATCGGGCGGATCCGAGCCACTATCGACTCAGGTTCGAGGACGCGAACCCGAAGGAGCGCTGGGTCGAGATCCGATGCGGTCATCTTGAGGACGCCCCCGCGACCGCAGCGGCTGCGGACGCGCGGCAGGGGCCGCCGACGTCCGCGCGTGCGGGCTCGATGGATGGCCAGCTCGTGCTGGCGGCCAGTTGGCAGCCGGCCTTCTGCGAGTTGCGCACGACGCGTCCCGAGTGCCGCGACCAGACCCCCGAGCGTCCGGATGCACGGCGCTTCTCTCTCCACGGTCTCTGGCCTCAACCCATCGGCAACAGCTATTGCGGTGTCGGTGAGCGGGAGCGGACACTTTCCAGCTCGGGCCAGTGGCGCCGCCTGCCCGCACTGGATCTGGATGCGACGACCCGCGCGCGCCTGAACGCCTTGATGCCCGGAACCCTGTCGGATCTGCAGCGGCATGAGTGGTTCAAGCACGGAACCTGTTACGGCACGGATGCGGACACCTATTTCGACTATTCCCTGTTGCTGCTCGAGCAGCTCAATGCCTCCGGCGTGCGTGCTTTGTTCGAGGAGAATATCGGCAAGCGCCTGAGCGCGACCCGGGTGCGTGCGGCCTTCGACGACGCCTTCGGCAAGGGGGCGGGCGAGCGGGTTCGTCTGAGCTGTTCCGAGGGTCTGATCGAGGAGCTGAGAATCGGTCTGGCGGGCGTCGTCGACGACACCGCCGAGCTGGGCGAGTTGATCCTTGCCGCGCCCAAGCGGAGCCCCGACTGCCGCGGTGGATGGGTCGATCGAGCGGGCGTCGATACAGCGCGTTGACTCGGAAGAGCAGATGAATCCGTGCGGCGGTCTAAATCCGCTCGATTGTCCATGAGGGTACCGATCGCCCCGTCTCCTCAATGGCGAGCGTATCGGCGAGTCGCGGCAGCAGGTCCCCGAGCCGCTCTTCCAGGCGCCAAGGCGGGTTGAGAATCAGCATCCCGGAACCGTGCATCCCGAAGTCGTCGACCTGCCGCCGCACCCTCAACTCGCACAGCAGTCCGTCCGAGACGGATCGCCGGATGCTCCCGATCAGGTCAGCGGAACGATCGCGCTGCAGCCCCAGACGCGGGAACCAGAGTGCGTAGACCCCGGTCGGCCAGCGGGCATGCGCTGCGAGGAGTGCCTCTGCAACGCGCCTGTACTCGGAGACCTGCTCGTATGGCGGGTCGATCAAGACCAGCCCGCGTGCGGGCTTCGGCGGCAAGAGTGCGGTCAATCCTTCGAGCCCGTCGCGACGGTGGATGCCGATCCGGGGGTCGCCGCCGAGATGGCGACGCAGCGTCTGCGACTCGGTCGGATGAAGCTCCATCAGGATCAGCCGATCCTGCGCGCGCAGCAGGTGCGCCGCGAGAGCGGGTGAGCCCGGATAGACCGAAAAGCCTCCGCTCGGGTTCAGCGAGGAGATGGCCCCGAGATAGGCCGACAGCTCCGGAAAGACATCACGCTGCTCCCAGAGTCGTGCGATCCCGAGCCGATATTCCGCGGTCTTGAGCGCCTGCTCGGCGCCGAGATCGTACCGACCGGCCCCGGCGTGCGATTCGACGTAGACCAGGGGTTTAGGCTTGGCCAGGAGTGACTCCAGCACGAGGCCGAGAACCGCGTGCTTGAAGACGTCTGCATGATTACCGGCGTGGAAGCCGTGAAGGTAGCTTAACAGGCCGGTGCTCCTCTCGGATCGATTGCCTTCGATGCGGCGACCGCAATCGAAGCAGGGTCCGGCACGCGTCGAGCAACACGACGACGGCGCGCCGATGAGTCCCCTTGCGGGTGAGCTCACCCGCAAGGTGGATTCTCGCGCGCGATCAGACCCTGCGCGCGTCCATCATGCGTTCGATGATGGGCTGGAGGACAACCTCCATCGCCATCCCCATCTTGCCTCCCGGCACGACCATGGTGTTGCGCCGCGACATGAAGGAGTCGTGGATCATCGACAAGAGATACGGGAAATCGATCTGGAGCCGCTCGGGATCCTTGAAGCGGATGATCACGAAGCTCTCGTCGGGTGTCGGGATGTCGCGGGCGATGAAGGGATTGGAGGTGTCGACCGTCGCGACACGCTGGAAGTTGATGTCGGTCAGCGAGAACTGGGGCGTGACGTGGCGGATGTAGTCCGGCATGCGGCGCATGATGGTGTCCACGATCGCCTCGGCCGAATAGCCGCGCTCGGCGTTGTCGCGGAAGATCTTTTGGATCCACTCCAGGTTGATGATCGGGACCACGCCGACGCCGAGATCGACGTGTTGGGCGACATTGTCCTCCTCCGTCACGACCAACCCGTGGAGGCCCTCGTAGAAGAGCACGTCGGTGCCCTCGGGCAGATCTTCCCAGGGCGTAAACTGGCCGGCTTTGAGCTGGGTCCCGAGGCGCGCATTATGGTGATCGGCCTCCGAGTCGCTGTGGATGTAGTAGCGTTGCTTGCCGGTACCGCTCTCGCCGTAATTGCGAAAGAGCTCCTCGAGGAGGTCGAACCGATTGGCCTCGGGACCGAAATGGCTGAGGTTGCGGTGGGTCTCGGCGGCGCGTGCCATCTCGGCCTTCATCTCGACACGGTCGTAGCGGTGGAAACTGTCACCCTCGATCACGGCGGCCTTGATGCCGTCGCGATAAAAGATGTGCTCGAAGGCGCGCTTGACGGTGGTCGTACCGGCACCCGAGGAACCGGTTACCGCAACGATCGGATGCTTCTTGGACATAGTCTTCTCCTCGTTCTCTTGAGCTGAGGGCCTCGTCGCGCCCGGTGTTGATCGGGCTGCGATCGGGCTTGCGATCGGTCCGGGGGCGGATCGGGGATCGAACCCGGAATCGGAATGGATGCGCGCGGGCCGGTCAATCTCGTTTCGCGGCTCGGGATCGGCGAAGGGCCGAAATGCGCGAAACGATTCGCTAATATACCATGATCGATCCGTGCGGCAGCGATCGCGCAAGCGCGCCTCTGGCGTTCCGACGCAGGCTTGGAGGGAAGGGAATGAATGGACTGACGAGGCGTCTCGGTGTGTCGAAGGAGCTCACGGGTAACCCCGAGTTTCAGTCGGCTTTGGTGCGTATAACCGCTTGCCTCCTGGGTGCGCTCTACATCGCCGTCGGCGCCCTGACGCAATACTACCGTGTCGATGTTCCCTACTATCTCACGCTGTTCGCGATCTATCTGGTCTCGAACGTCGGGTTTCTGATCAGTATCGTGTTGCGCCGGGAATGGCCTGCGCGGGTTTACCTCGGGATCTGTCTGGATGTGGTCGCCATCAGTCTGGCGATCTTCATCACCCGCGAGGCAATCAGCCCCTTTTACCTGCTCTATATCCTCGTCTTTATCTCCGCCGGGACGCGATTCGGCAAGCATCATCTCGTGGTGGCCTCGCTGGCGGCTGTCTTCGGCTACAACGTCGTACTGATCGCGCTCGACGAATGGCGTCTGCACACCTTCGAGGCGACCTTTTTCCTGGCGCTCCTCGTGCTGTTGCCCTTGTATCAGTATTCCTTGCTGCGCAAGGTCCAGGATGCGCGGGACGAGGCCGAAAGGGCCAATCAAGCGAGAGGGGATTTTCTGGCCTTCATGACGCACGAGCTGCGCACCCCCTTGACCGGCGTCGTCGGGATGACCGAGCTTTTGCGAGGAACCCGGCTGGATGACGAGCAACGCGACTATGTCCAGGCGATCGCCAACTCGGCGGATATCCTCGGCGCGCTGATCGGCGACATTCTGGACCTGTCGAAGATCGATGCGCGTCGTATCGTGATCGAACGCATCCCCTTCGATCCCCGCAGTCTGGTGCGCGAAGTCTCCGATGCACTCGCGACGCGGGCGCATTCGGCCGGGCTCGAGCTGATTGCCGACGTGGAGCCCGAGGTCCCGCCTCGGTTGATCGGCGATCCGCTGCGGTTGCGCCAAATCCTTTTCAATCTGATGGGGAATGCCGTGAAGTTCACGTCGGCGGGCGAGGTTCGGGTTCGCCTGAGCGTTCGGCCACCCGAGGCCGAGCAGAGCCGCCCGCACCTGCTCTTCGAGGTCCTCGACACCGGGATCGGCATTCCGCCCGAGAAGCTCCCGCGTCTCTTCGAGCGCTTTCGCCAGGCGGACGAGTCGACCACGCGACGCTTCGGCGGGACCGGTCTCGGGACGACCATCTCGCGCGAGCTGACCCTTTTGATGGGCGGGGCGATCGGCGTGGAGAGTGCGGAGGGCCGCGGGAGTCGGTTCTGGATTCGTCTGCCCTTGATCGAGGATGCCGCGGCGGTGCCGAGCGCACCCGACGGTGGGCTCCGCGGTACGAGGATACTGATCCTGGAGCCGAATCCCACTTGTCGCGGTTTGGCTTGTGCCGCCTTCGGTCGCGAGGGCGCGCTCTGCGAGACGCCTGTCGAGCCTGTCGATGTCGGCTCCGAGCAGATCCGCGGGCACCGTTTCGATCTACTCGTGATCGCCGACCACCCGCAGGGCCGGGATCTCAATGCGGTGCGGGACCGGGTCAAAACGGCCCTCGGCGAGGCGGTGCCCTGCCTCTTTCTGGTTTATCCCGGACGACGCCCCGCGCTCGAGGAGACGACGGATGCCTGTCTGGCGAAGCCCTATCTGCGGGAGGATCTCACCGCCGCGGCCGAGTCGCTCTTGGGGCGCGCCGGCACGTCGATGGATGGACAACGGCGAGCCGTGCGGTCCTCGTCGTCGCTCGGTTTGGAGCCGATACCGGATGCAGCGCGGATGCGTGTCCTCGTTGCCGAGGACAACGAGATCGCCGCCAAGGTGATCACCCGCTTTCTGGGTAAGATGGGCTTCGAGCTTACCCGGGTCGCGGACGGGGAGGCGGCCTTGGCCGAAGCGCTCGGCGGCGACTACGGGATCGCGATCGTCGATCTGCGGATGCCCAAGCTCGACGGGATCGGCTTCGCTCGGCGCTACCGCGAGCAGGTGCGCCATCGACCGATCCCGATCGTTGCATTGACCGCCAACGCCTCCGAGGACGTGAAGCGCGACTGCTTATCGGCCGGTATGGATGACTTTTTGTCGAAACCGGTCAAGCCCGACGAGCTGCGGCGGGTGCTTGAAGCGGCGCTTCGCGGGCTCCCTGCCGCCCGCCACCGGCCTCCAGGCATCAGCCGATAGGTTCTTGACGGTTGCGCCTGTCATGAAGACAGAGCGGACACCGGGGCCTCGCGCAAGACCTGCCGGTAGGGTGGACGAGCGAGAGCGAAGTTCACCAAGCACCGCGCCGACGCTGGTGGACTGCGCTGCGCTTGTCCACCCTACCGATCAGATCCCCCGGCGCTCCGATCAGCGAATCGTTCCTCAGCCCGCCGCCGGTGCCGCCACGCCCCCTGAGGATTGCGGCGCTGGTGCGGCCTTGGCCGCCCGCACAGATGCACGCCGCTTGACGCGCTTGTCGATCAGGTTTTTCAGAGCGATTAAGAGGCCGAGCCCAATGAAGGCGCCGGGGGGCAGAATAGCGATCAGTGCACCCTGGAATCCCTCGCCCAGGCTGAGGCTGAGGCCGGTCGCGGCGTCCCCGAGCAGAAGGTTGGCCTGGTAGAAAAGGGTGCCTTGCCCGATGAATTCACGCATTCCCCCCAGTACGACCAAGACCAGCGTAAAGCCGAGCCCCATGGCGATCCCGTCGAGCAGGGCACGGTCGACACGATTCTTGGAGGCGAAGGCCTCGGCTCGGCCGATGATGGCGCAGTTGGTCACGATGAGCGGAATGAAGAGCCCCAGCACGAGATAGAGCTCGTAGAAATAGGCTTGGACGGTGAGCTCGACCGCTGTGACGAAGGAGGCGATCACCAGCACGAAGACGGGCAAGCGGACCTCGGGGCGCACCAGGTCGCGGATGAGGGAGACGGTCACGTTGGACAGGACGAGGACCGCCGTCGTGGCCAGGCCCATGCCCAAACCGTTGGTGGCGCTCGTGGTCGTTGCGAGCAAGGGACACAGCCCCAGCAGCGCGACGAGGGCTTGGTTGTTGTTCCAGAATCCGTCGCCGATGATGCTGCCGTAGGGTTGGGGTGCCGCCATCAGCCCGCCCCTTTTGCCGCGGTCGTCACGCCTTCGGCGGGTTCGAAGAGGGTCTCGCCCTGTTGTTGGACGTAGATGAGCGTGTTCTTCACCGCCTGGACGATCGCGCGGGGTGTGATGGTCGCGCCGGTGAACTGATCGAATTCGCCGCCGTCGCGCTTCACCGCCCAGCCCTCGGGCGTCGGGTTCGACAGTGACTTGCCGTCGAAGCTCAACACCCAGTCGGACTTGCGCTCCTCGATCTTGTCGCCCAGCCCCGGGGTTTCGTGGTGGTACAGCACCCGCACCCCGCCGACGCTGCCGTCGCGCAGCACCGACACCAGCAGTTGGATCGGACCGGCGTAGCCGTCTGGCACGACCGGGTCGAGGATGACCGCGGTGGGTTCGCCGGCCTTGCGCACGCGATAGACGCGCGTGTTCTCGGCGCCGAGCAGGTCACGCGCACTCACTTGGATCAAGTCTTCGAGCGGTTCGTTGTCGAACTGTCCATCCGGGATGATCGACTCGAGCTTGCTTTGCATCGCAATCCGTTGGTTCTCGGCGATGCGCCCGTCCATCAGGTGGTGGGTTACCGCGACGAGTGCGACACCGGTGACGGAGAAGGCGCTCAGGACGACAGCGGCTAGAATGATCGGTGCTTTCTTCATGGGTTTGCTCGGTTTCCGGTGTGCCCGAAGACCCTGGGCTGGGTGTAGTGGTCGATCGTCGGGGCGGCGATGTTCATCAACAAGACCGCGAAGGCGACGGCGTCCGGATAGCCGCCCCAGGTGCGGATCACGAACACCAGCAACCCGATCGAGGCGCCGAAGATAAGCTGCCCCGTCTTGGTCGTGCAGGCGCTCACCGGATCCGTCGCGATGAAGAAGGCCCCTAAGATGGCCGCTCCGCTGAACAGGTGGAAGGCCGGGAAGGGGTGGGTCGTCGGGTCGAGCAGCCAGAATGCACCTGCCGCGACGGCCAGCGCCGCCAGCATTGAGACCGGGATGTGCCACGTAATAATGCGCCGCCACAGCAGGTAGACCCCGCCGAGCAGGAACCCGTTCGCAACCCATTCCCAGCCGCGCCCGCCGAAGTCGCCCCACAGCGGACTGAGGCGGATCTCCGCGATGAGCATGCCTTGATCGAGCTTGCCGCGCATCTCGTCGAGCGGTGTCGCGGCGGAGATGGCGTCCCACTCGACACCGCTCGGCAGGGCGCCTGCAAAGATCAGTCGCAGCGACTCCGTGAAGGAGACCGCGTGCTCGGCCAGCATGTCCGGCGCCAGCCAGGTGGTCATGGCGACCGGGTAGGACACGAGCAGGAAGACGTAAGCGGCCATCGCCGGGTTGAAGGGGTTGTAGCCGATGCCGCCGTACAACTGCTTGACCAGGACGATGGCGAAGAGCATGCCGAGCAGGGTCATCCACCAGGGCAAGGTCGGCGGGACCGAGATAGCGAAGAGCACGGCCGTGACGACGGCGCTGTAGTCGCCGACCGCGGGTCCGATCGGGCGCCGGCGCAAGCCCATGACCGCCGCCTCGGCGGCCACGGCCACCGTCACGGCGAGCGCGATGTTGATGAGTACGCCCCAGCCGAAGAACCAGATCATCGCCAGCACGCCGGGCACCAAGGCGAGCAGGACCTCCTGCATGACCCGGTCGACCCGGTTCGGCCGAGACCCGTGGGGCGAGGAGACGAGCGCGGCGCTCATGCATGCACCTTCGGCGACGGACCCGTATCGACCGATCCGGTCGGCGAGGCCGGCGCTCGGCGGGGCCGCTCGGCTCGGGAGGCGGTCTTGCGGCCATTGTGCCGGCTTCTCTCAGGCGTCATCGGTCTCCTCCGCCTTGGCGGCCGCGGCCTTCTTGGCCGCCGCGCGTTGTTTGGCTGCCTCGATCGCGGCCTTCTTCGCGTCTTGATCGGTCTGACTCTTTCCGGGGCTCGCCTCGAGCGATTCCTTCTTCCGGCGAAGGCGGGCCTTGCGCTCGCGCTCTTGGCGCTCGAGTCGCGTTTGCTTGGCCTCGTGACGCGTGCGCGCCAGCTCCGCCTTGCGCTTCTCCTCTTCGCGTGCCCAGACCTCGTTCTTGGCGTATCGATAATATTGAACGAGGGGGATATGGCTGGGACAAACCTGAGCACAGCATCCGCACTCGATGCAGTCGAAGAGGTTGTAGTCCTGGACCCGATCGAGATCCTTCGCCCGTGCGTGCCAGTAGAGCTGTTGCGGCAGGAGCTTGGCCGGACAGACCTCGGCACAGCGACCGCAGCGGATACAGGCGAGCGCGGGCCCGGGGTCGGGGGCTTCCGCCTCGGTCAAGGCCAGTACGCAGTTGGCGGGCTTGGTGACCGGGATCTCGGGATGTGCGATCTCGAAACCCATCATGGGTCCGCCGCAGACGAGTTTGCGCGGGCGCTCGCGATAGCCGCCGCAGTGTGCGATCAGGTCCGAGACGGGCGTGCCGATACGCACCTCGAGGTTGCGCGGCTCGGCGATCGCCCGTCCGGTGACGGCGACGACGCGCGAGATCAGCGGGCGACCTTCGAGCACGGCTTCGGCGACCGCGGCCGCGGACCCGACGTTCTGACAGACGATGCCGATCCGCGCCGGAATGGCATGCGTGGGCACCTCTTCGCCGGTCAGGATGCGGATCAACTGCTTCTCCCCGCCGCTCGGGTAGAGGGTCGGGATGGAGCGTATCTCCGTGTGGCTGCGCATGTCCGTCTCGGCGAGGGCGAAGCGCATGGCTTCGAACGCCTCGGGCTTGTTGTCCTCGATCCCGATCAGGATCCGCGGACCGCCGAGCAGGTGATGCATGATCCGTGCGCCCGCGAGGATGTCGCCGGCGCGCTCGCGCATCAGCAGATCGTCGCAGGTGATGTAGGGCTCGCACTCGGCCCCGTTGATGATCAAGGTACGGATGCGTTGATCCGGGCCGGGGTTGAGCTTGACGCTGGTCGGAAACGAGGCGCCGCCGAGTCCGACGACGCCGGCCCAGCGGATGCGCTCGCGAATCTCGGACGGGTCCAGCTGCGCGTATTGCGTCATCGGCTCCGGCAGCTCGCACCAGGTATCCTCGCCGTCGGTCTCGATGACGGCGCAGAGCGCGGAGAGCCCGGACGGGTGCGGCACCGGATGGGGCTCGATCGCGACCAGGGTTCCCGAGCTCGAGGCATGGATGCAGGCGCTGACATAGCCTTCGGCCTGCGCCAACAGCTGACCCTTGAGAATGCGTTCGCCAACGTTGACGACCGGCCGCGCGGTCGCCCCGATATGCTGCTGCAGCGGGATCACGAGGCGTTCGGGAAGGGGCATCATCTCCACGGCGCGGCCGTTCGAGAGCGCCTTCTCGTCGGGCACATGGATCCCGCCGTGGAATGTCCACAGGCGGTCGCGGCGCAGGAGTGATTGGATGGCTGCCATGGCAGGGCTCCGGTCAGGCTGCCTCGGTCTCCCGCTCGGGCGACGCCGTGCGGGAGGCGGGCTCGCTGGACGGATAAGGCCAGCGCCAATGGGGGATGTCGGTGGCGATCGGCACCATGTGGATGCACTCCACCGGGCAAGGCGGCAGGCAGAGCTCGCAGCCGGTGCATTCGGCGGCGATGATGCCGTGGAGTTGCTTGGCAGCGCCGACGATGGCATCGACCGGGCAGGCTTGCAGACACAGCGTGCAGCCGATGCAGGTCTCGGCGTCGATCACGGCGACCGAGGGCGGCTTCTCCTCGACTTCGAGTGCGGCAGGCTCGCGCCCGAGCAGATCGGCCAAGGCGAGCAGGGTTGCTTCCCCGCCGGGGATGCACTTGTTGATCTCGTCCTCGCCGCGGGCCAGGGCCTCGGCATAGGGTCGGCATCCGGGGTGGCCGCATTGGCCGCACTGGGTTTGCGGCAGGAGCGCGTCGATCTGATCGGCGATCGGGTTGCCTTCGACTCGAAAGCGGATGGCCGAATAGCCGAGCAGGAGTCCGAGGACGGCGGACAGCCCGGTCATGGCGAGGATGGCGGTCAACATGTCGATTGTCCCTTCAACTCGACACGAGCCCGGCGAAACCCATGAAGGCCAGAGACATCAGGCCCGCGGTGATCAGGGCGATGGCGCTGCCTTGGAAAGGCTCCGGGACATCGCCGACCGCGACACGCTCGCGCACCGCGGCGAACAGCGTCAGCACGAGCGAGAAGCCGACCGCGGCACCGAAACCGTAAAGCGTCGCCTCGACCAGGCTGCGCTCGGCCTGCAGGTTCAGTAAGGCCACTCCGAGCACGGCACAGTTGGTGGTGATGAGCGGCAAGAAGATCCCGAGCACCTGATAGAGCAAGGGACTGGTCTTGCGCATGATCGTCTCGGTGAACTGCACCACGGCCGCGATGACCACGATGAAGGCGATGATGCGCAGATACTCGATGCCGAGCGGCACCAGCATGTATTCGTTCACCAGCCAGGAGGTCACCGAGGAGAGCGTCATCACGAAGGTCGTTGCCAGACCCATGCCCGCGGCGGTCTCGAGCTTCTTCGAGACGCCCATAAAGGGGCAGAGTCCGAGAAACTTCACCAGCACGAAGTTGTTGACCAACACGGTGCCGATCAGGATGAGCGCGTATTCAGTCATGCTCTCTTTGGCTTCGGGGCGTGCGATGGGCGCTTGCTGCGCTCTCGGGTCTCGGGTCTCGGAACGAGCCGCGAAATGCTGCAAGCGCGAAATCGCCGAAGGATACGCCTCGGGGGCGGTTTGCTACAACACCGGGACTGAAGGGTTATCGGGGAATCGCCTCCGGCCTCCGGCCTTCAGCCTTTAGCGCAACTGGTGCCTTCTATCGTCGGCACAACCGGGCTGCCCTCGGTCCACAGGCTGCGCTATCCGGTTCATTTTACTCTCATTTTACCCTCATCCCCGGCTGCGCCCCGGCGTCCGGGCTCAGGATAAAGATGTCCTTTCCGCCGGGACCGGCGGCCAGCACCATCCCTTCGGAGACGCCGAAGCGCATCTTGCGCGGGGCGAGATTGGCGACCATGACGGTCAATCGGCCCTCCAGGTCGCTCGGGTCGTAGGCCGAGCGGATGCCGGCGAAGACGGTGCGGGTCTCGCCGCCGAGATCCAGCTCCAGCTTCAGGAGTTTGTCGGCGCCTTCCACCAGGGCGGCCGAGCGTATGCGCGCGATGCGCAGATCGAGTTTGCCGAAGGTCTCGATGTCGATCGTCTCGGCAATCGGCTGCCCGCTCAGGTGTTTGCTCGACTCATCCGCGGCCGCCGGCGGCGGTGCCGTCGTGCTCAGATCTTCCTTGGACGCCTCCAGCATGGCCTCGATATGGGCCGGCTCGACGCGGGTCATCAAAGGTTTGAAGGGGGCGATCTCATGGTTGAGCAGCGGCTCGGCGATCGCGTCCCAGGTCAGCGGCTCGATCCGCATGAAGGCTTCCGAATCGGCGGCGGTGCCCGGCAGGATCGGGCGCAGATAACCGATCAGGATCCGGAAGAGGTTGATGCCCATCGAGCACACCGCGTGAAGGTCGGCCTCTCGCGCCGGGTCTTTGGCGATCACCCAGGGCGCCTGCTCGTCGATGTATTGGTTGGCGCGGTCGGCCAGCGCCATGATCTCGCGCACGGCGCGGCTGAGCTCGCGTCGCTCGTAGGCGCCGGCGATGGATTCGCCGGCCTGCACGAAGTCGGCCTGGAGCTGCGGATCGGCCAGGGTCGGGGAGAGTCTGCCGGCGAAACGCTTGGCGATGAACCCGGCGCTGCGGCTGGCGATGTTCACGACCTTGCCGACCAGATCCGAGTTCACGCGGGCGGTGAAGTCCTGGAGGCTCAGATCGATGTCGTCGACGCCCGGTCCCAGCTTGGCCGCGAAGTAGTAGCGTAGATACTCGGGATTGAGATGGTCCAGATAGGTGCGGGCCTTGATGAAGGTCCCGCGCGACTTGGACATCTTCTGTCCGTCGACCGTCAGGAACCCGTGTGCGAAGACCGCGGACGGTGTGCGGAAATCGGCGCCGTGGAGCATCGCCGGCCAAAAGAGGGCATGGAAATAGATGATGTCCTTGCCGATGAAGTGATACAGCTCCGCGGTCGACTCCTTGGCCCAGAACCGATCGAAATCCAATCCGGCGTCGCGCCCGTGTGGGCTTTCGCAAAGATTCAGGAAGCTCGCCATGTAGCCGATCGGAGCATCGAGCCAGACATAGAAGAACTTGCCCGGATGGTCCGGAATCTCGAAGCCGAAATAGGGTGCGTCGCGCGAGATGTCCCACTCCTGCAGGCCGGCATCGAACCACTCGTCGAGCTTGTTCGCGACCTGGGCCTGCAGGCCGCCGCCGCGGGTCCAGTCGCGCAGCATCGGCTCGAAGTCGCCGAGGCGGAAGAAATAGTGGTCCGATTCGCGCTGCTCGGGCACGGCGCCCGAGACCGCCGAGCGCGGGTTTTTGAGCTCGTTCGGTGAATAACTCGCCCCGCAGACCTCGCAGTTGTCGCCGTACTGGTCAGGCGCGCCGCACTTTGGACACTCGCCCTTGATGAAGCGGTCGGGCAGGAACATCTGCTCGACCGGGTCGTAGGCCTGGGTGATGGTGCGCTTGCTGATGTGACCCTTGTCGCGGTTGCGGCTGTAGATCAGATTCGCGAAGTGGCGGTTTTCCTCGGAGTGCGTCGAGTGATAGTTGTCGAAGCCCACCCGGAAGGCCGCAAAATCGGACCTGTGCTCCTGCGCGACCCGCGCGATCAGCGCCTCGGGCGTGATGCCTTCCTGACGCGCTCGCAACATGATGGGCGTACCGTGGGCGTCGTCCGCGCACACGTACCAGCAGGCGTGACCGCGCATCTTCTGGAAGCGCACCCAGATATCGGTCTGGATGTATTCGACCAAATGGCCGATGTGAATCGGCCCGTTGGCATAGGGCAGTGCGCTGGTGACCAGAATCTCTCGAGGGCTGGCGCCCGGGATGTCGCGGGTTTGACTCATGGATGGGCTCAAGTGGATCGGCTTTCGGGTCTCGAACGATGCCCCAGTATCTCACGGGCCGTCCCGGTGCGGACAGCGCGGTCCCCGTCTGGTCTTTCGAGTCCGGACTTGATTTAAGGCATCTCCACACCAAAACTCTGCGGGAACTTTTCCGACCCCCGGTTGCAGCGTTCCGGTCCATCGAAAAGCATCGATCTCGTGCGATCCGGCTGCGCCGGGCGCATCCATTTATCTTGGAGTACCTCATGTCCGAACCCACGAAAGAAGCCGTCGAAGCCGCCATCAAGGGCTACAAGGAACCACACCTCGGGCGCGATCTGGTGGCGGCGCATTCGATCAAGGGCATCGAGATCGAGGGCGGTCAGGTGCGCATCAAGGTCGTCTTGGGCTTCCCGGCCAAGACCATCTGCGCGGGCATCGCCAAGACGCTCGAGGAGGCCGTTCTCGCCGTCGAGGGTGTCGAGATGGTACAGGTCGACGTGACCTGGGAGATCAAGTCGCACTCGGTTCAGAAATCGCTCAAGCCGATCGACAACATCAAGAACATTATCGCCGTGGCCTCGGGCAAGGGCGGCGTCGGCAAGTCGACGACCGCCGTCAACCTGGCGCTCGCCTTGTCGGCCGAGGGCGCGCGCGTCGGCATCCTGGACGCCGATATCTATGGCCCGTCCCAGCCGCGTATGCTCGGGATCTCGGGCAAACCCGAGTCCAAGGACGGCAAGAGTCTCGAGCCGATGAGCAGCTACGACCTCCAGGCGATGTCCATCGGCTTTCTGATCGACGAAGAAACGCCCATGATCTGGCGCGGCCCGATGGTCACACAGGCCCTGGAGCAGTTGCTGAACGACACCAACTGGTCGGATCTGGATTATCTGGTCATCGACCTTCCGCCGGGTACGGGCGATACGCAATTGACCCTCGCGCAGAAGGTGCCGGTGTCGGGTGCGGTCATCGTCACTACCCCCCAGGACATCGCCCTGCTCGATGCGCGCAAGGGTTTGAAGATGTTCCAAAAGGTCGAGGTGCCGGTGCTGGGTGTCGTCGAGAACATGAGCACTCACATCTGCTCGGCCTGCGGCCACGAAGAGCACATCTTCGGCGAAGGCGGCGGACAGAAGATGTCCGAGCAGTACGGGATCGATCTCCTCGGCTCGCTCCCCCTGAACGGCCATATCCGCGAGGAGACCGACAACGGAAAGCCGACCGTGGTGGCCCAACCGGATTCGCGTGTCGCGGAGATCTACCGCGAGATCGCCCGCAAGACCGCGGCGAAGCTCTCTCTGCAAGCCAAGGATTATGCTTCGAAATTCCCGCGGATCGTGATCCAAAACAACTAAATTGCGCCTTTTGGAGTCTGCGACGGCCGAGTTAGTTTGGGCCTCGCAGGCTCCCATGAGTGTCGTGCCGGGCCCAGTTTAGGGCTTTTCGCGCCTTCGATTCGGGCCAGAGCCTCTGGAGCGGTCGTGGGATTGCGATCACCTGTTCGGGAACGTCCGGGTGGCCGTTGTCGATCACTCGTCGGCTTGTTGTGCTCGGCTCCGCGGTGTAGCCTTTTCGGCTTTGCGCGCACACCGAGATTTCCTGATGGCCATCAAGTCCGACCGTTGGATCCGCCGTATGGCCGAAGAAGGCGGCATGATCGATCCGTTCGAGCCGGTTCAGGTCCGCGAGGGCGAGCAGGGACGAGTCATCTCCTACGGAACGTCGAGCTACGGCTACGACGTGCGGTGTGCCGACGAGTTCAAGATCTTCACCAACATCAACTCGGCCATCGTCGATCCGAAGAACTTCGACTCCAACGGCTTTGTCGACCTCAAGTCCGACGTCTGCATCATCCCGCCGAACTCGTTTGCACTGGCGCGCACCGTCGAATATCTCCGCATTCCGCGGAATGTCCTCACGATTTGCCTCGGAAAAAGCACGTACGCGCGTTGCGGCATCATTGTGAATGTCACGCCGTTGGAGCCTGAATGGGAAGGCCACGTGACCCTTGAGTTCTCCAACACCACGCCTCTGCCGGCGAAGATCTACGCGAACGAGGGCGTGGCACAGATCCTCTTCTTCGAGTCGGACGAGGTCTGCGAGACCTCGTACAAGGACCGCGGCGGGAAGTATCAGGGCCAGCGTGGTGTGACTCTGCCGAAGTCGTGATGTCCGCTGAACCGCGTCCAGACCGACATACTGACTTTCGAGCGAGCGCGACCTTTGGTGCATCCACGGCCCTTGGCAGAGACGCGGTTTAAAACCATTTATTCTTCAAGACCCTAAACCGCGCCGGTTCCGGCGGTCGTCGAGTCTGCCCGGGCCGATCCCGTCTGAGCACATTCCATACTGCGCCGGGCGCGGTTTAGACGACGTCGTCGGTTTTCGGGGTCGGGTCGAGCGCGGGATCCGTCGCCTGATTGCGCACCCGCCGTGCGATAACCTGTGCGTAGAACTGCAACATCCGCTCCGCGAGGACGGGTGCCGACCAGGATCTTGCGTGCTCGACCGCCTCGACGGCGAGTCGCGCCCGCAGTGCCGGATCCGTGAGGACTCGGACCGCCTTGTCCGCGAAGTCGGTCTCGTCGTCCTCCGCGATGAGCGATCCGCCGCCGCCCGCCAGCACCTCCTTGGTTCCCATCACGGCCGTCGAGACTACCGGCACCCCGAGCGCCATTGCCTCCAGGAGCACGAGCCCTTGCGTCTCGGTCTTCGAGGCGAAGACGAAGGCAGCGCCCGCGCAGTAGCAGTCCTCGAGGGAGCCGTCACGCTCCAGATAGCCCGTGAACAAGGTGTTGTCGGCCAGCCCGAGATGGTTCGCCAGGGTCTGAAGCCGACGGTGTGCCGGGCCCTCCCCGGCGATGACCAGGAGCACATCCGGGACCTGCGTCTTCACGCGCACGAGCATCCGCAGGATGAAGTCGATGTTCTTCTCGAAGGCGAGACGGCTGACGTGCACCAGAACGGGACGCCCGGGCGGGATGCCCCGACTGTTGCGGAAACGAGCACCGTCGCCCTGGCTGAACTGGACGAGCTCGATCCCGGTCGGGATGACCGTCGCGGGCGTCTTCACACCGTAGCTCTTCAAGACCTCGAGCATGGCGTGCGAGGGCACCGCCAGCGCATCGACAGCGTTGCACTGGGCCGTCGAGAAGTCGCGTGCCAGCCGCTGCATCCAGGCGGTCGGGACGAAAGGCACATAGTGATGGAGATACTGCTCGAAGAAGGTGTGGTAGCTCTCGACCACCGGGACACCCAATCGCTTGGCGATCCCGAGGCCGAGATAGTGCGCGAAGAAAGGGGTCTGGATATGCACCAGATCGTACCCGCGGCTTGCCAGCATGCCATCGAGGCGACGGATCTCGCGGGGGCGCAGCATGCGGTCCTCGGGATCGATGACCAGATAGCGCGACGGGATGCGTAGAACCTCGAAGGGCTCGGGCGCGGACTCGCCGCCGGCCGCCGAGTAATCCGGCGCGATCAGGGTAAGCTCATGTCCTTTTGCGACGAACTCCCGCGCAAACGTCTGGATCGACGTCGATACGCCCGTGATGCGAGGGAAGTAGACGTCGGAGATCATCAGGATGCGCATGACGATGGACTTGCGGGCTGTCGGCAAATCGGCGAATCATACCTTCTGTCGATCACTAAGCCCATCCAATGAAGGACTCATGACATGATTGATCTCTCGAGCCGGCGGTTGCACCGCGGACCGATGTTTTCGATGCTCCTCGGCGCTGCACTGACCGTCGGACCGCTCGGGAGCGCCTTCGCGGCGGGGGCGCCCGTGCTGTGGGGTGCGGGGGTGACGGGGTGCTCGGATTTTCTGGCCACCGCACCGGCGGATCCGACCGCGCAAGCCATCGCAGGGGAGGGCTATCGTCGCTATCAGGAGTGGCTGTCCGGGCTCGTGACCGGGCTGAATCTCGCAACGGGGCGGGACGTGTTGAAAGGCGCCGAGCTCGATGCCGCCATGATCCGGATTCGGGCCAACTGCGAGCGTTACCCGAACGACGACTTCTTCAACGCCGCCATGCGTTTGGTTCGATCGCTGGGCGACCCGAACGCGAATTGATCGCACGCGGCCGCGCAGTGCGATCGCGCGTCGTCATCGTATCGTCACATGAACTTCATACAATCGGCATGATGCAAGGGCACAATTCGGGCTCGCTTATCAACGCCCTCCCGGAGGTCATGTCATGAACAGAATCACTATCGCTGCCGCGGTCACACTCGCGGCGGCCTCTCTCTCGACCCAGGCGATGGCCCGTGACTCCGTCTGGATCGCCGGCTCGTCCACTGTCTTCCCCTTCTCGACCGCGGTCGCCGAGACGTTCGGTCGCGAGTCGTCCTTCCCCACGCCCAAGGTCGAGTCCCTGGGCACCGGCGGCGGCTTCAAGCTCTTCTGCTCCGGGGTCGGGGTCGACAAGTCGGACATCAGCAACGCCTCGCGTGCGATCAAGCTCTCCGAGTTCGAGCAGTGCCGGGAAAACGGCGTGACCGAGATCACCGAGGTGAAGATCGGCTACGACGGCATTGCCATTGCCAATGCGAAATCCGGCCCGGTGATCGACCTGACCCTCGGCGAGCTCTGGCAGGCCCTGGCGAAAGACGTCCCGAACGACGCCGGCGAGCTGGTTCCGAACCCCTACAAGAAATGGAGCGAGATCAACAAGGATCTGCCTGATGTCGCGATCGAGGTGCTCGGCCCGCCGCCCACCTCCGGCACCCGCGATGCGTTCGTGGAGCTGGCGATGGAAGGCGGCTGCGACAGCTTCGATTCCATCAAGGCGCTCAAGAAGACCGACAAGGACAAGCACAAGGCGGTCTGTCACGGTATCCGCGAAGACGGCGCCTTCGTCGAGGCCGGCGAGAACGACAACCTGATCGTTCAGAAGCTGGTGGCCAACCCGAACGCCTTGGGCATCTTCGGCTATAGTTTCCTCGATCAGAACGCAGACAAGGTGCAGGGTGCGAAGATCGACGGCGTCGAGCCGACCTTCGAGACGATCGCCGACGGCTCCTATCCGGTCTCGCGCTCGATCTATTTCTATGTCAAGAACGCCCACGTCGGCACCATTCCGGGCATCCAGGAATACGTCGCCGAGTTCACCAACGACAAGGCATGGGGCCCCGAGGGTTATCTGGCCGACAAGGGTCTGATCCCGCTGCCGGACGACATGCGTGCCAGCGTGGCCGAGCAGGCGCAGGCGCTCACCCCGATGGAGGCTCCCGCCAAGTAAGCGGACTCGCTCGGCAGAGCGTGCCCGACCGGTCAGCGGCCTTCGGGCCGCTGGCGTGTTTCATCCGCCACGGCACAGCACATCCATGAATCCATCGACTCTATTGATCGTTTTGCTTGGGTTGATGGCGTTTGCCTATCATTTCGGGCGCAAACGCGCCATCTCCGCCGCCGGCGGTGTCGCACGCCTCAACACACTGCATTCGCTCCCCGCCTACTACGGGCTCTACGCGGCACTCTGGGCCGGAATCCCGGCATTGTTGCTGATGGGGCTCTGGGTCGGCTTCCAGAACGAGATCCTCATCACGATCGTCAAATCGGAGCTGCCGCCGGAGATCCTCGACGGCATGTCTTCCGGTCAGATCGGCCTGATCGTGAACGACATCAAGAACCTCGCCTCCGGCACCATCGTCTCCGGTGTCGTGACGCCCGAGATGCAGGCCGCCGCGGATCGCTACACTCAACTCGATCAGATCGCACGCTGGGCCATGTGGCTGGCTGTCTTGGCGGTTGCGGTCGCAGGTATGGGCTACGCTTGGGCCAAGACCAAGCCGACCATGCGGGCGCGCAACCGGGTCGAGACCATTTTTATGGTCATCCTGGTCATCTTCTCCTCGATCGCCATCCTGACGACGCTCGGGATCATCCTCTCGGTCCTGTTCGAGTCGCTGCTGTTCTTCAAATCCGTTTCGCCGCTCGAATTCTTCTTCGGCACGCTTTGGAGTCCGCAGACCGCGCTGCGGGCCGATCAGGTCGGTGCCTCGGGCGCCTTCGGTGCCGTGCCGCTCTTCACCGGGACCCTGATGGTCTCGGCGATCGCCATGCTGGTGGCGGTGCCGATCGGGCTCATGTCGGCCATCTATCTGTCGGAGTATGCGCCGCGCCGGGTCCGCTCCTATGCCAAGCCGACGCTCGAGGTGCTTGCGGGCGTGCCGACGGTGGTCTACGGATTCTTTGCCGCCCTGACCGTTGCGCCCGTCATTCGGGAGCTCGGAATCTCTCTGGGCCTGGACGTTGCCTCCGAGAGCGCCTTGGCCGCGGGTTTGGTGATGGGCATCATGATCATCCCCTTCGTGTCGTCCTTGTCGGAGGACGTGATCAATGCCGTGCCGCAGGCGATGCGCGACGGCTCCTACGCCCTCGGGGCAACCCAGTCGGAGACGATCCGGCGCGTGATCATCCCGGCGGCTCTGCCCGGGATCGTCGGCGGGATTCTGCTCGCCGTCTCGAGGGCGATCGGCGAGACCATGATCGTCGTGATGGCCGCCGGTCTCGCGGCCAATCTGACGGCCAACCCGCTCGACAGCGTCACGACCGTCACGGTCCAGATCGTCACCCTGCTCACGGGGGACCAGGAATTCGACAGCCCCAAGACCATGGCGGCCTTCGCCCTGGGTCTGACCCTGTTTGTCGTCACCCTGACGCTCAACGTGATCGCCCTTCAGATCGTGCGCAAGTATCGGGAGCAGTATGAATAACGCGCGTGCGGCCGGTGCCCCGCCTCAACGCACCATCGACATCGTCAACGCCAGTCTGAAGCGGCGCTATGCCAAGGAGCGGCGTTTCCGCCTGCTCGGCCTCGGCGCCGTGGTCTTGGGCTTGTTGTTCGTCGCGCTGCTGTTCGCGGATATCGTCGGCAAAGGCTACACGGCCTTTCAGCAGACCTATATCCAGTTGCCGGTGACCTTCGATGCCTCCGTCATCGATCCCGAAGGTGCGCTCGACCCCGAGACCCTCAGGCGTGCCAACTATGCCGCGCTGATCCGAAAGGCCCAGCGCGAGGTCTTCCCCGAGGTCACGGCGCGCCGGGATACGCGGGCACTCGGGTCCATGATCAGCGTCGGCGCTTCCTCGCATCTTCGCGACATGGTTCTGGCCGACCCCGATCTGATCGGGACCACGAAAGAGGTTTGGCTGCTTGCCGACGACGACATCGACATGTTGGTCAAAGGGCACATCGATCGGACGCTTCCGGAGAGCGAACGCCGTGTGAAGGACCAAACGCTCGGGTGGGTGGAACGGCTCGAGTCCGAGGGGCGCATCGAGAAGCGCTTCAACACCATCTTCTTCACGCACGGAACCTCGCGCGAGCCCGAGCTGGCCGGGATTGCGGGTGCGCTCATGGGGTCCTTCTACACCTTGGCGTTGACCCTGCTCTTCTCCTTTCCGATCGGGGTGGGCGCGGCACTCTATCTCGAGGAGTTCGCGCCCAAGAATCGCTGGACCGATCTGATCGAGGTCAACATCAACAACCTGGCGGCCGTTCCCTCGATCGTGTTCGGGCTCTTGGGGCTCGCGGTCTTTATCGGGATCTTCGGCGTGCCGCGATCGACACCCTTGATCGCGGCCTTGGTCCTGAGTTTGATGACCTTGCCGACCATCATCATCGCCAGCCGCGCGGCGCTGAAGTCGGTCCCGCCCTCCATCCGCGAGGCGGCGCTTGGCGTGGGCGCCTCGCCCCTGCAGACGCAGCTGCATCATGTGCTGCCGCTGGCGATGCCCGGCATGTTGACAGGCACCATCATCGGGATGGCGCAGGCACTCGGCGAGACCGCGCCCTTGCTGATGATCGGTATGATCGCCTTTATCGTCGATATTCCGAGCGGCTTCACCTCGCCCTCCACGGTGCTGCCGGTCCAGATCTTCCTCTGGGCCGACAGCCCCGAGCGCGCCTTCGTCGAGCGCACCTCCGCGGCCATCATGGTTCTGCTCGCCTTCCTGATCCTGATGAACCTGACCGCCGTCCTGCTGCGCCGTCGCTTCGAGCGGCGCTGGTGAGCGCGTTTGCGAACATTTTCGATCCCACCGTCCACGGACGTTGGGTCTACACTCGAGGTCAGTCATGAGCACCACGGTTGATGAGATGAGTCGACGCACCGGCGCGATGAGCTCTGCGGAGTTGTCCGGCGAGCGCGAGTCGCGCGCGACGGTCGGAGATGTCACGGTTGCGAACCCGCGCATGGTGTGTCGCGACGTCGATGTCTGGTACGGCGCCAAGCAAGCCATCAAGGGCGTCAGTCTGGATATCGGCAAGAACGAGGTCGTTTCCATGATCGGCCCCTCCGGCTGCGGGAAATCGACCTTTCTGCGCTGTCTGAACCGGATGAACGACACCATCGACGGGTGTCGCGTCACCGGGTCCATCCAGCTCGACGGTCAGGACATCTACGACAAGGGACTCGATCCGGTGCCGTTGCGCGCCCAGGTCGGGATGGTATTCCAGAAGCCGAATCCCTTCCCCAAGTCGATCTACGAGAATGTTGCTTACGGTGCGCGCATCCACGGGCTCACCAACAACAAGGCCGAGCTCGACGAGCTGGTCTCGGCCAGTCTCCAAAAGGCCGGCCTCTGGAACGAGGTCAAGGATCGCCTGGACCAACCCGGGACCGGGCTCTCCGGCGGTCAACAGCAGCGGCTGTGCATCGCGCGCACCATCGCCGTCTCCCCCGAGGTGATCCTCATGGACGAGCCCTGCTCGGCGCTTGATCCGATCGCCACCGCCATCATCGAGGAGCTGATCGACGAGCTGCGGGCCAACTACAGCATCGCCATCGTGACCCACTCGATGCAGCAGGCCGCGCGCGTCTCGCAGCGCACCGCCTATTTTCATCTCGGTGATCTGATCGAGGTCGGCGAGACCAATCAGATCTTCACCAACCCCAAGCACCGGTTGACCGAGGACTATATTACCGGGCGGTTCGGCTGATGGTCGGCGACAACACTGCTGCCCCTGTCGGCGACATTGCGGGCGGTCATACGGTTCGCCGTTACGACCAAGAGCTCGCGAAGCTGCGCGGGATCATCCTCGACATGGGGCAGCGGGTGATCGAGCAGACCCAAGCCGCCGTCGCTGCATTGGTCGACGGCAAGGACACCCAAGCCTACCGCGTGCTCGATCGCGAGCCCCAGATCGATTTTCTCTCCCTCGACGCGGACGAAGAGATCTTCCGCGTCATCGCCCGTCGCCAGCCCACCGCGGTCGATCTGCGCATCGTGCTTGCGCTCTCGCGCATCGCCGGCGATGTCGAGCGAGCCGGCGACAAGGCCGTGCGCATCGCCCGTCAATCCTTGGCGCTGCGCGAAGGCGGCCTCATGCCGGGCGCGCTCCCGTCGGATGCACTCAAGGATCTGCTCCGTAAACTCGACGACCATGCCTGCTGTATGTTCGAGCGCAGCATCCAGGCCGTCGCCGGTTTCGACGTGGAGCTCGCACTCGGGGTCTTCGAGGACGAGCCGCGGCTCTTCGGGGCCTCCGACGAGGCCCGCGACTTCCTCGGCCAAGAAGATCTCGCCGGATTTACGCCGCGCCAGATCGTCTGTCTCCTGACCGGCGCCCATGCCTTGGAGCGCATCGGCAACCACGCCTCCAATATCGCCGAGCAGGTCATCTACGTGTCCGAGGGCAAGGACATCCGCTACCGCAATCGCGAGATCCTGATCGAGACCCTGCGTCGCGACCGCGCCTCCTAAGTCGCGCGGTTGTGTTTCGTCGCGGCACGTCCGACAATCGACGAAGCGCGCACGACGCGCCCGACCTGTGAACCACACGATTCGGAGAAGTGCCAATGGCGAACGAGGGCTACCACGAGCCAGTCGAAGAACTGTCCGACGAGACCCGGGACATGCACCGGGCCATCATCTCGCTGATGGAAGAGCTCGAAGCGGTCGACTGGTACAACCAGCGGGTCGATGCCTGCAAGGACGGAGATCTGAAGGCGATCCTCGCGCATAATCGCGACGAGGAAAAGGAGCATGCAGCCATGGTGCTGGAATGGATCCGTCGCAAGGATCCGACCTTCGACAAGGAGCTGAAGGACTATCTCTTTACCGAAAAGCAGATCGCGCATCACTAAACCGCGTCCGTGGGTTCATGTTCGGGGCGGCGTGATCCGCACCGTCGACCCGGCTACACACCTTGGCGTTGACGCGGTTCAGATGAGCAATATCAGGCGTTTTTGATTTGGACGCTCACCACCTCTTGAATCGTGTCGGCTCAAACCTTTCGGGATTGACGTGAAGCGCCACAGTTCCTGGAGCCGTCCATGTCGTGCCGGGCGCGGTTCAACATGAGCCGCGCCAAGCTCGATACCGAATCGATCGCGAAGGCGCTCTCGGAGCTCAATGCCGAGGCCGTGTCGCCGTGGAGTCTAGTCGACGGTAAGCTTCACAAGGCATTCCGGTTCCGGGACTTCGTCGAGGCGTTCGGATTCATGAGTCGGGTCGCCCTGGTGGCCGAGTCGATGGATCATCATCCCGAGTGGAGCAACGTCTACGACCGGGTCGTTGTCGATCTCTCGACCCACGACGCGGGCGGGATCACGACGTTGGATTTTATCTTGGCGAATCGGATCGAGGGCCTCGGCAGCTAGCGCCGCACCGCGGACGTCTCGATGCCGCCTCTCGGGTACGCCGACGTCAGCCGGCACGCGGGGGAGGCGGACGTCAGGTCGCCGTGGATCCATGCGCGAATGGCCTCGGAGATTGCGCGGCGGGGTACTAGGACGTCCGGAGAGACCCATGCCCATCCTGATCCTGGCCTGGAAGAGCCTCCTGAATCGCCGCGGCACGGCGCTGCTCACGGTCCTGTCGATCGGTCTGAGCGTTGCGCTGTTGGTCGGTGTCGAGCGCCTGCGCACCGAGACGCGTGCGAGCTTCGCCAATACCATCTCGGGTACCGACCTGATCGTCGGCGCGCGGACCGGACCGGTCCAGCTGCTGCTCTACGCGGTCTTCCGAATCGGTCAGGCCACCAACAACATCTCGTGGGACTCCTATCTGGAGATCGCGGCCCACCCGCGCGTCGCCTGGGCCATTCCGATCTCTCTGGGTGACTCGCACCGCGGCTACCCGGTGCTCGGGACCACCTCGGCCTATTTCGAGCACTATCGCTACGGCCGCGGTGATGGGCTCGTCCTGGCCGAGGGTGCGCCCTTCTTCGACCTCTATGACGCCGTACTCGGGGCCGATGTGGCGAGGGCGCTGGGCTATGGGTTGGGCGATGCCGTCGTGATTGCGCACGGGGCCTCGGATGTCGCCTTCGCGCGTCATGACGAGCATCCATTCCGCGTTGTCGGGGTCCTCGCGCCGACCGGCACCCCGGTCGATCGCACGGTGCATGTGAGCCTGGAGGGTATCGAGGCGATCCATGTCGGCTGGGATGGCGGGGCGCCCTTGCCCGGCCGGGTCGTCGATGCCGATGCGGCGCGAGCCATGGATCTTGCCCCCAAAGCCATCACGGCGGCCTTGCTGGGCCTGACCTCGCGGATCTCGACCTTCCAGGTGCAACGTTTCGTCAACGACTACCGAGCGGAACCGCTGACGGCCATCCTGCCCGGCGTGGCACTCGCGGAGCTGTGGGGCCTGATTGCAGTCGGGGAGCGGGCCTTGCTCCTGGTCTCGGGATTCGTGGTCGTCGTGGGCCTCTTCGGGCTCTTGACCGCGCTGCTGACGAGTCTCGGCGAGCGCCGGCGCGAGATGTCGATCCTGCGCTCGGTCGGTGCCCGTCCGAGCCACGTCTTCGCGCTGATCCTGGGCGAGGCGCTCGTGCTGACCCTGCTCGGTATCCTCGTCGGCCTCGGGGTTCTCTACGCGGCGCTGTTTGTGGCCCAGCCGCTCATTCTGTCCGAGATGGGTATCTTCGTTGCTGTCGGAACCCTCTCGGCTCGTGAGATGATGTTGCTGGCGCTGGTGCTCGCCGCGGGTGTCCTGGTCGGTCTGATCCCGAGTTATCGCGCCTATCGGCTGTCTTTGGCTGACGGGCTGTCGATTCGCGTGTGAGTCATTAAACCGCGCCCGATGCGGCATGCGTCCCTTGTTGGATGGGATTGGATCGGCCGCGCCAGCTCCGACAGCTGTCGGAGCTGGCGCGGCTGGTCGAAGGCTCTTGTTCGTTGTCGTGTTCGTCGTCCGGAGTCCGATTACGACAACGACAGGACATGGAGAGGTTCTGCGACGGTTCGTCCAAGACTTGCGGCGTAAAGGGCTAAATCCTGAGAATCAAGACGATGAGACTATTTGTGCGGCTGTTCCCGGTGATTCTCGCCCTGGGGCTTGTGGGTTGCGGCGAAGAATCGTCCGAACCCGAGTCAGCGATTTCAGGCGCGATGCAAGTCGAGGAGATCGATTGGGACCGCTTGATCCCGGTCGAGTGGCAGCCCGAGACCCTGCTCGAGGGCTTCGACCTCGACGCGTTCGATGCGATGGACGACGACGATCCCCGTGCGACCGCGCTGATGGACAAGCTCATGGCGCTCTGGGCCGATGCACCGGTCGTGGAGGAGCTCGACGGGCTCAGGGTCCGTCTACCCGGCTTCGTCGTGCCGTTGGAGCTGGATGCGCAAAAGATGTCCGAGTTCCTCCTGGTGCCATACTACGGAGCTTGCATTCATGTCCCGCCGCCGCCCGCAAACCAGACCGTTCATGTGGTTGCGCCCGAGGGGCGCGAGTATGTCGGCGAGCTGTTCGATACCGTTTGGGTGACCGGGACCCTTCGGGTGATCCGCTCCAGCAGCGAGCTGGCCGACGCCGGCTACCGGATCGACCTGACCGAGATCGAGCCCTACGACGGCGAGTTGGAGCCCCTTTAAACCGCGCCTCCGCACGACAGGCACCGTCGTGCCTTGAATCGGTCTCGCAGGAATCAATGACCCTTTCAGCAGGCGCGGTTTAAGTCTTTCAATTTTTAATCTAAACCGCGTCGACTCCAACCTTGTAGGTGTCCTCGAAGTTGAGGGTGCGCTCGAACGTCATCATGCACCGCGGACGCGGTTCAGCTTGGATTCGGCCGAGTGACCCCACATCCCCCAAGTGTCGGAGGCGAGTGGCGAGCGATCGCGGACTTCACCGACAGATGCTCCGAGCCCCGGGGCACTCGATCCGCAGCGGAGACGACCTTGGATACCGACATCCTCACCCGTATCGAGATCAGCAAGGAATATCTCAATTTCAGCGCCGGCCATTTCACCATCTTCTCCGCGACCGAGCGTGAGAACCTCCATGGCCACAATTTCAGGATTCGCTGCAATGTGACGGCGCCGATCGGGGCGGACGGGATGGCGTTTGATTACGTCATGCTCAAACGGGTGCTCAAGGCGCTGTGCGACGAGCTCGACGAGCGCCTGCTGCTGCCCGAGCGCTCGCCGCATTTGCGCATCGAGCGTGTCGACCGGATGGTGATCGCCTGGTTCGGCGAGGAGCGCCTGACCTTCCTCGAGCGCGACGTGCTGCTCTTGCCCATTCGAAACGTGACGATCGAAGAGCTGGCGGAGTTGCTGCTGGCGCGGCTGCGGGTGCGACCCGAGCTGGACGGTCGAGATCTGCGCGCCATCGAGCTGGGTGTCTCGTCGGGCGACGGACAATGGGCCTTTTCGTCTTGGAGCACACCATGAACCTACTGGTCGTCACCGGTGCGAGCGCCGGGATCGGTCGCGCCATCGCAACGCGCTTTCTGCTGGAGGGCAGCGTTGTCGTGAACCTCTCGCGCCGTCCCTGCACGGAGCGGGGCGTGGAGAATCTGGTTTGCGATCTTGCACAGCCCGACGCGATCGATCGGATCGCGGCCCCGCTTGGAGCCTGGTTGGCCGATGCCGAGCGCATCTGTTTGGTCCACAACGCCTCGATCATGCGACGCGACAGCATCGACGCCTTGCCCAGCGAGGACCTGCGTGCCGTGCTCGAGCTGAATCTGGTGGCCGCCAACGCTCTGAATCAATTGGCTCTGCCGCACATGGGCGCCGGGTCGAGCATCATCTACATCGGGTCGACACTGGCGGAGAAGGCGGTTCCCGGGGTGGCGAGCTACGTGATCGCCAAGCATGCCTTGGCCGGGATGATGCGCTCCACCTGCCAGGATCTTGCCGGGCGCGGGATACACACCTGCATGATCTGTCCTGGTTTCACGGATACCGAGCAGATTCGTGCCATGATCGGCGGCGATCCGGGCACCCTTGCCGCATTGACGGGGATGTCCGCGTTCGGTCGGCTGATCGAGCCGGAAGAGATCGCCGAAACCGTGGCCTTTGCGGCCCATGCCCCGGTGCTGAACGGGGCGCTCATTCACGCCAACCTCGGGCAGCGCGAGCGATGACCGCGACGACGTCGCGCACCGTCTGCATCAGCGGCGGGACATCCGGGATCGGCGCGGGGCTCGTCGGCGCGTTCATCGAGGCCGGCGATCGCGTCGTGACCTTCGGGCGGGATCCGGAGAAGGTCGCCGCACTCGCGCAGCGACGGGGTCAGGCCGTTGCCTCCGGTGCCTTGCGTCTCCTGGTGGGCGACGTGACCCATGCGGATTTCCGCGAGCAGCTCGTCGCCGAGATCCGGGACAGGGACGGGCGACTGGATGTCCTGGTGAACAATGCCGGGGTGATCTTAAGCCAAGGCGATATCGAGGAAACGGTCGAGGCATGGAGGACGACCCTCGAGGTCAACCTGATTGCGCCCTTTGCCCTGACCCAAGGTTTTCTCGGCTTGCTCGAGCAAAGCGCCGCCCCGGTCGTCATCAACATGTCGTCGGCCTGTGCGCAGCACCCCTTCGAGACCTGTACATCGACGAGCTATTCCGCCAGCAAAGCGGGTCTGGAGATGTTGACCCAGCGACTGGCGATGGCGCTGGGGGGGCGCGGCATTCGGGTGAACGCGGTCGCTCCGGGCGTGGTGGAATCCCCGATGTGGGGCGGTGCGAGCGATCTGATCGACTCGACCGTCAAACGCCGTCACCGTTTACGCCAAGAGGCGATCGAGCCATGCGACGTGGCGCGTGCCGTCCTCTTTCTCGCCTCCGAGGACGCGCGACGGATTACGGGCGCCTGCCTCAATGTCGATGCGGGTTATGCGCTTGGCTAATCCGAAGAGAGCCGTTATGAAGCCGAGAGGCGAAGCGCGGAAAAATCTTCAATCAACCTGAACCGCGTCCCGCCGAGTCGATTGTTCGAGGTGACCTCGCAGTCACCTCGACACGATTCATGTCACTGCTGGCGGTTCAGGTTCAGCCGAGCTCGTCGGTCGGGATCTGCTGCATGAGCCCGAAGCTCTTCACGAAGGGATTGGCCATGCGCGGGTCCTTCAGCATCGCCTTGTAGTCACCTTCCTTGAACTTGAGCTTGCCGGTCATGAAGGCCGTGCCCATGCCGGCCATACCGATGCCCTTCTCGACCCACTTGAGCCAATCCTTGAGATCGGCGCGCATGTCCCAGTTGGCGGGCGGATCCGTTTCCGACCAGGCGCCGGCACGCACGCATTCGCCCTTCTCGACGACGAAGACCCCGCGCGGGTTCTCCTCGTTCTTGAACCCACAATAGATGACCGAGTTGAAGTCGATCTCGGCCAGCTTGTCTTTGACCTCCGGCTCGGCGTTCCAAGCGTCCTTGAGATGGTTCATCCACTCGGCGGAAAAGAGTGCGGCCATTGTTGTAGTCCTCCAGTTTAGCGGCGTTGGTGCCGCGCGCGAGATCGCGGCGGCGGGGAAATTCCGTTCCGGGGGGCTGCGGTGCCGAACCCCGTTCGTTGCACCCGCAATTTTACCAGGATGAGGGGAAAAGGATACGGGGCGGCGATGGATGCCGCCCGGGGGAACCCGTCAGGTTCAACCGAATTCCAGACGAATCCCGGCGGAAGCAAGGCGCTCTGCCTCCTCTTCGAGCTCTAAACGGGTCAAGGGGTGATCGGCGAGCCAGTCGTCCGGGAAGCTCAGGGCGAGGTTGTCGCCGTCGGTCGCGAGCGTTGGATTGGGTTTGTTCTCCGAGGAGCGTCCGCGATGCAGCAGCACGGCAAGCCGCAGGATGACACAGAGCCTGCGTGCCGCCTCCCCGCCGCCGTGGGGCAGGGCCGCGAGCTCTTGAACGGGAAACTTTCGCCTGTGTCCGAGCACCAACGCGGCGAGCAGCATCTGCTCCGGCCGCGTGAAGCCGGCGAGATCGGCATTGCGCAGCAGATAGGCCCCGTGTTTCTGGTGTTGGCTGTGGGCGACCATGACGCCGATTTCGTGGAGTCGTGCCGCCCACGCCAGCATCAGCCCGTGGCTGGGATCCTGCAGCGACCAGGGTGCGGTGAGCCGGCGTAAGAGGGCCAAGGCCGTCGCGCGGACACGTTGGGCGTGGTCCTGGTCGATCTGAAAGTGTCGGCCGAGGGTCTCGACGGTTCGTTCCCGGACATCCACGTGTTGGCTGCGCCCCATCATCTCGTAGATCAAGCCTTCACGCAGGGCGTATTCCGAGACCTGCAGATGTTGTATCCCGAGTGTCTCGAAGACCGATCGCAGTACGGCGACACCACCGGCGAAGACCGGCTTACGCTCCTCGGCCAAGCCCTTAAGCGCAAGAGCGGAGATTCGACCCGTCTCGACGAGCACATCGCGAAGCCGCAGCAGTGCCGTTGCAGAGATCCCGTCCTCGCACCAGCCTTCGGCCGCCACGACCGCCGCGATGGATTTGATGGTCCCGGAGCTGCCGACCGCCGTTTGCCAGCCGGTGCGTCGAAACAGCTCGCGCACGGGCCGGACCTCGAGCGCGCCGGTGAGCTCGGCCTTTTCCATCGTCCGAGCGGTGATGCGCCCGTCGGCGAAATGGCGGCGCGACATGCTGACGCAGCCCATGTGCAGGCTCTCGCGCAGGCGTGGTGAAAAACCGAGTCCGACGATGATCTCCGTGCTTCCGCCGCCGATGTCGACGACCAGGCGACGCTCGGTCCCCGCGGCCAGGTCATGGGCGACGCCGAGGTAGATGAGACGAGCCTCTTCGCGGCCTGCAATGACCTCGATCGGGTGGCCGAGCTTGGCTTCGGCAAGCGGGAGGAAATCGCTCTCCGGTGCAATCTGGCGCAGGGTGTTGGTTCCGACCGCGCGCACGCTGCCGGGAGGGAACCCGCGGAGCCGCTGGCCGAATCGTTCCAGACACGCCAAGGCGCGCTCGGCGACTTGAGGATCGAGCTGCTTGTCCTCGCCCAAGCCTTCGCCGAGCCGGACCATCTCCTTGAGGCGATCGGTCACCTGCATGTGACCGTTGCCGATGCGGGCGACGATCATGTGAAAGCTGTTGGATCCGAGATCGACGGCTGCGACAACCTCTGGCAGCATGGTCTCGACGGCGTCCTGGACGGGCTCTTCAATCATGGCAGGGTCCAACGCTGAACGGCGCGTAAATGGTACCAGAAGCCGACGCCATCGCGGGTGTCGCCCGTCGATGTCGCCCGTCGATGTTTCCGTGGATGTCCGAACGCGCGAGGTCAGAAGATCGCGCGTACACGGATAGGTTAAAATGCGCATCGCAACCGATGCGGTTGCGACTGTGTGGAGTGACAGGATGAACGAGACGCCACTTCAGGTGCTCAACCGTGTCTTCGGCTACGATCGTTTTCGCGGCGCCCAAGCCGAGATCATCGACCGGGTGATCGCCGGCGGAGACGCACTGGTGTTGATGCCGACAGGCGGCGGCAAGTCGCTTTGTTATCAAATTCCGGCGCTCCTGCGGCCCGGGGTCGGCGTGGTGGTCTCGCCGCTGATCGCATTGATGCAGGATCAGGTCGACGCGTTGAGACAGCTCGGCGTGCGGGCGGCCTTTCTGAACTCGTCGCTGACATTGCAGGAGGCCCGCGCGGTCGAGGAGGCGATGCTCTCGGGCGATCTGGACCTGGTCTATGTCGCCCCGGAGCGCCTGCTGACCGAGCGTTTCCTCGCGCTGTTGGAGCGTGTCCAGGTTGCCCTGTTCGCGATCGACGAGGCCCACTGCGTCTCCCAATGGGGCCATGATTTCCGCCCCGAATACATCCAGCTCCACCTGCTGCACGAGCGCTGGCCCCGAATCCCGCGCGTTGCCCTCACCGCGACCGCCGATGCGCCGACCCGTGCGGAGATCCTGACCCGACTGGGTCTGGAGCAGGCCGGGCAGTTCGTGTCCAGCTTCGACCGACCGAACATCCGCTATCGCATCGTCGAGAAGGCCAGCCCGCGTCAACAGCTCATCGCCTTCTTACGCACCGAGCATCCAGGCGATGCCGGAATCGTCTACTGCCTGTCGCGGCGCAAGGTCGAGGAGACGGCGGCCTATCTTGCGACCCAGGGCATCGCAGCCCTGCCGTATCACGCGGGGCTCCCGGCCGAGACGCGGCGTACGCACCAAGCGCGGTTCCTGCGCGAGGAGGGCGTGGTCATCGTTGCGACCATCGCCTTCGGGATGGGGATCGACAAGCCGGACGTTCGCTTCGTCGCCCATCTGGATCTGCCCAAAAGCCTGGAGGCCTACTACCAGGAGACCGGCCGCGCCGGCCGCGACGGCCAAGCCGCGGATGCCTGGATGACCTACGGTCTGGGCGACGTGGTGATGCTGCGTCGCATGATCGAGGACTCAGAGGCGGAGGAGCGCTTCAAACGGGTGGAGATGCAGAAGCTCGACAGCATGCTCGGATTCTGCGAGACCACCGAATGTCGGCGTCAGGTTCTGCTCAACTACTTCGGCGAACACCTGCCCAAGCCCTGCGGCAACTGCGACACCTGCCTGGAGCCGGTCGCCACCTGGGACGGAACGCAGGCGGCACAAAAGGCGCTCTCCTGCATCTATCGTACGGGCCAGCGTTTCGGCAGCAGCTATCTGGTGGATGTCTTGCTCGGCAAGAAGAACGAGCGCATCCGCCGCTTCGGACATGACCAGGTCACGACCTTCGGCATCGGCCAAGAGCTGTCCGCGGATCAATGGAAGTCGGTCTATCGCCAGCTCGTCGCGGCCGGGTTTATCAGGGTCGATTTCGAAGGGCACGGCGCGCTGTGCCTGACCGAACAGAGCCGGCCCCTGCTGCGCGGGGAGCGCACCCTGCGCCTGCGCCAAGACCCGGACCGTAAGAAGTCGACCGGAGCGGGTCGCAAACCTGCCGCGGAGCTGCCGAGCGATCCCGAAGCGCTCGCCTTGTGGGAGGCCCTGCGCGACTACCGACGCCAGCTTGCCCTAGAGCAGGATGTCCCTGCCTATGTCATCTTCGGCGATGCGACCCTGCGCGAGATTCTGACCTACCGCCCGCGCGATCGCGACGAGCTGAGCCGGATCAGCGGTGTCGGTCAGGCCAAGCTCGAGCGCTTCGGCGATGGCTTCCTGAAGCTGCTCGCCGCGCACGCGGCCAAGCACGGCCGACCCTCGACAGTACCGAAGCTGCCGGTTGCGAGATCTGCCTCGGTCGGTGCGCGCGACCGCGAGTCCGGATTGACCGACACCATTCGAGAAACCCTCGCGCTCTTTCGCGCAGGCCAAGGTGTCGAGGCGATCGCCGAGCAGCGTGCCTTGAAGCCCAGCACCGTCTACACGCACTTGGAGCGGTGCATCGAGGAAGGGCAAGTCGCCGTGAAGGATGTCGTGCGCCTCGATCATGACACCGTCCGGGCGATCGAATTCGCCATCGAGCGACTGCCCGAGAACGCGCTCATGAGCCTCAAACCGATCTACGAAGCCTTCGAAGGCCGCTATGATTACGGCCTGCTGCGATGCGTGCGAGCCGGGATGGGCGTTTTAAGCGAAGATTGATCCGTGTTGGTTCTCGGCGAAAGATCCCGGCCAAAGCCTCCTGATCGGCTCTCTTGATATACTCCTGCCTGTGCGAGATCCATCGGAGTCCGCCGTGAGCTTGACCCAGCAAGACATCGATTTCATCAAATCCAACATGGCCGTTTGGCTTGCCGAGCAGAGTCTCGGCAAGCCGCCTGCGGTCTATGAGATCGAGCTGCGCGAGCGCATGGTGCGCGTCGAGGAGGAGCTCAAGCACCAGCGCGAGTTGATGCGTCAGGGCTTCGAGCAGATGGACAAGCGCTTCGAGGCGATGCAGGTCAACATGGACAAGCGCTTCGAGCAGGTCGAGCGGCGCTTCGAGCAGATCGACAAGCGCTTCGAGCAGGTCGACAAGCGCTTCGACGAGATGATCCGTCGCCACGACCGCCACTTCCTGTGGCTGATCGCGTTCATTACCACGGTCGGCGGCCTGGTCATTGCCGCCGGCAAGTTGTGGTAGCGTGTCCGCCCCCGAACGCGCTTGGGAACGATTCAAAAACAACCGAAACCTGTAGGCTGGGACGAGCTTGCGAACCCCGGCATCCCCGAGGGTCAAGATGTACGACTGCAATATCCCCGAGACCGGGGCCGAGACGGCCCCGCTCCACTGAAGCCGGGGCGTCCCGCCCCGAGCGACCGACATAGCCCCGGAGGCATCGAATCGTGGAGGCTCTGAAGCTCAAGACCGTCGCCGATCTCATCACCAGCCCCGAGGAACGCGTCGAGCTGATCGACGGCGAGATCGTACGCCGACCGATGGCGCGTATCGACCACG
This sequence comes from Thiocapsa marina 5811, assembly GCF_000223985.1. Classification (GTDB taxonomy): domain Bacteria; phylum Pseudomonadota; class Gammaproteobacteria; order Chromatiales; family Chromatiaceae; genus Thiocapsa; species Thiocapsa marina. Next base: position 63,401 of record NZ_AFWV01000003.1, read on the forward strand.
GCACGGCGCAGACCCACACTGCCATCGAGCTCGGCGCCTTGACCCGTCGCGGCGGCCCCGGCGGCTGGTGGATCGCCACCGAGGTCAGCGTCGCCTACGAGGCCCATCAATGCCCGAGCCACGACCTGGCCGGCTGGCGCAAGGAACGCCTGCCCGAGCGCCCGAGCGGCATCATGGAGCTGCCCCCGGATTGGGTCTGCGAGATCGTCTCCCCCGGCCACGAGCGCAAGGACACCCTCACCCTTCTGCTGCTGCTGCAACACCACAGGGTGCCGTTCTACTGGCTGCTCTGGCCCGAGGACCGCACGCTCGTCGCCTACGCCCTCGAAGCCGGCCAATACCGCATCTGCGCCACCATCAGCGAGCCGACCAGGGTGCGTGTGCCGCCCTTCGACGAGATCGAGCTGGACCTGGGCTATATCCTCGGGGAATGAGCCGGCGGCACCGCCAGCTACACCTGGCAACAGGCGCTGCAGCTCGCCGATAGCGCGACCGACTTCGGCCATGCCGATTGGCGCGGGCCCAACATCAAAGGGCTGTCCTCCATCGTCGAGCATGCCAGCTACCGCGCGCCCATTGACGTCGCCGTCCGCCTGGCCCTCTCTGTCACCAAGTCCAGTAATGAGAGTCAGAAGGGAAGACCCCGTTTGTACTGCTCGGCGCTTGAGGTTCGGGCGAATTTGGCCCAGTTTGGCCGAATCGGACTGATTTCTAAGGAATGCTCATGCGCAATGTTTCTGCCCACGACGCCAAGGCCCGCTTCGGTCAACTGCTCGACACGGCTAGGCGCGAGCCCGTGGTCACCGAACGCCACGGTCGCCCCGTCGCTGTCGTGGTTTCAAAAGAGGCATACGATGAGCTTAACGACATCAGACTGCAGCAGCTTCGCGCGGAGATCGACCTGGGACTCGCGGACCTTGAACACGGCGCGTATACCGATTACCAGGCTGACGACCTGCCCAAGCTCGCCGAACGGATCAACGCTGCTGGCCGTCAGAACTCGCGAAGACAACCCTTGCCTGTGGAGACCTCGGCCAGACATCAACAAAGGGCTCTACAGCTATCCCCGGCAGAGCCAGGTCATCTACTCGGAAACCGCAGCCGGCATCGGGACCTGCCGTGTCCGGTTTGACGTGCGGCCCCGTGGCGATCCTCTTGCGACGCGCTAAGCTTGATATGACGGCGACGGGCGAAACGGGGCCTCCGCGACGCCGATCGCCGGCGCCGGCCGCATCCACGCCACGCGGCCAACCCATCTGCATGGAGGTCGATCATGATCGAGATGATGAGCGGATTGCCGGACAACGTCATTGGCTTCAGCGCTCTTGGCAAGGTGGCCGCGGCCGACTACGAGGAGAAGATCCTGCCGGCAGTCGAGGCCGTTCTCGCGACCCACGACAAGGTGCGCCTCTTGTATCACCTGGGCGATGGTTTCGACGGCTTCGAGGCCGGCGCGCTGTGGGAGGACGCCAAGGTCGGTCTGAGCCATCTGGCTGCGTGGGAGCGCATCGCGCTGGTCAGCGACGTGGATTGGATCCGCGCCGCAACCAAGGCGTTCGGCTTTGCGATGCCGGGAGAGGTCAAGGTCTTCGAGAACGCAGAGCTTGAAGCGGCAAGGGCCTGGTTGGCCGGCTGAGGTCCGAGCCGCGACAAACCGCGATGCCGGGGTCGAAGCGCCCCGGCGATCAAGGCATCGTCGGCTTACTCTGCTTCATAGGCCAGATTCGGCGCCAGCCAGCGCTCGATCTCGGGCAGCGGCATGCCTTTGCGCTCGGCGTAGTCGGCGACCTGGTCGCGGGCGAGCTTGCCGACGGCGAAATAACGGCTGTCGGGGTGCGAGAAATAGAGTCCGCTGACCGCCGCCGTCGGCACCATGGCCTTGGATTCGGTCAACCAGATGCCGGTATTGCGCTCGACATCCAGCGCCTGCCAGAGGAGGTCCTTCTCGGTGTGGTCGGGCGAGGCGGGATAGCCCATCGCGGGACGGATGCCTTGGTAGCGCTCCTCGATCAGGTCTTCGTTGCTGAGATCCTCGTCCGAGGCATAGCGCCAATGGCGCGTCCGGACCCGTGCGTGGAGCATCTCTGCCAGCGCCTCGGCGAGGCGGTCGGCGATCGCCTTGAGCATGATGGCGGAGTAGTCGTCGTGATCGGCCTCGAAGGCGGCGACACGTTCATCGATCCCGATCCCGGTGGTGCAGGCGAAGCCGCCGACATAGTCCGGGATGCCGGTCTCGGCCGGAGCGATGTAGTCGGCCAGACACTCGTTGTATTTGCCGGGCGGCTGCTTGCCCTGTTTGCGCAGGCAGTGGAAGGTCAGCAGGGTCTCGCTGCGGCTCTCGTCGGCATAGACGGCGATATCGTCGCCGACCGCGTTGGCGGGGAAGAGTCCGATGACCGCGGCAGCCCCGAGCCACTTCTCGGTGATGATCTTGTGCAGCATCGCCTTGGCGTCGTCGAAGAGCTTGCGGGCCTCCACGCCCTTCTCGGGGTCGTCGAGGATCTGGGGATAGCGCCCGCGCAGCTCCCAGGCGTGGAAGAAGAAGGTCCAATCGATGTAGGCCGCGATCTCCTCGAGCGGGATGTCGCGGAAGGTCTGCACACCGGGCTCGGCAGGGACCGGCGGCTGATAGTGTTCCCAGTCGATCGGCGTGCGGTTGGCTTGGGCCTTGGTCAGCGGCACCAGGTCGCGGGCCTCGTCGCGCGAGGCGCGTCGCTCGCGGATCTGCGCATATTCGGCGCGCACACCGGCGACGTACTTCTCCTTCATCTCCTTCGACAGCAGGCTGCCCGCCACGCCCACTGCGCGCGAGGCGTCCTTCACATGGATCACCGGGTGCGCATACTGGGGCTCGATCTTGACCGCCGTGTGCAGTTTCGAGGTCGTCGCACCGCCGATCAACAGCGGGATGGTGAAACCCTGACGCTGCATCTCTTTTGCGACATGGACCATCTCGTCGAGCGAGGGGGTGATGAGCCCGGACAGCCCGATGATGTCGGCGTTTACCTCGCGCGCCTTGGCCAGGATCCGATCGGCCGGCACCATGACGCCCATGTCGATCACTTCATAGCTGTTGCACTGGAGTACGACCCCGACGATGTTTTTGCCGATGTCGTGCACGTCGCCCTTGACCGTCGCCATGAGGATGCGACCCTGGGTGTCGCCCTCGCACTTCTCGGCTTCCAGGAAGGGCTCCAGATAGGCGACGGACTTCTTCATGACGCGCGCGGATTTGACCACCTGCGGCAGGAACATCTTGCCCTCGCCGAAGAGATCGCCGACTACGTTCATGCCGTCCATCAGCGGGCCTTCGATGACGTTGATGGGCGCGCCGAGCTTCTGGCGTGCCTCTTCCGTGTCCTCGACGATGAAATCGGTGATGCCCTTGATGAGCGCATGCTCGATGCGCTTCTCGACCGTCGTTTCGCGCCAGGAGAGATCCTGCTTGTTCTCGATGCCCGAGCCGTCGCCCTTGTACTTGGGCGCGAGATCGAGCAGCCGCTCGGTGGCATCCGGGCGCCGATTGAGGATGACGTCCTCCACCGCTTCGCGCAGCTCCGCCGGAAGATCGTCGTAGATGGCGAGCTGGCCGGCGTTGACGATGCCCATGTCCATGCCGGCGCGGATGGCGTGATAGAGGAAGACCGAGTGGATCGCCTCGCGCACCGGGTCGTTGCCGCGGAACGAGAAGCTCACGTTGGAGACGCCGCCCGAGACCTTGGCGTAGGGCAGCTCGCGCTTGATCCGCCGGGTCGCCTCGATGAAGTCGACCGCGTAGTTGTTGTGCTCCTCGATCCCCGTGGCGACGGCGAAGATGTTGGGATCGAAGATGATGTCCTCCGGCGCGAAGCCGATCTCCTCGACCAGGATGCGATAAGCGCGGGCGCAGATCTCGAACTTGCGATCCTGCGTGTCGGCCTGACCGACCTCGTCGAAGGCCATGACCACGGCCGCCGCGCCGTAGCGCTTGACCTTCTTCGCCTGCTCGCGGAAGGCCGCCTCGCCTTCCTTCATGCTGATCGAGTTGACGATGCACTTACCCTGGACACACTTGAGCCCGGCCTCGATCACCGACCACTTCGACGAGTCGATCATGATCGGCACGCGCGCGATGTCCGGCTCCGCGGCGATCAGATTCAGGAAGCGCACCATGGCCGCCTGCGAGTCCAGCATCGCCTCGTCCATGTTGATGTCGATGATCTGGGCGCCGTTCTCCACCTGCTGGCGCGCGACATCCAGTGCAGCATCGAAGTTGCCGTCGAGGATGAGTCGCTTGAACTTGGCGGAGCCGGTGACGTTGGTGCGTTCGCCGATGTTGATGAAGGTGGCTTGTGGGGTCATGGCATCGATTCGCTGTGGCGGGGGGCGGTTGCGTTGCGGCTCGACGCCGTCGGACGCGAGCGCTCAGGCGAGCAGGGTGCGTACATCATACTTGGCAATCCCCGGATCGCGCGTGACCAGAACCAACGAGGAGGTCTGTGCCTGCGCCACCAGAAGCCGGTCGAACGGGTCGCGATGATGCATCGGCAAGCCACGATATGCGGTTAGGTGAGGGATCTCGATCTGGAGCACGCAGTAGCCGGCCTTCGGGATTGCCTCGAAGAAGTCGGCAGGTAGATCGAGCTTGCCGATCGATGACTTGATCGCACACTCCCACAGGGACACGAGGCTCACGCAGACGAGGTTCTCGGCCGACCCGATGACCTCCTGCGCCGTTGTCGAGAGCGCGGCAGGCTGATGGAGTGCCCATAGAAGGGTATGCGTATCAAGCAGGACACGCACGGTCAGTCGACCATCCCGAGGTCGCGTGCGATCTCTTCAGGCCATGCGTCGAAGTCGTCGGCGATCCGCAATTGCCCCTGAAAAAGCCCGAGGCGCTGATTCGACGGCGTAGGCTCATAGCGGGTGATTCGCACGACAGGCTTGCCCATCCTGGTGATGATGATGTCCTGGCCCTGGCTGGCCTGCTCGACGACCTCGGAGAAGCGGGCCTTCGCGTCCGTCACGTTGAGAATGGCATTCATGGTCGAAGATTCCGCCGGTCTGACCTGGTCTGACTATAAGGTCCGGGCCGACAGCGAGCAAGGGCGTTCGCCCCGGGGTTTGGTACTCGGGTATGCGCGGATCAGGACAATTCAATTACAGATCAGAGAGATGCCGTAGGTCTCAAAGAGCCTGGCGCGCGTGACCAGGGTCACGCGTCCGACATGCGCCCAAGCGCTGAGCATCTGATCGAAGGGGTTGCGATAATGGTCGGGGAGGCGTTCGGTTTCGGGCCGTGCTTCGCCGCTAAACAGTCTCGACCTCCAGGTTCGGATAGCCCAGGGTGTATTCGAGCCGTGCGCCGATACGCCGTGTGACGGTGAAGGTGAGGTAGCCGCTTTGCCACGACAGGGCCTCGGGGGTCAGGTGATCGACGTCGAGGGCCGATAAGAGCGCCTCGTCGGCGCGCAGCCGTGCCAGACTGGGGGTAAAAAGCCTCGCTCGGTGAGCAAATCGACCAGAAAGGTCGGCGTGCCGGTCTCGAACCACCAGGTGCGGAATTCGCGCGCATCGAACAGCAGCAGGAGATCGAAGGGGTTATAGACGGCCTCGCCTGTCCAGTTATAACCGTTGTACCAGCGGCGAATCTGCTTTCGGTCCAGGCCGGGAAGCTCGGGAGCAAAAACGGTCCCGACATCCTGCTCGGTGTAGCCGCAGAGGGCCGAGTAGCGTGCATCGATCGTGATGTCCTTCAGATTGTTTAGCCCCGAGAAGATGCTCACCGTGCTGAACTTGCTCACCCCGGTGAGGAAGGCGAAACGGATATGGGCGTCGGATCCCTTGATCACCGAGTAGAGGTTACGCAGTCCGTCGCGCATCGCGCGAGCCGTATCGCGATCGTTCAGATTGTCGAGGATCGGCTTGTCGTACTCGTCCACCAAGACCACGACGCGCTGCCCGTAGTGGGCGTGGGTCTTGCGAATCAACTCGCCGAAGGCCCCGGCGATGTCGAGATCCGGATGGACGGCGACCGCCAGTGCCTCCCGGTTGATGCGCAACAGATCGGCGATACGCGCATCCAGCGCTTCGCGACTCTGCAGGACTCCTTCGGCAAAGCTGATCCGGATGACCGGATAGCGCGTCGACCAGTCCCAGTGCGGATGGATCTTCAGCCCTCGGAACAAGGGCTCGTTGCCGGCAAACAGCTCGGCCAGGGTATCGATCAGCAGCGACTTGCCGAAGCGCCGCGGGCGCGAGAGGAAATAGTATTTCCCATCGCCGATCAACTGTCGGACAAAACCTGTCTTGTCGACATAGTAATAGTCCTCCTCACGGATCTCGCGGAAGGTCTGAATCCCGATCGGCAGTTTGCGGCGGTGCATGGCTGACCTCGGCAGGCTGATGCGTGATGGGCGCGGCGGCGGCGATCGAGCGCCCTCTGCTCGGCGGAACGGGTCGATGAGGGGCTGTCATGTGAGCCGCAGCGCCTTGACGATCCTTTCCTCTTCCAGGATCTCGTATACCAGCCGATGCTGAATATTGATTCGCCTTGAATAGGCGCCCGCAAGATCGCCAACGAGTGTTTCGAAAGGGGGGCAGCTTAAATGGGTCTTCGGCAAGAATCGCCAACAACTCCCGTGCCTTTGATTTCAAGCCGCTTGACGCCAGCTTCTTCGCGTCCCTCTATGCTTGCTTCGTATAAACGAGCTGCCAGTTCAGCAATTTAGATCACCGGCACACTCGTCAACGGGCGTCTTCATCCCTTCCCGGATCGATTCGCGCATACCAGGGGCAGATAGCAAAAACAGAGTCTCTTGGATCGCCTCCCAGTCTTCCGCGGAAACCAGCACTGCACTGTTCCGCTTCCCCGAGATCAGCAGCGGTTGATGCGAGGATGCGGTCTCGTCGATCAGCCGATACAGGTTTGCGCGCGCTTCGCTGGCCGTGATGGTAGCCATGACACACCTCCAATGAGCCAAGAATCCCGAGTGTCGGATATTTCGTGCGTGCGTCAAGAGGTACGTTTGAGCCGCATAAGACCCAGAGGCGACAACCGGGAACAGCCCTCGGTTTTCGGGCTTTGTCGCCTCGGTCGGCTGAACGCGTCTGGGCAAGTCCGCCGACCGACCGTGATCGCGATCTGTTCATGGGTTCAGGAAAGCGGGCTCAAGTCTTGCGATCACGCGCCGCGTGATTGCAAGACTTGATCGGGGTCAGTTAAATGGCGACCCCGCGACCCCGCGACCCCGCGACCCCGCGACCCTGCTCAATGCGGACTCGACACGCTTCGCGACGCACGAATCGGGCGTGTCGACGGTCCCCTCAAAATCGAAAGACGACCTGAAGGCCAAACAGGTTCCAATACTTGGCAAGCGCGTCCGGATCGGGGTTTTCGCGGGGCGAAAGGATAAAGGTTCCCTCATTGTGCTGATATTCGGCGCGAACCATCCAGTGCTCGTCGATATCCCATCGAAGGCCGAGGCTCCAAATCTTGGAGAAACCCGAGAAGGCAGGGGCAAGCCCGCCGGTTGCCGCCGAGAGCGCATTCCCCTCACGATCCTGACGATCGGCAAAGCCCTCCTGGTACGTCAACATGAGCTGCAAGGGCGGGCGCACGCGGTAGGTCGCCTGAACATAGTAGCCTTCGCCGACCGCCTTGCGATCGGGAAAAGCGGGGCCGTAGCTGCGCCACTGCAGGGGCTCACGCGCGTACTCCGCGGTCAAGCTCCAGTCCTCGGCTCGGTATTGGGCAGAGGCGATCCAGTAGAGAATGTCGGTCGTGCCTGAATCGAGAGTCCATGCGACGTCTCGGTCGGGCCGGAAGCGCAGGGCCAAAGCAGCACCGCTCAGGCCGAGCTTCAGCCGTTGGGAGCTCGACGTGAACCACGCGCTGCCGATCCAGGAATTTCCGTCTGGCGCAATATCTCCGGGGAAGTTGCCGTTGAGGTAAGACCATTCGACGTTTTCGTCGACCAATGACTGCCCGTACACGAGGGTCCCCGAGAAGGTCCCGAAATCCGTGGTGGTTTCGCCGAAGAGTGCAGCCCCATCAGAGGACAGGACCAGGTTCCGCACGCGGTCGAAGTAGACCACTTGAGGCAGAAAAATCCCAGGGTGGGTGAAGGGCACGTCGCGCGTCTCGTTGTAGAGACCCAAGGGGTTCTTGATCCGCCCCAGGCGCACGTGAACACCATGCTGCGGCGAATCCAGCAGGCTGATGTCGGCCAAGGCATAGTCGATGGCCGGTGTTCCCTCCGACATCCCGCCCGCGCGCCGAGCAAGCACTTGACCGGCCACCAAGAGCTCGGGCAGCACGCGGAGCGAGGCATTGACCCCCAACTCGGTGAAATCGAACGAGGTCTGGTCGCTGTCGCCGAACCACCGATTATCGCTGGTCTTCAACACGGCTTGAGCGCCGAAACCATGGATCTGGAAATCATTCCAAACGGACTGCGCCGGCGTCGGGCTTCCCCAAAGGCTTGCGACAAGGGCGGCGATCAGGCGTTTGCGGTTCACCTCAACGCACCTCCAACATACGCACCCGGGGGTCTTTCGGCAGCTTCGAAACGTATCCGATCGCCCCGGGCGTGGAGGCGACGCGGCGGATCATCTCCTCTTCGTTGGCAACCGTGGTCGGCGCCTGTCCGGTCCCGGAGAAGATCTGTCGGTCCCAGCCGGTTCGCAACTGGCTCGGGAACAGCCCCAAGAGATCCTTCGCGAATGCGATGTGCAGCGGATGGTCGTCAGGCAACACGTAAATCTTCACGGGTTGCCCGTCCGCCCAGAGACGTCGGCGCATGCCGAAATAAAGTCGGGCCTCGTTCTGGGTCAACTCCCGCGGGGCGAGGCTCTGATTGACGATCGTTTCCTGGCCCGTAAGGCAGGTCGGCCATAGAGCACAGGCGAAGCAGGCGAGCGAGAATCCGTGAAACCGAAGCGAGCGCCGGACGGCAAGCGCCATTCGGGCATGGTCGGCAGTCCGCTGTCGAGAGCTTCCCATGCGCTAGGGACTTGCGTGGACACATCCGATTGCCGGGAAGTAGCCTTGAAGACCATTGCCGCGACGGTGGACACCGAGGTCGATGGAGCAGGCCGGAATCGTCCCGATGTAGGCCCACCCGAGGATGCACTCGCGCACTGCTTGTCTCCCTAGTCAGGCCGGGAGTGCGCCGCAAGGCGATAGAGGCTCGCATCGCATCCCAGCCGAGCTCAAGGCGCCGGATCGAAACACCGAAACCACTCTCAAAATCGACTCAGATCGTACTCCAATGCTGCAGTTGACTCAATTCAACGCCGCTTCGCCCCCTGTCCGGAAAGGCAAAGCAGCCACCTAGAGCAAACCGTCAGTGCGCGCCGCACTCGCGTCGCCACGGTTTCCAGGATCCTCGTCCTCGAGCGGGGCAGTGCGGGATTGCCAAATGCCGGGGCACGCAGCATCTCGAACCACCGAGCGGCGTCGAGCTGTCGATGTAGTCGCCGCATTGTATTCCCGAGGCCGTCATGCCATTCGAGAAGCGAATGTGCCTTGTGCCGCCGATCTTCGAATAGCCGCCGGACACTTCCGATGTGTGAGTTTAAGGTGTCAGGCTCGATTCACCCTCTGGCGGTCGTCTACAAATACTTGTCGTAGCGAGCAGTCGAGCGTTGCAGAGGTCAGGGTTGACGGGGATGCGGCGGTCCAGGTGCGAGCGGGGCGTGATGCTGTCGGACACCGCGTTCATTGAGTCTGGCTCCGACTGTTTTGGCGCCATCAGCGACCCCGTCGATGTCGAATCGCGCGGCGTGCAACTCTGATCCGGCTTCCCCTTCAGACCGTAGGTTACTTTGACTCTCCGATCCGCTCCCACCGAATTTCGAGCATCTCTTGCTCGCCGCGCCCGGTGCGTGGCCCAAGGGCTGCGAACACGATCCCGCCCCTCACCACCCCCGCTCCAACAACGGCCCCAAAAACCGCCCCGTATGCGACCGCTCGTTCGCGGCAATCGCTTCGGGCGTGCCGATCGCGATGATCTCGCCGCCGCGGTGCCCGCCCTCCGGCCCCAGGTCGATGATCCAATCCGCCGTCTTGATAACATCCAGATTGTGCTCGATCACGACCACGGTATTGCCCTGGTCACGGAAGCGGTGCAGGACGTCGAGCAGATGTTTGACGTCGTGGAAGTGCAGGCCGGTGGTGGGCTCATCCAGGATATAGAGTGTCCGGCCGGTGTCGCGCTTGCTGAGCTCGCGGCTGAGCTTCACGCGCTGGGCCTCGCCGCCGGAGAGCGTGGTGGCGCTCTGGCCGAGACGCACGTAGGCGAGGCCGACATCCATCAGGGTCTGGAGCTTGCGTTTGATGAGCTGAACGGGCGAGAAGAACTCGAGGGCGTCTTCGATGGTGAGGTTCAGCACCTCGTCGATGGTCTTGCCCTTGTAGCGGATTTCTAGCGTCTCGCGGTTGTAACGCCGGCCCTTGCAGGTGTCGCACTGGACATAGATGTCGGGCAGGAAGTGCATCTCGACCCGAATGAGTCCGTCCCCTTTGCAGGCTTCGCAGCGCCCGCCTTTGACGTTGAAGCTGAAGCGACCAGGGCCGTAGCCGCGCGAGCGTGCCTCGGGCACGGCGGCGAAGAGGTCGCGCACCAGGTTAAAGAGTCCGGTGTAGGTGGCGGGGTTGGAGCGCGGGGTTCGACCGATGGGGCTCTGATCGATGTCGACGACCTTGTCGAAGGAGTCGAGCCCTTCGATGGCGGTATGGGGTGCCGGTTGCAGCCCGGCGCCGTTGAGATGACGCGCGGCGACCGGGAAGAGCGTGTCGTTGATCAGCGTCGACTTCCCCGAGCCCGAGACCCCGGTGATGCAGACGAAGCTCCCGACCGGGATCTCGGCGTCGACGGCGCGCAGGTTGTTGCCCCGCGCATCCAGGATGCGTAACTGCCGATCCGGGTCGTTGGGCGTGCGCTGTGTCGGGATTTCGATCCGCAGGTCGCCGGACAGATAGCGCCCGGTCAGCGAACCGGGTGCGGCTGCAATCTCCTCGGCAGTGCCTTGGGCGACGATCTCGCCGCCGTGTACGCCGGCGCCTGGCCCGAGGTCGACGACCAGATCGGCGCAGCGGATCGCCTCCTCGTCGTGCTCGACCACGATGACGGTGTTGCCGATGTCGCGCAGGTGGTTCAGGGTCTTGAGCAGTCGTGCATTGTCGCGCTGGTGCAGACCGATCGATGGCTCGTCCAGGATGTACATGACCCCGACCAGCCCGGCGCCGATCTGGCTGGCGAGACGGATGCGTTGCGCTTCACCGCCGGAGAGCGTCTCGGCGCTGCGGTCGAGGGTCAGATAGTCGAGCCCAACGTCGACCAGGAAGCGCAGCCGGGTAGCGATCTCTTTGATGACCCGCGCACCGATCTCGCCGCGCTTGCCGGGCAGCTCCAGCCCCTCGAAGAAGTGAAGCGAGTCGCCCACGGGCATCGCGGCGACCACGGGCAGGTTGTGACCTTCCAGAAAGACATGGCGGGCCGCTTCGTTCAGCCGCGCGCCGCCGCAGGTCGGGCAGGGCTGGTGTGAGAGATAACGTGCCAGCTCCTCGCGGACCGCGCTGGAGTCGGTCTCTTTGTAGCGGCGCTCCATGTTGCGGATGATGCCCTCGAAGGGATGGACCTTCGCGGTGCCGCGCTCGTGCGGCAGCTTGAGCTTGATCTTCTCCTTGCCGGTGCCGAAGAGGATCAGCTGCTGGATGCGTGCGTCAAGCCCGTTCCAAGGCGTCTCGACGTCGAAGCCGTAGTGCTCGCCCAGTGCGCGAATGACCTGGAAGTAGAAGGCATTGCGCCGGTCCCATCCGCGCACCGCGCCGCCCGCCAGGCTCAGCTCCGGATGGAGGACGACCTTGGCGGGGTCGAAGAACTGTTCCATCCCGAGCCCATCGCAGGTGGGGCAGGCGCCGACCGGATTGTTGAAGGAGAAGATCCGCGGCTCGAGCTCCGGGATGCTGTAGCCGCAGACCGGGCAGGCGAAGGATGCCGAGAAGGTGATCATCGGCCGCTCGGGCTCGTCGATCGCAGCGACGCGGACGATGCCTCCGGAGAGCTTGAGCGCGGTCTCGAAGGACTCGGCCAGGCGCAGGGCCAGATCGGGACGCACCCGGAAGCGGTCCACCACCACCTCGATGTCGTGCTTCTTCTTGATGTCTAGCTCGGGCGGGTCGTCGAGCTCGTAGAGATCGCCGTCGATGCGTGCACGTACGAAGCCCTGCGCATGCAGCTCGGCGATCAGCCGCTGGTACTCGCCTTTGCGCGCCGAGACGACGGGGGCGAGCAACATGAGGCGATCGCCCTCCGGCAAGGCCATCACCTGATCGACCATCTGACTGATCGTCTGGGCCTCCAGCGGCTCGTCGTGGGCCGGACAGCGCGGCTGGCCGACACGCGCGAAGAGCAGGCGCAGATAGTCGTAGATCTCGGTGATGGTCCCGACGGTGGAGCGCGGATTGTGCGAGGTCGTCTTCTGCTCGATCGAGATGGCCGGCGAGAGGCCCTCGATATGATCCAGGTCCGGCTTCTCCATGACCGACAGGAACTGCCGGGCGTAGGACGAGAGCGATTCGACGTAGCGGCGCTGGCCCTCGGCATAGATGGTGTCGAAGGCAAGCGATGACTTGCCCGAGCCCGAGAGGCCGGTGAAGACGATCAGCCGCTGACGGGGGAGATCGAGATCGATGCTCTTGAGATTGTGCGTGCGTGCGCCGCGGATGCGGATTGTGTCCATGGGCTTGGGAGACCTGCGGCGGTGGGCGGCCAATCCGCGATTATTCCGCAAATCGCAATCGGGCACGATCGCCGACAAGCCCTTATACTCGCGTCTTCTGCCGAATCGACGAAGAAGGCCACCGTCCTTGACCCCGTCCCATCAACCGCTCGTCGCCTTCACCGGGCTGGAGAAGCGCGCCGCGGCCGGTCTGGCTGCGATCTTCTCCACGCGCATGCTGGGCCTCTTCATGGTCCTGCCGGTCTTCGCGCTTTATGCGCACGACCTGGACGGCGCCACGCCTCTGCTGGTCGGGCTGGCGATCGGCGCCTATGGCTTGACGCAGGCACTGTTTCAGATCCCGCTCGGACTGCTCTCGGATCGCATCGGGCGCAAGCCGGTCATCTACGGGGGGCTGGTGCTCTTTGCCATCGGCAGCGTCGTGGCGGCACTCGCCGACGGGATCGAGATGGTCATCCTCGGGCGCGTACTCCAAGGCAGCGGGGCCATCGCGGCGGCGACCATCGCGCTCACTGCGGATCTGACCCGCGATGCGGTGCGCACGCGGGCCATGGCGGCGATCGGTATCAGCGTTGCGCTGTCGTTCGCCGCGGCACTGGTCGTCGGGCCGCCCTTGGCCCGCTGGCTCGGTATCTCCGGGATCTTTTGGCTGACCGCGTTCCTGGCGATCGTCGGTATGTTGGTGTTGGCTTACGTCGTTCCCGACCCCGCGCGTTCCAGCGTCCATCGCGAGGCCCAGCCGGTACTCGATCAGTTCGCGGGTGTGTTGGGTAATCCCACCTTGCTGCGCCTGGATCTGGGCATTTTCCTGCTGCATCTCACCATGGTGAGCCTATTCGTGGTGCTGCCGCTGTCCATCGAGTCGGCCGGCTTGGCGCCCGTGGATCATTGGCTGCTCTATCTGCCGGTCGTGCTGCTCGCCATCGTCGCGATGGTTCCCTTCATCATCATGGCGGAGCGCGGGGGCAAGGTGAAGGGTGTGCTGCTCGGTGCGGTCACGGCGATGTGCGCATCCATGGTCGGCTTCTATCTCTTTCACCAGTCGATTTGGGTTGTCGGATTCCTGCTGTTGGTGATGTTCACGGTCTTCAACCTGATGGAGGCCATCCTGCCGTCGCTGGTCTCGAAGGCGGCGCGCGCCGGTGCACGCGGGACGGCGATGGGGGTCTTCTCAAGCTCCCAGTTTGTAGGTGCCTTCCTGGGCGGGCTGCTCGGCGGTTTGGCACATCAGAGCTTCGGGGCGGATGCCGTCTATCTGGTCGGCGCCGCGACCTCCCTGGTGTGGATCGGTCTGGCAGCGACGATGGCGATGCCGGCGAATCTGACGGCGCATGTCCTTTCCCTCGGCGAACAGCCGGCCGAGGAGGGTCTGGGTCTCGAGGCGCGTCTGCTGGCCATCCCGGGCGTGGAGGATGCCGTCGTCGCGCTCGACGAGGGTGTCGCCTACCTGAAGGTGGACAGTGGCAGACTGGATTGGGCAACATTGCAGACATTTTCGGCCAGGGCTTGAGGCGGAACGCCAAAGTCGGCCGCGAACTTTTAGGCGAGACTACAAACGCCCGCGTTCGGCGCGGAGCGGGAGGACTGCATGGCAGGCGTCAACAAGGTGATTCTCATCGGCAACCTCGGGGCTGATCCGGAGGTGCGTTATATGCCGAGCGGCGATGCGGTGGCGAATATCCGCATCGCAACGAGCGAGACCTGGAAGGACAAGAACACGGGTGAGAGGCAGGAGCGCACCGAGTGGCACAACGTCGTGTTCTTCGGGAAGATCGCCGAAATCGTCAAGCAGTACGTGCATAAGGGCTCGAAGATCTACGTCGAAGGCAAGCTTCGCACGCGTAAGTGGCAGGGTCAGGACGGACAGGATCGCTATACGACCGAGGTCGTGGTCGACATCAACGGGACCATGCAGATGCTCGACAGCCGTTCCGGCGGCGGTGGTATGGGGTCATCGGTGCCCTTCGACGACGCGCCCGCCTATCAGTCGTCGCGAGGCGGCGGACGGCCGCAATCCTCGAGTCCGGCGCCGTCATCCGGAGGGAGCAGCCCCGGGGGCGGCAGCCAAAGTGCGGCGGATTTCGACGACGATATCCCCTTTTAAAACTGAACCGCGTCCGGCATGTCATGCTTTGTTGTCGCATCGGCTCAATCTCGTGTGAATCGATGAGGCTCGGAGCTGACGCGGTTCAGGTATGAAACGCATTTGAGCTTCGAGTTTCTTTGAATCCTGCTTTTCGGAGACATGCGAGAGCAAGTGCTTGTTGAGCACGACAACTCACCATCCTCGGCTCTTCGAATGCGGTGTTAAAATGTGTTGAGGGCGAGATGCTCATTTGCGTGCGAGGTCGACGTTTAGTGCATCGACAGCCCTGAGCTGGGACGCGGTTTACAATGATTTATTTTTTAATATCTTAAACCGCGCCGACTCCAGCGGTCGTCAAGTCTGCCGGGGCCGATCCAATACAAAAACGTCGCATACCGTGCCGGGCGCGGTTTAAGCGTTCCACCTTCAGCGTCAGGGAGCATTGCGTGTGTTGACCATTCTCGTCACCGGCGGGGCCGGGTTCATCGGCGGCAATTTCGTCCATCATATCCTCGAGACGACCGATGCGCGGGTGGTCAACCTCGATCTACTAACCTACGCCGGTAATCTGGATACCCTGGCCAATCTGAAGGACAACCCGCGTCACGTCTTCGTGCAGGGCGACATCGCCGATCCTGCGCTGGTCGCGCGACTCCTTGCCGAGTACGACGTCGACGCCGTGGTGAACTTCGCGGCAGAGAGTCATGTCGACCGCTCGATCGACGGTCCGGCGCAGTTCGTCCAGACGAACGTCGTCGGCACCTTCAATCTGCTGGACTGCTCCCGTGCGCATTGGGCGAAGCGCAGCGGTGCAGCCAAAGAGGCCTTCCGCTTTCTGCATGTCTCGACCGACGAGGTCTACGGCTCGCTCGGGCCGACGGGTCTCTTCACCGAGTCGACCCCTTACGCGCCCAACTCGCCCTATTCCGCGTCCAAGGCCGCATCGGACCATCTGGTGCGCGCCTGGTTTCACACCTACGGCCTGCCGGTGCTCACGACCAACTGCTCGAACAACTACGGGCCTTACCAGTTCCCGGAGAAGTTGATCCCGCTCATGATCCTGAAGGCGCAGCGTGGCGAGTCCTTGCCCATCTACGGCGACGGCGGGAACGTGCGCGACTGGTTGTACGTCATCGATCACTGTCGGGCGATTCTGCGCGTGCTCGAAGCCGGCAGACCGGGCGAGGTCTACAACGTCGGCGGCAACAGCGAGAAGACCAATCTCGAGGTCGTGGATACCCTCTGTGCCCTGCTCGACGAGCGCCTGCCCGAGTCGCCCTATCGGCCGCACGCAGGCCTCAAAGCCTTCGTCAAGGACCGCCCCGGACACGATCGGCGCTATGCGATCGATGCCGGCAAGCTCAAGCGCGAGCTGGGTTGGGAGCCGACGGAGACCTTTGAGTCCGGCATGCGCCTGACGGTCGACTGGTATCTGGACCATCCGGACTGGTGTCGGCGGGTCACCGACGGGAGCTATCTCGGCGAACGTCTCGGCGCTGCCGGTTGAGGGATCGGATCATGAATCGAAAAGGCATCATCCTGGCCGGGGGCTCCGGCACGCGCCTCTATCCGCTGACGCGGGCGATCAGCAAGCAGCTTCTGCCCGTCTACGACAAACCGATGATCTATTACCCGCTCTCGACCCTGATGTTGGCGGGGATTCGCGAGATTCTGATCATCTCCACGCCGCACGACCTGCCGATGTTCCGATCGCTGCTCGGGGACGGATCCCAATGGGGGCTGCATCTCGAGTATGCCGAGCAGCCCCAGCCTGGCGGGCTCGCGCAAGCCTTCCTGATCGGCAAGGATTTCGTCGGCACATCGCCGTCCTGCCTGGTCCTCGGCGACAACATCTTCTACGGCCACGGCCTGGTCGATCAGCTGCGGGCCGCGGGTGCCCGCGAGCGCGGCGCCACCGTCTTCGGCTATTACGTGTCTGACCCCGAACGCTACGGCGTTGCCGAGTTCGATGCGAGCGGGCATGTCCTGAGCCTCGAAGAGAAACCCATCAAGCCCAAGTCCAACTGGGCGGTGACCGGTATCTATTTCTACGACGATCAGGTCTGCGGGCTGGCCGAGGAGCTGCGCCCCTCTCCGCGCGGCGAGTTGGAGATCACGGATCTGAACATCCGCTATCTCGAGCAGGGCGAGCTGCACGTCAGTCGGATCGGCCGCGGGACGGCCTGGCTCGATACCGGCACGCACGAGTCGCTGATGCAGGCCGGGCAGTTCATCGAGACGATCGAGCGTCGCCAGGGGCTTAAGATCTGTTGTCCGGAAGAGGTGGCCTACTTCAACGGATGGATCGACGACGACCAGCTCCGGGCGATGGGCGAGGCGTTGAAGAAGAGCGGCTACGGCGAGTATCTGCTCGGCCTGCTCCGCCGAGGTGACGTATGAAGGTTATCGAGACGGCTATCCCAGGCGTCCTGATCCTCGAGCCGAAGGTCTTCGGCGACGAGCGCGGCTACTTCATGGAGACCTACCGGACCAATCGCTACGAGGATCTCGGGATCCCCGCGCCCTTTGTCCAAGACAACCTCTCCTACTCGCGTCGGGGTGTGCTGCGGGGCCTTCACGTCCAGCACCCGCATGCCCAAGGCAAGTTGGTGCAGGTCATGGACGGCGAGGTGTTCGACGTCGCGGTCGATATTCGCCGGGGCTCGCCGACCTTCGGGCGCTGGGTCGGTGCGACCCTGTCCGGAGAGAACCGGCGCCAGTTCTGGATCCCGCCGGGATTTGCACACGGCTTCCTGGTGACCGGCGACTCGGCGCTTTTCATCTACAAGAATACGGCTTATTACAGCCCGGAGACCGAGCTTAGCCTGCGCTGGGACGACCCCGAGATCGGCATCGATTGGCCGCTCGAGGGGGCGCCCGAGCTCTCTGCAAAAGACTCGGTCGCGCTCTGTCTGAACGAGATCCCACCCGAACGCCTTCCCGACTACGAGGCCAGCCTATGACCACCACGCGCACGATCGCCGAACGGCCCCGTATCCTGCTGATCGGCGCCAACGGTCAAGTCGGCTGGGAGCTGCGGCGGACACTCGCGACACTTGGCGACGTGATTCCGGCATCGCTCGAAGGGGAATACGGGCCGACGATCGATCTGATGGACTCCGCCGCCATGGCGAGACTCGTCGAAGACAGCGCCCCGGATGCGGTCGTGAATGCCGCCGCTTACACCGCCGTCGACAAGGCCGAGACGGACCGCGACATCGCGCGGCGAATCAACGCGGATGCGGTCGGCGAGCTGGGCGCCTTGCTGGCCGGGCGCGGCACACCGATCATCCATTACTCGACCGACTTCGTGTTCTCCGGCAATCTCGATCGGCCCTACCGGGAAGACGACGTCCCGGGTCCGCTCAATGTCTACGGCGAGACCAAGCTCGGCGGAGAGCAGGCTTTGCTGAGCTCCGGCGCCCGTGCCCTGATCTTCCGCACCAGCTGGGTCTACGGCATCCGTGGCGCCAATTTCCTACTGACGATGCTGCGTCTGCTCAAAGAGCGCGACGAGCTGCGCATCGTCGACGATCAGATCGGCTCGCCGACCTGGAGCCGGATGTTGGCCTCGGCGACCGCCTTGGTGCTCTACCGGGTCTTGCGCGGCGAGCTGGATCTGGAGAAGGTCGGCGGGCTGTATCATCTGACCGGCTCGGGTCAGGTCAGCTGGTACGGGTTTGCGAGCGCGATCCTGGAAAACGCCGGCTTGGAGGCAAATCTCATCCCGATCCCGTCGTCCGAATATCCGGCGCCGGCGCGCCGCCCGCTCTACTCGGTCCTCGACAACAGCCTCTTCCAAGAGACCTTCGGACTGTCGATGCCGGATTGGCGTCTGTCCTTGAAACAGTGTCTGGACGAGAAGACTTAAAGCGCGTCTCACCGGGATCGAGGATATCTCCGAAGCCAAACGCAACGTGAAAATGACCGTGTCGCTCTGGACGCGGTTTAGCCCTGTAGGGTGGACGAGCGAGAGCGAAGTCCACCTCAGCCCTATGCCGGCGCTGGTGGACTGCGCTGTGCTTGTCCACCCTACCCGTACGATATCAGGCCCTCGGCGCTGCTCCGAACAAGAGTGGCAGAACGTCGTGGTAGCGCGACGCGAAATGCACCTTGAAGCCCTTGCGGACATGCGCGGGCACCTCTTCGAACTCGCCGCGGTTGTCCTCCGGCAGGATGATCTCGCGGATGCCGGCGCGCCGCGCCGCGATCAGTTTCTCGCGGATGCCGCCGACCGGGAAGACCTCGCCGGTGAGCGTGATCTCCCCGGTCATGGCGAGCCGCCGGATCGGTTGGTTGCGGGCGAGGGAGAGGAGGGCGGATGTCATGGTGATCCCGGCCGAGGGACCGTCCTTCGGGGTGGCGCCCGCGGGGACGTGGACATGGATGAAGGCGTTCTCGAAGAAGGCCGGATCCGCTCCGAGCTCGGCGGCGTGCCCGACCAAATAACCGTAGGCGATCTCGGCCGACTCCTTCATGACGTCGCCGAGCTGGCCGGTGAGCTTGAAGCCGCGGGTGAAGCTGTGGGTCCGGGCGGCCTCGATCGAGAGTGTCGCGCCGCCCATGGCGGTCCAAGCGAGCCCCGTCACGACGCCGGGCCCGGAAAGTTTGCGCTCGTCGCGAAACACCGGGCTGCCCAGATAGTCCTTTAGATCGCTCTCGCCGACGCTGATCGGCGTCTCCTCGCCTTCGAGCATACGCACGGCGACCTTGCGCACGATCTTGCCGAGCTGTTTCTCCAGGCGACGCACCCCGGCATCCCGGGCGTAACCCTCGATCAAGGCGCGTAGCGTTTTGGTGTCGAGTGCGACCGTGCGCTTGGCGAGTCCGGCCCGTTCGATCTGACGGGGCAGCAGATATTTCTTGGCGATCTGAAGCTTCTCCTCGGCGATGTAGCCCGAGAGTTGAATCACCTCCATGCGGTCGAGCAAGGGGCCCGGGATGCTGTCGGTCTGGTTTGCGGTGCAGACGAACAGGACCTTCGAGAGGTCGAAGCGCAGATCCAGATAGTGATCGAGAAAGTCGCTGTTCTGCTCCGGGTCCAGGACCTCGAGCAGGGCCGAGGCCGGATCGCCATGGTAGGAGGCGCCGATCTTGTCGATCTCGTCGAGCATGATCACGGGGTTGGCCGTGCCGGCGTCCTTCATCGCCTGCAGAAACTTGCCGGGCATGGCGCCGATGTAGGTGCGACGGTGACCCTTGATCTCGGCCTCGTCGCG
Organism: Thiocapsa marina 5811; assembly: GCF_000223985.1. Taxonomy (GTDB): domain Bacteria; phylum Pseudomonadota; class Gammaproteobacteria; order Chromatiales; family Chromatiaceae; genus Thiocapsa; species Thiocapsa marina. The sequence goes on from NZ_AFWV01000003.1 coordinate 83,432, forward strand.
GATGCCGCCCACCGAGAAGCGGTAGAAGCGCCGACCGAGCGCATCGGCGATGGAGTGCCCGATCGAGGTCTTGCCGACACCGGGCGGGCCGACGAGCAAGATGATGGAGCCGGCGATCTCGCCCTTATGGATACCGACGGCGAGGAACTCGAGGATGCGCTTCTTCACGTCTTCCAGCCCGTAATGATCGCGGTCCAGGACGCGCCGTGCGCGTTTGAGATCCAGCTTGTCGGCGGAGTGCTTACCCCAGGGCAGGATGCTGATCCAGTCCAGGTAGTTGCGGGTCACGGCGTATTCCGGAGAGCCGGTCTCCAGCATGCGCAGTTTGTTCATCTCCTCGTCGACCCGTTTGGTTGCCTGCTCGGTCAGCGTGAGCTTGGCCAGCCGCTCGTTGAAGCGGTCGATCTCTGCGGTGCGGTCGTCCTTGGCGATGCCCAGCTCCTTTTGGATCGCCTTGAGCTGCTCGCGCAGAAAGAACTCGCGCTGCTGCTTCTGCATCTTCTCTTCGACGGTGCGCCGGATCTTCTGCTGGGCACGGGCGAGCTCGAGCTCGTTGTTGAGCAGGACGAGCACCTTTTCCATCCGCGGCAGGAGCGGCAGGATCTCCAGCACCTCCTGGAGCTGCTCCTTGGTCGATGTCGTGAGGCTGGCCGCGAAATCGGAGAGATGCGATGGGTCGTCGGGGCCGAAGCGATCGAGGAACATCCGCAGCTCTTCCACGTAGAGCGGGTTGAGCGGCAGCAGCTCCTTGATGGTGTTGATCACGGCCATGGCGTAGGCCTTGATCTCTTCGTTCGGTGGACCGGAGGGTTCGGGGAGATAGGTGACCTGCGCGTCGAACGGCGCCTCCCTGCTGACCCAGGTGGCGATTCTGAAGCGTTGCAGGCACTCCACGAGCACCTGCAGGTGGCCGTCCTGCTGATGGACGCGATGGACCCGGCAAGCCGTACCGACCGAATAAAAGTCCGTGGTGTGCGCCTCTTCGGAGGTCTCGCTGCGCACCAGAACCACGCCGAGGATCTTATGCTCGCTTGCTCCGACCGCCTCCAGCGTCGAGGCCCAGCCGCCGGCATCCATCAACAGCGGAACCGCCTGTCCGGGAAAAAAGGGACGCGAGGCGACGGGCAGAATGGGGATGCGCGTCGGCAGCACATCGTTGGCCCGCGCAAGCGTGATCTCGGAACCCTCGTCGATCTCGATTTCGCTCGTATTCGCGTCTGAATCCCGGCCCGCCATCCTCATTCTCCTCGTTCGCCGATACCCCTCGTCGGATCGGCCAATTTCAGGGTATCGGCAGCGATTTGCAAGCGGCGTTTGCCAGGCGCGCATAGCTCGCGACATCGAGGTTTTCGGCCCTCAGCGTCGGATCGATCCTGGTCTCGATCAGCAGGTCCGCGTCGATCAGCTTGGAGAGACTGTTGCGCAAGGTCTTGCGGCGCTGCCCGAAGGCCGCGGCGACGATACGGGCGTGCAGCGCAGGGTCCTCGATCGGATAGGGGAGCGGTCGATGGGGCTTGAGTCGTAGGAAGGCCGACTCGACCTTCGGGGCCGGGGTGAAGGCGCCCGCACCGATCCGAAAGAGACAGTCCGCCGAGCACAGGGTCTGAACCATCACCGAGAGACGTCCGTAGGTCTTGTCGCCGGGCTCGGCGACGATGCGCTCCACGACCTCCTTCTGAAGCATCAGGTGCATATCCTCGATGCAGTCGGCCTGCTCCAGAAAGCGGAACAACAGAGGGGTGGAAATGTTGTAGGGCAGATTTCCGACGAGACGCAAGCGCTCGCCCTCGTCCGGGAGGGCGCAGAGGTCGAAACTCAAGGCATCGGCCTGGTGGATCCGCAACGCGCCGAGCGCGCCCAGCCGATCGCGCAGCGGCCCGACCAGGTCGCGATCCAGCTCGACGACATCGAGCGAGCCGACCGCGGTCAGCAGTCCTTCGGTGATGGCTCCCTGTCCTGGACCGATCTCGACGACGCGTTCGCCGGGTGTGGCGGCGATCGCTCCGTGGATACGGTCGATCACCTGGCGGTCGTGCAGGAAATTCTGGCCGAAACGTTTGCGTGCGCGGTGCTCCATTAAACTGCGTCCGGCACGATATGGATTGGTTGCACCTCGATTCGGCCTCCGATCAATCCACGGCCGTCGGAGTCAACGCAGTTTAAGTATTTAATTTTTAAGACGTTGATATGCATTCGCGGTCTATTTCCATGTTGTCGATTCGACGGCGATTTCGAACACGCCAAGAGGCTTCGCTATGGGCCTGTTCAGCATACTCCCTGTCTTATCATCCTAAACCGCGTCTACGCCGACGTTCGTGGATTCATCGGCGGTTAAGCTCAAGTGAGCACTGAATAGGTTGTGCCGGACGCGGTTTAGCAATTGTGGCAGACCTCATGGGCGAACTGCTCGAGTTTACGCGTATCGGCGGCGAAGAGGCGGATACCCTCGGCGAGCTTTTCGGAGGCCATGGCGTCTTCGTTGAGCTCCCAACGGAAGCCGGGCTCGTCGAAGGTGACCTTCGCCATCTCCATGCCGAGCGCGTGTTCGGGGTCCAATTTTCTCGGGACATCGCCTTCGGTCGAAGCAAGCTCGCCGAGCAGGGCGGGCGAGATGGTCAGGTAGTCGCAGCCGGCCAGTTCCAGGATCTCGTCGAGGTTGCGGAAGCTCGCGCCCATCACGACCGTTTCGTAGCCGTGGCGTTTGTAATAGTTGTAGATCCGGGTGACGGACTGCACGCCCGGGTCCTCGTCGGCCGGATAGCCGGGGACGTTGTCGGTGTTTTTGTACCAGTCGAGGATGCGTCCCACGAACGGCGAGATGAGCGTAACACCCGCGTCGGCGCAGGCGACGGCCTGGGCAAAGCTGAACAGGAGGGTCAAATTGCAGTGCAGCCCTTGGCGCTGCAGGATCTCTGCCGCCCGGATCCCTTCCCAGGTCGAGGCGATCTTGAAAAGCACCCGGGTGCTCGGATCGATGCCCGCGTTTTGGTAGAGCTCCACCAGCGCCGCGGCGCGTTTGAGTGTGGCCTCGGTGTCGAATGAAAGACGCGCATCGATCTCGGTCGAGACCCTTCCGGGAACAATCTTCAGGATCTCCGTGCCGAAGTTCACGGCGAGCTTGTCCATGGTTGCCCTGGCTTGGTCCATCGTGTCGCTTCCGCCTTCACGCGTCCCGAAGAGGACAGCGTCCTCCACCAGCTCGCGATACTGAGGCATCTGGGCCGCTTTGAAGATCAGGGACGGGTTGGTGGTGGCATCCCGGGGCTGGTACTCGGCGATGGAATCGAAGTCGCCGGTGTCGGCGACGACCGTGGTCATGCTCTTGAGTAGATCGAGCTTGCTCATGGTTCCGGACCTTCTCGAGGGTTGAGACGCATCGGCGTCGATAGGTTGACCTTAACGGAATCCGATGACGATTTCGAATCGGTACGGCGGGATTCGATAAGTGCCCCGTGCGCTCGAGTCGTTCATACTCCCGCATGCATCGGTTCAACGGACGCAGGACGTCCCGGACATCCCATGAGCGATTCGACGACGGAACTACAGATCCCGCACGGCACGTCGACGGAGCGAGTCGCCGATCTGCTGCAGGGGCGCTACCGCACGGTTCTCGCGCCGGCGGAAACGGTGACTCGCGTGTTTTACGACACCTTCGATTGGGCGATATTCCACGACGGCGGGGCCTTGGAGTGTCGCACGCGCAGATCGACTCGGCGCTTGGTCCGAAGCAGTCTCGATGGTCGTGCCCCGCCTGTGTCCCAGACGCTGGCGGGCGAGCCTGGGTTCGCGTTCGATTTGCCGCTCGGGCCCGTGCGGGAGTGTGTCCTCGAGATCTGCGGCATCCGGCGTCTGCTGCCGGTCGTCGTGGTGGAGAGTCACGTCACGGCATTTCGGCTCGTCAACGACGAGGAGGAGTCGTTGTTGCGGGTCGAGATCCATGCGCAGAGTGCACGGACACCCGAGGAGGAGCCATGCGGTCCTCTCGGGATCCGCATCCGTCTCGTTGCCGAGCCCTATCACGAAGGGGTGTGTCGGGAGGTGGAGGCTCTCCTGCTCGAGCATCTCGCGCCGGCGCCGACGTCGGCGCGCAAACCGCTTCTGACCGAGGCACTTGCCGTTTGTGGTCGTCGCCCCGGCGATTACTCCTCCAAGATCGACAATCGGCTGGATTCGGAACAACGCGCCGACGAGGCGCTCAAAACGCTGCTGCGCAGTTTGCATCAGACCCTGCTTGCGAATCTGGAAGGCGCTCGGAGGCATCTGGATACGGAGTTTCTGCACGATCTGCGCGTTGCGACCAGGCGCACCCGTTCGGCCATCGGGCAAGTCAAGGGTGTGCTGCCGTCCGAGCGTGTCGAAGACTTCAAGGTCAGATTTGCCTGGCTGCAGCAGGTCACCGGGCCCCTGCGCGATCTGGACGTCTATCTGCTGGAGTTCGATCGCTACAGGCAGGCTCTGCCGTGTCGCCTCAGGGCCCGCCTGGATCCGGTTCATGCGTTCTTGCTCCAACGCCAGGCCGAGGAGCAAGGGCGCGTTGCCGGCGCCTTGAGCTCCCCCGCCTTCGATGCGTTGACGCGCGAGTGGCAGGCCTTTCTTGACCTGCCCGTCCTCGAGCATCCGTCCGAGCCCAACGCCGCGCGTTCCATCAAGTCCGTTGCGGACGAGCGTATTCGGCGCATGGAAAAGCGGGTTCGTCGCGAAGGCAGCGCGATCCGGCCGGACTCGCCCGCCACCGACCTGCATGAGCTGCGCAAGAGCTGCAAGAAGCTCCGATACCTCATGGAGCTGTTTCAGAGTCTCTACCCGCGCGCCAAGATTGCCAAACTGATCAAGTTGCTGAAAGTGCTGCTCGATCATCTCGGTCTGGTTCAGGACTTGGCTGTACAGGCCGAGCACCTGCTCGACTGGGCCAAACAGATGCATTGCGAGGGCAGTGCCGATACCGAAACACTGCTGGCGATGGGCGCACTCGTCGGACAGCTCTTGGAGCGTCAGGCGCAGGCCCGCGAGGCCTTTGCCGAGGTCTTCGACCGGTATCGACACGATGAGCATCAGGCGTTGTTCCGTGCCCTGTTCGAGAGCGGCTGAGCCGCGCTAGCCGCGAGACGCGCCGCCGGGGTGCGGATGCCGCTCGGCGTCGACCAACAACACTTGCCGCGGATGCGGTTCGGAGGAGGTGAAGAACGGTGTCGATGAGAATGGCTGTGTCCTCATGTCTGCAGGCGTCGCTCGTTTCGCTCGCCGCTGTTGCGACAGGCGCCGGAGCGGCGGATCCGGAGGAGGGGCTCTTCGATCTGGACGATCTTCGGGTCAAGATCACCGAAACCCTGCCCTATGTCGAGGTCGAGCACGCGGGAAAACCGGTTATCTTGATGCGTCATCAGGAGCCCGAACACACCATCGTCGCGCCCTACGACCAGACCGCCCGCGACTGTCCTCCCTACTGCATCCAGCCGATGCAGTTGGCGCCCGGCGTGGAAACCATCGGGGAGCTCGAGCTGATCGCGTACCTCGAGCGCGCAGCCAAGGGCGAGCCGATCCTGGTGATCGATTCGCGCACCGAGCCTTGGGTGTCGCAGGGGATGATTCCGGGTGCGATCCACCTCCCTTACACGCGACTGGATCCGGCGCATGCGCAGCCCGATGCGATCGCCGAGCTGTTGGAGTTCGAGCTGGGTGCGATTCGTCTGAACGCGCTCTGGAATTTCAGTGCTGCCAAGACCTTGGTCTTTTACTGCAACGGACCTTGGTGCGGGCAGTCCCCGACCAATATCCGGGCTCTACTGGCGCTGGGCTATCCGGCGGATCGGATCAAGTGGTATCGCGGCGGGATGCAGGTGTGGGAACAGCTCGGTTTCACGACCGTTAAACCTAAACCGCATCCAGAGTGATATGCGTCGTTTTCATTGTGTGTCGGGCTTGAGGATTTTTCCGACCTTTGCGGAGACGCGGTCTGGAATTTGATGATTTTTGATCTCTTAAAGCGCGCCGGTTCCGGCAGGTTGTCGGAACCGGCGCAGCCGATGCGTCCTCAGCGACGCTGTTGCGTGCTGCCGCGAAAGGTCTCCTCGTCCGTGATCCGGTTTCGCAATGCGTTGCGTCCCCAGCGGTCGGCTTCGATGGCCATTATGCGCATCCGCTCGCGTCTCGCGCGCTCTTCGCGCAGATTCGTGCGTTCGGCCTCCGCTCGGTTCCTGCCGATCCGCGCGGTCTCGGGTATGGCCGCAGGCGTACTGCGGGTCTCGGGAGAGGTCTCGCGATCGCTCCAGGGGCGATCGGGCAGGTCGATCCGCCTTGCATCGAGTGCACAGCGCGTCTGCGAGAAGGTCACCGCGCCCTCCTGATCCGTGCATCGGTAGATCTCGGCGGGCTGCCCCGTTCTGTAGACCAGCAATAAACCGACGATGATTGCTGCTCTCATCTCCCATCTCCGTCGGTCTTTTTGATCGATGCGCGTGCCCGGTGCGAGGACGTGTCGCTGACCCGAGCAGGCTTACGCGCCATCTCCGGACGATTGGGTCCGCAGTTTCGCCTGAAACGTACACGTTATGCAATATCGGTTGATGGGGCGGAAGGAGTCGGTCTTGGACTCGAGGTGAGCGGGTACTGCGGGCGGGCTGCCCATCGACGTCCCCGACGAGACAGGGCGACGCCGAATTACGGGGTCTGAAGCGGAACCGGCGTGTCTGTCTCGCGCGACGATGCGCTTTGCAGCAGACCCGTCGGGATGGGGGTGCTCGGGTCGATCAGCCGCCGCACCCAATCCAGCATGGGCTCGATCGCGGCTTCGGCGGTCGGCGTCAGCACGTAGTTGGAATAGTCGAACGCGCTCCCGCACGCCGAGACTAGGAAGGTCTCGGGGACCTTGTCGTAGAGCGTCTCGCACCAGGCGAGAAGCTCGCGCGGGTCGAGAAAATGCGCCATGGTCGACATGGCGCTGGCGTCGGGGCCGAGCGATCGGCAGCGGACCTCGCCCGGTGTGCCGTCGACCGCGGCATCGAGAAAGATGACTCGGTCGTGCTCCACCAAATCGGCGACCAGCTCGGCGGTGAGGATGTGGCGCGAGACCACCTCCACGCCCGCCGGCACGCCCTCGGCCTGCAATCGATCCGCGACCAATGGCCCGATCGCATCGTCTCCGCGGATCGGGCTGCCGTAGCCGATGATCAAGACCTTCAGGTCCTCCAAGCGTGCCTGATCCATTCAGCCGCGCCTGAGCGTGTCGACGACGCGGCCCGACGCATCCTTGAGCTCGATGGCGAGCGGCATCTCGCCGAAGGCGTGCGAGGCGCAGGACAGGCAAGGGTCGAAGCAGCGGATAACCGCTTCGACGCGATTGAGCATCCCCTCCTGAAGATTGTTGCCGTCGACATAGGCGTCGGCGACCTGACGGATGCTCTGGTTCATCGCGAGGTTGTTGTGCCCGGTCGCGATGATGAGGTTGACCCAGGTGACGAGGCCCTCGTCGTCGATGCGGTAGTGATGCATCAAGATCCCGCGCGGCGCCTCGGCGACCCCGATCCCTTCGTAGCGGTTGCTGCGCGCGCGGGCGCGCACCCGCGCATCGAGGATGGTCGGATCCTTGAGCAGGCGGTCCATCATCTCGAGGGCATAGATGATTTCCACCAGCCGGGCATAGTGATAGTGGAAGCTGCTCGCGATCGGGCCGGATTCCTGAAGCATGTGGAATTCGGCGAGCGCCACGTCGGCATAGGGTGTTCCGCAGGCATCGACGTTGTTCAGCCGTGCAAGGGGTCCGACCCGATAGATGCCATTGGGATAGCCATGCGGTTTGTAGTAGGGGAACTTCATGTAGCTGAAGTCCTCGACGGCCTCGCCGATCAGACGCTCGTACTCGTGCGGCGGCACCATGTCCTCGAGGATGCGGCCTTGGGCATCCTTGAGTCGCAGGAAGCCGTCGTAATGCTCCAAGTGACCCTTGGGGCTGACCAAGCTCAGAAACATGGTCGGTTGACTGCCGAAGTGGTTCGCCTCGTCCTTGAACTTGGGCACGAGCGTCTTGAAGAAGGCGTAGGTGCGCTTGGCGATCTCCAGCCCCTCGGGCATCAGCTTGAGCATTGCGTCGCGCTTCTCCTGCGTCAACGGCTCGCTGACCCCTCCCGGGACGACCCAGGTCGGGTGGATCTTTTTTCCGCCCAGGGTCTCGATGATGGTCTGGCCGATCTGGCGCAGGCGGATGCCGTCTTTGGCTAGTGCCGGGTCTTGGCGCATGACGCCGAAGATGTTGCGCGAGACGGGATCGGAGTCCCAGCCGAGCAAGAGATCCGGCGAGGAGAGATGAAAAAACGACAAGGCGTGCGACTGCGTGAGCTGCGCGAGGTTGATGATGCGGCGCAGCTTCTCGCCGGTCGGCGGGATGCTCACCGAGAGCAGGTGATCGCACGCCTTGTTGGATGCCAGGACATGACTGACCGGACAGATCCCGCAGGTTCGCGCGGTCAGTGCGGGCATCTCGCGATAGGGCCGGCCCTCGCAAAACTTCTCGAAGCCGCGAAACTGAGTCAGATGAAACTTGGCGTCTTCGACCTCTCCCGCGTCCCCGAGCTGCAGGGTAATGCGGGCATGGCCCTCGATGCGGGTAACGGGTTCGATGGTGACGGTGCGGCTCATGGATGCGGCCCCTGCGGGTTGGGATTCGGGATGGCGTCCGGGTCGTCGCCTTCGTTGCTCAAGGCGCGCTCGGTAATCTCGTGATAGAGATGGGTCATCCGGGCGATGATGTCGTCGAGCTCCGGATGCTGTGCCCATTTGAACTGCTTGTCCCTGGCATCGGAGAAGACCTCGGTGAGGAACTCGATATCGAAGCTGTCGAGTCGCGCACCGCCGTCGACCTTGGCCTTGATGTCGAGCAGACGCGGCAGGCGTTGCGTGCGCAGACGTTCGAGGAGCGCGACGATCACGCCCGTGTCCGCATCCTGCGGCGTTTGGCTCCCGGCAGTCGGGTTCGCCATGGCGTCAGGCCCCGAAACGCGTCACGGCGCTGGGATCCGGCACGCGCCCCGCGATCAGCTCTCTCAACACGTACCAGATGGCGTCGGCGCTCGGCGGGCACCCGGGTACGAAGACATCGACCCCCACCACGCCGTGGATGGGTTTGACGACCGAGAGCAAGGCCGGAACCCCTTGGGTCGGGGTTTGCGGTTGGACCGTGACGGTGTCGCGGTAGGCGCGATCCACGACATCGGCGAGCTTGAAGTGGTTGCGCATCGCCGGGACGTTTCCGTTGACGGCGCAATCGCCCAGGCTGACCAGGATCTTGCAGTGTTTGCGAAAGTCCCGCGCCTTCTCCAGGTCGTCTTCCGAGCTGATCGAGCCTTCCAGGATGCCCACATCGACCTGCTCGGGCAGGGTCTTGGTGTCGACCAAGGGGCTGTAGACAATGTCGACCTGCTGAACCAGCTCGATCAGGCGCTCGTCCATATCCAGGAAGGACATGTGACAGCCCGAGCAGCCGTCCAGCCAAGTGGTCGCGACCGTGATCTTGGACGTTGCGCTCATTGGGGGTGTCTCCGGCGGGCAAGAATCGGCAGGAAGTGTTGATCTTTGACCATTTCGCCGACGGAAGTGCCCTGTTTGACCAGTGCGCCGGTCGGGCAGACCTGCACGCATTTGCCGCAGCTGGTACAGGTGTCGCTCTCGCCCCAAGGCTGCGCCATGTCCGTAATGACGCGGCAATCGCTCCCGCGGCCCATGACGTCCCAGGTGTGAGCACCCTCGATCTCGTCGCAGACACGTACGCACCGGGTGCAGAGGATGCAGCGGTCGTGATCGAGCCGAAACATCTCGTGCGAGCTGTCGACCGGGTAGCTCGCCTGACGATATGGCACCCGGACATGGTCGACACCGCACTTCTGAGCCATGTGCTGCAGCTCGCAGTGTCCGTTGGAGACACAGACCGAGCAGACATGGTTGCGCTCGGCGAAGAGCAGCTCGACGATGGTGCGGCGATAGCGCTGGAGCCTCTCCGTATTCGTCTGGATCTGCATCCCTTCGGCGACGCGCGTGGAGCAGGCGGCCAACAGGCGCCCCTGACCGGCCAGCTCCACGAGACAGAGCCGGCAGGCACCCCACACCGAGAGGCCTTCGAGATAACAGAGACTCGGGATCGGGATCTGATTCTCGCGACAGACCTCGATGATCGTCTCGTCCTCGCGGGCGGAGAGATCCCGGCCGTCGATGTTGAGCGTGACGACGCGGACATTCGGTTGCTTGGCGGGTAGGGGCATATCGGCTCCGTCAACCTCGTTCGTGCTAAACCGCGGCCGGTGCGGTATGCGTTCTCAGTTGGATTGGCTTGGCCGCGCCAGCTCCGACAACTGGCGGAGCTGGCGCGGTTTAGGTGTCGCCGAGCTTCGCTTCATACTCGTCGCGGAAATAGCGCATGGTGCTCAGCACCGGATTGGGCGCGGTCTGGCCCAGTCCGCAGAGGCTGGTGGCCTGCACCACCTCGCAGAGCTCTTCCAAAAGGGCCAGCTCAGCCCGTGTGGCTTGCGACTTGGCAAGCCGGTCGAGGATGCTGTGCATCTGTTGCGTGCCGGTGCGACACGGGATGCACTTCCCGCACGACTCGGTCATGCAGAATTCCATGAAATAGCGTGCGACGTCGACCATGCTCGAGGTCTCGTCCATGACGATCATGCCGCCCGAGCCCATCATGGTCCCGAGCGTCTTGAGGCTGTCGTAGTCCACGGCGATGTCGAGGTGCTGCGCCGGGATACAACCCCCCGAAGGACCGCCGGTCTGCACGGCCTTGAAGGCCTTGCCGCCCGGGATCCCGCCGCCGATGACCTCGATGATGTCGCGCAGCGAGGTGCCCATCGGGACCTCGATGAGGCCGGTGTTCGTGATGGTTCCGGCCAGCGCGAACACCTTGGTCCCTTTCGATCGCTCGGTGCCGATCGAGGCGAACCACTCGCCTCCCTCGCGCACGATCGGGGCGATGTTGGCGAAGGTCTCGACGTTGTTGATGAGCGTGGGATGACCCCAAAGCCCGGACTCGGCGGGATAGGGCGGACGCGGGCGGGGTTGACCGCGCAGTCCTTCGATGGAGGCCATGAGCGCGGTCTCTTCGCCGCACACGAAGGCCCCTGCGCCGAGCCGGATCTCGACCTCCAGGTTGAACTGGGTATCGCCGATCTTGTTGCCCAAGAGCCCCGAGCGCTTGGCCTTGCGAATCGCGGTCTGGAGTCGCTCGACCGCGAGTGGATACTCGGCGCGGACGTAGACATAGGCCTTGTTGGCCCCGATCGCGTAGGCGGCGATGGCCATGCCCTCGATCACGCGATGCGGGTCCGACTCCAGGATCGCCCGGTCCATGAAGGCGCCCGGGTCACCTTCGTCCGCGTTGCAGATGACGTATTTCTGAGTCGCGGGCATCTTGGCGACGGTCGACCATTTCAGTCCGGTCGGATAGCCGCCGCCGCCGCGTCCGCGCAGGCCGCTGTCGGTGACTTCGCGCAAGACATCGGCCGGGGTCATCTCGCTCAAGGCCCGGATCAGTGCCGCGTATCCGCCGACGGCGACATATCCCTTGAAGCTGTCGGGGTCGATGATGCCGGCATTCTCCAGCACGATCTTCTGCTGACGCGCGAAGAAGGGCTGATCGGTCGGACACCGGAGACGTTCCACGGGCGGGCCGTCGACGCTCGCGATGATCTCCCGGGCGTCATCCGCGGTCACGTCGCGGTAGAGCACGGAACCTTGAAGGTCCGCCTCGCGATCGGCGACGGCGACCAGCGGCCCGGCCGAGCAGAGGCCCATACACCCGACCCCTTTGACCTTGCACGAGGGCTTGGCGTCGCCGAGCTCGGCGACCAGTGCATCGAAGACGGGGACGGCACCGGATGACTGACAGCTGGCCGCGAGACACACACGCACCTCGCGATCGACGCCGGCTTCGGCTTCTCGGTATTTCTCGGCCAGATCGGCCAGATCGTCGAGGTTCATCAGGTCAGCTCCTCGAGCTTGGCAATGAGTGATTCGCTGTCGAGCTTTCCGAGCACATCGCCGTCGATCACGATCGCCGGGGCTAGACCGCAGGCGCCGACGCAGCGTGCCGTCAACAACGACAGGCGGTCGTCCTCGGTCGTTTCGCCGGGATTGATGTCGTAGCGCTCTTGCAGGCGCTCGACGAGACCCCCGGCCCCTTTGATGTAGCAGGCTGTTCCCGTGCAGACGACGCAGGCGTGACGGCCTTTCGGCTTCAGTGCGAAGAGGTGATAGAAGGTCGCGACGCCGTAGACCTTGCTCAGCGGCAGGTCGAGGGACGCTGCGACAAACCGCAGCGACCCTTCGTCGAGAAAGCCGAAGGCGTCCTGCACGCTGTGCAGGGTCTCGATCAGGGCATGGCCGGCATAGCCGTTGCGGCGCATGGTCGCGTTGACGAGCTTCCAACGCTTGTCGTCACTGGGCAGTGGCGGCTTGGCTTGCTGCAGACTCATCTCCCCTCCGTTTCAATGGGTCATGGTTGCCGAGCGATCCAGTCGTCGACGCCGATGTCACAGAACCATGCCACAAGTCTATGACAAATGGATAGCCGGACGATGGTCTTCTTTTCGCGCACTTTCGGTGCGTTCGGTGTCTCCGCGCTTCCTTTCGGTGCCGCCCGGCGTGCGGGCCCGCCGAGCGCGTGGGGCGTGCAATGCGGCGGAAAACCCTCGGGCGCTCGGTATATACTCCCGACCCGACCAGACGGCCGCCAACGAGATCGATCCATGGACAATGCGCCAGCCACCCGAAAGCGACCACGCGGAATCTATCTGCTGCCCAACCTCTTCACGACCGCCGCACTCTTTGCTGGATTCTACGCGGTTCTCGCGGCCACGCAGGATCGTTTCGAGGCGGCTGCGCTGGCGATCTTTGCGGCCCAGGCGCTCGACGGGATCGACGGGCGCGTGGCCCGAATCACTCAAACCCAAAGCGATTTCGGTGCCGAGTACGACAGCCTCTCGGACATGGTCGCCTTCGGGGTCGCCCCGGCGTTGGTCGCCTATCACTGGGCCCTGGGCGGGCTCGGCAAGGTCGGCTGGCTTGCCGCCTTCGTCTTCACCGCCGCCGCGGCCTTGCGCCTGGCGCGTTTCAACACGCAGGTGAGAATCGCCGACAAGCGTTATTTCCAGGGGCTCGCCAGTCCGGCGGCCGCGGCCATCATTGCGAGCGGGGTCTGGATCGGCGCGGACACGGGGATCGCCGGGGCCGACGTGGCCTGGATTGCGGCCTTCCTGACCGCGGGCGCGGGTTTGCTGATGGTGAGCAACTTCCGCTACCTCAGCTTCAAGCAGCTCAACTTTCAGGGCCGCGTTCCCTTTCTCTTGGCCGTCGCCATGATGCTCGGGTTTGCCGTGATCTTCATCAACCCGCCGCTGATGCTCTTTCTGATGGCGACGACCTATGCGGTTTCCGGGCCGGCGTGGACCCTGCTGCGAGTGCGCAAGAGTCGGTCGCGCCATCGACGCGAGAGGCGTTGAGTCCGGTCGGAGCCGCTCGACGTGGATTGCCGACGCGCCCGGGTCGGTATCAAGCCGATGAATCTCGGCCATATCTTTTTTCTGAAGTCGGGAAACTGCTACGATACAGACCGTGCAGAGATCAAACCTGTTCTCGGTATCGATATGACGGACCGACCCTGAATGGATGGACCCGGTTTGCCGTCCGCGCCCTCGGGGGTGCTGTGACGGGCAACACCCGATCGATCTCCGGAGGGTCGATAATGAACAAGACATCCAACAAGAAGCCGGGTCTGCTGCGCCGGCTCGGGTCGTCGTTGTCGAAACGGCTGGCTCCGCGCGTACCGGACGAGGTCTCGTGCTGCGAGTTCGATTGTCGGCGGGCGGAATGCGTCGCCGGCGATTGGGAGCGCTGCACCTTGCGTCTGGACTACGCCGACCGACTCCGCGAGCGTCACGCACCAGACCACGAGCAAGGTTGAGCGATGTCATCGGGTCCGCGCGAGATCGTCACACCTTTTCGTCCCATCCCGTTGGATGTTCCGGCGGGCCTGACGCCGAACGAGTTCTTCAACAGTGCCGAAAACCTTCGGGATCTGGTGCAGAACAACGGTCTGCTGCGCAACCAAGAGGATCTTCTGCTTTACCGCAAGGCGCTGGGGCATTCCACCGAGCTGGATTGCTCGATCATCTACGACACCTCCAAGCGCATCCTCAACCCGCTCGGCCGTCCGGTTCGCAGGACCCAGGTCTCGCCCTCGGTGAAGCGTGTCTGGAACCGGATGAATCGGATCATCATCGAGGAGATGCTCCGACGCTATCCGGATCCGGGCGAGGCGCTGGTGATGGCCGGCGAGGCAAGTCTGGATGCGACCTGGCCGATGACCTCGCCGGGCGTGCCGAGTATCCGCATGCTGCACAACCACTTCATCGTCTTTCCGATGGAGCAGCTGCGCGCGGCTCCGTCGGCGGATCCAAGCCATCCCAACCTGACCGACGGGGGCCAGCACAGCCTCTTTCAGGCGCACATGCGGGATGTCTACCGCCGTTTCTTCGACGAGGCGTTGGACCTGCGCATCCTGAAAACGGTGCATACCGATGAGTCGCGCCTCGCCCTCACCGGCTATCCCGAGGGTCTGCCCTGCTGGGAGATCCAGGGCGGGGTCGCGGCCCTCGGCGACATCGCCTTTTGGGCGGAGTACGACGAGATCCTCCGGGGCTTTCTCGACTTCTACCGCACCTTCTTCTCGCAGGTGTCGAGCCGCAACGCAGCGATCCTGCCGGACGTCTACTTCCCGGATCAGATCGAATCGGTCCTGCTCTTCGACAACGCCTTCATGCAGACCGCGAAACGCGTTCGCGAGCGCTGTCTCGGCGACCCCGCCTACGCCAGCTCGATCCGCTGGGAGCCGGCCTTCAAACAGCTCATCTTTCGGCACGACTCCGGCCGCCTGATGCTGACCATCAGTCAGAACTCGATCGGCAACGCCATCACAGAGCTGCTCGGCGTCGTGGTGAAGCGCGTTCCGGACCGTGCCGCCTACGAGGCGTGCGAGCCGGCGCTCATCGAGCGTCTGCTCGAGATCCGGCGTCTACTCGTCGCCGCCGACCTCGGCGACGGTATCGCCACCCCGCATTGGCCCGCGGACTGAGTCTTACCCCGCACACGGAGTCGAGTACCTCGCGAGGTCTAGTGCAGTCCGGTGCTGTCCGGGTCGACCCGTTGCTCGGGTCGGCACGCCCGGCAGAATCGCCCCGGCCGAGTCCGCATGGCGGGCTGCCCCGAGATTTCATCGCATCTTCACGGTTCGTCAATATCCCGGCAATCGCGTACGGAGATCATATCCCGACGTTGATGGCTCGAGGCCGGCGATACGATGACCGACATCAAGCGCATGAATCCGCTGAAGTATCGGAGTATTTTCATCTCCGATGTCCATTTGGGCTTTCGAGGCTGCCAAGCCTCCCTTGTACTCGATTTCCTGCAATCGACCGAGTGTAAGCAGTTGTACTTGGTCGGCGATATCGTCGACATCTGGGCGATGAAGAACGGTGTCTATTGGCCCGAGGCCCACAATCAGGTGGTCCGCGAGGTGCTCGACAAGGCCAGGCGAGGGACGGAGGTCATCTACACGCCGGGCAATCACGACGAGCTCTTCCGCACCCATCTCGGTGCCGATTTCGGCAACGTGGCCGTGCGCGAGGAGGTGATTCACACCACTGCCGACGGTCGTCGCTTTCTGGTCATGCACGGGGATGCGTTCGACGCCGTGGTACAAAACGGCAAGTGGCTCGCGATGATCGGCTCGCACGCCTACGATGGCTTGCTCATGCTCAACGGGCTCGTGAGCCGGATTCGCCGTGCGCTTGGCCTCGACTACTGGTCTCTGGCCGGGTATCTCAAGCACAAGGTCAAGAATGCCGTGAGCTATATCGGCAATTTCGAGGCGGCGGTCGCGGGCGAGGCGGAACGCCGGCGGGTCGACGGCATGATTTGCGGCCATATCCACCACGCGGAGATGCGCGAGATCGCCGGTGTCGCCTACTGCAACTGCGGCGACTGGGTGGAGAGCTGCACCGCCCTCGTAGAGCACCACGACGGTCGGCTCGAGCTGCTGCGCTGGACCGACGCCTATCCCCAGACCGCAGACGTCGAGCACGCGCGCTTGGCGCTGGCGCGGACCGGTTAGCGGATCGGTCGGCGAGTCATTCGGCCGGTCGGTCGAGGGACAGGTCGGGAGCAGCCGCCGCTCGGTCTTCCGCGCGAAGCGATCTTCGATAGCGATCCCAATCGAACGCCGGCCCGGGATCCGTCTTGCGACCCGGGGCGATCTCGGCGTGTCCGGCGATCCGATCCTCCGTAATCGCGGGGTAGCGACGGAGGATTCGTCGTGAGCATTCGGCAAGGCGCATGTATTGCGCATCGGTGAACGGGATGTCGTCCGTCCCCTCCAGCTCGATCCCGATCGAAAAATCGTTGCAGCGCTCGCGCCCCCGGAACAGCGAGACGCCCGCGTGCCAGGCACGTTGCTCGAAAGCGACGTACTGCAGGAGCCGGCCGCTGCGTCGGATCAAGAGATGCGCCGAGACGCGCAGTCCCGCGATCGCTCGGAAATAGGGGTGCGCGGCTGGATCGAGGCGATCGAGAAAGAGATCGTCGATCCAATTGCCCGAAAAGTCGCCCGGCGGCAGACTGATATTGTGGATCACCAGCAGATCGATGGCCGTACCCGGCGGGCGTCGGTCCTGACTCGGCGAGGGGCGACGCTCCGCGCCCGCGAGCCAGCCCGCGTCGTCGATCTCTGCGTAGCCGCCTGCTCGTTCGTCAACGTCCACGTGGGCCTCCGCGCGGGCTATCCGTGCTCGAATCGATCCGTACGAGCGGCCGTCGACATGCCGGCGGCTCGGCCTGGAGCGATGCGGCGGCGGTTTCGGAATTCACCGCGTGCACCGCGGCCGTAGAGCAGGGACGAGTCGGCCTCGAATGCGCCGATCCAAGGTGACACCGCTCCCCGTATTGCTTACCATCGCCGAAAAAAAGCCCATCGCTTCCTCGGGGTTTGCCGGCCGCCCGAGCCTCGGCCTACGATGGTGACATGGCCGGCAATCGGCGTCGAGATTCACTTGCCCAAGTCCCCGCCAATCCAACCAGCATCCGGCCTCGCCGGTGATGCTTCGATCATGCGCGGGCGCGTCGTTGCCGACTGCGTGGGTCTGCTGGCCGAACGCTTGCCTCTACTCTGGCGCGCGCTCTTCGCAAAGCTCGACGATGCCCTGAACGATCTCGCCGACAAGTCGACCAACGATTTGAGCTATCGGGTCTATTTCGACGCTCGCGCGATCCTCGTCAAACAGCGCCAACGCCTTCAGAGCGATTTTTTACGGCGCGTCGCGCAGAGGGCAGGTCACCTGGTCGGCCGCAATCGCGCACCCGAGCCTAAGCCCGTGAACGGCGTCGGCGCCGAGTCGGCATTCGGCGATCTGGCCCTGCTTGCGGAGTCCGAGCTCGAGGAGATTTTGGCCACAGAGAACCTGGTATCGAAGGCGGAGTCACGCTATCGCTCCGATTTAATGGAGATCGATCTGCGTCTTTCCGCCTTGATGGGCTGGGGTGAGGTCGGCCTCGAGGAGAATCCGTTCGCCCCGTCTGCACTCTGCCATGCGTTTCGCGATACGCTGGCCGCGCTCCCCCCGTTCGAGCCGTCCGTGAAGCTGGTTGTCTACAAGCTCTTCGATCGGCATGTCATGGACCGGTTGGGCGATTTCTACCGCACTTGTGCGAGGCACCTCGAGCCCTTTTCGTCCGAAGCAGCCATTCTCTCGGCAAGAGGGCGTCCGACATCGACACCCGCCATGCCGACGCGTGGCATCCCGAGCTCGCGGGAAAGGCCGAGCTCGTCCTCGGACAGCCTCTCGGTTCCGTTCGATGCCTTGCGGACCTTGCTTGCGCGCCAACGACCGATCGCGACCGCGAGTAAGGATAGCGGTCGGGTGAAGATTGCGACGGCCGAGCTTCTGGCGTTGTTGGACAATCTGGACGTCGCTCCCGATCCGGTGACCGGACATCCCGCAGGGGAGACATTCTTGAGTGAGCAGCTGTCGGCTGCTCTCTCGGGCGAGGGCGGCCCGAGGTATGCGTTGGCGGAGCGAGATGAAGACACGCTCGATCTGGTGTTTCTCTTCTTCGAGCATCTCTTGGCCGGCGGTGCCATTCCCGATCCGATCAAGGTCCTGATCGGGCGGATGCAGATCCCGGTTGCGAAGATGGCACTGCTGGACAAGACTTTTTTTTCCGACGATACGCATCCTGCTCGGGTGTTGATCAACAACATCGGTCGGGCCGCGATCGGTTGGAGCGATGCCGACGGGCGCGATGCCGACAGCCTCTTCGGAATGATCGAGCGGGTGATCGAACGGTTGCTGCTGGACTTCGACGGCGACCCCAAGCTGTTTGCTCGGCTCGATCGGTATTTCCGGGCCTTCCTCGCGCGAGAGGTTGCCCGGGGCGCCGGCGTTGACGGCGATACGCCTTCGCTCCCCCGTGAGGGTCTGTCGATCGGTCTTCGCAGCGCGGGAGGGGTGATCGTCGATGCTGATCGCGCCGGCGTATCCGTGGATGCCGATCCTGCGCAAACGCAGGTTGCGGGCGCCCTTGCCGATCGCTTGGCGCCGTATGCGCAGATCCCGGGTGCAGTCGAAGTCATCCTATACGAGGGCTGGTCCGCGGTTCTGCTCGCGATCCATCGTACCCGGGGTGCGGATAGCCCGGATTGGCAAGCCGCGCTCGAGCTGATCGATCGACTCCTCTGGAGCGTGACCGCCAAACGCACCGCCGAGGAGCGCCGCCAGCTGCTCCACCGGATCCCGCACCTGCTCGAGACCTTGCGCCGGCAGCTCGCCGAGGTAGGCTGCGATCCGCGTTTGACGGCGCGGTGGCTCGGGGAGCTGCAGACCCTTCATTTGGATGTGCTCCAGGGCTCGGCACGCGGCGCAGTGCTCGGTGGTTCCGACGCCGAGACCGAGCGTTCGATCCGGGCTTCGAGCCCGGTGCCCTGCGGATGCGCGATCGGTGATTGGATCGATTGGGCTTGCCCGGACGGCGGGCGGGTCCGTCTCAACTTGGTTGCGTGGAACCCCGCACGCGACGAGTTGTTGTTCTTCGACCGACAGGGGCGCCGCCCGACGCGTTTTTCAGCGCGGGGGCTTGCCGAGGCGATTGGGGCCGGACGGGTCTCGATTCTGGGAAACGGCGAGACGCCGCTGGCGGATCAGGCGTTGCGCGCGATGTTGACGAGTTTAAGCGAGGTCTCGTTCGATGGCTGATTCAAAACAGGAGACGGCTGCCTCGCCCCGCGTTGCTCGCCCGTCGGGGCATCCGGACCTGCGTCTCGTCGAGACCCAGGTCCGAGCAGCGCTAGAGGAAGACGTCGGTTCCGGCGATCTCACGGCTGAGTTGGTGCCGCGCGATCAACGCGCCCGGGCCGAGTTGATCACGCGCGAGCCTGCGGTCATCTGCGGATGCGCTTGGTTCGAGGCCGCGTTTCGCCTGCTTGATCCCGGGATTGCGGTCCGTTGGGAGGTTGCCGACGGCGATCGCGTCCGTCCCGGACAGCGTCTCGCCCTCATCGAGGGTCCATCGGCCGGTTTGCTGACCGGCGAGCGCACGGCCATGAACTACCTTCAGACCCTCTCCGGGACGGCAACCCGTGCGGCTGAATTTGCGGCCGCGGTCGCCGGTCTGCCCGTGCAGGTCTTGGATACGCGCAAGACACTGCCCGGCTTGCGGGTGCAGCAAAAATATGCGGTCCTCTGCGGGGGCTGTCACAACCAACGCATGGGTCTGTACGACGCGATCCTGATCAAGGAAAACCATATTCTCGCGGCGGGCTCGATCCCGGCGGCCCTTAAGGCCGCGGTCGCCGCGGCCGGTGCCGGCGTGGAGATTCAGATCGAGGTCGAGAGTCTCGACGATCTGCAGACGGCTTTGGATGGCGGGGCGGAGTCGATCCTGCTCGATAATTTCGCGCTCGGGGATCTGCGTCTCGCGGTGGCCATGAGCGCGGGGCGCGCACGCCTCGAGGCGTCGGGAGGCATCACGCTTGCCACCATTCGGGCGATCGCCGAGACCGGCGTGGATCGCATCTCGGTCGGCGCGCTGACGAAGGACGTCACCGCGGTCGACCTCTCGATGCGGTTCGTGGGTTAAACCGCGTCCCGAGCGAGATGCTAACTTTCGAATGAGCTCGACGCTTGGTGCATCCACGGCCCTTAAACCGCGTCCGGAGCGAGATGCTGAATTTTCGAGTGAGTTCGACGTTTGGTGCATGCACAGCCCTTGGCGGGGACGCGGTTTAAAAAATATCTTTTTTAATATCTTAAACCGCGCCGGCTCCAGCGCTGGTCAAGTCTGCCGGAGCCGATCCCATCCAAAAGCATCGCATACTGCGCTGGGCGCGGTTTAACCGAGCTCGCGCGTGCGCCTCTGCCCGAGTTGGTGCTCGAGCGCACGCAGCCGCTCGCGCAGTTGTTCGAGCTCGTCGAGCAGCTCGAGCGCGAGTGCAGTACCTGCAAGGTTGAGGTCGAGGTCGCGCTGCAGGCGCACGGCTCGGCGCGCGCGGCGCACCTCCAAGCCGTCGAATCGCCAATCGTCGGGGTCTTGACCCTTGGGCCGCAGGAGCCCTTCGGTCACCATCAGTCTCACCACTCGGCCGCTGGAGCCGCACAGCTGGGTCAGCTCGGTGAGTGTGACCGTCAGCCCCTCGTCGAGCACGATCCCTTCAATGCGTGTCTCGGTCTGCGTCATGCGTCAGACTCCCATCTCGGCCCTTGGGTTGAAGTGTAGACGCTCGGCCATCTCGCGATAGGCTGCCTTGGCGGCATCCGTGGCTGCAGGCGGGGTGACGATCTCGAGCATGACCAGCTCGTCCCCGGCCGGCTCGCCGGGCAGCCCCCGACCCTTCAAGCGCAGGCGTTGCCCGGACTGAGATCCCGGAGGGACCTTAAGGTTCACTGTTCCGCCGAGTGTCGGGACCGAAACGGACGCGCCGAGCGCGGCCTCCCAGGGCGCGATGGGCAGTCGCAGATGGACGTCCTTGCCGTCGGTGGTAAAGAAACGGTGCGGATTGATCTCGATCTCCAGATAGAGATCGCCGGCATGGCCGCCGTTGATCCCCGGCCCGCCCTGACCGGCCAGGCGGATCTGGCGACCTTGCGTGACGCCCGGCGGAATGCGGACGTTCAGCGTGCGCGTGCGCGAGGTGACACGCCCGTCCGCGCCGATCTCGGGGATGTCGAGACGCAGCTGACGGGTTGCGCCGCGGTAGGCGTCCTCGAGGTCGATCGCGATGCGCGCGGTCTGATCCTGACCGCGGCGGCGGCGTTGAGTCTGGGCTCCCGGGTGAAACTCGCGTCCGAAGATGCTGGAAAAGAAGTCGCTGAACTCGGCTGCCTCGTCGGCGCCGAAATGGAAGTCGTGATGGACACCTCCGGGTGGCGGGCGAAAGTCCTGGCCGGCGTGCCAACTGCTGCCGAGTGCGTCGTAGGCGGCGCGCTTCTCCGGGTCGTGCAGCACCTCGTTGGCTTCGTTGATCTCTTTGAATCTGGCCTCGGCGTCGGCTTCCTTGCTGACGTCGGGATGGAATTTACGCGCGAGCTTTCGGTAGGCCCGCTTGATCTCGGCTTGGGTGGCGTCTCGCGCCACGCCCAACGTCTTATAGTAGTCCTTGTATTCCATCGCAGCGCCTCGAAGGTTTGGCCGACACGGACTCGTGAACCTCGTGTTGTGGGGGGAGGTATGGGCTGGCGGCGGTCATTGCACGGGTCGCGGTCAAGCGAGCGGGCTTATCCGGCTTGCTCCGGCGGCTGCCCGTCGGCCTTTTCGCGAGTGGACTCCATCCCGGCGAATGCGATCTGCGCGCCGTCATCGAGCGCGACGGTGGCCGGGTCGTCTTGCTCTTCGGGCGCGTGCGCCTGAACCGTT
Source organism: Thiocapsa marina 5811 (assembly GCF_000223985.1). GTDB lineage: Bacteria > Pseudomonadota > Gammaproteobacteria > Chromatiales > Chromatiaceae > Thiocapsa > Thiocapsa marina. The sequence continues at coordinate 105,377 of NZ_AFWV01000003.1, forward strand.
CGGCCCGATGCCCAGGCGCGCAGCGCTTGAAGTTGTCCGTGCATGACGACGGACAGGGGTTGGGTGCTAGCGATCTCGCCAAGGAGACCGGCCGTGGTCAGGCCATCCCCGGCGGTCTCGTCGGCATAGAGCGCGGAGACGATGGCTTGCTCGATGCCGGCGCCGGTGAAGCCTTCGCTCGCCTCGGCGAGTCGAGCCAAGTCGAAGCGTTCGGGGTCGATCCGCCGCTTGAGCAGGTGGATCGCAAAGATCTCGCGCCGTACGGTTGCGCCGGGGAGATCCACGAAGAAGAGCTCGTCGATCCGTCCTTTTCGGATGAGCTCTGGCGGGAGTCTGGAGATGTCGTTCGCGGTGGCCGTGAGGAAGACGCGGCTGTTGCGCTCGGCCATCCAGGTCAGCAGGGTGCCGAGCACGCGCCGTCCGACCCCGTCGTCCTCGGCACCCGTCGCGACGCCTTTCTCGATCTCGTCGATCCACAGGACGCAGGGCGACATGACATCGGCCGTCGCCAGCGCCTTGCGGAGGTTCTTTTCGGTTTCGCCGATATATTTGTCGTAGAGCGCGCCGAAGTCCAGGCGCAGCAGGGGCACGCCGAAACGTCCGGCAACTGCCTTCGCGGCCAGGCTCTTGCCGCCACCCTGAACGCCGAGGAGCAAGACGCCGCGCGGGTGATCCGCTTTGCGGTCCGGATCCAGGAAGGCATCGCGGCGCCGATCGATCCAGGCCTTGAGATTGCCCAGACCGGCGACCTCGGCGAAGGAGCGGGTGTCGTACTCGAAGCTGATGGCGCTCTCGGGGCCGAGCAGGTCGTATTTGGCGCGCTTGACCGCTTCGACGTCCTCCCGGGTGATGGCGCCGTCGTGACGAATGGCGTTGCGGATCAGCCGACGCGCGTCGGATTCGGTGACGCCGAGCAGGTTGCGGGCGAGCTGATCCACCGCGTCGCGGCTGGTCTTGAAGCTGCGCCCGTTCGCGCAGTCCTGCCAGCGCTTCGCCTCCTCCCGAATCAGGCCCATGATGCGCTGGCGGTCGGGCAGGCGCAGGCCGAACTGTACGCTTAGATGATGAAGCTCGGGCGGAACCTCGAGCGCATGACTGACCAGGACCAGGGTGCGCGGCAGGTCCGCGTAGCCTTGCGCGATCTCCTTCAGGAGGCGTACGTGCAGCGGATTGTCGAGATAGGGATGGAAGTCGAGCAGCAGATAGATGCCGCGTTGCTGTGTGGAGCGGATATTGCGGAGCGCTTCGGTCGGATCGGCGAGTCGACTCTGCGGCTCGGTATCGAGCTCGATGCGCCGCAGCCCCTCGGTCACCGACCAGCGAAAGGCCGGCTCCGCGAGGCGCACGGCAAGGCCGGCGAAGAGCTCGACGACACGCGGCTCCTCGATCGACTCGATGAGCACGATCGGGGTGTCCGAGCGCAGCAGAATCTCCAGGTCGTGCAGGTCCGGCATCATCGCGTACATGGCCTCCTCGGGATCCATGGGGCGTCGAGTCGTCGGGTGCCGGCCGGGCTCGGGGCCCCAATCTCCCGCCCGGCCTCCCGGCGCCGCCGGCGTAGGGTGCGGTGAGCGAGAGCGAACCGCACCGACACCCCAGTCTCCCGCTTAGCCTCCCGGCGCCGCCGGCGTAGGGTGCGATAAGCGAAAGCGAACCGCAACGACACCCCAGTCTCCCGCTTAGCCTCCCGGCGCCGCCGACGTAGGGTGCGGTAAGCGAGAGCGAACCGCACCGACACCCCAATCTCCCGCTTAGCCTCCCGGCGCCGCCGACGTAGGGTGCGGTAAGCGAGAGCGAACCGCACCGACACCCCAATCTCCCGCTTGACCTCCCGGCGCCACGGGCGGCAGCTTATACAGGAACCGCCGCGGGCCACAAGCTCCCGCATCCCCCAGCCCGCGTCAGATCACTCGGGCGTGCGATCGCAAAGGCGCCGCTTGCGCGCCGATCGCCTACAATAGCCTCCCGAAGACCAGGTCCCTTCCTTCCAGACGGCCGCCCGACTCAGAGACCATCCATGACCTCAAAAGACCACTTGATCATTTTCGACACCACGCTGCGCGACGGCGAGCAAAGTCCGGGCGCCTCCATGACCCGCGACGAGAAGGTGCGCATCGCGAAGGCACTGGAGCGGATGCGTGTCGATGTGATCGAGGCGGGGTTTCCGATCGCCAGTCCGGGTGATTTCGAGGCGGTCAAGGCGGTTGCCGCGACGGTCAAGGAGAGCCGTGTCTGCGGTCTGGCGCGCGCGCTCGACAAGGACATCGACCGGGCGGGCGAGGCGTTGGCGGGCGCGAACGCCGGCCGGATCCATACCTTTATCGCCACCTCTCCGATCCACATGCAGCGCAAGCTGAACATGACCCCGGATCAGGTGCTCGCGCAAGCGGTGCATGCCGTTCAGCGGGCGCGTCGCTACACCGACGATGTGGAGTTCTCGCCCGAGGATGCGGGACGCTCGGAGATCGATTTCCTCTGTCGGGTCCTCGAGGCCGTCATCGACGCCGGTGCCGGGACCGTCAATATTCCGGATACGGTCGGCTACAACATCCCGGATCAGTTCGGGAGTCTGATCCGGACCTTGCGCGAACGGATTCCGAATGCCGACAAGGCGATCTTCTCGGTGCATTGTCACAACGACCTCGGGCTTGCCGTCGCCAACTCGCTTGCCGCCGTGCGCAACGGTGCGCGCCAGGTGGAATGCACGATCAACGGTCTGGGCGAGCGCGCCGGCAACGCGGCGCTCGAGGAGATCGTGATGACGGTGCGCACCCGTCAGGATCTGTTCGAGTGTCAAACCCGGCTCGATACCACCCAGATCATGAACTGCTCGCGGCTGGTCTCGGGCATCACGGGTTTTGCCGTGCAGCCGAACAAGGCGGTCGTCGGCGCCAACGCCTTCGCCCACGAGTCCGGTATCCATCAGGACGGGGTACTCAAGCATCGCGAGACCTACGAGATCATGCGCGCCGAGGACGTCGGTTGGAACGCCAATCGGATGGTGATGGGCAAGCATTCCGGTCGCAATGCCTTCCGTACCCGGCTGCAGGAGCTCGGCATCGTGATGGGTTCCGAGGAGGAGCTCAACGCGGCCTTCTCGCGCTTCAAGGATCTCGCCGACAAGAAGCACGAGATCTTCGACGAGGACCTGCAGGCGCTGGTGACGGATGCGACGCTGGACGCGGCCAACGAACGGGTGAAGCTGGTCTCGTTGCGGGTCTGCTCCGAGACGGGCGAGACGCCCTGCGCGAACCTGGTCCTGACCTTCGACGGGGAGGAGCTGACCGGAACCGCCAGCGGCGGCGGTCCTGTGGATGCGACCTTCAAAGCGATCGAGTCGATCGTCGACAGCGGCACGGTCCTGAAGCTCTACTCGGTCAACGCCATCACCAGCGGCACCGACGCACAGGGCGAGGTGACGGTCAGGCTGGAACGCGGCGGGCGCATCGTCAACGGGCAGGGCGCGGATACCGACATCGTGATCGCCTCCGCCAAGGCCTACATCAATGCCTGCAACAAGATTCTCCAGCCGGCCCAGCGGGCCCATCCGCAGACCGGCGACGTCTGAGCCCGATCAGGATGGACGAGCGCCGACGTTTGGACTACTTGGGCGCGATGGGCGTCGATGTCTGGGTGCCGCGCCTCGTCGCCGCCGGTCGCATCGAGAGCTCGGATGAGATCGCCGTCGTCGAGCCCTCGCGTATCCTGCCTCCGGCGCGTGTGTCCGACCCTGCGGACTTGCGTCCCGTTTCCCCGTCGGCGCAACCCATACCCCGAACCCCGCCGGCTCATGCCGAGGCGCATGAGGTCGCGCCGAATCCGGTCGTGCCGGGGCCCGTTGCGTCCGGACCGGTCGGGCCCGCTCTGCCTGAAGCACTGTCCCCGCCTGATCCGGCGCTTATGGATTGGGATGCGCTCGCCGCGGCCGTGTCGGGATGCCGCGCCTGCGGCCTCTGCGAGACGCGTACCAATACCGTTTTCGGTGTCGGCGACCGCAACGCCGACCTCCTGATCATCGGCGAGGCCCCGGGGGCGGAGGAGGATCGCGCCGGCGAGCCCTTCGTCGGGCGTGCCGGCCAGTTGCTGAACCGCATGCTCGCGGCGATCGGGCTGGCCCGGGAGCAGGTCTACATCGCGAACGTGCTCAAGTGCCGCCCGCCGGGGAATCGCGATCCACACCCCGAGGAGGCCAGGCAGTGCGAGGCTTATCTCTTGCGGCAGATCGAGCTGCTTCGCCCGCGCGCGATCCTCTGCGTCGGGCGCGTGGCGGCCCAGAACATCCTGCAGACGGATGCGCCGCTGGGGAGTTTAAGGGGGCGTTGGCTTACGTTTCGGACGGGGGCGATTCCGCTTCGCGTGACCTATCATCCGGCCTATCTGCTGCGCTCGCCGGAGCAAAAGGCGAAAGCCTGGGAGGATTTGGTCGAGGTTGTACGGCGTCTACGCGGGGAGGGATGTGCGGTAATCGGCAAAGGCAATGATAAAGATCAGTCTGATTGATACTACTTATTTCATATTTAATCATTTGCTAATATAATGCGACCCGTGGATGTTGATCAGTCATCCACGCTTGCTGCCAAAAACAGAAATCGATTCGGAGAATAGAATGAACAAGCTTGCTACTGCTGCTGCCGTCGCCGCCCTCCTCGGTGCTTCCGCGTCCGCGTCCGCTTGGTGGGGCCCGGGTTACGGCGGCTACGGCCCCGGCTACGGCTCGGGTCTGGGCGATGCGTTCAGCGATATGTTCGGCGACGGCTACGGTGATTTCAACTTCGGCATGAGCGGCGGCGGCAGTGGTCGCGGCTACGGTCGCGGTCTGGGTCGCGGTTACGGCTATGGCTACAACAACCCCTACTACGGCTACGGCGCTCCTTACGGCTACGGCGCTCCGTACTACGGCGGCGGCTATCCTTATGCCTACCCCTACGCAGCACCGGTTGCCCCGATGGCTCCCGCTGCGCCGGCTCAGCCTGAAGCCAAGTAAGACCATCGTTCGATGACGCGGCTCACCGCAGGTGTGCCGCCACGAAAAGGCCGGGCAATCGCCCGGCCTTTTCGTATGTCCTGCGGCACCCTTGACTCATCGATCGGGTCGGGGCAGAGCAGGGATGTCGGATGAACAACAGCGCCGTCTAGCCCAACAGCGTCGCCGCAAATCCGGGTGGACTTCGCGATCGTTTGTCCGACTTGCATCCCTCGTGAGCGTGAGGCTTAAACCGCATCGACTCCAACGCTGATCACGTCTTTCGGGGCCGATCCCATCCAAAGACATCGCATACCGCGATGGGCGCGGTTTAGAGGGTCAAACAACCATCTGGATGCCGGCAAAGGCCAGAGCGAGTCCGATCAAGGTCGCGACGAGCACATCGCTGGGATAGTGGAGCCCGAGGATGATCCGCGAGCCGGCGACCAGCATCGTGAAGGGCACCAGTAACCAGGCGAGCTCGGGAACATAATAGATGGCGACACTCGAGAAGCTCACGGCGTGCAGCGTATGGCCGGACGGAAAGCTGTAGCGGTCCAGCGGAGGGACCAGGGCGATGATCTCGGCGGCATAGTGGCAAGGCCGCTCGCGACGCGTGTAGACCTTCAGCGACTTGTAGAGCGCGAGCGCGACACCGCCGGTGACGAGCATGTGCACACTGGCTTTGAGGCCGAGGAGCCCGTGTGTCAACGGCAGGATTGCGATCAAGCTGTACCAAAAGACCCCGTCGCCGAGCCGACTGACGACCGCGAAAGGGCGTTGAATCCAACGGCGCCGACCGCCTCGGCTCCACGTGCGGCAGAGCGAGACCTCGATCTCATTGAGATGTTGTAGCCACAGTCGCACGGCAAGCCTCCGTTCCACGTTCTCGGTGGATGACCTGAAAGAGACGGTCTTCGACGCCCCGGATGACGCGATCCCAGCTGATCTCCTCCGCCGCGCAGCGGGCCTGTTCGCCGAGCCTTCTAACCCGTGGCAGGTCACGAGCCAGCTCACATCCGGCAGCGATAAACGCTGCACGATCCCCAAGCGGTAATGTAACCCCGTTCCGCCATGGATCAATGAGGGATCTGGCCGCGGCGTAGTCGAAAGCGACAACCGGTAGGCCGCTGGCCATTGCTTCGAGCACAACGTTTCCGAAGGTTTCGGTCAGGCTCGGAAAGAGAAAGAGATCTCCCGAGGCGTAATATTTCGAGAGCTCCACACCGATCTTGGCCCCGGGACAGATGAGCTCGGGACTCTCCCGTTGGATCTGCTCGCGCGCTGGACCCTCTCCGACCAGGATGAAACGCACCTTCGGTCGAGCGGCCCGGATGGCTTGGAAGGCTTCGCGTGCGAGATCGAGATTCTTCTCCGGCGCAATTCGCCCGACGTAGAGTACAGCCAAGGTTTCCTCGTCGCAGCCCCAACTGCGTCTGAGCGAATCGTCGCGCCAAGCGGGCGAGAAGAGGTCCACGTCCACACCGCGACCGAAGACGTGGACATCATGGAATCCCTCGCCCGAGAGCTCCGCTTTCAGCTCGGCTGTAGGGACGAGGGTCGCATCCGATCGATTGTGGAAATGACGCAGCGTCTCGGCGATCTGGTGGGTGAAGAGCCCGAGACCATAGTGCTGGCTATACTGCTGAAACTGGGTGTGGAATCCGGTCACCGTCGGTATCCCGCGTCGGTGCGCGGCGGAGAGCGCGGCGTGGCCGAGCGGGCCCTGGGTCGCGATGTAGACGAGATCCGGCGCGACACGGCCCCAGAGGCGACGCAGCCGCCAGTACACCGGGAGCCCGAATCTGAGACCTCGGTAACCCGGGATCGGCAGGCCGGGGACCAGGTGCACGCCGATGCGGCCGAGCGACGGTGCAGCCGGGTCGCGTTGCTCGCCGTGCTGTCGAGGGCGGATCAGTTGGATGGTATGTCCGCGTTCGGCCAAGCCCTCGGCGAGATGCCGCATGGTGTGGGCAACGCCGTTGATCTCGGGAGGATAGGTCTCGGTGACGATCGCGACGCGCAGACGCCCGGAGACCGTATCGGTTTCCGGGACAACGTTGTCAGGCGACATGAGCGATTCCGTCCGTCGTGATGGATTCCGGTCGCCCGTGGATCGGGTCCGGAACGGGATCCGGCAGCCGGGTAGGCCCCGCAGGACGCGGGCGATGCGGCGCGGCGTCGGGGCCTATACCGAGTGCTTCGACGATCGCGCGGCGCGTGCGCTCGGCGAGGAGGCGTCGGGTCGTGTTCTCTTCGTCGAACGCCACCGGCGGGAGGAAATGGACCTCCGCGGTGAGCCCGGGGTGGCGAACCACCCGCAGCAGGTGGGCGAGGAGGGTATCGTCGCCGATGAAGGGCGCGACGTTGTCGTGCGCCCCGCTCGTGTCGCAACGGTAGGCGATGGCGACAGGCTGAATCTCCAGTCCGGTCTCCTGCGCAAGCGCGAAGAGACGCGGGTGGAATCGCAGTACGCCCGAGCCGTCGCTTGTCGTCCCTTCCGGGAAGAGCATCAGGGTCCGATCTCGGCCGATTTTGCGAAGCTGCCCGGCAATCTCCTCGATGCGGATGGCGCCGCGCTCGACGAACAGCGTGCCCGCGGTGTCGGCAAGCCAGCCGATCAGGGGCCAATCGCGCACTTCGGCCTTGGAGAGGAACGCGATCTCGCCTTGTGCGCCGACGACGGGGATGTCCAGCCAGGAGATATGGTTGCCGATCAAGAGGCAGCCGGGATGTGGGCGGCCGACGACGCGAATCCGGATTCCGAGGATTCCGCAGAGACGTCGGTGCCAGCGCCGTGCCATGTCCGGAATCCGCGTCGGTCTCCGGCCGAGTCGCGAAAGAAGGCCGATGTAGAGTGCGAGCGACGCACCCTTGCCCAGGTGAGCGAGGATGAGTGCAAGCCGCCGAGTCGACCGCGCGTGCCGCATCGCGTCACAGACTCGCGGTGCGATCGAAAAAGTGCCGCGAATAGGTCGGATTCAGCGCATGGACGTCGAGCAGCATGAGTACATCCGCCACGCCGAAATCAGGATCGCGGCAGGGCTCTCCGCAGACCTTCGCCCCGAGCCTCACGTAGGTACGCAGCAAGGCCGGCAGCGGCGCATCCAGAACATCGTCGTGCACCTGTGCGGTGCGCAGCGGCACCCGCGGGATGACCTGCAGCTCGGGCGAGACCGTAGCATGTCGCCGCAATCGGTTCATGATGGCTGCGGCCTGGATGTCGTTCTCGCCGAGCGGCATGCTGGCGCAGCCGAACAGATAATCGAAGCCGTGGAGCTGAATGAATCCGGCCAGCCCGGACCAGAGCACGGCGATCGCTGTTCCTTGCCGAAACTCGGCCGAGATGCAGGTCCGACCGACCTCCAGGAGGCGGCCCTTAAGCCGGGGGATTGCCCCCAAGTCGAATTCGCTCTCGGAATAGAACCGACCGATGCGCTCGGCGTTGCGGTCGGTCAGGAGCCGCGTGCAGCCCACGACCTCGCCGGTGCGTGTGTCCCGCACCAAGAGATGCTGGCAGTAGGCATCGAGATCGTCCACATCCAGTCCGCTCGAGCCCGTCTTCAGCTTTGCGCCCAACTCCTCTCCGAAGACCCGAAACCGCAGGGCTTGTGCCTCGCGGATCTCCGACTCGCTCGCGGCGAGCTCGACGAAAAGGCGCTCCCCGCGCTTGGCGGTCAACGCAGACGCAGTCGCAACCATTGCATGCCCTCGGAAAAAGAACCATTGCGTGGAGGGCCATCATAGATTCGGAGTATTGCGGGCGTATGTGGGCTGCGTGACGCCGGTGTGAACGTGGATCCGAACGCGGTTGCGAGGCGCGCCGGCGGCCTTGCGCCCCGGGTTTAGGGTCTGAGCGAGATGACGGGCCACTCGCGTGACAGGGCCGTCGCGCGCAGTTGCGGATCGGGATCGACCGCGACCGGCCGATCGACGCGTTCCAGGAGCGGGAGATCGTTGTGCGAGTCGCTATAGAAGCTGCTGCCCTCGAGGGTCTCTCGATGCTCGCGCAGCCAAGCATCGAGCCGGTCGACCTTGCCCTCGCGAAACGCCGGTTGGCCAGCCGGCTCACCGGTGAAACGCCCGTTCTCTTCCGCCGGCAGCGTCGCGATCAGGTGCGCGATTCCGAAGCGCTGCGCGATCGGGGTCGTGACGAAGGCATTGGTCGCCGTGATGATCATGAGCGTATCTCCCGCCTTGCGGTGCGACTCGACAAGGTCCTTCGCGGCCGGGAGCATGATGGGCGCGATCAGCTCTTCGACAAAGCGCTCGCGCAGCGCTTCGAGATACCCTCGCGGGTTGTCGCGCAGCGGGCGCAGGGAGAATCTCAAGAATTCCCGGATATCCAGGGTCCCGTCCTTGTACTCGCGATAGAAGCGCTCGTTCTCGCTGTCGTAATGGTCTGCATCGACCACCCCTTCGGCGGCGAGGAAGCGACCCCAGAGATAATCGGAGTCGCCTGCCAAGAGTGTGTTGTCCAGATCGAAGATCGCCAGCGCCATGTCCTAGTCCTTCGGTTGATGTCTCGCGCGGTTGATGTCTCGCGGCGATGTGGGCATCGTCGTCATGTTCGGACGCCCGCGTGTTGCCTCGCATCGCCGGATGGTCTCGGAATCCGACCGGGGTTTCAAGCCGGGGCGGGTGCCGTGGTCCGGCGTCCCGTGAGGGGGCCTCCGAGCCGTTTCCGATGGCATGCGAAAGCCGTTGAATGGCAATCGCTTATACAGCTGTCTGCTTGCCGGTCATGCGCCGGATGTGGAAGAATGAGGCAACACGGCCTCACGGACTCGGTTCCTTGATCGATCACGACGGTTTCAGACCCAACGTCGGCATTATCCTGAGCAATCAGGACCGGCGTCTATTCTGGGGTCGTCGCGTCGGCCAGAACGCCTGGCAGTTTCCGCAGGGCGGGATTCATTCGGACGAAACGCCCGAGCAAGCCATGTATCGCGAGCTCGAGGAGGAGGTCGGACTTCAGTCCCGGCAGGTCACCATCCTTGGCTGCACACGCGGTTGGCTCAGGTATCACCTTCCTAAACGCTACATCCGGCGGCATTGCGGTCCGACCTGCATCGGCCAGAAGCAGGTCTGGTTCATGTTGCGGGTGGATTGCGGGGAAGACGCCTTCTGTCTGGACAGGACCGAGAAGCCCGAATTCGACGCCTGGCGGTGGGTCCGCTACTGGCAGCCGCTGCACGAGGTGGTTTACTTCAAGCGCCGTGTCTACATGCAGGCACTCGAAGAGCTCGCCCCGAGCCTGTACCCGGAGGGTCCGCCCGCCCGCGAGGACGTCCAGTCTCGGGCGGTCGGCTTGATGCATCAGCGCGGACGATGACAGGGCTCGCGGCGGAGCAGCTCGAGCGAGGATCGGGCGGACTCGACGGCGGCGCTTCGGTTGCCGCGTCCGCAGCGGGTCCGGGGCAAGCCTCGCCCATGCTCGAATCGCTTCGCCGCATCGTGCAGGAGGTCAACAACGCCCCCGACCTCGAGCGTGCACTCACCATTATCGTCCAGCGTGTGAAGCAGGCGGTCGGGGCCGATGTCTGCTCCGTCTATCTCAACGACTTCGACAACCGTCGCCATGTCCTGCATGCGACCGACGGGCTGCGCGCGAAGGCCGTCGGCAGGGTGCGATTGGAGTTGGGCCGAGGGCTGATCGGGTTGGTCAGCGAGCGGGCCGAAACGATCAACCTGGACGATGCGGTCAGTCATCCGCGCTATCAGCGCATCACGGATACCGGGGAGGAGCAGTATCACGGTTTCCTCGGCGCACCCATCATCCAGAATCGCAAGGTTTTGGGTGTGCTGGTCCTGCGTCAGCGCGAGAAACGTCACTTCGGCGACGACGAGGTTACCTTCGTCGTCACGTTGGCCTCGCAGCTGGCCGGCGCCATCACCTTCGCGCGCACCAACGGGGAGTTGGCGCGGCTTCAGGACGACGGGATCCCGCAACGCTTCCTTCCGGGGTTGCCGGCGTCGCCCGGCATCGGCATCGGGACGGCCGTGGTGGTCTACCCGCCGGCCGATCTCAACGCCGTTCCGGATCGGCGTGCCGAGAATCTCGACAACGAGGCCAAGGATTTTCTCGGCGCGGTGGAGCATGTGGCCGAGGATCTGGATCGCTTCGCGGCACGCACCCAAGCCCATCTCAGTGCCGAAGACATGGCCCTGTTCGACGCCTGGCGCCTGATGCTCGAGAGCGACACCCTGATCGACGGAACACTCTCGCGGATTCGTGCAGGCAACTGGGCGCCCGGCGCCCTGCGCGAGACCATCGCCGAGCACGCGAAGGTGTTCGACGATATGGACGATGCCTATCTGCGCGAGCGTGCCTCCGATGTGCGCGATCTGGGTCGCTGCATCCTGACCCATTTGCAGAAGCTGACGGCGGCGCCGATCCAGTACGTGCCCAATACCATCCTGGTCGGCGACGAGCTCAGCGCCATGCAGATCGCCGACGTCCCGCGCGAGATGCTCGCGGGGATCGTCTCGACTACCGGCTCGGGCTCGTCGCATGTCGGCATCCTGGCGCGCGGGATGGGGGTGCCGGCGGCGATGGCCGTTGCCGACCTGCCGGTCGGGCGTGTCGAGGGACGCGAGCTGGTGGTGGACGGTTACCGCGGGCGGGTCTATGTCGCACCCGGCCCGACCGTGCGTACCGAATATCAGCGTCTCGCCGAAGACGACGCGGCCCTGACGAGCGAGCTCCAGGCCTTACGCCACCTCCCGTCCGAGACCTCGGACGGCTATCTGGTGCCGCTCTATTTGAATACAGGCCTGGTCTCCGAGGCACGCCCGCTCGGGATCGAGGAATCCTCCGGTGTGGGACTCTACCGCACCGAGCTGCCCTTCATCGTGCGCGATACCTTTCCGGGCGAGACCGCGCAGATGTCGAACTATCGGCGAGTGCTCGAGCTGTTCGCCCCTCGCCCCGTCACCATTCGGACACTGGACATCGGCGGGGACAAGCCGCTGCCCTATTTCCCGATGCACGAGGCCAACCCCTTTTTGGGCTGGCGCGGCATCCGGATCACGCTCGATCAGCCCGAGATCTTCTTGACGCAGGTGCGCGCGATCCTGCGCGCGTCCATTGGGCTGGATAATTTGCAGATCCTGTTGCCCATGATCAGCACGGTCGGCGAGGTGGACGAGGCGCTGCTGCTCATCCATCGCGCGCACGAGGAGCTGCTCGAGGAGGGCTACCAGGTCCGATTGCCGCCGATCGGCGTGATGATCGAGGTCCCGGCCGCCGTCTATCAGTGCGAGGCGCTGGCGCGGCGGGTCGACTTTCTCTCCGTCGGGACCAACGACCTGACCCAATACCTACTCGCCGTCGATCGCAACAACGCCCACGTCGCGAAGCTCTACGACGAGTTTCATCCGGCGGTGTTGCGGGCTCTCCTGCAGATCCTCGCGGGCGCCCGCGTTCATGGCCGCGAGGTGAGCGTTTGCGGCGAGATGGCCGGGGATCCGCTCGCGACCTTTCTCCTGCTCGGGATGGGCGTGCACAGCCTGAGCATGGGGGCAGGCAGTCTGCTGCGGGTGAAGCGCGTCATCCGCAGCATCAGCCGGGCACGGGCCCGCGAGGTGCTCAAGGTGGCCCTGCAGTGCGAGGACGCGGCGTCCGTGCGGCGCCTGCTTCTGGATGCGATCGAGGCGGTCGGACTCGGCGGCTTGGTGCGTCCGGGTAAGTAGCCCCGTCCGGAGATGCTCGGTCGCGGGTCAGCGCTGCCGCGCGGGATGCTCGGCGGTCTCCTCCGGAAAGCCTTTTCCGGGATTGAGAATCCCGGCCGGATCGAATTGGCGCTTGATGTCGCGCATGAGCGCCAGTACGGGCGCATCGATCTCGCGCTCGACGAAGGCGCGTTTGGCGATCCCGACACCGTGCTCGCCCGAGAGCGTGCCGCCGAGCCGCAGCACGAGCGAAAACATCTCATCCAGGCACCGATGCGCGCTCTCGACGGCAACCGGGTCGTCCGGGTCGATCAGAAGATTGACATGGATGTTGCCGTTGCCCGCGTGGCCGAAGTTCACGATCTGCACGCCGCTCTCGCGCGAGAGGCCTTCCAGTCCCTCGATGAGCTCGCCCATGCGCGAGACCGGGACGACGATATCCTCGTTGATCTTCTTCGGTGCGATATGGCGCAAGGCGGGCGAGAGTGCCTTGCGGGTCTTCCAGAGCGAGGTCACTTCTTCGGCCGACTCGGCACGACGCAGCTCGATCAGGCCGGCATGGTCGGCGGCTGCGGCGACGGCAGCGACGGACTGATCGATGCCTGCCGCCGGTCCATCGACCTCGATCATCAGCAGTGCGCCGACGCCCTCGGGCAGGTCGAGCCCCGCATAGCGCTGCACGGTGCGGATTGCCGCGGCGTCCATGATCTCCAAGGCACAGGGGATCACGGGCTGCGCCATGATCGCCGACACCGCAGCCGAGGCCGCGTGGATGTCCGCATAGGCGGCGCGCAGCGTCCGCTTGGCCTCCGGCAGCGGGGTGAGTTTCAGCGTGGCTTCGGTAATCAGGGCGAGGGTGCCCTCGGAGCCGATGATGAGCCGGGTGAGGTCGTAGCCGACAACGCCTTTGGTGGTGAGCACGCCCGTGCGCAGTCGCTCCCCGCGACCGTTGACGGCGACCAGACCGAGCGTGTTCTCGCGCGGCGTGCCGTACTTGACCGCCCTCGGCCCGGCCGAGTTGTAGGCGAGATTGCCCCCGATGGTGCAGCTTGCCGCACTGGTGGGGTCCGGCGGCCAAAAGAAGCCGACGGCGCCGACGGCGCGCTGGAGCTGCTCGTTGAGCACCCCGGGTTGCACGACGGCGAGGCGATCCTCCGGTGCGATGCGCAGGATGCTGTCCATACGCTCGAAGGACAGCACGATGCCGCCCCGGTCCGGAACCGTCGCTCCGGTGGTGCCGGTTCCCCGCCCGCGCGCGACCAGAGAAACGCCGGCGTCGCGGCAGAGCGCGACCAGCGCCATGATCTGCGCCTCGTCGGCCGCGAAGACGACACCTCGGGGCAGTGCGTGGAGTCTGCTGTTGTCGTATCCATAGGGCCAGCAATCGGCCGGATCCGTGAGTAAGCGTCCCGCGCCGGCGATCCGTGCAAGACTCTTCAGGAATCCCGCAGACAGCTCAGGCGTCGGCGTAGTCGTCGACATACTCGAAGAGCTTCACTACACGTTTGACGCCCGGGACATAACTGGCCTTTTCCGCCGCGGCATCGGCTTCTGAGGGGTTGACAAGCCCCATCAGAAAGACCACGCCGTCGCTGGTGACGACCTTGACCCGGGTCGGGTCGAATCCCGGCAGCTGCACGCCGATGAGGTCCGTCTTGACGCGGCCCGTAATATAGGTGTCCTGGGCTTGCCGGTTCAGGTCGAGACGAGGCCCGACCTTGATCTCGTCGACCACCCGCTGAACCTTGCCGATGCGGCTCAGCAGCGCCGCGGCCTCTTGCGCCACCTCGGTCGTGTCCGCCGTGCCCGTAAGCAATAGGGTGCGGTTGTAGCTGGTGGCCGAGATTTGGGAGCGGCCTCGGATCTCGGCATTGCCGAGTAGGGCGCTCATCGCCTCCAGCTCGATTTGTTGATCGTCGAAGATGACGTTGGCCGGGCGTCTGTCGTGGACCGTCGCGGCGGTGCCGACGGCCGCTGCGCCGAAGAGCATGGGCGCACAACCGGACAGAAGTGTTGCTCCGAGCAGCAGCAGGCCCGCTGCGGCGAGTCGTTGTCGCGTGACCGAGTGCAGGCAGCTTCCGATGCTGTCGAGCGGCGTACGCACGAGGACCCGGAATGGGGCTTTACGATTCAACGGAAAAGGCATTTTTGATCCACTCGATTCGGTCCCCGGCACTGACCGCGACCACGTCGAAGCGACAGGGTAACAGGGTCGGATGCGCTTGAAGATAATGGCTCGCGGCGGCCGTCAAACGCTGTTGCTTGCGTCGGTCGACGGTCTCCGCCGGGGCACCGAAGCGGTCCGAGCGACGGTAGCGAACCTCGATGAAGACCAGCGTTGCGCCGTCGCGCATCACCAGATCGATCTCGCCGAAGCGGCAGCGGTGATTGCGCGCGACGGGTTGCAGATGCCGCCGCTTCAGATAGTCCTCGGCGAGCCGCTCCTTGGCGTCGCCGACGCCCCGAGTCCCGGGCGGCGCGTGCGCCGTCCCCGAGGGCGGGCGAGGTTCGTCGCTGCTCAAGGGGTGTCCGACGGCGGCTTGTCCGACGTCTCCCCCGCCTCGAGCACGCCCGTCTCGCCGAAGCGCCCGAGTGCGAGCTGGCGCTGGATGCGACCCAGCGAGTCGATCGAGAGACCGCCGGTCTGTCCCGGGTAAAAGGCGCCCGGGCTCTTCGCCAGCGCAGGCAGCCGCGGGGCGATTCGGTAGGCATCGATCCCCATGGCGTAGAGACGCGCCAGCGGATTGGCGACCTCGAACGAGGATCCGCTCAGGCGCCGCCGCGACAGAGCACCCTCTCCGCGGCTGTTCAGCATCCAGGGGATATCGACGAAATACAGCCCCGACAGGACCCGGTCGCGATTCGGATCGAAGACGCCGGAGTAGACGTGCGATGTGGACATCACCGTCACCGAGGACCTGCTCAGCCGGATCTGCGGATAGATCTTTCGTGCGAGCTCGCTGGTCGCCACCAGGAAGACGACGTCCGCCTGCGAGTCGCCGAGAAGGGTGGTGACGGTCTTCTCGAAGCTCCGAGCCGTCGGATTGTAGATGCTTTCAGCCTCCAGCGTTCCGCCCAGTCGGCGCCACTGGTTGCGGAATGCACTGGCCAGACGCGCTCCCCACGGCCCTTGCGGATACAGCACGGCGGCACGCTTCAGACCCATCGCGGCGGCCTTGTCGGCGACCTCCGCGGCCTCGTTTTCGGGAGAGAGCGAGAACTGAAAGAGATTCGCCGCGGGCTGGCTGTCGCGGGTCGTCTGGTTCAGGGCCAGCGTCGGCACCGCGAGTGCGGGGCCGGCCGCGAGGCTGTCCACCGATTCTTTCTCGAGCGGGCCGATCACATAGTCCGCGCCGGCTTCTACGGCCTTCGCGTGTAGGGCTCCGGTGCGCCCCGTTTGGCTGCTGTCGATGAAATCGAGCGTCGGTCGGTTGCCGCTGCTGTCGGCTCGGCTGGCGGCCTCGATGCCCTCTTTCACGGACGTCGCGGCGCCCGCGAAGCGTCCCCCGCGCGGGAGCATGACCGACACGCTGTCGCCCGCGGCGTATCCTCCCGACAAGATCTCGACGTAGGTCTCTGCCAACTCGGGGTGGGCGGGATGGCCGATGCGTTTGGAGTGCTCTTGCCGGTAGCGGGTCTGGAAGGTCGCGGGATCCGCGCCCGCGTCGTGCGCCAAGAGGGCGATCTCCGCCCAGCCTTTCATCGCCCCGCTCGAGCTGCGTGCGAGTTTGCGCAGGTCATCGCTGCTCATCGTGCTCAAGGTCGTGACCAGAGAGACTTGATTCAGTAGACGTGCATCCTCGTTGTCGAGGAGACGATCGAGCGCGATCAGTGACTCGGCGGAGGCGACGGGATCGTTGGCGAGACGCTGGGCCGCGGCCAGCGTGCCGAGCCGTTGGGTCTTCAAATCCTTCGGCAAGGCGTGGACCTGCATCGCTTGGAGACGCGCGATCGCATCCTTGGGGCGTCCGTCCAGAAGCGCGAGATCGGCTTCGACGAGCAACAGCAGCTCGCGTTGACCGCTCGTGAGTGCAGGTCGCGAGATCTCGCCGATGGTCTGCTGCGCCTGCAGGGTGTCGCCGGCCGAGAGGAAGGCGCGGGCTGCCTTCAATTGGAGTTGCTCGCGTGCCGGCGGCGTGGCTCCCTTTGCGATGTCCAGATAGGCCTTGGCCGCCGCGTCCGCCTGACCTTGTGCGGCGAGCGCATCGGCTTGGCTCAGCGGCTTCCCTGCGACGGGCGCCAACAGGCGTGCTTCGTCCCGAGCCGGATCGATCGCGCATCCGGTCAGTGCAATCGCAACAAGGAGAACGATGACTGTCATCGCAGTGGACATGGAACGGTCGTCAACGCGATTCTTGGGCATGATCCGTACCGGTTCGAGACGATGGGAGGTAAGGTGCAGCAGTCAACAGGGCTACTATACGTGGTCGCCACGCCGATCGGCAATCTCGGGGACATGACCGATCGGGCACGCAAGGTGTTGAGCGAGGTCGATTTGATCGCCGCGGAGGATACCCGTCAGACGCTTCGATTGCTGACCCACTTCGGCATCTCGTCCAAGCTCGTGGCCTATCATGACCACAACGAGGCCAGTGTCGCCCCCCGGCTCCTTGCCGAGATCGAGAGCGGGCGGAACGTCGCGCTCGTCTCCGATGCGGGTACGCCGCTGATCAGCGATCCCGGGTTCAGCCTTGTGGCTGCGGCGCGCGAGCGTGGTCTGGGGGTTGTCCCGGTGCCGGGCGCCAATGCGGCCATCTGCGCCCTCTCTGCGGCGGGTTTACCGAGCGACCGCTTCTTGTTCGTCGGATTTCCCCCGCGCACCCGATCGCATCGCCTCGCCTGGCTCGGCGGGCTCGCGGCGGAGCGGGGCACGCTGATCCTCTACGAGAGCGGCAAGCGCATCCTCGCCACCTTGGCCGACATCGGCGAAGCGCTGGGCGAGACACGGCGCCTGGTCCTGGCGCGGGAGCTGACCAAGCACTTCGAGACCTTTCTCGTCGGGACGGTTTCCGAGTTGGCTCAACGCATCGAGGGCGATGCCGAGCAGCGTCTCGGCGAGCTCGTCGTCCTCATCGAGGGGAACACCGCTACGGGCGATCCGGATCGAGCGGAGGCGGAGCGGGTGCTGCGCATCCTCGGGGAGAGCTTGCCGCTGGCGCAGGCCGTCGCGATCGCGGCGCGC
The DNA here is from genome assembly GCF_000223985.1 of Thiocapsa marina 5811. Classification (GTDB taxonomy): domain Bacteria; phylum Pseudomonadota; class Gammaproteobacteria; order Chromatiales; family Chromatiaceae; genus Thiocapsa; species Thiocapsa marina. The sequence continues at coordinate 123,196 of NZ_AFWV01000003.1, forward strand.
TTGACCGGGGTGAAGAAAAACGCGCTTTACCGATTGGGTCTCGAGCTGGATGTCGGTCGGAGCGTCGCCGTGACGGACGACGAGGCGTAAGGCGTCTCCTTCGCGGCACGCATGCGCGATCGACCGAGACCCGCAGCCCCGGTTGGCGTTATACTTTGCGGCTGGGAGTCGGCCGGACAGTCGCGCTCGCCGTTCGCGGCGAGGGAGGAAAGTCCGGGCTCCACAGGGCAGGGTGCCAGGTAACGCCTGGGGGGCGAGAGTCCACGGAAAGTGCCACAGAAAAGATACCGCCGATCCCGTCTTCATGACGGGAGGTAAGGGTGAAATGGTGCGGTAAGAGCGCACCGCGCTGGTGGCAACAGCAGCGGCAGGGTAAACCCCACCCGGAGCAAGACCAAATAGGGGGGCATGCAGCTCCGAGCTGCGGCGCGCGGCCCGCGCGTGCTCCCGGGTAGGTCGCTCGAGGCGTACGGTGACGTACGTCCCAGATGAATGGCTGTCCCCGACAGAACCCGGCTTACAGGCCGGCTCCCAGACCCTCACCTCGACCCTTCGCGGGACCCGACCGACGGCAGCCGGGCTCCCGCGCCCCGTCGCTCGCATCTCTTCTGTAAACCTCTTCAGCTTTGCCCGTTAGCAGCATGAAAACAAATGTATTAAGCGCAGCTTGTGCCGTGCTTGCGGCGCCGTGCCTAAGTTGCTGTCTGTCAAGAATTAAAGCTGCCAATCGCCTTGACGATCCCGTTGGGCAGCTCTAAGATGAGGTTGAAGTGGGGGGAAGTGGGGAATTGGGGGAGTAGTCGCCGGGCGCAAGTCACCACGGGGGGCGGCCGTGTTTCGGGGGGTCTTCATCGTCAATCTCGACGTCAAGGGGCGTCTTGCGGTTCCTGCAAAGTACCGCGAGCGACTGCAGTCGTCGTGCAACTCCCAACTCGTCGTCACCGTCGATCGCGACCGCTGCCTCCTCCTGTATCCGGAGCCCGAGTGGGAGCTGATCGAGGCGAAGCTCTCCGCCCTCCCTGCGTTCGACAACACGGCCCGTGCGATTCAGCGCCTCTACATCGGCAACGCACAGGAGGTCGAGATGGACGCCCAAGGTCGAATCCTGCTCCCGCAGTATCTGCGTGATTTCGCCTCGCTGGAGAAGCGAGTCGCCTTCGTCGGTCAGGGCTCGAAGTTCGAGCTTTGGGATGAGCCTGCATGGAACGCGCGCAACGAAGCGGCGCTCGGCGATGCGGATATCGGGGAGTTGGCGACGGCGGCCGGGCTCGGTTCCTTGACGCTTTGAGTATTCCTTTGACGGAACAACAACATCTGCCAGTGCTGCTGGAGGAGAGTGTGCACGCCTTGGTCGTGGATCCGAACGGCATCTATGTCGACGCTACCTTCGGGCGTGGCGGGCACAGCCGTGCCGTTTTGGCGCGTCTCGGCGAGGCCGGGCGATTGATCGCGATCGATCGCGATCCCGAAGCGGCTTCGGTGGGGCGCGAGCTTGCACGTGCCGATCGGCGATTCACGATGGTGTCCGGTCGCTTCGGCTCGATTGCCGGTTTGCTCGAGCACATCGGGGTTCAGGGAAACCTCTGCGGCCTGCTGCTGGATTTCGGCGTGTCCTCGCCACAGCTCGACACGGCGGAGCGCGGTTTCAGTTTTTCCGCCGAGGGCCCGTTGGACCTGAGAATGGATCCCACCCGCGGCGAATCGGCGGCGCAATGGCTCGCCCATGCCACCGATGCCGAGATCGCTCAAGTCTTGTTCGACTTCGGCGAGGAGCGTTTCGCCAGACGCATCGCGCGCAACATCGTTGCGCAGCGCAGCGAGAGCCCCTTGACCACGACCACCCAGCTCGCTGCCTTGGTCGCGCGGTCGGTGCCGACGCGCGAGCCCGGCAAGCACCCCGCAACGCGGACCTTCCAGGCGCTGCGTATCCGGATCAACGACGAGCTCGACGAGATCCAGGATTGTCTGCGCCAATCCTGCGACCTCTTGGCGCATGCCGGACGCCTGGTCGTCATCAGCTTTCACTCCCTGGAGGACCGTATCGTCAAGCGTTTTATGCGCATGGAATCTCGCGGCCCCGTCCTGCCCAAAGGGCTTCCGGTCACCGCCGACGAGTCACGCGGACGCTTGCGTATCCTGGGTAAACCGGTGCGTCCTTCGCCTGCCGAGGTCGCGTCCAACCCTCGTGCACGCAGCGCCATCATGCGCGTCGCGGAGCGCCTGACATGAGTGCCCGCCCGCTTTGGATTTCGCTCGGGCTGGTCTTGGCCGTCACCCTCTCGGCGATCGCCGTGGTCTACACCAAGTACCAGACCCGGCTCCATTTCAGTCACTTGCAGGAGCTGCGTGCCCAGCGAGACGCCGTCGACGTGGAGTGGAATCGGCTTCGTCTCGAGGAGGCCGCCCTCTCGACCCATGTCCGTGTCGAGCGTAAGGCCAGAGACCAGCTGGGCATGTTTAATCCCAGGTTCGAAGACGTTTTATTGATCGAGGGAGTCGGCCGTGTCTACCCGTAATCGCCGTGTCCGACGTTCCGAGCCGAGACGTGCCAGACCGAAGCTCGCGCTGCGCCGCCGCCTGTTGGTCGGTGTCCTGTCGAGCGCCTTTGTCGTGCTCTCGGTCGCGGTTTTCTATCGTCAGGTCGTCGAGACCGACTATCTGCGCAGCGAAGGCGAGCGCCGTTATCTGCGTGTGGGCGAGATCGCGGCGCGTCGAGGCATGATCACCGACCGCAACGGCGAGCCGCTGGCGGTGAGCACCCCGGTGGAGACGGTCTGGGGCGAGCCGCGCAAGCTGGTCGAGCGACGCGATGCGATCCCGGCGTTGGCCACCGCGCTCGGGCTCGAGCCGAAGGCGCTGCAGGAACGGCTCGACGCGACCTCCGAACGCGGGTTTCTCTATCTCAAGCGACGAGTCAGCTTCGAGGAGGCGCGCGCGGTGCGGCAGGTCATCGCCGATCACGATCTCGTCGGCGTGGACTTCGAGACCGAGTATCGCCGCTTTTACCCGGGCGTCGAGGTCTTCGGGCACGTCCTCGGATTCACCGATATCGACGACAAGGGCCAAGAGGGTATCGAGCTCACCTACGACTCCTGGCTGAAATCCGAGCCGGGGCTGCGCCGCGTGATTCGCGACGGTCGACAGCAGATCGTGAAGGAGATCGAGCAGGTCCGTGCCCCGCGCCAAGGCCAGGACCTTGCGCTCAGTCTCGACCGACGCCTCCAGTTCCTCGCCTACCGCGAGCTCAAGGCCGCCGTTGCCGAGCACAAGGCGGTCGGGGGCACGCTGGTGGCCTTGGATGTCGAAACCGGCGAGATCCTCGCGATGGTCAACCAGCCGGGCTACAACCCGAATGCTCAACGCGGCGGCAGCAGCGAGCGTCGCCGCAATCGTGCCGTGACCGACGTCATGGAGCCGGGCTCGACGATCAAGCCGTTCGTCGTCGCCGCCGCACTGGAGCGGGGCTTGATCACGCCGAAGACGACGATCGCGACGCGGGGCGGGTCATTGGCGGTCGGGCGCAACACGGTCAAGGACGTGCGCAACTACGGCAATCTCGATGTCACCGGCGTCATCACCAAATCGAGCAACGTCGGCGTCGTGAAGATCGCCCAGATGATGAGCTACGGCGATCTTTGGGGGCTCTACGATCAGCTCGGCTTCGGACACGCGACCGAGATCGGTGTGCCGGGCGAGAGCCGAGGCGTGCTGCGGCATCACTCGACCTGGCGGGTGTTCGAGCATGCGACTCAGGCCTTCGGCTACGGCTTGTCGGTGACGGCGTTGCAGTTGGCGCAAGCCTACGGGGTGCTCGCCGCCGACGGCGTCAAACGGCCGGTCACCTTGATGAAGCGGGATGGCGTCGCCCGTGTGGATGCGGGCGAGGACACGCGTGTCCTGAGCGCCGAAACGGCGCGCAAGGTCCGGGCGATGATGGAGACGGTGGTTTCCGAGCAAGGTACCGCGAAACGTGCCGCCATCACCGGATACCGGGTGGCCGGCAAGACCGGAACGGCCAAGAAATCGGCAGGACGCGCCGGCTACGGCGGCGGGCGCTATCAGGCCGTGTTTGCCGGCTTCGCGCCTGCGGGCTCGCCGCGCCTGGTGATCGCGGTCATGATCGACGAGCCGAAGGGTAAGGCCTACTACGGCGGACTCGTGGCCGCGCCCGTTTTCCAAAAGGTGATGGAAGGTGCATTGCGGCTGTTCAACGTCCCGCCGGACGATCCGCAACCCTCGATGCTGCTGGCTCGACGCGAGGTCGAGCCATGATGGTGGATCGTGTCGCGAGCACGCCGAACCTGTGTTCGGAGACCTTCGGCATCGCCGGGGCTCGGGGAAAGACCAGCATCGCCCACGTGCTTGCGCAGGTTTTGGCCGTGGAGATGCCGTGTGGCCTCGTCGCGACCGTCGGGTATGGGTTTCCCGGCGACCTCAAGACGACACGCGACTTGTTTGCTCGCGGCCTGCAGGCGGTGCTCGAGGGGCTGCGTCTACGCGGTGCCCGGGCCGTTGCGGTCGAGCTCTCCTTCGATGCGCTCGCGCACTCCGGAGCGCAGGACGTTCGCTTCACGCATGCGCTTTTCACCGGCATCGACGGGGGCGACCCGAGCGAGACGGGCACGTCGTCGGATCGCGCCGAGGCGCTCCTGCGTCTCTTCGGGTCTCCGGATCTGAGGTGGGCCATCCTGAATCTGAGCGATCCTTTTTCGACAACGATCCTGAAGGCGCTGCCCGCGGGGGTCGCCGTGGCGGGTTTCGTGGCGGACCCGAGCGCGCCGCCCGGCGACGAGGTTCTTCGCGCATGCGATATCCGACTTCAGGCCCGCGAGATCGTGCCGATGCCGAGAGGGTTGCGGTTGCGTGTGGCCTGCGAGACACGCGACGCCGTGACCGAGGCGGATCTCGTTGTCGGCCTGATCGGCGCCTTTAACGCGACCAACCTTGTGGCCGTCCTGGCCACGCAGCTTGCGCGCGGCGTCCCGCTCGAGCGGGCCGTGCGCGAGTCGAGCCGTATCCAGGGTGTGCCCGGCCGCATGGAATGCTTCGGCGGCGAGCAGACGCCGCTCGTCGTGGTCGACGAGGCCCGGACACCGGGCGCACTCGAGACGGCGCTCGTGAGTCTGCGCCGGCACGGTCCGCGACGCATCTTCACGGTCTTCGGATGTGCGGGCGAGCGCGATCCCGGGATGCGCCCCGTCATGGGGGCCATTGCCGAGCGCCAGAGCGATGTGTTGATCCTCGCCGACGACAACCCGCGCGGGGAGTGTGGCGATACGATCATCGCGAATATCCTCGCCGGCCTCGTCGACCCCAGCCCTGTGCGGGTGCGACGCCAGCGCGGTCTTGCGATCCGCACCGCGATCGCCCTGGCCGGGATCGGCGATGCCGTTCTCATCGCCGGTAAGGGTCACGAGACGATCCAAGAGATGGGTGAGCTCAAGGTGCGCTTCAGCGATCGCGCCCAAGTCGTCGAGGCATTGCGTGAATGGAAGGAGGGTCGTCACTGATGTGGTCTCTCTCCGAAGCCGTCGCCCGCGCCGGTGGATCCCTCGAAGGCGAAGATTGCACCTTCGTCTCGGTCGGCACCGACAGCCGTGTCGATTGCGCCGGCCAGCTCTTTGTCGCGCTGCGCGGCGAGCGTTTCGACGGGCATGACCACGTCGCCGCCGCCCGCGCCGCGGGTGCGGTCGCCGCGATGGTCGATCACCCGCTCCCGGTGGATCTTCCGCAGTGGATCGTCGAGGACACCCGTGCCGGACTCGGTGCGCTCGCCGCGGCTTGGCGCGACGTCTTCCCGGGGCGGGTCGCCGCCATCACGGGGAGCAACGGCAAGACCACGGTCAAGGAGATGCTCGCCGCTATCCTCGAGCAGGCGGGCCGTGTTCGGGCGACCCGCGGCAATCTGAACAACGATATCGGGATGCCCTTGACCCTCTTGAGCGCGCGGGACGAAGACTTTCTCGTCCTGGAAATGGGGGCCAACCACCATGGCGAGATCGGCTACATGACCGACATCGCTCGCCCGGATGTTGCTCTGATCACCAATGCCGGCCGCGCTCACCTGGAAGGCTTCGGCAGCGTCGACGGCGTTGCCCATGCCAAAGGCGAGATCGCCCGCGGCCTGCCGGCCGACGGGGTCTTCGTCTTCGCCGGCGACTCGCCCTATGCGGGTCTTTGGAACGCCTTGGCCGCCGGTCGACGTACCCTGACCTTCGGTCTGGAGGGGTCGGAGGGTTTCCCGGCCGATCTGCGGGCGGATCGGTCGGCGATCCGGGGCGAGTGGACCGAGACGGGTTTCAGCACACATGTCGTCGCACACCACGAAGGCAGGGCGATCCCGATCGCGCTGCGTCTGGCCGGCGAGCACAACGCCCGAAACGCGTTGGCCGCTGCCGCGACGGCGTTGGCGCTCGGGATCGAGCCGGGTGCGATTCAGGCCGGTCTCGCGACGCTGATGCCGGTGAAGGGTCGTCTCTGTCCCCGTCGGTGTGGCGGGGTGGGCGTCATCGACGACACCTACAACGCCAACCCGGATTCGATCGCTGCAGCGATTCAGGTCTTGGCGGGCCTGTCGGGCCGGCGCTGGCTGATCCTGGGCGACCTCGCCGAGCTGGGTTCGGAGGCCGACGCGTTGCACCGCGAGGTCGGCGAGATCGCGCGCGAGGCCGGGATCGAGCGTCTTTTCAGTGTGGGCATCCTGAGCGAGTCGGCGACGTCCGCCTTCGGCGACTGCGCACGCCATTTTGCCGACCAAGGGGATCTCGTGCGCGCGCTGAGAAGCGAGCTGTCTGCCGGCGACCGTCTCCTGGTCAAGGGTTCGCGCTCCGCTCGGATGGAGCAGGTCGTCGAGGCGCTGTGCGCCGAAGGAGAGAGTTAGGTGTTGCTTTACCTTGCCGAATGGTTGTCGCAATTTCAGACCGGATTCAATGTCTTCCGGTATCTGACCGTGCGCGCCATCATGGGCGTGCTCACGGCGCTCGCGATCGCTTTGCTTGTCGGCCGGCCGATGATCACCCGTCTGCGCGCCTACAAGGTCGGCCAGATGGTGCGCGACGACGGCCCGCAGAGTCATCTATCCAAGGCCGGTACGCCGACGATGGGCGGTGCCCTCATCCTCGTCGCGGTCGCGATCAGCACGCTCTTGTGGGCGGATCTGGACAACCGCTATGTCTGGATCGTGCTCCTGACCACGCTTGCGTTCGGCCTTGTCGGTCTGGTGGACGACTACAAGAAACTGGTGCTTCGCAATCCGCGCGGACTGGCGGCGCGCTGGAAGTATCTCTGGCAGACGGTCGCGGGCTTTTCCGCGGCGATCGCGCTCTATGTGACGGCAGGCTCGCCGGCGGAAACGGCGCTGCTGATTCCCTATCTGAAGGACGTCTCGATTCAACTCGGGCCTTGGTTCATTCTGCTGACCTATTTCGTGATCGTCGGGGCCAGCAACGCGGTCAACCTGACCGATGGACTGGACGGCCTCGCCGTCATGCCGACGGTCTTGGTTGCCGGTGCATTGGCGGTCTTCGTCTATGCCGCGAGCCATGGGCCGATCTCCGGCTATCTCCTGATCCCGCACATCCCGGAGGTCGGCGAGCTGGTCGTCTTCTGCGGCGCCCTGGTCGGCGCGGGTTTGGGGTTTCTCTGGTTCAACGCCTATCCGGCGCAGGTCTTTATGGGCGACGTCGGCGCTTTGGCCCTGGGGGCCGCGCTCGGTGTGGTTGCGGTGGCGGCGCGCCAGGAGTTGGTGCTTTTCGTGATGGGCGGCGTCTTCGTCGTCGAGACCATCTCGGTGATGATGCAGGTGATGTCCTTCAAGCTGACCGGCAAACGCATCTTCCGAATGGCCCCGATCCATCATCACTTCGAGCTCAAAGGTTGGCCCGAGCCGCGCGTCATCGTCCGCTTCTGGATCGTGACGGTGGTCCTGGTGCTGGTCGGATTGGCGAGTCTGAAGATCCGGTAAGCGCAGCGACAGCCTTGGGTTCGTGTAGGCTTTGATTCGACGGGGGGGGGAATGAAAGCAATCGAAACGGACAAACGCGGCACGGGTCCGCGTATGTCTTCCGAGCAGGTCCGATGAGTCTGCTGTCCGCTACCGCGAAGACCCTGGTGGTCGGTCTCGGCAAGACAGGGCTCTCCTGTGCCCGTTATTTGCGCTCGCAGGGCATCGCGACGGTCGTGGCCGACTCGCGCGAGAATCCGCCCGGCTTGCAGCAGTTGCGCGAGGCGCTGCCGGAGGTCGCGGTCTACGTCGGCGGCTTCGAGCCCGAAGTCTTTGAGACCGCCGCGCGACTGGTCGTCAGCCCCGGTGTTCCCGTCTCCGAGCCCCTGGTGCAGGCCGCGGCGGCGCGCGGGGTCGAGGTCATCGGCGACATCGAGCTCTTCGCACGTGCCGCGCAGGCGCCGATCTGCGCCATCACCGGATCGAACGGCAAAAGCACGGTCACGACCCTGGTCGGGCAAATGGCTGAGGCCGCCGGGCGGCGCGTGGCGGTCGGCGGAAATTTGGGCGAGCCCGCATTGGAGCTGCTCGACGTCTCGATCGAGCGTTATGTCTTGGAGCTTTCGAGCTTCCAGCTGGAGTCCACCTTCAATCTACACGCCGATGTGGCGGTCGTGCTGAATGTCTCGGCCGACCACATGGATCGGTATCCCGATCTGGACACCTATGCGCGGACCAAGGCACGCATCTACCGGGGGGCGCGGGTCGCCGTCGTGAATCGCGACGATCCGATCGTCGTCGCCATGCCGCGGGAGGCCGCGCTCGAGATCGGATTCACCCTCGGCGAGCCGACGGGCAGTGACTTCGGCGTGCGTGTCCACGACGGGGTGCGTTGGATCTGCCGCGGGACGCAGCCGCTGATGTTGGCCTCCGAGGTCCGCATCGCGGGTCTGCACAATCTGGCGAACGCCCTTGCGGCCTTGGCGCTGGCGTGCGGATGCGGCCTTCCGATGGAACAGTCGTGTGCGGTTCTGCGGCGCTTCTCGGGCCTGCCCCACCGCAGCGAGCTCGTCGCCGAGCGCGACGGCGTGTGCTGGTACGACGATTCGAAGGGGACGAATCCGGGCGCGACCGTGGCCGCACTCGAAGGCTTGATGCCGCTCGGAAGCACCGGCCGTGTCGTCCTGATCGCGGGCGGGGAGGGCAAAGGTGCCGACTTCGCGCCGCTGCGCTCGGCGGTCCGGCGCTCGGCGCGCGCCGTCGTTCTGATCGGACGCGACGCCGGGATGATCGCGCGGGCGCTGGATGGCGAGGTTCCTCTGGTGGAGGCCGCGAGCATGCAGGATGCGGTCGTCCGGGCTGCGGAGATCGCCCGGCCCGGCGATACGGTTCTGCTCTCCCCGGCCTGCGCGAGTTTCGACATGTTCGACAGTTACGAGCATCGCGGCCGGGTCTTCGCCGAGGCGGTGCGGGGGCTCGGAACATGACGGTTGCCGCCCGCCAGGTGCGTGGAAATCCGGCGCGCAGCGCGCAACGCAGGCGTGCGCGCTCGGTCGCCGGGGTGGACTACCCTCTGCTGCTGTGTGCATTGGGGTTGGTGGCATTCGGCTTTGTGATGGTCGCCTCCTCATCGATGTCGATCGCGGTCAAGTGCTGCGACGATCCCTTCTATTACGTCACGCGCCACGGCTTGGCGCTCGGGCTCGCGTTGACCGCGGCGGTCCTGGCCTACAGTGTGCGGGTCGAGTGGTGGGAGCGCGGCGGGGTTTGGCTTTTCCTGCTCGGTATCCTGTTGCTCGTCTTGGTGTTGGTGCCGGGTGTGGGTCGCGAGGTGAACGGCGCGACGCGCTGGATCCCGCTCGGACCGCTCAATCTTCAGCCCTCCGAGCTGGTGAAGCTGTTCGCGATCGTCTACGTCTCCGGATACCTGGTGCGCCATGCCGACGACGTCGTCAACCGGATCTCGGGATTCATCCGGCCCATGATTTTGATCGGCATCGCCGGTGCGCTGATCCTGCAACAGCCGGACTTCGGAACGACGGCGGTCATGCTGGCGACCGTCATGGGCCTGCTCTTTCTGGGCGGGGTCAGCCTCATGCCCTTCGTGGTCTTGTTCCTGGTCGTCGCCGTCGGACTCTTGGTTCTGGTCATCACCTCGCCCTATCGATTGCAGCGTGTGACATCGTTTCTCGATCCCTTTCAGGACCCTTTCAATACCGGCTATCAGCTGAGTCAGGCCTTGATCGCGTTCGGTCGTGGTGAATGGCTCGGCGTGGGGCTGGGCAACGGGATCCAGAAGCAGTTCTTTCTGCCCGAGGCGCATACGGACTTTATCGCCTCTGTCGTGGGCGAGGAGCTCGGTCTGGTCGGGATGCTGGTGCTGATCGCGGCCTTCGCCTTCCTGACCTGGCGGGCCTTCTCGATCGGCGCGCGCGCCGAGGCCGTCGGCGAACGTTTTTCCGGCTATGTGGCCCAGGGGATCGGCCTCGGTCTCGGTCTGCAGGCCTTCGTGAATATCGGCGTGAATGTCGGAATGCTGCCGACCAAGGGCTTGACGCTGCCCTTCATGAGCTACGGGAGCAACAGTCTGATCGCGGCCTGTATGGCGATCGCGATCCTGCTGCGGATCGATGTGGCGGTGCGTCGCGTCGAGGCCGAGAAGGGATCCACGCGGGGGCTGCCATGGGCAAGAGCGTAGCCGTCATGGCCGGGGGCACCGGCGGGCATGTCTTTCCCGCACTTGCGGTCGCCGAGCGTCTGCGCGAGCAGGGCGTGGGTGTCTTCTGGATCGGCACGCGCCGCGGGATGGAGTCGCGTCTGGTGCCCGAGCACGGCTTGGAGATGGAGTGGATCCGCATCGAAGGTCTGCGCGGCAAGGGGATCGCTCAGATCCTCGGCGGCCCCTTCAAGATCGCGGTTGCGCTCTGGCAGGCCGCACGGATCCTGCGCCGGCGTCGTCCCTCGGTGGTGCTGGGGATGGGCGGATTCGCCTCCGGCCCCGGTGGTCTGGCCGCTAGGTTGTTGGGTCTTCCGCTGGTGATCCACGAGCAGAACTTCGTGCCCGGGATGACCAATCAGTGGTTGGCGCGGATCGCCGTGCGGGTGTTCGAGGCCTTTCCCGGGAGCTTCCCGGGTGCGCGTGGTGCGCAAGCCTGCGGCAATCCGGTGCGCCGCGCGATCGTCGATCTGCCGCCGCCGCGCGAGCGTCTGGCGCAGAGGCGCACGGAAGGAACGGCGGAGCCGGCTCGGCTGTTGATCCTGGGCGGCTCGCTCGGGGCTCAGGTCCTCAACGAGATGGTCCCCGCCGCGCTGGCCGGACTGCCGGCGGAGCTGCGTCCGAGCGTGCGCCATCAGGCCGGCGAGCGCACGCTCGACACGGCGCGCGCAGGCTATCGGGCGGTCGGCGTCGAGGCGGAGGTCGTCCCCTTCATCAAGGATATGGCCGAGGCCTACGGTTGGGCCGATCTGGTCGTCTGCCGGGCCGGCGCGCTCACGGTCTCGGAGCTGGCCGCAGCCGGCGTCGCCTCGGTGTTGGTGCCTTATCCATTTGCGGTCGATGACCATCAGGTGGGCAACGCACGTTATCTGGCCGATGTCGGCGCGGCGCGACTCGTTATTCAGCGCGATCTGACCGTTCCCGGTTTGACCGCGTTGCTCCATGAATTGCTGGGCGATCGCGAGAGGCTGTCGGCGATGGCCGATGCGGCCCGCGAGCGCGCGCAGCCGGATGCCGCCGGACGAATCGCGGCTGCTTGCTTAGAGGTTGCCGGTCAATGAGCGCACATCTGCAACATACCGCCGCCCGGATGGGTCGGGTTCGCCGACTCCACTTCGTGGGGATCGGCGGCTCCGGGATGAGCGGCATCGCCGAGCTGATGGCCAATCTGGGCTACGAGGTCGCGGGGTCGGATCTGCGCGAGAGTGATGCGACGCGTCGTCTCGAAGGGCTGGGCGTCGAGATCTTCGTCGGTCATCGGGCCGAGCAGGTCGCGGATGCGGATGCCGTCGTGGTGTCGAGCGCGATCGACGAGACCAATCCGGAGATCCAAGGGGCACGAGCCGGACGGATCCCGATCGTGCGTCGTGCCGAGATGCTCGCCGAGCTGATGCGCTTCTACTACGGCGTCGCCGTGGCCGGCACGCACGGGAAAACCACGACCACCAGCCTGGTCGCGAGCATCCTCGCCGAGGGCGGGCTCGACCCGACCTTCGTGATCGGCGGTCGGCTCAACAGCGCGGGCGCCAATGCCAAGCTGGGGACGACCAAGTATCTGGTTGCCGAGGCTGACGAGAGCGATGCCTCCTTCCTCTATCTGCAGCCCATGATCTCGATCGTCACCAATATCGATGCCGATCACATGCGCACCTACGGCAACGACTTCAATCGGCTGCGCAGCACCTTCATGGAGTTCCTGCATCATCTGCCTTTCTACGGGCTCGCGGTGCTCTGTATCGACGACGACGAGATCCGCGCCCTGATCGAGACGGTGCCGCGTCCCGTGCGTACATACGGTACGCGTCCGGAGGCCGACGTGCGCGCGGTCGACATCCGGCAGGACGGGATGCGCACCCGTTTTCGCGTCGAAGCGCGTGACCTCGAGTCCCCGTTGGAGATCGATCTGAACCTGCCCGGTCGGCACAACGTGCTGAACGCCTTGGCCGCCGTCAGTGTCGCGCTTGAGCTGGGTGTCGATGAGGAGGCGATCGCGCGCGCACTGTCCCGTTTCGAAGGGGTCGGACGTCGCTTCATGATCAGCGAGCTGACCGACACATCCGGTCGCCGACTGCTTTTGGTCGACGACTACGGGCATCATCCGCGCGAGATCGCGGCCACCTTGGCGGCGGCACGCGCCGGATGGCCGGGGCGTCGATTGGTCTTGGTCTTCCAACCCCATCGGTATACGCGGACCCAGGAGCTGTTCGAGGACTTCGTGGCGGTCCTGTCCAGCACCGACGCGCTCGTCTTGTGCGAGGTCTATCCGGCCGGCGAGGCGCCGATCCCGGGTGCCGACGGGCGTGCCTTGAGCCGCGCGATTCGCACTCGCGGGGAGTTGGATCCGGTCTTTGCACAAGGGATCGACGAGGTGCCGGGTCTTTTGGACAACCTGGTGCTCGACGGCGACATGGTGCTGATGATGGGTGCCGGCGACATCGGCGGCCTGGCGGCGCGTCTGCCGAGCTTGATGGTCCGGTCGGGGTCATGATGGGCGAGCTGCGCGAGCGCGAACCGCTCTCACGCCACACCAGTTGGCGGGTCGGCGGGCCCGCGCGCCGCTTTTATCGACCGACGGATGCGGAGGATCTGGCCGCCTTCCTCGAGCGGCTCGACCCCGGGGAGCCGCTCTTGTGGCTCGGGCTCGGGAGCAATCTCTTGGTGGACGACGCCGGTTTTCCCGGCACCGTGATCCAGACCCAGGCCTGTCTGACGCGTCTGGAGCGACGGGGTGCGACCGGAATCTATGCCGAGTCCGGCGTCTCCTGTGCCAAGGTGGCCCGGTTCGCATCGCGGCACGATCTGGTCGGGTGCGAGTTCCTCGCCGGTATCCCCGGGACCATGGGGGGCGCGCTGGCCATGAATGCCGGCGCCTGGGGCGGCGAGACCTGGGCCCATGTGGTCTCGGTGCGGACCATCGATCGCGTCGGTCGGATTCGCGAGCGTGTGCCGGGGGATTTCTCCATCGGTTACCGCGAGGTCCTCGGACCGCCCGGCGAGTGGTTCCTGGACGTCGCGCTCGAGCTTGCCCCCGGCGACGGCAAGGCAGGGATGGCGCGGATCCGCGAGCTGCTCGATCGGCGTGCGCAGACTCAACCCGTGGGGCTTCCGAGCTGCGGATCGGTGTTCCGCAATCCTCCGGGCGATCATGCCGCGCGCCTGATCGAGTCGGAGGGGCTCAAGGGTTATCGAATCGGCGGCGCTCAGGTGTCCGAGAAGCACGCCAATTTCATCATCAACACGGGCGACGCCAGTGCCGCGGACATCCGCGAGCTGATCGACCTGGTGCAGCGTCGGGTCGAGGACGCCACCGGCGTCAGACTGGTGCCCGAGGTCAAACACATCGCCGGAGAGCAACCATGACACCAGAGAAAATCCAGGCGCGTGCTCGGTTCGGCAAGGTCGCGGTACTCCTCGGGGGGCGCGCCGCGGAGCGCGAGATCTCCCTCAAGAGCGGCAGTGCGGTGCTGGCTGCCCTGCTGCGTCAGGGCATCGATGCCCATGCGCTGGATCCGGACGAGCGGGTTCTCGAACATCTGCGAACGGGCGGCTTCGATCGCGCCTTCATCATCCTGCACGGGCGCGGCGGCGAAGACGGTCAGATCCAAGGCGCCCTGGAGACCATCGGGATGCCCTACACGGGCTCCGGGGTGCTGGGCTCGGCGCTCGGCATGGACAAGTATCGCTGCAAGCTGGCCTGGACCGGGTGTGGTCTGCCGACGGCGGCCTCGGTGTTGCTGCGCACGGACGCCGATCTGGCGGTCGCCGAGGCGCTCGGCTTTCCGCTCATGATCAAGCCGGTTCACGAGGGATCGAGCATCGGCATGGCGCGTGTCGAGGACATGGCTTCACTCGCCGATGCCTGGCGCGCGGCCCGCGGTTACGATGCGCTGGTTCTCGCCGAGCGGTGGATTCATGGCGCCGAATACACCTGCGCCGTTCTCCGGGGCGAGGCGCTCCCGATGATCCGGCTCGAAACGCCGCACGCCTTTTACGACTTCGAGGCCAAGTATCGGGCGGACAGCACGCGCTATCACTGCCCCTGCGGTCTGCCCGAAGCGGAGGAGTCGCGCCTGCAGCGACTCGCGCTCGACGCCTTCGAGGCCACCGGGGCGAGCGGATGGGGACGGGTCGATCTGATGGTCGACGCGAGCGAGGAGCCATTCCTGTTGGAGATCAACACGGTGCCGGGTATGACCGATCACAGCCTGGTCCCGATGGCGGCGCGGGTGGCGGGGCTGGACTTCGACACCTTGGTTCTGGGGATCCTGGAGACGAGTCTCGACCGTGGCTGATCCGGCACGCATCACCCCCCCGGTCGAGGAGGTGCGTGTGCGCCGCTCCGGGACTTGGCTCGCGCTGGTCGGGTTCCTCTTGATCTCGGCAATGGCGAGCGGTGTGTGGCTGCTCGGTCATTGGGAGCCGCAGCTGTTTCCGGTGCGGATCATCGCCGTGGAGGGCGAGCTGCATCACCATTCGTCACGCTTGTTGCAGGAGACCATCAGCGAGCGGCTGAGCGGCGGCATCCTGACGGCGGATCTGCAGGATTTGAGACAGGCCGCGGAGGACCTGGCCTGGGTCGGTCGCGCCACCGTTCGGCGCGTCTGGCCGGATCGTTTGCAGGTCGAGGTCGAGGAGCACCGCCCGCTCGCGCGCTGGAATCGTGACGGTTTGGTGACCGCCGAGGGCATCGTCTTTCGGCCCGGCACGGGTACGGTCCCGGCGGGTCTGCCGCTGCTCGAAGGGGAGGATCGACGTGCGCCCGAGGTCGTGAAGCGCTATGTGCAGTGGCGCGACGATCTCATGTTGATCGGCCATCTCATTCAGTCGCTCTCGGTTGATCCGCGGGGGGCATGGCGGGTCGAGCTGGTCATGGGCGTCGAGTTGTATCTCGGCACGGAGCACGTCGATCAACGGCTTGCGCGCTATATCGCCAGCGCGGCACAGTTGGAGGCGGCCGGCCAGCCGCTGGTGGTGGACCTGCGCTACAGCAACGGTTTCGCCGTGAAATGGGCAGCGAACGCCGAGCCTCAGGCTCGCGCGACAACGGATCGCTCGAAGCGATCCGGCAAACGAGGATGAGACCGGATGTCGAGACGTAACGACAAGAATCTATTGGTGGGCCTGGATATCGGGACCTCGAAGGTGGCCGCCTTGGTCGGCGAGCTCAAGGACGACAACCAGATCGAGATCATCGGAATCGGCACACACCCTTCGCGGGGTCTGAAGAAGGGCGTGGTCGTCGACATCGAGTCGACTGTCCAGTCGATTCAGCGCGCGGTCGAAGAGGCCGAGCTGATGGCCGGCTGCGAGATCCACTCGGTCCACGCCGGGATCGCCGGCAGCCATGTGCGCAGTCTCAACTCGCACGGCATCACCGCGATCAAGGAGGTGGAGGTCACCCAAGCCGATGTCGATCGGGTCATCGATGCGGCGCGCGCCGTGGCGATCCCGGCCGACCAGAAGATCCTGCACATCCTGCCGCAGGAATTCATCATCGACGACCAGGAGGGCATCCGCGAGCCGATCGGGATGTGCGGCGTGCGCCTCGAGGCCCGCGTGCACATGGTCACGGGTGCGGTGAGTGCCGCCCAGAACATCATCAAGTGCATTCGGCGCTGCGGGCTCGAGGTCGACGACCTGGTGCTCGCGCAGCTCAGCTCGAGCTATTCGGTGCTCGGCGACGACGAGAAGGAGCTCGGCGTCTGTGTCGTCGACATCGGCGGCGGCACGACGGATCTCGCCGTCTTCACCGACGGGGCGATTCGCCACACCGCGGTGATCCCCATCGCCGGCGATCAGGTGACGAACGACATTGCCGTCGCGTTGCGCACGCCGACACAGCATGCCGAGCTGATCAAGGTCAAGCATGCCTGTGCGCTGGCGCAGCTGGCGGCCAACAGCGAGTCCATCGAGGTGCCGAGCATCGGCGATCGCCCGCCGCGGCGTCTCTCGCGCCAAACCTTGGCCGAGGTCGTCGAGCCGCGTTACGAGGAGCTCCTGACCCTGCTCCACAACGAGCTGCGCCGCAGCGGTTTCGAGGATCTGGTCGCGGGCGGCGTGGTGTTGACCGGCGGCAGCTCGAAGATGGACGGTCTGATCGAGCTGGCCGAGGAGGTCTTCCACATGCCTGTACGGCTCGGAGTTCCGCAGTACGTGATCGGGATGGACGAGGTGGTGAACAATCCGATCTATTCGACCGGCGTCGGCCTGCTGATGTACGCGCGTCAGCATCGCTTCTCGCGGCGTCCCGAGATCGGGGATTCCGTCGGACTGCGGGGCGCTTGGTCGCGGATGCGCAGTTGGTTCCAGGGCAATTTTTAGCCGTATTGCCGCCGGTGCGACCGGTGGTCTGCGTACGGCGTGCGGTGTTTGATCCACCGCGTGTGTCTCCCGGCCGACCTCGTTTGGTCGGTCGGGTATTTTCGGCGGGGCTTTGACTCCGTTGAAAGCGGGAATGGAATGGGGTGTTTCGTCAAACCCCATTGGTCGGGGGGCCGCGGCCTGCGGTCCGAGGCTGCGACACATGTCGTGTCGTGGCGGTGTCGGGGGGGCGTGCGCGCCGAAGCGCGCACGTACGAGGTTCATAGGTCGTGCAACAAACGAATTCGAGAGGAGACAACAGCATGTTTGAGCTCATGGATACCCACAGTCAGAACGCTGTCATCAAGGTTGTCGGGGTCGGCGGCGGCGGCGGAAACGCGGTGAACCACATGGTCGCCGCGACCATCGAAGGGGTGGACTTCATCTGCGCCAACACCGATGCGCAGGCGCTGAAGAGCTCGCAGGTGAAGACCATACTTCAGCTCGGTGCCGGGATCACCAAAGGCTTGGGCGCCGGCGCCGACCCCGAGGTCGGGCGGAACTCCGCGATGGAGGATCGCGATCGGATCCAAGAGGCCCTCGACGGCGCGGATATGGTCTTCATCACCGCCGGCATGGGCGGGGGCACCGGCACGGGCGCGGCGCCGGTCGTGGCCCAGGTGGCAAAGGAGCTCGGCATCCTGACGGTCGCCGTCGTGACCAAACCGTTCCCGTTCGAAGGGACCAAACGTCGCCGCATCGCCGAGGAAGGCATTGCGGAGCTGGCCAAGCACGTCGACTCTTTGATTACGATCCCCAACGAAAAGCTCTTGGCGGTTCTCGGCAAGGACATGAGCCTGCTCGGGGCATTCAGCGCCGCCAACGACGTGCTGTTGCATGCGACCCAGGGCATCGCCGAGCTGATCACCCGTCCGGGCTTGATCAACGTCGACTTCGCCGACGTCAAGACCGTGATGTCCGAGATGGGTGTTGCCATGATGGGAACGGGCGCTGCACGCGGCGAGCATCGTGCCCGCGAGGCCGCAGAGGCAGCCATCCGCAGCCCGCTCCTCGAGGACATCGACCTTGCGGGTGCGAAGGGCATCCTGGTCAATATTACCGCCGGACTGAGTCTGACGATCGGCGAGTTCGACGAGGTCGGCAACACGGTGCGTGATTTCGCAGACGACGATGCGACCGTTGTGGTCGGTACCGTCATCGATCCGGCGCTGGACGACGAGCTGCGGGTCACTGTCGTGGCGACCGGATTGGGCGAGCGCCGCGTTACGCTCAAGCGGCAAGGTGCCCAAGAGGCTGCTGCAATGCACCTGGTCAGCGGCGGCAACAACGAGAGCGCGCCAAACTACAACGACCTGGGTCGCCCCGCCATTTACCGCCGCGGCGGTGCTGCGGCGGTGGCCGAGGCGGTCGTGGAGAGCGATCTCGACTATCTCGATATCCCGGCTTTCCTGCGTCGGCAGGCGGATTGATCAGGGGTTTCCCTGTATCGAATAGTTCTTCTAAAACAGTCGCCTTCAAAAAGGTTCGTTGTTGATCTTGATAAACGTCGGGGAAAACCCTAAGCTTGTCGGCAGGTGGCTCGCATGCGAGCCGCAAAACAACATGACGAACGGAGAACGATCGTGGTCCCGGCATGGATTCGCCGGACCACGCTCGGTCGTCGAACAGCCGGCACCGGATGCCGACAGCCGCCACGGCTTGCGATGGGAGACCTCGACCGATGCTCAAGCAGCGTACCTTGAAGAATGTGATCCGGGCGACCGGTGTCGGTCTGCATACCGGCGAGAAGATCCCTTTGACCTTGCGGCCGGCGGCTCCCGATACGGGCATCATCTTCCGCCGGGTCGACCTGGATACGCCTGTCGAGATCAAGGCGACTCCCTTCAATGTCGGCGATACTCGGCTGTCCACCACGCTGGTCAAGGGCGATGTCCGCGTCTCGACGGTCGAGCACATCCTGTCGGCCTTCGCCGGGCTGGGGATCGACAACGCCTACGTGGACGTCGGTGCCGCCGAGGTACCGATCATGGACGGCAGCGCCGGGCCCTTCGTGTTCCTGGTTCAGTCGGCCGGGATGGAGGAGCAGCATCGCGCCAAGCGATTTATCCGAATCAAGCGACCGATCGAGGTGCGCGACGGAGACAAGTACGCTCGCTTTTCGCCGTACAACGGATTCAAGGTCGAATTCTCGATCGACTTCGACCATCCGGCATTCCATGCGCGCGCCAACCGGGCGATCGTGGATTTCTCCACGTCCTCGTTCGTGAAGGAGGTGAGCCGAGCGCGAACCTTCGGTTTCCTGCGCGAGATCGAGGCCCTGCGGGCCCAGAATCTGGCCCTGGGCGGCAGTCTGGACAACGCGGTTGTCGTGGACGAATACCGCGTCCTCAACGACGAAGGCCTGCGCTACGAAGACGAGTTCGTGAAGCACAAGATCCTGGATGCGATCGGCGACCTCTATCTTTTGGGTCACACCCTGATCGGATCCTTCCAGGCACACAAGTCCGGGCATGCGCTCAACAACAACCTCTTGCGAGCACTGGTGGCCGATGTCGAGGCCTGGGAAGAGGTCGTGTTCGAGGATTCCGCCGAATCCCCCATCTGCTACGCGCACCCGGTGGCACTGGCTTAGTCCGCCTTCGGCGCGAGTGTCTTTCCTGGGTCGACCGATCCCAGCTGCTCATCGCCTCTATCCCCGACCGCCGCCGAGGCGGCCGGGGCATGATGGTTTGCGAAACGCCGAAAGACCTCGGCCAACAGCGGGTCCGGCATCCCGTCCGCCGCGGCGAACAAATGGGCGATTGCCCGGCTGGTCAGCCGGTTGCTCCCGCTAGGCGATGCCGCCGATTCCACCGGCGGGCCGTCTCGATGCCTCGCCGCCGAGCCGCCCTCCGCGGGGATCCGGACCCGAGTCGCGATCTTGACGACGCCATAGCGCTCGAGCGATCGCGTCAGATCCTCGATCAGGAAGCGTGCGCGGGTGACCCAGGCCGGCGAATCCAGGACAAGCGTCAGGATCCCCTCGGCCAAGGTCGCGTCGCGGCAATGCGCGCGAAGCGGATCCGGCAGCCGATTCAGCACCAATCCCAGTAACGCCAGCTCGCGGTCTCTGCGCTCGAGATGTTTACGGATCAGTGGGTTGGATTGAAGCAGTTCACGAACATGAGCCAATCTCGGCTGCAGCATCGAAGGTGATCCTCGACATACGAACGACTGACCGAGAGGCATCCCGATGGGTGCTCTCGCCGAAAAACGAATCGACCTGGGCGACGATTGTGGCGACAATCACGCTTTGCGCCCAGTGCCCATCCCGTTAGAGAAGAAGCAGAGGGAAGACGATGCACCACCTCGACCGACGAAAAACCGATCGCGGACAGGCCGTTATAACACTCTTGGCCGTTACTCTGTTCACCGTAGCCGGTGTAGGATTAGGATTCTGGATCGGGCATTACCAATATTTGACGACAGTTGTCGACAACAATGCTCAGGCAGCGCTTGTACCCCGCTCCTCGCCGGCACCCGCACTTCCCCCCCCCGCTTCCGATCCCGCCACCTCCGACGACGTCGATGCGATCGCCGCCCGCGTCGGCGAAATGCAAGCCGAGCTCTTTAGGCTCAACGCGCTCGGCGAACGACTTGTTCAGATGTCCGGACTGAACCCCGAAGAATTCGATTTCGAGAATCCCCCTCCGCGAGGCGGTGCCGAGGACGGCCCGGCACGAGACTTTACGATCCGCGAGATCGCCAGCGAGCTCGGCAGCATGGTCAGCCTGGTGCAGGATCGCAAGCGCAAGCTCGAGGTCATCGAAGACGTCATCATGGACAAGGATCTCACTGCGCAGGCGATGCCCTCGGGTTGGCCGGTCCGAGCCGGTTATGTCACCTCGAGATTCGGTTTCCGGGTGCATCCCATCAAGAAGAAGCGCCTCTTTCACGAGGGCGTCGACTTCGCAAGTCCTCGCGGCACCGCAATCGTAGCGGTCGCCGACGGTGTCGTGACCTTCAGCGGCCGCAAGGGCGGATACGGGCGCACGGTCGACATCCGGCATGTCAACGGGCTGGTCACGCGTTATGCCCACAACCAGGACAACCTGGTCAAAGAAGGTCAGATGGTCCGGCAAGGACAGAAAATCGCGACGGTCGGATCCTCCGGGACTGCAACCGGCCCGCATGTCCATTTCGAGGTTCTCAAGGACGGCAAGGCGGTCGATCCCTTCCGTTACATCGACCGTCAGCCGAGGCCTGTACTGGCCGGCGCGTCCGAGGATCAACCCGGTTAAACCGCGCTTAGCGCGGTATGCGATGTTTTTTGGAAGGGATCGGCCCTGGCGGACTTGACGGCCGCTGGAGCCGGCGGGGTTTAAGAGAATAAAAAATATGATATTAAATCGCGTCCCGGCTAAGGGCCGTGGATTCAGCAAATGCCGAGCCCACTCGAAAATTTAGCATCTCGCTCTGAATGCGGTTTAGGGGCTCGGGGACATGCTGAATCGGTCGGGGTGCTTGGATCTGCCTGCGGTTTGTGCAGGCAATAGCCGCAGATCCCGACCCCGGGCGCGCTTCCGATGCGGCCTGCGGTTGTCGTGGAATTCCGGTATCATGCCGGAATTTTCCCGACAGGTCTCAAACGTATCCGATGGTCAAGCATCTGTTCAAGAAGGTCTTCGGCAGCCGGAATGACCGGCTCGTCAAGACACTGCTCAAGTCCGTCGCACGGATCAACGCCCTCGAGCCCGAGCTCGAGGCACTCTCCGATCAAGCCCTCGCCGCGAAGACCACGGAATTTCGCGAGCGTCTTGCCGCCGGGGCCGATCTCGACAGCCTGATCCCGGAGGCCTTCGCGGTTGTGCGCGAGGCATCCAAGCGAACGCTCGGCCTGCGTCACTTCGACGTGCAGATGGTCGGCGGCATGGTGCTCAACGACGGCAAGATCGCCGAGATGCGCACCGGCGAGGGCAAGACCCTGGTTGCGACCCTCTCGGCCTATCTCAACGCGCTCCCGGGAAAGGGCGTTCACGTCGTCACCGTCAACGACTATCTGGCTCGGCGCGACGCCGCCTGGATGGGGCAGATCTACCATTTCCTCGGTCTGTCCACCGGCGTCATCAATTCATCGGGCGGCACGGGCCCCGACTCCTCGTCCTATCTCTTCGATCTGAGCTATGAGCCGCCGGTCGGTCAAGGTTACCGTCATATGCGCCCGGTCTCCCGCAAGGAGACCTATGCCGCGGACATCACCTACGGCACCAACAACGAGTTCGGATTCGATTACCTGCGCGACAACATGGCCTTCGTGGCCGAGCAGCGCGTGCAGCGCGACCCCTTCTACGCGATCGTCGACGAGGTCGACTCCATCCTCATCGACGAGGCGCGCACCCCGCTCATCATCTCCGGCCCTTCCGAAGGAAGCACGGATCTCTATAAGCAGATCGACAAGATCATTCCGCGCCTCACGCGTCAGGCCCCCATCACCAACGAAGAGGGACAACCCGACTTCGGTCCCGGTGATTATTCGGTCGACGAGAAGGCACGCCAGGTCTATCTGAGCGAAGAAGGCCACGAGCACGTCGAGCAGATGCTGGTCGAGATCGGACTTCTCGCCGAGGAGGGCGGTCTCTACGACCCGGCCAACATCGTCTTGATGCACCACGTCTACGCGGCGCTGCGTGCGCATGCGCTGTTCCAAAAGAACGTCGAATACATCGTGCGTGACGGTCAGATCGTCATCGTCGACGAGTTCACCGGACGCACGATGCCGGGCCGACGCTGGTCGGAGGGTCTGCATCAGGCGGTCGAGGCCAAGGAGGGGGTCGCTATCCAGCCCGAAAACCAGACGATGGCCTCCATCACCTTCCAGAACCTGTTCCGCCTCTATCCCAAGCTCTCGGGCATGACCGGTACGGCGGATACCGAGGCCTACGAGTTCCAGCAGATCTACGGTCTGGAGGTCGTCGTCATCCCGACCAATCAGCCCATGGTTCGAGAGGATCGGGGCGACCTCGTCTACCTGACCCAGGAGGAGAAGTACGAGGCCATCGTCGAGGACATCCGCGACTGTATCGCCCGCGGCCAGCCGGCCCTGGTGGGCACCGCCTCGATCGAGACCTCGGAGCTGATCGACAGACTGCTCGTGGAGCAGAAGATCCCGCACGAGGTCCTCAACGCCAAGCAGCACGAGCGCGAGGCCGGGATCATCGCCCAGGCCGGCCGCCCCGGTGCCGTGACCATCGCGACCAACATGGCCGGTCGCGGGACCGACATCGTCCTCGGCGGGAATCTGGAGGCCGAGCTCGAGGAGGCCGGTCCCGATGCGGATCGCGACGCCATTCGTGCCGCCTGGAAGGAGCGCCACGCCCGAGTGGTGGCCGCCGGCGGTCTGCATGTGGTGGGTACCGAGCGGCACGAGTCCCGTCGAATCGACAACCAGTTGCGCGGTCGCTCCGGTCGCCAAGGCGATCCGGGCTCCTCGCGCTTCTATCTGTCGCTCGAAGACAACCTGATGCGCATCTTCGCCTCCGAGCGCGTCGGCAAGATGATGCAGAAGCTCGGCATGCAGAAGGGCGAGGCGATCGAGCACCCCTGGGTGACCAAGGCGATCGAAAACGCCCAGCGCAAGGTCGAGGGCCGCAACTTCGATATCCGCAAGCAGCTGCTCGAATACGACGACGTTGCCAACGATCAGCGCAAGGTCATCTATCGCCAACGCCGCGAGCTGATGGACAGCGTCGATGTCTCCGATACCGTCACCGCGATGCGCGACGATGCCCTGACGCGTCTGATCAATACCTACGTCCCGCCCGAGAGTCTCGAAGAGCAATGGGATGTGGAGGGACTGAGTGTTGCGCTGACCGAGCATTTCGGCGGCGACTGGCCGATCCGCAAGTGGCTCGACGAGGACGACTCGCTCCACGAAGAGACGCTGCGCGCGCGCATCCACGATACCCTGACCTCGGCCTACGCCGAGCGCGAGACGCTCGTCGGCTCGCCGACCATGCGCCAGATCGAGACGGCGGTCATGCTCCAGACCCTGGACACCCATTGGAAGGACCATCTCGCCGCGATGGACTATCTGCGCCAAGGGATCCATCTGCGCGGCTACGCCCAGAAGAATCCCAAGCAGGAGTACAAGCGCGAGGCATTCGAGATGTTCTCCGCGATGCTCGACAGCATCAAGCACGACGTCGTGGCCACCCTCGCCAAGCTCCAGGTGCAGACGCAGCCGGGTGCCGCGGCTGAGCCGGTTGCGGCGCTCGGGGCAGCGCCGGCGCGGGAGCGCGAGTTCGAGTTCAAGCACGAGCGCTTCGAGGGTTTCGGGTCCGCGGACGAGGCGGAGTCCGAAAGCCGCGACGGGGCAAGTGCCCGAGGCGCCGACGCCGCGCAAACTCAACCCTACGTCCGCGGCGATCGCAAGGTCGGACGCAACGAGCCCTGTCCCTGCGGCTCCGGCAAGAAGTACAAGCAATGCCACGGCAAGGCGAGTTGAGCGACGCCATGACGTCGACGGACGCGCATACCTCGGATCCGGTCCCGTCGGACGACTCCTGGCTCCCGGTCGAGGGCGTGCGCCTGGCCGCGGGGGCCGCCGGCATTCGCTATCAGGGGCGTGACGATCTCCTCGTCCTGGAGCTCGTCGGCGGCAGTCGATGCGCGGCCGTTTTCACACGCAACGCCTTCTGTGCCGCGCCCGTGCGGCTCGCGAAGACCCATTTGGGCCGAACTGCGCCGCGTTACCTGCTGATCAATGCGGGCAATGCCAACGCGGGCACAGGTCGGCGCGGTCTGGCGGATGCCGAGTCGAGCTGTGCGGCGCTCGCCGCAATCGGCGAGTGTTCCGCGCAGGAGGTTCTACCCTTTTCCACGGGCGTCATCGGCGAGCACCTGCCTGTGGATCGTATCGCGGCGGCACTGCCCGAGCTGCTCGGGCGCTTGGATGCAGCGGCCTGGCCGGCCGCCGCGCGGGCCATCATGACCACGGACCGGGTGCCCAAGCTGGTCTCGCGTCGCTTCGAGATCGACGGGCACACCGCCTCGATCACCGGGATCGCCAAGGGCGCCGGGATGATCTGTCCGAACATGGCGACCATGCTCGCCTTCATCGCGACGGATGCGGCTGTTGCACCGGATGTGCTCCAGGCGTGTCTGGGCTCCGCGGTCGCCCGGTCATTCAATGCCATCACGGTCGACGGCGATACCTCGACCAACGATGCCTGCGTGCTGGTCGCAACCGGTGTCTGCGGGAATGCGGAAATCCGCAACGGCGCATCGCCGCAATTGGATGTGCTCCAGACCGCCGTCGATGCGGTCTGCCTCGAGCTGGCGACCGCGATCGTTCGGGATGCCGAGGGCGCAACCAAGCTGGTGACCGTCGAGGTCGAGGGTGCGGCCGACGTCGAGGAGGCTCGCGCCGTGGCCTACACCATCGCCCATTCCCCCTTGGTGAAGACGGCGCTCTTTGCGTCCGATCCCAACTGGGGCCGCATCTTGGCCGCGGTCGGGCGTGCGGGTCTTCGGGATCTCGATATCGATCGGATTCGAATCCACCTCGGCGAGGTCTTGATCGTCGATGCCGGGGGGCGTGCACCGGACTATACGGAGGAGGCCGGCGCCGCCGTCATGGCCGAGCCCGAGATCCTGATCCGCGTCTCGCTTGGCCGGGGTCCGGGCCAAGCGCAGATCTTGACCTGCGATCTGTCCTACGATTACGTTCGGATCAACGCCGAATACCGCAGTTGAGCAGCGACCTGGTTCATGTGATGGTCGGCGCGATCTCCGACTCGGCGGGACGTGTGCTGGTCACGAAACGCCCGGATCATGTCCATCAGGGCGGGCTGTGGGAGTTTCCGGGCGGTAAGCTCGAGCCCGGCGAGTCGCCCGAGCAGGGTCTGGCGCGCGAGCTGGCCGAGGAGCTCGGCATCGAGGTCCGCGACAGCCGTCCGCTGATCCGTATCCGGCACCATTACGGCGATCGGCATGTCCTGCTCGATGTCAGGCGTGTCGAGTCGTACGCGGGCATCCCGGCCGGTTTGGAAGGGCAGCCTCTCGCCTGGCAATCCCCCGAGACCCTGGATCCCGGCTGCTTTCCTGCTGCCGATCGTCCCATCATCACCGCCCTGCGCCTGCCGGCTTGCATCTTGATCACGGGTTCCGACCCGCTTGAGCCGGAGGTCTTTCTGGCGCGGATCGCGCAAGCCGTCGCGGGGGGAATCAAGCTTGTTCAACTGCGTGCACATGGACTGAATCAAGGGGCCTACGGGGATTTGGCGCGGCGCGCCTTCGTGCTGTGCGCGCAAGGCGGTGCACGTCTTCTTCTAAATCGCGATCCGGACGAGACGCTCGGCATCCCGCGTCACGGTCTGCACCTCGGCGGGCAGGCTCTCGCCCGACTGACCGAGCGTCCGGGTCGGCCCGACGACCTGGTCGGAGCCTCCTGTCACGCGGCCGATGATCTTCTGCGCGCGGCGCGTCTCGGGCTCGACTACGCGCTGCTCTCGCCGGTCCAGCCGACTGCATCCCACCCCGAGGCCGAGCCGCTCGGCTGGCAGCGCTTTGCCGAGTTGACGGATGCGGCGACGCTTCCGGTTTATGCGCTGGGCGGCGTGACCGGAGCGGATCTGGATGTCGCCCGCGAGCATGGCGCACAGGGCGTGGCGGGGATTCGAGGCTTTTGGTCGATCGATTGATCGGTTAAACCGCGTCCCCGCTAAGGGCCGTGGATGCACCAAATGTCGATCTCACTCGAAAATGCGCATCTTGCACCGGACGCGGTTTAATGTGCCCCCGGCGAATGCTCGCTGATGGGCGAATCATCGTCGAGATCGTCTTCGGTGCCCGGTATCCGGCGATTCTCGTCCAGCCACTCGCCTAGATCGACCAAACGGCAGCGCTCGCTGCAGAAGGGGCGCCACGGCGATTGCGGACCCCAAACAACAGACTTGCCGCAACGCGGGCAGGAGACGGTCGTGGCCATGGCTAAACCGCGTCCCGAGCGAAAATCGATGCTGTGTCGGCGAGCGCAGCGCGGTGCATGCCGATGAATCCGTGCCGGACGCGGTTCAGGAATGCATCCGAATCATCTGAACCACGTCCACGGATGAGGCGTTTGGCGGGTGCCCGGGCAGCGAGCGAGTCGGAACAGTGCATGGTGTAAAGGACGTGCTTCAAAAGACGCAGCAGGTGAGGTTGAAGGGGATGTTTTCCGGGATCTGAGACGGCCGTCCTTGAGGCCCGGTCTTCATGAAACGGATACTGAAGCGGCTCTTGTGTCCGCTGATCTCGGGATAGAGTGCGCCGGTCCCGTTGATGCCGACCCGCACCATCTGCGCGGGTGCCTGCACGTCGAGCGCCTCTTGGAAGAAACCGCCCTCTGCGAGCACCTGGCGCGGCGATGCGCTGGTTCGGGCCAGCGAGAGGACGAGACGGATCGCCCGCTCCGCCGGTCGCAGATCCTGGAGCCAATGGTCGAGCCGTGCCTGCCTGATCTCCGGTACCTGGATGAGCCAATGATGAAACTGCGGTAGATCGAAGCTGCAGGCCCCGCCCGGAATGCTGCTGCGCTGGGCGACGCTCTTGAGAAGATCGTCCTCGCGGGCGATCTGCCCGATGGGTCCGGACAGGCGATGGACGCCGCCGACGGCATCCGCAAGGTCGCCGAGGACCTGCTCCAAAGCCCGCGGATCCACCCCCGGCTGATCCCCGAAACGCTTGAGCGTGGCCATGTTGCGATCGAGCTCTTTGAGCAGCTCGGTCTTGACGTCCGCGCGCGCGGTCACAGAGGCGATGTCGAGCAAGGTCTCGACGGCCACTCGGGTTGCCCAAGCATCGTACTGAGGCGCGAAATAGTTGAGTCGCTCGAACAGATGCTCGATCCGCAGGAAGGTGCGGACGCGCTCGTTCAGCGGATGCTCGAAGGTCATCAAAGTCGACACAAAGGCGCCTCGGGGGTCGGCGCGACCCGGATCCGATCATCTCGGCCCGGTCGGCGCGGCAGTCGTTCGAACGTCGCGCATCCATCGATCCGATGCGCGATACCATAGACGGAATTCTCCCGATTTTGCGCGGGGTTGTCACGGGCTCTCGCCAACAGAAGGTCGTTTACGTTGCATATGTTCCCTCCGCGCGCGATCGAGCGACGCGCTCGATGTCAACCCAGACGCAGGGTCTGTTTGTAGAAGCGCGGGATGGCGTCCGGATCGGCGGTCATGAGGATGTTCTCGAGCACCCAGTCCGGCAGTCGGCCCTGGGCGGCCATGCGGGTGAGCTGGGTCTTGAGACCCTCCCAGTAGAAGCCCTCCCCGGAGCCGTCGAAGAAGACGATAGGTCCGGACTCGATCACGCCGAGCTTCATGTCGGTCAGGGTCAGACCGATCTCTTCGAGTGTTCCGACCCCGCCCGAGAGGAAGATATGGAAGCTCGCGATTTCGAACCAGCGCTGGCGCGACTGGCGGCTGCGTGCCTGGAAGGTCTGGTAATAGTCCGCGCTTTGATTGGGCTTCTGGTCCAGGGTCTCGATGTAGCTCGAGCCGACCAGCAGTCCGAGGCGGTGGGCGGCCTCGGTCACTTGCAGCATGGCGCCCGGGCCGCCGCCGGTGAGGATGCTGATGTCGCTTCCGAACAGGCCCTTCAGGTTGGCCAGCAGGCGCGAGATCTTCAGCGCGGAGGCCTCGTCGAGCGGCTTGATGGAGCCGTAGATGGCGAAGACCAGGCTGGTGCGGAAGCGGTCGACCTGCTCGGGCGAGGTGAAGTAACCGCGCAGCCCGCGGAAGACGTGCCGCACGACGTGAGCGCGCGCATCGTTGCACCAGAAGACCTCGATGCCGAGGCCCTCGTAGTCGGCCAGTCGGCCGTGGTCGCGGGCGGAGAGGAAGTGACCATGCTCGAAGGAGGCGCGACGGAAAACGATGCGGCCGATGCGCCGACGCAGCGCCGCGGCGCAGATCTCGGTGTGCTCGATGAGATTCGGGAAATAGCCGAGCAGCAGGGTCGCGTGTGCGCCGTCGGAGAGATTCTCCAGGATACCGGTGCCGTATTCGGTGCGGGTGTCGAGCTTGAGCCCCTCGGCGACCAGACCGGCCGCCAAGTCGGTCCCGCCGCGCGGGTCGCGCGGTTCCTCGGGTCGGGTCCAAATCCGGTCGGGTCGCGCACCGTTCAGCAGGGTCTCGGGATGCTGCGTGACGGCCATCATGCGGTGCGAGTAGCAATCCTCGAGCGGTCCGGCCTCGAGCCGATCGAAGATCTCGGCGAGCTGCGGATAGTCATTGCCGGGCCGCGCCTCGGGGGCCGGGGCGCTCGCGCGGCCGTGCCAGTAACGACGGCTCGGCGTGAGCGGGATCGCCTCGTGAACCGATGCGGCGACGCTCGGGTTGACGATCAACCGCTCGGATCGGTTGATGAACTCCAGGTAGACATTGGTGCCGCGCGTGGAGACCGGGTCGAGGACCGTCGCCTGCAGATGGAAGCCGAGCGCGTCGTCCAGGTTGCGCAGCACGACGTAGTGGCGGTGCAGGAACATGGAGCAGGCCGTCACCAGGCCGTCGCTCGGCGGCAGCGCGATGTGATCGACGGCCTCGCGGATTTGCAGGCGATTGAGCAGGTCCTTGCCGTCGGCATGGGTGGCGATCGCGGTGACCTGATCGAGTGTCAAGGGCTGAAGAAACCGAAAGAGCTGTCGCTGCGGCCGCAGGATGAGATAGCCGTTGCTGTCGACCGAGAAGCCGGCCGGGACCTGGATCTCGTTGGTTTGGATAAGTGCATGGATGGCGGCGGAGTCGAGACGGCGGTCCTGCGGGCAAAACACCAGTCGCCCGACACGCAGGCCGGGGACCACGATGTGCTGCAGATGCTCGGTGATGCCGAACGAGCGGATCGCCGAGACGACTTGGAGCTCGAGTGTGCAGTGATCAGGCTCGAAGCGCGGCTCGTCGAGCGGGCAGATGTTGACCCCGATGCGCGCGAGCCGGCTGCGGGCGGCAAACACGAGGTCGGACTCGCGGCCCTTCACGAGCGCGCGAAACCGCTGCGAGATCGCAAAGCGCGCCTCGACACGAAAGCCTTCCTCGTCGGCGCCGGTAAGGGCCGTGATCCAACCGTCGCCGGTCTCGGGGGTCGCGTACATGTCCTTGTTCCTGATGTCGCCGGTGAGTCGCCGCGGAGGGTGCGGCGTGTGGGCGCGGGTCCGCCGGGCGGCTAAAGCCCGCATCCGCGCGCCGGGTTCCCCCGCAGTTTCCCGGCCGATGCTAGAATGCGCGGCCAAACAACATGCAGCGCGACTCCCTCGGTGTCAACAGGCCCGGATCGGGTTCCCCGGGCCGGGCTCAGAAGCCGGGACGCGCGCTCGGTCGATCTCGAGTGAAGAGAGGTTAGCGATGGCGGGTCACAGCAAATGGGCCAACATCAAGCACCGCAAGGCGGCGCAGGACAAACAGCGCGGTAAGGTCTGGACCAAGCTCATCCGCGAGGTGACCGTCGCGAGCCGCGAGGGCGGCGGCGACCCGGGTGCGAATCCGCGATTGCGCTTGGCGATGGACAAGGCGTTCGGTGCCAATATGCCGCGGGATACGGTCGAGCGTGCCATCAAGCGCGGAGCCGGCGGGATGGAGGGCGAGAACTACGAAGAGATCCGCTACGAGGGCTACGGGCCCGGCGGCGTCGCCATCATGGTCGATTGCATGACCGACAACCGCAACCGCACCGCGGCCGAGGTTCGTCATGCCTTCAGCAAGCACGGCGGCAACCTGGGCACCGACGGCTCGGTCGGCTATCTCTTCACCAAGCAGGGCATCATCAGCTTCCAGCCCGGGACCGACGAGGATGCGGTGATGGAGGCGGCGCTCGAGGCCGGAGCGGAGGATGTCCTCGCCAACGATGACGGCTCGCTCGACGTGGTCACCACGCCCGAGGCGTTCGCCTCGGTCAAGGACGCGCTGACCCAAGCGGGGTTCGATACCGAGGTGGCGGAGATCTCCTACAACGCCGCGACCCTCGCCGAGCTGGACCGCGAGACGGCCGAAAAGCTGCTGCGACTGGTCGATGTCCTCGACGAGCTGGACGACGTCCAAGAGGTCTACCACAACGCCGAAATCGCCGACGAGATCCTGGCCGAGCTCGATGCCTGAAGACCGGCAGCGTCCGCCCGTCGGCCGCACCCCGAACGCATCCCCGGAGAAGCTTCGGCACCGCATCTTGGGGATCGATCCGGGCTCGCGCACGACCGGGTACGGTGTCATCGATACCGACGGTCAGCGCAGCCGTTGGATCGCCAGCGGCACCTTGCGGGTCGGCGAATATCCCTGGCCGGATCGTCTCGGTCGCATCTTCGACGGTGTTGCCGCCGTCGTGGCCGAGCACGCGCCCCACGAGATGGCGGTCGAGCAGCTCATCTTCGCGCGCGATCCGACCGCCGCGCTCAAGATCGGTCAAGCACGCGCCGCGGCACTCTGCGCAGGCCTGAAATCCGGCGTCACGGTACACGAATACAGTCCCAAGACGGTCAAGCTGGCAGTCGTCGGTACGGGCGGAGCCGAGAAGTCCCAGGTCCAACATATGATCCGGGTGCTGCTCGCGCTGGCCGAGATGCCCTGCGAGGACGAGGCCGACGCCTTGGCGATCGCGCTCTGTCATGCGCACTCGATGGGGATCCCGGCGCGCGGACGGGCCGCCGCCTCCTGGCGGGATTGGCGCCCGTGATCGGCCGTCTGCAGGGCCGCATCCTCGCCAAACATCCCCCTCAGCTGCTGCTGGATGTGGGCGGGGTCGGCTACGAGATCGAGGCCCCCATGTCGACCTTCTACGACCTGCCCGCCGTCGGCGAGACGGTGACCCTGGTCACCCATCTGGCGGTGCGCGAGGACGCCTGGTCGCTCTACGGCTTCGGCCGCGAGCAGGAGCGCGCGCTCTTTCGTCGTCTGCTCAAGGTCACCGGTGTCGGCGCCAAGATGGCCTTGGCGATCCTCTCCTCGATGGACGCCGCGCGCTTCGCGCAATGTATCGAGCACGAAGACCTCGATGCGTTGGTGCGGGTTCCGGGGATCGGCCGGAAGACGGCCCAGCGACTGGTGATGGAGTTGCGCGACAGCCTGGATGTCATTCCGGGCAGCGCACCCCATCTCACGGAAACGCGCTCGGGGAGTGCCGACCCGCGCGAGCAAGCGCTCGCCGATGCGGTGAGCGCGCTGGTGGCACTGGGCTATCGCCCCGTCGATGCGACGCGGATGACTCGTGCAGCCGACGACGGCAACGGCGGGGCCGAGGAGATCATCCGCAGCGCTCTGCGGTCCGCGAGCCAGAAATAATTTCGGTACTGAAGCACCAAATCGTTGTCGTAATCGCCAACGACAACGACAAGCCTCGCAAAGGGATTCTCTCGTCGAGCTCCCTGTAATGACGGTGCGGGTTGGGCACGCTGCGCTTTGCCCAACCTACCTGTTCATGTTGATTTTGAATCGTTCCTAAACGACAAGGGGAGACCGTTGAGCAACGACCAGACCGCCGAGCTGCAAGAGCGGGTCCGCCACGCGGCCGAGGCCTCATCGCCCCTTCGCTTGGAGGGCAGCGGCACCAAGTCGACCCTCGGGCGTGCGGTCGACGGCGAGGTCTTGTCGCTGTCCGGGCATACCGGGATCCTCAACTATCAGCCCAAGGAGTTGGTCGTCACCGCGCGCTGCGGCACGCCGTTGAGCGCGATCGAGTCCGCGCTCGCCGAGCAGGGGCAGATGCTCCCGTTCGAGCCGCCGCATTTCGCCGATGCCTCGGGCGGGATCGACGCGGGCTCCGGCGCGACCCTAGGCGGAACCATTGCCTGCGGTCTCTCCGGTCCCGCGAGGCCCTACGCGGGCTCGGCACGAGACCTGGTGCTCGGCACACGCGTGCTGACCGGGCGCGGCGAGGTCCTGCGTTTCGGCGGCGAGGTGATGAAGAACGTCGCGGGCTACGACATCTCGCGGCTGATGACCGGGGCCTTCGGGACACTCGGTGTCCTGCTCGACATCAGCGTGAAGGTGCTCCCCATCCCGACGACCGGCCGGACACTGGTGCAGACCTGCTCGCCGGCGGAGGCGCTCGGACGCATGACGGGTTGGGCTGCGCAGCCGCTTCCGATCAGCGCGACCTGCTACGACGGCGAGCAGCTTTGGGTTCGTTTGTCCGGCAACCACGGCGGTGTTTCGGCCGCCGCCGAGCGCATCGGGGGCGAGGCGGTCGACGATGCCGAGGCACTGGTCTTCTGGCGCGATCGGATCCGCGAGCAGGGCCATCCCTTCTTTTCCGGTGATGCGCCCTTGTGGCGCTTGTCGGTCCCGCCGACCGTCGCGCCCCTGGCGTTGCCGGGCGCGCAGCTGATCGAGTGGAGCGGGGCGCAACGCTGGCTGCGCAGCGATGCCGAGACCGAGGTCATCCGTGCGGCGGTCAGCTCCGTCGGCGGGCATGCCACGCTCTTTCGCGGAGGGGATCGCCACTCGGAGGTCTTCCACCCGATCCCGGCCGGACTCATGACACTACATCGCGAGATGAAACGGGCCTTCGATCCGAACGGCATCCTGAACCCCGGTCGCCTCTACGCGACCCTCTAAACCGCGTCCAGAGCGACATGCGTCATTTTCATTTTGTGTTTGGCTTCGGAGATGGCCTCGATCTCGGTGAGACGCGGTTTAGAATTTAATTTTTTGAATACGTTAAACCGCGCCCGCTCCAACGGTCGTCAAGTCTGCCGGGGCCGATCCCATCCACAAACATCGCATACCGCGCTGGGCGCGGTTTAGGAGCGAGGCATGCAGACCGAGATCCTGCCCGAGTTTCTGAGCACGCAGGCGGGTCGCGAGGCCGATGCCATCCTTCGCTCCTGCGTCCACTGTGGCTTCTGCACCGCGACCTGTCCGACCTATCAGCTTCTCGGCGACGAGCTCGACGGTCCGCGCGGGCGGATCTACCAGATCAAGCTGGTCATGGAGGGTCAAGCGCCGACCCGCATCACTCAGCAGCATCTCGATCGCTGTCTGACCTGTCGCTCCTGCGAGACGACCTGCCCGTCCGGCGTGCGGTACGCGCGCCTGCTCGACATCGGGCGGCACCTGGTCGAGGAGCGCGTCGAGCGGCCGGTCTTCGAGCGGCTGCTGCGCTGGGCGCTCGTCAAAACCGTACCCTATCCGTCGCGCTTCGGCCCCTTGATACGGGTTGGGCACTGGGTGAAACCGCTGCTGCCGGCCAAGCTCAAGGCGAAGCTGCCGACACCGCGCCCGGCCGGTGCTTGGCCGAAGCCTGCCGGGCGTCGTCGGATGCTGGTGCTCGGCGGCTGCGTCCAGTCGGTCGCCACACCCAAGACCAATGCCGCGGCGGCGCGCGTGCTGGCGCGGCTCGGGATCGATCTGATCGAGTCGCCCGCTGCCGGCTGTTGCGGTGCCGCCGCCTATCATCTGAACGCGCTCGAGGACGGGCTCGATGCGATGCGCCGCAATATCGACGCTTGGTGGCCCGAGATCGAGGCGGGCTGCGAGGCGATCCTGGTGACCGCGAGCGGATGCGGTGCCATGGTGAAGGACTATGGCCATGCGCTGGCCGGGGATCCCGCCTATGCCGAGCGGGCGGCGCGTGTGGCGGCCTTGGCGCGGGATCCGATCGAGGTCGTCGCGAGCCTGGATCTCGCGCCGATCGGCTCGCCGGGTGAAGGTCGCAAGGTTGCCTTTCACGCCCCCTGCACCCTGCAGCACGGCCAGCAGCTCAAGCAGGTCGTGGAGCCGGTCCTGTCGCGACTCGGGTTTGCGATGACGCCCGTGCCGGACGGCCATCTGTGCTGCGGTTCCGCCGGGACCTATTCGATCACGCAGCCCGAGCTCTCTGCACGTCTGCTCGTGAACAAGGTCGATGCGCTGGAGTCCGGCCGGCCCGAGCTGATCGCGACGGCCAACATCGGCTGCCAGCTCCAGATCGGCGGCGGCACCGAGATCCCCGTCGTCCATTGGCTCGAGCTGCTCGACGGCTGAGCCGCGCTCGGAGCACTCGGTGTAGGTTTGCGCTCAACCCGTCCTTGGCGCTCGACATGCCCTCGGCGGGCGCGGCTCAGGTGGAACAAGCAACGAGGATCACAGCATGACCGAAACTGTCGGTTTCATCGGACTCGGGATCATGGGTCGGCCGATGGCCTTGAATCTCGTCAAGGCCGGCTACGACCTCGTCGTCCATGCACGGCGCCCCGAATCAATGGCGCCGCTGGCCGAGGCGGGTGCCCGGACGGCTGCGAGTCCGGCGGCGGTCGCCCGAGACGCAGCGATCGTCTTCACGATGGTCTCGGATACGTCGGATGTCGAAGAGGTGATCCTGGGCCCCGAGGGGGTCATCCAGGGTGTCCGACCCGATGCGGTCGTCGTGGACATGAGTACGATTTCGCCCTCGTCCACGCGGATGATGGCCGAGCGACTCCGGGCCGCCGGCGCCGCGATGCTCGACGCCCCGGTCTCGGGCGGGGAGGCCGGAGCGAAGGCGGGTACCCTGTCCATCATGGTCGGGGGCGAGCCGGCCGACTTTGCCCGGGTGCGGCCGCTGTTCGAGGCGATGGGCGGAAATGTCGTGCACGTCGGCCCGAGCGGTGCCGGTCAGGTCTGCAAGTCATGCAACCAGATCGTCGTCGGCGCGACCATCGCCGGCGTCTCGGAGGCGGTCTTGTTGGCGCAGGCGAGCGGTGTAGATCCGCGGAAGGTGCGCGAAGCCCTGCTCGGCGGCTTTGCGGGCAGCCGAATCTTGGAGGTGCATGGCCTGCGGATGATCGAGGGTGACTACACCCCGGGCTTCAAGTCCCGCTTGCACCGCAAGGACATGCGGATCGTGCTCGAGTCCGCGCAGGAGTTGGGCATCTCCCTGACCGCGGCGGCGATGGTTTCGGAATGGCTGGATCTGCTGGTCGAGCACGGGCTAGGGGAGGAGGATTCCGCGGCCATCTTCGAGGTGATCCGGGGTGCGGTCGGCGAGACGTAAATCTCGTCGGGCATCGGCGCAAGGACCCCGCCCGATGTTGTGGAGTCACATGTCGGAAAGGACGCCGTCGAACACCATCGGCGTGCCCGGTTGCTCCAACTTGACCGGCTTGCTGAAATGGTAGCCTTGGGCGTCGTCGACCCCGAGTCCCTTCAAGATCGCCAGGATCTCGGCGTTCTCGACGAATTCGGCGATGACACGCTTGCCCATGCCGTGGGCCATGTCCGTGATCGCTTTGACGAAGATCCGATCTTCCGGGTTTTTGGCGATATCGCGCACGAAAGCCCCGTCGATCTTGACCTCGTCGACCGGAAGCTTGCGCAAGTAGGCGTAAGAGGCATAGCCGCTGCCGAAATCGTCCAGCGCGAAACGACACCCGAGTTCCTGCATGCCGCGCATCAGGCGCGTCGCATTCAGCAGGCTGTTGATCGCGGCGGTCTCGGTGACCTCGAAGGAGATCCGCTCGGGCGCGATGCGGTGTCTCTCCAGGAGGTGTCGCAGATCCGTCAGCAGTAAGGGATCGTCCATGGCGCTGGCGGAGAGATTGATCGCGAGTCTTAGGTCGGTTCGCAGCTCCATGGCGGCAAGCGCATTGTCGATGACCCACCGATCGATCGCCTGGATCTGCCCGGTGCGCTCCGCGACCGGGATGAACCGATCCGGATAGACCATCCCGCCACGTGCGTCGCGCATCCTGAGCAAGACCTCCATGTGCCGTATTCGTCCGGTGGCGATCTCGATGATGGGTTGCACGTGCAGCTCGAATCGGTTCTGGGTCAACGCCTGATTGATCTGCTCGCGCCAGAGCACGCGGGCATCGAGCTGCTCCTTGCCCTGGTCATCCTCGGAGAAGAGATACCAGCGCCCGCGGCCCTTCTCTTTGGCCTGATACATGGCCAGATCCGCGCTCGCCATGAGTTGGCCGATGTCGCTGCCCTGGGTCGGAAACATGACGATGCCGATACTCGCCGTGACCCTGTGCCGGCGGCCATGCTCCTGTAGGCTGATCGAGCAGACGGCCTCTTGGACCGACTCGGCGCTGGCAAGGGCGTCATCCTCGGTCGCCTCGGGCAAGACCAGGGCGAACTCGTCGCCGCCCAGGCGTGCGAGCAGATCGCTCGTCTGGGTGACGAGTCTCAATTGCTCAGAGACGCGCTGAAGCAAGGTATCGCCGACCCGGTGGCCGCTCAGATCGTTGACGTCCTTGAACTGATCGAGGTCCAGGAACAGCAGCGCTCCCTGATGACCGAAACGGATGGTTTGATCCAGGATGCGCTCGAAATCGTCGTTGAAGCGTCGGCGATTGTAGAGCTGCGTCAAGGGGTCGTGATCGGCGAGCCAAACCAGGCGGGCCTCGGCCTGCTCGCGGTCGTACTGGAGCAGCTCCATGCGGTCGGTCAGACTCCTGACCGTTTCGGTCATGAGATCGATCTCGTCGCGCGGCATGAGCGACTTGGAGCGTCCCGGGAGCTGACGGCGCAGATCCGTATAGCGGTTTTCGGCCAGTAAGGGAATTACCGTCGCCAGATCCCTGAGTCGGTACAAGGGGCCTTTGATGATCAGCAGGAGCAATGAGCCAGAGAGGATCAGGCCGAGGATCCCAAGCAGGATGCTGCCGGTCGTGGCCGTTCGGATCGCCTCGCGTTGGGTCGTCACGTCGTTGATCACCAAGGCGTCGATGCCGGAGGCAAGTGCCGGGATGCGAAAGATCTCGTACCAACCCGACCCATGCGGGATCAGCAGCGGCGCATGCACCATGTCGGCGCTTGTGAGCGTCGGTGCGGCGGCGCGCAGAACGGGCACGGTGTCGTCCGGGTAGGTGACGGCGGGAAACTGCAGGTAGTCCGGGCTGAGCGGATCCAGCACCGCGGCGGCTCGGGCATCATCACGCCAGGTGATGGCGACCTCGGCCCCGGTCAGCGCGTTGAAGGTCAACAATGCATCGGCGAGCGAGCGACCGAGGACCAGGTTGCCGGCGAAGGAACCCTCCCAGAGCAGCGGGGTTGCTTTGTACTGCCGGCATTCAGGGCTGCAGAGGAGTGCCGCGATCGCCTGCTCGGGCGTCTTGCGAAGCTCCGCACGCAGTGCGTCGGGAATATCCGGAGCACCCTCCGGCCAGACAATGGCCGTGGTGCCGTCGGGCCGAACCCACTGGACGGATCGAATGTCCCACTCCAGATCGAGCATGGCCCCGTTGTCGAGCAATGCCGCCTCGATCGCGGCGTTCGGACCCGCCATCGCGGATTCGTTGCCGCCGAGCAGAGGAACCAGGCTGGCGAGCTTCGACATCTCTTGGGTGTCTTCTTCGACGAGGGCGCGCAACTGCCGAGCTTGCTGATCGCGAACGGCGCTTTGTTGGAGTTCGAACTGACTGGTCAGCTGAAAGTTCGAGATCAACGCGAGCGACGCATTCACCAGCACGAGCGCCAGGGTCATGGCGATGAGAGCCTTCCAGCGTAGGCTCAAATCGACCGATGGTGTCGTCTTGACGGCGGCGACCTCTTCCATCCCCGGGGCCTTAAAAACGCACCGAAACGGAAGCAGCGAAAACATCCCACTCGCGAACTAGATCGCCCGGATCCGGGTTTTCGCGGATCGACAAGGCATAGGTTCCGTCGTGCCGCTGAAATTCGAGACGAAACATGATGTTCGGGTTGATGTCCCAGCGCAGACCGAGCGTCAGGATTTTGGAGAAGAAATCGAATCGCGGGGTGGTTCCGCCGGTGAGATCCGAGAAATCCCGCCCGTCGCGATCCTTGCGGTTTGCGAAGCCTTCCTCGTAACGGGACATGATCTCGAGATTCGGTCGAAGCCGGTAAGCACCTTGAAGATAATATCCTTCCACGACCTGGTCTTTGAAGGGCCAATAGGGGCCGAAATCGTTCCAGCGAGTGGGCGCACGGGAATACTCGGCCGAAATCGTCCAATCCGCGGCGTTGTATTGAAACGAAGCGACCCAGTCGAAGACATCGATGGTACCCGAGCTTAAGGGGGATTCCGGGCCTGCATTGAAATCCATTTCCGTCAGGATGGCGCTCAGACCGAGCTTGAGGCTGTCTGACGGGGTCGAGAACCAGAGGCTTCCGATCCCCCAGTTGATGCCCTCGGCCCGGAGGTCGCCGTCGAGGTCGTCGCCGAGATAGGTCCATTCCACGTTGTTGTCGATCACCGACTGCCCGACGCCCAGGTTCAGAGAGAGATTACCCTGCTCCAGGTAACGGTCACCGTAGAACATGATGCCGTCGAACGACAGCAAGGCGTTGCGAATCTTGTCGTAGTAGATGGCTTGCGGGAGAAAGATGCTCGGGCGTGTAAAGGGAACGTCGCGCGTCTCGTTGTAGAGTCCGAACGGATTCTTGATGCGTCCCAGACGCACCCCTAGGCGCTTCTCGGCATCGGAGAGGGGCGAAAAATCCACGAGACCATAGTCCAGCGACGGGGTGCCGTCGTACATCTCCCCGGCGCGTCGTACCAAAAGCTGGCCCGAAAACAGCAGGTTCGGCGTTTTTTGGTAGGAGGCATTCAGTCCGATTTCGGTGAAATCGAACGACGTCTCGGGGCTATTACCAAAATAGTAGTTGTCGGTCGACTTGACGACGGCCTGGCTGGCGAAGCCGTGGACCTGCAGTTTCCCCTCGACAAACTCCAGGGCCGGAGCCGCGCTCGGGGTCATCCATGCCAGCATGACCGCGATAGAGAGCCGGGTACGCATCTCAACGCACCTCCAACAGGCGGATGTTTGAATGATCGATCGGCCCGTCTGCATAGCCGATCGCTCCGGGCGTTTTTGCGACGCGCTCAAGCATCTCCTGTTCGCTCGAGACCGTTGTCGGTGCTTGCCCTGTCCCGGAGAAGATCTGTCGGTCCCAAACGCGGCGAAGTTGGTAGGGGTAGAGTCCGAGAACCTCGTTGGAGAAGCGAATATGGAGTGGGTTGTTGTCGGGGAGCACGAAAACCTTGACCAAGGTTCCGTTGGGCCAGTTCTTGAGGCGCATCGTGAAGTAGAGACGAGCCTCGTTGCGCGTCAAGCTCTCGACTCCCGCGTCCCGATTGGCGATCAACTCCTGCGGGCTGACATACGGCGTCGCGCAGCACAAGGCCGCAGCGACCAAGCCCTTGAGAATGTTGCGCACGGACCGTCGGGAGATCAAGGCGTGTTCCAGAAGTCCTGAATCGACTCATCCATCACGGGTACGCTCGAAGATCGAGGCCCCATGCCGAGGTCCTTAGGGCGCAGGCCTAGAGTGTCGAAAGCCATCCTGACCCGCGTGCTCACGGGGCGGCCTCCGGCTCGATCAGCACCGTCGCCTTGCCGATCCTGCCCCGTTGACCGGGGTGCCGGCGTGGATTGTCTTGTCTGGGCGTCTGCGAGTCGCAACTCTCGTCATGATCTGCGCCATGATCGAGCGCGGTAGCGGGAGTCGCGACCGGGCTTGGGGAGATGAAGCGATGGCCCAAGTCTAAGCGGTGCAGGGGCGTAGACACAAGGGCTACGTCCGTGTCCAAAGCGCTTCATGTCGCGTCGCTGCCGCGGACGGCTCAATCTGTGGTTCGCTAGATTTTGGGATTACGCGACATGTTGTTGATGTGATAGCGTTCCGGGAACGGCGAGGCTAAGCGCCGGCGGCGCGGAAGCGCGCCTCGGCGAAAGCGTCGCGCGGCTCCACCTAAGCGCAATCTCGCGTCCCGCTTTTTTGCTCGGGGCTTGGGGTTGTCTATTTGGATAACGTCGTCGGGGGCATGAGCTTGAATACGTCGGAGTCAACCTGTCTTCCGGAGGCTGGTCATGGCCAGGACTCCTACTTTCGGTTTGCCTGCGTCGGGAATGCGACCGATCTGGATACCGTCTATCGAATCCGCTACCAAGTTTACTGCATGGAGCGTCGTTTCTTGGATGAGAATGACTACCCGGACGAAGCAGAGCGAGATAAGTTCGACGCGCATTCGCTACACATGCTTGCGACCCATCGTGCGGGCCATCCCGCAGGAACCGTGCGGCTCGTCATGTCTTCGCCGCTCGGTTTTCCACTGATGGATCACTGTGTCTTCTCCGGCGATTACGCCTACTTGAACGACCCGTCACATCCTGCACTGGCAAGCTTTGCCGAGGTCTCGCGTATGGCGGTTTCGAAGAGCTATCGCCGTCGCGAGGGCGATTCCATCTTTGGCGGGCCGCCTCGAATCGACTCCGGTCGGCGGGAAGGTGCCGAGATCTTGCCTTTCGTCCCTCCGCGGGATACCCCTGAGATACTGATCGGATTATGCCGGTTGATGTACCAGGAGAGCCGGCGTCGAGGAATTACCCATTGGATGATGGCTATGGAGCGGCCTCTGTATCTTATGATTAGACGATTGGGTTTTCGATTCATCCCCGCCGGCCCGGAGGTCGACTACTGCGGTCCCGTGCGACCCTATGTGACCAGCGTCCAGGCGTTCGAGACTGCACTGCACGCGACCTTCCCGGCAACCTTGCGGTACCTCGCCAGCGGT
The DNA here is from genome assembly GCF_000223985.1 of Thiocapsa marina 5811. GTDB lineage: Bacteria > Pseudomonadota > Gammaproteobacteria > Chromatiales > Chromatiaceae > Thiocapsa > Thiocapsa marina. Next base: position 164,622 of record NZ_AFWV01000003.1, read on the forward strand.
CTGGAGCCCGAGCTCCTGCCCGATTGCATCGAATGTGCTGTCGCTGATGGTTCGCACGTGCATGAGCATGCCCGGCGGGCCTGATTGGATTCACGGATTCGGTTGAGCCCCCGGCCTTTTCGGGATTCGGCTCAGTGTTTTCTCGGGGCGTCGAGATAGTTGAATTTTCTCTCGTAATCAAGGGCTTGGCCAAACGGAAACTCGGCGTGTGACCAGGTCTTGATTCGGTCGCGACCACCGGAGATCGGTTTGGGGAGGCATGCTTCGACCGCGCTCGCGAATTCCGGCCCTCCGTTCCCCGCGCCCCCGCCCATCTGCAAATGGAGGCAGCAACCCGTGTCATCATGCTCGATTCGAAAGGCGCCGCTCAGGCGGTCCGCGATGTCGTGCCTCAAGTAAAGCGCATCCTTGATGTCGAGCAGGGGGCGTCCATCGGGTAGCCGATCGCTGTGGCGACCGGCAACGGCAATCATGGGTAGTTTCGGGATCGTCATGCGTTGGCCGTGGATGTTGCTCACGACGTGTGCGACGGTCGCGGTGTCGACCAGTCGTGCCCGGTCCCCGGTCTGATAGCGGATGAGCGGAAGCATCGATGCCGGGTCCAGGGTGGAGATCGTCAATGCACCGAAGCCGCTCGGGTCGGGCTCGATCACCTCGACAAAGATCCTCAGCGGGTCATAGACGAAGAGCAGGGGCGGGACGCGGCCCTGCCAATCGCCGATGGCCGGACGCAGCGTCTCCGGTTGTCGATCGGCAAGCTGCCGCAGACGAACGGTCTCGGGTGTTTCGAAGAACAGGTTCAGGCCGAGTTCCCCGACGCCCATGGAGGAGATCGCCAATCCAGCCTTCCATCCGTCCGGATCTTGTCCCAGCCCGCGTACGACATAGTCCCGAAAGGCCTCGCCGAACGTTTCTTCGCCGAAGACGACGTGCACCTTGAAACGCCCCCAGTCCAGACTGCGGTCGCGGCCTTGATCCAGGATACGTTTGCAGAACAGCGGGTCGGTGACCAGGATGGTCTGGTCGTAGCGGTCGGAAAACTGCTCGACCAGTGCACACACCATGTCCTCGCGCACGCTGGTTTCGGCGACGGTGACGGTCGAGCAGGTAAAGCGAACCCCCATCGGGAGTGCGTTGATCAGGAGGGTGCGGTAGCGATCCGTACCGAAGACATATTCCATTGCCAACTCGATCGCCTTCGCCGCGCGTTTGTTTTGCCGATGCGTGGAGAGACCGAATGCGAATCGTCCGCCCTGTCCGGAGCTTGTCAGCACGCCCGCCAATGGACCGAGCCTTCCGCCGACGCACAACTGCTCGATCGGGGTCTCTCCGAAGACGTCCTGCTTCTCGAGGATCGGACACAGTGCCTGGAAATCGGCAGTCGTACGGATCGTCTCGGCAAGGATACCGCGTCTCTCCAGGAGGGCCGCGTAGGCCGGCACATCGCGCGCGACGCGCTGAAACCGCTCGACGAGGCGTCGATTGCCGGCCTGTACGAGCGCCGAGGCGTCGACCTGGTCCATCGCCTTGAGCTGCCATCGCCGAACGAGCTTGTCCAGTGCTCTCATTGCCTACTCGTAGATGGTCGTGGCGACGCCGTTCATGACGGCCACCCTCGCGACACCGGCCGCGCCGAGCGGACACATGTAATTGACGATGGCGACCGTGCGCGTGTTGCTGAGCGCTTCTTCCGACATCAGCATGACGGAGCCGTCGCTCCGCGAGTTCCCGGCAACGCAGCCGCATCGAGCCAGGTCATCCGTCGTCATGCCGGGGGCGAAGGTACAGGCATCGCCGCGCGAGCTCGACGCCGTGGATTGACAGCCCGTCGCTGCAAGCACGCAAACCAGTACGCCGACGCCGACTGGACTCTGCCCATGTCCCCCGGCACCCGGTATCCGGCATGCCCGACGGCGTCGGGGAGCCGGGACGGCGGCGACGCTGTCGGGCATGTCGATGTTCCGTCACTCGGATTCGACGTGGGTCACGGAGGAGCGCAATGCCCCGAGGATGAGCCGGCGCGCGGCCTGCTCGTCGAGGTCGGGGATGTCCCAGGCCATGATGCGGCAATACTTGCGCACCAGATGGCGGACGTCGTCTTCGAGCTCTTTCGCGTAACGTCCCATCTCGACTTCTTCGATCGTTGCCATATCGATCTCCAATCGTTTTCGGGAGGATGTTGAATCGATTCGAATGCAAGCAAGGGCGAGCAGCTCCAAGTCGAAGCAACCGCCTGTTCGGGCAACGCTCGCGCAGGCTGTGCCGCTGCGCGACCATGCCGGAGCCTCAGCGAACCTCGACCTTGCCTTTGACCGATCGGATGAAGGTCGCGACCACGCCGTCGCCCACGGCCAGCTCTTCGAGGAGTGCCGGGTCATTCACCGTAAAGTCGACCGTCTCCTGCGCGCCCTGGACGCTGACCTTGCGGTTGGCCTTGTCGACCGCCGCGATCCGGCCGTAGAGGGTCATGGTGTCGGTCATGGTGCCGGCCGGCTTCCTCCCGCGCTCGCGGTCGACGACCGTTTCTTGAGTCGTCCCGACGGCGGCCTCGTCGGGTCCCTTGACGAGATCGACGAGGACGGCCTCGGTCTCGGTGATGGTGAGCTTGTTGCCGATCTTGATCTCGTCGAGGCGCCCGACCTGTTCAGGGACATTGATGACCTGGAACCTGCCGTCCGGCGTCTTGATCGTCAGCATGCGTCGCTCGACGTTGACGATCTCGACGATCCCGGTGATCTCCGAGGTCACCTCGGCGCCCGTCACCGGGATGACCGTCACGTCCGCCATCGCGGTCGAGGAAACGGCGGCGATCCCGCCTGCAAGTGCGAAGGCCAAGCGCATGGCCCGTGGTTTTCCATTCATGGTGTGTTCCCCTGTTGTGCGGATGGATCGACTCGGATCATCCTTTCGGAGCCGATGTTCCGTCTGCTTATACTCGTGAATGGTGCTTGCGCGATGGTGAGGTTTCTCCAACTCCCGTCGCGGAGCGAACAGCGTCGACGCACTGCTGCCGGAGCGCGAACGGTACCCCGTCGGCGCCGCTCCTGCAAGCGACCCCGCGGACGGCTCCTTGGATGAATAAGAATTAAGGTTTCGGACATCCTCGGGCAATGGCTGCGCCCGAATACTCTCGATCCTGTTCAGCAACGTCCCGGTGCGCATCCGTCTCGATGGCGATACCGCCCGGATATTGGTCAGGAGAATACCGTGTCACAACGCCGAATCACGACCCCGACTCGATCGAACGCCATGGCCCCGTGGCTGCCCTTGCGGCATCCGGGGCTCGTCAGCGCGACCCTCGCGCTTGCCCTCGCATCCGGCGCCCTGTACTGGAGCGGGCGCACTGCGGTGGCGTCGGATCAACCCATGCCGGCGGATGCGAGCGCCGCATCGGTGGCGTTTCCAGGCTTCGCGGACGTGGCCGAGCGCGTCACCCCCGCAGTGGTCAACGTCTCGGTCAAGGCCGAGCGCGCGCAGCCTATGGGTTTACGCGGCCACCCGGCGCTTCCGCCGGATGCCGACGTGCCCGAGTCCTTCCGCCGTTTCTTCGAACAGCGGGGACGGGCGATGCCCCGCGAGGTCACGGGGCAGGGGTCGGGCTTCGTCGTCGATAGCGACGGCTATGTCGTCACGAATCACCACGTGATCGAAGGTGCCGGGGAGGTGACGGTCGTCCTGAACGACGGAACCAGCCATGTGGCACGCGTGATCGGTCGCGACATCAAGACCGATCTCGCCCTGCTCAAGATCGATGTCGATCATCCGTTGGTTGCCGTCGAGCTCGGTGATTCGAGCAAGGCGCGCGTGGGTGATTGGGTCCTCGCGGTGGGGAATCCATTCGGCCTCGGCGGATCGGTGAATGCCGGCATCATCTCCGCACGCGGACGCGACATCAACTCCGGTCCCTACGACGACTATCTGCAGATCGATGCACCGATCAATCGAGGCAACTCCGGAGGGCCTCTCTTCGATATCGAGGGTCGGGTGATCGGCGTGAATACGGCCATCTTCTCGCCGAGCGGCGGCAATGTCGGGATCGGTTTCGCCATCCCGGCCGAGACGGTCGAGCGTGTGGTAGCCGACCTTCGCGAGAACGGGCGCGTGGAGCGCGGCTGGCTCGGCGTGCAGATCCAGCCGGTGACGGAGGAGTTAGCGGCCGGGCTCGGCCTCGAGGACGCGACCGGGGTCTTGATTGCGGATCTCATTGCCGGCAGCCCCGCGGCCGCGTCCGATCTGCGGACCGGTGATGTCATCCTCAGTGCGTCCGGTCAGCAGCTCACGAGCGCGAAGGATCTGGCGAAGCTGGTCGCCGCGACCAAGGCCGGGACGCCGATGACCCTGCACATCATGCGCGACGGCACGGCACGGGATCTGACGTTGACGATCGGTTCGATGCCCGAGGAGGATCGGGTCGCCGCGACCCCGAGTGACGATGCCGATGCGTCGGAGCGCCCCCGTTTGGGTCTCTATCTGTCGCCGCTCACCCCTGAGCTCCGTGCCGAGCGCGGTCTCGATGCGGATGCCGTCGGCGTGTTCGTGGCGCAGGTCGAGGCCGATAGCCCGGCCGATCGCGCGGGGGTGGAGGCGGGCAGTCTCATCTCGATGGTCGGTACGGAATCGGTCGACACCCCTGACCAGGTCGTTGCAGCGGTCCGCGAAGCGATCGAAGAGAAGCGCGATAGCTTGATCCTGCGTGTCGAGAAGGATGGCCGGCCTCTCTTCATCGCCGTCCCCTTCGCAACCTGATCGGCGGCGCGTCCCGAGCGCGTCAAGCGCCAGCCGGCCTCGATCGCGACCTTGCATCATCGTAAGGTCGCGATCGAACGACCGAGCGACACACGGCTTGATTGAGCCGATTCCGCGCTATCCTAATCTCTGCTGGCGGCTGGCGGCTGGCGGCTGGCGGCTGGCGGCTGGCGGCTGGCGGCTGGCGGCTGGCGGCTGGCGGCTGGTCGCCGAGCACCGGACCCCGACCACATCACCCACTCCTGTGCGAGCGACCCATGCGAGTCCTCCTGATCGAAGACGATCGCCAAACCGCCGACTATCTTCTGAAGGGCCTCGCCGAAACAGGCGCGGTCACCGACCATGTCGCCGACGGCCGCGCCGGTTTGCTGCAGGCCGCCGGCGGCGAGTACGACGCCCTGATCGTCGACCGTATGTTGCCCGGACTCGACGGCGTGGGCATCGTGCGGACACTGCGCGCCTCCGGCAACCGCACGCCCGTGCTCTTTCTCAGCGCCTTGGGCGAGGTCGACGACAGAGTGGAAGGTCTGCGCGCGGGCGGCGACGATTATCTTGTCAAACCCTTCGCCTTCTCCGAGCTGCACGCCCGTCTCGAGGCGCTGCTGCGTCGCGGCAAGTCCGATACACCGGAGACGTGCCTGCGGGTCGCCGATCTCGAGATGGATCTGCTCAAGCGCGAGGTGACCCGCGCCGGGCGCGAGATCCGGCTTCAGCCGCGCGAGTTTCGGCTGCTCGAGTATCTGGTGCGGCACGCCGGCCAGGTCGTCACGCGCACCATGCTGCTCGAGCAGGTCTGGGACTATCACTTCGACCCCCAAACGAACGTCATCGACGTCCACATCAGCCGCCTACGCGGCAAGATCGACAAGGACTTCGATCCGCCCCTGTTGCAGACGATGCGCGGTGTCGGCTACATGATTCGCGGCGCATGAGCGAGGCCTGGCATCCGCCGTCGGCCCTGCGTGTGCGCGCCGCCAATACTCTGCGCAGCTCGACCTTCCGCCTGGCCGTTCTCTACATGCTGCTGCTCGGCGTGTCGGTCGGCATCCTCATGGCCTTCCTCTACTGGTCGACCGCCGGCTACATGGATCGCCAGACCGCAGCGACCATCGAGGCGGAAATCCGCGGGTTGGCCGAGCAGTATCGGCGCCGCGGGCTTCCCGGTCTGTCCTCGGTGATCAGCGAGCGCGTTGCGCGCGATCCGGTCGGCTCGAACGTCTATCTCTTGGTCGACGACAACCTCGAGCGGCTTGCCGGCAACCTCGATCGCTGGCCCAACGAGTTTCCCGACTCGGAGGGCTGGATCCGTTTCCGCTTGCGCGAGCGTGGACCCGACCGCGCCGAAGAGCATGCGGCGCGCGGACAGGTCTTTCTGCTGCGCGGTGGTCTACGGCTCTTGGTCGGGCGAGACGTGCGTGATCTCGAGGCCACGCGTGCCCTGATCTTGGATGCACTCGCTTGGGGGCTGGCGATCACCGCGGCTTTGGCCTTGCTGGGCGGATGGCTCATGAGTGCCGGTGTGATGCGGCGCCTGGAGACCATCAACCAAACCGCCGGCGAGATCATGGCCGGGGACCTCTCCCGGCGCATCCCGCTCGACGGCAGCGGGGACGACTTCGACGAGCTGGCCGCGAATCTCAACCGGATGCTGGAGCGTATCGAGCAGTTGATGGTGGGCGTGCGTCAGGTCTCGGACAATATCGCCCATGATCTGCGCACGCCTCTGACCCGGGTGAGGACCAAGCTCGAGCTGCTCTGCACCGAGCTCGACGGCTGCGAGAGCGCCCGCTCGCTCGCCGCCGAGACGATCGCCGATGCCGAGGAGATGCTCGCCACCTTCAACGCCTTGTTGCGGATCGCTCGAATCGAGTCCGGCGCCCGACGGGCCGCCTTCGCCTGCGTGGATCTCCGGCCCTTGACGGAGGATCTGGCCGAGCTCTACGAGCCACTCGCGGCCGAGAAGGGCCAGAGCCTAACGCTTCGGGTCGAGGGGCCGGCCCGGGTGATGGGTGACCGCGACCTTCTCTTTCAGGCCCTGGCCAATCTGGTGGACAACGCCATCAAATACACGTCGCCGGGCGGAGCCATCGCGCTGGCCGTAGCCTCGCAGGAGGATGGCGTGATGGTGACGATTCGCGATTCCGGACCCGGTATCCCCCCGCACGCGCGCGAGCGGGTCCTCGATCGTTTCGTTCGGCTCGACGACAGTCGATCGACGCCGGGCAGCGGACTCGGATTGAGCCTCGTGAAGGCCGTGCTCGATCTGCATCAGGCATCGATCGCGCTCGGCGGCGAGGCGGACGGGCTTCTCGTGACGGTCCGCTTCCGCGACGCGCGTCAGCCCGCCGCGTAGCCCGGAATCGCTGCTCTCCGATCCCCGCTAATAGAGTCGCACCTCCGCCATCGACTCAGCCCACTGCGCTTCGTCCGTGCGCAGGCGCTGCTCGAGGTCGCCCGGGCGGGCCTCCGAATCGTCGACCCAGTCGCGCAGGAAGCTACCGCCCGTGAGCAGGTCGATGGCGAGCCGTTCGGTCTCGTATTCGTAGGGAAAATCACGCCAGATCGGATAGTCCGGGTATTCCGATCGAATCGCCTTCAACAGAAGCGCAACCAGTCGGTACGGCTTAAAGCGGTCGTGACGGTAGCCGTCATAGTCCGTGTGGAGCTGCAGGCCCGAGCAGAGCCGGCCGGCATGCTTGTGGAACGTCGGCTCGAACCAGCAGGGGCGGATCAAAGCGCCCTCCGTCCAATCCGCGCATTCGGCGCGCATGCGTGCGAGCACACGCTCGAAGTTCACATCCGGCGCACCGACCACCTCCAGCGATACCGTCGTGCCGCGACCCTCGGAGAGTGTTGTTCCTTCCAACAAGACGGTGCCGGGGAAGCACCGTGCCATGTTGAGACTCGCCGCGTTGGGGCTCGGATTGATCCAGGGGCGCTCCATGATCGGCCAGCCGAATCCCGGGCCGACCTCGGGGCGATAGCCGTCCATCGGGATCACCTCGAGATCGATCGCGTGACCCCGGTACGCGACAAACCAGCGCGCCAGCTCCCCGAGGGTCAGTCCGTGGCGCATGATGAGCGGACCCGCGCCGACGAAGCTCTCCCAGCCGGGCTCGAGGATGCTGCCTTCGATCGGGCGACCGGCGGGGTTGGGTCGATCCAGCACCCGGATCGCCTTCTCCGCAGCGGCGCAGGCGTCGATCAGATAGGCCAGCGTCGTGACGTAGGTATAGATACGAGTGCCGATGTCTTGTAGATCCACCAGCAGGACATCGAAGCGATCGAGCATCGCGTCCGTCGGATAGCGCACCTTACCGTAAAGGCTGAAGACCGGGATCCCGTGACGCGGGTCCAGCGCGTCTTCGGTCTCGATCATGTTGTCCTGCTTGTCGCCGCGCATCCCGTGCTGAGGGCCGAAGGCCGCCGTGACGCTCAGCGCGCCCTGCGAGATCAGCGCATCCAGGCTGTGTTGTCCTGTCGAGGTCAAAGATGCCGGGTGGCCGAGCAACGCCACTCGGCGACCTCGGAGCGGTCCATGGAGGGCGGGGTCTTCCAATAGTCGATCGATGCCGAGTCTCACGATATCCAGGCGGGTGTCATTGGGATCCAGCCGTGAAGGATAACCGAAGACGATCGGGCTTCGGGTGCTATGATGCCCGCCCGTTCGCCGACCGCCCGCTTCGAGACCTTCGTCGAAGACCGTTTGAAATCCGTTTTTTGTTTATTCGCGTCATGCGCCTTCGTGATTTTCACTACGACCTGCCCTCCGATTTGATCGCCCAGCGTCCGCTGCCCGATCGCGGCGCCTCGCGCTTGCTTGCGCTCGACCCCGCAGGCGACGGGCGTCGCGACCTCTGTTTTCGCGATTTGCCGAGCTTGCTCAGGCCGGGCGACCTATTGGTCTTCAACAACACGCGGGTGATGCGGGCCCGGCTGTTCGGATGCAAGGACACCGGGGGGCGAGTCGAGATCCTGATCGAGCGTGTCCTGGAGGCGGGCGAGGCTTTGGCCCAAATCCGGGCGAGCAAGTCCCTTAAGCCGGGGCGCTGGATCGATCTCGACGGGGGGAGTCGGCTTGTCGTGCGGCAGCGCGAAGGTGATCTGTATCGGCTTGGGCTGATCGAAGGCAGCTTTCCCGAGCTCATGTCGAAGCAGGGTCATATCCCCTTGCCGCCCTATATTCAGCGTCCGGACGACGCCTCCGACGATGCGCGCTATCAAACCGTTTACGCGCGTCACAGCGGGGCCGTCGCCGCTCCGACGGCCGGTCTGCACTTCGACGAGGCCATGTTGGTCCATCTGCGGGAAATGGGCGTCGGGTTCGCGGAGGTGACGCTGCATGTCGGCGCAGGGACGTTCCAGCCCGTTCGGGTCGATGACCTCGACCGACATGAAATGCACGCGGAATGGATCGACGTGAATGACGACGTCTGCCGTCGAGTCCATTCGGCGCGCGCGGCGGGCGGACGCATCGTAGCGGTCGGCACGACGAGCGTTCGAAGCCTCGAGAGTGCCGCAGCCGAAGGCGAGCTGGTCCCTTTTCGAGGCGATAGTCGTCTTTTTATTCGGCCCGGCTATCGGTTTCGGGTGGTGGACGCGTTGATCACCAACTTCCACTTGCCCGAATCGACACTGCTCATGCTGGTTTCAGCCTTCGCGGGGCATCGCCCCGTGATGGATGCCTACCGCCATGCCGTGGATGCTCGGTATCGGTTCTTCAGCTACGGCGATGCAATGTTTCTGAGTCGCAATGAGGATGGCTCGCCGGACGACTCATCGAGCCGATGAGCTTCGTGTTCCGGCGAATCGGGATCGACAGCGAATTGTTCAATCAGCGTGTGCGAGCGCGTCGAGCGTTGGCGTCAAATCGTGCGCACTGATCCTTCATTTAAGTTGTCGGATGGATCAAACCCGGCACCTCATCCGATCGCGATTTACTGTTTCTACTTGACATCCATTGCAAATCGCATAAATTATAGAGATCGAGCCGCAAGACGGCTCGTTTTGATTTTTAGGGCATCACATTTCACCCGTCTTGGAGGTATATCACGTGGAGTACGCTAACCTTAGCGTCGACGAAATTCAGCAGCAGCTTGCCGAAATCGAAAGCAGCAAGGCTGAGCTGAAGCGCGCGCTGGAAGTGCGCCGTCAAGAAGCGAAATCGGAAGTCGCTCAACAGATCAAGGGCTTGATCGCCCAATACGGCTACGAATTGGAAGAAATCCTGCCTCTGGTGGAATCCAAGCGTCGACGTGTGGGCGGATCGGCCAGGCGCTCCGTCGCCGGGGGGCGGCAGTATACGCGATACATCGATCCGGAGAATACCGACAACGTCTACGTGCGTGGTGTCCTTCCCGGCTGGATGAAGCAGAAGATGGCCGAGCAGGGTTACGACCCTTCGTCCAAGGTGGATCGCGAAGCCTTCAAAACGAACTATCTCCAGGCGGTCGACGCCTGAGCCGCGATTGATCCGGCGATTGGCCGGGTACCATCTCGGCATCCATTTCGGTATCGAGCGGTCATAGGTCGGCCGCAAGAGCCGTTTGCAGCGTTGGATGTCGAGATGGAATGTCGGGGCGATTGCAGATCCGGAAACCCGGACATTTCAGCGGACTCCTTAAGGTCCAGATGCGAAAAAGCGCTCGGAGCAAAGAGGTCGTCGACGGCGCTGGCTTTCATTGAGCGCATCGCGTAGACTGCGATTCTCGCATCATCCGGTCGATGCGTCGTCTCGCGGCTGACCCCACCTTTTTCCAAGGCTTCATCCTCGAACGCCTCTTTTCTGCCTAGGCCGGTCCCGTCTTCGCACGGTTTTAGGCCGGTTTCAGGAGTTTTCATGTCATTCGATTCACTCGGCCTTCAGGCCGACTTGCTGCGTGCCGTGGCAACGCAGCGTTATGCCCGCCCGACCCCCATTCAACTGCAGGCAATACCCGAGATTTTGGCCGGTCATGACCTGCTTGCCGGCGCTCAAACCGGGACGGGCAAGACCGCGGCCTTCGTGCTGCCGCTCTTGCAGCGTCTCTCCGAGAAGGGTCATCCGCAACGTCATCCGCGTGCACTGATCTTGACGCCGACGCGCGAGCTGGCGGCTCAGGTCGGCGAGCGCGTGCACGCCTACGGCCTGCACCTGCCTTTACGCTCGGCGATCGTCTTCGGCGGGGTCGGCATGCAGCCGCAGGTCAACCAGCTGCAGCGCGGTGTCGATGTTTTGATCGCGACCCCGGGGCGCCTGCTCGATCATGCCGGCCGACGCACCGTCGATCTGTCGCGCGTCGAGATCCTCGTCCTGGACGAGGCCGATCGTATGTTGGACATGGGTTTTATCCACGACATCCGGCGCATCATTCAGCTGCTTCCCGAGCGGCGCCAGAACCTCCTGTTCTCCGCAACCTACTCCGACGACATCCGCAGGCTGGCGGACGGGCTTCTGAAGCGCCCGAAGCTGATCGAGGTTGCGCGGCGCAATACGGCCGCCGAGACGGTCGTTCAGGCGGCGCATCCGGTGGACAAGGCCCGCAAGCGCGATCTGCTCGCCCACCTCTTCCGTCGCGAAGGTTGGCATCAGGTCTTGGTCTTTACGCGTACCAAGGCGGGTGCCAATCGGCTGGTGGAGCATCTCGGGCGAGAAGGTATCACGGCCGCCGCCATCCACGGCAACAAGAGTCAATCGGCCCGAACGCGCGCCTTGGACGATTTCAAACGCGGCAGCGTCCGCGCATTGGTGGCGACCGATATCGCCGCGCGGGGATTGGATATCGTCGATCTGCCCCAAGTGGTGAACTTCGAGCTGCCGAATGTCGCCGAGGACTATGTCCATCGTATCGGGCGCACCGGTCGAGCGGGCGCCGGCGGTAAGGCGCTGTCTCTTGTCAGCCATGACGAACGGGGTTTGCTGCAGGGAATTCAGCGCCTCCTGCGTCGAGAGATTGCGTTGGATCCCGTAGTCGGTTTCGAACCGTCATTGGTCCCTCCGGAATCCGAGCCCGATCGAAGCCTCGGCGGTCGCCGCGACTCGCGCGGACCGAGCCGACCGGCGCGCAAGCCGGCCGCCGCCGCTGCTTCGCCGGCGGGGAAGCGTCCCTGGCGTGGCGGCGACAGGCGCGGGCGCGGCGCGACGCCATAGTTTCCGATGACCATTGCGCGGCGGGGCTTGCGTATCCGGTCCCGCCATTGCTTCGTCTCCAACGGTTGGAGACAAAGACTGTCGAATCAGTTGCGTATTGATTTTTCGACCGTTCTCTCTTTCTCTTCAATGCGCTCTCACGGAACTCTTGAATAATGAATATTTACGTTGGCAACCTGGCCTACGGCGTGACCCAAGACGAGCTGAAGACCGCATTCTCCGCTTACGGCGAGATTTCGAGCGTGAACTTGATCACCGACAAGTTCACCGGTGAGTCCAAAGGCTTCGGCTTCGTCGAGATGCCGAACAACTCCGAGGCCGATGCCGCCATCAAGGGGCTGAACGAGACGCCGCTGAAGGGCCGTAACTTGAAGGTCAACCAAGCCAAGCCGCGCGGCGAGCGCCCCTCGCGCGGGCCCCGCTGGTAGGCGTACTTCGGCTTCGGGGCGTTGCCCCGAGGTCGTGTTCGAGCGCGGCCTCGAGCACCTCGATAGAATTGACCACTCTCCTTCACTGCTCCCCGCGTACCCCCGATGTCGCCCCACCTGGTCTATCGCGTTCGTCCCGCAGCACCGCAAGCACATCTGTTTCACGTCGAGATCGAAATCCCGGGCTCGGGCGCCGACCTCGTCGAGCTGTCTCTGCCCGCGTGGATTCCGGGCAGCTATATGATCAGGGACTTCGCGAGGAATATCCTGAAGCTCGTCGCCGAATCAACCGACGCGATGCCGCTCAAGTGCCGAAAGCGCGACAAACAGACCTGGGTCTGCCGGACGGGGGGCAGTGCGATCAGGGTGCGTTATCAGGTCTATGCGTGGGATCTCTCTGTTCGCGGGGCGCACCTCGATACGACGCACGCCTACTTCAACGGGGCAGCTCTCCTGATGCGGGTTCACGGCATGGATGGCCGACCCTGTTCGGTCGATCTAATTCCGCCCGATGGAGACGTCGATGCTGAATGGGCGGTCGCGACCAGCCTCGCGCCGGAGCAGATCGACGGGCGTGGTTTCGGATCTTATCGTGCCGAGAATTACGACGACCTGATCGATCATCCCGTCGAGATGGGGTGTTTCGAGCAGGTCGGTTTCGATCTCGCGGGTGTGCCGCATCGTCTGGCGATTACGGGCCGCCAGTATGCCGACAAGCCCCGACTCGAGAGCGATCTCTTGCGCATTTGCGGCGAGCACGCGGCCCTGTTCGGCGAATTGCCGATCGACCGCTACCTCTTTCTCGTGACGGCCGTGGGCGAGGGCTACGGCGGATTGGAGCATCGGTTCTCGACAAGCTTGCTCTGTTCACGCAACGATTTGCCTCATCCGACCGACGCGAAGCGCACCGATGCATACGTCCGCTTCTTGGGGCTTTGCAGCCACGAATACTTCCATCTCTGGCATGTGAAGCGCATTCGGCCATCTGCGCTGATGGATGGCAGGCTGGATCGGGAGCTGCACACGCGAACGCTGTGGGCCTTCGAAGGCATCACATCCTACTACGACGAGCTCGCCTTGGTGCGCAGCGGTTGTATCGATCCCCGGGCCTATCTCGGCCTGCTTGCCGCGACGATGACCCGCCTGGTACGAACCCCGGGACGCAGAGTGCAGACCTTGGCCGAGTCGAGCTTCGATGCCTGGACCAAGTTCTACAAACAAGACGAAAATGCACCCAATGCGATCGTGAGTTATTACGTCAAGGGCGCCCTGGTCGCCCTAGCGTTGGACTTGACCATTCGCGCGGGGACGCAGTGCAGGACCGCGCTCGATGACGTCATGCGAGCACTCTGGAGCCGCTATGGCTGCACCGGGGTTGGCGTTCCGGAGCGCGGGATCGAGGCCATCGCGTCCGAGGTGTCGGGGCTCGATCTCGACGCCTTCTTTGCGACCGCGCTGGACGGGACCACGGAGCTCGATCTCGAGCCCCTCTTGAGCACGGTCGGGGTCGGTATGCGGCTGCGTCCCTCGGATGGCCCGAAGGACCAGGGCGGGTGTCCGGAGTCTTTCGATCATCGAGAGGCGCGTCCGACGCTCGATCTGCGCCTGCGTCCGGGTGCCTCCGAGGCGATCGTCCAGAACGTGATCCGCGACGGGCCGGGCGAGCGCGCGGGCATCGCACCCGGAGATGTCGTGGTCGCGGTCGACGGCCTGCGTGCCACCGCGGAGAATTTGGAGTCCTTGGTCGCGCGCGCTGTGGCCCCGGTGAGGGTCCACCTGTTTCGGCGCGACGAGTTGATCGAGGTGCTCGCCGTTCCCGCGCCGGCCCGTCCCGACACCTGTGACTTGATGCTCTTGGATGCGGTGCCGCCGCAGGTGCTCGAGGCGCGCACGCGTTGGCTCGCCAGCGTCGCCGGCGATCGCCGGGATTGCGCTCCGTGATTCCCGGCTCAGGGGGTCATGGCTCGGGCGCGCCCCCCGATCCTCTGGACGCGGAACGAATCCTGGCGGCACTGTCCCCCGGTGCTCGCAAAGCAATCGCGCGTCTGGAGATCCACACCGAGATCGACTCGACCAACCGCGCCCTGATGCGCGATGCGGCGACGGGCGCGCCCTGCGGAACGCTGTATCTCGCCGAGAGCCAAAGCGCCGGACGGGGGCGTCTCGGGCGCCTCTGGGTATCGCCTTTCGGGGCCAATCTCTATCTCTCCATGCTCTGGCGATACAGCGCGCCGCCGGCGACGCTGGGCGGCTTCAGCTTGGTTGCGGGGGCCGTCGTTGCGGACGTGCTGCGCCGGATCGGTGCAGAGGGTCTCGCGCTGAAATGGCCGAACGATCTGCTCTGGGATCGGCGCAAGCTCGGCGGGATGCTCGTCGAGGTCGCCGGCGGGCTCCGAGGCCCCTCGGCCTTGGTGGCGGGGATCGGAATCAATGTGCGGATGACGCCCGATCACGGACGGGCCATCGACCAGCCTTGGGTCGATCTTGCGCAAGTGCTCGGAGAATCGGGGGTGGATCGCAACACCTTGGCGGCACTGGTCGTCGAAGCCCTGATCGATGCCTTCGAGCGCTTCGGTCGGGAGGGTCTGCCCCCGTTTCTTGCGCTCTGGAACGCATTCGATCTCTTTCGCGGCGAGCAGGTGCGCCTCCTGCTTGCGGACCATGAGATCCGGGGCCGGGTGCTCGGGATCGCGTCGGACGGCTCCTTGCGGCTCGAGACCGCCGACGGCGAGCGATGTTTCCATGCAGGAGAAGTCAGTTTGAGACACGAGGTCGAAGACGCGCAATGATGCTGCTGCTTGATATCGGAAATACCAACCTGCGCTGGGCACTCTCCGACGGCGGCCCTCCCGGCGAGGTTCGGGTCGTGCGCCACGGCGGGGCAGTGCCGATCGACCTTCTGGCCGACTGGGAGCTGCTGGATGCGCCCGAGCGTGTGGTTGCGAGCAACGTCGGCGGTGCATCGGTCGCCGCGGCGATCGGTCGTGCGACCCGGGCTTATTGGGGGCTGGACCTCGACCTCGTGCAGACCCGAGCCCGCTTCGGTGCGCTGAGCATCGCGTATCCCGAGCCGGGGCGTTTCGGTGTCGACCGCTGGCTCGCCTTGGTTGCCGCCCATCGCCTGGTTCCCGAAGCGGTGCTGGTCGTGGATGCCGGAACCGCGGCCACCTTCGATCTCCTGCTTGCCGACGGACGTCATCTCGGCGGCTTGATTCTCCCCGGGGTCGAGATGATGCGTGCGAGCCTTTTGGCCGGAACCCTGATCCCGCGGATCGCCTCCGAGCCGACCGACGAGCCTTGGGCGGCCGATACGGGACCGGCCGTCGCGGCCGGCAGCCTTCAGGCAATCGGGGCCCTGGCGACGCGGCTCTACGATCGGCTCGAGCGGGAGACGCAGACACCCCCCGCATTGATCCTGACCGGCGGCGACGCCGAACGCCTGATCCCGGCGATGGATCGGCCGGCTCGGGTCGTACCCGATCTGGTCTTGCGCGGACTCTTCGAGGTCGTCTCGGGCGAAGCCTCGGACATCGGTTGAGTGTCCGCTTTTTCGGGCGGCCCCGATCGAGCGCTTAGGCGTGCGGGCTGTACGGACGGTCGAAGGCAGGTCGGTATTTGGCGCCCTCGACAGGATTTGAACCTGTGACCTACCGCTTAGGAGGCGATCGCTCTATCCAACTGAGCTACGAGGGCGTGCTGTGGTATGTCGGGGACTTTAGTGTACCCCGGGGAATAACCGCAGGCACCGGTCAAGATCCCGATTCAGGCCGATATCGGTTGAAGTCCATCCGCAAAGCGGTGATTATTGAAGCGTCATCAAGTCGATACGTCCATCTCCATGACCAATCTGGCCCAGCCCGACGTCACCATCTTCCTCGATCACGCCGGCGTGATTCGGCGGGCGGCGCTGTCGCCTGCGTTCCGCGGCGAGGCGCTGGATGCCTGGGTCGGGCGTCCTTGGGCCGAGACGGTCGACTCTTTCGGAAGCGAGAGCCTGCGGAGCCTCGTCGACGACGCGCGGGACTCGGGTGTCTCGGCCTTCAGGCAGGTCAACCAGATCTTTCCATCCGGATTGCGTCTTCCGATCGAGTATACCGCGGTGCGTTTGGGAGGCGATGCCGGGCTGGTTGCTATCGGCCGCAGTCTCCAGGCCGTGACCGAGCTGCAGACGCGCCTTGTGGAGGCGCAGCAGACGATGGAGCGCGACTATTGGAAGCTGCGCGAGGTCGAGACCCGGTATCGGCTCTTGTTCGGATCCTCGAGCGATGCGGTGATTCTGTTGCGAGTCACGGGGCTGGCGATCCAGGACATCAACCCGGCCGCGTCGCGCGCCCTCGGCGGCTCCACCGTAGCGCGTCGGCCTCTGGTCGGCAAAGACTTTTCCGGCGAGTTGGTCGATGGCGAGCGTGACCTCTTTCACGCGATGCTCCGACGACTCGACGAGCAAGGCAGCGCCCCGGGGATACTGCTGCACCTCGGCGTGGAGCGAGCGGCTTGGATGGTGCGAGCGTCGCGGCTCGCGTCCGAGGCCGGTTCACTGTACCTTCTTCAATTGACCGCCACCGAGGCCGCATCGACGTCTCGGCAGTCTGCCGAAGGCGAGTTCGCCGACGTCCTGATCGAGCGCTTGCCCGACGGATTCGTCGTGACCGATCGAGACGGCTTGATCCACTGGGTCAACCCGGCCTTCCTCGACCTCGTTCAAATGCCGACCGCGGGCGGGGTGCTGCAACAAAGCCTGGGGCTTTGGCTCGATCGACCGGGCGCGGATATGAGCGTGTTGTTGACGACGATCGCCCGACTGGGCGTCGTTCGTCCGTTCTCGACCAGGCTCCGCGGCGAGCTCGGCGGCGAGACGGAGGTGGAGATCTCGGCGGCCGGCGATTTGGACACCGAGCCGTCGTCGATCGGAATCTTGTTCCGGGATGTCGGCAGGCGCCTGCCGCGACACGACAACGACCAGCGTCTCGGCGGACGCTTGAACGCCCTGAGCGGTCGGATCGGCAAAGGTCCCTTGCGTGCGCTGGTGGACGAGGCGATCAGCGTGATGGAGCAGCACTATATCGAGGAGGCGTTGGAACTCACGCGCGGTAATCGTACCGCAACCGCCGACCTGCTCGGGTTGAGTCGTCAGAGTCTCTACGTCAAGCTCAAGCGGTACGGTATGGATCAGGACACGGTTACGGATCCGGGAAGTCGAACCTAGACCGCGTCCACAGCGAAATGCTCGTTTTCGAGTGAGTTCGACGTTTGGTGCATCCACAACCCTTAGCGGGGATGCGGTTTAAGATCGTATAATTTTCAAACCGCGCCGACTCCAACGGTCGTCAAGTCTGCCGGGGCCGCCGACCCCATCCAAGAACATCGCATACCGCGCTGGGCGCGGTTTAAGCATCGGAGCGCAGCCCAATTGACCCTCGATCTTTCCTCCTCGCCGGCGTTCGGGCAAGCCGATCTTTCCAATTGCGAGCGCGAGCAGATTCAGCTCGCGGCATCCATCCAACCGCACGGCGCCATGATCGTTCTGTCGGAGCCGGATCTCATCGTGATCCAGGCCAGCGAAAATGCGCGCTCCCTGTTGCGGCTCGACCGGGATCCGATCGGGGCCCGTCTCGACGAGCTGGTACCGATCCTGGCAGCGAGGGTTCGTCCGAGACTCAAAGATGATCTGGCGCAGGTCCCGCTGGTGTTGCGAACGCCGGTGGGGGCGAACTCGGCGCGGGATTTCGATGCCATCGTGCATCGTCCACCGGCGGGTGGATTGGTCGTCGAGCTCGAGCCGTGGGGGGCCGCGGTCGACCTATCGGCTCGGATCAATGCCGCGCTGCAGACGATCATCGCATCGGCTTCGTTGCGGTCCTTGTGCGATGAGGCCGCGAGCATCTTCAAGTCGATTGTCGGCTACGATCGGGTCATGGTCTATCGGTTCGATGACGAGGGCCACGGCGAGATCTTTTCCGAGCAGCGCGAGCCCGAGCTCGAGGCCTACCTCGGAAACCGTTATCCGGATTCCGATATCCCTCAAATCGCGCGTCGGCTCTACGAGCGCAACCGGATACGCCTCTTGGTCGATGTCGACTACGAACCGGTACGCATCCATCCCCGGACCTCGCCCGTCACGGGGGAGGATCTGGACATGTCGCTGTGCAGCCTGCGCAGCATGTCGCCGATCCACATCCAATATTTGAAGAACATGGGCGTCGGGGCGACTCTGGTCGCTTCGCTCTTGGTCGGAGGCAGGCTGTGGGGGCTGATCGCGTGTCATCATTGCGGGCCGCGCTTCGTGCAGTACGAGATTCGCGCCGTCTGCGAGCTGCTGGCCGAGGCCGTAGCGACACGCATCGCTGCCTTGGAGAGCTTTGTCCAGGCTCAAGCGGAGTTGTCGGTTCGACGCCTCGAGCAGCGGATGGTGGAGGCGATCTCGCGCGAGGGTGACTGGACATCCGCCCTCTTCGACGACCCCCGAACCTTGCTTCAGACCGTCGATGCAGCGGGAGCGGCCTTGATCTGCGACGGCAGAATTCTGACCGCCGGAGAGGTTCCCGGAACCCGTGACCTGCGCGAGATCGGTGCCTGGCTCGATACGCAGCCGCGGCGCGCAGTGATGGCGACCGCCTCGCTGCGGCGCGACGAGCAGCGCCTCGCGGATCTGACCCCGGTGGCGAGCGGCATCCTCGCGGCGCCCGTGTCGAGCTGCACGGGCGAATACCTCATCTGGTGTCGTCCCGAGCGGGTACGGACAGTGACTTGGGGTGGCAATCCCTTCAAGCCAGTCTTCAGCGGAGACGATCCCTCGCAGCTTTCGCCGCGGCGTTCTTTCGCCCAATGGCATCAGGTCGTGGAGGGCACGTCCGACCCCTGGACCACCGCAAATCTGGCGACGGCCAGATTGATCGGCGAATCCGTGGCGGATGTCATCCAGCAGTTTCGCTCGGTCCGTGTGCTGATCGCCCAAGCGCAGCTCGCCCAGGTTCGCTCGCAGGTCGGAGCCTCCGAGCAGCCGATCCTCATCGCCGATGCGGACGGCGTTTTTTTGCTGACGACGCAGTCCTTCGAGCGACTCCTGCATCCGGACCAATCCCGTCCGCGATGCCTGGATGATCTACTGGACTTGTTCTCGGAGGCGACGCAGGCGGAGGCACGCCGCCGTCTTGATGAGTTGGTGACGCATCGTCGGGCTTGGCGCGGAGAAGTGGAGTTGAACGCCGGGGACATCGGCCTTCGTCCGTTTCTGGTACGCGCCGATCCAGTCTTTTCTTCGCCGGAGCTGGTCTTGGGCTTTGTCCTCTTGCTGACCGACCTGAGCGAGCGCAAACGGGCCGAGGATGCCCGGCATCGGGTTCAGGCCGGTCTGCTCGAGCAGCAGAAGGTCATGCGCCAGCAGTTGCAATGGAGTGCCAACCCCATGTACCGCGAGCTACTCTCGGCCATTGTCGCTAATGCGCAGCTTGCCGCGCTCGAGGTGACTGACAGCGTCGATTTGGGCCGGGTGCCCGCATTGGTGGACGCCGTTCAGTCATCGGTCCAGCGGACCACCCAGCTCCTCGAGCACCTCGCCTGGTATTCGGCGCAGTACACAAATTGCGATCCGCCTGCCGGTAACTGACTGACGCGGATGGGTCAAGGTCGCCAGCGCAGGGCTAGATCGGCGAGATGTGCGATCAGGGCCAAGGCCAGCCAGAGTCCGATCCAGACCCACTCGGCGCCGGTCAGGGCAAAACGTACCGCAACCAGCAGGAACGCGCCCGCGAGCAGTAGTCCGACCAGATCGCGCGGAGCGATACCTTTCCCCGTCACGCGGTGCATGACAGTCAGTGCGATCGCCTCCACCACGACCAAGCCGAGGATCAGATCGATCAAGCGCCCGTTTGCGAAGAGCTCGGCCACGATGTTGCCTCCCGGAGTGCTCGCGGCGCTCGCGTCCCGTCAGCGTGCCGAGACGAAGCCCAAGAGGTGCGCCATGTCCTTGAAGAAGACCCGCAGATGGGCCGCCGGCTTGGCGCGGACCAAGCGCTTGTTCATGTAGGCATCCCAGGTCAGGGATTGCACGTCCGGGTCTTTGCACATGCTCACGAAACGCTCGCGCCGCTTGTCGCTGGAGTACCAAAAGTACTGCATCATCCCCAGCACCCAGAAGACCTTGCCGTGGGCCTTCATGAAGTGTGCCCGTGCGCTCTTGAGTGCGCGTGCATCGCCGGTGGCGAGAAAGGTGTCGACCGCGTCCCCGGCCAGCCGTCCGCCGACCAAGGCGTAATAGATGCCCTCGCCCGAGGCGGGAGCCACCACCCCGGCCGCATCGCCGGCCAGCACCAGGTCGCGTCCGTTGTCCCAGCGCTTGAGGGGTTTTAACGGGATGGGAGCGCCCTCGCGACGCAGGGTCTCGGCATGCTCCAGCCCGGCGCGGCGACGCAGCTCGGTGGTCGCGCTCTTGAGCGAGAAGCCCTCGACCGCGGTGCCCACGCCGACGCTGGTCGTGTCCCCGTGCGGGAAGACCCAGCCGTAGAAGTCCGGCGAGATGTCGCCTTGGTAATAGACATCGCAGCGCGTGCCGTCGAAATCGGCCGGACCGCCGTTGTCCGGGGTGCGCACGATCTCGTGATAGGCGGCGACGTACTTGATCTTGTCGGCGCCCGGGACGCACTGCTTGCCGACTGCGGAGTGTGCCCCGTCGGCGCCGATCACGGCGCGGGCGCGGACCCGCTCGGATTCGTTGCCGCTGCGCCCGGCGCCCGGTCGATAGCGGATGAGCGCCGTACCGTCGGTATCGCGCTCGACCGCCTCGAAGGTGCCGGTGCGTCTCTCGGCCCCGGCCTGCGCGGCACGTTCGCGCAGCCACTCGTCGAAATGCTCGCGATCCACCATGCCGACATAGCCGCCGTTGATGGGCATGTCCACCCGCTGATCGGACGGTGAGACCATGCGCGCCGAGTTGACCTGGTTCGCCAGCATGGATTCGGGAATCTCGAACTCACGCATCGCTTGCGGCGGAATGGCGCCGCCGCACGGCTTGATGCGCCCGCCGCGGTCGAGCAGCAGGACACGACGGCCGCGCTTGGCCAGATCGGTCGCAGCGGTTGCACCGGCGGGCCCGCCGCCGACGATTACAACGTCGAATGTTTCAAGGTTTGTCATCGATTGCTGGCCCTGATGTTGGGGAAAACCGCGATATTCGGAAGACCGCCGCAGGTGTCGCGTCGACGCGATGAAGCGTCTTGCCGGTTTATGCGCGGTCGGGTTTGGATCAAGCGAGCAACCCGCGTAGAGCGAAAGCGCTGATCATCATGCCGGTGACGTAGACACTGACGCCGAGACCACTGAACCAGGTCGCCCGCTCGCGCGGACTCTGGAGGAAACGAACCATGAGCAGCAGCTGGATCAGCAGGACCACGCCGACGGCGATCCCGTGCGCCGGCTTGTCCCAGGCGAACAAGAGTGCGATCACGACCGCCTGAGGCACCGCCATCACGATGCTGGCCAGGCGCGCGGCCCCGTCGACACCGAGTTGAACGGGCAGCGAGCGCACGTTCATCTGCTTGTCGCCCTCGATTGCCTTGAAGTCGTTGAGCGTCATGATGCCGTGTGCGCCGATGCTGTAGAGCACGGCGAGTGCGAGGATCCGCCAGTCCGGCATGGCACCGCCGAGCATGACGGCGGCCCCGGTCACCCAGGCCAATCCCTCGTAAGAGAACCCGACGGCGAGGTTGCCCCACCAGCCGTTGCCCTTGAGTCGGAGCGGCGGTGCGCTGTAGGCCCACGCCAGAGTCATGCCGATCAGCGATGCCCCGAAGACCCACGGCCCGAGCGCCCAAGCCAGAAGCAGCGAGACCGTGGTCCAGATGAGCGCGAGATAAAGGCCCCAGCGCCCGGGGATCCGCCCCGAAGGGATCGGGCGGTTCGGCTCGTTGATGGCGTCCACATGACGGTCGTACCAGTCGTTGACGACCTGACTCGTTCCGCACATCAGGGGGCCGGCCAGCAGCACCCCGGCGAGCAGGAGCCACCACTGCTGCAGGACGGGCGCGCCGGAGGACACGACCCCGCACGCGAAGGCCCACATCGGCGGGAACCAGGTGATGGGGTGCGACACTTCCAGGATCGCGGGCATGGACGGATAGGCGGACGCTGCCACGGGTAACGCGCTTCGATTCATGCCGCTCACTTGTCGGATGGCGCCGAGGGCTCGGCTGCTTGGTCGGAAATGCCGTAGCGATCGATTTTGACGTATAGACTTTGGCGGCTCAAGCCCAGCAGCTCGGCGGCCGAGGCGCGGTTGTCGCCGGTCAGCTTCAGTGCCGCCTCGATGCAGAGCCGCTCGATGGTGTCGGTCGACTCGCGCACCAGCTCTTTAAGCGGGACCCGCCCGACCCGTTCGGTGAGCTGATCGAGCCAGCGGGGCTGCTCCGGACTCGTCGGTTGCTCGGCATGCAGCCGGCGACCGACATCTCGGATGAAGAATCCGAAATAGGGTCGCTCCCCGTTGCGCACCGCCGCGGCCGAGATCTCGATATCGGTCGTGGAGCCATACTCGCCGCGCAAGGTGGTCGCGAAGAGGCGGACCGTGTCGTGTTGGCGCAGGTTGGCCATCAGCACGTTCAGGTCGACCCCCGGGCGTCCGAGCCAACGGTCGAGCGATTCGCCTCGCGCCTGTTGCTCCGCGGCGATCTCGGTCAAGGCCAGGAAGGTGTTGTTGGCGCTCAAGACCCGTCCGTCCGCATCGGTGATGACGATACAGTCCGGTGCGTTTTCGAGGACGCGAAGATAGCGCGCCCGGTTTTCCGGCAGGGTGAAGGTGGCGCTCTCGACGATGATCGGCGACAGCCGCACGAGGAGGAAAGAGAGGTTTTCCTGGCGCAGCAGGGAGGCCGAGACCAAGAACTCCTGCATGCCGTCGGCGAGCTTGGCCCGCACGTCGTCAGCCCGCCCGGCGGCGCGGACGCCGGCCAGAAGGCCGTTGATCGACTGTGTGCCTTCGGTGTCGAACCCTTCCGGGAAGGGCCGTCCGATCACGCGGGTGGGCGATTCGCCGAGGAGCTGTCCGGCGGCCGGATTCGCCTCGACGACCCGTTGGGTCGGCGCATCGATGATGAGGATGGCCTCCGAAACCATACGGAACAGCAATCGATACCGGGTCTCGACCTGGCGGAAGCGCCAATAGTCGCGCTCGAGGGCTTGTTGGGCGTCGACGAGCTGTTGTTGCAGGGCGGCCATGCCCTGAAGATTGCGACCCAATGCCACGACGCTCGTCCCGAGACGCAAGGCTCGGTACTGGATCGGGATATCGGTCCCGCGCACGGAGGGGTGGTTGACCTGTCGCCAACGGGTGACGTGGGAGTTGGATGCCTCGCTGAGCAAGGCTTCCAGGTTTGCGCGGCTCTCCGGCAGCACGGTGGTCAGCCAGGGTTGCCCGATCCAATCCCTGCTGAGCTCGCTCGAAAGATCCTCGCTGCCGAACGAGATATCGCAGACGATGCCCGCCTGGTCGACCACGACCGCGATGTCGGTTGCGCCTTCGACCAATGCGGCAGCCGTGTCGGCATCGAGGGTGCCGAACGCTTCCTTCGGGGCTCTGAACGGACTCACGACGACCAGACCCTCCAATGCCTCGGGGTGCGCCCGCGCAACCCGTTTTCGGTGCCGATAGCGGCCGGCTCGCCGGAGCGCTCCTGATCGGGCGGGATGCCCATGGGCATCCGGCGCATGCGCCGTTGCACCCGGCGGACTCGAGCGCATCGCTCGAAGCGGCTTCCGGCTTCAGCCGGATCCTGTCTCGTATCGATGATCACAAGAGACCGCTTGCGCTGCTCGGGGACGTCAGTCGTCAACGAAAAAAACACGCCGAGGCGCGAGGTGCGTGCCGCTGCGTCGATCCATTCCGGATCGTCCGAGCGCCGCCGTTGTGCGGAGTCCGAGTCGGGGGCCTGTACCGCAGTCGGTCAGGTTTTACTGCGGGGCGCAGCTGCTGCCGATGGCAACGCAGGAACGCCGGATCACCACTGTCGGGCTCGCTACCCTATTGTGGTGCCTGGTGCGGGGTTGTCAAGTCAGGTTTACGTAAAGTTTGGTTGACGCATCCCTGAAAGCGGACTAGATTCGTCATATGTAGAACGCGACGACGGATCATACCCTAGTTCGCCAACTGATGAATCATTCTGGAATGCAACCGCAGCAACGCAGACCTCTCTATACCCCGGAGGAGCGCCTCCGCCGCGACGAGTCCCCGTGGACGCTGGTCCAGGGCATTCTTGCGCCCTTGCAGTTTCTGGTCTTTCTGGTCAGCCTCTATCTAGTGCTGCGTTATTTGGCGACTGGCGAGGGCGCGGTCGCCGCGACCGTCTCGATCGTCGTCAAGACGCTGGTGCTCTACGCCATCATGATCACGGGGGCCATCTGGGAGCGCGTCGTCTTCGGTCGCTATCTCTTCGCGCCGGCGTTCTTCTGGGAAGACGTCTTCAGCATGCTGGTGCTGGCCCTGCATACGGCTTACTTGGTCGCGCTGGCCACCGGTGCACTCGACACGCAAGGGCTCATGTGGCTGGCGCTGGCCGCCTATGCGACCTATGTCATCAACGCCGGGCAGTTCCTGATCAAGCTGCGTGCCGCCAGGCTCGACCAGGCCCGCGATCAGGCCAAGGATCGCGAGACCCTCGCCGAGGCGGTCGAATGAGCGGGCTGCAGACGCAGGATCGGGGGTCCGCCGTCGGCGATGGGCTCCCCGTCGTGACGCGCGAGCGCGGCCAGCGTCAGGTGTTCTGCGGTCTGGCCGGGATCGTCTGGCTGCACCGCAAGATCCAGGACGCCTTCTTTCTGGTGATCGGCTCGCGCACCTGCGCGCATCTGCTTCAGTCCGCTGCGGGTGTCATGATCTTTGCCGAGCCGCGCTTTGCGACGGCGATCCTGCACGAGCGCGACCTCGCCGGCTTGGCCGACTGCAACGCCGAGCTGGATCGCGTGGTTGCGGAGGTCCTGGAGCGGCGTCCGGACATCGGCACCCTGTTCCTGGTCGGCTCCTGCCCGTCGGAGGTCATCAAGCTCGATCTGGCGAAGGCCGCCGAGCGTTTGGCCGCTGTCTATCAGGGGCGGGTGCGGATCCTCGACTATTCGGCGAGCGGTCTGGAGACCACCTTCACGCAAGGCGAGGACGCCTGTCTGAAGGCGCTGGTGCCGGAGTTGCCGCAGCTGCCGAGCGGCGATCGCTCGCTCTTGGTCCTCGGGACCTTGCCCGACGTGGTCGAAGATCAATTCGCCCGGCTGTTTGCCGAGCTGGGGATCGGTCCCGTGCACTTCTTGCCGCCGCGTCGGACCACCGCGTTTCCTCCCCTGGGCAGCGGGACCAAGGTCTTGCTGGCCCAGCCCTTTTTGGGAGAGACAGCGCGGGCTTGCGAGGCGCGTGGGGCAGAGCTGCTGTCCGCGCCTTATCCTTTTGGGATCGAAGGCACGCTCGGTTGGCTGCGCGCTGCGACCGAGGCATGGGGCGTGACGGGCGAGGTGCTCGACGCCGTGACGGCGCCGGCGATCGCGCGGGCGCAACGTGGCCTTGCGCATCATCGCGAGTCCCTCGAAGGCAAGCGCATCAGCTTCCTCCCGGATTCGCAGCTCGAGATCCCGCTTGCGCGCTTCCTGCAGCGCGAATGCGGCATGGACCTGGTCGAGGTCGGTACGCCCTTTCTCGATCGTCGGCTCATGGCCGAGGAGATGGGCCTCTTGCCGGAAGGCGTGCGCCTGACCGAGGGGCAGGATCTCGAACGGCAGCTCGATCGGCTGCGCGAGGATCGCCCCGATCTCACGGTCTGCGGTCTGGGGCTTGCCAATCCGCTGGAGTCCGAGGGTCTTCGGACCAAGTGGTCGATCGAGCTGGTGTTCACGCCGGTTCACGGATTCGATCAGGCCGCCGATCTTGCCGAGCTCTTCGCGCGGCCGCTGCGCCGCGCAGCCTTGTTGCGGGTCTGACGCCATGCAGCTGACACTCTGGTCATACGAAGGACCACCCCACATCGGCGCGATGCGTGTCGTCGCATCCATGGACGGCGTGCATCTGGTTCTGCATGCGCCCCAGGGCGACACCTACGCCGATCTGCTCTTCACCATGATCGAGCGGCGCGGTACACGCCCGCCCGTGACTTACACGACCTTTCAGGCGCGCGAGCTCGGAGGGGATACCGCGGAGCTGGTCAAGACCAGTGTCGGCGAGGCCTTCGAGCGCTTCAAACCGCGTGTGCTCCTGGTGGGCGAGGCCTGCACCGCCGAGCTGATCCAGGACCAGCCCGGTGCCTTGGCCCGCGGGATGGGTCTGCCGGTACCGGTTCTGTCGCTCGAGCTGCCGGCCTATGCGCGTAAGGAATGCTGGGGCGCGAACGAGACCTTCTACCAACTCGTCCGCGGTCTGCTCAAGCCGCGCGTCCCGGAGGCTGGGCGTCATCCCGAGCCGAGACCGGCCGATCGGCGCCCGCGCGCCAATCTGCTCGGCCCGACGACGCTGGGTTTCCGCTGCCGCGACGACGTCGAAGAGGTCACGCGGCTCCTCGCCTCCGTCGGCGTCGATGTCCACGTCGTCGCGCCCTTGGGGGCCACCCCCGAGGACCTGCTCCGGATACCGGAGGCGGATTTCAACGTCTGCCTCTATCCCGAGACGGCCGATCAGACCTGTCTGTGGCTGGAGCGCATGTTCGGTCAGCCGACGGTGAAGACGGTGCCCATCGGGATCGGCGCGACCCGTGATTTTCTCGACGAGGTCGGGCGTATCGCCGGGATCGAGGTGGCGGATGCCAAGTCCCCGATTTCGTCTAGAATGCCCTGGTACTCGCGGTCCGTCGATTCGACCTACCTGACCGGCAAGCGTGTCTTCATCTTCGCCGACGCAACCCATGCGGTTGCCGCGGCGCGGATGTGCGCCGAAGAGTTGGGCTTCACGGTCGTCGGCATCGGGACCTATGCCCGCGAGTTTGCCCGCGACGTCCGCGAGTGTGCGAAGCGCTACGGCGTCGAGCCGCTGATCACGGACGACTATCTCGAGGTCGAGAAACGGGCCGCCGAGCTTCAGCCCGAGCTGATGTTGGGCACTCAGATGGAGCGCCACATCGCCAAGCGGTTGGGCATCCCCTGTGCGGTCATCTCGGCGCCCGTGCATGTGCAGGACTTTCCGGCGCGGTATGCGCCGCAGATGGGTTTCGAAGGTGCGAACGTGATCTTCGACACCTGGGTCCACCCTTTGATGATGGGGCTCGAAGAGCATCTCATCACCATGTTTCGGGAGGACTTCGAATTTCACGATGCGGCGACACCGTCGCATCTCGGATCGCGGGTCGGCACGCGTCGGCCGGCCGAGGCCGGGTCCCAAGCCGCGGTCGAATCGGCGGATTCGCCGATGCAGGCCGATGCTTCCACCATCACTTGGGCAGCGGAAGCCGAGCAGGAGCTGAAAAAGATCCCTTTCTTCGTGCGCGGCAAGGCGCGTCGGAATACCGAGCGATTCGCGGAGGAACAGGGCATCCAGACCATCACTGTGGAGACGCTCTACGATGCCAAAGCGCACTTCGGCCGCTGACAAGCGCGCCACGACCCCGGACATTACCCCCGTCCGTGTGGTCATCGTGAATCTCGACGGGCACCTCGCCGGTACGACCGAGCGGGCGCGTCCGTCATTGCAGCGTGAATTGCCCGGCCTGCAGTTGAGCCTGCACGCCGCGACCGAATGGGCCGATTCACCTGAGACGCTCGAGCGTTGTCTTGAGGACATCGCGCGGGGCGACATCATCATGATCACCATGTTGGTCATGGAAGAGCACTTCAAACCCATCCTGCCCGCGTTGGCGGCCCGCCGGGATGATTGCGACGCCATGATCGTGTGCATGTCGGCCGGCGAGCTGATGAAGATGACGCGGCTCGGCGGCTTCAAGATGGACGGATCCCCGGGCGGCCCCATGGCGCTGCTCAAGCGTCTGCGCGGCGGCAAGGAGAAGAAGCAGAGTGCGGGCGCCCAGCAGATGTCGATGCTGCGACGTATCCCCAAGCTGCTGCGTTTCATTCCGGGCACCGCCCAAGACGTGCGCGCCTACTTCCTGACGCTTCAGTATTGGCTGGCCGGCTCGGACGAGAATCTGGGCAACATGATCCGCTTCCTGGTCGATCGCTATGCCGACGGCCCGAGGCGCCATCTGCGCGGGACCATCAAGGCGGCACCGCCGGTCGAGTATCCGGACGTCGGTCTCTACCATCCGAAGATGAAGGGCCGGATCTCCGATCAGCTCGCGAGCCTGCCGCCCGTCAACGGCCGCTCCAACGGTCGCGTCGGTCTGCTGCTGATGCGCTCTTACGTGTTGGCGGGCAACGCCGCCCATTACAATGGCGTGATCGAGGCGCTGGAGTCGCGTGGTCTGCAGGTCATCCCGGCCTTCGCAAGCGGTCTGGATGCGCGCCCGGCGATCGAGCGGTTCTTCTTGAAGGACGGCAAGGCGACGGTGGATGCGGTCATCTCGCTGACCGGCTTTTCGCTGGTCGGCGGACCGGCCTACAACGACTCCAAGGCGGCAGAAGAGATCCTGACGAAGCTGGATGTCCCCTATCTGTCGACCCTGGCGGTCGAGTTCCAGCATGTGGACCAGTGGGAGGCGTCGAGCCAAGGCCTGCTCGCGGTCGAGGCAACCATGATGGTCGCCATCCCCGAGCTCGATGGTGCGACCGGCTCCATGGTTTACGGCGGTCGCAGCGGCGGCGGTTCGGGCGAAGGCGCGCGCGACATGCAGTCGCACGGCGAGCGGGCGCAGCGCCTGGCCTCGCGTGTCGAGCGTCTGGTGCGTCTGCGCCGCGCCAAGCGCGCCGAGCGCAAGGTCGCCATCGTCCTCTTCAACTTCCCGCCGAACGCAGGCAATACGGGCACGGCCGCTTATCTGTCCGTCTTCGCCTCGCTCTATCACACCCTGAAGACGATGCACGCGGAAGGCTACAAGGTCGATGTGCCCAAGGATGTCGACGCGCTGCGCGAGCAGATCGTCAACGGCAACTCGGGGCGTTTCGGCTCCCATGCGAACGTCCATGTCCGCATCCCGGTCGACGACCACGTCCGGCGCGAGCCTTACCTGGCCGAGATCGAGGCCCAGTGGGGCTCGGCCCCCGGCAAACAGCAGACCGACGGCGGCTCGCTGTTCGTACTCGGCGCCCAGTTCGGCAACGTCTTTGTCGGTATCCAGCCGGCCTTCGGATACGAGGGCGACCCCATGCGGTTGCTCTTCGAGAAGGGCTTCACTCCGACCCACGCCTTCTCGGCCTTCTATCGCTGGATCCGCGACGACTTCGGCGCCCATGCGGTGCTGCACTTCGGAACGCACGGGGCACTCGAGTTCATGCCCGGCAAGCAGGCCGGTCTCTCGGGCGCCTGCTGGCCCGATCGTCTCATCACGGATCTGCCCAACGTCTATCTCTACGCATCCAACAACCCGTCCGAGGGCACCATCGCCAAGCGGCGTGCCGCGGCGACCCTGATCAGCTACATCACGCCGCCGATCGCGCATGCCGGGCTCTATAAGGGGCTGATCGATCTGAAGGGTTCGATGGAGCGGCGGCGCGGTCTCCCGCCGGAGGAGCAGGACGAGCGCAAAGAGTTGGCCGAGCTGATTCAGGCCGAGGCCGCCGAGCTTGAGCTGGCCGAGCTGGAGCCGGCTTGGGGCGAGGACGTCGAGGAGCGGATCGCCGCGTTGCACGATAAGGTGCTGGAGCTCGAGTACACCTTGATCCCGCATGGACTGCATGTCGTCGGCGAGGCGCCGACCGAGGAGGAGCGGCTCGACCTGTTGCTCGCGGTTGCCGAGGCATCCAAGGACATGCACCCGACACGCGCGGCCGTCGAGGCGTTGGTCGCCGGCAAGACGCCGGAAAAGGCGCTCAAGGCCGGCGGCATGGCCGCCTCCCACGAGAACGTCGAGCTGTTCCGCGAGCTGGCCGAGACCGACCGGCTCTTGGTTCAGGACACCGAAACCCCTGCGATCCTGCATGCCCTCGACGGCGGCTTCATCCGCCCCGCGCCGGGTGGTGATCTATTGCGCACCCCGGCGATCCTCCCGACCGGGCGCAACCTGCACGGCTTCGATCCCTTCCGTCTGCCGAGCGCCTACGCAGTCAAGGACGGTGCGCGCCAGGCCCAGCGGCTGATCGAGCGTCATCTGTCGGAGGAGGGCAACAGCTTCCCCGAGACGATCGCGCTTGTGCTCTGGGGAACCGACAATCTCAAGACCGAGGGCGGGCCCATCGGGCAGGCCCTGTCGCTGATCGGTGCGCTGCCGCGTTTCGACAACTACGGCCGTCTGGCCGGCGCGACCCTGATCCCGCTCGAAGAGCTGGGGCGTCCGCGTGTCGACGTGGTCATGACGCTCTCCGGCATCTTCCGCGACCTGCTGCCCCTGCAGACCCGCCTGCTGGCCGAGGCCGCCTTCCTCGCCGCCCAAGCCGACGAGCCGCTCGAGCAGAACTTCGTGCGTAAGCATGCGCTGGCCTATCAAGAGGCGCAGGGCTGCGACCTGGAGACCGCCTCGCTGCGGGTCTTCAGCAACGCCGACGGGGCTTACGGCGCCAACGTCAACTACCTGGTCGACAGCAGCAGCTGGGACGCCGAGGACGAGCTGGCCGAGACCTACACGCGTCGTAAATGCTTCGCCTACGGGCGTTCCGGTCAGCCGGTCCGTCAGGCCGAGCTGCTCAAGAGCGTGCTCTCCACCGTACAGCTGGCTTACCAGAACCTCGACTCGGTCGAGCTGGGCGTGACCACGGTCGACCATTACTTCGACACCCTCGGCGGGATCACCCGTGCGGTCGGCCGTTTCAAGGGCGACGAGGTACCGGTCTATATCGGTGACCAGACCCGCGGCGACGGCGTGGTCCGCACCCTGGCCGAGCAGGTGGCGCTCGAGACGCGCACCCGCATGCTCAATCCCAAGTGGTACGAGGGCATGCTCAAGCACGGCTACGAAGGCGTGCGCCAGATCGAGGTGCACGTGACCAACACCATGGGCTGGTCGGCCACCACCGGACAGGTCGCGCCCTGGGTCTACCAGCAGCTCACCGAGACCTACGTGCTGGACGAGGAGATGCGCAATCGTCTCGCGCAGCTCAACCCGACGGCATCGGCAAAGGTCGCGAACCGGCTGATCGAGGCCCACGAGCGCAACTACTGGTCGCCCGATGCGGCAACCCTCGAAGCGCTGCGTCAAGCCGGCGAGGAGCTCGAGGACCGGCTTGAAGGGATTGTCGAGGAGGCCGCCGCGTGACGATCCAAGAGATCCCGGCCGGCATGATCGGCGACTTTTCCGGCCACCCGGACGGCGAGGGCAGTGTTCAGGTCCAGCTCGATCCGGATATCCGCATCGATACGGCCAAGGTCTTTGCCGTCTACGGCAAGGGCGGCATCGGCAAGAGCACGACCTCGTCGAACCTGTCGGTCGCCTTTTCCAAGCTCGGCAAGCGGGTGCTGCAGATCGGCTGCGACCCCAAGCACGACTCGACCTTTACCCTGACCAAGTGTCTGGTGCCGACGGTCATCGACATCCTCGAATCGGTGGATTTCCACGCCGAGGAGCTGCGCCCGAGCGACTACGTCTACGAGGGCTACAACGGCGTGATGTGCGTGGAGGCGGGCGGACCGCCGGCCGGCACCGGTTGCGGCGGCTACGTGGTCGGTCAGACCGTGAAGCTTCTGAAGCAGCATCACCTGCTCGAAGACACCGATGTCGTGGTCTTCGACGTGCTCGGCGATGTGGTCTGCGGCGGGTTTGCCGCGCCGCTGCAACACGCCGAGCGTGCGCTGATCGTCACGGCCAACGACTTCGACTCGATCTTCGCGATGAACCGCATCGCGGCTGCGATCCAAGCGAAGGCTAAACATTACGGCGTGCGTATCGGCGGCGTCATCGCCAACCGCAGTGTGAACACCGACGAGATCGACCGTTTCAACGACGCGGTGGGTCTGAAGCGGCTTGCGCATCTGCCGGACCTCGACGTGATTCGGCGCAGTCGCCTGAAGAAGTCGACCCTGTTCGAGATGGACGAGGCGCCCGGGCTCGAGCATGCCAGGTCCGAATATCTGCGTCTCGCCCAAATGCTTTGGGACGGGGTCGAGCCATTGGACGCGCAGCCCATGCGCGACCGCGATATCTTTGATTTTCTGGGGTTCGATTGATGGCCAACGGCTCGTATCAAGAGCGCCGCGAAGAGATCGAAACTTACTTCGATCGCACCGCTGCCGATGCCTGGCGCAAGCTGACATCCGATGTGAAGGTCAGCCGTATCCGGGCCACCGTGCGCGCGGGTCGCGACGACATGCGGGCGACCCTGTTGGACTGGCTGCCCGCCGATCTGACGGGCAAACGGCTGCTCGACGCAGGCTGCGGGACGGGGGCATTGGCCTTCGAGGCGGCGCGGCGCGGCGCGGATGTCGTTGCCATCGACGTCGCACCGACGCTGATTCAGATCGCGCAGGAGCGTACCCCGAAGGATCTCGGCCCCGGGTCGGTCCATTTCGAGGCCGGCGACATGCTGGATCCGGCGCACGGCCGATTCGATCACGTCGTCGCTATGGACTCGCTGATCCACTACGTGCCGGCGGACGTGGTGAAGGTGCTCGCGGGGCTGGCCGGCCGGACCTGCGGCTCGATCCTCTTCACCTTCGCGCCCAAGACGCCCGCGCTGGCCCTCATGCACGCCGTCGGGCAGCTCTTTCCGCGCGGCAACCGCTCGCCCGCGATCGTGCCGGTCGGGCCGGATCGCCTGCGCGCTCTCTTGACGGAAGAGCCCGCCCTTGCGGGCTGGCGTGCGCAGCGCACCAAGCGGATCGCCGTCGGGTTTTATACGTCGCAGGCACTGGAGTTGGTGCCTGCATGAGCAGTCGAGTGCGGTGTTTCGAGACTGCCGTTCGTGCGCCCATGCGCGTGGCTCCGCGGCCGGTTGCGGCGCGGCGCTCGGGCGTCGTCTCGGTCCGGCGTGCGCCGGTCCTTTCACTGGCTAGGGGGCGTCTATTACATCGAGATCCAGAGCATCGTTCGCCGCGTTGACCGCCATTGATCCGCTCGTCGCTCCCCCGAACGAACCCGGTCATCGGCATTCATCGCGCTTCGGCCTAACCGATTTCAGCGGTTAGTCTTTCGTCCTACGGAGGTCACATCATGTCAGCAGCCATCACCAGCTATATCGACGTCGCTCAGCTCGTCCTCTATGTCTTTTGGTTCTTCTTCGCCGGGCTTATCTTTTATTTGCATCGCGAGAACAAGCGCGAAGGCTACCCGCTCGAGTCCACGCGTGGCGGTAAGATCAAGATCGAAGGTTTCCCGTCCATGCCGGAGCCGAAGACCTATCTGCTTCCGCACAACGGCGGAACCGTCTCCGTGCCGCGTGTCGAGGCCGCAGAGAAGATCAATGCCACGCCGGCTCAGCCGTATCCGGGATCGCCGCTCATCCCGAACGGCGATCCGATGCTGTCCGGCTTCGGTCCGTCCGCATCCCCGGACCGCGCGAAGCACCCGGATCTGACCTTCGAGGGTGCGCCCAAGATCGTCCCGCTGCGCGTCGCCACCGATTTCTCGATCGCCGAGAAGGATCCGGATCCGCGCGGTATGACGGTTGTCGGATTCGACGGCGAAGTCGGCGGAACCGTTACAGACGTCTGGGTCGACCGCTCCGAGCCGCAGATCCGGTATCTGGAGGTCAAGGTCGCGAAGGGCGGCAAGCAAGTCCTGTTGCCGATCAATTTCACGCGCTTCGACAAGAAGAACCGCCAGGTCAACGTCAAGTCGATCGCCGGCAAGCACTTTGCGAACGTGCCGGGTCTGGCCAAGCCCGATCAGGTTACCCTCTACGAAGAGGACAAGGTCTGCGCCTACTATGCCGGTGGCCAATTCTACGCAACTGCGGATCGGTCTGAGCCTCTCCTGTGAGAGAGTATGAGTTCGAGCCCATTCGGGGCTTGCCCGAGCATCTTCCTCCAGGCGAGGAGATGCTTTGGCAGGGCGCGCCGCGCTGGAGCGCTCTGGCGCGGCGCGCCTTCCATGTTCGGAAGGTCGCCGTCTATTTCGCCGTCATCCTCGCCTGGCGGATCTTCGCGGATCTTGCCGCGGGGGAGACCTCGGTCGAGGTCATGGTCGGTGCGCTTTGGATCCTGGCCCTCGGCGTCGTCTCGATCGGGGGCCTTTTGCTGCTTGCCTGGGCGATGGCGAGGTCAACCGTCTACACCATCACGACGCGTCGTTTGGTGATGCGATTCGGTGTGGCGCTGCCGATGATCGTGAATTTCCCGTTTGCTCAGATCCATTCCGCGCAGATGAAGCGCTATCGCGACGATACGGGCGACATCCCCATCATTCTGGTCGCGTCGACGCGGACGTCTTACACGGTCTTGTGGCCGCATGTTCGGCCCTGGCATTTCTTCAAACCGCAGCCGATGCTCCGGGCAATTCCAGACGTGGCTCGGGTGGCCGAGATCCTTTCGGATGCACTCAACCGCTATCTGGCCCAAACCGAAAAGGGTGCCGAGCATGCCGAGGCCGACACCGACGACCGCGCGGGCCCCGATGCTGTTTCGACATCCTGAAGAAGAGGTTGCATCTTGACTGAATTGCATGATCGTCCGTTTCCGCGGGTCATGTTGATCGCGGTTGCCTCGCTGATCGGGTTTACGATCCTCGCCGTCGCTGTCGCAAGACTGACCGGCTTCGACCCAAGCCAGGCGCCCGTTTCGCCTGAGGTTGCGGTTCGCGATCTGAGTTTCGTGGAAGTCGGCCAAGGTGAGCTGGCGGTCTACGATTCCGACTCCGGGGTGTT
The DNA here is from genome assembly GCF_000223985.1 of Thiocapsa marina 5811. Classification (GTDB taxonomy): domain Bacteria; phylum Pseudomonadota; class Gammaproteobacteria; order Chromatiales; family Chromatiaceae; genus Thiocapsa; species Thiocapsa marina. The sequence goes on from NZ_AFWV01000003.1 coordinate 199,719, forward strand.
GTTGGAGACGCTCCCGCAGGGTGAAGACGGATTCATCCGGGGGGTGCTTCGGACCTTGGAGCGCGAGCGTCGGATGCACAGCGTGGCCTTGGATGGACCCTATCGTCTAAGCCTTCGCGAGAACGGTCGTTTTACGCTGGAGGATCAGACGACCGACTTCTTCATCGACCTCAGGGCATTCGGCCCGACGAACGAAGCCGCCGTCGGACGATTCCTATCGGCGCAGCCGTCGGCTCAGTGAGGGCGTGGCCGGGTATCGGGGCGAGCGACGCCCTCTGCCCGGCCACCGTCGCGACGAAGCGGACCCTGCTCGCACGATGTCTCGCCTGGTATCATCAGGCTCCCCGACCTCGACATACCGCGTCTGCGAAATCGGTTTGAACCGAGCGCGACACGCCGGTCGATACTCGATCAGTGGCCGTCGAGGTCCGTCGCTGCAGGGCAGGGGTGATCCGGGACGCGGAGGCATTCCGATCGCCATCGGCCAGAGAATAGGGCGCATTTCATGCTCGAATATGGTTACCCCGTTCTTTTTGCGCTCGGGCTCTGGTGGTTCAGCACGGGTCTGGTGCTCTATCTGGATAATCTGCCGGGTCGCACCTTCGGGTGGACCATGCTCGGCGGGACCGCGGTGCTGGCGTTTGCCGTCTTTGCGCTCGTCGTCAGCAGCACTTCGACCTCTCTGAGCGCGGCCTACGTCGCCTTTACCTCCGGGGTGATCGTTTGGGGCGTCCTGGAAATGAGTTATTTCACCGGACTCTTGACCGGGCCGCGAAAGACCCCGTGCCCGCCGGGTTGTCCAGCCTGGAAGCGCTTCGGTCTCGCGATCTTGACCAGCCTCTATCATGAGTTTGCCGTTCTCTCGGCGGTGACCATCCTCGTCTTGATCTCGTGGGGGGAGCCCAATCAGGTCGGAACCTGGACCTTCGTCGTGCTCTGGCTGATGCGCTGGAGTGCGAAGCTCAATCTATTCTTGGGTGTTCCCAATCTGAACGACTGGCTGCCCGAGCATCTCGCCTATCTGAAATCCTACATGCCCAAGCGGAGCATGAACCTCTTGTTTCCGATCTCGGTGACGGTGCCCACCCTGATCGTGGTGTTGATGGTGTCCCGCGCGCTCGGTCCGGGGGCAAGCGAGTTTGAGATCGTCAGCCTGATCTTGGTGGCGAGCCTCTTGGCGCTGGGCATCCTCGAACACTGGTTCCTCGTGCTTCCCTTGCCGGACGAGGCGCTCTGGGCGTGGGCTCTGCCCTCTCGGGATGCCGACGGGAAACCGAGTGGTGAACCAAATATCCAACGCGGACGCGGCGAGACACGTGCCGATGGGCCGAAGCGTACAATGATGCCGTCCCGAAAGGTGTTGCCGCCGCAAGCGACCTCGCCGTCCCCCGACTGCTGCGCGGGAAACGGCTGAATGGCTCCGATCATCAAGTCTTCGTGAACCTAAACCGCGCCCGGCACGGTATGCGATCTTTTTGGACGGGAGCAGTCGCGGCAGACTGAACGGGCTTTGGGGCGGTGCGGTTTAGGCGTCGGGGGCAGGAACCCTCCGTATTGCGGGCTTTGATCCGAGCCGGAGACTCGGCTACGCTTGCTCGCATATCGCTCGAGGCCGTGTCGGGAAGACGATGTCGCGGCGCCCGGCGCGGTTGACGCGAATCATATCGAGCTGCTCGGGAATCAGCTAAGGTATGGAGCAATGCGCGCCCGGACGGCGCGAGACGAAACAACCCGATTCGGAAACGTTCGAGTTCTAGGCCAGCGCATCGCGGAGGCATCGCGTCCCGGTGTCCTCGCGTCTCGGTGTAACGCCGGTTTCGCTGGCTCGACGTGCTCGGCAATGTCCGAGATCGGACTGATGCGGTCAGGCTCGAATGGCCGTTTGCCGTTCGACCCGTTCCTGAGGAATTCTCATGCGTATATTGATGATCCAGCCGAACTATCACTGTGGTGGTGCGGAAATCGCAGGAAACTGGCCACCCGGTTGGGTCGCCTATATCGGGGGTGCGCTCAAGCACGCGGGCATGACGAACATCCGGTTCATCGATGCCATGACCTACGATATTCCGGACGAGAAACTGCGCGAGATCATCCGGGTCAATCAGCCCGACGTCGTTCTGGCGACCGCCATCACGCCGCAGATCTACAAGGCGCAGACCACGCTCCAGATCGCCAAAGAGGTGCTCCCGAACTGCGTCACCGTGCTCGGCGGTATCCATCCGACCTTCATGTATACCCAGGTCTTCAGCGAGGCGCCCTGGATCGACTACATCGTGCGCGGCGAGGGCGAGGAGATCGCGGTCGCGCTCCTGCAGTCGATCGAGGCGGGCACGCATCGAAAGGATCGCAAGCGTATCTGGGGCATTGCCTATATCGACGACGACGGTCAGGTCGTTGCGACCCCGGCACGTCCTGTCATCGAGGACCTGGATACCTTGACGCCGGACTGGTCCCTGCTCGACTGGGACAAGTACATCTATACCCCGCTCAACTGTCGAGTCGCCGTACCGAACTTTGCGCGCGGCTGCCCCTTTACCTGCCGTTTTTGCTCGCAGTGGAAGTTCTGGCGCAAGTATCGTCATCGCGATCCGAAGAAATTCGTCGACGAGATCGAGACCCTGGTTCGAGACTACAACGTCGGCTTCATGATCCTCGCCGACGAGGAGCCGACGATCTTCCAGAAGAAGTTCGTCGCACTCTGCGAGGAGCTGATCAAGCGCGACCTGCCGCTGCACTGGGGCATCAACACGCGCGTGACCGATATCATGCGCGATCGTGACCTGTTGCCCTTGTACCGCAAGGCCGGTTTGGTCCATGTCTCGCTCGGCACCGAGGCGGTCTCGCAGCTGAACCTCGACACCTTCCGCAAGCAGACCACGGTCGAGCAGAACAAGCTCGCGGTGAAGCTCCTGCAGCAGGCCGGAATCGTCGCGGAGGTCCAGTTCATCATGGGCCTCGAGAACGAGACGCCCGAGACCATCGAGGAGACCTACAAGCTCGCCCAGGATTGGAAGCCCGATATGGCGAACTGGAACATGTATACGCCGTGGCCGTTCGCGGAGCTGTTCGAGGAGTTGGGCGACCGGGTGGAGGTTCGCGACTACTCGAAGTACAATTTCGTCACTCCGATCATGAAGCCCGAGGCGATGACCCGCGAGCAGGTGCTCAAGGGCGTCCTGAAGAATTATGCGCGCTTCTATATGCGCAAGAGCTTCTTGGAGTATCCTTGGATCAAGGACAAGTTCCGCAGACGTTACATGCTCGGCTGCCTCAAGGCCTTCGCGAAGACCACGGCGTCGAAAAAGTTCTACGACCTCGAGCGCCTCAAGATGAAGGGGATGTCGACCGAGGTGGACCTGGGCTTCGATGCGTCCAAGGTTCTCACTGCAGACGAGATCGCTCAGTTGAAGCGGGATCGTCCCGAGCTGTCCGCGGACATGAACTTCAAAGGGACACCCGTCAAGGTCGTGGCATGCGGCGCTCCGGACGATCTGCAGGTTTCGGAATCGGACCTGCCGGTCAAGGCAGCCGTTTCCAAGCCGAAGATGACGGCAGTCCAACCTGACTAACCGGGTTCAAGACATGGCGCCTCCACTCCCTTCAGGCCTGCCGCTCGAGCTTCTCGAGCGGTTCGGACACTTGCCGCCGGGGTGTACCTTGGCGACATCGCAAATGGGCGGCGACGCGGCTTTCTCGGATTCGAACTACAAAGAGGCGCTCGCGGGGCTGCGTGACAGCCCCGATGAGCATGTGTCCGTGTACGTGCACGTCCCCTTCTGTCACGTGCGCTGTCTCTACTGTGCGTGCAACACGACCATCACGCACAGCGAGGAGAGGGTCGATCAATATCTCGATGCCCTCGACCTCGAGATGGGGCTCGTCACCGACATCATCGGCCGCGGTCGGGTCACCGATCAGCTTCACGTCGGAGGCGGCACGCCCAACCATCTCAACGAGCCCCAACTAGCGCGCTTGATGGAGATCGTCGAGCGCCACTTCCGCATTTCCGATCAAGCCTGTACCTCGATCGAATGCAATCCGCGCCGCACCTCGGCCGGGCAGCTCGACCTCCTCTACGGGCTTGGATTCAAGCGCATCAGCTTCGGTGTTCAGGACCTCAATTCCGACGTCCAGCGTGCCATCGGCCGTGTCCAGTCGCTCGATATGGTGCGCGATGTCTTTCTGACCGCGCGCGACACCGGGTTCGAGAGCATTAATCTCGACCTGATTTACGGCTTGCCCTTCCAGACGCGGGACGGGTTCCAAGCAACCCTCGACCAGATCGTCGCACTCGGTCCGGATCGGGTCGCCTGCTTCAGTTATGCTCACGATCCCGTCAGCAGGCCCCATCAACACGCCATCAGTGCGGATCAACTTCCGACGGTCGCCGAGAAGCTGGCCCTGTTTCATCAGGCCGTACAGTCCTTTTCTGCGGCTGGTTATCGCTGGGTCGGTCTGGATGTCTTCGCGCGCGAATCCGACGAGTTGACCAGTGCGCAAGATGAACGCCGACTCTATCGGAACGCGATCGGCTACACCCCGATGCCCGCCAAGCATGTGCTTGCCTTCGGTCCAAGCGGCATCGGCGAGGTCGGGGGTGCGCTTGTTCAAAACGCGCCCGACCTGAAAACCTGGCAGTCTTGCGTGTCTTCCGGTCTGCTTCCCGTGTCCTGGGGGCGCCATCTGAGCGACCAGGACCGGCGCCGCCGCGAGGCCATCCTCTATCTGATGTGTAACCTCGAGCTTCCCGCGGCATCCGCGAAGGGTTTGGAGCGCGAGTACGAGAGTCTTTGCCGCAATGGCGGGCGTGGCCTACTCGAGGTGACGGATGACGGGATTCGCGTCACCGAGGAGGGTCGGTACTTGCTGCATGGACTCTGCGTCGAACAGGACGCGTCTGTCGACTGGGGCAGCACCCAGTGGCGCGCGACGGCCGGGCCTTGAACGCGCCCGCTGAGCTCGGCGCGATAGCGAGGGTCGGACCCAACGCCGTCATCCGCGTCGCAGAGGCGTTGGAAGAGGCGCGCGGCCCGGATGCCGTCGCTCGGGTCTTCCGAACCGCCGGCCTAGAGCACTATCTGAAGACCCTCCCGAGCGAGATGGTCGACGAGCGCGAGGTCACTCGGCTCCAGGCGGCGCTGCGCGAGCAATTGGGTCTCGATGTCGCTCGACCCGTTTCGCACGATGCGGGATTGCGCACGGGCGATTATCTGCTCGCCAATCGCATCCCGCGTCCGGTCCAGCGCCTCCTCGTCATCCTGCCGGCCCGCCTCGCGAGCCGTGTGCTGATCTCGGCCATTCGTCGTAACGCCTGGACCTTCGTCGGCAGCGGCGTCTTCGACGGGAAGCCCGGTCGCCCGACCAGGCTGACCGTGACGGATGGTCCGATCTGTCGAGGCGCTTCGGCCGACGAACCTCTCTGCGATTTCTACGCCGGGAGCTTCGAGCGCCTGTTCTCCAGGCTCGTCCACCCGAACGCGCGTGTCACCGAGGTTGCCTGCCAGGCCAGCGGTGACGAATCCTGCGTGTTCGAGGTGCGATGGTAGCGCGTCTTTCGTGAGTGCCGGTCCAGATCCGATGGACATTCTCGATCTCCGGCTCCCATCCCAACCGGATTCGGCCTATCGCGCCGTTCTCGTCGGCGGCGAGCGATGGGACGGTTCGATGCTCGACGCGCGCATACGGCAACGGGCCTCGTTTCTCCAGGCTCGGGGTCTTGAGCCCGGCCACGTCGTCCTCTGTCCCGACGGCCCCGTCCTTGATGTGCTCTTGATGAGCAGCGCCGCAGCGCGGCTCGGTGTTGCCGTGTTTCCCTTTCGTGCCGGCCTCGGACGCGCGGAATTGGATGTACTGGCTGTCGCAACGGGGACCGAGTGGCGATGGCAGCCCGAGTCCGGTGACCTTGTGAGCACGGGTGTCCTTTCCGCGGCGATGATCCCGCAAGAAACGCCGGTTGCTCGATTGGTCAAAACGAGCGGCAGCAGCGGCCAACCTAAGGTCGTCATGCTGAGCGCGAAAAATCTCCAGGTCTCGGCCGCCGCCGTCAATCGACAGCTCGGGTTCGGCGTCGACGATGTCTGGCTCTGTTGTCTTCGATTGAGCCATGTCGGCGGGTCGGCGATTCTTGATCGCACTGCGCTTGCGGGGGCGAGTCTTGTTCTGCACGAACGCTTCGACGCGCAAACGCTGGCCGAGGATCTGCGCCGGCATGCCGTGACCCATATCTCCCTGGTGCCGCCGATGCTGGACCGTCTCTTGGATGTCGGCGCGACCCCGCCCAAGAGCCTTCGCGTCCTCTTGGTGGGCGGCCAGGTACTAAGCCCGGCGCTCGCCGAGCGCGCGCTGGCCGCGGGATGGCCGCTCTATCTCACCTATGGAATGACCGAGACTGCATCCCAGATCGCGACCTCGGCCCGTGCACTGGAGCGCGTTTGCGTTGATGGCAGCATCGGCCCGCTCCTTTCCGGCGTCGAGATCGCCTCCGGCCCGCCTGCGACCAGTCCGGCTCGCTTGAGAGTCCGCGGTCCGATGGTCATGATCGGCTATGCAAATCCGCAGCGCCTGCCGGGGCGGGGCCTCGATGACGGCTGGTTCGAGACCTCGGACCTCGGCGGCGTCGGCGTCGACGGTGAGCTGCGGGTTGGCGGGCGAGCCGACGAGGTTTTGGTCATCGGCGGCACCAATGTCTCGCTTTCCCGGGTCGAAGCCGTGCTGTGTCAGGCTCCGGGTGTTGCCGAGGTGGTGGTTGTCGCACTCGATGATCCGGTTTGGGGCCACCGCATGGTTGCGATCTATCGCGGCAAACCGGACGAGCCGGCTCTTTGTTCCTGGTGCGAGCAAGCCTTGTCGGGCGCCGAGCGCCCTCGCGAGTTTAGGCGAGTCGCCGAGCTTCCGCTCCTTGATTCCGGAAAATATGACCGGAGCCTGATCCGCGCCATGGCGCAAACCGCCTCGAAGGCTTGAATCCAGAAGACTTGTGTTATCCCCCGCCGCTCCTCGGCATCCCAATCACAGAGTCGGCTGACCACAAGAATTAGATGTAAATCAGCCTTGACACATGCGACTGTCAGGTTAAACTAACACTCGTGGATCGCACCTCGCATCCGGGTTTCCCGGACTCGACGGCAAGCAGGCAGCGCCTTCCACACGTCGGAGTGTCCTGTCCGGGATCGCCGGGCGGCACTCGCACCAATCCCTCAGCCGGAGGTTATTTCGATGGCCGAAATGAAGAACCTGTCGGGTCTCACCGACGAGCAAGCGAAGGAGTTCCACGAGCATTGGAAGCATGGCGTGTGGAGCTGGGTCATGATCGCGACTCTGGTCCACGTGATGACGTGGGTCTACCAACCCTGGTTCTGAGCTCTGAGCGACAAGGAGAATATTTATGCAAGTCCCGTATTTGATGGCCGACCCCTCCATTGCCAAACCCGATCATCCAGAAGAAGACTGGAAGATCTGGACCGTGATCAACCCGGCCACCTGGATGGTCCCGTTCTTCTTCATCCTGTTCATCCAGATGTGGTTGGTCCACTCCTACGCGTTGAGTCTGCCGGGCTACGGCTTCAAAGACAGCGTGCGCGTCGCCGAGCCCGCTGCGATTGCCGCCCCGGCTCCGGCCGCTCCGGCCGCTCCGGCTGCCCAGTAAGCGGCGCCATCGGCTGAGTCCTCAGCCGATTCCTCGCGGCCTGGGAGGCTGTCCGACTTCGGTGCGCAACGCGCTCGTACGCGAGTTTCCGCGGTTTCGAGCATGTCGAAGCCGCCGAAATTTGCGTAGTGCATCGGTTTTGATCATTACGTGACCGGTTTTCGGCGATGACCAGGCCGAGATCCGACAAGTCGGACAGACTCCTGGCGGCGGTCCTTCGGACCTGAGCCCAGGTCACCGGCGGCGCATCCCCGCCTGTGCACCGGCTGAAAAAGCCCGACGACGGCCGGAGTTGTCGCTCCGGCCGCGGGCGAGGGCGTCGTCTAAGCGCTGGTCTTCGCAATACCGGAATACAGCTAGACCAAGGCCGACGACGTGAAGCTCGCGCAGACGACTGCGGCAGCGCCGACACAAACAGCACAGTGAATCAGTGCTTGGTCGTTGACCTGGATGCTTAAGCGGCCGGGGCCGCGACGAACCACCGCCGGTCAGAATTGATCATGCACCTGCATCCCGCAACCGACCCCGTGACACCGCCCGACCAGGTCGTCGCCAAACCGCCGACCTTATCGGGCTTTGCGTCCCTGCCCCCCCTGTTCCGGCGGGATCTCCTGACCTTGTTTGCGCGGGCCTCGCAGACGCCGTTCGTTCGTCTCGACTATCTCGGCTTTCGGCTGTTTCAGCTCAACGATCCGGCACTGATTCGGGAGGTGTTGCTCGACAAGGAGCGTCGCTATCGTAAAGGCCGCCTGATGCGTCGGCTCAGCGCCGTGACTGGCGAGGGTTTGCTGATCAACGACGGCGAGCGCTGGAAGAAGCATCGCCGTCTCGCCAATCCGTCCATGTCCGGTCGTCGCCTCGACGGCTATGCGCCGGCGATGGCCGAATCAGCTCGACTCCTGGTCGAACGCTGGCGTGCCCTTCCGGCGGGACAGTCGGTGGATTTGATCGCGGAGATCTCCCGCACGACACTCATCGCCTTGCTGCGGACGCTCTTCGGCATCGACTACGACGCGCGCTACGCGGATGTCAGTGAGGTCATTCACCGCCTGCTTGATGCTCTCGTTCAACGCGGAAGCAGCCTCCTCGCACCGCCGCTGAGCTGGCCGACGCCTGCCAACCTACGTTTTCGGCGCAAGATCACCGAGGCGGAAGCGATCCTGGCGCGCATCATCGACACCCGTCGCCGCCATCTAAACGACGACCGGGACCCGAGCGATCTGCTCGGCCAATGGCTTCGCCAGCGCGAGCAAGACCCAGAGCATTTCACCCCGGACGAGATGCGCGACGAGCTCATGACCATGCTCATCGCCGGCCATCATTCGCTCGCGATCGCGCTGAGCTGGGCCCTCTGGGAGATCGCCGGCGACCCGGGCCTGCAGCAGCATCTGCGCGCCGAGGTGGACCCGCTGGAGAAGGCGCCAACCGATGCCGCCGCGGTGCAGGCCCTGCCGTTGACCCAGGGCGCCTTCCTGGAGGCGCTCCGTCTCTACCCGCAGCCGCCGATCCTGCTCCGCGATGCCGTCAGCGACCATGTTCTTGGCAATTACCGCATCCGTGCCGGCGATCAGCTCATCATCAACATCCTCGCCATCCACCACGACCCGCGGCTCTGGCCGGAGCCTTATCGCTTCCGGGCGGATCGCTACCCAAACATCAATCCGGACCATCTGATGCAGGCGCATCATCTGGGCTTCGGGGGTGGACCGCGCAGTTGTATCGGGCGTCGCTTCGCCCTGATCGAAGGCACCCTGCTGTTGGCCCATCTCGTGCGCGGACTGCAGCTTGATCGTGCTACCGCGGGTCCGATCGAGCCTCGCTTCGCCGGCATGATGGTGCCCTCGGCACCGCTGCTGCTGCATGTGACCCCGCGTTGAGCGAATCATCCAACGCCGATACTCCGAGCACTGGCGGCGCTGCGCCGGTCGCGCCGACGCTCGACGGCGTCAGCCGCACCCTACTGATCCCGTTGCTTGCCCGCGCCGAGGCCCAGTCGCTGTGGCCCGGGGTCGCATTCGACGATGCCGCAGCGCGCGACCTGGCGGCAAGGCTTGCTGTCGATCGCGCCGAGGTGGGAACGGACCCTTTCCCGATGCGGCTCTGCATCAGCCGCTCACTGGCGATCGAGGAAGCGCTCGGTACATTACTGAGCGAGCCGATTGAGCGCACCCTGGTGCTGCTCGCCTGCGGTCTCGATACCCTTCCTGTGCGGCTTGATGCAACCCTCGCACCCGCACGGCGGGCGCGCGTGCGCCGCTGGGTCTGCGCCGACCTGCCGCCGGTCGTGGCGCTACGCGACCAGCTCCTGCCGGCGTCGGAGCGGATTCGGCACGTCCGCGCCGCGCTGCCCGATCAGCTCGATGAGATCGCCGCAGCACTCGACGAGACGCGGCCGGTGTTTATCCTGGAAGGGGTTCTGCCCTACCTCGATGCTGCGCAGGTTGCAGACTGTCTCGCCGCCCTTGGCAGGCTGGCGCCCGCCGGGGCCGATCTCCTGGTCGATGGCTACCATCCGGCCTTGCTCGCCTTCTCGAGGCTTGGCAACACCTTTCGGCGGATGCGCACCCGCTTCCGCTTTGGCATCGCGGACCCGCGCGATTACGCCGGGATGGCCCCGCGCATCCACTTTCACGCGCAGCAGAATCTGTTGCGTCCCCTGCCCTGGCATCACCGCAAGCGTGCCTGGCTGCCGTCGCTCGCCGCTGGCGGCAAGCCGCTGGCCACGCTGGCGCAGCTCGAACTCACGCCGAGTGCCGAGGGCGTCAACTCGTTACGGAGCGTCCGCCATGACTGATACCGAGCCTTCGGCCCCGCCACAGTATCCGCTCCTCGACTTGATCGATGATCCAACCGATCTGCGTGCCCTCCCGAGCAGTGCCCTGAGGCCGCTGGCGAGCGAGCTGCGCGCCTTCTTGATCGACAGCGTCTCGCGCACCGGTGGCCATCTCGCCGCTGGACTCGGTGTGGTCGAGCTCACTATCGCCCTGCATCGCGTCTTTGACACGCCGCACGATCGCATCGTCTGGGATGTTGGCCATCAGGCCTATCCGCACAAGATCCTCACTGGACGCCGCCAACGCATGGGAGGCTTGCGCCAGAAAGGCGGGATCTCGGGCTTCCCGAAACGCTCCGAAAGCGTCTACGACACCTTCGGTGTCGGCCATTCGAGCACGTCGCTGAGCGCGGCACTCGGAATGTCCATCGCCGCGCGGCTCAAGGGCGAGTCGCGGCAGGTCGTCGCCGTGATCGGCGACGGCTCCTTGGGCGCCGGCATGGCCTTCGAGGCATTGAATCACGGCGGTCCACTCGACCCGGACCTGCTCGTGATCCTGAACGACAACGAGATGTCGATCAGCCCGCCGGTGGGCGCCCTCAGCAAGCACCTCGCCAGTCTTCTGAGCGGGCGCACCTATACCAACGTGCGCGAAGGCAGCAAACAGGCGCTTGCGAGTCTGCCCGAGCTGCGCCAGTTCGTCGGCCGTTGGGAAGAACATCTGAAGGGGATGTTCATGCCGAGCACCTTATTCGAGGAGCTCGGCTTCAACTACATCGGGCCGATCGATGGTCACGACCTCGACGCCGTCATCGCCACACTGACCAACATGAAGCAGATGCCGGGACCACGCCTGCTGCATCTGATCACCCAGAAAGGGCGCGGCTACGCCCCGGCTGAGCAGTCTCCTACCCGCTACCATGGGGTAACCCCGTTCGATCGCGCGACCGGCAGGATGCACAACAAGCGCGGCACCGGGCCGACCTATACAGAGGTCTTCGGTGAATGGATCAGCGACGCCGCGGCGCGTGATGCCCGGCTGATCGGAATCACACCAGCTATGCGCGAGGGCTCCGGGCTCGTGCAATTCTCCGAGCGTTTTCCGGATCGCTACTTCGATGTCGGCATCGCCGAGCAGCACGCCGTCACCCTTGCCGCGGGCATGGCCTGCGAGGGACTGAAGCCAGTGGTCGCGATCTATTCATCCTTCCTCCAGCGCGCCTATGATCAGCTCGTGCACGACGTCTGTCTGCAGGGTCTCGATGTCACCCTCGCGGTCGATCGCGCCGGGCTCGTTGGCGCCGATGGCGCGACCCATGCCGGCAGCTTCGACCTCAGCTTCGCTCGCACCCAGCCCAATCTCGTCATCGCCGCCCCGGCCGACGAGAACGAATGCTGGCAGCTGCTCGAAACCGCCTATCAGCATCCGGGTCCGGCCCTGGTGCGCTACCCGCGCGGCACCGGCCCCGGCGTCGCCCTCAAGCGCGGAGCCGAGACATTACCCATCGGTCGTGGAGAAATCAGGCGCATGGGACGCGATATCGCGCTGCTCGCCTTCGGTAGTCGCGTCCCCCCCGCCGAAGAAGCGGGGCGGATACTGGAGGCTACCGTCGCCAACATGCGCTTCGTCAAGCCCTTGGATGAGGCACTCATCCTCGAACTCGCCGATCGCCATCGGCTGCTGGTCACGGTCGAGGAGAATGCGATCGCAGGCGGTGCCGGCTCTGCCGTTTCCGAGGTGCTCGCCGCGCATGGCCTGAATGTCTACTGCCTGCACCTCGGGCTGCCCGATCTCTGCCTAGAGCAAGCCGGGCATGAGGAACAGCTACGCGTCTGCGGCCTCGATGCCGCCGGCATCGTGTATAGCGTCAGGATGGAGATGGAGCACATCGATCTCTGCGCCGAGGCCCCAAGGCTCGATCAGCGCGCAGCCTGAGGCGACGGATAACGGATAGTCAACACACCGCGCCCGGTGCGGTATGCGAAATTTGCCGAGTGGCTTGGCCGCGCCAGCTCCGACGACTGTCGGCGCTGGCCCGGTTTAAGGCGCCTGCCGACAACGCTCATCCAGAAATTGCCGCATCTGCTCCAGGAGCGAAGCATGGAAGCCTCGCAACGTCTCTAATCTTGCCACGTTCTCGAACTGATCGCCCTTGGCACGATTGTCCAGTAGCTCCCGAGCCGACTCATGCAGTTGCCGATGGATCCGCGCGATTGACTGAAAGATCGGTTGAGCGCCATAGCGTGCATTGCCATCCAGCGCGATCCATTGCGCGAGATGACAGTGGTTGAAATCCAACGGCGGTGTGTTCGGACCATCCTCCCGCCAGTGATTTTCGAACGCGTGCATCCAGGCGCGGTGCTCCACGATTGCGAACAAAAGAGGGATCTCCTCGCGGCGCAGCGGCGGCTGACGGGTCCAGCGTCGATCAGGCCGCCAGGCGCGCACCCACGGCGGGATAGACTCGCCCGGCATGGGTCTGGCGATGACATACCCTTGGGCCAGCTCACAGCCGAGTTGCAGCAGGATCTCGCCATGTTCCAGGCTCTCGACCCCTTCGGCGAGCACCTCGTGGTGAAAGGCGGCGGCCAGGCCCAGGACGCTCTCGACGATCGCCAGGTCTCCCGGATCGTCGAGCATGTCGCGCACGAAGCCCTGGTCGACCTTGAGCAGACTGACCGCCAGGCGTTTCAGGCAGGTCAGCGAGGAATACCCGGTGCCGAAATCATCCATGGCACAGTGGACGCCGATCTCCCGGCAGGCATCGATCACCTTGGAGACGCTGACCAGATCGTCCTGCGCGCTGGTCTCCAGCAATTCCAGCTCAAGGCCGTTCGGGGCGCGATCCGGATGGGCGAGCAGGCGCGCGTTCAGACACGCGGCAAAGTCGGCCTGCCGCAACTGGCGGGCGCCGATGTTGACGCTGATGGGGAGTTCCAGACCACCCGTGAGCCAGTCGTCCATCTGGGTGAGCGCCGTTTCGATGACCCATTCGCCGACCTCGACCGCCAGCGGGTGATTCTCGATCGCCGGAAGAAACAGCGCCGGGGCCAGTAGGCCGCGTTCCGGATGCTGCCAGCGAATCAGCGCCTCCACGCCGATGACCGCGCCGGTCCGCATGTTGACCTTCGGCTGGTAATGGAGGACAAATTCGTGTTCCGCCAACGCCTGACTGAGACGTTCCAGGTTGGCATGGTGGCCGCGGATACTCTGTTCCTCGGCGGCGTCGAAAACGGAATAGCGATTTTTACCGGATAGCTTCGCCCGATACATGGCCTGGTCGGCCTGGCGCAGCAGTTGGTCCGCGTCGACCTCGGCGGACTGCGGATAGAAGGTGACGCCGATGCTGGCCGAGACCTGTAGGGAAAGACCATCCACGGGCACGGGCTGGGACGCGGCCATGAGCAAGCGGGTGAGCATCGGCACGCTCCCCGCATCATCCCCCAGATCCACCAGCACGGCGACGAATTCGTCCCCGCCCAGACGGGCCAGGGTGTCGCCCTCGCGCAGACACTGCTTCATGCGCCCCGCCACGATCATCAGCAATTGGTCGCCGGTTTCGTGACCGTGGGTATCATTGATGGCCTTGAAACCGTCCAGATCGAGATAGGCCACCGCCAGGCGCTGTGCGCGCCGCTTGGTCTGCGCCATGGCCTGCAGCAGACGGAATGAGAGCAGCACGCGGTTGGGTAGCGAGGTCAGCGCATCATAATGGGCAATATGCTCGAGCTGACGTTGATGCTCCTTGAGCGCGGTAATGTCCGAGAATAGGGCGACGTAGTGCTGGGGGCTGCCCAGCGCATCGCGCACGGCGCTGATGGTTTGCATCTCGGCGTACACTTCGCCGTTCTTGCGACGATTCCAGATCTCGCCGCTCCAGCGGCCATTCTCGATCAGTGTCCGCCACATCGACGCGTAGAACTCGCGTCCCTGACGCCCCGAGCTGAGCAGGCGCGGATTGCGACCCAGCACGTCTTCGCGGGCGTAACTGGTGATGCGGGTAAAGGCGTCATTGACATCGATGATGGTGCCTTCGGCGGTAGTGATCATGATGCCTTCGCTGGCGTGGGTGAACACGCTGGCGGCCAATCGCAGGCGGGATTCAGCCTGTTTGCGATCGGTGATATCGACATTAAAGCCTTGAAAGTGAAAAAATTCTCCGTTGCGGTGAAAAATCGGGACCGCATGGCACCAAAAATCGCGGTACTCCCCCCTTGTGTTGCGGAGCCGAAAGTAGTTGTCGTGTTCGGCCTTGGCCGCGTAAGCGGCTTGCCAGACAGCACCCGCGCTGGCCAGGTCGTCGGGATGGACGTAGTTAGCCCAGGTTTCTAACGTCAGTTCTTGGCCCTTCCGGATGCCGGTGAAATCGTAGAAGGCCTTGTTGAGGTAACTGTACCGGATCCCGTTAAATGCCCAAATGTGAATACTGGCATTGTCGAGCACATCGGCAAGCGCCTGACGGCTTTCTTCCAACAACTGCTCGCGACGCTGGAGCCTGTCGGCCAGGTTGTGGGCGATGCGGATACTGGCGCGCGTGTTCACGACCGACAGCATCAGGCCGAACAGCAGGCCGCTGAGCACCAGTCCGCCGCTCAGGGTGGCCCAGACCCAGGCATCGCGAATCCCGGACGTTCGTGAGGTTTGCTCGAAGACCAGCAGCCAGCGATGACCGTTGAAATCGAGATGCCGTACCTGCTGGCGCCGCGCGGGAGAGGCGTGTGCCTCTCGCCCTCCCAGGCTGTCGAACAGCAGCGTCTCGGGGGTCGCCAGGGCACCGTCGTGAATACGCAGATTGATCGACTGACCTTCGTGATGCGTCCAATCGCCCAAAATCCCGATCATGAGATCGTTCATCCGGTAGGGGCTGTACGACCAGCCGAAGATGGCCGCCCGTCGCTGCTCGAGGTTCTCCAGGGGCCAGCCGTTGCGATAGACGGGGACATACATGAGGGTTCCCGCCTGCACCTCGGCGGCGGTCTCCTGCACCAGCTTGACCTTGCCGGACAAGGCCGCCTCGCCGGTATCGCGCGCCTGTTCCATGGCGGTCCGTCGCACCGGCTCGGAAAACATGTCATAGCCGAATGCGCGCAGATTGCGGTCGCGAAAGGGCTCCAAATAAATGATGGCGGTGTAGCTGGCGCGTTCGCCCGGTGGCGACAGGCGATAGTCGGGAAAGCCTTCCGCGCGGATGCGGGCGAGATGGCCGGCGAGCTGATCCGGCGCGATCACTTGCGCAAAACCGACCCCCTGCACGCCGGGCAGGCTGTCCTGCGCCCGCAGGGTTTCAACATAGAGCCGCCACTCTTGACGGTCGACCGTCCCCGATGCCGCAAACAGTGCCGCGCCGCCGCGCAGAATCAGCGCATAGGCGCCCAGACGCTCGCGGATCTTCAGGGTCACCTGGTCGCAGTCGAAGGCGAACTGACGCACGGCGTCCGCCTCGATCCCCTGCTTGACCTGAGCGCCGACAAAGAGCGTCGCCAAGAGTCCGCAACCAAGCACCACCCAGGCGAGCCAGAATTCTTTAGACGTGATCTGCATTAAACCGCGTCCAGAGCGAGAGACTGAATTTCGATCATGACATCACCTCGCTTGTCCGAGATGGCCGTATAAGTCGCTCAACCGCGCCTCACCGATCATCGCGGTCGACTGATCCCGTGCCCGCACCCACGCCTTCAGTCCATCCACCAAGCTGTCCATCAGGTCATGGAGCTCTCCCAGTCTGGCCAGCGCCTCCGGATGTCGACCGCGCGCCCGCAGCTCCAGCAGCTCGTCCACCACCCCATGCACCTGCCGGTGCAAGGCATCGATGCGCTGGAAATCGGGCTCCGCGCCATCACCCGACGCGACTTCGGCCCGTAACCAGGCCGCAAAACGGCATTGGCGTCGATCCAGCGGCGGGAGCGGCGGTACGCCCTGCTCGCTCCGAAGATGAGCTTCGATGGCGGCAACCCAGGCGCGGTGTTCGACGCTGGCATAGAGCAAGGGTAGATGCTCGCGGCGCGCGGCCGGCAGCTCGGCCCAACAGGCAGGGGTCTGCCAGGCGGCCAGCCAACCGGGCATCTCATGGGCCGGCATGGGACGCGCGATGCCGAAGCCCTGAGCCAGGTCGCAGCCGAAACGCAGCAGCATCTCCCCGTGCTCCAGGGTCTCGACCCCCTCGGCGATGACCTGACGATTGAAGGTACCCGCCAGGCTCAAGATGCTCTCGACGATCGCCAGATCCTCCGGGTCGTTCAGCATCCCGGACACAAAGCTTTTATCGATTTTGAGTTGGGTGACCGCCAGACGTTTCAGATAGGTCAGCGAGGAATACCCGGTGCCGAAATCATCCAGCGCGACACTCACCCCGAGCTCGCGGCAGGCATCGATCACCAGGGAGGTCCCGACCAGATCATCGATCGCGCTGGTTTCGAGGATCTCCAGACAGAGACAGGACGGCGCGACCCCTGGATGCTCCCCCAGCATGGCGCGCAGGCGTGCGACGAAATCCACCTGCTGTAACTGACGGGCGCCGACATTGACGCTCACCGGAAGCGCCAGGCCGAGCGCCCGCCAGACGTCGGTCTGGGCGAGGGCGGTCTTGATGACCCACTCGCCGATCTCGACCGCCAGCGGGTGGTTCTCGGTCGTCGGCAGGAAGAGCGCCGGGGCCAGCAGACCGCGTTGCGGGTGCCGCCAGCGGATCAGGGCCTCGGCGCCGATGACCGTCCCGGTGCGCAGATTGACCTTGGGCTGGTAATAGAGCACGAACTCGCGCGCGGCCAAGGCGTGGCGGGTCTGCTCCAGGTGTTCGTGATGGCTACGGATGCGCTGTTCCAGCTGCGTGTCGAAGAGGAAAAAGTGATTTTTGCCGGACTGCTTGGCCTGATACATGGCCTGATCGGCCTGACGCAGCAGGAGATCCCCATCGACCACGCCCGCCTGCGGATAGAAGGTGACGCCGAGGCTGGCCGAGACCAGCACCAGGAGATCACCGAACCGCACCGGCTCGGCGGCGGCGGCGAGCAGGCGCTCGAGCAGTGGCGCACTGACGTCGGGGTCGGCGAGATCGATCAGCACCATGGCGAACTCGTCTCCACCCAGCCGGGCGAGCGTGTCGCCCTCGCGCAGCACCGCCTGCATCCGCTCCGCCACGGCGACCAGCACCCCGTCACCTACCTCGTGTCCATGACGGTCGTTGATGGTCTTGAAGTCGTCGAGGTCGAGATAGCCCACTGCCAGCCGTTGTCCCCGCCGTTGGGTCTGCGCCATCGCCTGATTCAGGCGGTCGGCCAGCAGTCTGCGGTTGGGCAGCGCGGTCAGCGTGTCGAACAGGGCAAGATGTTCAAGCCGGCGTTCTTGCTCCTTGAGCGCGGTGATGTCGCTGATCACCACCCGGCAGACCGACGCGCCGTCGTCCGCCTGGGCGGCGGTCGCCGCCAGATGCACCCAGACGCGTGCGCCATCCGCCTTGACCTGCCGCAGGTCGCATTCCTGGGGTTCGCCCGTCTCGAAGAGACGTTTCCGATGCAGGTAGTACAGGTCCTGATCGTCCTTGACGATGAAGCGGGAGAGCGGCTGTTTGATCAACGCACTTTTCGGCGTCGCCAACAGAGACGCCGCGGTTAGGTTGGCCTCCAGGATCAGTCCCGTCTCGGAGAGCGTGCAATAGCCCACCGGCGCCAGGTCGTAGAGGTCGAAATAGCGCGCCCGCACGGCGTCGATCTCCGCCTGCACCCGACGCAGTTCCTCGTTCTGCATCGTCAGCTCGATTTGATGCACCTGCAGTTCGTGGAGCGTGCGCCGGATCGCCTCGGGCGTAAGCGCGGCGAGGTCCGTCGACGAGGGCGTTGCGTCGCTCCCGATGCGCGCCTCGGCCTCCTGGCGCAGCGCACGCGCCGCGTCCGACTCCGGGGGTTCGTGCTCCGGTCGATCATCCTGGCTCGTCATGTCTCGCTCCCGGATCGGTTCGCCCGTTCGGTGGTGGCGATGGCGTACATCTGCCCGCTCTCGTTCATCAAGGCGGTCGCGGTCAGCCAGACCTCCAGGAGCGCGCCGTCTTTCGTCATCCGTTGGGTCTGAAGGGGCTCCAGAATTTCCGCCTGACTCAGCCGATGGATCCTGGCCAGGGCGTCCTCGCGCAACCCCTCGGGGATGCGGTCGCGGACGTTCATCCGCAGCGCCTCGGCCTCGCTCCAGCCAAACAGCCGCTCCGCGCCGGGGTTCCAGGCCAGGATACGGCCGTCCAGATCCTGCATGGTGATGGCGTCGCGCGCGTCGCGCACCACCACGGCGAGGCGCCGCATGGCCTCGGATTGCCGCAGCGCCGTGCGCGCCTGCATGATCTCGGTGAGATCGACGAAGGTGAGCACCGCGCCCTCGATCACGTTGTCGAGCGTGCGGTAGGGGTGGATCCGCATCCGGTACCAGACGCCCGCCGTGGTCTGGACATCCAACTCCTTGGGGATCAGGGTATCCAGCACCGCCTGGGTGTCCGCCACCAGACGATCGTAGTCCACCAGGTTGGAGAGGATGTGGCCCACCGGCCGACCGACATCGCTCAGAATCAGGTTGATGATCTGGGTCGCGGCGGGGGTGAAGCGCAGGATGCGCAGTCGATGGTCGACAAAGACGGTGCCGATACCGGTGCCGGCCAGCAGGTTGTTCATGTCGTTGTTGGTCCGCGACAGGTCGGTCACCTTGGTTTGCAGCTCTGCGTTGACCGTGGCGAGTTCCTCGTTGACCGATTGCAGCTCCTCCTTGGAGGTCTCCAACTCCTCGTTGGTGGACTGCAATTCCTCGTTGACCGACTGCATTTCCTCGTTCGAGGATTTCAGCTCCTCGTTGATGGTCTCCAACTCCTCGTTGGAGCTCTGAAGGTATTCCTCCTTGGCGCGCAGCTCCTCCTTGAGTGCGGCAATGCGCGCGTCGGTGTCGGTGCCGGAAGCGGCCACCCCGTCGCCGTCTTCGGCGCGTGCCGGCCGAGTCGGTTCGCCCTCGCCGGGTCGCGATGGCTCCAGGATTACCAGATAAAGAGGCGCCTCGGACGTCGCGGCGGGGCCTGGCATCACCGGGCGGACCAGCAAGTCGACGCGGGTGAAGTCGCCGTTGGTTTTCACGCGCAGCCCCGGACGACGGACGCTTTCACGGGTCGCCGCCGCCCGGTGCAGGGCGGTGGTCAGGTCGGGCCGAAGCCCTTCGCGGGCCATCTTGAGGAGATTGCTGACGCCGGTCTCGCCGGGGGGCGGTTCCAGATAGAGACCGGTGCGACCGTGCAGGTAGAGAAGGTCGCCCCGCGCGGTGACCAGCGCGGCGGACGGGACGACTTCTTGCAGCAGGCTCTGTTCGGTCAGTTCGCGCAGCGGCAGTTTCATCGAGTAGACCGCGGTGCCAGCCGCCCGAGCGAGCGCCGGCTCGCTGGTGGTTAGGGGCGGCACAACGCGCTCCAGGGGCAGGCGCTTCGCGGCGTACCCGTCGTCCTTGCGGCGATAGAACTTCAGCTTGCGGTCCAGCACCTCGAACAGATCGGGAGACTCGCCCACCGTCTCGGAGGTGCCCAAAAACAGAAAACCGCCGGGATTCAGGGCGTAGTGAAAGAGTGGTATCAGCCTTTTCTGCATCTCCCCGCCGAGATAGATGAGCAGGTTGCGACAACTGATGAGGTCGAGCTTGGAGAACGGCGGGTCCTTGATCAGGCTGTGTTCGGAAAAGACCAGCAGGTCGCGGATACCCTTGTGGATGCGATAGGCGTCGCCGCCGGGCTCGGCGGTGAAAAAGCGCGCGAGGCGCTCTGCGGAGAAGTCGGCGGCGATGCTGGCCGGATAGAGCCCGGCGCGGGCGGTGGCAATCGCCCGGGGGTCGATGTCGGTGGCAAAGACCTGCACCTTGAAGCGCTGCCGCAGCGCCTCCTGACGTTCGGCCAGCAGGATCGCCAGCGAATAGGCCTCCTCGCCGGTGGAGCAACCCACCGACCAGACGCGGATCGCGACCTCCGCCGACTTGCCGGCGAAGAGCTTGGGGATCACCTCGTGCTCCAGCACTGCGAAGGCGTCGGGGTCACGGAAAAAACTGGTGACGCCGATCAGCAGATCGCGAAAGAGCGCGTCCGACTCGGCGGGCATCTGCCGCAGATACTGGACATAGTCATCGAGGGTGGCGATCTGATGGACGGCCATGCGCCGCTCGATGCGGCGCTGGATGGTGCTCGGTTTGTACTGGGAAAAGTCGTGGCCGGTCTGGTTGCGCAGCAGAACGAAGACCTTGCGAAGACCCGTGTCGCTCCGGGATGGCGGGACCGCGCCCGGCCGGGGCGGGCGACCGAAGGCGTGGACTGCGTAGGCGATGAGCTGGGCGGGCATCTCGGCCGGCGGTAGCTCATAGTCCACCAGTCCGGTCGCGATGGCGCTGCGCGGCATCCCGTCGTACTCGGTGGACTCGGGGGTTTGGGCCATGACCATGCCGCCTTCGCCCTTGATCGCCCGCACGCCCAGGGTGCCGTCGCTGCCTGTGCCCGAGAGGACGATCCCGATGGCGCGAGCGTGCTGGTCCTGGGCGAGCGAGCGAAAAAAGAAATCGATCGGCAGGCGCTGGCCCCGCGGGGCGGCGGGCTCCAGGAGTTGCAGCGCGCCGTTGAGAAAAGCCATATCGCGATTGGGCGGGATGATGTAGGCGCAGTTGGGCTGCACCTGCATCCCGTCCTCGACCTCGAACACCCGCATCCGGGTCGAACGCTGGATGAGATCGGTGAGGATGCTCTTATGGTCCGGTGCCAGATGCTGCACCAGCACGAAGGCCATGTCCGGATCGGTGTCGGCGGGCATCCCGGAGAAGAAGGCTTCAAAGGCCCCCAGCCCCCCGGCCGAGGCGCCGATGCCGACGATGGGGAAGCGCCCTGGGGGCGCTTCGGCCGTCTCCGACGCCACGCCAAGACCGCCCTCGCGCGGTGCGAGCGCGATCTCCTGATTGTTTGTCGCCATGGGTGCATTGCCCCCTCGTCGCCATCCACAGAGCTTGGCTCGTGGGTCGACCCCAGCCGCCGGTGTTTGCGAGCAGGAGCCGAGGCGTGCCAACCGCGAGGGCCTGAGCCGGTCAGTGACAATCCGTCGTCGCCTGTACGTACTTGATGCGGCTGTCTGCCGCAGACCCTCATAGAGAAGCAGAGTAGCAGCAAATAAGGCGGTTTGCGGTGCGTCCTGATGCCAGGACGCGCTGTGAAGGCGACCGAAGACGTGATGCCTCGCCGCCCGGCCCCGGCGACGCGGACCCAGACCGCTCCGCTTAGCGTCGGGGCATCCGATAGGGCAGCAGGTGCTGGACCCAAGCCGAGCGGAAGCGATCCAGCGATAGGCTTTCATGAACCGCCTCGATGGGACGGCCCTGCAGGTGTGAAGCAATCACCGAGCGTGAATAAAAGGGCGTGTCCTCCAAGGTCTTGACGACCCGTGGCGGATGCTTGGCATCGGCTTGGCTGGAGCGCGGCATGCGCCAAATCGGGGTGCGCGCGAGCCGATGATCCGGCGGCGCATCGAAGTGACTCAAGCCACCGTCGGCACCGAAGTGCAGCCCGAGCGACAGCCTTCCTCCCTCGCGCCGATCGGCATGATAGAGGATCAGACTCTCATCGCCACCAAGACTGGCACGCGACCAATCCCAATACCGGAACGCATCCTCCAGCGGCTCGTCGCCCCAGTTACGGTCAAAATAGGCATGCCCAGTCCAATTCAGCGCCGGCCGCTCGAAGCTCACCTCAACCTTGGCGCTCGGTGCAATCGGCCGCCAACGATGCCGACCGGCCTGATCGAGCGTGAAGACCTGCTCGTTGATAAAGGCCGGAGCGAGCTTGACCAGCCCTCGCACACGCTGCGGGATCGGGGTGCCGATCTCGTCCAGCTCCACCGTCAGGCCACCATCGGCATCCCACTGAAGCGCGCTTGGCCCGATCTGCAGGCGCGAAGCGGTTTGCGCGAGCGCGTGCCGACGCCGCTCGGTCATGGTCCAGCGCCGCTCTTTGCCGTAGAGACAGACGTTCAACGAGCAGTAATCGCTCGGCTCATCGCGTCCACGACGCCTGCCCTTGAAGTAGTATGGCGAGAAGACGCTGCCGATGAAGGCGATCAGGGTCAGCCCATGGCGGCCGTCATCACTGAGCGCGTCCACGTACCACCAGGCATACCCGCGCGGCGGGACCTGTACGCTCAGGTCAGGTCCTTGAGGATCGCCTCCGCCGCTAGGCGCCCGGAGATTGCCGCCATCGGGACCCCCGGCCCCGGATGCACGCTGCCCCCCGCCAGATACAGCCCCGCCAGACGCGAGCGAGCCGCCGAGCGGCTGAACGGCCCCCGCCATCCATGCGAGGTGCGGCCATAGAGCGCGCCCCCGGTGGCCGGAAACATGCGCTCGAACTCCGTCGGCGTGGTGATCACCCGACGCTCCGGACTGATGTCGGCCCTGAGGCCACAGCGGCGCAACAGGTTGAAGGTCTGCTCTTCGCATTGCTCGATCTCTTCGCTCGTGAATGGTTTGATGTCGCCCCGCGCGGGTGCGTTGACGAGGCACAACAGCCGTTCCGGCCCCTGGACCTCCGAGTCGTCATTGCGATCCTGTGCGCAGACATAGACCGTCGGCTCTCTTGGCAGCTCGCCACGCCCGAAGATGGCATTGAACTCCTCGGCATAGTCACGGCAGAAGAACACGTTGTGCCGCACCAGCGGGAAGCCATGGGTCTTGGCATTGACACAGAAGGTCACCGCCGATAATGAGCGCGCGGAGCGTGGATGCGCCGAGACCGCGCGGCGCGCTGCCGCCCCGAAGGACCCAGCGGACAGAGCCGCGACATCGGCGTTGCAAAGAACGGCATCCGCCTGGATATGCTCGCCGGTCTCAAGCTGCACGCCAACGACGCGCTTGCGCTCGACGAGGATCTCCCGGACGCCGGAGTGGTAGCACAGCTTGACGCCTCGTTCCTTTGCGAGCGCTGCACAGGCCTTAGGCAACTGATGGATACCGCCATCGACTGACCAGACCCCAGCCTGCTCCACATGCGCAACGATCCCGAGCGTTGGCGGCGCGCGGAACGGCGAGGAGCCGACATAGGTGGCATAGCGACCGAAGAGCTGGCGCAGCCGAGGATCCGGGAAGAAGCGGCCCAAGTCCTGCCAGAGCGTCGAGTAGGGCTTCAGGCGCGCAACCGGAATCAAGCCGGAATCGAGCACGAGCGAGAGGGGGGTCGGCTCCGCAAGCTGGATGAAGGCATGCTCCAAGGTGCGGTACATGTCGCTGGCGCGCGCGCAGAAGGCACGAAACAGACGCGCCTGCTCGGCACCGGCAAAGTCCCCGATTGCCTCTGCCGAGCGATCGATGTCGGTGTAGAGGTCGAGCCGCTCGTCCTCACTCCAGGCATGGCGCGCCAAGACCTCGACCGGACGCAAGCTGAGGTAATCATCCAGCCTGGCTCCAGCCGCGGCGAAGAGATCGTCGAACACCCAGCGCATGGTCACCACGGTCGGCCCGGAATCGATCTGCGCACCGGCGACTTGGACCTCACGCATCTTGCCGCCCGGATAGCCCGAGCGCTCCAACAACGTGACTCGGATCCCCTGGGCGGCAACCCTGATCGCGGCGGCCAGACCGCCGATCCCGGCGCCGATTACGACGACGTGCGGCTCAGCCATCGGCTAACCGCGACTTTGCGCGAGAGTGACCAAAAGTTGAGAGGAACGCGGCTTGGGCAGCGCAACGCAGAACGGAACAGCGGCTGGCGCGATTGCGGGAATGATTCAACAGTGTCTCGATCAAAGGCTTTTCAGGACCATATCGGCCGCCAGACGTCCGGAAATCGATGCCATCGGGATTCCCGGGCCTGGGTGCGCACTGCCGCCGGCGGTGAAGAGCCGCTCGATCTTGGTCACCGCGCCAGGACGATCGAACGAGCCCCACCAGCCATGATTGACGCGACCGAATACCGCCCCGCCAGAGGCAGGATAGGCACGCTCGAAATGCATTGGGGTTGTGACGGCAATGTCTTCACGCTCGGCGAGCGTCAACCCGCAGTGCCGGAGCAAGGCGGTCACCTGCTCACCGCAGCGGCGGATCTCCTCCTCGGGGATGACCTGGGAATCACCGCGCGACGGCGCATTGACCACGATCAGCATCCGCTCGCGCTCGGTTGGCTCCGGCGCCGAGGGATCGCCGCGATCCTGCGCACAGAGGTAGACGGTCGGATGCGCCGGGAGTCGTAGGTCGTCAAAGACCGCCTTGAACTCGTCCGCATAGTCACGCGGGAAGAAGACATTGTGATACTGCATCGGAAAACCGGCCGGGCGCGCGAGCAGATTCCAGGTTACCACCGAATGGGAGCGATTCTTGGGCGGAATCGGCGGCACCGCACGCTTGGCTTGCTCGCCGAACAGACCGGCACCGAGCGCGGCCGCATCCGCGTTGCAAATCACCGCATCGGCTTCGATCCGCTCGCCGTTTTCCAAGCGCACGCCGCGAGCGCGTCCACCTTCGATCAGGATCTCTGCCACGCCCGCGCCATAGGTCAGCTCCACGCCCTTCTCCGCGGCAAGATCCGCCAGTGCCTCGGGCAAGCGATGAATGCCTCCTTCCACCGCATGCACGCCGCGGCTTTCGACATCGGCAACCAGCATCAGGGTGGCCGGGGCATGATAAGGAGAGGCACCGACGTAAGTGGCGTAACGGCCAAAGAGTTGCCGCAGGCGCGGGTCCTTGAAATAACTGCCGAGCGCTTGCCACAGCGTGAACACGGCCTTGATCCGCATCAGCTCGCCGAGCCCGTTCCAGCCGAAGCGCGCGAAGATGGTCACCGGCGTGGGCTGTTGCGACTGGATGAAAGGGACATCCAAGGCCGCATAGACCCGCTTGGCGTGGGCTGCGAAGCGGCGAAAACCGTCCGCCTCTTTGGCTCCGGCAAACGCGGCGATGGCCTGCGCGGAACGCTCGTGATCACCGAACAGATCCAAGCGCTCGGTCTCGCTCCAGGCATGGCGGGCAAGCACATCTGCCTGATGCAGCTTAACCCGCTCGCCCAGGTTTGCACCGGCCTCGCGAAAGATCTCCTCGAAGACCCACGGCATCGTGAGCACCGTAGGTCCGGTGTAGAAGGATTGACCGTCAACCTGTTGCTCGCGCAGCTTGCCACCCGGGTGATGACCGCGCTCGAACACCCTGACATCGAGCCCGTTTAAAGCGAGTTTCAAAGCGGCGGTCAAGCCGCCCATCCCGGCTCCGATCACAATGACCTGTTTTCTGCGCGTCGGCATAGGCTGAGGTACGTCGAATTAGCGAAGTTGGTGCGGGCGTATGCTAAACTAGACACCCGCGGATGTCTAGGTTACTTGACAGATGGCAGATCGGGAAACGACGCCGTTAAGCTCGCGCAGCGAGTGCTGATCGGGCAACCGATGAAACCCAACCGGCCCCCCTCCAGCACCTCATTATCGTAACGAGGAGTCGCAGACAAAATGAAGTATACCGCTAGATGTACTTGGCCTGAAAAATCGAAATCATGGGAGTACCTGGGCGAGTCCGAAAGCCTTGAAGAGTTCGCCCTGGCCTTTGCAACCGACAAGGCGCTCGCGGTCGACACCGAGTTCGTCGTCATCGAAAAGGCCGGCGCGGAATCCGAGATCGAGTTCTTCAAGGTCACGCGAGCCTCGCCATATGGATTGGTGACGGCTGCCCCACGGGTCGAGAGCGAGAGTGGCCCGGGCAAGGCCGCGCCGCAGGACGCCCCAACCGCCGCGGTGGGCGGGGACGACAACTTCGGCGGGGTCGAGGCAATTGCCGGCGCCTGGCGCGGTGTCATCGCCAACGTCTTGATGTTTGTCAAGGCCGGCGCGGCCGCCTTGCTCTTCTTCTTGGCCGCGATCTTTCTCGCCAAATGGCTCTTCAACGCCTGGTAGTCCCCGCGCGGCCGACATGAGCCCTAGCCTCGGCCGCGGTTCGGAAAATTTTGTAATCCACACTTGACACGGCAAAGTGTCATGTTAAACTGACACTCAGTTAGAACGCAGTTGGCTCAGGGGAGATCTTCCAATCTTCCACGGCCCCTGTACCTGCTGCGGTTACCTGGAGGCGCTTGTCCAGCGACGAGTGCCGGAGCTCTTACCCCGATCAGAGGAAAATGGCAATGGCCGAAGCAGCAAAATCATCTAACCTGTCCGGACTGACCGACGCGCAAGCGAAAGAGTTTCATGAGCATTGGAAGCACGGCGTGTTTAGTTGGGTCGCAATCGCCACCGTCGTTCATGTGGTGACATGGGTCTATCAGCCCTGGTTCTAAGCCCGCGGTCGTTCATTGAAAGCATTTGCACTCCGCATCGTTGCACTGTCTAACGTCTAATTAGGAGAGATACCATGCAAGTTCCTTATCTGATGGCCGACCCATCCATTGCGAAGCCTGATCATCCAGAAGAAGACTGGAAAATTTGGACCGTGATCAACCCGGCCACCTGGATGGTCCCGTTCTTTTTCATCCTTTTCATTCAGATGTGGATGGTCCATTCCTATGCGCTGAGCCTGCCAGGCTACGGCTTCAAGGATTCCGCGCAAGCAGCGTTGGACGCTCGCACCGCTGTCGTGGTGGAGCAGGTCCAAGGTCAGCAGGTTGCACAGGTCCAGTAAGATCCTGCTTGATGCGGAGCGTTTCACGTCAAACTGAACCGCTCGCTGGACGAGATCTTGGCTCGTCTGCTTTGGCGCCAAGCCACGGATCATGACGCAGGGACGTGGTAAACAGCGCCCGTAACGGGCGCTGTTTTGTTTCGGGCAGGTTGCGGTGAGGCTATTGCTGCTTGGCGTCAGCGTGTCGCAATGCACCGAGGAGGCATCGCTGCTGTCGCCTGATGGTCCGGTGCGCAAGTGGCTGTACAATCTCTGCCATGTGATCATTCACCTGAATGTCTTCGGCGGCGGCGACCTGAGCCGGGACTAAGGCACGATCGACCGCCTGCTTGCGGAGCTGCGCCGAGGCCATCGGCAAGCAGGGCGAGCGCCGGCCTTCTTTCGCTTTCGTTAGGGTTATGTTAAAACCCCGCCGCTAACGGGGCGAGTCCAGCAGTGTCGCCCGTCCATCCCAGCCCTGTACGCTTCTTTTCTATCGCCAGGTTCAACTCGCGAAGGTATCCAGTTGCAACTTCCATTTATCGAGCGTTGGCGCGTTTGGCGCGATCGCAAGCTCGCTAGCCCGAGCTTTCAGCGCTGGGCAGCGGATTTCCCGTTGACCAGGCACGAGGCATCAAAGCGTGCCCGCGCACTGTTTGATATCACCGCCGGCTTCGTCTATTCCCAGATCCTCTCCGGATGTGTCGAGCTGGGGCTCTTTGACGAGCTGGCCGATGGTCCGCGGAGCGCCGATGATCTAGCCGGTAAGATGGGTATGACGCCTGCGGCTGCAGACCGCTTCTTGCGCTCGGCGGTCGCGATCGATCTCCTGGAGCGGCGCGGCAATGGCCGTTACGGGCTCGGCAAGCTGGGGATTGCAATGCCGGGCAATCCGGGGATCGCGGCCATGGTGCGTCATCATCGCATGCTGTATCACGATCTCGATGACCCGCTCGCGCTGTTTCGCGGCGAGCGCAGCGAGACCGAGCTTGGGCGCTACTGGTCTTACGCTGGCTCCGCAGACCCCGCAGCCGATGGTGACGAGCGGGTGGCTGAATACAGTTTGTTGATGTCGGCGTCGAGCGGCTTCGTCGCCGAGGACACGCTCGATGCATTCCCTCTGAGCGACTATCGTTGCTTGATGGATGTCGGTGGTGGCGAGGGTCGGTTCTTGTTGCAGGCGGCCCAGCGCTGGCCGCACCTGCAGTTGCGTCTGTTCGATCTGCCCGCGGTCGTCGAGCGGGCCCGTGAGCGCTTCCGCGATGCCGGAATTGAAGGCCGTGCCGAGGTCTTCGGCGGTAACGTCAAGGTCGATTCGCTACCGCGGGGGGCGGATATCATTTCTTTGGTGCGCGTGATCCTGGACCATAACGACGACGGTGCGATGGCTATTTTGCGTGCCGTGAGGGCCGCACTCGAGCCTGGTGGTACCCTGATCATTACCGAGCCGATGTCGGAGACGCCGGGGGCCGAGCCAGTCGGTGACGCCTATTTCGGCCTCTATCTGCTGGCGATGGGCAGCGGGCGCACACGTCCGCCGCGCGAGCATCGTGCCATGCTGCAAGCCGCAGGATTCGACCAGATTCGCTTCGTCCGCACGCGCCGGCCACTGCAAACTCGGCTCGTCGTCGCCAAGGCGGCTTGAGCGCAGGGCTGGCCATTGCGGGGATGTCGGCAAGGCGCTGGTCCGCCTTGTGCCCCATCCTCGCAGCCTTCCGTCTTCGGCAATCGGGCAGGTTTGTTGCCTGTGCCGGGCATCGATCATGCGGATGATGCACGCAATAAGCCTGCCTTGGAGTGAGCTATGAATCGCCTGACCAAGTATCTCGTGACCCTTCCCTTTGCCGATGCCGGGACGACCGAGCTGCCGCTGCGGCGTATCTTGCGTCTGTCGCTGTTTCAGATCTCGGTTGGCATGGCGATGGTGCTGCTGTTTGGCACCTTGAACCGCGTCATGGTGGTCGAGCTTGGGGTGTCGGTCTGGTTCGTCTCGCTGATGGTGGCCTTGCCGCTGGTCTTCGCGCCGTTGCGTGCGTTGATCGGGCATCGATCGGATTACCATCATTCGGCGTTCGGATGGCGTCGCGTGCCCTATATCGCGGTCGGCAGCATGCTGCAGTACGGCGGCTTCGCGATCATGCCGTACGCGATCCTCATCCTCTCCGATGAAACCAATAATCTGGTCTTCGTCGGACAGTTCTTTGCCGGAATCTCGTTCCTGATGGTCGGGGCAGGGCTGCACATCGTGCAGACCGCTGGACTGGCCTTGGCGACTGACCTGGCGCCGCGTGAGAAACGGCCGCGGGTGGTTGCGCTACTCTATTCGATGCTGTTGCTCGGGATGGTGGGTAGTGCGCTGCTGTTCGGTCATTTGCTCGAGGACTTCTCGCACGAGAAGCTGGTCAGGGTGGTCCATGCCGCGGCCTTGGCCACCATCATCATGAATCTGATCGCGGCTTGGAAGCAGGAATCGATCGATCTGAAACGGGCGGTGGCCAATATTCCGCGACCACCTTTCCGTGAGACCTGGAACGAGTTTCTGCGCGGTGGTTATGCGAGTCGACTTCTGATTGTTGTTGGCTTAGGCACCGCCGGTTTCAGCATGCAGGAGATCCTGCTCGAGCCTTACGGTGCGCAGGTGCTGGGGTTGACGGTTGCGCAAACCACCTCGCTGACCGCGATCCTTGCCGGTGGCGCCTTCATCGCCTTTGCCTTGTCGGGCTATGTCCTGAGCCGCGGTGGAAACGCTTATCAGCTGGCCAGCATAGGCGCCTTGGTTGGTGTCTTCGCCTTCCTCCTTGTGATCCTTGCGGCAACCGTGGAGTCGGCCTTGGTGTTCCGGGTCGGCACCGCGCTGATCGGCTTCGGGACCGGTTTGTTTGCGGTCGGCACCCTGACCGCGGCGATGGAGCTTGCCGAGCGCGGCCACGTTGGACTGGCGCTCGGTGCCTGGGGAGCGGTTCAGGCAACAGCGCAAGGTGTGGCGATTGCTCTGGGCGGCGCGCTGCGTGATCTGGTCTCGGCAATGGCTGTCGCTGGAACCTTTGGGCACGGCGGGGCAAGCTCGTCATTCGGCTATCGTGTCGTCTACGGTATCGAGATCCTATTGCTGCTTGCCGCGTTGGTCGTCTTGATTCCGCTGCTGTTGCGTCGACGTCGGGATGGAGCGAGCAGTGCCCCCTCGCAATTCGGCTTGGATCAGATGCCGTAGGTGATTTCCGGAACAGGATCTACCGGTAGAGCCGGAGCCAGGAAAAGTGGTCGAAGGCTCTATTCGTTGTCGTTGTCGTTGTCGTAATCGGATTCCGGCCAACCACGAACACGACAACGACAACGACAACGACAACGATAATTTCTGCGACGGTTTGCTCAAGACTGAGGGCTAAGGGGGCTCGATGCCATCCAGGTATGCGCAGTCGGGATGACTATTCTCGGCCTTTGACCTTCAACTGGGTGGAGCGCGGTGGTTTGGATCTGGTAAAGGAAGCGAGGGTCGATGTGAATCTGAGTGAATCGTAAGAGGGTTGCGAACGAGGAAGGCCGTGAGGGGCGGAAAAGTCAGGAGGGAGGTGCGATCGTTTAACCTAAACCCGGCATTTGGAAACGCAAAGACGCAGAGGACGCTAAGGATAACAAGAAATTGCAATGCGAACGACGCTCACCCTTTGGGTGTATGGCCTCATTGAAGCAAGGCACTGAACACCTTTGCGTTCTTTGCGCCTTTGCGTTTTAACTGCTCTTTTTAGGTTTAAAGCCACTAACCGCGGCGCCCTCGTTGCGAGGGCTGGACCGCGGTCAGCAATGCGTCTGGTGCTTATTCGGCCTGCGGTGCAGGCGCGACGACCGCGACTGGCGCAGCAACTCGCACGGAATCCTTGAAGCCGTAGCCCGGCAGGCTCAGCGCATAGGAGTGGACCATCCACATCTGAATGAACAGGATGAAGAAGAACGGGACCATCCAAACGGCCGGGTTGATTACGGTCCAGATCTTCCAGTCTTCTTCTGGATGATCAGGCTTCGCAATGGATGGGTCGGCCATCAAGTAAGGAACTTGCATGCAGTATCTCCTTGTCGAGTTTGGGCTAGCGAGTTAGAACCAGGGCTGATAGACCCAAGTCACCACATGAACGACGGTGGCGATAGAGACCCAACTCCATACGCCATGCTTCCAGTGCTCATGAAACTCTTTTGCTTGCTCGTCGCTCAGGCCCGAGAGATTCTTGGCTTCGGCCATCGGAAACGCTCCTGTATAAGGTCGTGGTTCAGGTGCTGTCCGGCACATCTCTGCGCCGTGTTTCATGTGTGGAAGAGTCGATGCCCGCCCCGATACAGTTGCTGGTGTTTCCTCAATCCACGGTTGTCATTCTAACCTGACATCTCTGTGTGTCAAGGTCGATTTACATAAGTTTTTAGTGGTTTTCGTCAACTCAACTTGACTGGAAGCGCCGGCCCGCGGTTTACGGCCGCGAGCCAGGCGATGACCTAGAGCGCGAGTGGTCCTTTGGGGTCGACGGTCGGGATCGGATTCTCGCGCAGCCCTTCGGCGACGAGAACCTGATTGGCTGCCATACGGCCGGTCATGGTCGCCGCCTCCATCAGGTTGGCCGGCACCTCGAGCCGCAGGTAGTCGCCGGCGAGGAACAGATTGTCGATGGGTGTCTGCACGCCTGGGCGCCCTGCATAGTCGCCAGGCGCCCAGCGCGGGAAGTTCTCCTGCATCGTGTAGATGTCGTAGACGATCTTGGCGTCCTTGAGGGCCGGGATCAGCTCGTCGAGCTCAGCGCGCATGATGCGCTTGATCTCGGCCTCGTCGATGACGTTCTCCGGCTCGACCGCATAGGCATGCAGCTCGATGATCGAACCCGTATGACGACGCGCCCAGTCTTCCGATTCGGGCTGCATTTGAGAGTAGATCGCGATCGAGTCGGTGTAGCGCCAGCCGCTGACGGTATAGAAGGGAACCGCCATCGGCGGGCATTCGCCGTCAAGCCAGAGTCGCCAGACGATGTAGGGATCGGCGACGCCGAGGCGCTCAACGCTGCTCACCAGCTCGGGGCTTGAGAGCTCGGACTGGGCGATGATGGCTTTGACACCGGGCACATCGCAGGCCAGCACCACATAGTCCGCCGCCAGCTCGATGTTCGATTGCTCGGGGCGAGCGCTGAGCTTGACCTGCCCGTCGGGCATGGGAGTGGCGTCGAGCTCGACCAGCGGGACGATGGTTGGCCCAGTGGTGGGAACGCCGTTGCTGTCGTACTTGGCGCCATGGCATGGGCAGGCGAAGCCGCCCGTGGCGGCATCGAGGCCGACCGGGCAGCCCATGTGGGTGCAACGCCCGGAGACCCCCTGGATCTCGCCCTGCGGGTCGCGCTTGGCATAGTAGAGATCGGGGCCGTTCCAGAACGGGGTCCATTCCGTGCCGATGGCGGCGGCATTGATGCTGTGCTCAGCGCCGAGGATGGCACCGGGACGCTTGAGGATGATCTTGCTGATGCGTCCATCATGCGCGACCAAGCGATCGACCTCCGCCCCGGTGGTGACGCGGACACCAAGCTCGGTGAGGGCGTTGGTCAATGGGGTGATCACCGAGGTCATGGCATCGTCGATGGTTTGGTCGTAGCCCATGCCATCGGGATTGCCGAGGAAGAAGAAATGGAAAAACTTGATGCCCTCGGCGGTCGAGTAGCGATGAAACTGGTTGAAGGAGGTGTGCGCGAAGGGCTCGATGATGGTGTCGACCATCGGCTTGTTGACGCGTTCGCAGAAGGTCTTGAAGTCGAGGTCATCGAGGCGCGCGAAGGTCTTCTCCGGATCGTAGCGCATCACCTCGTAGAGCCGGCCGGTTGGGTTATTGAAGTCGAGCAGTGAGACCGACTTGGCTTGATCGACGACGGCGAAGAGGTTGAATGGGAACAGGGTCGTCGTGTTGGTGAAGCTCTCGGTGCCTTTGGCCGGGTCTTTGAAAATCACCGGGTAATCCAAGACCGGCTTGAAGTTGTCGCGCAGGCCGTTCTCGGCGAGTAGCCCATTGAGGTTGTAGTACTGATTGAAGAAGCCATGAAAGCCGTGCTCCGTGGCCATGGTCTCGCCGTTCACGTCGACATCCCAGCCCGTGAGCCGCCCACCAAGGTTGCTGGAGCGCTCGACCAGGGTGACGTCGAAGCCGCGCTTGGCGAGCTCATAGCTCGCGGCAATGCCGGCGAGTCCGCCGCCGACCACCACCACCCGCTTGCGTGTGCTCGGGCTCAGTGGGAGCGCTGCATTATCGTCGGAGGCAAAGGGCAGGGTAGAGCGCCGCGGCTGGATGGCGTACAAGCCAGCGGTGCCGAGCGCGGTGCCGGCGACGGTGATGAGCCCTACATTTCGAATGAAGTGGCGACGGTGCATGGTGTTCTCCGGAACGATGAAGCGGTATGCGGGATAGGGTCTCGATGCCGCTGCCGCCATGCGCCGCAGGCAGGCATGATCCGAACCCGGCCAGGATGAGAGGGGTGTGAGGAGGATTGCATCGAAGGCTATCGAAAGCTCAAGCAGGGGTCGCAGACGGTCATCAAGCAACCATCGGCGCAGGCTTGCGGGCGCTACGAGTCTGTTGCGAAGGTGATAGTATACGCCCCCCTGAGCACTGAGCCCAGTACGGACTGAGCTAGCGACCTGTGTCCCCCGTTCCCTCCGCCCTAGAACCCTGAGATCATAGCCATGACCACCCAGGAACAACCGTGGGCCGACGCCGATTATCTGCTTGTCGGCGGTGGCCTTCAGAATGCACTCATCTTGATGGCTCTCGCCCGGCGGCGGCCAGATGCATCGATCATCTTGCTCGAGCGCGAAGCCGAAATCGGCGGCAACCATATCTGGTCCTTCCAAGCCCGCGATCTGCCGGAGTCGGCCTTCGATTGGGCCGCTCCCCTGATCGAGTATGAGTGGCCGGGCTATCAGCTTTTCTTCAAGGAGTCCTCGCGGTGGGTCAAGGGGGCTTATCGATCGCTGACCTCCGATCATCTCGATCGGGTCGTGCGTGCTGTCGCAGACACGTCATCGCGGATTGAGCTGCGGTTTGAAGTCGAGGTGCGCCGGGTGCAGGCCGAGGCGGTCGAGCTTGCCGATGGCTCGCGGTTACGCGGGCGAGTGGTGATCGATGCGCGTGGGCCGGAGCAAGGCGGTCACAGCCCGGGCGGGGGTTATCAGAAGTTCGTTGGTCTCGAATGTCGCCTCAGCCGTCCCGCGCCGACGGCGGTGCCGATCTTGATGGACTCGCGCTGTCGGCAGCGCGATGGCTTTCGCTTCTTCTATATCCTGCCCTTCGCTGCGGATCGGGTGCTGATCGAGGATACTTATTTCTCCAATTGCCCGGATCTGGATGTCGATGCCATCAAAGCGTCCATTTTGGCCGAAGCGCCTGATTTAGGCTTAGAGGTCGACGCGGTCTTGCGCACCGAGGTCGGCGTCTTGCCGATGCCGGCACTCAGCACCTTGCATCCTAAGTCCCGCGGGCCGATCGTGGCGGGCTATGCCGGGGGTTGGTATAATCCGAGCACGGGCTATTCATTGGCGGCGGCCTCGCGCTTAGCCGAGCATCTGTCGAAAACGCCCTTCGACGACCTCTTTGGTCGTGATTGGCGTCGCTTGACGCGCGACCTGCGCTTCCAGTCGATCTTCCTTGCCGCGCTGAATCTGCTGATGTTCCGCTGGTTCCATGACGATAAGCGGCGGCGCTTGATGGAGCGCTTCTATTTGCTGCCAGACGCGGTTATCCACCGGTTCTTCGCGATGGAAACGACCTTGGTCGATTGGTGGCGGATCATGTACGTCGGTGCCCCTTGGACACCGAAGGGCTGGGGGCGCCGTGCGCGGACCCCGGAACAGCCCTAATCATTCCTCTAAACCGCGCCAGCTCCGACAGTCGTCGGAGCTGGCGCGGCCGATCCACTCCAACAAATGACGCATACCGCACCGGGCGCGGTTTAGTAAGTGTTTACTGCACGACTGCGCGCAGCAGTTGTTGTGCGGTCCTACAACCATCACGAGAGAGTGTCTGTCATGCCAGAATCCGCGGCCGATTGTCGGCCCATTCCATTCGTCTTGGTCTTCGTCATTGCCGCACTGGCGATCTTGCTCGGCGTCTACGCGGTGCCCGAGTCCTTCAGCCTGGCCGTTTTTGACGCTCAAGCGATCACCAAGGCGGCCATCTATCTGGGCGCGACCATGCTGATGATGTGCTATGTCGATGCCTTTCGCTCGCGGTGTTTGCGTGGCTTCGTCACCATCGCCTTGGTTTTGCTTGCGCTTGGCTGCGCGATCCCTTTCTTCGGCAGCGAGCGCGCGCTATGGGGACCTCTCCAGCATGGGGCCATCAACAGCCTCTATCTACTTGTGGGGCTGCTGGCGTTCCTGCATTTTTCTCTGCATACCATGCCCCGTGCCTGGCGGCAGAGCCTGACGCCAAGGCGCTCCGACTGGATCGGCGCAGCGCTCGTGCTTGGTGTTGCCTTGTATCGCGATTATGACCCGAGCTTAAGGGTGGCAGAGAACCTCATCGGACTCGGGGCGACTGGGATCGCCATTTTGGTGGGGGCGTTGTTGTGTACCCTGTTGATGCGCCATCGTGCACGGGGGCTCGCGCTGGCCTAGTGCTGCAGAGTGGAAATCCGGCCTCGATCATCCCTTCGCCCACATCGGCCACCAAATGCGTCGTCAGGCCATCCTGGCCTGACAGAATCAGAGCTGGAAGCCCTGACTACGCAGGGACCGCAAGCAGTTGGACCGGACGATGATCAAGGCCGGAAATCCTGATACCGTTTATGCCGTTTGCGCGGTAACATGATGTCCATGCTCGCCATCCGTTGTGTCGGCCTGTTCGTCGTGGCCCACTGTGTTGCTGCGCCCATTGACCTGACCAACAAACCCCGCCGCCGTCTCGAAGCCATCGTGCGCCAGCACGCGCGCCGCAGAGCCTCGTGGCGCGGGCCCGGATCATTCTGCTCGGCGCTGCCGGCGCGGGTGTGCGGGAAACCGCCGAGCAGCTCGGCCTCGGGCGTGCCGCCGTCCAGCGTTGGCGGGCACGCTGGAGGGCCACCGCGTGGCTGATCCATCACAAGCTGATGCAGGCGACCATCCTTCGCGCCGGCGAAATCGCCAATCGCCTCGCTGATACGCTCCTCGTCGGCGTAGAGGTCGAAGCGCTCATGCTCGCTCCAAGCGTGGCGTGCTAAGATCTCGAACGGTTCGAGCGTCAGGATGATGGCCTCTATTCGGATTTGCATTTGACGCCGTTGGCGTCCGTGTCTATTGTACGTGACACTGCGAAGTGTCAACTAAAATTTACAGATCGGCGGCGACCGGGGGAGCGGCGATGGATCCAACCACGCGAATCGAGCAAGCATTGGCAGCGGCCTTGGAGTCGGTGACGACGTCGTCCTGTCCGCCCCGGCTTGCAGAGGCGGTTCGCCATGCCGTTTTCCCGGGCGGTGCGCGCGTGCGACCGAGGCTCTGCTTGGCCGTCGCTGCGGCGTGCGGCAGCCGCGATGTCGAGGCGGCGGATGCGGCGGGCGCCTCCATCGAGCTGCTGCACTGCGCGTCTCTGGTCCATGACGATCTGCCCTGTTTCGACGACTCCCCATTGCGCAGGGGTTTGCCCTCGGTCCATCGGGCCTACGGCGAGCCGCTGGCCGTGCTGGCCGGCGATGCGCTCATTGTCCTCGCCTTCGAAAATTTGGCCCGCGTCCTCGGCAACAACCCCGAGCGTTTGGCGCCCCTTCTGATGACCGTCAGCCGGGCCGTCGGGATGCCGACCGGCATCGTCGCCGGGCAGGCCTGGGAGTGCGAGCCCAAGGTGTCAGTTGCAGATTATCACCGGGCGAAGACAGGCGCGCTCTTTGCCGCTGCAACCGCCGCCGGCGCACAAGTGGCCGGCGCCGATGCCGATGCCTGGCGGGTGGTCGGCGACAAGATCGGCGAAGCCTATCAGGTCGCCGATGATCTGCGCGACGTTGCCGCCAGCGCGCAAGAGGTCGGCAAGCCGGTCGGGCGCGATGCAGTGCTGAATCGCCCGAGCGCTGCCGGCGAGCTCGGCGTGGACGGTGCGGTTGCGCTGCTTCGCGGTCTGGTCAAGGGCGCCATCGATGCGATCCCGCCATGTCCGGGGTCCGCGCAGCTTGCCGAGGTCCTGATGTCCGAGTCGCGCCACATCATGCCGAAGGGTCTTGCCGATCGCGCTTAAACCGCGCCCAGTGCGATATGCGTAGTGTGTTGGTTTGGCTTGGCCGCGCCGGCTTCGACGACTGCCGGAGCTGGCGCGGTTTAAACGAATCAAAAGATTATAATTGAAATCGCGTCTCACCGAGATCGAGGATATCCCCAAAGCCAAACACAAAGTGAAAATGACCCCATTTCGCTCGATTTGCCTGCTGCGCGCAGCGGTCAGTTTGCGTCTGGTCGCCATGGGCGGCGGGCGTCCGCGTACCCCCTTGGAGATCGAGAACATGCTGAGGCTCAACGTCTTCGATCCGGTGCGTATAGTGCCGACCGCGCGGCCGAGTCTGACGCGTCTGTTGGCCGCGACACGGATGGCGTGAGGTTCGTTCGATGGAAAAGTCCGGCAGCTTCTGCCTGACGCAGTTGAGTTGGGTTAAACTCGAACGCCTTTGATTGCCATTGTCAGGGTCGAACATTGAACCTCGATACCCTCGCCGTCGTTCTCGATCAGCCTGAATCCCTCGCGCTCAAACCGCTGACGCTCACCCCGCCTGGCGACGCGGATGTCATGGTCGCGATTGAATGGAGCGGAATCAGCACGGGCACCGAGCGTCTGCTCTGGTCCGGGCGCATGCCGAGCTTTCCCGGCATGGGCTATCCCTTGGTGCCCGGCTACGAGTCGGTCGGTCGCGTGACCTGGGCCGGCGATCGGTCGGGTCTCGAGGTCGGCCAGCGCGTCTTCGTGCCCGGCGCGCGTTGCTACAACGAGGCGCGCGGTCTGTTCGGCGGAGCGGCCTCTCGGATCGTGCTCCCCGGCGCGCGTGCCGTGCCGGTCAGCGATGCGCTCGGGGAGGAGGCCGTGCTGCTCGCGCTCGCGGCGACCGCCTACCACGCGATCGGTGGGCTCGGTGCAGGCCCCGTCGACCTCGTCATCGGCCATGGTGTGCTGGGGCGGCTGGTAGCGCGGATCGCTGCACTCATCGAAGGCGCTCGCCCCACGGTCTGGGAAACCAATCCGGAACGTGCGCGAGGCGCCGAAGGTCACGGCTACCAGGTCGTCGCGCCGGATCAAGACCACCGCACCGACTATCGGCGCATCTGCGACGTCAGCGGCGACTCGGGGATCCTCGACACCCTCATCGCTCGGATGGCCCCGGGAGGCGAGGTCATCCTGGCTGGGTTCTACAGTCAACCCCTGTCCTTCTCGTTCCCGCCGGCCTTCATGCGCGAGACGCGCATCCAGGTGGCCGCCGAATGGCGTCCGCCGGATATCGTCGCGGTCAAACAGCTCGTCGATTCGGGACGTCTGTCGCTCGACGGGCTGATCACCCATCGCGAGCCCGCAAGCCGAGCCGATGCGGCCTATCGCACCGCCTTCGGCGACCCCAACTGTCTGAAAATGATCCTGGATTGGAGATCGATCTCGTGAGTGTACCCGTTAACAGTCCCGCATTGGCGCCCGGGCGCCAATCGACCAAGGAACCGGTTGCCGCACCCTCGATCGCCACGCCCTCCATCAAGGAGACCCAGATCATCGCGATCTACGGCAAGGGCGGCATCGGCAAGAGCTTCACGCTGGCCAACCTCTCCTACATGATGGCGCAGCAGGGCAAGAAGGTTCTGCTGATCGGCTGCGACCCCAAAAGCGACACCACGACCCTGCTGTTCGGCGGGCGCGCCTGTCCCACCATCCTGGGGACCTCGGGCGAGAAGAAGCGGGCCGGCGACAAGGTCAGCATCGGCGATGTCTGCTTCAAGCGCGACGGTGTCTTTGCGATGGAGCTGGGCGGTCCGGACGTGGGCCGGGGCTGCGGCGGTCGCGGCATCATCCACGGCTTCGAGCTGCTCGAAGGCATGGGTTTCCATGAGTGGGACTTCGACTATGTCCTGCTCGACTTCCTCGGCGACGTGGTCTGCGGCGGCTTCGGTCTGCCGATCGCACGCGACCTCTGCCAGAAGGTGATCGTGGTCGGATCAAACGACCTGCAGTCGCTGTATGTCGCCAACAACGTCTGCTCGGCGGTCGAGTATTTCCGTGGGCTGGGCGGCAACGTCGGTGTGGCGGGCATGGTGATCAACAAGGACGACGGTACCGGCGAGGCACAGGCCTTTGCCAAGGCTGTCGAGATCCCGATCCTGGCCACCATTCCGGCGCACGACGAGATCCGGCGCAAGAGTGCCAATTACGAGATCATCGGACGCCCCGGCGATCGCTGGGGTCCGCTGTTCGAAGAGCTGGCGACCAATGTCGCGCTGGCCCCGCCGATCCACCCCAAGCCGCTCGATCAAGACGGGCTCCTGGGGCTCTTCACGGGCGACGTGGTCGGCCGGCATGTGGTGCTCGAGCCGGCGCGGCCCGAGGACATGTGCAGTGCCGAGACCTTCAAGAAACCTTCGCTCGAGGTGATCTACGACGATGTCTGAGCCATCCGAGCGCGAAGGGCCGATCGGGGATCGCTCGGCCGGAGCGGGGGAGGGCGGCGGCTGTCACGGCGGCGCCGAGACCTTGCACGCCGCCGCGGCCGCAGCGGGAAACCGCGAGCTCTTGGAGCGCTACGCGGCGGATTATCCGAAGGGTCCGCACGATCAACCCCAGACCATGTGCCCCGCGTTCGGTGCCCTGCGGGTCGGGCTGCGCATGCGGCGCACGGCCATGGTGCTCGCCGGCTCGGGCTGTTGTGTCTACGGTCTGACCTTTACCTCGCATTTCTACGGCGCGCGTCGCTCGGTCGGCTATGTGCCCTTCGACTCGGAGACCCTGGTCTCGGGCGCGCTTTTCGAGGACGTGCGCGAGGCGGTGCTCAAGCTCGCCGACCCGGATCACTACGACACCGTGGTGGTGATCAACCTCTGCGTGCCGACCGCCTCCGGCGTGCCGCTGCGCCTCTTGCCCAAAGAGCTCAACGGTGTGCGCATCCTCGGGATCGACGTGCCCGGGTTCGGGGTGCCGACCCATGCGGAGGCGAAGGATGTGCTCGCCGGTGCCATGCTGCAGTATGCGCGTACCGAGGCCGAGCAAGGCCCGGTGCAGGCACCGCGCGGCGGGCGCAGCGAGCGACCGACCGTCACCCTGCTCGGGGAGATGTTTCCGGCCGATCCGGTCGGGATCGGGATGATGCTCGAGCCCATGGGGCTGGCGCCCGGTCCGGTGGTGCCGACCCGCGAGTGGCGCGAGCTCTACGGGGCACTCGATTGTCGGGTCGCCGCGGCCATCCATCCGCAATATGCGGCGAGCGCGCGCGAGCTCGGTCTGGCGGGTCGTCCGGTCGTGGGCTCCGCGCCGGTCGGGTGCGAGGGGACTGCGAGCTGGCTCGATGCGATCGGAGCGGCCTGCGGAATCGCGCAGGACAAGGTCGATCTCGCCAAGAACAAGATCCTGCCGGCCATTGCCGGTGCCCTGTCGGGCAGCCCGATCAAGGGCCGGGTGACGGTCTCCGGTTACGAGGGCTCCGAGCTGCTGGTCGCGCGTCTGCTGATCGAATCCGGCGCGGACGTGCCCTATGTCGGTACGGCCTGCGGGCGCACGCCCTGGTCCGAAACGGATCTCGCCTGGCTGGAGTCGCGCGGTGTGCCGGTTCAGTTCCGAGCGTCTCTGGAGCAGGATCTCGCGGCGGTGAAGGCGCTGGAGCCGGATCTCGCGATCGGGACCACGCCGGTCGTGCAGGCGGCGAAGGAGATGAGTATCCCCGCGCTCTATTTCACGAATCTCATCTCGGCGCGTCCGCTGATGGGGCCCGCGGGTGCCGGCTCTCTGGCGCAGGTCATCAATACGGCGCTGGCCAATCGGCATCGTTTCACGGCCATGCGCGGTTTCTTCGAGGGCGTCGGCGCGGGCGAGACCTGCGGAATCTGGGATCAGCCGCCCGTGTCGG
Source organism: Thiocapsa marina 5811 (assembly GCF_000223985.1). Lineage (GTDB taxonomy): Bacteria > Pseudomonadota > Gammaproteobacteria > Chromatiales > Chromatiaceae > Thiocapsa > Thiocapsa marina. Next base: position 240,809 of record NZ_AFWV01000003.1, read on the forward strand.
TCGCCGCGCCCACCCCATCCCCAGTCGTCAAGCCACTTTGAGTCCGGTTACGAGGACGTCTTACCCATGTTGATCAACGACCTCGATCGCGCCGGCGGTTACTGGGGCTCCGTCTACGTCTTCGCGGCCATCAAGGGTCTGCAGGTCATTATCGACGGGCCGGTCGGCTGCGAGAACCTTCCGGTGACCGCCGTGCTGCACTATACGGACGGATTGCCGCCGCATGAGCTTCCGGTCGTCGTGACCGGTCTGGGCGAGGAAGAGCTGGGCCAGAAGGGGACCGAGGAGGCGATGCGTCGCGCCTATGCCACCCTGGATCCGAAGCGTCCCGCCGTCGTGGTCACCGGCTCGATCGCCGAGATGATCGGCGGCGGCGTGACGCCCGAAGGGACCAATATCCATCGTTTCCTGCCGCGCACCATCGACGAAGATCAGTGGCAGAGTGCGAATCGCGCCATGTACTGGCTGTGGAGTCAGTACGGCCTGAAGAAGGGCGGGATGCCGAAGGCCAAGCCGCGCAAGCCCGGCGAGCCCCCGCGCGTCAACATCATCGGACCCATGTACGGGACCTTCAACACCCCGTCTGATCTCGCCGAGATCAGACGGTTGGTGGAAGGCATCGGGGCGACGGTCAATCAGGTCTTCCCGCTCGGGAGTCATCTGGATCGGGTGCCGGAGCTGGTGAATGCAGAGGTCAACATCTGCATGTATCGCGAGTTCGGGCGCAGCCTCTGCGAGGCGCTCGAGCGGCCCTTTCTCCAAGCCCCGATCGGCCTGCACAGCACGACCAAGTTCCTGCGGACCCTCGGCGAGCTGCTCGAGCTGGATCCCGAACCCTTCATCGAGCAGGAAAAACACACGACCATCAAGCCGATCTGGGATCTCTGGCGATCCGTGACACAGGATTTCTTCGGCACGGCCAGTTTCGGCGTCGTGGCCACGGACACCTATGCGCGCGGCCTGCGCCATTTCCTCGAAGACGAGCTTGGTCTGCCGTGTCATTTCACCTTCTCACGCAAGGCCGGCATCAAGCCGGACAATGACGCCGTGCGCGAGGCGGTGCATAAGAAGACGCCTCTGATCGTCTTCGGCAGCTACAACGAGCGGATGTATTTGTCCGAGATCGGTGCCCGCGCGACCTATATCCCGGCGTCGTTCCCGGGGACCGTGATTCGTCGGCACACGGGGACGCCCTTTATGGGCTACTCGGGGGCGACCTACATCGTCCAAGAGGTGTGCAACGCACTCTTCGATGCCCTCTTCAACATCATTCCGCTCGGAACCGATCTCGACAAGGTCGATGCCACGCCGGCCCGGCTGCATCGCGAGCTGCCTTGGGACGAGGACGCACTCGCCGCGTTCGACCGGATTGTCGAGGCCCAGCCAGTCTTGGTGCGGATTTCGGCCGCCAAACGCCTGCGCGATGCCGCCGAGCGGGCCTCGCGCAATGCGGCCGACGACCGCGTGGGTCTCGAGCGCGTGCTCGAGGCGCAGCGCTCGGTCTAGTCGCCGACCCTCCAAGTCGGCTCAAGCCGCCGTGCCCGCATTCGAGCGGGCAGGTAGCGGTGCGTTCACCCGATTCCCTTCACCGCTCGTGGGATCGGCAGGCGCCAGCCTGCCGACCTTTCCGCCTGGGTTCTCCACGCGGTTCCTACGTCGAACGTGCGACCAGGGGACCGGTCCTGTCCGGCGAGTTGTCCGCGCGCAGCTGGGATGAAAAGAGGTGTAAATGTAGATTGACATCTACGTCAGTCAAGCTAGACTGACACCTAAATCCAGCCACCCCGCAAGGCTTTCGTGCCGCACCCGTGAGACCCGACCTAAACAATCCGCGATTCGACGCATCGAACGTTACGCCGTTTGCGTCGCTCAGAACATCCTTTGAGGTCGAGGTCCACGGGCAAGGTGCGCTGCGGGGCGAAGCCGGGTCTTTTTCGTCGGTCGGGGGCTTCGCCTCGCTCGGCATAGGTTGTCCGTCCCCGATTGAGGGGCGGTGGAATCGAGAGCCTGCCCGGACAATCCGGTTGGCTTCTCCGTCGCGGTCCGTTGCTCCGCGACGAAACCCCCGCCGCACGGGGTCGGTGCGGCGTCACTTAGGTTCATCTCCTACTGGAGGATCGATCAATGGCTGAAAACACCAGCATGTCCGGCGTGACCGAAGAAGAAGCGAAAGAGTTCCACGGGATCTTCGTGCAGAGCATGACCACCTTCTTCGGAATCGTGATCGTTGCGCACATCCTGGCATGGCTGTGGCGCCCCTGGCTGTAACGGCAACCCATTCAGCGCTGGCGCCCGAGGGTGCCGGTCGCAAGATGATCTAACTCGTACTGATTCGAGGAGAAATGAATATGATCTCGACCGAAAGCTTGTGGAAAATCTGGCTGATCATGAATCCACGTCCCATCCTGATCGCCCTGTTTGGGTTCCTGCTCGTCTTGGCCCTAGGCATTCACCTGGTCCTGCTCAGCACTGCAGACTTCAATTGGCTCGAAGACGGCATCCCGGCCAAGTCGGCGGTCAGCCAGATGCAAGTGACGCCGGTTGTGCCGCAAAGGCAATAGCGTCCTTTTCGGGGGTGGCAGGGGAGGCGTGGCTCATTAGCCAGACCCCACCTACCGCCGACAGTGCTAAGAGGAGGCAGCCGGATCGGATGCCTCCCCAGCAGAGGATTTTACGATGGCCATGCTCAGTTTTGAGAAAAAATACCGCGTCCGTGGCGGGACGCTGATAGGGGGCGACCTATTCGACTTCTGGGTGGGGCCGTTTTACGTCGGCTTCTTCGGGGTCGCTACGCTCTTCTTCGCCATTTTAGGTACGCTCTTGATCGTCTGGGGCGCCACCCTGGGTCCAAATCCCGAGCTTCAGACATTCAACATCTGGCAGATCAACATCGCTCCGCCCGATCTCAGCTATGGGCTCGGAATGGCCCCGCTCGATCAAGGCGGGCTCTGGCAGTTCATTACAGTCTGCGCGATCGGGGCCTTTGTCTCTTGGGCGCTTCGCGAAGTGGAAATCGCTCGTAAGCTCGGTATCGGCTTCCACGTCCCCTTCGCATTCGCCTTCGCCATTGGTGCCTACATCACCTTGGTCGTGATTCGCCCGATCCTGATGGGCGCATGGGGTCATGGTTTCCCCTACGGGATTCTGAGCCATTTAGACTGGGTTTCGAATGTCGGGTACCAGTACCTGCACTTCCATTACAACCCAGCCCATATGCTCGCAATCACTTTCTTCTTCACCACGACTCTGGCGTTGGCGATGCACGGATCGCTCATCCTGTCGGTGACGAATCCCGCGAAAAGCGAGCCCGTCAAGACCGGCGAGCATGAGAACACCTTCTTTCGCGATCTGATCGGTTACTCCGTCGGCGCACTCGGCATCCATCGCTTGGGCCTCTTCTTGGCGCTCGCGGCGGTGTTTTTCAGCGCTGTTTGTATCGTGATCAGCGGACCCTTCTGGACGCGCGGCTGGCCGGAATGGTGGAGCTGGTGGCTTGAGCTTCCGCTCTGGTAGGGTCTAGGAGACAACAATGGCTGAATATCAGAACATTTTTACAAGCGTGCAGGTGCGCTCTCCGGCTTACCCCGGAACGCCCATGCCGAAAGGCAATCTGCCGCGTATCGGCACGCCGATCTTTTCCTACTGGGCGGGCAAGATCGGCGACGCTCAGATCGGTCCCATCTACCTCGGATTCACCGGTGTTGCATCCTTGCTCTTTGGCTTTATCGCCATTGAGATCATCGGCTTCAACATGGCAGCTTCCGTGAACTGGAGCCCGATCGAGTTCGTCAAGAACTTCTTCTGGTTGGCGCTCGAGCCGCCGCCACCCTCGTACGGCCTCAGTATCCCTCCTTTGGGTGATGGTGGCTGGTGGTTGATCGCCGGGTTCTTTCTGACCACGTCGATCATCCTTTGGTGGATCCGGACCTATAAGCGTGCTGCGGATCTGGGTTTGAGTCAGTGGCTGTCGTGGGCGTTTGCAGCGGCGATCTTCTTCTATCTGAGCTTGGGCTTCATTCGCCCGGTGTTGATGGGAAGCTGGGCCGAGGCGGTGCCTTTCGGTATCTTCCCTCACCTTGATTGGACGGCGGCCTTCTCGATTCGGTACGGGAACCTCTATTACAACCCGTTCCACATGCTCTCGATCGCCTTCCTGTATGGCTCGGCCCTGCTGTTTGCCATGCACGGTGCGACCATCCTCGCCGTCAGCCGGTTCGGTGGCGACCGCGAGATCGACCAGATCACCGATCGCGGTACGGCGGCGGAGCGCGCAGCACTCTTCTGGCGCTGGACGATGGGCTTCAACGCAACGATGGAATCCATTCATCGCTGGGCCTGGTGGTTCGCGGTCTTGACCGTCATTACAGCGGGCATCGGGATTCTCCTGACCGGCACCGTCGTCGACAACTGGTATCTGTGGGCAGTGAAGCATGGTGTCGCTCCAGTCTATCCGCTTGACGGCGCTGTGGATCCGACGTTGTTGCAGGGGGTTTCGCAATGAAGATGACTCATTACACGTCGATCCCGCTGGCTGCTGTTGTTGCTTCGGTTTTCGTGTCCGGCTGTGAAGCGCCGCCTCCCGAAACCGTGCAGCTGGGTTACCGCGGTCTTGCGATGGAGCATGTCCAAAACCCGGGCGATCTGGCACGCAACTATAAGGCGAACCAGCCTCCCGAGGTGATTCCGGCGGCACCGCCTGGCGGACCGAAGGTCTCCGAGGTCTATGAGAACGTCCAGGTCCTGAGTGACCTCACGGTTGCGGATTTCACGCGTTTGATGGTAGCCGTAACCACGTGGGTCGCTCCGGAGCAGGGTTGCAACTATTGCCATGTGCCCGGCAACTGGGCGTCGGACGACATCTATACGAAGGTCGTATCGCGTAAGATGTTCCAGATGACGCAGCAGGCCAATTCGGCATGGAAGGACCATGTCGCGGATACGGGCGTGACCTGCTACACCTGCCATCGCGGCAAGCCGGTCCCCGAGTATGTCTGGACGACCGATCCGGGTCCGGATCTGCCCTCCGGCGTGTCCCCGACGGGCCAGAACATCGCCTCGTCGACGGTCGCCTATGCGTCGTTGCCGTTCGATCCCTTCACCCCGTTCCTCGATCAGGCCAACGAGATCCGCGTGATCGGCGATTCTGCTCTGCCGAGCGGCAACTTGACTTCGATCAAGCAAGCGGAGTGGACCTATGGGTTGATGATGCAGATGTCCGACGCGCTCGGCGTGAACTGCACCTTCTGCCACAACAGTCGGTCCTTCTTTGCCTGGGACCAGAGCACCCCGCAGCGCACGACCGCTTGGTACGCGATCCGGCATGTGCGTGAGATCAACCAGGAATACATCTGGCCGTTGAACGAGGTATTGCCCGAGACGCGGAAGGGTCCGCTGGGCGACCCCTACCGGGTGAGCTGCGTGACCTGCCATCAGGGCGCGTACAAGCCGCTTTACGGTGCTCAGATGCTCAAGGACTACCCCGCACTTGCAGGTCCGACCCTGATTGCGGCACCCGAGGAAGCGGCTCCGGTCGAGCCCGCGGCAGAAGCAGCGCCCGCGGAGGGGCCGAAGCAGTTGTGAGCAAGTCGGCCGGCTCGGCTGGCCGGAAAGGCAAGGAGGCCAAGAGGCAGCGCCTGATTCCGGTCCGGCGCATAGCGGGTGAGATGATTCAGCAGGCCGCACCCTTATCCTGCCGCTCGCAACCGTCAGGTTGCTCAGGCTAGGGTATAACACCTGATAGGGAAAGGGTCCCGGTCACAAGGCGAGGAGCTATCGATGACCAACCGGAACGTCACGACATCGGGTCTGACAGAAAACGAGGCGAAAGAGTTTCATGGCATCTTCGTGTCGAGTTTTGTCACCTTCACATCGATCGTGGTCGTTGCGCACATCCTGGTTTGGTTGTGGCGTCCTTGGCTTTAACCGAGGCGGCGGGCGTCGAATGATGACCCACCGGGCGTTTGCTGATACAGCAAGTCCCATCTTTTAGACACTGGAGTTTGAAAATGCACAAAGTTTGGCAGATTTTCGATCCGCGTAGAGCACTCTCAGGCTTGCTTGGATTCCTGCTCGTCCTGGCGTTGTTGATCCACTTTATCCTGCTCAGCAGTCCTGCCTTTAACTGGCTCGGCGGCGTTTAGTCTGGTGTTCGCATCGGGATCGTCCGCATTGGCCTTCGAGACCTATGGGCGATCCGATCCAATGTGGTTCCCGCCGCGGGAAAGTCGCGGTAACGGCCAACTGGCCAAAACATGACAAGTGAGGGTAGTTCCATGGCTGAAGAGAAAAGCATGTCCGGGCTGACCGAAGAAGAGGCGAAGGAGTTTCACGGCATCTTCGTGCAGAGCATGTCCGGGTTCGTCGGGGTTGTTGTCTTTGCTCACATCCTTGCCTGGTTCTGGCGCCCCTGGCTGTAGTTGAGCGCCTTAGACTCGCGATGGATTCCGACGGGAGGAGCGCAGCGAACTGCGCCGTCCCGGTCTATGTCTTTAGGAGATTAACTCATGCATAAGATTTGGCAGATCTTCGATCCGCGCAGAACACTGGTTGCTTTGTTCGGTTTCCTGTTGGTGCTCGGGCTGTTGATCCACTTTATCCTGCTCAGCACGGCCGACTTCAACTGGCTGTCCGACGGCGCGCCGGCTGCGGGTAGCGCTGCCGCTGTGACGCCTGCGACACAGATGGCTCCCCTGCCTGCCGGCCGTTAGATCAGGCCGCGAGTTGCGATCTCGGGCGGCGGTGCGCAAGGCCGGCTCCGCCCGAGAACGCAACGCCCGAAGCACTCCGCCCGCAGCACTCCGCCCGCAGCACTCCGACCGAAGCGCTCTGCATGTTCCTCCCCTGCGAATCGATCGTCCTACGCACGGCCGCGCCGATCGAGATCATCGATATCACGGCACGCGTTCAGGAACGCTTCCAACGAATCGGAATTATTCAAGGTCAGGTGACCTTGTTCTCGCCCCATACGACCGCATTCGTGTGCTTGAATGAAAAAGAGCAGATGTTGCAGCGCGACATGCTCGACTTCCTTCACCGACTCGTTCCCGCCGATACGGATTTTCGTCACAACCGCAATCCGATCGACGGTCGTCTGAACGCACATTCCCACCTGCTCGGGCTTCTGATGACCGCATCGCAGACCATTCCCGTTGCCGACGGTGCTCTGCTTCTCGGCGGATGGCAATCGATCTTTTTCATCGAATTGGATGGCCCGCGCGACGAGCGTCATCTTCTGATGCAGGTCAACGGAGAGCGTTAGCGAATGACGGGTGCCGATCTCGAAGGGTTTTTTGCGGATGCGGATACGTTGGATCCGGACGCCTATCTGCGTCTCGACTATTACATGGAGTGTCGGGGGGATCCGCGGTTGGCCGTGGCGCACTTCTGCTCGGAGCAGTCGACCGCACAGTGGCACCGTGTGGGCTCGGGGGAGGACCTGCGCGGCGAGTTCGGCGCCAAGGTCGTTCACCTCGCCGTCGATGCGACACTCCCGGATTTCAGCTACGGTTTGACGGCGCCGGGCGAGGGTAAGATTCACGCCTGTCGCGTCCGCATCGCTCAACCGCATCGCAACTTCGGTCCCCGAATCCCGAATCTCCTGAGCGCGGTGTGCGGCGAAGGCACCTTCTTCTCGCCCGGCGCCCCGGTCGTGAAATTGCTCGACATTCATTTTCCCGATGCCTATCTGAGCAGATTCGACGGTCCGCGCTACGGGGTCGAGGGTTTCCGTGACCTCCTCGGGGTTTACGATCGCCCGATCTTTTTCGGCGTCATCAAGCCGAACATCGGACTGCCACCCGAGGATATGGCGGAGCTCGGCCTACAGGGCTGGCTCGGTGGGCTGGATGTCGCCAAAGACGACGAGATGCTTTGCGACACCGATTGGTGTAGCCTCGAGCGTCGTTCCGCGCTCTTGGGTTCGGCGCGTCGGCGGGCGGAAGCGGAGACGGGCAGCGCAAAGGTCTACTTGGCCAACGTCACCGACGAGGTGGATCGATTGACCGATCTGCACGATATGGCTGTCGCAAATGGAGCGAACGCCCTTCTCGTCAACGCCTTGCCGGTCGGATTGAGCGCTGTTCGAATGCTTGCTCGGCAGACCCGCGTGCCCTTGGTCGCGCATTTCCCGATGATTGCCGCCTTAAGTCGATTGGAGCGTTTCGGCATCGGCTCGGTGGTGATGACCAAGCTTCAGCGGCTTGCCGGATTCGACGTCATCATCATGCCCGGCTTCGGCGGTCGAATGTTCATGTCTGATACCGAGGTTCGTCGCAACGCCGCGGCATGCCTGGAGCCGATGGGGCATCTGCGCCCGAGCCTGCCGGTGCCCGGCGGAAGCGATTGGGCCGGGACGCTCGAGCGGGTCCACGATGCGCTCGGAACGCGCGATTTCGGCTTCGTTCCGGGGCGTGGTGTCTTCGGGCACCCGATGGGCCCTCGTGGCGGTGCCGCAAGCATCCGTCAAGCGTGGGATGCCATTGCTGGCGGGATCCCGATCGAGGATTACGCCATTCATCATGCGGAGTTGAGCGCCGCGATCGACGCCTTCGGTTGCCGTGCTGCCTGAGCCGCAATGTATCGACGTCGCTCCGAGACGTTTTGTTGGAGGTCATGATTGAGTGCTCGAATCGTACCGCCGCTTGTGGGCGACGCCTTGGAGCTTGCATCGCAACGTGACGCCCGCGAGCAAGTCATCCTGGTCGATGACCGCGATCTCGTCCTTGGCTGCGCCGGGAAGATCGACGCGCATCGCGACGGTCAACTGCACCGAGCCTTCTCGATCCTGGTCTTCGATGCGGACGACCGCCTTCTTCTGCAGCGGCGCGCCGATGTCAAATATCATTTCGCGACGCGTTGGTCCAACACCTGTTGCGGGCATCCCCGGCCCGATGAGGCGACGACGCAGGCCGCCGGCCGACGCCTGAAGGAAGAATTCGGAATCCGGGTACCGCTCACCGAGCGCACGCAGCTCGTCTATCGCGCCGAGGACCGGGCGTCGGGTCTGATCGAGCACGAGTATCTTCATGTCTTCTTCGGCGTTTACGCCGGCGATCCGCGCCCCGATCCGTCGGAGATCGGGGCCTGGCGATGGATGTCCGTCCCGGCCATCCATCGTGCACTCCGGCGACGGCCCGAGTGGTTTACGCCCTGGTTCGGTTTGCTGATGAATCGCCTGTTCCCGCGCTGAAACAGCCTCCGACGGGTGCGTTCGCGAAACGTGAAACCCGCACGCAAGGGGGCCCTGATCGAGGCCGGACTGGTGATCGGCCGAGCATGTCCCAAACCTCTCTAGACGAAACGCAGCGACTCTCGTAAAGCAGCACGGCAAATGTGCCGAGACGCTTCGTTGTCTTTGTCGTCATCGCGGTTTTGGTCGTATCGATGGCCGATGACGACAACGACAACGAGCATGATCTCGGACGGTCCAGAGATTTCCGGACTGCACCCCTCGGCGGGTCCGATTCCGATTGCTTACTCCCACCTTGCGCGATATCAGCCATGTCTTTTGAACAACCGCTTGACGCACCTTCTCGGACGACACCCGAAACCCATCAGCGCGGGCACGACAAGGTTTCGCGCATCCCCGTCAAGGTCGAGCCCACGACGGAGATCCTGCGCAAACCGGCATGGATTCGTGCCAAGGCGCCCGTAGGAGCGGGAGTCAGCCGGATCAAGAACCTGCTGCGCGAGGGCAAGCTGGCGACCGTCTGCGAGGAGGCGATGTGCCCGAACCTGGGCGAGTGCTTCAATCACGGGACCGCGACCTTCATGATCCTGGGCGACATCTGCACGCGTCGCTGCCCCTTCTGCGATGTGGCGCACGGGCGTCCGCAGCCCCTCGATCCGCTCGAGCCGCGACATCTGGCGGAGTCGATCGCAGCCATGGGCCTGCGGTATGTCGTGATCACATCGGTCGACCGCGACGATCTTCGCGACGGTGGAGCCGCGCATTTCGCGGCCTGTCTTGCCGCGGTTCGCGAACGCAGTCCGGCAATCAAGCTCGAGGTCTTGGTCCCGGATTTCCGCGGACGCGAGGCGGTTGCGCTCGAGCAGTTCGTCGGGGCCGGCGTGCCGGACGTCTTCAACCATAATCTCGAGACGGTTCCGCGACTCTACCGGGAGGCGCGCCCCGGTGCTGACTATGCGGGCTCGCTGCGGCTGCTCGCCGCGTTCAAGGCGGCGCACCCCGGCGTTCCGACCAAATCCGGTTTGATGCTCGGGCTCGGGGAGACGCGCGAGGAGGTCGACGAGACTCTGCGGGATCTGCGCGCGCATGGTTGCGACATGCTCACCTTGGGCCAATACCTCCAGCCCAGCCGCGATCACCTGCCCGTGAAGCGCTACTGGACACCCGACGAGTTCGACGATCTGCGGCTCTTCGCCGAGTCGATCGGCTTTTCCAACGTGGCGAGCGCGCCGATGGTGCGCTCGTCGTACCACGCCGATCGGCAGGCGAGCGAGGTGCTCGACGGCGGGACGTCGGCAGAGGTCTGAGGGATGAAAACGACGCGCTTCGCTCTCTGGACGCGGTTTAGCCTTCGTGCGGCAGATGGTCGCTGTAGCGTTCCATCAGATAACAGAGACAGTCCTGGCGAATGACGACCTGATTAGTCGTCAGCATCGAGGGCATCACGGGCTGACGCAGACGGAGCTCGTGATCCTCGACATGAAAATAACGCTCGCCGACATCCCTGCCGTGCTCGTCGCGGACGTCCAGACCGATTCCGAGACCCTGGCGGATGCGCGCGAAGGCCATGCCCCGCGGCAGCTCGCAGAAGTTGAGGTGCTCGATCGTCGGATTGAGCTGTAGGTCGGTCTCCTCCGGAGCGAAACCGAATGCTACGTCCTCGCGGACCTTCACCTGGGCAACCGTGTGGAACAGATCGATATCCTGCGACGCCACCGGATGGGGCGAGATGCGCGCGAGATGCAGCGCGGCATTGATGAAACCGCGGGCATGCTCGATCCCCTGCTGCTCGCCGACCCTGCCGCATTCCACCGTGACGGACGGGCACAGCTCGGCCATGGCGAGTGATTGTACGCCGGTCGGCCGGGTGAAATAGACGACGATGCGTCCGAACAGATTCGCAAGGTTCAGGAATCGATTGTCGAGCCGATTCACGCAGGCGTAGTGCGGATTGGAGCCGGTGTTGTTGTGCAGATCCAGGCTGGCGAACAGCCCGCGGTCGGCCATGATGCGCACGACCTCGGCCATGAGATCGTGCTCGGGGGTATGCGCTCGCTCGGTGCCGGGCCAGACACGATTGTAGTCCGGCTGTCCGGGCAGATGGCGCACCCCGGATGCCGCTGCACTGACGTTGCCGATGAACAGGCTCAGCGCGCGCGGCAGGCGCAGCTCGCCGAAGCGTTCGAGCCGTTCGCGCAGGACGGCGCGGATCGCCTCCCAACCGACGGTCTCGTTGCCGTGCATGAGCACCGACACGAAGAGCGCGGGCTCGCGGGCGCCGGACAGATGGATCAAGGTCGGCGCACCGAGCACCCGATTCAGCTCATGGCTTTCGGCCTCGAGGATGCCTTCCGGAAGGTGATCGAGCTCTTGAAGCATGGCGTCTTGGTCGTCGATTCGGGGGTGAGTTTAAACCGCGCCCGGCGCGGTATGCGATGTTTTCGAATGGGACGGCCCCGGCAGACTTGACGGCCGTTGGCGCCGGTGCGGTTTAGGTCTCCGGTCGAGCCCGTGGTGGTCGATGCGAGGGATCCGTAGCTTCGGCTCGATCCGATCAGCCGAGCAGGGTCCACGCGTGTACCGGCCGCCCCGTCCCTTGCTGTTCCAGATAGGCTGCGGTCAGGCCGGCCATGTCGGGGCCATGGCGCGCGACCCAGGCACGCTGCCAGCGGGCTCCCGTTCGGCCCGTCTCGAGCCGTCGCGCGATGATGCCGAGCCAATGCGCGATCTCCGGCGGGTCGATGCCTGCTGAGAGCAGCCCACGCCGTGCTCGGGGCAAGAGATCCTCCCGCAGGATCCGGGCGACGGGCGAGATCGCGCCGTCGAGCCACTGGATCTCGGCATCGAGTCCTTCGCGCGCGCAGGTATAAAAGGCTGCGCGGGTCTGCAGGAAGGGCATTCGCGACTCCGGCGGCTCGAGTTGTCCGGCTAGATCACGCACGGCACCTAGGTACAAAGCCGCATTCGCGAACATGTCCGCCACGGTCGGGCCGGCCGGAACGACACGGTGCTCGATGCGCAGATGCGGCCGCCCTGCCGCATCGAAGCCGAGCAGCGGGCGATTCCAACGCCAGATGGTACCATTGTGAAGACGCAGATGTGCCAGCGCCTGCGGCTCCTCGACCATGAGGTGCGGGAGCAGAACCGGATAGCGGTCGAGGTTTGCGCGAAAGGTCTCCATGATCGAACGCTCGGCATAGCGGAAACCGAAATTCACCCGTTCCTGCAGGATGGGGCCGCCGAGCGAGACTGCCTGCTCGAAGAGCGGGATCCGTGTCTCGTCCCAAAGATCGTGGCCGAAGAGATAGGGTGAGTTGGCCGAGATGGCGACCATGGGCCCGCTGATGAGCTTGGATGCGTTGTAGACGCGCGCCGCTTCCCTCGGGGTGACCTTAAGGTGGATCTGAAACGAGGTCGCGGCGGCCTCCAGCATCACGTCGTGCCACTCCAACGCGAGGCGGTCGCGACCCGCGATGTCGAGCTTCAAAGGCCGGTCGTGCCGCAGGGCGAAGATCTGGTCGTTGAGGGCCCGGTAACGCTGTCGCGGTGTCATGGCGCCGAGGCTGAGATGTTGCGGGCGCACGGTCGGCAGGATGCCGATCGTCAGGAGACGGGTCCCCAGTGTCTGCGCCACGCGGTCGCAGCGTTGCAGCGTCGCCGTGAGCTCGGTCGCGAGCCGGGACAGACAGTCGCCCGTCAACGGCCTCGGTGAACCGTTGATCTCCGCGTTGAAGGTTGCGAGCTCCGCGACCACCAAGGGGTCGTTCAGACCCGCAAGGAGCGACTCGACCTCGGGTGCCGGATCCAGCCGAGGATCCACGAGCCAAGCCTCCAGCTCGAATCCCGCGGTCGGATCGGATGTCTCGAAGCGATCGGAGTCCAGCCAGTGCTCCAGGAGCGTCGTCTCCTCGCGCAGCCGGTCGGCAAATTCGACGAAGTCCTGCTCGGTGAAATGCGCCTCTGCAATCTCCTGGCCCATCCCTTGTCCCCCGTCACGGTTGACTTAGGCTCCATTATGGTCGGATCTCGGGCCACTCGATAGGCGGCGCGCCGCGATTACTCCCGAAGGAGGCGATCCAGCTCGGAGAGACGCTCGGGCGTGCCGATGTCGAGCCAGTGTCCGCGGTGATGCCCTCCGCCGACCCGGCCCTGTGCCATTGCGTCTCGAAGCAGAGGTGCGAGCGCAAAGGCCCCCGGGCGACACCCCGCGAATAGGCCGGGGCTGTAGATGCCGACCCCGCTGAAGGTCAGACGCCTGCTGGCGTCGATGCGGCCGGCCTCGGCTTGGTCTCCGTCGGCTTGGACCCGGCCGTTCCGCAAGACGAAATCGCCGCTCGGATGGTGCGGCGGGTTGTCGACCAGCACCAGGTGGGCGAGGTCGTTTCCTGAGAGGTGCAGGCCGACAAGATCAATGTCGGACCAGATGTCGCCGTTGATCACGAGGAAGGGGTCCGGCCCGAGGAGCGGCAGGGCTTTGAAGATGCCGCCACCGGTCTCGAGGGCCGTTTGCTCGGGGGAATATCGGATGTGAACGCCGAAGTGATGGCCGTCACCGAGTGCCGCCTCGATCTGCTCGCCGAGATGGGCGTGGTTGATCACGATGTCGTGCATCCCGGCCGCAGCTAGACGCTCCAGATGGTATTGAATCAACGGGCGGCCGCCTACCTCGAGCAAGGGCTTGGGGACCCGATCGGTCAGGGGGCGCATTCGATTGCCGCGGCCGGCGGCGAGGATCATCGCCTTCATAAAAGCGGGTGAGGTCGTTTGAGGGTAGCCCAAGATACACCAACGCGCCGCGGCGGGGTTGCCGGCTCGATCCGCGTCGGGTCATCCGCGAGCTTGGGGCATGTCCACGGCGGGTTTGGACGCGTGTCGTTGCCGTGGTAGCCTTTTCGCCCATTGTCGGCCAACCAGGTGACCGAGCGTCGTCGTCGTGTTCAAGATCATATCCTTCAATATCAACGGGATTCGTGCGCGACCCCATCAGCTCGAAGCGATCAAGGCCGCCCATGATCCGGACGTCTTGGGTCTGCAGGAGTGCAAGGTTGCCGACGATGCCTTTCCGGTCGACCTGGTGCGGGGGCTTGGGTTTGCGACCCATTTCCACGGTCAGAAGTCGCACTACGGTGTCGCGCTCTTGAGCAAGGCCGAACCGCTCGCAGTTGCCAAAGGCTTTCCGGGGGATGCCGAGGACGCTCAGCGTCGCGCCATCATCGGGTGCTATCCCTTACCCGGCGGAGGCGAAATCACGGTCATCAACGGCTACTTTCCGCAGGGCGAGAGCCGTGACCATCCGATCAAGTTCCCGAACAAGCGCAAGTTCTATGCGGATCTCACCGCCTACCTGCGGGAATTCTGCACACCCGATCAGAACCTCGTCGTGTTGGGCGATATGAATGTGGCACCCCTTGACCTGGATATCGGCATCGGGGCCGACAACGCCAAGCGCTGGCTGCGCACGGGCAAATGCAGCTTCCTCCCGGAGGAGCGCGAATGGCTGAAAACCTTGACCGATTGGGGTCTGGTCGACGCCTATCGCGTGGTGCACCCGGAGGTCGACGACCGCTTCAGCTGGTTCGATTATCGCTCGCGCGGCTTCGAGCGTGATCCCAAGCACGGTCTGCGGATCGATCATCTGTTGGTGACCGCGCCCCTGCGCGAGCGTCTGCTGGATGCCGATATCGACTATGCCATTCGCGGAATGGAGAAGCCCTCGGATCATTGTCCCGTCTGGGCGCGGTTCGATCTGTGAGTCCCTCCGAGATCGAGCGCCGATTCGGATCCGGACTAAACCGCGTCCGGAGTGACATGCGTCCTTTTCATCAACACGGCGATCCTGATGCCTCATATCATGTCCCGAAAACAGACTTCGGCAAGAGCGCTCGATCGATGACGTCGCATCAGCCGATCGGCGTCTTCGACTCGGGTGTCGGCGGTCTCTCGGTCCTGCGCGAGATCCGGCGTGAGCTGCCGGACGAAGACCTGCTCTATGTCGCCGACTCGGCCTATGCGCCCTACGGCGATCAGTCTGCCGATGCGATCGAGTTGCGCGCGGTCGCCGTCACCGAGCTGCTGCTCGCACGCGGGGCGAAGGCGATTGTCGTGGCCTGCAATACGGCCACCGGTGCGGCGGCCCGGGTCCTTCGGAACCGGTATTCGGTGCCGGTGATCGCCATGGAGCCGGCGGTCAAGCCGGCCATCGAGCAGACCCGCTCGGGCGTGATCGGTGTTCTCGCGACGCGCCAGACCTTGGCCAGCGACACCTTCAAGCAGCTGCTTGCGCGCTTGGGCGAGGGGCCGGAGATTCTCCTCCAGGCCTGTCCGGGTCTGGTCGAGCGCGTCGAGGCCGGCGACCTGGAGGGCGAAGGCACGCGCGCCCTGTTGGCTGCCTACCTCGAGCCGCTCTTGGCCCGACGCGCGGATACCCTGGTTTTGGGCTGCACCCATTATCCGCATCTGGGCGGGCTGGTCGGCGAGATCGTCGGGCCGCGCGTCAGGGTGTTGGACTCGGGTGCTGCGGTTGCCCGGCAGGTTCACCGCCGTCTGGCCGAGGCCGGATTGCTGGCGCCGCCCGGCCGTGCGGGAACCGAGCGTTTCTGGACAAGCGGCGAGCCGATCAAGGTCGCTCCGGTGATGGAACGCCTCTGGGGCGCACCTTTGGAGCTCCATCCGCTGCCCCGGGAGGCCGCGACACCGCTTTTCGGCGAGGGTGCGGCCCTCGTCGTTCAAGGCGCCGGGTGCGGCCGATGATGCACCGTGACCTTCAACCGCGTTGCGGAGGCATCATGCGCGGGACAAGGGGGATCCGAATCGCCGCGATCTTCACCCTTCTCCTGGCGGCCTTCGCCTCGTCGGGTGCCTTCGCGAACGAGCCGTGCCTCAAGATGGTGTTCGGGCATTACTGCCTGGGCGGCGATGTCGGCCCGCTATTGCAGAGCGTTCCGCCCCCGCTTGTGCGCCAAGAACAGGACACGAGCTTGGCCCTGGTGTTCGTCGATGGCCCGGATCGCCTCTATGTGCTCGCCTTCAACGGCAAGATCTACAAGGTCGTGCGGGCCTTCGGCGTTTCGACGCAACTGCGCTACGAGGAGACCTATGCGGCCTTGCGCGACATCTACGGGCCCGGCGAAGACCGCAGCCGCTTCTCCCCCGATGCGACCACGCCCGGGCGCCGTCTGGTCGCGATTCGTCGCGGCGAGGGCGTTGCCATGCATGTCTGGACGCCGTCGCCGGCGTGGCGAATCGAGCTGTCCTGGACGCGCGAGATGGGCCTCGCGCTTGCGTATGTTGCCACGGAGCTCAGTGCCGCTCGCGCTGCGCAGATCGACCGGGGCCTCTGAGCCCGGTTCCGCGTGCCTCAGTCCCGGCTGTCCGCGCGCCGATCCTTTGGCTGCCCGACCAGCGCGAGTTTTCCTTCGTCCAAGCCGGACAGCACGACCCTGACGAGCTCATTGCCGTCGATCGCGGTCCCGTGCGCCGCGACCTGGACCGGCAGATAGTTGGGGGTGTACCCGAATCGGGTCTCCCGGCGCTCGCCGTCGGGGTTGCCCTCGCAGAGGATCTCGACGGCCTTGCCGATCTGCTCGCGCAAGACCGCCGTGCGCATGTGCGTCGCGAGGTCCTTCAGGGCGTTCAATCGCCGATGCTTGGTTTGGCGATCGACCTGGCTCGGCATCTCGGCCGCGCGGGTTCCTGCCCGCGGCGAGTAGGCAAAGGCATGGATGTATCCGAACCGCACGGACTCGGCGAAGGCGAGCGTGTCGTTCCAGTCCTCGTCGCTCTCGCCGGGGAAACCGACGATGATGTCGGTCGTGATGTTGAGGTCCGGTACATGCGCGCGACCTTGCTCGACCAGACCCGCGAACTCGGCCGTCTTGCAGCGTCGCGCCATGCGTCGCAGAACAGGGTCCGAGCCGCTTTGCAGCGGCAGGTGCAGATGCGGCATCAGGCGTGGATCCTCGAAGTTTCGCCAGAAGGCATCGCCGAGGTCCCAAGGCTCCAGCGAGCCGAGGCGCAGACGGGGAATCCCGGTCTCGCCGAGGATGCGCGCGATCAGGTCCGATAGCGTATCGCCCGAGTCGCTGCCGTATCCGCCGAGATGAACGCCGGTCAGCACCACCTCGCGGATGCCCTGTGCGACCAGTCGTTCGATCGCGGCGATGATCTCGGCTTGGGAGCGGCTGCGCTCCGCCCCCCGCGCGACGGTGGTGATGCAGAAGGTACAGCTGTAGCGACAGCCGTCTTGGATCTTGATGAAGGCACGCTGACGGCCGCGCGCGAAGAGTGCTCCGGCGGCATCGTTTGCAGCCGTCTCGGGCATGGCCGGAAGGTTCAGCGTTTCGAGCGCAATCTCCACCAAACGGTCTTTGTCCCGATTGGCGACGATCAGATCGACACCGGACTCCGCTGAAACCGCGCTGTCTCCGAGCGTGGCGAGACAGCCGCTGACGATCAGTCGCGCCTCCGGATTGGCGCGTTGGCTGCGCCGCAGGACTCCGCGCGATTTGCGCACAGCCTCCTGCGTGACGGCGCAGGTGTTGACGACGACCAGGTCAGCGGGGGCGCTCGCGTCGACCACGCGAAAACCCGCGTCCCGAAAGCGTTCGGCCCACTCTTCGGATTCGGCCTCGTTGAGCCGGCAGCCGAGCGTCGTGAGATGGACGCGACGACCGAGGCTTAAGGCGAGGCCATCTTGATCGGTTTCGATCTTAAGCCCCCGGCGCACTCGGCGCCTGCGGCGTCGGGGAGTTCTGATGGATCAGCAGGCGCCAGCCATCGGTCCCTTTCCTGAAGACGTTGGTGCCGTAGATCGCCGGACCCGGCTGGCCCGGCGCCCCGCCTTGCATCCGTTCTTCGATCAGATGGATCGCGGTCTCTCCGGCCTCGATCCAGGCAAGGTGACGCACCTGGATGTCGAAGGCGCCGGCCTGCTCGAAGATGGACCGCCAAAGTTGCATGACCTCCGGCCCCATCACCAGCGGCGTCATCGGCAGGAGACAGGCGATACTTTCCGAGTCCTCCCACACCTCTTTCATGGCGGCGGGGTCGCCCGCCTCCAGCGCATCGTAGAAGGCGTCCTCGGCGTCCTGAGGTGTGTCGAAGGGCATTGGCTTGGGTTCCTGGCTGATGGGCTGCTTTCCGGCTGTAGGCAACCGTTCGATAACAATTGATCGCTAAACCGCGTCCAGAGCGACATGCGTCATTTTCACTTGGTGTCGGGATTAGGGATTTTTCCGAACCTCGTGGAGACGCGGTTTAATCGATGACTGCTCACTCCGGTGCAGCTGCACTCCGGCCTGAGTCCGCGTTCCGCTCCGGCACCGGTGGATTCAACCAAGGCGCCGATCGGCGCAGATCTACACGCGGGATGCGCAGCTGGATCCCGTCCGAGGTCACCTCGCGCGACATGGCGGCTATGTCGGCGTCCGGCGGTAAGGCCAGACGCTGACTCGCCGACCCGCTCATGACGCTGTAGCTCCGACCGGAGTCCGCGCCGAACCTGTCTTCACGATACTCTTCGGCCCGTGTCCGGTACGCAATCCTCAATCCGTGCCCTCGTGAAATGACCTGAACCTGCTCGGGATCGATGTTCGCGAGCCGGATCTCGACAAGATAGGCATCGGGGGTCGCCCGCCGCGAGATCGACAGACGCCTCGCCTGCCGACTCGATGCCTCGGGCTGCGCGGACGGTGCGTCCGATTGTGCGGCGAACGGGTTGCTCGGCGGCACAGGTAATCCCGGCGGCTCCATGAGCGGCGGTGGTCCGAAAGATCGCGGCCCGTGCGGGTTGCCCGGATCCACGAAGAAACCGGGGTTGTTCCATCCGCCGGCCCATGGGGCTGCGGGAGGGTAAGGTCCGGGCGGTGGCGGTCCGTAAGGGCCCCACGCAAAGGTCGGGGCGGAAGCGACGATGATCAAAACCGCGACGGTCAGGTGAGCGATACGCATCGGTGACTCCTACTTCTGCGGGGATCCGATACCTCAAGTATAGGGCGGTCGAGGACATTGGCGTACCCGCCACGTCGGGCGATCCGCCGAATCGACGAGGCCATGCGCCAAGAGCCAGAGTCGAGCATCCTCGGCATCCTCCTCGAACCAACGCTTGGTCGAGCCCAGCCGGAAGCTATAGCCCCAGGCATCCATGTCGGCGAAGAGGCGCTCGCGCCCGAGACCCGGGACGGCGTCCGCCAGCAAGACCTGGAGATAACAGACCGCGTTCTCTTCCGGGTCGTCGCCGCCGGCATCCGTATGCAGTCGCGCGCGCCGATCCGGGTCCATGCAGATCCAATGCCCCGCCTCGTGCAGAACCGAGTGCAGAGGCGTCTCGGGTGTGGCATGCAGGACGTCGCCGACCAGGCCGGCTTCCGATTCACCCCAATAGGAGCCGGGAATCGGCTGACCTGCGTCGTGAAGGCTGAACCCCAGGCCGAAACGCCCGAGCAAGGACACGACCTGCGTGATCTGCGCACCCATGGCGCCGAGCGTCTGGACGGGTAGAGGGCTTGCGGGGGGCGCGTGATCGTCGAACATGCTGTCGCTGCGGGCTTTCAGGGATCGGTCGCAGGGTTTCGGTCTGCGGTGGGGTGATGCGCGAGAGCACAAGCGTACCGCGGGTTACGAATGCAAACGGGGCCTCGCTCGCAAGACCCAAGACCTGCCACCCAAAACATCATTCGCTCGTGACACCCGCTCTGCGGTGTCACGCATGCCCCCTGGCCCTCTGCGCCACGTTCCACGATGGTACCGGACTGACGAGCAAGGCCGGCATACGGCCCTCCATGCCGCGTTGATGAGCACCGTATCCGAAGCACACGTTCGCCGCAATGCGTGTGTCGGCAAGGGGCGCCTGCCCATCACCGCCTATCATGACACCGTCGATTCCCCGTTTCGGACGCGCATCCTCTCCAAAGCTCGGACAAGCATACGATCCTTGCCATCAAGCAGGAAGCGAACAGCGCACGTAAAATGAACAAGCACTGGGAGCCAGGGCGATCCCGGGACGGTTTGCTTGATTCGCTGGACGAAATGCGGCGGATCGATCGGAGCACGAAGTGACCTTTCCGTGACGAGGGATTGACCGACCGATGGCGAGATTTCCAAGAGTGGTTGCCCGGGGCCGTGGTCGAGCGCCTATGCCCATCCGTCGGAGCGGACGAGGAGCTTGTCGGCGAACGTCCGCTGTTGGAGCTGATATCCGATCGGCCACGGCTCACCGGCGGCGGACCGGAGCCTTTCCGGGGGATGCGGCCGAGACAAAGCACCAGCGCGGTCGCTGCCGACCCGTTGGCCACCCCATTGTCGGCATCATTGCAACACTGGAGTTCTGCATCATGAAACGCGCGTGTCGAATCCTGCTTCTGCTCTTGCCCATGTTGACCCTGTCAAGCGGTTGGGCGGCCGAACCGGCCACCACCGCGCCGGCTCAGTCCGTTCCCCCCGTCGCCGCTGCGGCGCAGATCAAGACCATCGGCGTCATCGGCGGTATCAGCTGGGTCTCGTCGGCGGAGTATTACCGGCAGCTCAACGAAGGGATCGCCGCACGCTTGGGTGGTCTGCACTCGGCGCCGGTGCTGATGTACTCCATCGCGTTCGGACCGTTCGCCGAACAGGAACGCCTCGCACTGGATGGCGACTGGGCGCCGTTGCGCGCGACGATGCTGGACGCCGGTCGGCGGCTGAAGCGCGGCGGCGCGGACTTCATCATCATCGCGTCCAACACCATGAACTCCACTGCGGATCTGATAACCCGCGAGGTGGATATCCCGGTGCTGCATATCGCCGACGCCGTCGGTGCCCGCGTCAAAGCCGCCGGTGTCCGCACCGTCGCGCTCCTCGGGACCAAGTACACGATGGAAGCGGATTTCTACCGCGATCACTTGCGCGAGGGGTTCGGGCTGAACGTCGTCGTGCCCAGCGCCGAGGAGCAGGACGAGATCAACAGCATCATCTTCGATGAGCTCTGTGCCAACCGCTTTACCGACGAGGCCCGGAAGCGTTTTGTCGCGATCATCGAACGGCTGGTGCGCGAGGAGGGGGCCGAGGGCGTGATCCTGGGGTGTACGGAGATCCCTCTCCTGATCGGCCAGCAGGACGTGAGCGTCCCAGTGTTCGACAGTATGGCGATCCATACCGAGGCAGCGGTTGAGTACGCACTCGGTGCGCCGGACGCTCGCTGAAGCCACTGTTCGTGTCGTGCTTTTCCGCGACTCCGATCCCGACACCGACGCGTTCGGACCACGACGAGGATGCCCATGCTCCACAGCCATTGCGTGACTCGCTCTACGCCGAGAGGATGCCGGCTGTCGATCCCGCTTCTGCTCGCCGGGCTGCTGTGCGGTCCTTGCGCCGCGATCCGGGCGGAGGTCCCTGCGCCCCCGCCCGTCGATGCCTGCGCGCTGCTGACCGAGGCGGATGTCGAGGCGGTGTATGGCTCGATTGTCGGCGAGCCCAACGGCAAGGAGCTCGGTAGCGGGCCGTTTTGGGTGTCGATGTGCAACTACGACAACGCCCATACCGACGCGCCGATGCTCAGCGTGGGGCTCTTGGTCAAGGCGCATGGTGCGGCCGATACCGCGCAAGCCTACGCCGATTATTTGGACGAGTTGCGTCGCGAGCTCGGCGACGTGGCTGTTCTCGTACCGGTCGACGGCCTTGCCGGACCCGCCGGCTGGGATGCGGATACCGGTCAGCTCACGGTGTTCGCGGGCCCGTACCAGATCATCCTGACATCCGCCGGCCGGTTTGCCGGAGATCGGCTGAGCTTCGGGAAGCTAATCGCGGAGCGCGTGTCGGGTCGCTTGCCCAAGCCGTAGCAGACGGACGCGTCGACATGTGAACCACATCCGATGCCCGTCACGATGCCCTCTGATCCTTGGGGTAAGGATCGCGCGCTTCGGCCCGGAGTCGTATCTCGCCATCGACGACTCTGATCTTGTAGTCGCAGATCAACCGGTCGTCCGCCGCGAAGCGGCGTGATCGCATGCGCTCGACCAACGCCTTGACGAGGATCACCGAGGCAAGGCTTGAGCGCGCCGGCTCCGACAGTCGTCGGAGCCGGCGCGGCCAAGCCACTCCAACGCATGACGCATACCGTACCGGGCGCGGTTTAGCATGCCTAATCGCCCCGCTGCTCTGTCGTGAGACGACCTGCCATCAGCCAAGATCGCGGAGGCGGTATGTGTTTGAGAGGAGGGTCGCCGAAGCGCCATCCCAGTGGTCAGGCGACGGTCGACGGGTCTGGGCAGGTGCGCCGTGCTTGTCCGTCTCCTAAGGCGTCAATGGCTTGCATCTCGTCGTTGTTGAGGGTGAAGTCATAGATGTCGCGGTTCTCGACCATCCGCACGGCCTTCGTGGTTTTTGGCAGCGCCGTGCGTCCGCTCTGCACATGCCAGCGCAGTACCACCTGGCCCGGGGTCTTTCCGTGGCGCTCGGCGATGGTGGCCAGCACGGGATCGCGCAGCATGCCGAACGCGCCGCTGGCGAAGGGCGCGTAGGCGGTGACGACGATGCCCTGGTCGCGGCAGAAAGACTCCAGCTCCGGGTCCCGGCAGTACGGATGCATCTCCAACTGGTTCACGGTGGGGCGGTACTCCGGTTCCGGTACGTCCTCCATCAGCTGGCGCAGGTGGGCGATGGTGAAATTGGACACTCCGATGGCGCGCGCCGCGCCCTTGTCCGCCAGCCCGCAGAAGGCGCGCCAGATGGCGGCGCGGGCCTTGCGCGGGAAGTCGGGGTCGCTGCTCGTGTGCTCTCCGAAGCCGCCGGGCCAGTGCATCAACAGCAGGTCGACGTAGCCGAGGCCCAGGTCGTCCAGGGTGTCGACCATATCGTCGCGGACCTTCTGCGCAATGTCGTCGACCTTGTCGGCATCCCAGGTGCGCCGGTGCGAGATATTGATGTGCGGCGGCGCCGCTGGGTGCGCGAGTTTGGTGGTGATGAACAGCTCCTCGCGGGTCAGCTCTCCGCTGGCGAAGCGCTGGCCGAGCAGCGTGCCGACGATGCGCTCGGTGCCGTAGGCGCGGGCACCGTCGAATGCACGGTAGCCGTTGTCGAGGGCCAGCGAGACGGCGCGCCACGCCTGTTCGGGCAGAAAACCCTGGAACTCGGTGGCACCCACCCAGTCGCCGAAGGCACAGCCAAAGGCGATGGTGGGCATGACCACCCCGTTGTGCAGGGTGACCTCCTGTGCGCTTGGGGCGTTGTCGGTCATGGCGTGCGATCCTGTTGGTGGTGATTGTGAAACAAAGGCGCTGGGTTTCGGAGGGCACGCGATTTGTCGCCAAAAAACGTGACGCATCCGAAACCATTTAGTGCCATCGGGCAATCGGTATGTCGGCACCGCTCGACTGCTCGGTCCGGATTGCGGCAGCTGCATTCGTTCGCCCACACTAGGCCGCGTCAGTCAGGTTCGGTTCTTCCCGCATCCCGGGCGCGCGTTGCACCCTGTTCGGCTGGATCGCGGTCCAATCCTTGCCCGCTAGGTCTCGGCAGCGGTCCCTGGTCGTCAACGGTGCGACCAGGATCGTGCGAGGGAGAGTGGGGTCTTGTAGTCATGCAATGGCTGACGATAAGAACGGATCTGACGCGGTAACGGGCGGATTAACGTGCTGGGGTCCAGCGACAGCGCGGGCACCTCGAACGCGTCATCTGTCGGGTCCGCCCCGATTTCCCATGCCGGATACCGATGCCATGTTCGTGACGCTCGTGCCCTTGCGCGCCGGCTCAAGACGCGCTCGGAATCCGCGGCAGAGGCGAACCCTCCGGGCAGTAGGTCACGGTATAGCCGCGCTGGCCGCCGCTCGAACAGGCGCATTGCTTCGGATCGAGGGGATATTGGTAAGCATCTTCGCAACTCACTGTTGTACAAATCAACTGACTGCGGTTTCCAAGGCTGTCGCATGCACAGTCTCCGCCGGCCATGTCCACGTGGATCGGCACGTTGAAGAAGATATTGGCGCTCGCAGTGACACAGTTGTTCGGGTCGACCCCGGGACCGCAAAGCAAGGGAGGCATGGCGTTGGTGCTGAGGTTCACGAAGTCCTGCCCCTGGAAGTCCGGCGTCAATTCCAAATGGGTTCCGAACGTCTTGTCGTAGTTCATGTTCGGACCGCAGCATGGCGTCTCGGCGGGATCGCTCGAGCATTGTGCGGCAGCTGCATTGGTCGGCTGACAGTAGGCCGCGTAAGTCAGGTTCGGGTCTTCCCACATCCCGGGCTCGCGTTGCACCCTGTTCGGCTGCACCGCGGTCCAATCCTCGCACGCCAGGTCTCCGCATTGGTCCCTGGTCGTCACCGGTGCGACCAAGATCGTGTTCGGGCTCCCCGCGTGAAGCTCGCCGATCGGGAAGGTCTCTTGCTCCCCCGCCTGCAGGACATTGCCGTCGATCGCGGCATTGGTGTCCGACATCAGCTTCAAGGGCAGGGCGCAGTTGTTGAATAGAATGACCTTTCCGGCGACCGGCGTGATCGATCGACCGGAGACAAGCAGTGCCACCTGATCGACCGCGCCCAAGGCGCCCTGGTGCAACTGCCGGAGGTGCTTGAAGAGGCCATCGAAGGATTCCTCGGCGCCGGGACAGGATGCGGGATCCTGCAGGACCGTCTCGACGTAACGTTGCAGATGCTCGCGATCGCAGTCCTCGAGACCGACTGCCATCCGTGCCGGGTCCTGTGCCTCCCCGTGCAGGTTATCGGCGTGGGCTTCCAACAAACACGCGATGTAATCGCCTGCGATGACGCCGACCTCGGCCTCGCATGATCCGCCGACCGCCGGATCGGCCGAAACCTGCGAGGCGAGCAGCAATGCGCCGCAGGCGCAGGCGCGAAACGGGCGCACGACGACAGAAGGGTTATTGTTCATCGATCGATCCTCGCGAATCCTCATGGATCGGGCCGGGGTTCGCCGTCAATGGGAGTTGGAGTTCCGAGAACAGTGTACTCAATTCCCTCGGCAAGATGCCTGATCGGGTGGAGCGCGAAGAGAGTCTTCAGCTCCGGTGACAATTCGCACAAGTACGGCGGGCCCGACGCTGATCCAAGTACGCCGACTCCGGAACCCGACTAGGCGGCTGAAGGCGGCTCGGCATGCCGAAATCCCAGACCCGGATTTGCCTACCGAAGCCCTGGCCAGCGCCTGTTTTCTCCGAGGGAGAGTCCGCCGTTGCGATCCCCATGTGCCTGGGCTAAGCTAAGTAAGTCCGGTTGATTGGAGAGACACGATGATGGCGGTGAACATGCACGACGCGAAGACCAACCTGTCCCGCCTGGTCGAGCAGGCTGCCCGCGGCGAGCCCTTCGTTATCGCCCGCGCCGGCAAACCGCTCGTCAAGGTGGTCCCGCTGGATACGCCGGAGCCGAAGCAATGCCGGAGGCTCGGCTTCCTGCGCGGGGAGATCGAGGTCCCCGACGACTTCGATCGGATGCGCGTTGACGAGATCGCAGCGCTGTTCAGCGGCGGCGACGCATGAAACTGCTGCTCGACACCCATCTGCTGCTCTGGGCCGCCGGTTGGCCTGAGCGCTTGCCCGACATCGCGCGCGCCATGCTCGACAACGACGAGCACACGCCGATGTTCAGCCCCGCGAGCCTATGGGAGGTTGCAATCAAGCGCGGTTTGGGACGGCCGGATTTCCGCGTCGATCCGGGACTGTTGCGCCGAGGGCTAGTGGACAATGGCTGGTTGGAGCTGCCGATCGACGGCCGGCACGCAGTTGCCGTCGCCGGACTGGAGCCGATCCATAAGGACCCCTTTGACCGGATCTTGGTGGCTCAGGCGTTGGTCGAGGGGATTTTGCTGTTGACGTCCGATCCCGTCGTCGGGCGCTATACGGGACCGATCCGAGTGGTCTGATCCGAAAGGAAAGCGATCAGGCTCAAGGACTTCTATTCTTTCCGACCGGCGCCGAGGTTCGCGCGAAGACCGAAAAATGGTCTAACACCGCCACGGTTGGGCACATTCAGGAGCATCGGGCAGCGCCCAAAAAATCTGAATTGTCACGGCCGGTTGAAAATCAATGTGGCGGAGAGGGTGGGATTCGAACCCACGGAAGGCTTGCGCCTTCTCTTGATTTCGAGTCAAGCCCGTTCGGCCACTCCGGCACCTCTCCGAGATTGTCTGTCGTGCGAATTGCTCGCTTTCGACAAGCTGGTAAGTGTAAGTCGCGGAACCTTACTTGTCTATCGTCGGGATCGTCTGTCGGCGGCGCCTGGCACGGAAGAAGCCACGTAGCGCCTCGCCGCACGCATCGGCGAGGATGCTGCCGCGACATCCGGTGCGATGATTGAAGCGTCCGTCCGACGGCAGGATGTCGAAGAGGCTCCCGCAGGCGCCCGCCTTCGGATCCGCCGCTCCGAAGACCACCTCGCCGACACGGGCGTGGATGATGGCGCCCGCGCACATGACGCAGGGCTCGAGGGTGACGTAGAGGGTCGTGCCGGGGAGGCGGTAGTTGCCTAGGCGTTGCCCGGCATCGCGCAGGGCCTGGATCTCGGCATGGGCGGTCGCGTCGTGGGTCCCGATCGGCCGGTTCCAGCCCTCGCCGATGACCGCGTCGTTCAGGACCAGGACCGCGCCGACCGGGACCTCGCCCTCCGCCGCGGCGCGGTCGGCGAGGGTCAGGGCCAATTGCATCCAGTGCTCGTCGGTGTCGTTTGAAGGGTCCATCAATAAGCTGAGTCGCGCGGTTTCCGGAGTATTCGGCCGCGCTCGCGTGCTCCGCCGGCAAGGCGCGCGCCTCGGCGGAGGCTTGCGCTTGATCCATGACATTGCGATCGCAGACCTGGTTTGGGAATGCGGCCGAATCGGCACGTGGCGCGGAGCGCCAAGGGCATGCGTGACACCGCGGAGCGGTTGTCACGAGTCCCCCACAAGTGGGTGGTTTAAGGTGCGACGCGCTAAGCGGGCCAATCTTGTTCGGCTACGGCCTTTCGCGCCGCGCGGTTACTCCCACTCGATCGTCCCCGGCGGTTTGCCGGTGATGTCGTAGACGACACGGGAGACGCCGGGCACCTCGTTGACGATACGCCGGCACACCAGATCCAGGAAATCGTAGGGGATGTGGGCCCAGCGCGCGGTCATGAAGTCGAGTGTCTCCACCGCACGCAACGCGATGACGTGCGCGTACTGGCGGTTGTCGCCGACGACGCCGACGGAGCGCACCGGCAGGAAGACGGCGAAGGCCTGTGAGACCTGATCGTAGAGGTCGGCGCGGCGCAGCTCTTCGATGAAGATTTGGTCGGCCTGGCGCAGTGTAACGGCGTCGTCCTTTTGGACCTCGCCCAGGATGCGTACGCCGAGGCCGGGCCCGGGGAAGGGGTGACGATAGACCATCTCGGAGGGCAGGCCGAGCTCGATGCCGATCTTGCGGACCTCGTCCTTGAAGAGCTCGCGCAGGGGCTCGACCAGCTTGAGGTTCATCTCCTCGGGCAGGCCACCCACGTTGTGGTGTGACTTGATGACGGTGGCCTTGCCCGACTTGGCCCCGGCGGATTCGATCACGTCCGGGTAGATGGTGCCCTGTGCGAGCCACTGGACGTTGTCGAGCTTGCTCGCTTCGTCGTCGAACACCTCGATGAAGGTGTTGCCGATGATCTTGCGCTTCTGCTCCGGATCGGTCACGCCCTTGAGACGACCGAGGAAACGGTCTTCGGCATCGACCCGGATCACCCGCACGCCCATGTGGCGCGCGAAGGTGCTCATGACCTGATCGCCCTCGCCGAGGCGCAGCAGTCCGTTGTCGACGAAGACGCAGGTCAGCTGGCTGCCGATCGCGCGATGCAGCAGTGCGGCGACGACGCTGGAGTCTACGCCGCCCGAGAGTCCGAGCAGGACGGCATCGCTGCCGACCTGATCGCGGACCTTGGCGATGCTGTCATCGATGATGTTGCCGGGGGTCCAGAGACGCCCGCAGCCGCAGATCTCGTGGATGAATCGCCCGATGATCCGTTGGCCTTGGCGGGTGTGTGTGACCTCCGGATGGAACTGCACGCCGTAGAAGCGGCGCTCCTCGTCGGCGATGCCGGCCAGCGGTGCATTGGCGGTTTCGGCGATGACCTGGAAGCCCGCCGGCAGGGCCTCGACCCGGTCGCCGTGGCTCATCCAGACATCCAGCAGGCCGTAACCTTCCGGGCTGGTGTGATCCTCGATATCGCGCAGCAGGCGCGAGTGCCCACGCGCGCGCACCTGCGCATAGCCGTACTCGCGATGTGCCGCCGGCGCGACGCTGCCCCCGAGCTGTGCGGCCATCGTCTGCATGCCGTAACAGATGCCCAGGACGGGCACGCCCAGATCGAACACCAGCGGATCCGCGCGAGGCGTCTCGTCCTCATGGACGGACTGGTGACCGCCGGACAGGATCACGCCGCTCGGTGCGAACTCCCGGATCGCCGACGCACCCATGTCATGCGGGTGCAGCTCGCAGTAAACCCCCGCCTCGCGCACCCGCCGCGCGATCAGTTGTGTGTACTGAGACCCGAAGTCGAGGATCAGGATGCGGTCGGCGTGGATATTGGTCATGGCGTGATGATGGTTCCGGGCGACGAGCGGGGGAAGAAGGCGGGAAAAACAGCGATCCGCGCAACGGCAGAACGCCAGGAAAGCAGAAAAACTTTAATTAACTAAGCATCTTGATTTCTTGCGCCGGATTGTGCCCCAAGCACAATCCGGCGCAAGACATCAATTGTCGATCCGGTAGTTCGGCGCTTCTTTCGTAATCTGCACATCATGGACATGCGACTCGCGCATTCCGGCTGCGCTCACGCGCACGAACTGCGGCTTGGTGCGCATCTCCTCGATCGTCGCGCAGCCGGTGTAGCCCATGCTCGACCCCAAGCCGCCGACCAACTGATGGATGACGTTCAGCACACTGCCCTTGTAGGGCACGCGGCCCTCGATGCCCTCCGGGACCAGCTTTTCCTTCTCGGTGTCTTCCTGGAAATAGCGATCGCTCGAGCCTTCCGACGAGCCCATGGCACCGAGCGAGCCCATCCCGCGGTAGGACTTGTAGGAGCGTCCCTGGTAGATCTCGACATCTCCCGGTGCCTCGTCGGTGCCGGCGAAAAGTCCGCCGATCATGACGCTGTTGGCGCCGGCGGCGATGACCTTGGCGACGTCTCCGGAGAAGCGCAGACCGCCGTCGGCGATGAGCGGGACACCCGTTCCCTCCAGTGCCTCGGTGACGTTCGCGACCGCCGTGATCTGGGGGACGCCGACGCCGGCCACGATGCGGGTGGTGCAGATGGAGCCGGGCCCGATCCCGACCTTCACCGCATCGGCGCCTGCGTCGACCAGCGCGCGGGCTGCATCCGCGGTGGCGATGTTGCCGCCGATGACCTGGACCTCGGGGTAGCGGACCTTGACCCACTCGACGCGATCCAGCACGCCTTGCGAGTGCCCGTGTGCCGTATCGACCACGATCACGTCCACCCCGGCCTCGACCAGGGCAGCGACGCGCTCGTCCGTTCCCTTGCCGACGCTGACGGCCGCACCGCAGCGCAACCGCTCCTGGGCGTCGCGCGAGGCCTTCGGGAAGTCCTTCGCCTTCTGAATGTCCTTGACCGTGATGAGGCCGCGCAGCTCGAACCGATCGTTGATCACCAGCACCTTCTCGATGCGGTGCTCGTGAAGGAGTCGCACGACATCCTCGCGGCTTGCCCCTTCGCGCACCGTCACCAGGCGTTCCTGCGGGGTCATGATGGTCGAGACCGGCTCGGACATGCGGGTCTCGAAACGCAGATCCCGTCCGGTGACGATGCCGACGAGCAGGCCGTTCTCCGTCACCGGCACGCCCGAGATCTTGTGCGAGTGGGTGAGCTGCAGCACCTCGCCGATGCTGGTCTGCGGCCCGACCGTAATCGGATTGCGGATGATGCCGCTCTCGTAGCGCTTGACCGCCATGACCTCGCGGGCCTGGCGCTCGGCGTTCATGTTCTTGTGGATGATGCCGATGCCGCCTTCCAGCGCCATCGCGATCGCCAGACGGGCCTCCGTGACCGTGTCCATCGCGGCCGAGACAAGGGGAATCTTCAACGCGATGCCGCGGGTCAGCCGGGTCTGAAAATCGACCTCGTTCGGGAGCACCCGCGAGTGCGCCGGGACAAGCAGGACGTCGTCGAAGGTGAGTGCTTCCTGGATCAGGCGCATGGGAGACTCCGCAATCAGTGACCAGAACAGGAAAGTAACCCGAAAGTATAGAATTTCAACGGGCGCAGGTAAACTCCGTGTCCGTCCTCGGTCTCTTGAAGCCTTTGCTTGCGAATCTTGCCCATGCCGCTCGAACGACCTGTCCGTGCCCTCGACGACGACCGCGACATCTACAGCGTGTCCCGACTGGCGAGCGAGGTGCGCGCCGTGCTCGACGGGAGCTTCCCGGTGCTCTGGGTACAGGGCGAGATCTCGAATTTGGCCCAGCCGGCATCCGGGCACATCTATTTCACGCTCAAGGACGCGGGGGCGCAGGTTCGATGTGCCATGTTTCGGCCCAAGCGGGTGCTCTTGAATTTTCGCCCGACCAACGGTCAAGAGGTGCTGGTCCGCGGTCGCGCGACGCTCTTCGAGCCGCGCGGCGACTTCCAGTTGATCATCGACCACATGGAGCCTGGCGGCGAGGGTGCGCTCCGGCTCGAGTTCGAGCGCCTGAAGCGCAAGCTGGCCGCTGAAGGTCTCTTCGACGAGGCCGCCAAGCGGCCGATTCCGGGCTTTCCGCGACAGGTCGGTCTGATCACCTCGCCCAGCGGTGCTGCCGTGCGTGATCTGTTGGCCGTCCTGAAACGGCGGTTCGCGGCCTTGCCGGTGGTGATCTATCCGGCTCAGGTTCAAGGCGAGGCAGCCCCGGCGTCGCTCCGCGCCGCGTTGGCGGCGGCCAACGCCCGTGCCGAGTGCGATGTGCTCATCCTGGCTCGTGGCGGGGGCTCGCTCGAAGACCTGCATGCCTTCAACGACGAGGGCCTGGCGCGGGCGATTCGCGCCTCGGCCATCCCGGTCGTCACCGGGGTCGGGCACGAGAGCGACGTCAGCATCGCCGATCTGGTCGCCGACCGACGCGGGGCGACCCCCTCGGCGGCAGCCGAGCTTGTGGCGCCCTCGGGCGATCATCTGCGCCATCGTCTCGTCGCCTTGAGCCGGCGGCTGGACGCGGCCCACGCGCGTCATCGCCTCGCCGCCCGCCAGCGACTGAACGCCGTGGCGCGTCACCTGGCGTTGCTCCATCCCTCCGCGCGACTGCAACAGCGCGCTCAGCGGCTCGACCAGCTCGAGCAGCGTCTGGTCTCGCTGCTGTCGAATCGGTTGGCGCAGGCGCAGTCGCGGCTGCGTCCGGCGGCGGCGCGCCTGATTTTCGCATCGCCGGGGCGACAATTGGCGGGGCTCGGAGTCAGGGTCGCTGCGCTCGCCGAGCGCCTCGCTCGCGCCCGCGTCCGGCTCGCCGAGACCCGGCGCGAGCGGTTGATGCGCGCGGTCGCCGGCCTGGAGGCCCGCAGCCCCTTGGCCACGCTCGCCCGCGGCTACGCCATCGTGACGCGCCTGCCCGATGGCGCGATCGTTCGCACGCCGGAGCAGGCGCCGGAGGGCACGCGGATCGAGGCACGGCTCGCGCGGGGACGCTTGATCGCGGTCGTCGAGTCCGACAGCAGCACTTGATCGAGGCGCCCGACTGCGTTGCAACGCGTTGTCGTAGAACCACTACGACGCCTCGTCGCGCCTTGCCGGACACCACGCGGGACGCACTCCAGGGGCCGTTCAACTGCCGGATCTAGGCTAAGGGATTCGAAGAGCCTAAACCGCGCCCGGCGCGGTGTGCGATGTTTTTGGATGGAAACCTCGGAGCGCCGTTCGCTTCCTCGCCAACGAACCCCTTCAGGCCGTACTCTTGTCGGTGGAGACGATTGGACTTCCTACTCGTCGGACGTGCCGATAGCGAGAGAAGGGCCGCGATGACCATTCAGAGCACCCACGAGCATCCCCCCGGCAATCGAATGCGTGCTCGGACACCCCGAACCCCCGAGCCTCAAGCCGAGTCGATAAACCAAGCAGAGAGGATAGGTCGTCAGCTCGTTCAACTCCTGTCTCTTTCGACCGTCGGCTTGGGCCTGGTCGCCGGGGTGTCATGGTGGTTCGATGGTTGGCACGTCCTGGCGTTCGGCGCAAGCAATGTCCCGATGGCGCCGTCGACGGCATTTCTGTTCGTCCTGTTGGGGATGTTGCTCTTCACCTCCAGTCGCTGGCCGTTTTCACGGGTCGTTCGCCTTTTCAACATCGGCGGTCTGGCGATCGTCGCTGTTCTCAGCTTGCTCTCGGCCTCGCAGATCATCGGCGGCCATACCCTCTTCGAGCAGTGGATCGTCGGAGACATCTCGACGTCCACCGGGATCCCGGTCGGGCGGATGTCCCCCCTGACGGCTGTGGCGTTTCTGTTTGCGAGCGTCGCACTCTTCTGCCGGTGGTCGACGTTCAACCGCCATCCGGTTTGCCTCTTCACCTCGGCGGTACTGTCCTGGGGCATTTTCGTGATCAGCGAGGTGACGCTCACCGGATACGTCTCGGGTCTGCCACCGGTCTTGGGCAATTCGACGATTCCCCCGGCGGCGTTGACGGCGTTGGCCTTCATGCTGGCGAGCGTGGCCATTTTGCTGCCGTCCTTGACGCAGATGAGGCTGTTCCAACCGCCTGCCGATACGCAGGCCCGCGAGACGGTCCGGCGGGTCGTCTTGATTGCGGTGATCGGCGTTGTGTTTGCCGCCGCTCTGCGTCTGGCCATCGTCGGCGAAGATGGGGGAGACGTCCTTCCATACGTCACCTTTTACCCGGCGGTCCTGATCATCGCGCTGTCCACCGGGCTCTCGGGTGGTTTGCTGGCAACCCTGCTCGCAGGCATCTATGTCCAGGCCTGGCTGCACGGCGGCGAGCTGACTGCAACCGAATGGCTCGCCCTGACGGTCTTTTTGATCGGCAGCACACTGACGAGCTTGATCTGCGAAGCGATGCGCCAGAGTCGGGCGGGCGCGAGACGAGCCGGAATCGAGCTCGAACGTGCGCTCCTCGCGTCGCAGCAGGCCGCAAACGCATTACAGGAGAGCGAGCGGAGGTTTCGATCTGTTTTCGAGCAAGCGGCCGTGGGGATGGCTCGACTTGCACCGGACGGGACCTGGCTGGACGTCAATGACAAGCTCTGCAGCATCGTTGGTTATACACGAGAGGAGCTCTTGTCGAAATCGTTCCAAGACACCACTCATCCGGATGACCTGCAGGCCGATCTAGACTACGTCGATCAGCTGCTTCAGGGTAGGATCCGCGCCTATGCAATGGAAAAGCGCTATTACAAAAAGAGTGGCGATGTCGTCTGGATCAATCTTGCCGTCAGTCTCGAGCGAGACCATAACGGGAACCCCGCCTATTTGATCTCGGTTATCGAAGATATCACCGAGCGCGTGGAGCTGCATAACCGCATCGAGAAGATCGCGGCGCATGTCCCCGGCATGATCTATCAGTTTCAACAGTGGCCGGACGGGCACGCTGTCTTCCCCTATGCCAGCATCGGTATCAGAGACATCTATGGCGTGGAGCCGGACGAGGCCGCGGCTGACGCGACCCCCGTCTTCGACGTGCTGCATCCCGACGACCGGCCAAGGGTCGAGGCCAAGGTTGCCGAGTCGATGCGTGAGTTGACCACCTGGCGTGACAGCTACCGGATCACCCGTCCCGACGGACGCCTGATCTGGGTCGAGGGCGAAGCATCGCCCGAGCCGCAGCCGGACGGCAGTGTCTTGTGGCACGGCTCGATTCGGGATGTCACCGACCGCAAGCAGGCTGAAGAGAAATTGCGCCTCGCCGCCAGCGTCTTTCAGCACAGCTTCGAGGCGATTCTGATCACGGATGCCGAAAACCGGATCGTCGACACCAATCCGGCGTTCAGCGCCATCACGGGCTACGAACAGAGCAGTGTTCTTGGCCAGGATCCCAAGATCCTCGCCTCCGGACGGCACGATGAGGCGTTCTTCCGTCAGATGTGGGATGCGATCACACAGAAGGGGTCTTGGCAGGGCGAGATCTGGAATCGACGCAAGGATGGTGAGCTCTACGCCGAGCTCTTGTCGATCTCGGCGGTCCGCCGTGCCGACCGCTCGGTCGCAAACTACATTGGGATGTTTTCCGATATCAGCGAGCTCAAGGCCCATGAGGCGGAATTGGATCGTATCGCCAATTACGACCAACTCACCGGGCTGCCGAACCGGCGGCTCTTGTTCGATCGAATCGAGCAGGCGAGCGCTCGAGCCCAACGTTCAGGCAGACTCATGGCCGTCTGCTATCTCGACCTCGATGACTTCAAGCCCATCAACGATCAGTATGGACACGGCGTCGGCGATCAGGTGTTGATCGGCATTGCAGGTCAGCTGCGCAAGGTGCTGCGGGCGCAGGACACGGTGGCCCGACTCGGCGGTGACGAGTTCGTGATGCTCCTGAATGACCTGACGCGTCTGGAAGACATGCTTGTTCTGCTGGAACGGGTGTTGGCTGCATGCGGCAGGCCCATCGTCTTGGATGGAGTCACCCACCGTGTCTCCGCCAGCATCGGGGTGACGCTGAGTCCGCCTGATGGTTTGCCCGATGTCGACAGCGCCGACATCTTGCTGCGCCATGCCGATCAGGCCATGTACCGCGCCAAAGAAGCGGGCAGGAATCGCTATCACTTGTACGACGCCAAACAGGACCGGCAGCTCCAGGATCGTCGGCTGAAGCTGCAACGTATCAAAGAGGCGCTGGCCGGCGATGAGCTCGTACTCTTCTACCAGCCCAAGGTCGACATGGTCAGCCGCGAGGTCATCGGCGTCGAGGCGCTGATCCGTTGGCGGCATCCGCAAGAGGGTCTGCTGTTGCCGGGCGCCTTCCTGCCCGTGATCGAAGGCAGCGACCTGGAGATCGCCATCGGCGAGTGGGTCATCGCGGCGGCACTGAACCAAGTCGCCATCTGGAAGCGCGGCGGCCTCGATTTGCCGATCAGCGTCAATATCAGCGCGGGGCATTTGTCGGCGCCGAGCTTCGCTCGGCGTTTGGGGGAGTTGCTTGCCGCGCATCCCGAGTGTGATCCCGGCTGCCTTGAAATGGAGATCCTGGAGACGTCGGCCTTGAGCGATATCGTGCAAGCCGGCCAAACCCTGAAGACTTGCCGTGCACTGGGGGTGCGTTTCGCGCTGGATGACTTCGGCACGGGCTACTCATCGCTCGCCTATTTCCGCCGATTGCCGATCGACGTGCTGAAGGTCGACCAGAGTTTCGTGCGCGATATGCTCGACGATCCGGAGGATATGGATATCGTCGAGAGTGTCGTCAGACTGGCGCGCGCCTTCAAGCGGGTGGTCATTGCCGAGGGCGTCGAGACACCCGAGCATGGGGCCTTGTTGATCCTGCTTGGTTGCCCCCTGGGCCAGGGCTTCGGCATTGCCCGTCCGATGCCCGCGGATGCGGTTCCCGCGTGGGTCTCGACTTGGCCCGAGCAGGGCGAGGGCATGGTCGTCGAGCAGGGCATCGGCAAGGATGACATTCCGCTGATGATGGCCATGCAGAACCACCGACGTTGGGTCGAGACCTTTGTCGAGGCGCTCGAGGACGCGGACATCTCGAGACTCGCCGAGATCGAGAGAGAGCCTTGTCGGTTCGGACGCTGGTACCAAGGCAGCGGATCAGCCCACTACGGGACACTCGAGCAGTTCGATGCGGTCGGTCGCAGTCACGTCGCGGCGCATGAGGTGGCGAGCGCCATCATGGCGATCGCCGAACAGGGCGAGATGGATGCGGCGCGGGCGCAGTTGCCGAGTCTCTTCAAGGCTCGCGACGAACTGATCGGTCATCTCGAGGGATTCATCGGGAGGCTGAAGACGGCGGGCGACTGACCGCTGGCGAGACGACGCGCAGGGCGAGCCTTGTTGTCGGTCACTGTGTTCCACGAGAATGCCTCAGGGCCATCCGCGCTGACCCTACCGGATCGTCCACCGCTTTTGCGGCTGCCTGCGGTCCAGCTGGTTTTGGTGGGTTCAGGCGACCCTAGCGGCAGCAACCGACCCATTGCAGCTCCTGGGTATCCGACGGCATGAGTCCGCATTGGAATCGACACCGGACACTCGCAACGTCCACGAGTTACAGATACTGTCTCCAGGGCTCCGCACCCTCAACATCGACGCCGTCCGCTGCGCTTACCAAACCCGATCATGGGGTAGTCGCTCTGAGTCAATCACGGCGTCGGCTCGTGAGACGCGGCCCCGGAACCGCGTTGCGTCCCGACAGTGACGAGCAGGTCGGTCACCACGTCCACCGTTCTTGCGCTCGGGTCGGGTTCTGCGAAATCACTCTCTGTCTGGAAGATCCTCAATCCGAATATGGGAATCAGCGACAGCAAGTGGTCGAAGATCGTCGCCTGGATGCCCTCGTAAAACGCCCATCGGGTGTCGGTGGTGAAGCAATACAGCTCCAACGGGATGCCGGTCTCGGTCGGCTGCAGCTGCCGCACGAGGAGGGTCATTGCGTCATGGTGGATCTTCGGATGTTGTTGCAGGTAGACAAGGCAGTACTGGCGGAAGAGGCCGCTGTTGGTGACGAGCAGGCCGTTGGCGCATTCAGGATTATCAGCCACGGCCTCCCTTTCCAATGCCAGCGCCTGATCCACGAGAGGAAGCTTGGCAAGTTGATCCAGCTCTTTCTCAGACAACGTCCTGAACGTCCGCTGATCCAGAAACAGCGAGCGCTTGATGCGCCTTCCCCCAGCGTCAAACATTCCCCGCCAGTTGGTGAACGAATTCTGGACCAAGGTGTAGGTCGGAAGGCTGGTCACGGTCTTGTCGAAGTTCTGCACCTTGAGCACGTTCAAAGAGAGTTCCGTCACATAGCCGTTTGCATCGGTGCCGCTCACTGCGATCCAGTCTCCCACACGGACCAGGTCTCCAGTGGTGACGATGACGTTGGCAAACATGGACAAGAGCGTGTCCCGAAAGACGATGAGGAGAACCGCGGACATTGCACCCAGGCCGGTGAGGAAGTAGGCCGGAGATTTACCCATCAATGTGGCAAGGATTAGGATCACCGCCACGCCGTATACAAGGAAAGACCCCACCGTGACGTACCCGCGAAAGGCTCCTTCCCGGTTGACCGAGGACAGGCTTGAGTAGTACGCGTCGACAAACCGAAAAGCCCGCACGATCACCTGGACAATGACAAGGATTAGCAAGGCCGTAATGACCCGGTCGGTCAGATCTTGGAACTGCTGGTTGAGGTTGGGTAGCAGGTCGAGCACGATATCGATCACGATGAGTCCGACAGCCGTGGCTAGACTACCCAGTACACGGCTCTTCAGGACCTGGTTGAACCTCGCGCTTTTTGCAGCAAAGGTGCTCCTCGCAATCGGCTTGAAGATGAGGAACTTGAAGATCAGGTAGGTCAGCCAAAACAGGAAGATCAGGCCGGCAACGACAATGACTGGATACAGGATTCTGTCCGATGTCAGGCCGCCGAGGGTGTCACCCAGCCATTGCGTGATCGAATTCGCCTTGACAAAATCCGGTAGAGCAATGAGCCCTTTGTCCTCTGACACGTTGTCTCCTTCTTGCATATAGCTGCGACGGGATTGGGGTCTGGTCTTTCCTTTTGCCCGCCAGAAGCGATGAGAGCCACAACGTAGGCTGATCTAGACATCATGTCTAGCTGCAAGGGCCGCTCGCTTGTGCAGGAGCACCGACAACTCCAGGCCGAAGGCCGCCTCTGACCCTTAAGCGGGGCCGTGTCCGCCGTCTGCCACGCAAAGATTCCGGGCGCGGCAAGTTAGTGGCGGATAGGAGCGTTTACTGGACGCTCCCCGCGGACAACCAAGTGAGGGGAATTTGCCGGCAACGACCTTTCGGCGCCGCAAGTCTGAGCGACCGCGACTGACTGCTCCTGGGGCGGAACGACAAGTCCGTGCCCCAAGTCGGGCGACTGAACGACGCACATTGCCGACACTGACAGACGGCCGAGAACGGTGATAAGGTTTTTGCCGTCATCAACGTTGTCAACGCCCAAGGTTGTTGTCATGGTTACAACATGCCAGCTGCCCTGCTCCTGAGATCGCGCGTCAAGCTGAGCGACAACCGCGTTGCAGGTATTGTGATCCGGCAGCTCCCCGAACCCGCGCCAGGCAGTCGACATTCCTTCAAGTACCGTTTGGCCTGAGTGATCGATGAGGTCTGCGTACTGCGCTACGACAACGAGAGCGGCAAGGGAGACCACAAGCACATGGGCGCTCGTGATGTCTCGTATGCCTTCACGACACTCGATCAATTGGTCGATGATTTCTGGGCCGATGTCGCCCGACTGTGAGGCACCCCATGACCACTGTGACGATCGAAGTCGCCGACATCGAAGCCACCAAGCGGCGCACCAAAGGTGCTTTTCACGGCGAGGCGCAAGGCTGTTTCATCACGTTTCCGAGCTACGAGGATCTCTGGGCGACGTTGACAGGCAACCGTTGGGGGATTCTCAAAGTGATGACGGGGGCCGGACCGCTCGGGGTGCGCGAGCTCGCGCGGCGCGTCGGGCGCGATGTCAAAGGCGTGCATACCGATGCTCAGGCACTGGTGGCCTGTGGTGTGCTCGACAAGACCGATGACGGCAAACTGGTGTTTCCTTATTACGAGGTGCGCATGGAGATCGTGCTGAAAGCGGCGTAGGACGCGCCGGCTGGTTGCAACGGTTGCTGCGGCAGAGGCCTCAGCGGTGCCCTGCTTTGAACTGGAATCCCGCATGCCGAAGAAACCCAGCAAGACCAAGCCCGGACGACCACAACCCGAAGCCGCCCAACGGAAGGCGATCGAGCGCCTGATCGAAGCAGGCGAGTACACCAAAGCGGTCCAGCAGCTCAAACCGCCGGTTCACCGATGTCCTGATCATGGCGGACTCAGACGCCTTCTGGTCGAGGCATTGGAGCGCAGCAAGGGGATCCGTGCGGCCGGGCTTGCCGCGTTCGAATGGGCCGAGCGTCGACCCAACAGTGTCCAGGCCCAGGGGCGCAGGGACTGACGATTCCCTTGGCGGGGGCAACCGCTAGGCGTCTGGACGACGCCCTGCTCCAGCGCGATGCCGGTCGGGGCCCGATTGCTGCGCCGTTCGGGATCAAAGGCTGTCCGGCCGTTGCGCATACCCCGTCATCTCCAGATAGCCGCGTCCGACCTCCCGATCCGCCTCGTAAACCCTGACGGCACCCTCCCAGTAGACGATGCCGGTGGAGCGGCGGCCGTCGAGCTCCTGATCGTCCATCAAGGGCTCGAGGCGCAATGTCCTGCCCGCGACCTCCAAGGTCCACTCGACCGGATACCGGGTCCCGGTGCGGGGCGACTGCCAGAGGCGACCGGGCTGGAAGCGCACCTCGTCCGGGACGAGTGTTCGAGCGGGCGCGGCGCCGTCTCGGAGCGTTCCGGAGGTCCAGAGGGCCGAGCCGTCGCGCCCGCGCATCCGGAACGCCATCAGCGAGCCGCCGTCGTGCAGGTTGATGCCGATCCAATCCCAGCCTTGGGCCTCCTCGGGCATGATCTCGCTGGACCATTCGTGGTCGAGCCAGGCATGGCCCGTCACGTGACGATCCGTGCCGTCGAGCCGAATGCGGCCCTCGACGGCGAGTTGGGGTCGGCTGTAGTAGTAGCTGGCGTTGCTCGGGTCGGGGGTCTTTTGGCTGAATCCGCCGCGGCCGTTCGGCAGGGGCGGACCGGTCGTGACCAGCTCGAGATCAAGCGCGAAGTCGTCCGCCTCGATTCGAGTCCGATATCGCTCGGGCCCGTCCGTGGCATCCGACGCGAGCTCCCAGTCCGCGATCCATGCTCGGGTTTGCCCCATGGCCGCACCGGCCAGGGGCTCGAGTGCGCGCTCGATCCGCTCGGCATGGATCAGCGACCCGACCGACGGATCGGCGATCGCCGCATGGGCCAGGATGAGCTGGCGCGGTGCGAAGCGGCTTGGGTTGTCCGCGCCGATGCCGGTGCCGACCCGGAAGAAGGTGACCTGAAAGCCCCGCTCGATACCTGTCTCGTCGGTCAGCCAGCCGGTGATGTACCACCACTCGGTGCGGTAGTCCGGATGCGCGCCCGTGTCCGCGGGAAAGGCCAGGGGGCGGCCTTCGATCACCGGCGCAAAGTCGCTCGCCGCGGCAAACGCGATCGGCCAGCAGAGTGCGAGTGTCAGTGCGAGCCAAACCGGCATCACCAATCCTCCCGCACCGCAAGCACCGCATCCTGGCGCATCGCCTGCCGACCCGCGAGTCGGGCGGCGAGCGCGGCGAGGAGGATCATCGCCGAGCCGAAAACGAGCAGCGTGGCGAGCGGAAGCTGCATGTCCATGCTCCAATGAAAACTCTGGGGATTGATGACCCGGATCAGCACCAGCGCGATCGCCGCGCCTGCGGCCAGTCCGACGCCCACGCCGACCGCGGCGGTCAGCGCCGCCTCCAGGGCCAGAAGTGTCCCGATCCGGCGTCTCGGCAGCCCCAGATGACGCAGGATCCCGAACTCCTTTTGGCGGCTGCTCGCGAGCGCGGCGAAGGTGGTCCCGATGCCGAACAGGCCGATCGTCACCGCGACAGCCAGCATGAGATAGGTTGCCAGGAAGGTGCGGTCGAAGACCTGCAGGATCATGCTGCGCAGCTCCCCGGGCAGGATCATCTCGCTGACCCGATCGCCGAGAGTGGCGCGGATAGCGCTCATCACCTCGACGGGATCCGTTCCGGGCGCAAGGCTGAGGCCCAAATCATTAGTGCGGCGATCGCCCGTCAGTGCGCGGAAGGTCTCCAGCTCGATGACCGCCGCGCCCTGTTGGCGTGCATAGTCGCGCCAGATCCCGACGATGCGAAAGGTCTGAATTTGCTCGCCGAGGGGCAGGGCGAGCGGATCATCGACCCCGAGATCCAGCCGATCGGCCAGGGCCTCCGAGATCCAGGTCGGCGGATCCGTTCCCGGCCCGGCGGGCGGGTCGAGCGTGCCGGCGACGAGCGGAAGCCCGGAGGTGTCCTGCACCGGTCGGGCGATGAGTGCGATCGCCTCGCGGACCTCGCCGATGCGCAGGTTCTCGAAGCGCACCGGTCGCACGCCCGCCACGCCCGGCAGCGCGGCGACGCGCGCCACGGCATCCGGATCCAGATAGCCGCTTGCGCCCGAGTCGGATGCGCGCAGATAGAGATCCGCCGGGAGCATCCGGGTCAGCCAGGCGTCGAGCGAATCGCGGAACGAGTCGACCATGATGGCCATGGAGACCGCCAAGGCGACGCTGGCCACGACCCCGACACCGGCCACGACCGCCTGCCCCGGGGCGGCGGCCAGTCGTGCCCGCGCCAATCGGGTCACGAGCGAGCCCCGCACCGGCAAGAGACGCATGGCGCCGACCGTGGCGCCCGGGATGGCGAGAACGGCGGCGACCAGGATGAGCGCGACGGCCAGATAACCGGACACAGGCACCCCGCCGATCGGCGGGAGCAGACAGAGCAGTGCGGCGACGGACAGCGCGATCAGTGCCGCACCCCGGCGCGGACGCGCCTGATAGACCTCGGCCTCGTCGCCCGCCCGCAGACCGCGAGCGGGCACCATCCGTGCGGCCTCGCGTGCCGGCAGCCAGGCGCCGGCCACACCCGCGAGCACGCCGAGCCCGAGATAGGCCAGCGTCAGGACCGGCTCGACGCGCAGCTGCGGGGCGACGCCTCGAAAAAAGCCGGCGCCCAGATCGCCGCCGATCAGACGAAAGGCGAGTGCCGTCAGCAGATAGGCCAGGAGCACGCCGGCGATGCCGCCGATCAGGCCGAGCAGGGCGCCCTCCGTGAGCAACCCGCGCTCGAGGCTGTTGCGGTCCAGGCCGAGCGCGCGCAGGAAGGCGAATTCGCGGCGTCGGCGCACGACCGCAAGCCACTGCGTCGAGAAGACCAGGAAGCCGCCGGTCAGCAGCGCGATCGCCGCCAGCATGGTCAGATTGACCCGATAGGCACGCGACACGCCCGTGACCTCGGAGGCCGTCTCCTCCGGGGTCAGAAGCGTGACGCCCGGCGGCAACAGGTCGCGCAGCAGCTCCTGCGCCGGCCCGCGCTCGATCCCCGGGGCGAGCCGCAGATCGATCCGGGTCAGACGACCGATCCGATCGAAGGTCTGCTGAGCACCGGCAATGTCCATCACTGCCAGTACCTGCCCGACGCCGGCGCTCGGCACGGAGCCCGCAACCCGCAAACGCGCCTCGCCGATCCCGACCTGGACCACGACCGCATCCCCGGCATCGAGCTCGAGTCGCGTGCTCGCGGCAGGGCTCAGGAAGAGGGCGTCGGGCTGGAGTGCAGCCAGTCGATCGGGGCGATCCGCGTCGGAGCCTTCGGGGTCCTCGCCGTCCGCCGCCGCCGTCTCGACGATGGGCAACAACGAGGGCGTCACCTGCGCAACGCGGAAGAGATCGATCCCGAACACCCGCAAGGTTTCGTCGCGACCCGGCAGCCGGGCTTGAATCTCCAGGAGCGGGCTCGCCGCGGCCACCGTCGGATGCAGGGCGATCCGCGCATAGACCGCGTCGTCGAAGCCGCTGCGCGGGCCGACCACCTGAAGATCGGCTTCCCCGCTCAGCAGGCGCATCCCGCGATCGAGCTCGTCGAGCGCGGCGGTATGGATGAGCTGCACCGCCAGCCCGAGCGCCACGCCGAGCGCGATCGCGAGCAGAGACAGCGCGGTGGCGAGGCGCCGCCGCCGAAGACTGGCGAGAAAGACATGCCGCAGTGCAGCGCTGTTGCCGGATCCGAGGATGCCCATCGTCCTATCCCACATCCGCGACCAGGCCGCTCGCGGTTAGGCGCAGGATGCGGTCGGCATGGGCGGCGGCCGCGCGCGAATGCGTGACCAGGATCCCGATTGCACCGGCGTTGTGGATGCCCTCGAACAGTAGCTCGAGCACACCCTGCGCGCGTTCTGGGTCGAGGTTCCCGGTTGGCTCGTCGCAGAGCACGACCGCCGGCGCATGCACCAGCGCGCGGGCGATGGCGACGCGTTGCAGCTCGCCGCCGGAGAGATGACGCGGCCAGTCGTCGCCGCGCCGACCCAGTCCCACGCGCTCGAGCATGGCGCGGGCGCGCCGGTCGGCGACGGCCTCCTGCTCGTCGAGCAGCCACAGCGGCAGGGCGACGTTCTGAGCCAAGGTCAGGTGCGGCAGGACATGGAACGCCTGGAATACGAACCCCAGCTCGCGCCGACGCATCCGGGAGCAGGCGTCCTCGTCGAGCGAGGTCACCTCGGTGTCGCGCAACCGGATACGGCCGCCGTCGACCGGCTCCAGACCCGCGATGCAGTTCAGAAAGGTCGACTTGCCCACGCCGGACTCGCCCATCACGGCGACCGACTCGCCCGGCGAGAGGTGCAAGGACACCTGCTCGAAGAGTGGATGATCGAGGGAGGTGTCGAAACGCTTCGAGAGGTTTTCGATAGACAGCATCGGTGACCGATAGTGGTGAGTGGTGAGTGGCTGGAAACGAAAGCGTGAACAGTGGCTTAGTAACCGGAAAGCCGAGAGGCCGGCGCCTGTCGGGTCTACATCCGGCCATGGGCCCGGACCATTCTATATCGAGGCGGCCCCCGAAAACCCTTTGCGTCCTTCGCGCCTTTGCGGTTCAAATTAACCGACCTCGGCCGGCTGCCGACATCCAGGCGGGCCTCGACCGACATGACCATCTGCCGAAGAGGCCATCCATGAGGGTTCAGGTCCTGCAGCACGTCCCGTTCGAGGACATCGGCTCGATGGCGTCGTGGTTGGCGGAGCGCGGCATCACCCCGAGCTACACGCGCTTTTACGACGATGGTGGGCTTCCGCCGATCGATGGCCTCGACCTCGTCATCGTCATGGGCGGTCCGATGAGCGTCAACGACGAGGCGCAGCTGCCATGGCTGCGCGCCGAGAAGCGGTTCTTGCGCGAGGCGATCGCGCACGGGGTTCGGGTGCTCGGGGTCTGTCTGGGCGCACAACTGATTGCCGACGCACTCGGTGCCCATGTCTATCCCAATGCGGAGAAGGAGATCGGCTGGTTCCCGATTCACGGGATCCGCGAGGGCGCCGATACGGCTGAAGACTGTTGCCGCTTTCCGGTCGACAGCCTGGTCTTCCACTGGCACGGCGAGACCTTCGAGCTTCCGTCCGGCGCCGTGCGTTTGGCGCGCAGCATGGC
This sequence comes from Thiocapsa marina 5811, assembly GCF_000223985.1. GTDB lineage: Bacteria > Pseudomonadota > Gammaproteobacteria > Chromatiales > Chromatiaceae > Thiocapsa > Thiocapsa marina. The sequence goes on from NZ_AFWV01000003.1 coordinate 285,172, forward strand.
CTGCGAGAACCAGGCGTTCCGGATCGGCCGGCAGGTGGTCGGACTCCAGTTTCACCTGGAGACCACGGCGCAGAGTGCGGCGGCGATCCTCGATCACTGCCGGGACGAGCTGGTACCGGGGCCCTGGATCCAGACCGAGGCGGCGATTCGCGCGGTCGACGCGGGGGTTTACGCCGAGGCCAATCGGCTCATGAGTCGAATCCTGGACGATCTCGTCGGACCAGCGAGGCCCTGATTCGGCCAAACGACGGATCAAAACGTAGCTACGGCGCCGCGTCTTAGGCGGCGGTGGGTGGTCTGGGTGGGCGAGCGGGAGCGAAGTCCACCGGACCCCGTGCCGACGCTGGTGGGCTGCGCTGCGCTTTGCCCAACCCGTTCATCTTTGATCTTGCATCGTTTCGAAGTTGCCTCGAGCCCCGGCGAATCCCACGAATCGAGGCCGCATCCCGAGTTTCAACCAGACCAGCAAAGGTGATAGACCGATGGAGATCCCGAGCGTCCTCGTCCAGTGGCCGTTGCAGGCCGTTCTTGCGATCGTTGCGGGCCTGATCATCCTGATGGTTCCACGGGTTCTCAACTATGCCGTGGCAACCTATCTGCTCGGGGTCGGTGCACTCGGTCTTCTTCTGGTCTACCAGGGGCAGGCCGTGAAGGCGCAAACGATCATCGCCCTGGTGGCCGGTGTGCTGATCCTGGTCAAGCCCAACATCCTCAACTACGTCATCGGGATTTACCTGATTCTCGTGGGCCTGCTCGAGTCCGGCGTCATCCGCATCTAAACCGCGTCCGGAGCGGCATGCGTCGTTCTTGGATGGGAGCTGCCACCGTCGGATCCTTGAACGTCCCAGCTGACGCGGTTTAGGATTCTGAAAAACAGAAACTTTAACCTGCGTGCCGGCCGAGTTTCAGGCGTGCGCTCACCGTAGGACTCACCCGGAGTTCAGCAACTCGCTCCGGACTCGGCTTAAGCGCTCATCCGGTGCGGATCGATCGCCAGGGTGCGCGCATCCTCAGCCTTGCGCGCTGATGCGCCGCGTGCCGGCAACCCAAAGATCCTCGACGGCGGCTTGAACTCGCGGGACGGCAATGCCAGACTCCCGCAGCTTCCAACGAGGATCCTGTGGTTATGGACCTGAACTTTCTCGACTTCGAACAGCCCATCGCAGAGCTCGAGGCCAAGATCGAAGAGCTGCGTCTTGTCGGCTTCGACAACGAGCTGAACATCCAAGAAGAGATCGAGCGGCTTCATACCAAGTGTGTCGCGCTCACCGAATCCATCTTCTCCGCGCTCACCCCTTGGCAGATCTCGCAGCTCTCGCGGCATCCGCAGCGGCCTTACCTGCTTGACTACGTGCGGCGGATCTTCGACGAGTTCCACGAGCTGCACGGCGACCGTGCCTTTGCGGACGACCGCGCCATCGTGGGCGGGATGGCGCGCATCGAGGGTCGGCCGGTCATGGTGATCGGCCATCAGAAGGGCCGCGACACCAAGGAGAAGATCCTGCGCAACTTCGGGATGCCGCGTCCCGAAGGCTATCGCAAGGCGCTGCGTTTGATGGAGATGGCGGAGCGCTTCAGTCTGCCGATCCTGACCTTCATCGACACACCCGGGGCCTATCCGGGCGTGGGTGCCGAGGAGCGCGGCCAGAGCGAGGCGATCGCGCGCAATCTGCGCGAGATGTCCAGGCTCCGCACCCCGATCCTTTGTACGGTCGTCGGCGAGGGTGGCTCCGGCGGTGCACTCGCGATCGGCGTCGGCGACTGGCTGGGCATGCTGCAGTTCAGCACCTACTCGGTGATCTCGCCCGAGGGCTGCGCCTCGATCCTCTGGAAGAGCGCGGATAAGGCCCAGCTCGCCGCCGAGGCGATGGCCATCACCTCGGACAAGCTCCTCGAGCAGGGCCTGATCGATCAGATCATCAAAGAGCCGCTCGGCGGCGCGCACCGCAACCCGGAGGCGACCGCGGCGTCGATCAAGGCCGCTCTCGTGAGCCGTCTCGACGAGCTGTGCGGGACCGATCCGGATGTGCTGATCGCCGGGCGCTACAAGCGCTTGATGGGCTACGGCAAGTTCAAGGACGAACGCTCCGCGCCGCGGTGAGTCCGTGACCGGGTACGTCCCCGAGCACCTGGCCGAGGCGCTCCGCCGACTCGGCCCGTTCGGTGACTGCTGGATCGCCTTCAGCGGCGGCACGGATTCGACGGCTCTGCTTCACGCGGCCGCCGCCGGAGCCGATCAAAGGCTCGGCGTGCTGCGTGCCATCCACATCGACCACGGTCTCCACCCGGACTCGCCGCTCTGGGCCGATCACTGTCGCCGCATCTGCGACAGCCTCGGCGTGCCCCTCGTGGTGCGCTGTCTGAATCTCGCACCCATCCCCGGAGAGAGCCTCGAGGCGACGGCGCGCGAGGCGCGCTACCGCACGCTCGCCGAGGTGCTGCGCCCCCGCGATCTCATGCTGACGGCGCACAATCAGGACGATCAGGCCGAGACGCTGTTGCTCGCGCTCTTGCGCGGGAGCGGGGTTCACGGGTTGGCGGCGATGCCGTGCGAGGCCGTGCTCGGGCGTGGCCGCCTGGTGCGGCCGCTGCTCGATGTTCCGAGGGCGATGCTCGAGCAGTACGTCCGTGATCTCGGGCTATCGTGGATCGAGGACCCGAGCAACGCGTCGGTCCGGATGGACCGCAACTATCTGCGCAGCAGCGTCGTCCCGTTGCTGCGCTCGCGTTGGCCGGCACTCTCCTCGACCATCTCTCGCAGTGCGGGGCATTGTGCAGAGGCGGCCCGACTGGTCGACGGCCTGGCCGATGAGCGGATGGAGGCGTGCACCGGCGCGCATCCCGGTACGCTTGCCATCCCGGCGCTCGCAGGTTTGGAGCGCGCGCGTCGCAAGGCCGTGCTGCGATTGTGGCTGCGCCGCCGCGGCTTCGCGCTACCCGACGTGCGTCATCTCGAGCGCATCCTCGACGAGGTCTTGACTGCTCGCTCCGAAGCCGACCCGTTGGTCGCCTGGTCGGGTTGCGAGGTGCGCCGCTATCGGGACGACCTTTTTGCACTGGATCCCTTGCCGCCGTCGCCCGGCCCATTGACGATCCGTCGAGCGCCGAGCGGGATGCCGCCGGTGCTCGAGCTTCCGGCCGGACTCGGGTGGCTGCAATGGGAGGATACGAGCGACGGCTCGGAGCTGGCTCCGACGGTGCGCTTCGGCTCGACCGGGCTGACCTGTCGGCCGAGCCCGACGTCCCGCCGGCGCACCCTCAAGAACCTCTTTCAGGAAGCAGGCATCCCGCGCTGGCTGCGTCCCTACGTCCCCTTGGTGTTTTCGGGCGACATCCTGATTGCCGTTGCCGGTGTGTGCGGATGCCGCGGCGCGTCCCGGGACCCGGCCACGCATGAGGTACCGCAATGGCTCGGCCATCCCTGGGAAGAGCTCGGCCTCTTTTGCGATCAGGCCGACTGATCCCCCGCACCCGCCGCCATTGCAGGCGATTTCCGTGAAGAGGCATCCTGAATGCATATGCACGGGAGACCTGTAGGGCATGTCAGGACGAATGAATTCGCCCCTACATGCAGGCCGATCTTTATCCCTGAAACGACCAAAACCGGAGTCTAGCGTTGTTCATGAAGCTCGGCCGGTAGGGTGGATGAGCGAGAGCGACGTCCACCGAGCCCCGCACCGACGCAGGTGGACTGCGCTACACTTGTCCACCCTACGGCACTTGTCCACCCGGCCGCTGTGATCGGCGACGTGGCCGGGTTTGCGGGCGGGGCTGGGGTTTAAGGCGATCGCTCGGTAGGCGACTCAAGACTCAGTAGAGTGCATTCATCATCTTGGCGCGATACCCGGCGACCAGGTCGCCGCCGCCGAGCAGATCGAAGATCGCCAGCATCCCTTTGCGCGCTGCGTCCTCTTGAAATGTGCGGTCGCGTTTCATGAGGGTCAGAAGATTCTCAAGCGCGGACGCATAATCACCGCGCACGACCTGGTGTGCGGCGAGCTGGTAGCGGGCCAGGCTGTCCTTGGGATCTTCGGAGAGCCGCGCGATCAGATCCGACTCCGGCGGCGCGTCTTCGAGTGCCGTCGCGAACCGCAGCTGTCCGCGCAGCGCCAAGACCTCGGGTTCGCCTGCAAGCTCGATCGGGAGCTTGTCGATCGCCTCCTGAGCCTCGGCGATCTCGCCACGAGCCGCCATCAGCTGCAACTCGGCGAGCGCCAGGCGGGCGTTCTCCGGATCGGCCTCCCGCGCCTTGTCGATCAGGGCTCGGGCACCGGCGAGATCACCTCCGGCCAACAGGCCCTGCGCCTGGGCCAGGAGTCCGTCGGAGGCGCGCGGGATGTGCCGGTCGAGAAACTCGCGGATCTGGCCCTCGGGAAGGGCGCCCATGAACTGATCCACGGGTTGCCCGGACTTGAACAGCTGCACCGTGGGGAGGCTGCGGATACCGAACTCGGCGGCCAACGCCTGTTGCTCTTCGGTATTGACCTTCGCCAGAATGAATCGCCCGCGGTACTCGGCGGCCAGATTGGCGAGAATGGGCATCAGCATGCGACAGGGCGCGCACCAGTCGGCCCAGAAGTCGACCAGGATGGGACGGTCGAACGAGCCTTCCAGGACAACCGCCTGAAAATTCTCCGTCGTAACGGTCACAATATTCGGTGAATCGGCCATGATCGGGACACTCCTGCAGACGGGTCGGATAGGGTGGATCTAAATCGCGTCCAGAGCGACATGCGTCGTTGTCGTGTTCCGTCGGGCTCGGGGGTATGTCCGACCTTTCTGGAGGCGCGGTTTGAAAGTTAACATTTTTGAGTACCTTAAGCGGCGCCAGCCCCGGCAGTCGTCGGAGCCGGCACGGTCGAGCCCATCCAGCAAACGACGCATACCGCATCGGGCGCGGTTTAACGGTCGAACATAACTGTCGGATCAGGTCGATTCAAGCCGATCGAGCCGGGTATCCGGATACAACCGCAAGGAGTCATCGCCATGTCCGAATCGCTTCACGTTGTCTGCCCCGCCTGCGACGCGGTCAACCGGGTCCCTCGGGAGCGTCTCGGTGCCGCAGCGAAATGCGGCAAGTGTCACGGTCCGCTGTTTCTCGGCCGGCCGCTGGCGCTGGATGAGTCCCGCTTTGCGCGTCATCTCTCGCGCAGCGACCTGCCGCTCTTGGTGGATTTTTGGGCGCCTTGGTGCGGGCCTTGCCGGATGATGGCCCCGGCCTTCGAGGCCGCCGCAGGCCGGCTCGAGCCGAACCTGCGTCTCGTGAAGGTCAACACCGAAGAGGCGCAAGCCCTGGGTGCGCGTTTCGGTATTCGGAGCATCCCGACTTTGGCGCTGTTTCGCGGGGGAGCCGAGGTTGCGCGCACGGCCGGGGCGATGGACACGAACGGAATCGTCGCTTGGGCGCGGCAGGCGCTCTAAACCGCGTCTGAAGCGAGATGCTGATTTTCGAGTGAACTCGACGTTTGGTGCATCCACAACCCTTAGCGGGACGCGCTTTAGAATAATATATTTTTTAATATCTTAAGCCGCGCCGGCTCAAACGGTCGTCAATTCTGCCGGGATCGGTTGCTCTTAGCCGAAAACATCTCATACCGCGCCGGGCGCGGTTTAATACTGAATCCGGTACCGCGTCCGAGACGCAGGCCTCGTTTCGGGTGTTGCGCACGGCATAACTTGAGGGTTTCGCCGCGCCCTGTGGTGTCGCACCCCTGCGCTCGGAGACGTTCGGCCTCGCGGTGCACATGGACACCCGCGCGCGGCTTCTTTAGAATTCCCGCGGGTCAGGGCGTCGCCCGTGAGCCCGCCCAGGCGTCCATGCGCCGCCACCTGCGTTTGCGTCGCGGCCGCTGCACGCCCCCGCCCGGATCGGAGAAACCCTTGAGCAAACCCGCGGTACTCGTGCTGGAGGACGGCTCCGTCTTCCGGGGAATGTCGATCGGCGCCGATGGATCGAGCGTCGGCGAGGTGGTGTTCAACACCGCCATGTCTGGATATCAAGAGATCCTGACCGATCCCTCGTATCTGCGACAGCTCGTCACCCTAACCTATCCGCATATCGGCAACGTCGGCACCAACCCGGAGGACGAGGAGTCCGACCGCGTTCAGGCCGCCGGCCTCATCATCCGCGACCTGCCGCTCCTGCCCAGCAACTTTCGCATGACCGAGCGTCTCGACGCCTATCTGCGGCGACAGGGCATCGTCGGCATCGCCGATATCGACACTCGGCGTCTGACCCGCCTGCTGCGCGAGAAGGGCGCGCAGAACGGCTGTCTTCAGGCCGGCGACGGGATCGACGAGGCGGCGGCACTGCGCGCCGCACAGGGCTTTCCGGGCCTCAAGGGCATGGATCTGGCGCAAGAGGCATCGACGTCGGAAACCTATTCCTGGACCCAAGGCGTTTGGGTCTTGGGCGAAGGCCATCCCGAGTCCATCCATCCGGTCGGCGATCGACTGCCCTTCCACGTGGTCGCCTACGACTACGGTATCAAGCGCAACATCCTGCGGATGTTGGCCTCGCGCGGCTGTCATGTCACGGTCGTGCCCGCGCACATGCCGGCGACGACGGTGCTGGGCCTGAAGCCGGACGGGGTGTTTCTCTCCAACGGTCCGGGCGATCCGGAGCCCTGCGATTACGCCATCGCGGCGATCCGCGAGCTGCTCGACACCGACATGCCGCTCTTCGGCATCTGTCTCGGGCACCAGCTGCTGGGTCTTGCCAGCGGAGCGCGCACGCTGAAGATGAAGTTCGGCCATCACGGCGCGAATCATCCGGTGCAGGATCTCGCCACGGGCGAGGTCATGATCAGCAGCCAAAACCACGGCTTCGCGGTCGACGAGGAGACTCTGCCCCCGACGGTCGAGGCCACGCATCGCTCCTTGTTCGACGGCAGCTTGCAAGGCATCCGGCATCGGGATCGCCCGGCGTTCGGATTCCAGGGTCACCCCGAGGCGAGTCCGGGCCCCCATGATCTCGCGCCGCTCTTCGATCGTTTCATCGAGCTCATGCGCGCGCGCAAGGCCTAAAGCGCTCGTCGAGTCTTCCGGAGCCGATCCCATTCAAAAACATCGCATACCGCGCTGGGCGCGGCTTAACCGGCGAATGAACCCCCATGCCTAAGCGTACCGACATCTCCAGCATCCTGATCATCGGCTCCGGGCCGATCGTGATCGGCCAGGCGTGCGAGTTCGATTACTCCGGCGCGCAAGCCTGCAAGGCGCTGCGCGAGGAGGGTTACCGGGTCATCCTGGTGAACTCGAACCCCGCCACCATCATGACCGACCCGGAGATGGCGGACGCGACCTACATCGAGCCGGTCACCTGGCGCGCGGTCTCGGCCATCATCGAGCGCGAGCGCCCGGATGCACTCTTGCCCACCATGGGCGGGCAGACCGCGCTCAACTGTGCGCTCGATCTGGTGCGCGAGGGTGTCCTCGAGCGCTTTGGCGTGGAGCTGATCGGTGCCTCGCGCGAGGCGATCGACAAGGCCGAGGATCGGGATCTGTTTCGCAAGGCCATGCGCAAGATCGGGCTGGACATGCCCCGCTCCGCGATCGCCCATAGCCTGGAGGAGGCGATCCAGGTCCAGGCATCGATCGGCTTTCCGACCATCATTCGCCCCTCCTTCACGATGGGCGGAAGCGGCGGCGGCATCGCCTACAACCAGGAGGAGTTCGAGGAGATCTGCCGGCGCGGGCTGGACCTTTCTCCCACCAAGGAGCTCTTGATCGAGGAGTCGGCGCTGGGCTGGAAGGAGTTCGAGATGGAGGTGGTCCGCGACCGTGCGGACAACTGCATCATCATCTGCTCGATCGAGAACTTCGACCCGATGGGCGTGCACACGGGCGACTCCATCACGGTTGCGCCGGCGCAGACCCTGACGGACAAGGAATACCAGATCATGCGCAACGCCTCGATTGCGGTGTTGCGCGAGATCGGGGTCGATACCGGTGGATCGAACGTACAGTTCGCGATCAATCCGGCCGACGGTCGCATGATCATCATCGAGATGAACCCGCGGGTGTCGCGCTCCTCGGCGCTGGCCTCCAAGGCGACCGGGTTTCCGATCGCCAAGGTCGCGGCCAAGCTGGCGGTGGGCTACACGCTCGACGAGCTGCGCAACGAGATCACGGGCGGGGCGACCCCTGCGTCATTCGAGCCCAGCATCGACTATGTCGTCACCAAGATCCCGCGCTTCGCCTTCGAGAAGTTCCCGCAGGCCGACGCGCGTCTCACGACCCAGATGAAGTCGGTCGGGGAGGTGATGGCGATCGGCCGCACCTTCCAAGAGTCGCTTCAGAAGGCGGTTCGCGGGTTGGAGATCGATCGCGACGGTCTGGAGCCCCGGGTCGATCCGGACGATCCCGAGGCGCTGCGCACGATTCGTCATGAGCTGCGCCAGACCGGCGCCGAGCGAATCTTCTATCTGGCCGATGCCTTCCGATTCGGCATGAGCCTTGAAGAGGTTCATGAGCTGTCCCGGATCGACCCCTGGTTCCTGGCTCAGATCCACGATCTGGTGCGCGCCGCGCGCGAGGTTGCGGCCGGCGGTTTGAACGGGCTGAGCCCGACAATACTGCGCGCGCTCAAGCGCCAGGGGTTCTCCGACCGCCGGCTGGCCCGCCTGACCGGCACCACCGAGAAGGCGATCCGCGAGCTGCGATGGTCCCGAGGCATCCGGCCGGTTTATAAGCGGGTCGATACCTGTGCTGCCGAGTTCGCCTCCAGCACCGCCTACATGTATTCCACGTACGAGGAAGAGTGCGAGGCCGACCCCACCGATCGGAAAAAAATCATGGTCCTCGGCGGCGGCCCGAACCGCATCGGCCAAGGCATCGAGTTCGACTATTGCTGTGTCCACGCCGCCTTCGCACTGCGCGACGACGGTTACGAGACAATCATGGTCAACTGCAATCCCGAGACCGTCTCGACCGACTACGACACCTCCGACCGCCTCTATTTCGAGCCGCTGACACTGGAGGACGTGCTCGAGATCGTCGCCAAGGAGAAGCCGCTCGGCGTCATCGTGCAGTATGGCGGTCAGACGCCGCTGAAGCTCGCGCGCGATCTGGAGGCCGCCGGCGTGCCCATCATCGGCACCAGCCCGGACAGCATCGACTTGGCCGAGGATCGCGAGCGTTTCCAGCAGATGATCCAGGAGCTGGGGATTCGTCAACCGCCGAACGCGACCGCCCGCAGCGAGGCGGAGGCGGTCGAGCGGGCGGCCCGGATCGGCTATCCACTGGTGGTGCGGCCGTCTTATGTTCTGGGTGGCCGAGCGATGGAGATCGTCTATGACGAGTCCGAGCTGAATCGTTACATGCGCGAGGCGGTGCGGGTGTCCAACGAATCCCCGGTCTTGCTCGATCGCTTTCTCGACGATGCGATCGAGGTCGATATCGACGCCATCTGCGACGGTAAGGACGTGCTGATCGGCGGCATCATGGAGCACATCGAGCAGGCCGGCGTGCACTCGGGCGACTCGGCCTGCTCTCTGCCGCCCTACACCCTGTCGCCGTCGATCCAAGACCGCATGCGCGAGCAGATGGTCCAGATGGCGCATGCCCTCAAGGTCGTCGGTCTGATGAACGCGCAGTTCGCCGTCAAGGGCGAGGACGTCTACATCCTCGAGGTCAATCCGCGCGCCTCGCGGACCGTCCCCTTCGTCTCCAAGGCGATCGGTCTGCCGCTCGCGAAGGTCGCCGCGCGCTGCATGGCCGGTACGACACTCGCCGAGCAGGGCATTCGCCGCGAGCGGATGCCCAAGCACTATTTCGTCAAGGAGGCGGTCTTCCCCTTCATCAAGTTCCCGGGTGTGGACACCCAGCTCGGTCCCGAGATGAAGTCCACCGGCGAGGTGATGGGGGTCGGCGAGTCGTTCGGGGAGGCCTATGCCAAGGCGCAAGAAGGGGCGGGGACACTCCTGCCGCGACTCGGCGGCACGGCGCTGTTGAGCGTTCGCTTGGCTGATCGGGCGCGCCTCATTCGCGTCGCTCGCGACCTGGTCGGCTTCGGCTTCACCCTCTACGGCACCCACGGCACGGCACAATCGCTGCGCGACGCCGGTCTCGACTGTATCGGCGTCAACAAGGTTGCCGAGGGGCGCCCGCACGTCGTCGACATGATCAAGAACAACGACGTCGATTTCATCGTCAACACGACCGAAGGCTCTCAGGCCATTGCCGATTCGGCGGCGATCCGCCGTTCCGCGCTCCAGCATAAGGTCAGCTATACCACGACCATCTCGGGCGCCGAGGCAACCTGTCTGGCACTGAAACAACTGGACATTCTGAGCGTCAATCGGTTACAAGATCTGTCCTGATCGATCTCGCGGGCGCCTTTTGGCGCCCGCGATCTTTTCTATTCGACACCCCGAGTATCCGAACCGCCGCGCGCCATGCGCTCGACCCGCGGACCGGATGAAGGCGGTGCATCCGAGCGAGGAAGTCACCCATGAACCAGGTCCCTCTGACCGTCAGAGGCGCTGAGCAATTGCGCGAAGAGCTCGAGCGTCTCAAGCGCATCGAGCGTCCACGAATCATCGAGGCGATCGCCGAGGCGCGGGCGCACGGCGATCTCAAGGAGAACGCCGAGTACCATGCCGCGCGCGAGCAGCAGGGTTTCGTCGAAGGGCGCATCCAGGAAATCGAGGGCAAACTCGCGAACGCCCAGATCATCGACGTGACGCAGCTCGCCGCCAACGGTCGGGTTGTCTTCGGCGCGACCGTGCAGGTCTTGGAGCTGGATAAGGATGTCGAGCACAGCTTCCAGATCGTCGGCGAGGACGAGGCCGATCTCAAGCAGGGAAAGATCTCGGTCGGTTCACCCATCGCACGCTGCCTGATCGGCAAGAGCGAGGGCGATGTCACCTCGGTGCAGGTGCCGGGGGGGGTGCGGGAGTTCGAGATTCTGGAAGTGCGTTACGTTTAAACCGCGTCCGGCTGTATCTGCGACGGCAGTTGGTGGGGCTTGCCTTGGCTGATCTCCGATGCGTCGGCTGGACGCGGTTTAAACGGATGTTTTTTGTTTACGGGTTCGATGGAACCGAGAAACCTGGTCGTAGACCCCGTTCGTTGTCGTTGTCGTTGTCGTTGTCGTTGTCGTTGTCGTTGTCGTAATCGTAATCGTAATCGGATTTCCGACGACAACGACAACGAAACATTCTTCGGCGTTTGCGTATGTTATCCGGCACCGCCGCGCGAGATGCGCGCGATGACCCAATCCAGCGCGCTGTCGGGCAGGATCCGGGTGAGCACGCCGAAGAGGTGAGTGGGGAAGGTGACCGCATAGCGAATGCGCGGGCGTGGACTTTCCAGGGCATGGATAAGCGTCTTCAGCACCGCCTCGGGCGGGAGCGTGAAGGGCTGTGCGGCGCCGGTCTTGGTGAGTCGCTGCTGCGCACGCGCGTAGGCCGCGTGGTGGACACTGTGCTCGGTGTCGATGTTCGCCTTCAAGGCGGCGTAGGCGTTCTCGCGAAAGCGACTCAGGATCGGGCCCGGCTCGATCAGGGAGACCGAGATCCCGCTGCCGCGCAACTCCAGACGCAGGGTATCCGTGAGCCCTTCCAGCGCGTATTTGCTCGCGACATAGGCGCCGCGAAAGGGGAGCGGGATGAAGCCGAGGATGGAGCTGTTCTGCACGATGCGCCCATGGCCTTGCTTGCGCATGATGGGGATCACCCGGCAGGTCAGATCGTGCCAGCCCAGCAGATTGGTCTCCAGTTGGGCGCGCAGCACGTCTCGGCCCAGATCCTCGACTGCACCCGGCTGTCCGTAGGCGCCGTTGTTGAAAAGTGCGTCGAGTCTGCCGCCCGTGATATCGAGGGTTTGCGCGAGTGCGTTCGCGATACTCTCGGGGTCGTCCAGGTCGAGCTGAACCGCCGTGAGGCCCTGCTCCTTCAGGCGGGATACGTCGTCCGCCTTGCGCGCGGATGCGATAACCAGCCAGTCGCGTTGAGCCAGCCCCAGCGCGCAGGCAAGTCCGATGCCGCTCGAGCAGCCGGTGACAAGGATGGTTCGTTTGATCGAGGATGTCATCGGTGTTTTGAATCGGCGCTCAACATGGTCGGGGATTGTCGTTCTCGGAGGTCTTGAAGGGATTCCACACCCGCATGGATCCGATCTTCCATCCGTCCTGAAGGTCTTCCGTGATCAGCAGGTGGGCCTTTTCGGCCAGTGCGGTCTCCACGATCAGGCCGTCCCAAAAGGAGATCCGCGAGTCAATGCTGCGGCTGATGCCCCGAGTGACCAGGTCCGGGGTGATCACCGCGACAGGATAGGTCTTGAGGTGTTGCACGGCGGCCAAGCCTTGTCGGGGCGACATCGGACGCCCCAGTTTGCGGGTGACCGTGACAAAAAATTCCGCAAGCACCTGGGTGCTGAGCCGAATCCCGGAATCGTCGCGTAAGATCCGCTCGGCAATGGCCTGTTTCGTCGGCGCATCGTCATCGAAGAGATAGACGAGTACGTTGGTGTCGAGAAAGCGGATCTCACCGCTCATGCAGATCCTCTCGCGTCCAGGTTTGTCCGGCGCGGCCGCAACCGCACTGCTGCGCCAACGCAAGGAGGGCGTCGAGTGCTTCTTGGCGGCGCTGTCGCGCCTCGTCGGCGCGCGCGTAGTCTTGCAGGTAGCGCCCGAGTATGGCGTTGACTGAGCTGTTCTCTTCCAGTGCACGCATTCGCGCCTGCTTGAGAACCTCGTCGTCGACTGTGATTGTCAGATTGGCCATGAAGGTCTCCGCACGAGTACACTGGATCAGTGTAGCACGAGGCCGGCTAAGGGGCTGTTCTCGCTGCCCCGGCCGGTTGCGTCCTGCGGTATCCATTCTCTCTGAAACGCCTGATAATTGGCGCCAGCTTGCTTTTGTTTGAGGAACGAACGATGCCGATCTACGAGTACCGCTGCGAGGCCTGCGGTCATGCGCTTGAGCAGATTCAGAAGATCAGCGACCCGCCGCTGGTCGACTGCCCCGCGTGCGGTCAGCCGACGCTGCGCAAGCAGATCTCCGCTGCCGCCTTCAGGTTGAAGGGCGGCGGTTGGTACGAGACCGACTTCAAGAAGTCGAATCAGAAGAACTTGCACGACAGCGGCAAGAAGAAAGAGACCAAGTCGGGCGACAGCGCGGCTTCCGGGTCCAAGTCCGGCTCCGGCTCGGGCGACAAAGGCAGCAGCGCGACGGCGAAGCCAGATGCGAGCGCCGCCCCGAAGCCGAAGCCGGTCGAAAAAAAGCCCGCGGCTTGAGCCGGACGCGGCGACCGACCTTTCCCCACCCCCATCACGCAATACACCTCATCGAGCGACGCGCTGTTGCGTCGCTCGATGCGAAGACACGAGGCGAGACGACGATGCGCACGCATTACTGTGGAGAATTGAACAGCAGCCATGAGGGCCAGGAGGTCGTGTTGTGCGGCTGGGTGCATCGGCGTCGGGATCATGGCGGGGTGATCTTCATCGATCTGCGCGACCGCGACGGGCTGGTCCAAGTCGTGCTCGATCCGGATCGCGCCGAGGTCTTCGCGCGTGCCGAGCAGGCGCGCAGCGAATACGTCCTCAAGATCACCGGTCGGGTGCGCCCGCGCCCGGCAGGCACCGTCAACCCGGATCTGCCGACCGGCGAGATCGAGGTGTTGGGCCTGGATCTGGAGATCCTCAACGCCTCCGAGACCCCGCCGATCCAGCTCGACGAGCACGGCGCCGACGCCTCCGAGGAGCTGCGTCTGCGCTATCGCTATCTGGACCTGCGTCGTCCCGAGATGCAGTCGCGTCTGCGCACGCGCAGCCGCGTGACACAGGCGATGCGCTCCTTCCTCGACGCACAGGGCTTTCTCGACATCGAGACCCCGATCCTGACCAAATCCACGCCCGAGGGCGCACGCGACTATCTGGTGCCCAGTCGCACCCATCCGGGCGAGTTCTTTGCGCTGCCCCAGTCGCCGCAGCTCTTCAAGCAGCTGCTGATGATGTCCGGCATGGATCGCTATTATCAGATCGCCCGCTGCTTCCGAGACGAGGATCTGCGCGCTGACCGCCAGCCCGAGTTCACTCAGCTCGACATCGAGGTCTCCTTCATGACCGAGGACGAGCTGATGGCGATCATGGAGACCATGATCCGCACGCTCTTCCGCGATGTGCAGGGTGTCGAGCTGCCCGATCCCTTTCCGCGCCTGACCTATGCCGAGTCGATGCGCCGCTTCGGCTCGGATCGTCCGGATCTGCGCGTGCCCTTGGAGCTGATCGACGTCGGCGATCTCATGGCCGGGGTCGACTTCAAGGTCTTCGCCGAGCCGGCGCAAGACCCGGAGGGTCGCGTCGTGGCCCTGCGTCTGCCGCGCGGCGGCGAGCTCTCGCGCAAGGAGATCGACGGCTACACCCAGTTCGTCGGCATCTATGGCGCGAAGGGCCTGGCCTACATCAAGGTCAACGCCTGGGCGGAGAAGGGGCGCGAGGGCCTGCAGTCGCCGATCCTCAAGTTCCTGCCCGACAGTGCGGTGGACGCCATCATGACCCGCACCGAGGCCGTCGACGGCGATCTCATCTTCTTCGGCGCCGACAAGACGACGGTGGTCAACGAGTCGATGGGCGCGCTGCGGGTGCGGCTCGGTCAGGATCGCGGGCTGCTCGCCGAGGGCTGGCACCCGGTGTGGGTGGTGGACTTCCCGATGTTCGAGCGCGATGCGGTCAATCAGCGTTGGGTGGCCCTGCATCATCCCTTTACCGCGCCGAAGGAAGAGCAGCTGGACCTGCTCGAGAGCGATCCGGGTGCCTGTCTCTCGCGTGCCTACGACATGGTGCTGAACGGCACCGAGATCGGCGGCGGCTCCATCCGTATCCATCGCGATGCGGTTCAGCGGCAGGTCTTCAAGCTCTTGGCCATCAGCGACGAGCAGGCCGAGGATCGCTTCGGCTTCCTGCTCAAGGCGCTGCGCTTCGGTTGTCCGCCGCACGGCGGCATCGCGTTCGGTCTGGATCGTCTGGTGATGCTGATGACCGGTGCGAGCTCGATCCGCGACGTCATGGCCTTCCCCAAGACCCAGAGCGCGGCCTGCCTGCTGACCGACGCGCCCTCGGCCGTGGACGAGAACCAGCTCAAGGAGCTCGCCCTGCGCATCAGGCTAAGGGCCTGAGCCGGGGATGCCTGTCGATGGGGCGGGGATGATGCCGGGGCCGGCCGTCGATGATTCCGCGCGGCCGGTTCGACCGCGCGAGGAGACGCCGAGCATTGCGCTCGGCGTTCAAGCCGATGACCAGACCTTGGAGCCGGCACCCATGTCGGACGAGACCCGCAAGCGCGCTCAATCGGTGCTGGTCGTCATCTGCACCCGCGGAGGCGAGTTTCTGCTGCTGAAACGGACCCGCCCTGCCGGCTTCTGGCAGTCGGTCACCGGCAGCCTGGCGCTCGGCGAGTCGCCGCGACACGCGGCGGCACGCGAGGTCTTCGAAGAGACCGGCTTGCGGGTCGGCGGCGCCCTGATCGATCTGCGGCACTCCAACCTCTTTCCCATCATCCAAGCCTGGCGGAAACGCTACGCCCCCAACGTCTGCTTCAATCGCGAATATTGGTTCGCCCTGGTGTTGGAGACGCGACGCTTCATCCGGCTCGATCCACGCGAGCACACCGAGTACCGATGGCTGTCGGCCCACCCGGCGTTGGCCTTGGCGACGTCCCGCACCAATCGGGATGCCATTCGCGGGCTGGCCGGTATTCCTTGGTAGAGGCATCGCTCGGGTGTACCCGTCGGAATGTCGCGGCACGAGCTGCCCCGCCGTACCGGCGAGGCCCACCTCTACCGTCTCAATCACCCGCTTGCCGAGGCCCTCGGCGCCAGGGCCAAGGGCCGCGACCTTCCACCCGCCGAGATCCGTTTCGACTACGCCAAACATCCCGGTAAGATCAGCCGTGTCGAGCCGCTGATCGGTCGTTCCGGCGGGCTCACACTCTGTACCTTCAGCGTGGAATCCTTGGGCCAATCAGAGGATCATCTGATCTTCGCTGCCGCGACGGATGAGGGCGAGCCGCTTGATCCTGAGACTGCCGCCCGCTTGATGACCTTACCCGGCGAGGTCTCGCGCCTCGCACCCGACGATGAGCCGGACGCGCGCCAAGGCCAGCTTGCCGTGCAGATTTCCGAGCAACGTGACACTATTGAACACGGCATTTCCGAGCGCAACGCGCGGATCGATGGACGACACGAATGAGATATGAGCCTGTCACCGGCGTGCAGCCGGAGATTTTTCGTTGGGCGAGGGTCTCGGTCGGCCTGAGCGTGACCGACGTGGCGGCCATGCTCAAACGCGACCCCGAAGACGTTGCGGCGTGGGAGGCCGGCACCAAGGCACCGACCTACCCGCAACTGGAGACGTTGGCGTATCAGGTTTACAAACGTCCGCTGGCGGTCTTCTTTCTTCCGAGCCCGCCGGAGGAGCAGCTACCACAGCGCGAATTCCGAACCCTCCCGGACGCGGACATGCAGACCCTCGCGCGGGATACTGACCTCCATATCCGGCGCGCTCATACCTATCAGCTTGCCTTTAGGGATCTTTCAAAATCGACTTTCGATGACCTAATCGCAGACCAAAGGATTTGGTGGGGAAAGACAGGCCGAACCTTCCCGTTCCGGAAGCGGTTCCGTTCGGAACTTGGAGAACTCGTACCAACGACAGTCTGGATTGCACCCAATCCCGGGGACCTGGTTCTGGACTCCTTCGCCGGCTCCGGCACCACCGGCGCAGTCGCCCACAAGATGGGCCGTCGCTGGATCATCGTGGAGCTGGGCGAGCAGTGTCACACCCATATCATCCCGCGTCTGAGGAAAGTTATCGACGGCAAGGATCCCGGCGGCATCACCAAGGCGGTCGACTGGAAAGGCGGCGGCGGTTTCCGCTACTACCGCCTCGCGCCCTCGCTGCTGGAGAAGGACACCTGGGGCAACTGGGTGATCAACCGCGACTACAACGCCGCCATGCTCGCCGAGGCACTGTGCAAGCTGGAGGGCTTCATCTACGCTCCGTCGGACACCCTCTACTGGCAGCACGGCTACTCCACCGAGAGCGACTTCATCTATATCACCACCGCCAACCTGAGCCATGAGCAGCTTGAGCAACTGAACGACGAGGTCGGACCCGAGCGTAGCCTCCTGGTGCTCTGCACCGCCTTTCGTGCCCGAGCCGACCTCTACTCCAATCTCACGATCAAAAAGATTCCCCGACAGATCCTCTCGCGCTGCGAGTGGGGCCGCGACGATTACTCGCTTCGGGTGGAGAATCTTCCGAGCGCGCCGCCACAGCCGGGGCAGCATGGGTTTGATTTCGGTCAAGAGGATTCCTGATGAACAGAGAACAGGCCTTATCGGTTCTGAACGGGCATCGCGATGAGATTCGGCAACGGTTCGGCGTGAAGCATCTTGCTCTGTTCGGATCCGCTGCCCGCGATGAACTTCGGGACGGCAGTGATATCGATCTCCTGGTGGAATTCGAAGGCCCGCCGACCTTCGACGGCTATATGGATCTTAAGGATTACCTGGAGGCACTGTTCGGCACCAAGGTCGACCTTGCAACGGATGCGATGATCAAACCCCGGTTGCGCAGACATATCGAAAAGGATCTGCTCCGTGTCGCGTGACTGGACGCTACTGCTCGAAGACATCCTGGACGCCTGCCGCTTGGTAGAGCAATTCACGGCCGGGATCTCGAAAAAGGCGTTTGGACGTGACGTCCTGGTTTTTCACGCAAACGTTCGCAATCTGGACATCATCGGAGAGGCGACGAAGCAGCCCCCGGATGACGTCAAGACGAGGATGCCGGAGGTCGACTGGAGAGGCGCGGCCCGGTTTCGGGACGTCATCGCGCATCGCTACTTTGCACTCGATCCCGAAGTCGTTTGGGATATCGTCAAGACGAAGATTCCGGGGCTTAAGCAGGCAACGGCACGGCTACTGGCCGAAATGGATCAAAACGACTTTCAAGGAGGTGGTTCGTGACTGTCCGCCATGTGAACGCCATCGCCGGCCGCCTGAGCCTGCGCCCGCCCCAGCGCCGATCGCTGGAGATCCTGCATCGGATCATGGACATCACGCCGCCCGGCAAGGCGCCCGACGTCGCCGCTGTGCTGGACATCATCCGCGGGGAGTTCCCTTCGGTCTCGGATTTCGAGCGGGACTTCCCTTCGCTGTGTTTCGCGCTCGCGACCGGCGTGGGCAAGATCCGACTCATGGGCGCCTTCATCAGCTATCTGCATCAGGCCCACGGCATCGACAACTTCTTCGTGCTGGCGCCCAACCTGACCATCTACAACAAGCTGATCACGGACTTCACGCCGAACACGACAAAGTATGTCTTCCGGGGTATCGCCGAATTCGCGACCAACCCGCCCATGGTCATCACGGGCGACACCTATCGAACAACAGAATGTCACCGGGGGCGGCCTGTTCGGGATGGTGCGGATCAACATCTTCAACATCTCCAAGATCAACTCGGAGGTGCGCGGCGGCAAGGCCCCACGCATCAAGCGGCTGTCCGAGTACATCGGCACCAGCTACTTCGACGATCTGGCCGGACTGCCGGATCTGGTGCTCCTGATGGACGAGTCGCACCGCTACCGCGCGAGTGCGGGGATTCGGGCGATCAACGAGCTTCGTCCGATCCTCGGGCTCGAGCTGACGGCCACGCCCTATGTCGAGACCAGCCGGGGCGCCGTCGCCTTCAAGAACGTGATCCACGTGAACATGCTCAAGGAGGGCTGGGACGTCACCAACCTCTACACCATCGTGCCCCTGCGCGCGGCCAATGCGCGCGTCCTGATCGAGCAATCCATCGGGCGGGGTTTGCGCCTGCCTTACGGCGTTCGAACCGGTGTGACTACCGTGGACCGCCTGAACATCGTCGCACATGACTGGCGACCTTGCGATACGCGCCGGTCTCCGACGAGTTATGGGTCCAGCACCTGCGCACCGGGCAACGCGACGGCGCCGACCATCGCGAATACCAGCCCGACTTCGTCGCGGAAACGGACGCAGCCGTCTACATGCTGGAGCCGAAGATGCGTAAAGAGATGGCGGATACGGTGGTTCTCGCCAAGAAAGCCGCACCGCTGCGCTGGTGTGCCAACGCCACCGTTCATGCACTCGCCCACGGCGGCAAACCCTGGCAGTACCTGCTGATCCCTCACGACGCGATTGCGGAGAACATGACCCTGAGCGGCCTTGCCAGCCAGTTCGGAGACTAGGGTTACCGGTTCAATCGCCGCTTCGACCCCGCGGCCATGCTGCCGCGCCTCGGCGTTGCGGCCGCGCGGACCCCGCCCATGCCCTAGCGCATGCTCATATTGGCCGAGGCTCATTGGTAGTCAGGTAAGAGAATGCCCGCGCACCTGTTGGTTGCGAGCTGTGCCGGGACGCCCGTCGTGGCTGCGGGTTGCGCAAGGGGCGCCTGTTACAGCGCCGTCTTGTTCTTCTCGCGCACCCGTAGATACAGCTCCTCCATCAGTCCGACAAACGAGGCATCCTTGTCCCAGAACGGGGGATAGTCGCCGCCTTTTCGGATCAGGATGGCAGGCACCTCGGCCGGGCGCAGGGCCGGCAGCTCGCGCGGCAGGCGCTTGGTGCCGTGCCAGAACGCGTGGTAGTCGGGCGATGCGCTCGCGGGCTCGGGCCGCGTGAAGTAGCTCTCGGTGGCGACCGGCTCCGGTTTGGTGGTGTCGGTGAGGCCGTGCAGCGCGTGGCCGAGCGGGGTTTTGCTCAGGGCCGCGCGCAGCTGCTCGCGGCCGAGACCGCGCAGCTCGAACAGCAGGAAAGGATCCTGGTCGAGTTGGTTGGCCAGGCGGTAATAGACTCCGGCGATGTGCTTGCAGGGGTTGGCGTAGTCGGGGCAGGAGCAGTCGGTGAGCTTGAAATCCTGGCGATTGCGTGGCAGCAGGGAGTGGGATTGACCCTGTCCGGTGCCGGCAAAGGCGGACTCGATATTGTCCGGCATCTCGCTCATCAAGAGGCGCGCGACGAGGTCGGCGCGGCTGCCGATCCGGGCGATGGCGCGGGCCCAGTCGGCCTTCGCCAGCGGGGTCATTTGGATGCGGGTCTTGTACTTTGGTTCCTTGTAGACGCCGTAGTAGGGGTTGACGTTGCCGCGCACGGTGGCGGTGACGATGCCGTCGACGATGGCGAACTCAAGGATGCGATTGTCGCTGCTGTAGGCGCGTCCGCGCTGCAGGCGGCCGCTGTCGGTGAAGCCTTCCAGTGCCGCGAGGAAGCGGTTCCCCCACCAGGTTCTGCCCGGGTTGCTCATGGTTGTCGTCGCCTATCGCCGCGTCAGCCCATCACCGCCTGGCGATTGAGGCGGATCAAGTCCTTGAAGCGGTCGTTGTCGAGTTGCGTCAGCCAGGACTCGTCGCTGCCGACGATGGCCCCGGCCAGCGCCTTTTTGTCCTGGATCATGGCGTCGATGCGCTCTTCCAGCGTGCCGATCGTGACGAACTTGTGCACGAACACGGTCTTTTGCTGGCCGATGCGGTAGGCGCGATCGCTCGCTTGGTCCTCCACCGCCGGGTTCCACCAGCGGTCGAAGTGGAATACATGGTTGGCGCGGGTCAAGGTGATGCCGACGCCGCCGGCCTTCAGCGAGAGCACGAACACCGACGGCTCGCCGTCCGGGTCTTGGAAGGCGTCGATCATCTGCTCGCGCCGGGCGCGCGAGGTGCCGCCGTGCAGATAGTAGGTGTTGTAATGGCTGTCGCGCCGCAGCGTGCGTTCGAGCTGCTCGCCGATCTCGGTGAACTGCGAGAAGATCAGCACGCTGTCGCCCTCGGCCATGGCCTCTTCGAGCATCGCGTGCAGGCGTTCGAGCTTGTGCGAGCGCGCGGCGGTGAAGGCGCTGCCGTCTTGCAGGAACTGTGCAGGATGGTTGCAGATCTGCTTCAGGCGCGTCAGCGTGGAGAGCATCAGGCCCTGACGTTCGATGCCGGTCTTCTCTTCGAGCTGCTGCTCGACGTCGCGCACCACCGATTCGTACAGCGCCGCTTGCTCGCGGCTGAGATTGCAGTAGGCGATGGCCTCGAGCTTGTCCGGTAGGTCGGCGATGATGGACTTGTCTGTCTTCACGCGGCGCAGGATGAAAGGCTCCACCAGGCGCTTGAGGGTCGCGGTCTGCACCGGATCGTTGTCGCGCTGCACGGGCAGCTCGAAGCGTTTGCGAAAGCGTGGCTGGGTGTCGAGATAGCCGGGATTGACGAAGTTGAAGATCGACCAGAGGTCGGTGAGCCGGTTCTCGACCGGGGTGCCGGTCAGGGCGAGCCGATGCCGGGCTTGGAGCTTGCACACGGCGCGGGTCTGGTCGGCCTTCGGGTTTTTGATGTTCTGCGCCTCGTCGAGCACCAGGCGGTGCCAGTCCACACCGGCGAGCAGCTTTTGGTCGCGCCTCACCAGGGCGTAAGAGGTGATGATGAGGTCGTGCTTAGCGGCCTGGGCTTGGAACGCCTTGGTGTCCTGCTCGCGTTTCGCGCCGTGATGAATCCAGGTGCTTAAGCCCGGCGCGAAGCGCTCGACCTCTTTCTGCCAGTTGCCGATGACCGAGGTCGGCGCGACCAACAGGGTCGGCGCGATCCGGTCCGCTCCGGCCCGTTCCTGCACCAGTCGTGCGATGACCTGCATGGTCTTGCCCAGACCCATGTCGTCGGCCAGGCAGCCGTTCAGCCCCAGCTCCTCCAGGAACCCGATCCAGGCCAGGCCGCGTTTTTGGTAGTCGCGCAGGTCGGCGTGCAGACCCGCCGGGTTATCGACCGGCTGCAGCCGACTCTGGTCGCGCAATCGCTCCAGCATCGCGGCCAGGGCGTGCTCCGGGTCGACCTCGAAGGCGTCGTCCTCGGCGGTGCGTTGCAGGATCTCCTGCAGGCTCATGCTCGGCATCTCGCCGCCGTGCTCGCGCCAGAAGGCGAGCATCTCCTGCATCTTCTCGCGGTCCAGCTCGACCCATTGGCCGCGGAAGCGCACCAGCGGTGTTTTGGCCTCGACCAGTTGTTGCCATTCCTCGGAGGTCAGGGTCTGATCACCGATGGCCAGCTCGTAGCGGTACTGGATCAGGTTGGACAGGTTGACGTGGCCCGCGCCGGGGCTGCTGCCTGTGCTTGCGCCTGCCTTGCCTGTGGACGGGCGCAGCCGCAGCTTGACGCGCTGGCGGCCTTTGGGTGTCCACCAGGCCGGCACGATGATGCTGTAGCCGGCGTCTTCCAGCACCCAGGCGGCCTCCTTCAGGAAGCTGAAGGCGCTGTCCAGGTCCAACGCCACGGACTGCGGCTCGGCGTTGTCGAGCCCGCCCCAAAGCATCGGCACCATCCGCGCGGCAAGGCCGAGATTCAGCAGCAGGACCTGCTCGAAGTCGGCGCCGAAGCGGGATCGGTGCGCGGCCCGTTGTGATGGCGATGCGGCCCAGTAGTCCGCCAGCGCCAAACGGTGCGACGGATCGTCTGTGGCGATGGCGACGAAGTGCAGGTGCCACGTGTCTTCATCGCCGCTCTGATGGCCGATGTGGTCGCTGTCTCGGTCGCCGGCATCGTCCGTCGACGGTTCCGCGAGCTGAAAGCCCAAGCGGAAGGCCGCGTTGCGTTCGCTGCCGAGGATGCGCTCTCGCCACGCCAGCCACTGGCGCAGCATCTCCGGTCCGGCCGCCGGGTTCTGCGCGGACGGTGTCCAGCGGGCAGCGGCCGGCGTGGGCGCCAGGCAGGGCGCGATGAGGGTCTCATCGACGCGCTTGTGGAACGCAGCGGGCCACTTGGTCTGTCGAATCAGTTGGTCGAGGAGGACGTCGGCGCAGTGCCGTAGAAGACTGGTGGATTCGAACCACTGTTGGCCGTGCCCATGCGGACCCGTATCCCGGCCGGAGCCGAGCCGGGCATCGAGGCCGGCGCCGCAGGCCGCGGGCATGCGCTGGGCCGCCGACGCGATCAGCGGGTCCTCATGGCCCGCTGCCCACTGCCAAGCACCGAAGAGCTCGGGCGCAGGCGCTTTGCGTTTGCCTTTCGGCGTCGGCGGTTGACGATAACGCAACGCCGGCAGGTATTGATCGCGCAGCAGCCGTTGCTTCAATTCCTGCGTGAACCAGTACCAGAAGAGGACGTCGCTGCCGGGCTCCAGGTCGTCGAACCCGAAGGCGGCCAGGTAGTGAATGTCGCCGAGCTGCTTGATGGGCCGCTCGAGCGGGATCGTATCCACCTCCCAGGTCCGCAGCGTCGCGCCGGCAACGTCCACCGGTTCCGGTAGGGCTCTGGCGAGCTCGGGGCAAGGCAATGGCCTCGCGCCTTGGCTCGGCAAACGCACCAAGCTCGGGGTCGGGTTGAGGACCGTCGTTCCGCTCGCGAGCCCGAGACCCTCGAGCAGTGCCGGCCAGTCCGATCGCGGCAATTGGCTGGGGTGCCGGACCGATGTCGGTTCCGGGTCGTCCGGATCGGCCGGGTCGGTTTCGCACCACAGGCGCAAGGTTCCCGACTGAACAAAGTCGGGGTTTGTCTCCGGAAGCCAGAACGCGTGCAGGATCCTCATGCCCGCTATTGCAGCTTTCGCCGTCCTTCAAGTCAATCGACGCGAGCGTCCCGATCGAGGACACTGTCCAAGCCAATGACAGCGGCGAGGAGAAGGGTTCGGCGTCGGCCACTTGGACGCGGGCCAGCGGCGACAACCCGACCGGCTTGCCGAACCGGCGCGCGCATCGATTCGGCCGCGGGTTTCGAGGTCCGGATATCAGCCGCTGCTGATATAGTGCTCGAGCTGCTCGATGATGAATTTGTGCTCCGATACGATGGACTTGATCAGATCGCCGATCGAGATGAGGCCGATGACCTTGCCGTCGGCGATGACCGGGAGATGGCGTACACGCTTCTCCGTCATCAGGGCCATCGCCTCTTCAAGGGTCTGCTCCGGTTGGGTGCAGACCACGCGCTCGGTCATGACGTCGCTTACCAGCGTCTCTTTGGACGTCCGTCCCCTCAAGATCACGCTGCGCGCGTAGTCGCGCTCCGAGATCAGACCGATCATTGCGCCGTCGTCCATGACCAAAAGTGCGCCGATCTGCTTCTCGGCCATGAGCACGAGTGCGTCGTAGACGCTTGCATCGGGGCCGATCGACCAAACCTGCGAGCCTTTGTCGCCGAGCAGTTGTTGGATCGTCTTCATCGTCTCTTCGAGCTCCCTTGGTGGTGGGGAATCGACTCCTGCTGTGTTGTCGGCGTTCCCTGCCCGGGCCCGATCACGGTCGCCGACCGCGACTCGGTTCCCCCGAGGTTAGCAGAGGGTTAACCGATGGTCCTAGTCGGAATCGGAGGGCGGGGCCGAGCCGAGCGTTCCGGTCGGGCCCGTCGGGGCGCCGAATCCTTTGACATCGAGCGGAGAACCCCGCTGTCGTCCCAACGAGATCAGACCTATGCGAGAGCAAGCCGTCACCCCCAACGATCGTCCCGGTACCCGTAACCTTGGAGCCTTGCGGCGGCTCCTTGGTTTCACCCGGCCCTATGGCTGGCAGCTCGCGGGGGCGCTTGTGGCACTCTTCGTCGGTGCCGGTTCGGTGCTCGCCTTCGGACAGGTGATTCGCACCCTGGTGGATTCGGGCCTGACCAGCGGCTCGACGCAGGCGTTGAATCAGGCGTTGATGCTGTTTCTCACCGTCGTTCTCGCGACCGGCATCGCCGTGGGTCTGCGCAGCTATCTGCTTAATTGGATCGGCGAGCGGGTGGTCGCGGATATCCGCAAGAGTGTCTTCGATCGGGTGTTGTCGCTCGATGTCGGCTTCTTCGAGACGACGCGGGTCGGCGAGGTGATCTCGCGTCTGACCAGCGACACGGCCTTGCTGCAGGTCGTGGTCGGCTCGACCCTGGCGATGGTGCTGCGCACCGGCCTGTTGATGATCGGCGGCATCGTCATGCTCGCGATCACCAGCCCGGCCCTGACCGGTTTGGTCCTGCTCGGGGTGCCCTTCGTGATCCTCCCGGCCTGGCTCTTGGGGTATCGGGTGCGACGTCTCTCGCGCGCCAGCCAGGACCGGATCGCCGACGTCGGGGCCTATGTCGACGAGGTGATCCACGGGATTCGCACGGTGCAGGCCTGCTGTCACGAGCCGATCGATCGCGAGCGCTACGGCACGCAGGTGGAATCCGCCTTCGAGGTCGCGGCGCGGCGCTCCCAAACCAGCGCCTTGCTGGCCGCGGTGTCGACCCTGCTGACCTTCGGCGCCATCGGAGTGGTGCTCTGGGTCGGCGGCCGGCAGGTCTTGGCCGGCGCCATCAGCGGGGGGGAGCTCTCGGCCTTTCTCTTCTACGCCGTGGTGGTCGCCGGGTCCGTCGGCTCCTTGAGCGAGCTGATGGGTCAGTTGCTGCGCGGCGCGGGTGCGAGCGAGCGCCTGATGGAGTTGTTGGAGTCCGAGCCGAGTATTCGCACACCGCCCGATCCGCAGGCGTTGCCGGAGCCGGCACGCGGGCGCGTCGAGTTCGATGCGGTCCGCTTTGTTTATCCGGCCCGCCCGGATACCCCGGCACTCGATCGTCTCGATCTGGTCATCGAGCCCGGCGAGCGGGTGGCGCTGGTCGGTCCCTCCGGCGCCGGTAAATCCACGCTCTTTCAACTGCTGCTGCGCTTCTACGATCCGGTCGCCGGCGCGGTGCGGTTCGACGGGGTGGATCTGCGCGATCTCGCGCCCGCCGAGCTGCGTCGCCACATGTC
Source organism: Thiocapsa marina 5811 (assembly GCF_000223985.1). GTDB lineage: Bacteria > Pseudomonadota > Gammaproteobacteria > Chromatiales > Chromatiaceae > Thiocapsa > Thiocapsa marina. The sequence goes on from NZ_AFWV01000003.1 coordinate 310,861, forward strand.
GCTCGTCCCGCAGGATCCGGTCATCTTCGGGGCGAATGCGTGGGAGAACATCCGTTACGGTCTTGTCGATGCGAGCGACGCGGATGTCCGCCGTGCCGCCGAGGCCGCCCACGCGGCCGAGTTTCTAGACCGGTTACCGCAGGGTTTCGACACCTTCCTGGGCGAGCGCGGGGTCAGGCTCTCGGGCGGCGAGCGTCAGCGCATCGCCATTGCACGCACGGTGCTGCGCAATCCGGTCCTGCTGTTGCTCGACGAGGCGACCAGTGCCCTGGATGCCGAGAGCGAGCGGCTGGTGCAGGAGGCGTTGGAGCATCTCATGCAGGGTCGCACCAGTATCGTCATCGCCCATCGGCTGGCGACCGTACGCACGGCCGACCGCATCCTGGTCCTGGATCAGGGTCGCATCGTTGCGAGCGGGCGCCACGAGGAGTTGATGGCCGAGGATGGGCTCTATGCGCGGCTGGCGTCGTTGCAGTTCCAGGATGCGGGGGCTGTTCCGGCCCAGGCACCGCCTGCATTGCGTCTTGCGCTGCCTTGACGGGGCGGTCGCGCGTTTGGGATCCGTAATCAGGCGAGACGCAACCGCTCGCGTCAAGAGACATTCTCATCCTCGTCGGTCTCGACCGTCTTGGCCATCCGTTTGGCGAAGTAGTAGATCCGCTTGAGCTTCTCGATGATGTCGATCTCGATCGTGTAGGCGGGGATGCGATTCGGCTCTTCAGCGACGAGGCGTTGTGCTTGGTGGATGGCCGCGGAGTCGGCGATATGTTGGATCTCCTGTTTCATGGAGGTCACGGTGCGTGCGGCCATCTCGTTGTTCTGCGCGACGGCCTGGACCGCGGCGGCGACCGAGCGTGTCACGATGCGGTGAAAGCCCATGAGGATCTGGCGGGTCGGCGCGCTGATGGAGACACCCGCATCGATGCGCTCGCGTCCGAGCACGATCAGGTTGGTTTCCACGACGTCGCCGATGTTCTCCAGGTCGTTGACCGCAGCCATCAACCGCATCAGGGTTCCGGTTTGCTTCTCGGTGAGCGACAGACGGCTGATCTTGCCCAAATAGGTGATGATCTGGGCGTGCAGGGTGTCGACGTCGTTGTCCATCAGCTCGATCTCGCGCAGCGTACGGCGATTGCCGCTGAGGATCGCCGGCATGATGCGCGCCATCATCTTGTCCACGCACTCGCCCATGTGCAGGACCTCCAGGCGCACGCGGTCGAGCGCCAATGATGGCGTGGAGATCAACTCGTCGTCCAAGTACTTTGCGCGCACCGCAAGAGGTTCCGCGCTCGGGGGCTTATCCGGAACCAGCCACTGCACGAGGCGCGCAAACTGCGTGGTCAGGCCGATGAAGAGAAGTGTATTGGCGACATTGAACAAGGTATGCGCATTGGCGATCTGCCGGGGGACCTCGGCGGCGAGTCGCGCGGTTCCCGACAAACCGGAATGGGACGGCGAGATCAGCTGAGTGAAGGCCGACAGCTGCCCGATGAAGCCGACCCAAATCAAGACGCCGCAGACGTTGAAGATGACGTGCACCAAGGCGGCGCGCAGCGCGTCGCGCGGTTTCCCGATGGCCGCCAGCAGCGCGGTGACGCAGGTGCCGATATTGGCCCCGAGGGCGAGCGCGATCCCGGTGGGGAGATTGATCAGCCCCTGGCTCGCCATGACGATCGCGATGCCCATGGTGGCGGCGGAGGATTGGATCACCCCGGTGAAGACGGCGGCGACGAGGATGCCGATCGCCGGATTCTCGAGCCGCCGGACAAAGTCCAGGAAGGGCTCGTAGGTCCGCAACGGCCCCATCGCGTCGCTCATGATGCTCATGCCGAAGAAGACCAGGCCCAAGCCCATGAGGATGCCGCCGTATTGGCGAATCGCCTCCTGCGCGGAGATGAATTGCATCATGAAGCCGATGCCGATCATCAGGAGCGCCGCCTCCGTGATCTGAAAGGCGATCAGCTGTGCAGTCACCGTGGAGCCGATGTTGGCGCCCATGATGACGCCGACGGATTGACTCAGGGTCATGAGTCCGGCACTGATGAAACCCACCACCAGGACCGTCGTGACCGAAGAGGAGTTAATCACGGCCGTCACGAAGGCGCCGGTGATGGCGCCCATGAAGCGGTTGGCGGTCAGCTTGGCCAGGATGTCCTTCATCCGCTCTCCGGCGACCGCCTTGAGCGCCTCGGCCATCTGGTCCATGCCGTAGAGAAAGAGTGCGAGACCGCCGAAGAGGCTCATCGCCATCGCCCACCAGTGGATCGCCGGGGTCATCGCCTGGGCGACCTCGGGGGTCATCGCGGCACCTCGTGCGGAGCGTCTTTCGGCTGAGTCGGGGTCGGGTCAACGGGGCTCGTGAGCTGTCGATTCGGTGGCAATCCGTCACCTGCCGTGCGGGCCAGCCGGTTGTAGACCTCCAAAAGGGGCTCGGCCGGGTAGCGAAGCGGGAGCAACCGCTTATGGGCGCGCGTGAGGGTGCCGACCCAGTGCGGATCGGCACTGAATACCCGCCGAAGCTGCTCGATCTCCTCGCTGTCCCGCGCGCGATGCTCGGCCGAATGCGGCGGGCGACCCCCGAGCACGCACACGGCGTTTTCTCCCAGGCCGAGGCGTCGGAGCATGCGGTTCAGATCGCGCCGTCCGTAGGTGCCGCTCGGGGTGGGCTCCGAGGGATGCCGGACCCGAGCGAGGCGATCGGCCAGCTCCGGATGGCGGTCGATATCCACGAGCGTCTGCCATCCCTCCGCATCGATCGGCGGTGCCGCGTGCGCGGCGAGATAACGCGAGGTGACGGCCACCAAGGGCAGGCGGGCATAGAATCGCTGCATGGCATCCCGATAGCCCGGTCCCCGTGTTTGGTGCAGTGCATCCTCCCAAAGCGACCCTTGCGGCAATCCGGCATGGCTGATTGCCTCGGAAAAGCTGTCGTGATGGCCCCGCAGATAGAAGACCCGCTCGGGAAATCGCAGCTTGAGCCGAAAGATCAGATCCATCATCAGGACGGAGCTGTCCATCTCGGCCGCGTGCTCGGGTCGATCCGGATGTACGGCACTTCCCAGGATGATCAGGATGGCGCTGCCCTCTTCGAGTGCCTGAAGAAAGGCGTTCTGAGTCAAGATGACGAGCAGGTTGTCGATGCGCGCGCGCAGATCGCCGACGAAGACGGGGGTCGCGCGATCGGGCAGGATCAAAAGGCCGCCGGGCTGACCGAGATGATTGAGCGCGCGGTAGGGCTCCTGATCCATCACCGCGATCACCTGCTCGATCAGGTCCAGGGCGGGCGCGCGTGCCAAAGGCTCGATCGGTCCGCCGAGCACCCGGACCAGACGGGCAAGGTTGAGGCTGCGCCAACGCGACATGCGTTCAATGAGATCGGTCGCGGTCAGCGGGGCGATGCAGACACCGGCCGACGTGGATTTGTTCTTGATGGCCAGTGCGTCGCTCGAGAGCTTGAGCCGAAGATGCCGCGGCTCGACCGCGCGCGGGTAGCGCAGCAGCAGTCGTTGCGTCGGGTCGTCGCGTCCCAGGGTCAGGGTATCGCCCTCGCTCAGTCGGATGAATCCGCTGATGTCGGAAAAATAGGTCATGGGGTCGATCAGGAGATAACTGCCGCGGTGCTCGAAGCGGCCTTCGGCATCGAGCACCGGTTCAGGATACAGGTGGAGCCGATAACCCTGCTCGCCGCCGAGGAGGATCTGCAGGGGCAGCGCAGGAGGCGGGAGCTTGAGCGTCGACCTGCCCAAACGCAGCGAGCCTCGCAGGTCGAGGTCGGCGCACGGATCGGCCCGGTGGACCAGACCGCGAAAGTGTCTGAGAAAGCCTTTACGCTTGGCGTGGCCGGGATCCGACATGGGCTGTTTCGTTGATCCTCCGGGCTTGATTGAGGGCGGCGGTTCGCTCGATGCCGCAAGCGTCGCATTCCGGCCGATGGGCTTCAACCTCGATCCGGCAGCGTGCTCGATGGTCGGCAGGTGTGGCCGATTACGGTAAGCTGGCGGTCTCTCGGTTGAGAGACGAGTGGATCGGCCGGCCGTATCAGGCACGGGAGGCAGGGTGAGCAGGCTCGCGAGCAGATTGCGTATCGGTGAGAAGATCGGGCTGGGATTCGGGCTGGTGATCCTGATCTTTCTCGGGGTCATCGTCCATGAACAGCTGGAATTGGCGCGCCTGAGCGCGGACTACGAGCGTCTCCACGCGCTCTACGGCGCGCGTCAGTCTTACGCTTTCGGCATCGAGCGACGCCTCGGCGCCATGCGCGCAGCTCAGTCCGAGTTTCTCGTGACCCGAAATCTCGATGCGGTTGCGCAAGTGGCGCGCGCAGCGGTTGCCTTGGATGCCGAAGCCGCCGGGCTCGCGCGTCTCGACGCGCCCTCGCAGCATGCCGCGACCGAGATCCGCACGCTGATTGCTGATTATCTCGGGAGCTTCGAAGCGGTCGTCGAGGCCTGGCGGATCAACGGACTCGACGAGAAAAGCGGACTGCAGGGCGCGTTTCGCCGGACCGCACACGAGCTGGAGGCGTTGGCCGGATCCTCGGCGGGATCGGGCGAGGAGGTGACGGGCCTCGAGATCGCAATTCTCCAGCTGCGGCGGCGCGAGAAGGATTATCTGCTGCGCGGCGATGCGAGCTATGTCGCGATCGTGAACGACATCCTGACCGAGACCGCCGAGCGCGTTGCAAGGGCTCCGATCGGCGAACCCGAGCGCGAGGCGTTGACCGAGCGCCTCGCGGCATACCGGCGCGATTTTAATGCCCTGGTCGAGCAGGATCGCCGCATCGAGGGGCTCGAAGAGGCCATGGGCATTGCCGCCGGGCGGATCACGCCGCTGGTCGAGGAGAACCTTGAGGAAGCCAGTCGGCTGATGACGTCGATGACCGATGCGATCGCGGAGCAGGCGGCTGCGCGGGCGCGGATCAACCTGTTGATCGCGTTCGGGGCAACCCTGCTCGGCGCGGCCTTTGCCGTCATGATCACCTCGAGGATCGTCCGCCCGGTGCGCAAGATCGCCGGGCTGCTCGACCGCATGATCACCGAAACGCCGCGCGAGCGCATCCCGACGGTGCCCGGTGCGCGCGACGAGATCGACGCCATGGCTGCTTCGCTCAATGTGTTGGCCGATCACAAATCGACCTTCGTGAACTGGTGGCGCAGTGCGATGCGCGAGGCGGTGGCCCTGCGAGATCTGCATGCCGCCGGCGAGACGAGCGATCGGTCACCCGCGTTGGCGGAGCTGCGCATGGCAGTCGACGCGCGACTCGAGTGCATCCTGGCCGTTTGCGCCGGGCTCGAGCGCAACAGCGCCATCGTCCAAGACCTTGTCGCGTCCCTTCCGCAATCCGGAGCCACCCTGTCCTCGGGTGACGTGAAGCGGCTCAAGGAGGCTGCGGCCGGCGTGTCGGTCGTTTCGCAGATCCTTCAAGCCGAGTCCGGCCATTCGGCGGATCGCCGAGAGGATGCCGCACCGGGCGCGGTGTAGATCCGGCGGTCGCGGCCGTCACCCGCGAGTGCGGTGCCGGATGACCGAGATCGTCAACCGAGTCAGACCCTTGCCGGCGGCACGAAGCGGTCGACCGCCGGCTTTGGGTTCGAGGGTCGCCGCGAGCCGGATGCGGCGCGGCGCCTCACGGAAGTGCTTCGATGGCCTGCATCTTTTCGTCGTAGAGTGCCCGAAGCTCTGCGGGGAGCTCCGAGTCCTTCACACCGGCACACCCGCCGTTGGCGTTGAGCACCGCCAAGAATTCACGCTGGAGTCGTTCTTGGACCTTTCGATAATTGCGCTCCGGAAACACGTCGTCCTGGACCCTGAGCACGGTCATGCGCATGCGGCTCGCGAGCAGCTTGTTGAGGTTCTCGGTGCGACGGTTGGAGCCGTCACGACGGCAGCGGGCGTGATAGAGATCCAATGCGTAGGCGGCCTCGACCGCTTCGATCAACAGTGTCTCGGTCGCTTCGTCCAATTCCGCGGCGACGGCGCTTTGGATGCCGAGGCCCGTCACGAGGCATATCGTCAATGCCCAGCGGCGCAGCGGGCGCCTTCGGCCATTCGGTCCTCTCGCTCCGTTGCCCGGTCGGCCGTGGCGGATCCTGCTTTGTCCTGTCGGTTGAAGAGACACGGCTTGTCTTAACTCCGACCGTAGACGGGTACCGCTGCACCGGTTACGCAGCGTGCCGCATCCGAGGCCAAAAAGAGGATGACGTCGGCGAGAGCATCCAAAGGAACCCATGCGTCGTGCTCCGCGTCGGGCATCGCCGAGCGGTTTTCCGGGGTGTCGAGGGTTCCGGGCAGAATACAGTTGACGGTGATCCCGCGATCTTTGAGCTCCTCGGAGAGGCTCTCGGTCAGGGTGATAACGGCGGCCTTGGAGGCGCAGTAGGGGGCCATGTGCCCGGCACCCCGAACGGCCGCTCTGGCTGAAATGTTCACGATGCGACCGCCGGCCCTGTCCGGGATCTCGGGTATCGCCGCCCGGCAGCAGTTGAAGACCGTGCGTAGGTTCAAGTCCATCAGAGAGTTCCACTGCTCGTCGGTCGTCTCGTGCAGGGCCGGACCCATGGCGAAGCCGCCGGCGATATTGGCAAGGACATGAATGGCGCCGAAGCGCTTCTTGACGGCGGCGATCGTGTCCGCCACCGCGGCGGGATCCAAGAGGTCGGCTGCGAAGACGGCGGAATCGCAGCCCTCGGGCAGCGCATTGCGCGCCGACTGCAGGGCGTCGGGGTTCAGGTCGATCAGGGCGAGTCGTGCGCCTCGGCGGGCGAAGGCGCGTGCCGTTGCGCGGCCCAGATTCCCCGCGGCGCCGGTGACGACAACGGTTTTCCCGGTGAATTCCTGCACGCTCGTGACTCCTGGTGGTTGTGCCGACTGTTCGGGGCGCCCGCCGGCTTCGCGCTCCTACCCGGAGGTTGGGGCCGGCAACGGGATGCCCAACCCGGGTGCGCTTGACCGATCGCCCGTCGGCTCGGCGCGGGGAAGCTCGGCTTCCTCATGCGGGGCGGGCGGGTTGCCTGTATCATCCCGGGTGTGAGCAGTCTACCCGAACCAGCATATCAAAGCGGTCGCCGTTGCGTCCTCGGCGGCAAGCTGCCTGTCCTGCCGCGTTGTCGGTGGCGCCGGTGATCGAGCTGTTGTTTCTACTTCTGCCCGTGGCTGCGGCCTCCGGGTGGTGGGTCGCGCGCCGCGGCATGCCGGCACGACGCATTCGGCGGTCGCCACCCCACCCCGCGTTTCTGCGGGGCCTGAATTATCTCGTCGAAGAGCAGCCGGATAAGGCCATCGACATGTTCCTCGAGCTTGTCGAGGTCGACGGGGAGACTGTCGAGACCCATCTCGCGCTCGGCAGTCTCTTCCGGCGTCGCGGCGAGGTCGACCGGGCGATTCGCATTCACCAGAATCTGATCGCGCGCAAGAATCTCGCGGCCGAGCAACGCGGGGATGCCCTCTTCGAGCTCGGTCAGGACTACATGCGCGCAGGCTTGTTGGACCGCGCCGAATGTCTCTTTCAGGAGCTGGTCGGGCTTGGTCTGCACCGCCGGCGCGCGCTCCAGAGTCTGCGCGAGCTCTACGAGCAGGAGCGCGACTGGGCGCGCTGCCTGGAGGTCGCCGAGATGCTCGAGCCGGCGAGCGACCCGTCCATCAAGGTTGCGATCGGCCAGTACCACTGCGAGCTTGCCGAGGATGCCCGGCGCTGCGGCGACGCGGCGCGTGCGACGGTCCAGCTGAGCCTGGCTCGCGAGGCCGATCCGGAGTGTGTCCGAGCCACGATACTGGAGGGTCGGGCCGCATTGGAGGACGGCGCACCGCAGCGCGCCCTTGCGCACTTCATGCATGTGGCGGAGCAGCGCGCATCCTATGCCCCGGAGATCCTGCCCGAGCTGATCGACGCCTTGCGCCGGCTCGGGCGCGATGATGTGCCGGCGGTTCTCGAGGATCTGGCGCAGCGGCATTCCAGCTCGGCACTGACGCTCGGCCTCTGCGATGTCGTCGCCCAAAGCCGCGGGACGGAGGCCGCCATGGATCTACTGACCCATTATCTCTCCCGGCATGCGGATTTGGCGGCGCTGGAGCGTCTCTTCGAGCTTCAGGTCGCGGAGCCGTCGCAGGGGCAGGGTTTGAGCGTCGAGCGGATGCGTGTCGCCTTGGATGTGACGCGGCATTTGCTCGCGCGGCAGGCGGCCTATCGCTGCGAGCACTGCGGGTTCGAGGCGCGCTCGCTGCATTGGCAGTGTCCGAGCTGCCGATCCTGGGGGAGTGTCGTTCCCGTTCAGCCCGAGCCGATCGTCGGAGAGGAGGTCTTGCATGAACGACGACTCGCCTGACCCCGTCGTGGTCGGGCACGCATCCAAACCGGCCATCCTGGTCTCGGCGCGCGCGCTCTGCGCCTCTCGCGTCGGCCGCGGCTGTTTGAACGACGCGCTGCCGTCGGCTCGGGGAAACAACCGCGGCCGAAACATTGACGATGCACACGAGGACCGGGCGTGATACCAGCCAAACGCATTATCGTCGCGCTCGATTTCGCGACCGAGTCCCAAGCCCTTGCGTTGGTCGAGCGCCTCGATCCGACGCGCTGCCGGCTGAAGGTCGGCAAGGAGCTGTTCACGCGATGCGGCCCGGCCTTCGTCGAGGTGTTGCAGTCTCGGGGATTCGAGGTCTTTCTCGATTTGAAATTTCACGATATTCCCAATACGGTTGCCGGGGCGTGTGCCGCGGCGGCGGATCTCGGGGTCTGGATGGTGAACCTGCACATCTCGGGCGGGGCCCGGATGATCGAGGCTGCGCGCACGCGACTGGATGCCGTGTCGACTCCGCCCTTGCTGATCGGCGTGACCCTGCTCACCAGCCTGAGCCGGGAGGATCTGGGCGCGGTCGGGTGTCCAGGCGAGCCGAGCGAGCGGGTGCTCGCACTCGCCGCGCTCGGGCACGCGGCGGGTCTCGACGGCGTGGTCTGCTCGCCCTTGGAGGCGGCCGCGGTCCGCGCGGCGCAGGGCCCTGATTTTCGTCTGGTCACGCCGGGTGTTAGGCCGGCCGGCGCCGCGCTCGGTGATCAGGTGCGTGTCATGACGCCGCGGGATGCCCTCGCAGCCGGTGCCGATGACCTGGTCATCGGGCGTCCGATCACCGCGGCGAGCGATCCCTTGGCTGCCTTGCGGGCCATCGAGGATTCGCTTATGGCCTGATGTGCTCCCGATCCCGGCATGACCTTTCTCAACCGCGCATCTCGGCGCTCGTCCGAGGTGCTCGCTTACATTGATCGATCCCGAAGGAGAAGATGCGATGGCGAAGATTCGAAAGGCAGTGTTTCCCGTTGCCGGACTCGGGACCCGGTTCCTTCCGGCCACCAAGGCGAGCCCCAAGGAGATGATGTCGATCGTCGACAAGCCGCTGATCCAGTATGCGGCGGAGGAAGCGGAGGACGCCGGTGCCACTCAACTGGTCTTTATTACCGGGCGCAACAAGCGCTCGATCGAAGATCATTTCGACAAGGCCTACGAGCTCGAGGCCGAGCTCAAGAGCGCGGGCAAGCTGCAACTCCTGGACATCGTTCAGAACGTCATGCCGCCGAGCGTGACCTGTATCTACGTGCGCCAAGCCGAGGCGCTCGGTCTCGGGCACGCCGTCCTTTGCGCCAAGTCCGTCGTGGGGGATGAGCCCTTTGCCGTCTTGCTGGCCGACGACCTGATCCGCTCGCAAGGCAAGGGTGTGGTCGAGCAGATGGCCGAGGTTTACGAGCGTTTCGGTTGCAGCGTGCTGAGTGTTCAGGAGGTCCCGCGCGAGGAGACCAACAAATACGGCATCGTGAAGGTCGAGCCCGGCCCGGACGGAGAGCTGCGGGTCGTGGGGATCGTGGAGAAGCCGGCACCGGCCGATGCGCCATCGAATCTCGCGGTCGTCGGGCGCTATTTGCTGACGCCCAAGATCTTCGAGAAGCTCGAGCAGACCCGGGAAGGTGCGGGCGGGGAGATCCAGTTGACCGACGCCATCGCCGCCCTCCTCGAGGACGAGCCGGTGATCGCCTACCCCTTCCAGGGCAAGCGTTACGATTGCGGCAGCAAGCTCGGCTATCTCCAGGCCAACGTCGAGTTCGGTTTGGCGCACCCGGAGGTCGGGGAGCGCTTCTCGGCCTATCTGCGGGCCTTCGGGCAAGAGTAGGATCGCGACGGGCCGGCAGCCGGGCTGTCGGCTCCGAGCTGCCGAGGCCGATCCCATCCGAAAACACCGTATAGCGCGCCGGGCGCGGTTTCGTTCAGACCTGGCGCAGACGCGGAATCAGGCCGACCGTCTCCCGCCCATTGCCGATCCAAACCTCGCCCCCGTCGATGGTGCACTGCAGATCCATCGAGCGCTCCGCCAAGCGGCTTAGGGCCTGGCTCTCGTCGCTGCTCAAATCGATAATTCGAAGGTTGCGAAGGCGCTCCAGCGCGGCGCTGTTGTGCTGCCACCAAAGATCCGCCGCGCGTCCGGCGTAGGTGATCACCGTCACTTCGCGCGCGCGACCGCTCGCTTTGCGCAGACGCCGCTCGTCGGGTTGGCCCACCTCGATCCAGCGCTCGATCTCCCCGCCGAGGCTGCGTTGCCACAGGTCCGGCTCGTCGTCCGCGCTCAGCCCCTTGGTGAAGGTCAGCTGCGGGTCGGCATGCAGGGCGAAGGCGAGTAGCCTCACCATCATCCGCTCATCGGTTTCCGAGGGATGCCGGGCCAGCGTCAGGGTATGGCTCTCGTAATAATGCCGGTCCATGTCGCTGATCTGGACCTGCGCTCTGAAGACGGTCGCTTTGAGGGCCATTGGAGGGTCTCGGGGTGAAGGTGTGCGCCGAGGGCTCGCGAGCCCGCGGCGATGAGCCGTTCGGGCATACGACCGCAGTCTTGGACGGGACGCGCGCGATCCGCCATTCGGGGATGGCCCACGACCAGAAGGCATCGAGGTGGAGATCCGCGGGCGCCGGGATTTGTCCCAACAAGGCCCAAGCCGCGCGCAAGGCCGGCAGCGGGTCGCGTGCGTCGACCGGTGCGGCCGCCAGTGATTTGCTGAGCTTCCGGCCGTTCGCGTCCAAGACCAGGGGGACATGCGCGTAGCCGGGTCGGCTGAATCCCAACGCGCGTTGCAGCAGGATCTGGCGGGGCGTCGAGAGCAGCAGGTCCGCGCCGCGGACCACCCGAGTGATGCCTTGAAGGGCATCGTCGACAACAACGGCGAGTTGGTAGGCGTGGATGCCGTCGGCGCGCCGCAAAACGAAGTCTCCGACCGCGTCGTCGACCCTTTGCTCCTGTTGCCCCTGGATTCCGTCTTCGAAGACGATCGCGCCTGCAGGGGTGCGGAAGCGCTCGGTACGTGCGCTCCGACCGAGCGCGAGACCGGCGCGGCAGGTGCCGGGGTAAACCGGTCCCTCGAGTCCGGATCGGCCGGCTCGGGCAACCTCGGCGCGGCTGCACCCGCACGGATAGGTCAGACCCCGAGCCTGAAGGGTGTCGAGAGCATCTCGGTAGGCATCTGTTCGGCGGCTTTGGTAGGCCACGCCTTCGTCCCACTCGAACCCGAGCGCGCTCAGGGTGCGAAGGATCAGGTCTGCCGCCCCGGGGACCTCGCGCGTGCGGTCGAGGTCTTCCATGCGGAGCAGCCAGATGCCTCGGTTGGCGCGGGCGTCCGCATAGCTGGCCATGGCCGCGAGGAGCGAGCCGAAATGGAGCGGACCCGTCGGGGACGGCGCGAAACGGCCTCGATAAGCAGAGTGCCCGGGAACGCCGTTCGGACCCGGGTCAGAGCGGTCGCGCATCGCTCTCACGCGCGAGGGTCGGGTCCCGTGCAATCGCTCATCCGCGCTGCCGTTCGCGGATCTCGTCAAGCGTCTTGCAGTCGATGCAGAGCGTGGCGGTCGGCCGCGCCTCGAGACGGCGGATGCCGATCTCCACCCCGCATGCCTCGCAGAAGCCGTATTCGTGATCGTCGATCCGACCGAGCGCCTCGTCGATCTTCTTGATCAGCTTGCGCTCGCGATCGCGGGTGCGCAGCTCCAGGCTGAACTCGGACTCCTGCGTAGCACGATCGTTGGGGTCGGGGAAGTTGGTGGCCTCGTCCTGCATGTGGTGTACGGTACGGTCGACCTCTTCCATGAGCGACGTCCTCCAGGCGAGGAGGATCTCGCGAAAATGCGCCTCCTGCTCCGGACTCATGTAGTCCTCGTCCTTGCCCTGGTGGTAGGGCTCGAATTCGGCGGTGCTGGCTTGAGTGGCGTTCGCTTCGGCCATGAATGTACTCCCGAAGGCTCTTGTCGTGGATGGCATGCGCCCGATACGGTCGGCCGGGCCTGCCGCGAAAAACACGCTTAAGTACCAGAACATCGGTCGCCGGGCAACTCAATCGGCGGCGGCGGGCGTGACTTCGCGCGTCCAACCGCGTTACCACGTCGGGATGCTGCCGGGTGGAGGAGGCGGCGGAGGCGGCGGAAGCAGCCCGCCGTCGGCGATCCACACCGCGGCGAAGGCAATGGCCAAGGCCGCGAGGAAGGCGATCCAGCCGCCTCCGGTCGCCGGTTGCGCCGCCGTGTTCGAGACGCGCTTGCGGCCATGGATCATGGGACGGATGAGATCGTCCTTGCGCAGCAGCGTGTAAAAGAGAACCGCACAGACGTGGAGTGCGACGAGCCCGCCGATCAACCAGATGTTCTGGCGATGCAGCCCGGTCAGCCAGTTGCTGGTCGCTTTGGAGACCAGGTCGTAGAGGGGGCCCGTGAAGGCGATATCGTCGTTGGTCATGAGGCCGCTGATCGACTGAAACAGCAGCAGGCCGATCAATGCGAGCACGGAAAGGGCCGCCAAAGGGCTGTGCCCGAGCCCTTGCCAGCGACCGCGCAGATAGTCGATGACCTCGCCCGGTCCACGCACGAAGTGCCCGAATCGCGCATAGGTCGATCCCAGGACGCCCCAGGCGAGGCGAAAAGCCAGCAGGCCCAGGATCACAAGCCCGATACGCCCGTGCCAAACCATCAGATTCCCGCCTTGCAGGCCGGTCACGAACGCCGCCGTGACGAGCAACACAAGGAACCAATGAAAGAGGCGGGTCGGTAGGTCCCAGATCAGGATCGCTCGCTCGTTCAAGGTCAGGTCTCCTTTCTCTTCGAGTCGATTTGGTGTCGGCCGAGTATCTTGAGGCCCGCGATGGTTCAGGGCAACTCGATCGGCATCGGCATCGACGCCTCGCTCGGTTTGCCGGGCACGACGCGACCCGGTTCGAGGGAGGAGTCGATCACGGAGCAAACAACAGCTTGACGCTGAGCCGTCTTTCGATTAAAGAGCGGCGAAGATTCCTTTGCGATTGTGTGACCCGAGGTAGCGGAGATGATGGACAACGAAAGCAGTTACGGCGAGGAGGCCAACGAGCGTGTGCCGTCGATGACCGGCCCGGATTCACGCGCCCCTGCGGCGAATCTGGCGGTGCGTCGTCGCATCGAGCACATGCGTGAGATCAAACGGCTTCGCGAGCTTCTCGACGACCCCGAGTTCGACGAGCTGGGCTGAGCCGGTGGCCCGCCGCGAGGCGGGCTGATCAGGCCTAAACCGCGTCCAGAGCGACATGCGTCATGTTCACGTTGTGTCGGGACTAGGGATTTTTCCGAACCTCGTGGAGACGCGGTTTAATCGCCTTGGGAAACCTGCTCCGCGGCCCGAAACGCGTCGCGAACCGCGGGATCCAAACGAATATCCAAGGGCGCGCGCATCGACAGATGGACATCGCGTTGCGGAAAGGCCATCCCGATTCCTGCCTCTTTGAAGCGATCGTAAATCGCTTGGTGCAGCTCGGTGGCGACGCCGATCCGACCGTCGAGCGAGTTGAGATAACATCGCAGGACGATGGTCAGGGCGTTGTCGCCGAATCCCTCGAAGCTGATCAAGGGGGCGGGGTCGTCGAGGACCCGCTCATGCTGTTCGGCAATCTTCGCCAGGATGCCGAGTGCCTTGCGCGTATCGCTTCCGTATTCGATGCCGATCGGGATCGTGATGCGGTTCTGTTGATCGGTCAGACTCCAGTTCAGTAGCCGTCCGGTGATGAACTCCTTGTTCGGCACCAGGAGCTCCTGCCTGTCCCAGTTACGGATGGTGGTTGCGCGGATCTGGATGTTGGTGACCACGCCGGTCGTATCGCCGATGGTGACGATGTCGCCGACCCTCACCGGGCGTTCGAACAGGATGATGATGCCGCTGATGAAGTTCGCAACGATCTCCTGAAGGCCGAAGCCGATACCGACGCCGAGCGCGGCGACGAGCCATTGCACCTGTCCCCAGTTCAACCCGAGCGTGCTGAAGGCGAGCAGGAAGGCGGCGACCGTGATGCCGTAGCTCACCAGGGTCTTGATCGCATAACGCCCGCCCGCCGAGACGGATTCGGTCTGAAGCAGCAGGATCTCGAGCAGGGCCGGGAGATTCTTGGCGGCAGCGGTCGCAACGAAGAGGATCACCAGCACCAGGCCGAGGTCGGCCGCCGTCACCGGGATCGGCTGGGCGACGCCGTCGACCATCCCCTCGTAGTGCCACAGCGGGATGCGCTCGAGCATGGACAGGGCCGGCAAGACATCCGACCAGGTCAGCCACACCCCGAGCACTGCGGTGAAGAACACCGCGGCGTTGATGAGGCGGCGGGTCTGCTCGTCGAGCGCGGCGAGATCCGGCTCGGGCTCATCGACCTGCAGCTCCGAGGCGGCCGGGGCGGTCACTTTGCGTTCGGCCTCGCTTTGCGCACGGCGCGCGCTGGCACGCTCTACGGCCGCCGTCAGGGCCAAACGTCGCCGGGTGACGATCAACCAACGTACGATCAGCTGGTGCAGCAGGATCAGGGCGAGGGCGAGCCAGGTCTGCTGCACCAGCGACTCGAACAGGACTCCGGCCGTGTAGACATAGCCCAGCAGCGCAAGCACAGCCAGCCCCAGCGGCGCGCCGACGATCACCGGAAACCAGACGTGACGCAAGCGGTTGAGCCAACCGTTCGGGGACGCCGCGAGGGCTTCTCTCAGGACGCCCGTCGCGGGGCTCAACAGGCGCGCGAAGAAGACGGAGAACGCCACCATGGTCGCGATCATCGCCAGGCGTCCGAGGCTGCCGCTGAAGGCGGGGTCGCTGTCGTTGAAGAGCACCATCGCCGTCAAGGCGATCGGGACGATCACGATGCTGAACCAATCAAACTCGCGTCTGATCCGCTGAAGGGTGTCTTGCCTCCAGCGAAAGTGTCGGTCGGCGACCCCGCCCGTGATGCAGAGTGTTCGGAACGCACGCAGATAGTAGAGGCCGACGGAGGTGGCGATCAGGGCCGACCCCAGCGCACGCGTGAAGCCGGTGGCCTCGGTGGATGTCGACAGTTGCAGTCCGATCAGCCAGAGCAGGAGTGGTACGGGGAGTGCCGCCAAAAGGCTAAGGCCGATGGCCTTGCCGGTATGGCGCAGGCGATCCGTCCGGATCCTGCGCAGCGGCTCGGCCGTGGCGCGGATCGCGCGTCGGAGAGCAGAGAGCTTCCAGAACAGGGCAGCGACAACGAGCGATAGGCCCCAGAGCAGCGGCGAGTGCACTCCCGCGTGCGTCAGTACCTTTGCGACCTCGACCCAATGCTCCTGCGCGACGAGCCAGCCGATGGCCGAGGGAAGCGTGACGAGGGTCTCGATGCCGACCGGGAGGGTGCTGCGAACCCACAGCAACCGCTCGGCGAGATAGTCGTCGAAACGCTCGGCGGTTTGAATGAGCTGGTCGGCGGCATAGTTCAGCTCGCCGAGCTGGCGGATGTAGTCATCCTCGACGCTTAGCGCCTGTGTGATCAACCGGCGTCTTTGCTCGAGTGTCGCCTCGAGTTGCTCGCGGACCTCCGGGGGCTGCGTGGTCGGATCACGCGCGGTGAGCTCGTCGAGATAGGCGTCGAGATCGCGCAGCTGACGTTGCTCCTCGCGATAGAGGATCTGTCTCAGCGTGGCCTCGGCGATTTCGTCGTCGCGATCGTCGATCTCCCCGCGCAGCCGCCGCAGATCGGGAATCTCGTCGCGCCGCTCGACTAGAACCTGACCGAGCGCCTTGCTGAGCCCGGCGGCCTCGATGCGTTCCTGCGCCGCCCTGAAATTCTGCTCCACCCGTTTACGTTCCGCCTCGAGGTTCTCGATCTCGAGGGCGACGGCATCGAGATCGCCAGCCAGATCGCCCATGGACGTCGTGATCTCGGTGTTCTCCCGGGTAGCCTCCTGCACCAAGGCATGTTTGTCCGCGGCCGCGATCCGAGCGCGTTCGGATTCACGCTGCGCCGCCTCCGCCTCGTCGCGACGTCGCTGGTTCTGCAGCTCCTCGAGCTGGCGCTGCCGGGCTCGGAGGGTCTCCCACTCCAAGACGGCTTCCTCGCGCTTCGCGCGGTGCAATGCTTCGCGCGCCGACTGACTCAGCAAGTCCTGCTCGAGCATGCGCGTCTCGGCCCAGAGCGACGCTCGGCGGGTCTCGAGCGCCCATCGACGCGCTTCGAGCGACGCGGGGTCCGCGTCGGCGCTGGTGGGTTGGTTCAGCTCGGTATCGATCTCGCCGAGCGCCGTCTTCACATCCGTCAGGCGTGCGCGGATGGCGGCGGGGCGGCCCGTGCTGCGTTCGATCGCCTTGTCGAGCTCGCCGATACGCGTCTCCTGTGCGGTCGCGTCGGCCAGTACGATGCTCAGGCGCCGCGCGATCTCTTCCTTCGGGAGATCTTTCGGAATCTCGTCGGGCTCGCTCGCCCCCTGGTCGCGTTGCGCCAGTTGTTCCCGGATCGCCGTGGTTTCCGCGGGTGCCGTTGTCAGCGCCGCGGCAAAATCGTTGGCCTGTTTCTCGAAGGTCCGAGTTGCCTCGAGGTTTGCCAGTGTCCGCCGATACTGCTCAGTCAAGGCCGCCTTGCCGGCCTCGTCGAGTGCGGTATCGGCCGCCACCTCGGCGATCATGGCCTCGACTTGGTCGACCGACGGGAGGCGGTTACCGCTGCTCGCCGGTGCGGCCGGGATCGACCCGGCAGGCGTCGGATCGGTCGCGCGCGCGTCGCCCGCGAGCAGCACCGAGAAGACCAGGAGGAACGCAAGCAAGCCAAAGGGCTGCAAAAACCACCGTTTGTCCGAGTGGCCGGGGATTCTTGCTGGTGTGGGCATCATCGGGATCGGGATCGACATCGTCATGATCGGGTCAGAAAAGAACGGCTCGGCCATCGCCTGATCAGGTGACGGCTCCGCGGATGAAGTCGGGAAAATTCAATATCCATCGCATTCGCTCGAGCGCATCGAGACGCGCTCGACGCCGAGCCGATACCGAGCCCGTGCGCGTGCTGGTGGATGCGATCTAAAGCGCCTTGATGTAGACCTGCGAGCTGCGCTGGAAGTTGTACAGGGCTTGCCGCTCCATCGGCAAGGCGCCGAGCGAGCCAGGTTCGAACCCGCGTTCTCGGAACCAATGTGCGGTTTGTGTCGTGAGGACGAACAGGCGCGCGATGCCGCCGGCGCGCGCGAGGTCTTCCATGTGGGCAAGCAGCCGATCGCCGCGTCCGCTCGCGCGATAATCCGGATGCACGGCGACGCAGGCCAACTCCGCCATCCCCGCGCTCGGGTAAGGGTAGAGTGCCGCGCAGGCTGTAATCAAGCCATCGCGCTCGGTCAGGAAGAACCGGTCGATCTCGGTCTCCAAGCGCTCCCGCGAGCGCCGGACCAGCACGCCGCGCTCTTCCAGCGGACGGAGCAGCTCGAGGATCCCCGTCACGTCGTCGATCCGTGCCGGTCGAAGCTCCTCGTAGGGTTCCGCGGAGATCAAGGTGCCGCTCCCGTCCGGCGTGAAGAGCTCGCGCAGCAGTGCTCCACCGTGCCTGCGCCTCACCAAGTGCACGCGCCGGATACCGTTGCGACAGGCCTCGGCACCGGCGCGCAGGCACTGGGCGACGTCCTCGGGGATCGCGCTCGAGGCGGCGAGCAGGCCGTCGATATCGCGGGCGAGGAGGTTGGATCCCAGCAGATCCGCGGATGGATCCCGAGCGTCGTGGTCCGCCGACGCATCCCGGGGAGGGTCTTCGGTGAGAAAGATCAGCTTGTCGGCACCGAGCGCGACCGCCGCGCCGCGCGCCACGTCGGCCGAGCTGAGATTGAAGACCTCGCCGGTCGGCGAATACCCGAGCGGCGGCATCAAGGCGACCGCGCCCTGATCGAGGACCGCCCGCAACGTCTGGCGGTCGATCCGCCTGACCGCCCCGGTGTGGGCATAGTCGACCCCGTCGATGACGCCCAAAGGGCGCGCCGTGACGAAGTTGCCCGAAACGACGGGGATGCGCACGCCCGCCATCGGCGAGTTGGCGAGCCCGAGCGAGAGCAGTGCCTCGATCTCCACGCGGACCACTCCGGCGGCCTCCTTCACGCAGGCCAGCGCGGTCTGATCCGTGATCCGCAGCCCGTTGACGTAGCGCAGCTGTGCACCCCGACCGGCGAGTCGTGCCTCGATCTGGGGTCGCGCGCCGTGGACCAGGACAACACGGATACCGAGCCCGTGCAGCAGGGCGATATCGTGAACCAGATCGGGGAAACGGGGATCCGCGACCGCCTCGCCGCCGAAGACCACCACGAAGGTGCGCCCGCGGTGCGCGTGGATATAGGGTGTGGCCTGGCGCACCCAGTCGACGAACGGATCGCGGGGTGGATGGGGGTCGTTCGGGTCGGAAGTCGATGGTGTCATGTTCGGTGCGCGCGCGGCATGCGATCGGCTACTCGATGCCGAGTTTGGCGAGACGATAACGCAGCGATCTCAGGGTCATCCCCAGTTTTTTCGCCGCGGCGGTGCGGTTCCAGCGTGTTTCGTCGAGGGCATCGAGGATCGCCTTCTTCTCGATCTCGCCGAGATAGTCCTCGAGCGGAACGCTCTCGTCGAGCTGGACCGGTGCGGCGAGCGCCGGGCCGTCGGCCTGAGGCAGGTAGAGATCCCCGACCGCGATGACCGACCCTTCGCAGAGTGCCGTGGCGCGCTCGAGGATGTTCTCGAGCTCGCGCACGTTGCCCGGAAAGCCGTAGTCCATCAAGGCACTCAAGGCGTCGGGCGACAGGGTCATGGCGGGCTGACCCTTATGATGCCGGGCGATACGCAGCAGCATCCGTTCCGCCAAGGCGGGGATGTCGCGGGGACGCTCGCGCAGCGCCGGCATGCGCAGCTCGATGACGTTGATGCGATAAAAGAGGTCCTGCCTGAAGTGTCCCTTGTCGACCTCCAGGTTGAGATCGCGATGGCTGGCGCTGATGATTCGCGCATCCACGGCGACCTCCTGTTGGGCGCCGACCGGACGCACGCTCTTTTCCTGCACGGCCCGCAAGAGCTTCACCTGCGCCGGTAGCGGGAGATCCGCGACCTCGTCGAGAAACAGGGTGCCGCCCGAGGCGGCTTGAAAGAGCCCCTCCTTGTCGCTGACGGCGCCGGTGAAGCTGCCTTTCTTGTGGCCGAACAACTCGCTTTCGACCAGATCCTGCGGAATTGCGCCGCAGTTGACGGCGACGAAGGGTCCCGCGGCACGAGGACCTTGGCCGTGGATGAGTCGAGCCGCGAGCTCTTTGCCCGTGCCGCTCTCGCCGGTGATGAAGACCGGGGCTTGATTGCGCGCGAGCTTGGCGATCATTTGGCGGATCTGCTCCATCGCGCGCGAGTCCCCGATCAGGTTGGCGCCGCCGGCGCTGCGGGCGTCCCCCCCGGCCGCAGCGGTCTCGCGCAGCCGCAGCGCCGAGCCGACCAACCGGCGCAGAAGCTGAAGATCCACCGGTTTGGGGACAAAGTCGAAGGCCCCGGCCTTCATGGCGGCGACGGCGGATTCCATGTTGCCGTGGGCCGTGATCATGGCGACCGGGAGGTCGGGATAGTGCTCGGAGATATGACGGATCAGGTCGATGCCGTTCCCGTCCGGGAGGCTCATGTCCGTCAAGCACAGGTCGAAATGGTTGCGTTCGAGCTGGTGCTTGGCGTCGATGACCGTCATGGCGGTCAATGCCCGAATATCCATTCGCCCGAGGGTGATCTTCAAGAGATCCAGGATATCGGACTCGTCGTCGACGACCAGCGCTTGAGCCTTCGTCATTCGGCCAGCTCCCTCGGTGTGGTCTAGGATGATTGGGTTCGGGGCGTGCTGCCGCGAGGCGTTCCATGCGTGCTTAAACCGCGCCCGGTGCGGTATGCGTCGTGTGTTGAATCGGTTTGGCCGCGCCAGCTCCGACGATTGTCGGAGCTGGCGTGGTTTAAGACAGCGTTATCTCGGTTTTTCGCGCACCGCGTCTGCTCCCCAAGCATAGCGCGTGGCCGCGTCCGACAGAAGCCGTGTGCCCCGGCGGTCGGGGCTGCCCGCTACCGGGCGAAATGGAGTCTGAATCGGCTGCCGTGCGGCTCGGCGGCCTCGTAGGTGAGATGGATGCCGTTGGTCTCGGCCAATTCTCGGGCGATGTAGAGGCCGAGCCCCGTACCGCTGGTCTTCGTGGTGAAGAACGGGTTGAAGATGTCTCGCGCGGTCTTGGCGTCGATTCCGGGCCCCTCGTCGGCAATCTCGATCACGGGGCGATCGGCGGCCTCGCCGCCGGGCAGGAGGCGGATCTCGATGTGCGCCGGCTTGTCCCCGTAGCCGCCGTGGATCAGGGCGTTTTCGCACAGGTTGGAGACGATCTGATGCAGATGGCGCGGATCCACCTCGACCGGATCGGGCGAAAAGGTGATCTCGAGCGTGAGGCGTTCCGGCGCGAGTCGGTGGGTCTCGCGAAACTCCTCGGCGAAATCCTCGATCCAGAGTGCCGCATCGAGCGACACCGGATCCATCCGGTCGCGACGCGAAAGCTGGAGCACGCTGCGCACCGTCTCGTCGATACGCGCACTGTTGCGCTGGATGATGTCGAGCAGGTGGCGATCGTCCTCCGGCAGGTCCTTGCCATCGGAGAAGAGTTGGCTCGCATGGGTGATCGCGCTCAAGGGGTTGCGGATGTTGTGGGCGATGCTGGCGGTGAGGGTGCCGAGTGCGGCGAGCTTGAGTTGTTGGGCCTCGCGGGTGAGCTCTTGGTTGTCGCGCAGATAGATCAAGGCGCCGGAGGCCCGATAATCGCCGAGCAGCTTCAGGGTCGCACGCAGCTCGCGCTCGCCGACGCGCATGATGGTGCCCTCGGGCGCCGGGTCTTGGACCTGAGTCTCGAGCCACTGCGCGACCTCCGGCGAGAACTCGCCGAGGGCGCTGCCGGGCTTGACTGCATCGACGTCGAGAAGCTCCAGCGCGGCCCTGTTCGTCAGGCGTAGATGACGCTCGCCGTCGACGGCGAGGACGCCGGTCTCGAGGTTGGCGATGATAAAGGCGTTGAGCTTGGTCAGATTGGCGATATCGACCGTGCGTCGCGCAGCCATCGCCTCGGCCTCGCGCACCCTGCGATAGAGCACATGCGCCAGCAATGCGACCGTGAAGAAGATGCTGCCGAGGAGGCCGGCCTGGGTGTAGCTCGTGGTCGCGATGCTCCCGGAAAGGTCCGAATAGACCTGTTCGGTGAGCACGGCCAGGGCGGCCAAGGACGCGAAGAGAAGCGCGAGGCGTCCCTCCATCAGAAGTGCTCCGGCCGCCACGGCGACGCCGATCAAGATCCCGATACCGCTTGCCGCGCCGCCGGCGGCATGCATCAAGAAGGTGAAGGCGATGATGTCGATATAGGTGGCGAGGTGGACCTGGCTCCCGCGGCTCGGGCGACGCGCGTAGAGGGCCAGGCCGCTCAGCAGGACCAGGATGGCGTAAAAGATCAGGACGTTCCAAGCCAGCACGGCGTTGGCGGGCGTGATGAGCGGATCCATCGCGGTAGGCGAGAACAACAGGATGAGTCCGATCAGCACCACGAGCCGAAACAGAAACAGCCAGCGCAGCGCAAGCCAGGTCGGATGCGGATGGCCGGGCTGCCCGGGTTGGCTCTTGCCCTCGCGGTGCGTTGCAGGGCTCGGTGGGCCCGCTGCGATGTCGGGGTGATTCGTCATTGCTGGTCTCGTGCTCGGACACGCCGTCGGGCGGTGCCGAGCGTGCGGAGGATGAAAGCGCCTTTGCCAATCTGCCGCGGATTAGACCAGAATGGAGATAGCGCGGCCACGCGGCCGCAGCGCTTCGGGATTCGGCACACCGCGACGGCGACCACACCATGAATTTACACGAATACCAGGCGAAACGGCTGTTCAACGAGCACCGGATCCGCATCCCGGACGGCGTGACGGCGACTTCCGTCGACGAGGCCCTTGGGGCCTGCACTGCGCTCGGCGGCGAGCGCTGGGTCGTGAAGGCGCAGGTCCATGCGGGCGGGCGCGGCAAGGCCGGGGGCGTGGTCATGGCCGAGAGTCCGTCCGCCGTCGAGAGTGCCGCACGGCGTCTGCTCGGATCGCGTCTGGTGACGGGGCAGAGTGCACCGGACGGCTTGCCGGTCGATACGCTCCTGATCGAGCGGCCGATGGCGATCGCCCGCGAGCTCTATCTCGGGCTGCTGCTCGAGCGCGAGTCCGAGCGCGTCCTCTTCGTCGCCTCGGAGGCCGGCGGAATGGACATCGAGCGCGTCGCGGCCGAGACGCCGGAGCGCTTGCTGCGGGTGCGGGTGCATCCGGCGGTCGGCCTGCAACCCTATCAGGTGCGCCGCTTGGGATTCGGGCTGGGGCTGGAGGCGAGTCAGATCAAGTCGCTCGGGCAGCTGATGGACGGGCTCTATCGCCTCTTCGTCGAGAAGGACGCGAGTCTGGTCGAGGTCAATCCGCTGGTGGTGGACGATCAAGGGGAGCTGATCGCGTTGGACGCCAAGATCAACCTCGACGACAACGCACTCTATCGACATCCGGATCTGGAGGCGCTTCGCGACCCGGGCCAAGAGGACCCGCGCGAGCTGGCCGCGAAGCGCCATGAGCTGAGCTATATCAGCCTCAGCGGCAACATCGGCTGCATGGTCAACGGGGCCGGGCTCGCCATGGCAACCATGGACCTGGTGCAGCTGCACGGCGGCGCGCCGGCCAATTTTCTCGATGTCGGGGGCGGCGCCACCGCGGCGCGCGTGGCCGAGGCGTTCAAGCTGATCCTCTCCGACGCCAACGTCCGCGCGGTGCTGGTGAACATCTTCGGCGGCATCGTGCGCTGCGACCTGATCGCCGAGGGCATCATCGCGGCGGTGCGGGAGGTTGCGGTCTCGGTCCCGGTGGTGGTGCGTTTGGAGGGCACCAACGCGGCGCAGGGTCTCGAGATGCTCGCACGCAGCGGGCTGGCGGTCGAGACGATGGCCGGTCTCGGCGAGGCGGCCCGGCGGGTCGTGGATGCGGCCGCCGGTCGTCCGGCGGTCTCCGGAGGGGTCTGAGATGAGCGTTCTCGTCGACAACAATACACGTGTCATCTGTCAGGGCTTCACGGGGAAGCAGGGCACCTTTCACAGCGAGCAGGCGATTGCCTACGGCACCAACCTCGTCGGCGGCGTGACCCCCGGCAAGGGCGGGCAGCGCCATCTCGATCGGCCGGTCTTCGATACCGTGCATCAAGCGGTTCGCGACACGGGCGCGGATGCAACCATGATCTACGTGCCCGCCGCCTATGCCGCGGATGCGATCCTGGAGGCCGCGGATGCGGGGATTCGCGTGATCGTCTGTATCACCGAGGGGATTCCGGTTTTGGACATGGTGCGGGTGAAGGCCGCACTTGCGGGTAGCCCGGCCGTCCTGATCGGTCCCAACTGTCCCGGCATCATCACGCCGGGTGCCTGCAAGATCGGCATCATGCCGGGCAATATCCATGCGGCCGGTCGGGTCGGTATCGTGTCGCGCTCGGGCACCTTGACCTACGAGGCGGTGTGGCAGACGACCCAAGCGGGTTTGGGGCAGAGTACCTGCATCGGGATCGGCGGGGATCCGATCCAGGGTCTCGATTTTGTCGCCTGTCTGGATCTGTTCGAGCACGACCCGCAGACCGAGGCGATCATCATGGTCGGCGAGATCGGCGGCAGCGGCGAGGAGGAGGCCGCCGAGGTGATCCGCGAGCGGATCTCAAAGCCGCTGGTCGCCTACATCGCCGGTGTGACGGCGCCTGCCGGCAAGCGCATGGGGCATGCGGGTGCAATCGTGACCGGCGGGCGCGGGACGGCCGAAGGCAAGTACGCGGCCCTCGAGCAGGCCGGCGCCGTCACCGTGCGCTCGCCCGCGGAGATGGGGAGTCGCCTGGCGGAGCTTCTCGGCGGGTGACGAGGTGGCGATGGTAGCCGCCAGCGATCAGCCTTTGCCCCTTCATCTTGCACCTTTCACCTTTCGCCTTTCGACTTTCGCGTAGAGGCGGCGGCCGGCGATAGCCGTCTCAAACAAGCTGCCTATCACATCAAGAGGATCCCGCAGTGGGGTGTCGTATCCGGATTGCGCAGTTGAATCTCGTCGTCGGGGATGTCCTCGGCAACGCCGATCGGGTGATCGCCGAGGGGCTCTCAGCGCGCGCCGACGGGGTCGATCTGTTAGTCTTTCCCGAGTTGACCCTCACGGGTTATCCGCCGGAGGATCTCTTGTTGCGTCCCGAGCTCCTGCAGCGCGTCGAGTCGGCCTTGGATCGGATCCGCGAAGAGTGTCGAGGGATCACCCTGGTGTTGGGCTATCCGCTTCGGACCGTCGGGGGTCTGTTCAATGTGGCGGGCGTGGTGCGCGATGGCGAGGTGATCGGCGAGTACGCGAAACAGCATTTGCCCAACTACAGTGTCTTCGACGAGAAGCGTTACTTCCAGGCAGGCTCGACCCCTTTGGTGCTCGAGCATTTGGGCTTGAGGATCGGCTTGAGCGTTTGCGAGGACATCTGGCAGGAAGATCCGACACGGCAGGCGGTCGAGGCCGGGGCGCAGATCCTGATCAACATCAACGCCTCGCCCTTTCATGTCGGCAAGCGTGCGGAGCGCGAGGCGCTGGTCGCGCGTCGGTCAGGCGAGCACGCCATCCCGATCGTCTATGCAAACCTGGTCGGCGGGCAGGATGAATTGGTCTTCGACGGTGCCTCGTTTGTCGCGGATGGCGCGGGTCGGATCCTGCATCGCGCGGCGGTCTTCGAGGAGGACCGGCCGACGTTCGAGCTCGACGACGAGGGCCGCCCTCTCGTCGGCTCGACATCCGGGCGCAGCGCCTCCGTGTTCGACGGCGATGCGATGGAGGAGGAGGCGAGCGTCTACGGCGCCTTGGTGCTGGGTGTGCGCGACTATGTCCGCAAGAACGGTTTCAGCGGTGCGGTGCTGGGTCTCTCGGGCGGTGTCGATTCGGCGTTGACGCTCGCCGTGGCGGTGGATGCGCTCGGCGCCGACGCGGTCGAGGGCGTCTTGATGCCGTCGCGTTATACCTCGCAGATGAGCAATGCGGATGCCTTCGAGGAGGCCGAGTCACTTGGCGTGAAGGCTCAGCTGATCTCGATCGAGCCGGCCTTCCGGTCGTTCCTGTCGATGCTCGAGCCGGCCTTCGAGGGGCTGGCGCCGGACGTGACCGAAGAGAACATCCAGGCGCGCTGCCGCGGTATCATCCTGATGGCGATCAGCAACAAGACCGGGCGGATCCTGCTCACCACCGGAAACAAGAGCGAGATGGCGGTGGGCTACGCCACCCTCTACGGCGACATGGCCGGAGGGTTTGCACCCATCAAGGACGTGCCCAAGCTCTTGGTCTACCGGCTGGCGCGTTATCGCAACCTCTGCTCGCCGGTGATTCCGGAGCGGGTGCTGACGAGGGCTCCCTCCGCGGAGCTGAGACCCGATCAGACCGATCAGGATAGTCTTCCTCCTTACGAGGTTTTGGATCCGATCCTGCGTCTCTATATCGAAGAGGACGAAGGTGTCGATGCAATCGTGGCGCGCGGTTATCCGGCCGAGATCGTGCGTCGGATCACCCGACTCGTCGATCGCAATGAATACAAGCGACGCCAAGCACCGCCTGGCGTGCGAATATCCACCCGGGCGTTCGGTCGGGACCGCCGCTATCCGATCACGAGCGGCTTTTGAACCCTGTTGCGGGGCGAGGACGTGTGTCGGGACCAGGGCCGGGACATCCGGTCGATCGCCGTCTCGGCCGCCGCTCGACCCGTTCGCTGTTCAACGGCATGCACGGAACTTATACTTACCGGCTTCGGTAGCCGGATCCCACAACGGAGTGCGTCATGAAGAAGGTTGAAGCCATCATTAAGCCATTCAAGCTGGATGACGTCCGCGAGGCGCTCTCCGCCGCGGGCATCACCGGGATGACCGCCATCGAGGTGAAGGGTTTCGGGCGACAAAAGGGCCATACCGAGCTGTATCGGGGCGCCGAGTACGTGGTGGATTTCTTGCCGAAGGTGAAGATCGAGCTGGTGCTGACCGATGATCTGGTGGACACTTGTATCAGCGCCATCACGACCGCTGCCCGGACCGGCAAGATCGGCGACGGTAAGATCTTCGTCTCGGATGTGACGCATGTGGTGCGTATCCGCACCGGGGAAGAGAACGAAGCCGCAGTCTGAGCCACTGCTTCTCGGTCGGGGTTCTATGCCGAGCACACGCGAAGTTTTCGCCGCATTGCACGCCCCGCGCACGCCGGGGCGTGCATCGGGTCGGTTCGCCATCGTGACCGCCGGTCTTCCTCGTCGCGCCGCGTAACGGGGCTTGCGTGACGCGGATCCGCTCCGAAACAGCCGGGATCGCCCGGTTGCGCCTTAAACCGCGTCGAGCGCCGTATGCGATGTTTCCGCACGGGATCGCACCCGGCGGATTTTACGGCTGCTGGAGGCGCCGCGGTTGAGGCGATTCGACTCCCGCTATCCGACAGAAGGCCAGTCAACCCGGCAGAGTGTCCTGTCTCGGTGCCGGGTTGACGCGCCGGGGTGTCAATTCTCGTCCAGGCTGAGATAGTCCCAGACCTTGCGCGCGAGACTGACCTCGCCGGGCTCGGGCTCGTCGGAGATGAAACGGCCCGCCTCCCGATTCAAGTCGAGCACACGCTTTGCGTCGGCCGCCAGCTCAGTCTTCCCGAGTGCCGTGTAGGCGTCGATCAACACCTCGAGGGCGCTCTCCACGGCACTGGTTCGTTGAAACCGCTCGATCACGTAGTTCGCTCGGTTCGCCGCGGCGAGATAAGCCCCGCGGCGCATGTAGTAGCGTGCGACATTGACCTCGTGCTTTGCCAGATTGTTGCGCAGATAGAGCATGCGCTGACGGGCATCCTCGGCGTAGCGACTGTCGGGAAAACGTTCGACCAGGACCGAAAAGTCCACGAAGGCATCGAGCGCAGATCCGGGATCGCGCTGCGAGGCATCGACCGGAACATACCGATCCAGAAACCCGACGCTGCGGTTGTAGTTGACCAGACCTTTCAGATAGTAGGCATAGTCAACGTAAGGGTTTTGAGGATACAGCTTGATGAATCGATCCGCCGCGGCGATCGCGGCCTCGGGCTCGTCCGCCCGATAGTGCGTGTAGGCAATGTCGAGCTGCGACTGCATCGCATAACGCCCGAACGGGTACCGAGCCTCCAGCTTTTCGTAGTACTCGATCGCCTTGGCATAGTTGTTCGAGTCCAGCTCGGAGGATGCCTCGGCATAGAGCTTCGCCGCGCTCCAGTTTTCGGTCATATCGATCTCTTTGCCGAAGACGCCGCATCCGGCGAGCGCGACGGCGAGCACGAGCGCCGGAAGTCGTGTTAACGTTCTTCGCATGAATCAGAGATACCTGTTGATTTCCCTGTGCAGTATACCCGAAGGCAAAACTCCTCGCGCGCGAGGATATGCCTGTAGCGGATTGGTGAATCGGTCATGACGCAAGCCACGCCGGACGTCCCGCGGCCCGCCGCGTCGGGTCCGATACGCATCCAACGCCGAATCCGGGTCGAGCCGCAGCTCGCGGCGCGCCGGCTCGATCAGGTGTTGGCGGCCTTGATCCCGGAGCTCTCGCGCAGCCGGCTGCAGCTTTGGATCGAATCCGGCCAGGTTCGCGTCGACGGGGTGGCGCGGCGCTCGCGCGACAAGGTCTGGGGTGGCGAGCTGATCGAGCTCGACGCGCCGATCGAGCCGGTCGGCGATTGTCTCCCGGAGGCGATCCCGCTGAATCCGGTCTTCGAGGACGAGCAGATCCTCGTGCTCGATAAACCGGCCGGCTTGGTGGTGCATCCGGCGGCCGGGCATCGCGACGGGACCTTGCAGAACGCGTTGCTCAATCATGCGCCGGAGCTGGCGCGCGTGCCGCGGGCCGGCATCGTGCACCGCTTGGACAAGGACACGACCGGACTTCTCGTGGTGGCCAAGACGCTCGAGGCGCATCGCTCCTTGGTCGAGCAGCTCCAGGCTCGGCAGGTCCACCGCGAATATCGTGCCCTGGTCATCGGCGAGGTGGTCGCCGGCGGGCGGATCGAGGCACCGGTCGGACGTCATCCGACACAGCGTACCCGCATGGCGGTGGTCGCAGGCGGGCGGCCGGCGATCACCCGCTACCGGGTCTTGGAGCGATTCGTCGGCCACAGCCTGCTGGCCGTCGAGCTCGAAACCGGCCGGACGCACCAGATTCGCGTGCACATGGCCCATACGCAGCATCCGCTCGTCGGCGATCGTGCCTATGGCGGTCGCCCGCGGCCGCCCAAGGGTGCATCCGCCGGTCTTGTCGAGGCGCTCCAGGGTTTCCCGCGTCAGGCGCTGCACGCCTTGCGCCTGGGCTTGGAGCATCCGACGCTCGGGACGGCGATGAGCTGGGAGATCCCGTTGCCGGCCGATCTCGCCGAGTTGCTGGAGCGGTTTCGGGGCGAGGCGCGCGCGTGAACCCGCTCTCGCCCGAGCCGCTCGAACCCGAGAGGATCTTGCCCGAACGGGGTATGCCGGAGATGATCGAGCCTGACTGGCCCGCGCCGGACCGCGTCAAGGCCTATTCAACGACGCGCGAGGGCGGTGTCGGAACCGGTGACTATGCGAGCTTCAACCTGGCGGATCATGTCGGGGACGCGCCCGAACGGGTTGCCCGGAATCGCGCCATCCTGCGAGACCACCTAGGGCTTCCGAGCGAGCCGTTGTGGCTCCGACAGGTGCATGGTTGCCGGCTCGCGGGCGCGGATGCGGCCGTCGCGAGCGATGCGCGCGATCTCGGAGGCTGCGAGGCCGACGGGGCCGTGACCGGCGAGGCCGGTGCGGTCTGCGTCGTCATGACGGCCGATTGTCTGCCGGTCCTCATGTGCGACGACCAGGGAACCCGCGTGGCGGCCGTGCACGCCGGCTGGCGCGGTCTGGCCGACGGCATCCTGGAGCGGGCGATCGCGGCGATGGTGTCTTCGTCCGTGCGGAGTGCGTCGGAGCGCATCCCGCCGGAGCGACTCCTGGTCTGGCTCGGTCCGGCGATCGGTCCGGATGCCTTCGAGGTCGGTCCCGAGGTGCGCGAGCGATTTCTGGAAGCGGATCCGGGGGCGATCGGTGCGTTCCGCGCGTCGCGCGACGGGCGGTTTCTGGCCGACCTTGCCGGTCTGGCGCGGCGTCGGCTTGCAAGGCTCGGGGTGACAGGGGTCTATGGAGGCGGTTACTGTACCCATTCGGATCCACGACATTTTTTTTCGTATCGGCGCGACGGCGTCACCGGGCGGATGGCGAGCCTGATCTGGCTCGACGGCGACGGCGCAGCCGCTGCGGGAGACACACAAGATGCCTGATTGGAACATGCTGACATTGGTCGGAGCCGACCGCCCGGGGATCGTCTCGCGTGTGACGCGCGCACTCTATACCTGCGGGTGCAACCTCGGCGAGGCGTCCATGATCCGCCTCGGCGGCAACTTCACCATCATGCTGATGGTGAGCGGCGAGCGCCCCTGCGAGGAGCTCATGGCTGCCGTGCGCCCGGTGGCCGAGGAGCTCGGTCTGCGCGTTCACCTGGATCCGGTGCCGGGCGGTCTGCATCGGCACCTGGTTCCGAATCTCCAAGTTCGGGTTTTCGGGGCCGATCGTGCGGGCATCGTTGCCGATGTGACGGAGATTCTCGCCGATCACGGGTTCAATATCCTGGAGCTGGAGTCCGATGTCGCCGGCGATGCGCAACATCCCGTCTACATCATGAATATCCAAGGTTACTGCGAACGCACCATCGAAGAGGTGGAGGCTGCGCTGTCGGCATTGAGCACCCGAGGCGTTTCCGTCGATGTAGCCCCCGTCGACGTGCTGATCGGCTGAGCCATGGCGATCCTCGATATCCTCAGACTACCCGATCCGCGTCTGAAGCAGGTCTCCGAGCCGGTCGAGCACTTCGACGACAACCTGCGCGCTTTCGTGGCGGACCTCGAAGAAACCCGTCTGGCCGGTCCGGCCGCCGTCGGCATTGCCGCCCCGCAAGTCGGACGCTTTCAGCGCATCGTCATCGTCGATGTCTCGGGTCGTCCGAAGACCCCCAATCACGGCCATCTGATCCTGGTGAACCCCGAGATCGTCCATTGGGAGGGTTACGCGATCGGTCGCGAAGGTTGCCTCTCGGTCCCGGACTACACCGGCAACGTCATCCGTGCCACCGGCATCCGCTTGAAGGCGCAGGATCCCGACGGTCGGGAGCACGAATACGCGATGGAGGGATACGAGGCGCGCGCGGTTCAGCACGAGATGGACCACCTCGACGGCCTGCTGTTCGTCGATCGGGTCGTGAGTCGGCGCACCGATCTGTATCGGCGCAAGGTGTACCAGACCTAAACCGCGTCCAGAGCGATATGGGGCGTTTTCATTGTGCGCTTGGCCTCGGAGATATCCTGGATCCCAGTGAGACGCGGTTTAGAATTTAGTATTTTTGAATATGTTAAACCGCGCAGCCTCAGACAGTCGCCGGAGCCGGCGCGGCCAAGCGACTCTGACATCTTACGATTACCCTAATGGGCGCGGTTTAAGCGCACATGAAGAGAGGCGGTCGCGGACCCATATCTCCTGTTCGGGCAGTTGTCCGTTCCGCGTTGGATGCAGGTGTTCGCGGTACGGACCAGAAACCCCGTCCGACCAACGTTGTCTCTCTTCCAAGAGATGGATTACGAGAAATGCCTATGAGATCGCGCCTGTCCCGCCTTGCCTTCTTCGTCGCGGCCGTCCTGGCGGCGACGCTTGTCGTTGCCGCTCCGCGTCAGGTTCCTTTATCGGAGCTGTTTCCGAGCCCCGCCCAGACCAAGTCGGCGGTCGTGATCAACAAGGTCTTGGAGCGCTTTCACTACAGGAAGGTCGATCTCGACCCGGCGTTTGCGCAAGACGTGCTCGACAACTACCTCGAGGCACTGGATCCGAGCCGTTCGTTCTTTCTGGCCCGCGACGTCGATCGCTTCAAAGGCGGTGCCAAACGCCTGGATGAAGGGCTGCGTCGCGGCGAGCTCGACCTCGCCTTCGACGTCTTTCGGGTGTATCGGATGCGGGTCGACGAGCGGGTCATCTACGCCGAGAGTCTTCTGAAGGGGCCGTTCGATTTCGATCGCGACGAGACCTACAGACTCGACTCGCCGGATGCGGCGTGGGCCAAGGACAGCGCCGAGTTGGACGAGATCTGGCGCAGGCGCGTGAAGAACGACTTTCTGACCCTGCGTCTGGCTGACAAGACGGACGATGAGATTCGAGAACGGTTGAGCGAGCGGTATCAAGGGTTGGTTCGTCGCACCCATCAGTTCGACGGGAACGACGTCTTCCAGACGTTCATGAATGCCTACACCCAGACGCTCGAGCCGCATACGAGCTACATGTCGCCCAGCACATCCGAGAACTTCGACATCAGCATGAAGCTCTCGCTCGAAGGGATCGGCGCGGTCCTGCGAGCGGACAACGAGTACACGGTGATCCAGAGCACGGTCCCCGGCGGTCCGGCCCGGGAGTCCGGTCAGGTCCAGACGGGCGATCGGATCGTCGGGGTTGCGCAAGGGCTCGACGGCGCGATCGAGGACGTCGTGGGCTGGCGGCTCCAAGACGTCGTGGACAAGATCCGCGGACCCAAAGGATCGGTCGTCAGGCTGCAGCTGCTGCCGAAATCCGCCGCAACCAACGGCGGCGTCCGCGAGGTCGCGATCGTCCGCAACGAGATCAAGCTCGAGGATCAGGCTGCGAAGGCCCAGGTCCTGGACCAGCTCGACAACGCACCGGGGATGCGGATCGGCGTGATCGAGATCCCGGCTTTTTACCGGGACTTCCAGGCCGAGGGCTCGGGCGATCGCGATTTCCGCAGTACGACGCGCGACGTGCGCCAGCTCCTCGACGAGCTGGTGCTGAAAGGCGTCGACGGTATCGTGATCGACCTGCGCGGCAACGGCGGCGGCTCGTTGGCCGAGGCGACCTCGCTGACCGGTCTCTTCATCGATACAGGCCCGGTCGTTCAGGTGAAGGATGCCTTCGGCAAGATCGAGGTCGAGACCGATCCCGAGCCGGGCCTTGCCTACCGCGGGCCTCTGGCCGTGCTGGTCGACCGCGACAGCGCCTCTGCCTCCGAGATCTTCGCCGGAGCTATTCAGGACTACGGGCGCGGTCTGGTGATCGGCGAGCCCACCTTCGGCAAGGGCACCGTGCAGACCCTGATCGATCTGAATCGCTACGTCCCGGGCGAGCAGAACAACCTCGGGCGCCTGCGTCTGACGATGGCCGAGTTCTTCCGCATCAGCGGCGGGAGCACACAGCTGCGCGGCGTCGAGCCGGATATTCGCTTCCCGACCGCGGAGCTCATGGCCGAGCACGGCGAGCGATCCCTCGACAACGCCTTGCCTTGGACCCGAATTCGGCCGGCCGAGTACAAAAAGGCGGGTTCCGTCAGCGTCGATCTCCTCGCCCTGCAGTCGGCCGAGCGCGTGTCCAAAGATCCCGGTTTCACGATGCTGGTCGAGCGCAGCAAGCTGCTGCGCGATGTCGAGGCCCAAACCCATGTCTCGCTCCAAGAGAAGGCGCGTCGCGAGGAGGACAAGCGGCGCGGGAGCGTCTTCAAGGAGCAGCAGGACTCGTATCTGCGCGCGCGCGGGATCGCTCCGGTCGACGAGGACGACGAACAGGTCGACGAGGATCTACTCGACGCCCAACGCGAGGCCATTGCGCGCATCCAGGTGGAAGAGGCCGCCCGTATCCTCGCCGATGCCGTGTTGCTCGACCGCACGGAACGGCCGCGTGCCGTGATGCGTGACTGAATCGCGTCACTCGACGACATGCCCTGGTTTCGCGCTGAATCGACGTTGTATGGATTCATGCGCGGTGCAGCGGACGCGATTCAGGTGTTCGGATCTCGAAGATTTTCGCCCGGATGGCGCACGGGAGCGCTTCCGCATCCCGCGGCGGTGGATGAGCCGGTTGTCGGCTATCGCCCGGGCGGGGCGCAGCGTACTGCCGATCTTAAACCGCGCCCGGTCCGGTATGCGTCGTCTGTTCTGTTGGATTGGCTTGGCCGCGTCGGCTTCGATAACTGTCGGAGCCGGCGCAGTCTAAGGTATTCAATACTATTGATTTTAAACAGCGTCTCCGCAAAGGTCGGGAGAATCCTTGAGCCCGATACAACATGAAAACGGCGCATTTCACTCTGGACGCGGTTTAAGGACCAGTCATTGAATCAGTCTCGAAAGGATCTTCAAACGCGGATCGAGCGTCTGCGTTCCGCCGGCGCATCCGAGCGGCTCCGCGGCAATCGCATCGGCCTGGAAAAGGAGGGACTACGCGCCTCGGCGGCGGGCCATCTAGCTCTCTCGCCGCACCCGCGAGCGCTCGGCTCGGCCTTGACCCATCCCTACATCACGACCGATTTCTCCGAGGCACTGCTTGAGCTCATCACGCCTCCGGCCTCCAGCGTCGAGGAGGTGCTGGGATTCCTCGCCGACCTCCATGCCTACGTCTACCGCTATCTCGGTGACGAGCTGATCTGGGCGACCAGTATGCCCTGCGTCCTCGAGGGCGGTGCGGGTATCCCGCTGGCGCAATACGGGACGTCGAACGCCGCGACCATGAAGACGGTCTATCGGCGTGGGCTGGGCAACCGATACGGTCGCACCATGCAGGTGATCGCGGGTCTGCATTTCAACTTTTCGTTTTCCGACGATTTCTTCGATCTGTACCAGGCGACTCAGGGTGTGAAGGGCGATGACGTGGCCTTTCGCTCGGAGGTCCAGATGGGAATGGTCCGGAACCTGCAGCGCGTCGGCTGGATCGTGCCCTACCTCTTCGGAGCATCGCCTGCGGTCTGTGCCAGCTTCGTCCAGGGGCGCGAGACCGATCTGCAGATCTTCGATCCCCACACGCTCTATTACCCTTATGCGACCTCGCTGCGCATGGGCGACATCGGGTATCAGAATCAACAGGAACAAGGCACCGGGATGAAGGCAAGCTACGACAGCCTCGATTCCTATGTGCGCAGCCTGACCTGGGCGATCGAGACCCCTTGTCCGCAGTACGAGAAGATCGGCGTGAAGGTCGGCGATCGTTACGAGCAGCTCAATGCCAACGTCCTGCAGATCGAGAATGAGTATTACAGCACGGTGCGTCCCAAGCAGGTCACGGAGTGGATGGAGCGCCCGACGCTGGCGCTGCGCCGTCGCGGCATTCGCTATGTGGAGCTGCGCTCTCCCGACATCAGCATCTTCGAGCCGGCCGGGATCACGGCCGAGCAGATTCGTGTGCTCGAAACCCTGATGCTCTATTGCCTGGTCCTGGACAGCCCGCGTATCGGGGCGCGGGAGCGCCGCGAGATCGACGAGAATCAGGTCCTCGTTGCCCATCGGGGACGTGAGCCCGGGCTTGGACTCTCGCGTCAACGCACGGCGGTGTCCTTGCGGGTCTGGGCGAGCGAGATCCTGGACGATATGGTCGCTGTCGCGGAGCTCCTCGACGGGGCGTCGAATGGTCCACATGTGCAGAGCGTCGAGCAGCAGCGCGAAAAGGTCATCGATCCTCACGCGACCCCGTCGGCCCGTATCCTCGAGACGATGCGCGAGCGTGGTGAAAGCTTCTTCGCTTTCGCTCGGCGACTCACGCAGGACCATCGAGAGACATTCAGGCACCACAGTCTTGATCCGGAGCGCGAAGCACTCTTCGAGCGGCTTTCACGCGAGTCGATCGCGCAGCAGCAGGCGATCGAGGCCGCCGACGATTGCGGGTTCGACGCGTTTCTTGCGGACTATTTCAACCAGGGCCGAGCGACCGATATCGGTCTGGATTTGGCTGTCGATCGCGCCGAGATTCGGGCGCAGGTCTAAACCGCGTCGGCTCTGGACCGTCGTCGGAGCTGGCGCGGCCTAGCCAATCCAGTTGGGATGTCGATTCCCGGAAATCGCCTAACATCGATCGAGCCAGAGCCAGAGTGCGTTGCGCTCCGCTCGTGAGCGCGTTCATCGAAACGACAAAGACCCCGTTGCCGGGGTCTTTGTATCGTGCGAAACCGGTGTCCCGGAGGCGATCGCCTCCGGGACCTGGCCTTTACTGTGCAGGTGCGGCGGCTTGCTGCTCGGTGCCTTGGGTCTGCGTCGGCGCGCAGTCCTGGCTCCCCATATTGCTCGGGCGCATGTGCGGCGCATAGGCTGCCATATGGGTGCGTTCCATGGCGCGCGGGTGCTCGGCTCGACGCTGCTCGCTCTCCGCCTTGAAGGCGGCACGGCGCTCCTGAATCTCCTGCTGAACCTTGGCGCGGTGAGCA
Organism: Thiocapsa marina 5811; assembly: GCF_000223985.1. Taxonomy (GTDB): domain Bacteria; phylum Pseudomonadota; class Gammaproteobacteria; order Chromatiales; family Chromatiaceae; genus Thiocapsa; species Thiocapsa marina. The sequence continues at coordinate 346,440 of NZ_AFWV01000003.1, forward strand.
TCCATCTCATCCATGCGTGTCTTCACGAATTCAGGCATGGCCGGAATCTGGCCGAACTCAGGCATGGCCGGCATCTCAGGCATGGCCGGAATCTGGCCGAACTCAGGCATGGCCGGCATCTCGGGCATGGCCGGGATCTGACCGAACTCAGGCATGGCCGGCATCTCGGGCATCGCGGGGTACTGGGCGAATTCCGGTACCGGCGGCATCTGCGGGAAGCCGGCTTCGATGCCGGAAGGCATCCGAGCGAAATCGGCTGCGCGCTGCTCCATCATCTGCCGATGGGCCTCCATCGCCTGCTCGATGGCCTTGTTCTGCTGCTCGACCATCGCCTCATGCCGAGCGGATATGGCCTGCATCTGCTGCTCGGCCATCTCGGGCGTCATGATCGGCGCGACGGGAGCGTTGCACCAGGCACCGGCTGAGGATGCGGCGGCGGCAAGGGCGATGAGCGAGGCTGCTTGGACGAGCTTGGACATGGAACACACCTTTTTTATTGGAATCCGATGGGTTTTGAATATCTTGCGAGTCTTTCCCGCCTCTCGGGGAGCCGTTTGGGCTCGAAGCAACGGTGGAGCGAGACTCACGGGCCTTGATCAAGGACAGTCGAGGCAACAGCGTCGGGATCGCACCCCGTCCATGGGCGTCATGGCATCCGGATCCCGTGCCATGAAGCGGGTGTCGGCAGCAAACTGATTATTGTCGTTGCTCTTCGACCGCCGTCTTGATTAGGGCATCAGTATATAAGAATTCGCTAACATATCAACCCAAAGTTGCACCCGCGACGAACGGCTGCCGTCACCGCAACTTAACCCGATGATTTTATTATTTTCCTGAACCGCGTCTACTGCGAGGCCCGTTGATCGACAGGGGGACTCATCGATATGAGAGGCTGCATATCATTCCGGACGCGGTTCAGTTAGAAGAGCCGATTCAAGCCGTTGAGCGCCGCGACCCGATAGGCTTCCGCCATCGTGGGGTAGTTGAAGGTGGTCTCGGTGAAGTACCGGATGCTGTTCGCCTCGCCGCGCTGGGACATGATTGCTTGGCCGATATGGACGATCTCGGCGGCCTGCTCGCCGAAACAGTGGATCCCCAGGATCTCCAGGGTCTCGCGGTGGAAGAGGAGCTTGAGCATGCCGACCGTGTGTCCGGTGATCTGGGCACGGGCAATGCTCTTGAAGTCCGCTTGGGCCACTTCGTAGGGGATCTGTCGAGCGGTGAGCTCGCGCTCGGTCCGGCCCACGGAGCTGATCTCGGGTACCGTATAGATTCCGGTCGGGAATTCCTCGATCAGCGACCAGTCGCAGGCACCGTCGGCGATGTGTGCACCGACAAACCGCCCTTGATCGTAGCTGGCGCTGGCCAGCGCGGGTTGCCCCACCACGTCGCCGACGGCATAGATGTGCGGCAAGGTGGTCTGGTAGCTCTTGTTGACCTCGAGTTGGCCGCGCTGATTGGGGGCCAATCCGATGGTCTCGAGTCCAAGGTCGTGGGTGTTGCCGGTCCGTCCGTTGGCCCAGAGCAGGATGTCCGTCTTGAATTTCTTGCCTGACTTGCAGTGCAGCACCACACCGCCCTCATCGGCTTCGACACGCTCGTAGGTCTCGTTGTGCCGGATCACCACGCCTTGCTGGCGCAGGTGGTACCCGAGGGCGTCGGTGATCTCGTCGTCGAGGAAGGACAGGAGTCGGTCGCGCGTATCGACCAGGTTCACCTTCACGTCGAGCGCGCCCATGATCGAGGCGTACTCGCAACCGATGACCCCTGCACCATAGATGGTCATGGATCGCGGCGTATGCCTCAGTCCGAGAACCGAGTCGCTGTCGCGGATGCGCGGGTGCGTGAAATCGACATCCGGCGGATGGTAGGGACGCGAGCCGGTGGCGATGACGATATGGTCTGCGCGCAGCTCTTCGGTGACGCTGCCCGGGCGTTGGACCTCGATGCGATCGTCGCCCAGAAAACGCGCCCGCCCGAACACGACCTCGACCCGATTGCGCTGATAGTACCGATACCGGGTGCGAACCTGTTCGTTGATCACGCCGTCCGCGGCGCGCAGAAGGTCCGGAAACTCGGCTTCGATCTGATGCTGGGTGTGCTGGAACAGCGGGTTGCGCCGATAGTCCGCAAGCATCTGGATCGAGTGGCGCAGCGCCTTGCTCGGGATGGTGCCCCAGTGGGTACAGCCTCCACCCACCGCATTGTGGGCCTCGATCACGGCGACCCGTTGCCCGGCCTTGGCGAGCTTCATCGCCGCGCCTTCCCCGGCGGGTCCGGTCCCGATGACGATACTGTCGAATTCTCTGGTGGTCATCGCGACGGACTCCGGTTGGGGTTCAAAAGGCTACCTTACAACGGTAAGCACGGAACGGGCCATCTTGATGCGCGGATGGCCGCGCCCTGGCCGATGGCCGCTGCCGGATGGACAAGCACCGTAGGGTGGACAAGCGCAGCGCAGTCCACCAACACCACCAACCCAACCAACGCCGGCACGGGGTTCGGTGGACTTCGCTCTCGCTCGTCCATCCTACACGGAGCGTCCATCTTCACGGCTTATGGATAACGCCTTCCGGCAACGAGGCGTTTAGGTTCCTCGCCACGGCCTATCGATCCCGGTCGAGACGGTTTTCCAGTGCACCGGAGAGGACCAGACCGGCAAGGACGAAGCCGAGAAAGAGATAAAACCCGGGCTCCAACGAGGTGCCGTTGGTGGTCAAGACGGCGACCGCATCGCTCGCGCCCGCCAGGCTGCCGAGCTGGTTGCCGACCAGGGCATCGAAGCCGATGTAGGCCATGAAGATGGCGACGACCATGACGTCGGCCATCGACCATTTACCTGACTTCAACGCGAAGAACCGGACGATCCACGCCCCGCGTGACCCGTTCCAATCGGAGTAGAAGGCGTAGGTCGCCAACAACTTGAGCGCAGGGAAGACCACGCTGAAGAGGGTCAGGAGCACGGCGACCAACAGCATGTCGGCTTGGCCGGACTCGAACAGGATTCGCATCACGTCGAAGATGCTTTTGGTCTGGAAATAGAGCACCTGATCGGTGAAGACGACCGGCTCGCCGAGGAGCTGAAAGGCCAGCTCGGCGATGCGTGCATCGACCTCGATCATGGGTGTGCTCAGTCCGCCGGCGAGCAGCAGGAAGGTTGCACCCACGAGTGCGAAGAGCAGCATCGGCGGGAGCCGATCGGGCGTCCCGACTGTCGGTTCACCGCGCGGCATACCGCCGATGAGCGAGATGATGAACACCAAGGCCACCAGCCCGATCACGGCCCCGAGCTGTTGTTGGATCCGCGGCTGGAGCGCGCCGACCTCGGTCTCGATCAGACCCGAGCAGCCATCGACATCCGCACAGCCATAGCGCACCAAGACGGCCTCCAACGGCCGGCGATCGGTCCCGGCGCCGCTCGAGGCCACGGCATCGGTCAGCAACACCCGCAGCCTCGCCTTGATCTGCTCCTTCACGCCGGGCACGGAGAGTTGCTCGACGAAGGCATCGGCATACTCGGGCACTCGGTCGCGCAGACGCGCCACATCCAGCACCAGATCCTGCAAACCCTGCTGCAGTGCGCCCTGGAGCTGGTCCAGCCAGCTTGCGCCCGGGTCGGGCCGCCGCTGCGCGAGATTGCGCTCGATCTCGCGGATCAGGGTATCCAGCAACTGGGTCACAGCCTCCGTCACTTGCTCCCGACTGGCCTGCGTGAGATCCAGCTCGTCGACGCGTTTCTCCAGGATCTCGCCGATCCGCGTGACCCACACGTCGGCATCCAGCATCCCGTAACGGACATGGTGGATCTCCGCGAGATCCGTCTTCAGGATCTTCACGCGGTTCAGATCGCCGACCAGACCGATCAGCAACCAGCCTGCCCCGATCAGCAGGGCGAGGGCGAGAACCTGTCGAACGAGGCGCCCGGTCTGCATCAGCCCACCGCCGCCAGACGCGGGGCTTGCGTCTCGGTCTGCGCGAGGGGCAGGGGCGAGCGCTCGTAGACGACGCTCACCGCGTCGCTTCCCAGGAGCTGTCGTAGACGTTTCAACAGGGCATCGGTCGGCTCGACACGCCAGGTGTCTCCGAGCACCAGCTCGCCGGCGGCCCCGGGACGGCGATAGCGCAGACGGACCGGGAGATCGCCGTCGCGAAAGGCCGCGAGTGCCGCGCGCAAGGCCTCGAGCCGTGCGAGGCCCTCGGCATGGGCGGCGGGGTCGGAGAGATCCAGGATCAGCCGCAGATGATCGGCCATGGCCGCACGCGCCTGCTCGAAGGTCCGCACGTCGTCGGCACGCAAGGACCAGCTGTCTCGATACTCGTCGAAATTCAGTGCCCCGGAGACCTGAAGGATCTGATCCGGCACCAACAGATGACGCAGCTGCTCGTAGAGCTCGGAGAAGACCGTGATCTCGATGCGTCCCGTGCGATCGTCGAGCACCACCGAGCCCATGCGCCCGCGCTGGGTCTTGCCGTGACGCACCGAGACCACGAGACCGGCGACGCTGCGCTTTTCGCGATCGCGCCGGTCGCGCCGCCCAAGCTCGCGATCCGTCTCCAAGAGCTTGGCGATGCGGCTGACCGCCATCGCCTGGAGCTCCGACTCGTAGCGATCGATCGGATGTCCGGTCAGATAGAGCCCGAGCGTCTCCTTCTCGCCCGCCAGGCGCAGCTCGTCCTCCCAGTCGGCGCGAACCTCGCTTGCCAATTGGGGGTCGGGCTCGGGCGATGCGACAGGCTCAAATGCACCGAAGAGATCGGTTTGACCCGCCGCCTGGGTTGCATGGTGCTGCTCGGCCAGCTTGAGCGCCAAGGGCAGCTCGGCCATCAGGGTTGCACGGTTCGGCCCGAGCTCATCGAGTGCACCGGCGCGCACCAGGGCCTCGAGGACGCGTCGGTTGGCCTTGTGCAGATCGATCCGTCGACAGAAGTCCCACAGATCGCGGAAGGGACCCTCGGCCGTACGTGTCGCGATGATCGCCTCGATTGCGCCCTCGCCGACCCCCTTGATGGCGCCCATACCGTAGATGACGGTGCGCGGATCGGCGACGGTGAAGCGGTAGGCGGAGCGATTCACCGCCGGCGGCTCGACCCGTAGACGCAATGCACGGCACTCCTCGATCAGGGTCACCACCTTGTCGGTGTTGTCCATGTCCGCACTCAGCACCGCCGCCATGAAGGCCGCCGTGTAGTGCGTTTTCAGCCAGAGCGTCTGATAGCTGACCAGGGCGTAGGCGGCCGAATGCGAGTTATGGACGATGATGTCGTTGGCGACGAAATTGTGGGTATCCGCGACCTCGAGATCATAGGTCATGGCCGCGCCATCCGGCTCGATGGAGACAACACGCTCCCAATAGATCTCCGCGGCGGCGGGCTGTCTGAGCGCATCGGCATCGAAAAACTCGGCGAGCTTGCGGATGGTCGCTCGGCGAAATCCCCTCTTGTGCGGCGTGTCCTTGCCGTAGAACTCTCTCACGCAAACGCCGCTGCGAGCCTCGATCTGACGCCACGTCAGGCCACTGCGATCCTTCTCCAAACCGACGGCTTGCTTGATCTCGGGTGGCAGAGTGTCGACGGATTCCAGATCGCTCGGGATTTCAGCGAGCGACCTGCGCAGCGCTTCCAGCTGATTGCCTTTCCCGACCAAATGTGGCCCGATCAACTCGACAAATGCGGTAATGCTCCTCCGCCCAACCAGGTGCAAGGTATAGCCGATTCGCCCGTCCTTATACGGAAAGTGCTTTTCCGTCAGTCGGCTGACAATACCGAAACGCAACAAGAGATGCTGCGTCTCGCTGATCAGACGCAGGGAGGCGCTAGCCAGATAGGGGATCTTATTGGTCGCGTTTTCGCCGGCGACATATCCGTCTCCCGACCAGATGCGCCCGAGAATCACCGCCAAGCATGGATTGTCGAGACGAAAGACGGATGGCGGAAAGTGTTTTTCCGGCGCCTTTTGGCCGATCATCTCCAGCCGCTCCAGCCACAATCGAGCACCGGAGCGTGGCATGAAACTGTGCCCGTTTCCGCAGCTGATCCGGGTATCACGACCGGTCCCGACGTAAACGCACCAGGTCTCGGCACGTTCCGGCCTCAGCCGCACCGTCGGCACGGTATCGGGAAAGCGGCTTGCGGCGGACACGAAATCATCCCTGGCCTCGACATCCTTGTTGTAAAAATAGAAGCCACTGGGATGACAGGTATTCCCTTCCGAGAGAACCCATCCCAAGGTCACCAACTCATGCTCGGGCCACTGCTCCGGGCCCTCGATCGGCAATCGCGCGGGCGATGCAATGCGCTCGCCGACACGCAATTCATCCAGCCGCTTCCAGCCCGTTGCGGTCAGCAAGGGATGATTGCCGGTCGCACGCAGGGCCTTTCCGAGCGAGGTGGTCAGTCTAAGAACCGGCTGGATGCCGTTCTCCATCACCTGAACAACGGGGCTCACGCCCATTTGGTGATCCGACAACAGACTCGCGACGCTGTTGATCCCCGACCGATAGATATCCTTGACGCAGCGCCGCTCACCGCTTGATGGATCCGTCACCAGCGTGTCCCCAACGACACACTTATTGAAGCCGTAACCGGCAAACTTATCCATTAAGTCAAAGATATAGGTCGCGACGTTGCCGTCCACCCCGCGCGCGACCGCCCCTTCCTCGAAGATGGCGCGCTGCTTGTCCATCTCCGACTGCTTCTTCTTGCCCATCGCACGGCGCAGCAGGTCGGCACCGCCGAGCGAGTAGCCGGCGAGCACCTGGGCAATCTGCATCACCTGCTCTTGATAGAGGATGATGCCGTAGGTCGGTTTGAGAACCGGCTCCAGATCCGGGTGCGGATAGGCCACGTCGGCGCGCCCGTGCTTGCGGTTGATGAAGTCGTCGACCATGCCCGACTGCAAGGGGCCGGGGCGAAAGAGCGCCACCAGCGCGGTGATGTCGCCGAAGCTGTCGGGCTGGAGCTTCTTGATCAGCTCCTTCATGCCGCGGGACTCCAACTGGAAGACCGCCGTGGTCTCGCAGCGCTTCAGGAGTGCGAAGGCCTCGGCATCCTGCGGCTCGATCCGCTCGATGTCGATCGGCGGCTCGCCGGCCTCGCGACGCAGCGCGTTCACGGTCTTCAGCGCCCAATCGATGATGGTCAGGGTACGCAGACCCAAGAAGTCGAATTTGACCAGTCCGACCTGCTCCACGTCGTCCTTGTCGAACTGGGTGACCAGGTTCTCCCCGCCCTGCTCGCAGTAGAGCGGGGCGAAGTCGGTGAGCTTGGTCGGCGCGATGACCACGCCGCCGGCATGCTTGCCCGCGTTGCGGGTCAGACCTTCGAGCTTGCGGGCCATGTCGATCAGGGCCCGAATCTCTTCGTCGTCCTCGTAGGCGGCCTTCAGATCGTCGCTCTCGGCGAGCGCCTTCTCCAGGGTCATCCCCAGCTCGAAGGGCACCATCTTGGCGACCCGGTCGACGAACCCGTAGGGATGGCCCATGACGCGTCCGACATCGCGCACCACCGCCTTCGCCGCCATGGTGCCGAAGGTGATGATCTGGGAGACGGCCTCGCGCCCGTACTTGCCGGCGACATAGTCGATGACCCGGTCACGGCCTTCCATGCAGAAGTCGACGTCGAAGTCGGGCATGGAGACGCGCTCGGGATTCAGGAAGCGCTCGAACAGCAGATCGTGCTCGATCGGGTCCAGATCCGTGATCTTGAGCGCATAGGCGACCAGCGAGCCCGCGCCCGAGCCGCGGCCCGGCCCGACCGGAATGCCCTGCGCCTTGGCCCACTGGATGAAGTCCGCGACGATCAGGAAGTAACCGGGGAATCCCATCTGGGTAATGACGGACAGCTCCAGATCGAGTCGATCCCGATAGAGTCGACGTTGATCGGCAAGGTCGGCGGCCTCCGGGTCGAGGATCCGCTGCAGGCGCTCCTCCAGCCCGACCCGCGATGCCTCGGCGAAATAGCTGTCCACCGTCATCCCGGCCGGCACCGGAAAATCCGGGAGGAAGTTCTCGCCGAGGGTCAGCTCGAGGTTGCAGCGCTTGGCGATCTCCACCGAGTTCTCCAGCGCCTCGGGCAGGTCGGCGAAGAGTTCGGCCATCTCCGCTGGGCTGCGCAGCGACTGCTCGGCGCTGTAGCGACGCGGGCGGCGCGGATCGTCCAGGGTGCGACCCTCGTGGATACAGACCCGGACCTCATGGGCCTCGAAGTCATCGGGATGGAGAAAGCGCACGTCGTTGGTCGCCACCACCGGCACGCCCGAACGGAGGGCGAGCTCCACGCTCGCCTCCACCAGCGCCTCCTCCTGCTCGCGCCCGGTCCGCACCAGCTCCAGATAATAGCGGTCGCCGAAGATGCCGATCCACTCCGCGAGACGATGCTCGGCGGCCTCGCGATGCCCGTTCAGGAGCAGTTGGGCGACATCGCCCTGCGGCCCGCCCGAGAGCGCGATCAGACCCTCCGCGGCGGACGCGATCCAGTCACGCTCCACGTAGGGCACACCGAGATGCTGGCCCTCGACATAGGCCCGCGAGATGAGCCGCGTGAGATTGCGGTAGCCGATCGCATCCTGGACGAGCAGCACCAGGCGGTGTGGCTTATTGACGTCCTCCGGGTTGCGCACGAGGAGGTCGGCCCCCGCGATCGGCTTGAGCCCGGCCGCGACCGCGGCCTTATAGAAGCGCACCAAGGCGAAGAAGTTGCACTGATCCGTGATGGCGACCGCCGGCATCCCGAGCGCGGCGACACGCTTGACCAACGGCTTGATCCGCACCAGCCCGTCGACCAGCGAATACTCGGAATGCAGATGCAGATGGACGAAGCTGGGATCCACGGGTGGTCCTGGTCGGGTTCGACGATGGCGGCGAGGGATGCCGGCCGGATAGTCTACCGGTCCGCCCGCGTCACGCCGATTCGGAAAAACAGATCGGATCCGGGATCCGGGTCGGGATCCTCGACCGGGGCGATCGCCGGCGGGGGTGTTGTTCGCGTCCTTGTCGGTGGAACGACCGCGACGACGGGCTTGGAGCCTGCGGGATCTCGAGGACTTTTCCGGCTTAGCCTGGCTCGGTCAAGGGGCATGCGCCCTATTCGACCGATTGGCGCTCGTCCGAGACCGATCAGTCGGTCGAGCGACTCTTCGCCCGCGAAGACGATGCGCCTGCTGCTTGATACCTGCATCCTTTACGACTGGATGATGGATTCCCTGGCCGATCCCGAGACGGTCGCGCTGATCTAGCAGACAGGGGCCTTTGTCAGCGCCGTTGCGGTCCGGGAGATGTCGATCAAGCACGCCTTGGGCAAGATGGCACTCCTTCGCGCCGAATCGTCGAGGACCTCGGAGCACAGGGATTCGGCTGGCTCAGTATCACGCCGAGCCATGCTCAGGCCGTCCTCGACCTCCCCGCGCATCACAAAGACCCCTTCGACCGTCTCCTGATCGCGCAGGCCCGATGCGAGGGGATGCAAATCCTCACCTATGATCGGCTCTTCCGCGACTATCTGCCGGAGACGCGGCTGCGCTTGGCCCGGCCTACGGTGCTGGATACCGATAGGCTCGCGGGCATCGACAACTCTCCAATCAAGGGACGGTCTTGAGCGCCCGCACCTGATCCAGCAGCGCGGGATCGTCCCATTCACGCTCGCCGGTGGCGCTGTACACCAGGCGGCCTTCCGGGTCGATGACGAAAGTCGTCGGCAGCCCCTTGACCGGGTAGCTCTGCACGACCTCGGAGTCCAGGTCCATCGGGATCGAGAAGTCGATATCGGTCTCGCTCAGAAATCGTACGATGGTCTCTGCGTCTTCGCCGACGTTGACGGCGATCACCGAGACGCCCTCGTCGTTTAGGGTTTCGTGGGCGCGCTGCATCGAGGGCATCTCGGCGCGGCAGGGCGGGCACCAGGTCGCCCAGAAGTTGAGGATGACAGGCTTGCCGCGATGATCGGCGAGACGTTGCGGCTCGCCGGCGGGCCCTTGGAGGTCGAACTCGGGTGCCTGGATGTCATCCGACATCGGCGTTAGGGTTTGCGGCTCGTCCGCCGTCAAGGCGGCAGACGAGAATAAGAGGGCCGAAGCCCCGACGAAGTTGCAGAGAGAACGCATGGGGTTGCTCTTCAATGAGGTGATATATGTCGATCACCCGCGAACACGATTCCTGCCGACTTGGCAAGGCAGGGGATCATCGCGCCCTCGGGATTACGGAGATGGAGAGGGCGCAAGCAGGCTTCAAGTCGGCGCGGCACCCTGGGTAGATCACGGCGACAAGGCTCACCGACCCGATATAATGAACCGACGGCAAGCGGCCGGAAGCGCCGTCCGACTCCTCTCCGAGAGAGCGCACATGAACCACGCCATGCCCGTGTCAGAGCGCATCGACGCGCTGCTCTGGAGTCGTCGGCTCGACGAGATGCCGCCTTGGCAAGCCCTTTCGATCTGGCTCGGGCGTTTGATCTATGCGCTCGTGCGCGACCTGACGCAAGGCTATCTGTCACTACAGGCCATGAGTTTGGTCTACACGACCATCTTGGCGCTCGTGCCCTTGCTGGCGGTGACCTTCTCGGTGTTGAAGGGGTTCGGTGTCCACAATCAATTGGAGCCTCTGCTGCTGAAGGTGTTCGGCCCGCTCGGCGAGGGCGGCGTGGAGATCACCACCCAGATCATCGGCTTTGTCGACAACATGCGAGTGGGCGTTTTGGGGTCGGTCGGACTCGCACTGCTGATCTATACCGTCATCTCGCTGGTCCAGAAGATCGAGCAGGTCTTCAACTTTACCTGGCGCGTCTCCACGCAGCGCTCCTTCGCGCAACGGTTCAGCAAGTATTTGAGCGTCATCCTCGTGGGTCCGGTGCTCTTTTTCTCGGCCGTCGGACTCTCGGCCTCGCTCGGCGGGAACGCCTTCGTACAAGCGATCATCGAGGCGAAGCCATTCGGACATGTCTGGCATGCGTTGGGTCAGCTCGGGCCCTACATGATGATTTCGTTGACATTCGCCTTCTTTTACCTCTTCGTTCCCAACACGCGGGTACATATCCTCTCCGCGCTCGTCGGGGCGCTCATCGCCGGGCTGCTTTGGGAGTTCATCGGGGGGATGTTCTCTTATTTCATGGCCAGCTCGACGCGCTTGATGGCGGTCTATTCGAGTCTGGCAATCCTGATCCTCTTCATGATCTGGATCTACATCGCATGGTTGATCCTGCTGATCGGCGCAAGCATCGCCTTCTACCACCAACACCCCGAGTATCTGAGGATCCGCTCGCGTGATCTGCAGTTGAGCAATCGACAGCGCGAGCGTCTGGCTCTGCTCCTTGCAGGGCAGGTGGCGCGCCGTTACGAGTCGGGCGAGCCGCCTTGGAGCAGCGAGGCGCTCGCGCAGACGTTCGGGGTTCCCAAGAGCAACGCCGAGCGGATGTTGGGTGTGCTCGAGGAGGCGGGTTTTCTGATTCGCACGGCCGGTGATTCGCTGACCTTCGTCCCGGCGCGTGCAACGGACGGTATCTCGGTGAAGGCGATGCTCGATGCGGTGCGCTGTTTCGAAGAACGCGAGAGCGGTTGTCGCGGCACCGCTCCGGAGGGAGAGATCGGACGGATCGAGACGAGCATCGATCAGGCGATGGACGCGGCGCTCGGCGGCATGACGCTGCGTGACCTTGCGCGTGCACTCGACAGGTCCGTGTCTGCGGCTCCGTTCGTCGATTCCGGGCAGGGTTGATCGATCATGCCGTACCGAGGCAACGGGCTGCCGAAAAACCCCGCGACGGATGCACTGATCGAGGCGGACCTCACACGTTTGCTGTTCGAGCAGCTCCCCGCCAGTCTCCTCATCACCGCGGCGAACGCCCTGCTGGTGGCCGCCGCGATGAGTTTCGTCTCCTCACCGGCCGGGGCCTGGATCTGGTTCGCCGCGCTCGTGGTGATTCTGCTTGCCCGCGGGCTCCTGATGTTGCGCTATCGGCGCGCCGGCGAGGCGCGTTTTTCGGCCGATTGGACCCGTCGCTTCGCGTTGGGTGCCGCGGCAACGGGTCTTGCCTGGGGCCTCTCGGTCTTCCTGCTCCCCAGCCATGTCTTGACCTACCAGGTCTTTCTCGGCTTTGTCATCTCCGGGATGGTCGCGGGAGCCATCCCGAGCTTGAGCGCCTGCCCGGCGGCCTATCTCTACTACATGCTCGGTGCGCTGGTGCCCTTCGCGCTGCGGATGATCGTGATCGGTGACGAGCTTGCATATACCTTTCTGGCGCTGATCCTCCTGTTCGCCGTCTTTATGTGGCTGAATGCGCGTCGCTATCACCGCACCCTGCGCCATTCGCTCGAGCTGGGGCACGTCAATCTCGATCTGATCGCGAGTTTGACGCAGGACAAGGAGCGGATCGCCGCGTTGAATCGGGATCTCGAGCGCGAGGTCGAGGAGCGACGCGCGACCGAGGCGGCTTTGGTGATCGCCAAGGAGCAGGCCGAATCTGCGAGCATCGCCAAGGGTCAGTTCGTTGCCAACATGAGCCACGAGATCCGCACGCCGATGAACGGCGTGCTCGGTCTGCTGGAGATGCTCTCGCACGAGCGCTTGAGCGCGGAGCAGAGAGGGCTGGTCGACGTGGCGCACACCTCCGCGGAAAGCCTGCTCAACGTCATCAACGACGTCCTGGATTTCTCCAAAATCGAGTCCGGGCGACTCGATTTCGAACGTATCCCGTTCGATTTGCGCCGCCTGGTCGAGGATGTTGCAGGTCTCTTCACAGCGAGCGCGCGCAGCAAACAGCTTGAGCTGGTCTGTTTCGTACCACCGGGGCTGCCGGCCCGCGTGATGGGCGATCCTCACCGCCTGAGGCAGATCTTGACCAATGTCTTGGGCAATGCGGTGAAGTTTTCGCTCTCGGGCGAGGTTGCGCTGCGTGTCGATGTCTGTGCCGAGGAGGCCGGACGCAGTCGGTTCTCCTTCGAGATCTCGGACACCGGGATCGGTATGACGCCCGAGCAGCTCGCGCGTCTCTTCAAACCCTTTGTCCAGGCCGACGGCTCCACGACACGGCGTTTCGGCGGGTCCGGCCTCGGTCTCGCCATCAGCAAGGATCTGATCGAGCTGATGGGCGGCGACATCCAGGTCGAGAGCACCTTCGGTCGGGGTTCTCGGTTTCTCGTTCGACTGCCGTTCGATCATCAATCCGAGACGGCCGAGCCGACGGACGGCGCGGGGTTGGAGGGTCGGCGGATCCTCTGTGTCGACGACAACGCGACCAATCTGGAGATCCTCGGGCACTATTTGCAGGAATGGGGTGTGGCCTACGAGGCTGTGACCGACGGACCGACAGCGCTCGAGCGGCTGGTCCGCGCGCAGGCGCGGGATCGGCCTTTCGAGGCCGCGGTGCTGGATCTGCAGATGCCCGAGATGGATGGCCTTGCACTCGCGCGGGCGATTCGCGCGACACCCGGCATCGCTGCCGTCCGATTGATCCTGCTGAGCTCGGGCGGGTGCCCGGAGCCCGTCGGCGAGGCTGCCGAGACGGTCGATCTTGTCTTGAGCAAGCCGGTGCGGCAGGGTCTGCTTCGTGACGCACTCGCGCAGGTGCTCGTCACCGGCAGGCCGATCCCGGACCCGGGCGCGACGCCGATCCTCGATCGACCCATGACGGGGCGTGTGTTGTTGGCCGAAGACAATCCGGTCAATCAACAGGTGGCGCGCGGCATGCTCATGCGGTTGGGCATCGAGGCGGACCTCGTCGAGAATGGTGCCGAGGCAATCGAGCGACTTGCGAGCGGGCGCTATGACGCCGTGCTGATGGACATGCAGATGCCGGTGCTCGACGGTCTCGGGGCGACGCGGCATTGGCGAGAGCGGGAACATCGCGAAGGCCGTTCGCACATCCCCATCATTGCGATGACCGCCAACGCGATGGCCGCGGATCGCGATGCCTGCCTGGAGGCGGGGATGGACGACTATCTCGCGAAGCCGGTCAAGATCGGTGCGCTGCGCGAGACCTTACGTCGGTGGTTGCCGGTTGCGAAACGAGGTTGAATTACGGGCTAGCCTCGTCGTTCGGAAAGAGCTCGCGATATGCCGAGGCGTCGAAGACCGCCTCGATCCTTTGGATCCGGCCCTCGTGCACGCGCGACCACTGCGCGGCCTCGACGGAGAGCTTCTCGGAGATCTGGATCCGATAGGTCAGGAAATGGCAGATGTCCTCGCCGTCCACAAAGACCTTTCGGATCTCTCTGTCGAGCATGATGCCGCTCGACACGGCGGCGTACTGGACGAATTCATCCGCCCGATCGAACGCCGCGATCGGACTGCGGTAGCAGAAACCCTGGTCGGCGAGCAAACCACGCATCGCATCGAAATCCCGCGCCAACTGGGCGGCGAGATAGGCATCCACAATCGACAGAGGGTCTGGGGTCACCGTCGGCTTCCGATTCTGCGAGAAGGAGCGCTCATGGTGCAGGGTTTTCCCCGATGCGTCCAATCGATGGCCGATGAGGGCCGCGATCCAAACCGATGCAGCCCATCGTCCTCTCGCCGCCGATGGGTTTATGTCGGCATCCTGTTTCTCGCTGTCTGAATCGCCTCGCACCAAACCCGGTCGTTTGGTTCAAGACCGAACCGATACACCGACCGGGCATATCGTTGCGAACGCGATTCAGCTTCAGTCCTGTGTCTGAGATTGCGACTGCGACTCCGGAGGCGGCGGAAACCACGTCCGCGCCAGTTCCTCATGCAGATCGCCGATCCCGACCTGAAGGTCGTCGATGAAGGCGTGCAGCTGTTGCTGATTGAGTCGGCGCGGCTCGGTCCCTTCGAGATTACGCTTGAGCCGTCCCGCGACGCGCAAGGCGGATTCATTGCGCGGCAGCTTCGAAAGACTGGTCCGCAGGGCGTCGATGCAATGCACGACCGAGCGCGGGAATGTCTCGTTCTGAAACAGAAAGCGCAACACAGGCCCACGCAACACGCGAATCTGCTCGCTGCGCCGATAGGCCTGATAGGCCGTCATGGATTTCAGCACGCTGACCCATTGAATCGTCTCGAAGGGCCGCAGCTCGGTTGCCTCCTCGGGCAGCAGATTGGCCGAACGCACGTCGATGATGCGGGTGGTCATGTCCGCGCGTTCGAGAAAGCGTCCCAGGTGCAGGAAGTCGTAACCCTGGTCATGCAGCATGGTGCCGGAAAGCAGCCCGTTGATGTTCTGGGCGCCTTGGATCACTCGCTTGAGATAGGCGTGTCGACCGCCCTTCGTCATTCCCTTCGGGAGATCCTCGCGGGCGAAGAGATAGATCTCGTTGAGCAGCTCCCAGACCTCGCGCGGGACGAAGTCGCGAATGGTGCGACAGTTCTCGCGTGCCGCCATCAGCGCCGCCAGGATCGATCCCGAGTTGCGCTCGTCGGCGAGTAAGAAGCGCACGACGTTGCGCTCGCTGTAGTCCTTGTAGTGCTCTTCGAAGAGCGGGTTTGCGCCCGTGATGTCCACCAACGGCCTCCAACCCGGCGCAATGCCTTTCGGCAGGTCGAGCAGGAGATTGGCGTTGACCGTCACGATACGGGCGGTGTTTTCGGCCCGCTCGACATAGCGGGCCATCCAGTAAATGTTTTCTGCAACGCGCGAGAGCATGCGTTCCGACCCCTATGCTCGATTGGATTCGCTACGGTCCCTGCCGAAGGCTCGGCCGGTCATTCCTCGGCCTGCGGCGGCTCGGGTACAATCCAGGTGTCTTTGCTGCCGCCGCCCTGGGAGGAGTTCACCACCAGAGAGCCTTTGCGCATCGCCACCCGTGTCAGCCCGCCCATCGTGACCTGTTGGCGATCAGCCGAGAGGATAAAGGGGCGCAGATCCACATGACGCGGCTCGAGCTTCTTGCCGATGATCGTCGGCACGGTCGAGAGCTTCAGAGCCGGCTGGGCAATGTAATTGCGCGGATCCTTTTTGATCAGCTCCGCGAAGTGCTCGCGTTCGGCCTTGGTCGATGCGGGACCCACCAGCATCCCGTAGCCGCCGGACTCGTTGGCCGGTTTCACGACCATCCGTTCCATGTTCTCGAGCGTATAGGCCAGGGCATCCGCCTCCATGCAGCGATAGGTCGGGACGTTCGGGATGATGGGGTCGGCGTCGAGATAATAGCGGATCAGCTCGGGCACGAAGGCATAAACGACCTTGTCGTCGGCAACCCCGGCGCCGGGCGCATTGGCCAGGGCGACGTTGCCGGCCTTCCAGGCGCGCATGAGTCCGGGCACGCCGAGCGCGGAGTCCGGAAGGAATGCCTCGGGATCGAGAAAGAGGTCGTCGATGCGGCGATAGACGACGTCGACACGGGCGAGCCCGTCGACGGTACGCATGTAGACGCAGTCGTCCTTGTCGACGAACAGATCGCGTCCCTCGACCAGCTCGCAACCCATCTGTTGTGCCAGATAGGAATGCTCGAAATAGGCCGAATTGTAGATGCCCGGGGTGAGCACGACCACGGCGGGATAGTCCGCCGGACGCGGCGAGAGTGCCGCGAGGGTGTCGAAGAGCTCCGAGGGGTAATCATCGACCGGCAGCGGTGCATAGTGCTCGAACAGCTCGGGCAGCACCCGTTTGGTCACCAGCCGGTTCTCTAGCATGTAGGAGACGCCGGAGGGGACACGTAGGTTGTCCTCCAGCACGTAGAGGGTTCCGTCGGCGTCGCGCACCAGATCCGAGCCGCAGATATGCGCCCAGATCCCCAAGGGCGGGTCGACACCGATGCACTGCGGGCGGAAGTTCACCGATTTGGCGAGAACCTCGGCCGGAAAGACGCCGTCTTTGATGACCTTCTGGTCGTGGTAGAGGTCGTCGATGAAGAGGTTCAGGGCCTGCACGCGCTGGCGCAGTCCGGCTTCCACGCGCTCCCACTCCGACTGGGCAATGATCCGGGGGATGATGTCGAAGGGCCAGGTTCGATCGATGGCCCCGCCTTCCTCGGAATACACCGTGAAGGTGATCCCCATCTCCTTGATCGACACATCGGCGGCCTCCTGGCGGGCCACCAGCTCCTCGGGGCCGAGTGCTTCGAGATCGGCAAGCAGACCGGCGATTGCCCGATGCCCGTTGCCGGCGACCAGCTCGTCGTAGAAACCCTCGGAGGGGTAGGCATTCCAATCGATACTCATGGCTCTTACTCGCAGACCAGGTGTCGGGGATGGTTCGGGCGGAATGATTTGCGACGCCGACCCATCGAAGACCGACCTCCAAACCTCCTCCACGGAGTATGCTGGAGATGGGGCTACGGCGTCCATCCGCCGAGGCGGTGAGGAGGCGGTCGTCCCGAAAGCAGGTCGCGGGAGTCTCGCGCAGACTCATCGCCTACATCGGCCCGACACGCGAGCGATCGCTCGAACGCCATCACCCGAGCATGACCGCCCGCGCATTGTCACACAGACGCAACCACCATGACCTACTGCCTCGGACTCGCCCTCGACGAGGGCCTCGTAATGGCCGCCGACTCCCGGACCAACGCCGGCGTCGACTATGTCACCACCTTCAGCAAGCTCCATGTCTTCCAACCTGCCGCGGATCGCATCTTCGTCCTCATGTCCGCGGGCAATCTCGCGACCACGCAGGAGGTGCTGAATCGCATCCGACGTGACCTCGACCTGCCGCGCGACAGGGGGCCCATCACGGATCCAACAGGCGAGCGGTCGCGGATCGACCTGCTGAACGCGCGTTATCTCTTCGAGGCGGCGGATTATGTCGGGCGGGTCAGCGTCGGCGTGCAGCGCGACCACGCCCCCGCACTCCATCAAAGCGGCGTGAGCGCGGAGACCACGCTTATCCTGGGGGGCCAGATCGCCGATCAGCCGCATGGCCTCTATCTGATCTATCCGCAGGGCAATTATTTCGCCGCATCGCCTCAGACGCCCTACCTGCAGATCGGCGAGACCAAATACGGCAAGCCTGCGCTGGACCGCATCGCCGAGCCGAGCCTGTCGCTGGAGAACGGGGCACGCTTGTGCGTGGTCTCGCTGGATGCGACCTCGCGCTCGAATGTGACGGTCGGCCCGCCCTTCGAGGTCGCCATCTATGCCAAGGACAGCCTGACTCTAACCCACCGCCTCAAGCTGACCGCCGACTCGCCTGCACTGCGGGCGCTCTCGTCGAGCTGGAACGCGGGCATCCGAGGTGTCTTCGAGGAGTTGCCCCGTTTCGATTGGGAGGCGATGGGCGAGGCGCCGGCACAACGGCGTCAGGCGTAGTGCTCCAGGGGTCGCGCCACCCGCCCGGTCAGAAAGGAGCGCGCCGGATCGACTCGAGCGCGACCGGCGAGTGCCGTGCGACCGAGCAGCATGCGAAACAGCATGGTTTCGCGATTGGTCAGGGTCATCTCGATCGGCCAATCCCGCCCGGCCAGGGCGAGCCGGGTACGGATGACGTAACGGTCCTCGCGATGACCACCTGAGTCGGTGACCCGCCGTTGGTCGAGCACCGACGCCTCCGCGTGGATCACCACGTCGGTGCGCTTCTGCAGCGGATGGACGCCGAAGCGGACATAGTGCTGCCCGCCTCGGCGGAAGCCGTCGACATAGAAGGCATGCAGGGTGGAGGTGCGTGCCCCGGTGTCGATCTTGGCTTTGACGAGGCCCAGCCCCAACTCCGGCATGGTGACCCATTCGCGCCAGCCCAGCAGCAGGGCCTCCGAGCACTCGCCGGGGGTCACGGCTTCGCCCCGACATCTGCTTGCGACAGTACACTCTTCATCTGGATTCCCCGCATCGATCGCCCTGAATCATCGATGCTGGATGTTAACAGAGCCACGCTTCGGCGGGGGCTGTTAGACTCGGCAGCCATTCGGACGAGCTCCCACACCGCATTTCGGAGGCACCCATGCGCAAACCGATCCAGTCGACCCTCCTGCTCCTCCTGGCGATGCCGTTGGTCCCGGTCGCCGTCGCCGACGAGGGCACGGCCAAGATCCTCGCGCCCTGGGAGGCGAACGGTCAGCTCTTCCAGATCGCCGTGGACAAACTCCAGTTTATCGGCACCTTCGAAGGTGTCATGTACATCGAGCACGGGGACGGACTGCTGGATGCCGCGCTCTTTACGTGTCCGTCGACCCAGATCATCCATGTCCTGAGCAACGAGCTCGACGGCCAGGGCTATTGCACCATCGAAAGTCCAACCGGCGATTACGTGTATGCGGAATTTACCTGCGACGGCGAGCCCGGATCCTGCTCGGGAACCTTCACGCTGACGGGCGGAACGGGTCGTCTTGCCGGGATCACCGGGCAAAGCGATATGATCGTGCGCACCGCGCTCAGCGGAACGGCTATGAACGAGTCGACCGGCGGGACGGTCTCGGCGGCGAAGGGGCTGGCGATCTGGCCGGAGATGCGGTTCGAGTTCCCCGGCAAGAGCGCGAAGGCGGGGATGCTCGGGACCGGGTCCATCGCGAATGGAAACGATGTCGTTCCGGAGTCCGCGTCGGAAATCGAAACCGACGGCGGGGGCGCGGAAGGGGCAGCGAACATCGAGGCGGATGTCGTCGCCGAACCGACTCCGGCAGACGCCGGGCGCAGCGAGCCCTAGCCGAGTGACAGCGGGGATGTCGTCGCTGCTTTCTTCGCGCATGCCACCCTTTTCGAGGCGAGGGCTCCCGGGTGTGCTCGCGCTTCTGCTCGTTGTTGCGGCGGACGTTGCCGCCGGGTCCCGGGAGATCGTCGGGCTCGCGATCGTTCAGGACGACGGATCGCTTTTGATCAAGGGCCAGTCGATTGCGCTCTTCGGGGTCTATCTCCCCGACGCAGGTCGGCAATGCACCAGGCGACAGCAGCCGGTGCGGTGTGCTCCCAGGGCCGTGCTTGCGCTCGATTTTCGCGTCAGGGGCTTCGTGACCTGCGAGCCGCGCGGGCGCTCCGCCGAGGGAAGGATCCAGGCCGTCTGTTATGCCGATCGCACCGGGTTGAGCCCGGGCGAGGACTTAGGCGCTTATCTGATCAAGCGCGGCTGGGCACTCGCGCTCCCGACGGCCCCGTTCGAGTACCACGCCATGGAGCGCATCGCGCGGGCGAACGCGCTCGGCGTTTGGGGAACCGCCGTGGATTCGGTGAGCCCTCCCTAGCGCGCACCCGGCATCGCCGGCTGCGGCGGGGTCAGTCCTTCGGCTCGAAGGCCAGAGCGACCGAATTGATGCAGTAACGTAGTCCGGTCGGTCTCGGACCGTCCGGAAACACATGTCCGAGATGGGCGCCGCAGCTGTTGCAGTGCACCTCGGTGCGACGCATGCCGTAACTGACGTCGTCTTCGGTTGCCACGGCCTGTGCAGCGGCAGGCTGCCAAAAGCTCGGCCACCCCGAGCCCGAATCGAATTTCTCGCTCGCGTCGAACAGGGACTCGCCGCAGCAGACACAGCGGTAGAGACCCGGCTCCTTGGAGGCGTGATACTGCCCCGTGAAGGCCGGCTCGGTGCCTTTCTCTCGGCACACGCGGTATTGCTCCGGTGTCAGGGTTTCGCGCCATTCGCGATCGGTCTTCTCGATCTTGTGCCCCATAATGACCTCGTGTGAGTGGGTTTCGACGATCGGATTGTTCATGGGCGGCATTGGCTTGAGCCCCGAGCGAGGCGGCCCTTATACTGGCTGTATCCTCGGGTCCGAATCGTGATGATCGACGACCCCGACCGCGACTCGGTTTTGATCCCATTGCTATCATGATGTTGCTCGTGACGCCCCGCCTTGATGCCTCGCCGACACGAGCGGCCGGTCGGGTGGGCGCGCGAGGGCGAGGTACACCGAGACGGGCACCGGTGCTGGTGGACTGCGCTTCGCTTGTCCACCCTACACCGCAGTCAGCGGAAAGAGTGGGGCCGTATCCACGCGATCTCCACTCGACGCCTTCACGGTCTGCACGATGCGACGCGGGCTGTTCCCCGACAGGCGCCGAACCCGTCTCGACGACCGCTGATCCGGCGTGTGCACCCGAGGCGTGTGCCTGAGATGTTCTTGCGGAACCGACACCCGCTCTGGATGCGCTTGGTCCTGATCCTCGGTGCCATCTCGCTGTTCGTCCTGGCCTATCAATGGGGTAATCAATACCAGCGCCGCAGCGCCGCGCCTCCGGTGATCGGCGGCTTGCTGATCCGCCCGCCCGCGAGCCTGCCGGATTTCGAGCTCCGGGAGGCGCTCGGCCGCCCGTTCGGCCAAAAGGATCTCGCGCAAGGCTGGACCCTGCTCGCGTTCGGCGACCTCTCGCGCGCTTCGGGACAACTTGCCGTCCAGCGCCTGATCGATGTCTACAACCGGGTGGCCGACGAGCGTGCCTTGCGCAAGCAGCTGCGCCTCGTGCTCGTGACCGCGGGCAATGATTCAAGCCTTCACCGGGATTTCGCCGGTCTCTTGCCTGCGCTGAAGATCCTCGGCGGCGACCCGGAGCAGATCGACCGTCTCCGCGCCGACATCGGTCTCGGTGCGACGGACACGGCGGCGATCTTCGTCGTTGCGCCGGGGGGATTCGTGCTCGCCTTTCTTCCCGAGAGCGAAGGAGGCGCACAGCTCGCCGAGGATCTGAAAGCCATCTACGCCGGCTCGGATCTTTTATTGCCGGAGACACCATGACGGAACCCGTTCGGGGCATGGGGGCGCGGCTCTTCGTCGCCCTTCAGCATGTCCTGCCGCAGCACCTGTTGTCGGCCCTCATGTATCGGCTGGCGCGCGTGCGGTGGCGTCCACTGAAGGACCTGTTGATCGCGATCTTCCTGCGCCTCTACCGGATCGATATGAATGAGGCGGTGGAGCCGAACGCGAAGGCCTATGCGCACTTCAATGCCTTTTTTACCCGCGCGCTGAGACCCGAGGCCCGGCCTCTTGATCCGGACACGCTGGCGGTCGTGTGCCCCGTCGACGGCACGATCAGTCAGAGCGGTCGGATTACGGCGGGTCGCTTGATCCAAGCGAAAGGTCGGGTTTACACCGTCGAGGAGCTTCTCGGGGGCGACCCGGAGCGGGCAGGGGCCTTCGACGGCGGGACCTTTGCGACCATCTATTTGGCGCCGAGCGATTACCACCGCATCCACATGCCGCTCGGGGGCAATCTTGTCTGGATGCACCACATCCCGGGACGGCTGTTCAGCGTGAACAACGTCACCGCCGACCTGGTGCCGCGTCTGTTCGCCCGCAACGAGCGGGTCGCGTGCCGATTCGAGACCGATGTCGGCGCAATGGCGATGGTTCTGGTCGGGGCCATCTTCGTCGGCGGGATCGAGACCGTCTGGGCCGGCGAGGTCACGCCTGCACGAGACCGAAGTCAGGGCTCGAATGCGGGCAGCACCGGGGCCGGATCGGTCCGGCTCGAGCGCGGCGCCGAGATGGGCCGCTTCAATCTGGGCTCGACCGTGATCCTGCTCTTCGAGCCGGGTCGGGTGCAGTTGGACGAGACGCTCGTGCCGGGGAGCAAGGTTCGACTCGGGCAGCGGCTCGGCCGTCCCGCCGCGGCGTCCGAGCGCGTCGAGTCCTGACGCGAGCCCGAAGCGAACCGGAGGCGCTGTCATGTCCCACCTTTTCCTTGCCGTAACCGCCCACGGGTACGGGCATCTGGCGCAGGCGGCTCCGGTGGTCCATGAGCTGGCGCGGCGTTTTCCCGGTCTGCGGATCACCCTGCAGAGCGACATTAATCCGGGCTTGGCGCGCAGCCGACTGCCGCCCGGGTTTACGCAGATCCAGGAGGGGACGGATATCGGTCTGCTCATGGACGGTCCTCTCGGCACCCGCTGGTCGGAAAGCCTGATCCGATATGCGGATTTCGAGGCCGACTACGAACGGCGACTCGAGCGCGAGACCTCACTGTTGCGCCGTGCGGCGCCTGACCTGGTCTTGGCCGATGTGCCCTGGCTGCCGCTCGATGCGGCGCGGCGGGCGGGCATCCCGGCCGTGGCGCTGTGCTCGCTCAACTGGTACGACATCCTGCGCGAGAGTCCGGTGGCCGATCAGGTCCCCGCACCTGTGATGGCGCGGATGCGGGCGGTCTATGCCGCGGCCGAGCTCTTCATCCGACCGGCCCCCTCGATGGCTATGTCCTGGCTGCCGAATGCGATCGATGTCGGCCCCATCGCGAGCCGTTATCCGGATCGTCGGGATGCGTTGCGCGCACGCTGCGGCGTGCCCCCCGATCGCCCCTTCGCCCTGATTCAATTCGGTGGATTCCAGGGGTTCGATCCGCTCGCGATGTGGCCCGAGCAGGACCAAGTCCATTGGTTGGCTCAAGATCTTCCCGGCGGTCAGAGGCGCGATGCGACCGGGATTTCTTCGCTTGGACTGCGGGTGCCGGACGACGTCATGTCCTCCTGCGATCTCATGCTGTGCAAGCCCGGCTACGGCAGCTATGCCGAGGCCGCCGTCAATCGGATCCCCGTGCTCTACGTCAAGCGCGGCGATTGGCCGGAGGAAGCCGCCTTGATACCCTGGCTGGCAGAGCGGATGCCGACGCGCGAGATCACGCGGGAGGATCTTCTGGCGGGACACCTCGCCGAGGCCATCCAGGCGTTGTGCACCGCCGATCGACCGCCTGCCGTGGAGCCGACCGGCATTGCGGAGGTGGCGGATCTTCTGGAGCCCTTTCTGGTACACCGGCTCCGTCCTGCGGGTCATGCGTCCCGGGTTGCTCACTCCGGTTCGACGGGCGCCGCCTTGCCAACCTCAGTGGTGGAGGGGTCATGACATCCTTCGGTGCCGATCCAAAGCGGGTCCGACGCCTGGCGTTTCTGGCGCTGGCCTTTATGCCGCTCGTCTCTTGGGGCAGCGTGGCGGGTCAATCGACCTCGACGGAGGGCGCCGAGACGCCGCAGTCCGGGACGCAATCAACCAAGATCGATGCCGACGCACTCAAGTCCGCCAAGGCTGCTCCCGCCAAGCCGGCATTGCCGGCGGCGCCGAACGGGCCGCGTCCGAGCCGCGCGGAGGTCATCGCCATGATTCCGGCGGTCGCCCGGCGACACGGTGTCGAGGATGAATTGGTGCGCGCGGTCGTCGCGGCGGAGTCGAACTACAACGCCCACGCCGTGTCCCGCGCGGGCGCGGTCGGGCTGATGCAGTTGATGCCCCCGACGGCAGCGGACTACGGGGTGACCTCGGTCGCCGATCTCTTCGACCCCAAGATCAACCTCGATACCGGCACACGTCACCTCAAGCGCCTCCTGCGCAAATACAACAACGACTACGGTCGGGTCATCATGGCCTACAACGCGGGCGAGGGCGTGGTCGATCGCACCAACAGTCAGGTGACCTATCTCGAGACGCTCAACTACACCGAGGCGGTGATCACCTATTACCGCCGCAACGGCGGCACTGCGCCGACTCAGGTGGCCTTGAACCAGGTGCGCGCGTTGCGCGGGACACGCGATCTCGGCAAGGCACGGCGCCTCATGAAGAAATACTTGGATCCGTCGTTGTTGTCGCTTAAGGTCAAGCCGACGCTCGACCTGAAGCGCCTCAACCCGGCCCTTCACGAGGTCGGTCCCGAGAGCAAGCCGATGTTCGAGCTGGGCGCGAGCGGTCGGCCGTGATTCTTGTCACGGAAGGAACATCGTCGGCATCGCTCGGAAGGGGACTCGGTACATGGTTTACGGGTTTGCGGCGCTCCTCCTGATCCCGCTGGGTTGGGGTATTTGGGTCTTCAATCGCCTGGTGCGCCTGCGCAATCGCGTGCGCGCGGCCTGGAGCGATATCGATGTTCAGCTCACTCGGCGGCACGACCTGATCCCCATGTTGGTCGAGGCGGTGCGCGGCTATGCGACGCATGAGAAGACACTCTTCGAGGCCGTCGCGGCGCTGCGCTCCCGTGCCCTCGAGACGCGAAGTCCCGCCGAGCTGGCGACCCTCGAGGCGGCCCTCGAGCAGTCGGTCGGTCGGCTGATGCTGCTCGAGGAGGCCTATCCGGATCTGAAGGCGAGCGAGAATTTCCTGCGCCTTCAACGCGATCTCGTCGATGTCGAGGAGCATCTCCAATACGCCCGCCGCTTCTACAACGGTGCGGTGCGCGAGTTGAACGACGGGGTTCAGAAGGTGCCGGATCTGCTGCTCGCCCGGCTGTTCGGATTCGCGTCGGCCGAATACTATCTGGCACGCGAGTCCGAGCGTGCGGCACCCCGACTCGAGGCCGAAGCATGAGCAGGATCGACCGCCGCCCCGACCCGTCTGCCGGGTGCATCTCCTTCACGATCCGGCATCGATGCGCGGGTTCCGGGGGTGGATGGCTCCTCGGCCTCGTGTTTCTGCTCCTCCTCGGCGTCGGCGCTCAGGCAGGTGCAGCCGAGGAGATCCTCTCCTTCCACAGCGATCTTGCGATCCAGTCCGACGGCAGCCTCGAGGTGACCGAGACGATCGCGATTCGCGCCGAGGGCAGCGAGATCCGCCGCGGCATCGTGCGCGAGTTTCCGACTCGTTATCGCGACCGGCTCGGCAACCAGGTCCGCGTCGGATTCGAGCTTCTCGGTGTGGAGCGCGACGGTGAGCCGGAGCCCAATTTCATCGAGCGCGTCTCAAACGGCGTGGAGATCAACACCGGCAACGATGATTTTCTCGCTGTTCCGGCGACCTACACCTATCGCATCCGCTACCGCACGACCCGTCAGCTCGGTTTCTTCGAGGGGCACGACGAGCTCTACTGGAACGTCACCGGCACCGGTTGGATCTTTCCGATCCTCGCGGCGAGCGCCACGGTTCGGCTTCCCGCCGAGGTTCCGATCGAGAAGATCACGGCCGAGGGCTATACGGGTCCTCAGGGTGCCGTCGGTCGAGATCTGGTGGCCGAGGTGGTCGGGCCCGACGAGATCCGTTTCGCGACGACACGCCCTCTCGGTGTCGGCGAGGGTCTGACGATCGTTGCAGGCTTCCCGAAAGGTCTGGTCGCGGAGCCGACCAATGCCCGGCGTCTCGGCTGGCTCCTGTACGACAATCGCGGCGTGCTGGTCGCCCTGGTCGGGCTGATCCTGCTGCTTGCCTATTACGGGACCACCTGGTGGCGC
The DNA here is from genome assembly GCF_000223985.1 of Thiocapsa marina 5811. Lineage (GTDB taxonomy): Bacteria > Pseudomonadota > Gammaproteobacteria > Chromatiales > Chromatiaceae > Thiocapsa > Thiocapsa marina. The sequence goes on from NZ_AFWV01000003.1 coordinate 372,385, forward strand.
GTGGGGCGGGATCCGCAGGCCGGCCCGATCTTTCCGCACTACCGTCCCCCGGATGGACATTCACCCGCGGGTCTGCGGTATCTGAGCCGGATGGGCTACGACCACCGTTGCTTTGCCGCCGATCTGGTCGAGACGGCGGTGAAGGGCCATGTGGTGATCCATCAGGAAAAGGCCGGTTGGCGCGAGGCATGGCGGCTCGAGCGTTTGCACGGCGCCGACCCGGCCGCACTCACGGCGAGTCAAGCGACCTTGCTTCGGCTGCTCTTCGCCAAGGGCGATCAGCTGGTACTGACCAACAAGCAGGCGGATCGGGTCGGGCCGGCGCAGAAGGGCCACACGCAGAGCCTCGCGCAGCTCTATAGCCCGCGTTTTTTTCTCGTCAACGACGGCAAGCTCGGCTTGGGGATCGCCTTCTCCGTGCTCTACGGCGGTTTGGCCTGGATGGTCGCGGGCGGAGACGGAATCCCGGCCATGCTCGTCTTGTTCGGGCTTGCCATCGGTGCGCATGTCCTCTTTGCTTGGCTGCTGAAGGCCCCGACCACCGAGGGCAGAGCGCTGCTCGACCGAATCGAGGGCCTCAAGCTCTACCTGAGTGTCGCCGAGCGCGATGAGTTGAAGGCGCTCCCCGGACCGAGCAGCGAGGCTTCGCCCGTGCTGGATGCCGAACGCTACGAGGCGCTGTTGCCTTATGCCCTGGCGCTGGATGTCGAAGAGGCCTGGACCCGCAAGTTCACGCTTGCCGTCGGCGCCGCCGCCGCGGCGGCCGCCGCAGGCGGCATATCCTGGTATCGAGGCCGCGGTACCGCGGGGGATCTCTCTCGCGTGAGTCGGTCGCTCGGCCAAACCCTCAGTCGTCAGATCGCCTCATCCGCGACGCCGCCCGGCAGCAGCTCGGGCGGAGGTGGCGGCGGCTCCTCCGGAGGCGGCGGCGGGGGCGGCGGAGGGCGCGGGCGCTAGGACAAGCGCCGTAGGGTGGACGAGCGAGGCCCGTAGGGTGGACGAGCGCAGCGCAGTCCACCGAACCCAGCGCCGCCGCTGGTGGACTGCGCTGCGCTCGTCCACCCTACCGTTGTGCTCTTCCGGCTCGGGAGACCGACGCGCCGCGCTTGAGGTTAAAATGATATGGTTTTTAATCCATTAGATCGACCTCGATCCCAAACGCGGCGAGCGCCTCGCGGCGCGCGGCAAGGTAGCGTTGGAAGCTCGGCTCCCACAGGTAGGCACCCGTTGCGACGTAGTCCAAGGCGCCGTGGATATGGAATGCCTTGAAGTAGCCCTCGGTGCGGAAGACCTCGCGCCCGGCGGCATCGAAGAAGACCAGGCTGGGCGTGTACTTGATGCCGAGCTCCGCGGCCCAGTCGCGGATCGGGATCTCGCGCCCGTCGACCGTCTGCACGGGGTCGCGCGAATAGGTATCCAGGATGGCCCCGTCGAAGCCGCTCAGCGAGTAGGCGAGCGGCTCGCGCTCGAGGATGTCCTCGTGCAGCTCGTCGCAGTCTCGGCAGGTCGGCTGCTCGAACATCACCACCAAAGGACGCATGGATGTATCGCGGTTGTCGGCGAGCCTGAACGGGGCCTGCAAGAAGCCGCCTTGTTTATGCAAGGTGCCCTTGGCCTCGGTCGACTCGAGTCCGGCGGCATAATCGGCGAAAGACTCGCCGACCTGCTCGCGCCGCTCGGCGACATAGTCGAGCGCGGCCTTGAAGCGATGGGGCGGGAAATAGCCGTTGATCCGAAGAACGACCTGCCCGGCCTCGTCGAGCAGCAGCATCGTCGGCGTGAACTGGACCTTGAGGTCCGAGCCGAGTTGTTTCTCGGTGGTGAGCTCGCCGGACAGGCCGGTGACCTCCCGGTCACCCCAGAGATTGATGGCGACGACGTCGAAACTGCCCTGCATCAGACGGGCGATCGACTGATCGCCGAGGTTCTCCTGCAACAGCTTGGCGCAATAGGGGCAGCCGTCCTGGTAAAAGTACAGCACTAGGCGCTTGTCCCGGGCGGTGGCCTCGGCGACATCCTCGCGAAGATCCAGAAAGGACGCCTTGAACCAGTCGGGTTGCTCGTGATAGCCGGGGTTCTGCATTCCGGGGGCCAGCTCTGCGGGTCCGTCGACGGCGGCCGAGGCGAGCGTGCCGAACAGCAGCAGGCTCCAGATTATGCGATGGATCCCAAGGGGAGGTGTCTTCATCGTTCCAGTCTCCTGTGCTGTGCATCGAGGCTGCCGAGCGCAGGTGCGCGCAACGGTTCCCCTTGTTTTAATGCGGCTCGGGCGCCGGAGGCGCCTTCGCTCGAGATGGTCGGCGATTGCCGATGTTTCTAACTGTCGTGATCGGATGCGACCGGATCGGCGCGATCGAAACGACGCTCCTCTGCGTAGGGGAAGACATCTTCCAGATGCCCCGCCCGGATGTGCTCCTGACGGGCCTGCCACCAGGCGGGGTCGAACAGCTCGCTGTGCAGCTCGCGAAAGACCTTGCGGATTCGCGGGTCGGTCAGGAGGAAGGTCTCGAACTCCTCGGGGAAGACGTCGTTCGGCCCTGCGCTGTACCAGACCTCCTCGGCCATCTCCATCTCGGGGTAGGGTGCGGGCGGGATCTCCCGAAAACGGCACTCCGTCAGGTAACACAGCTCGTCGTAGTCGTAGAAGACGACGCGACCCTGACGCGTGACCCCGAAGTTCTTGAACAGGAAATCACCCGGGAAGATGTTGGCTGCCGCGAGCTGCTTGATCGCATCGCCGTATTCGCCGATCGCGTGGCGGATGTCGTCGTCGTCGGCGGTATGCAGATAGAGATTCAACGGCGACATGCGCCGCTCGATATAGAGATGTTTGATGATGAGCTGATCGCCGTCGGACTCGAGACTCTTTGCGCAGTCGCTCTCCAACATCTCGATGAGGGCAGCCGAGAAGCGGTGGCGCGGAAAGGCGACGTGCGAGTACTCCCAGGAGTCGGCCATCCGCCCGACGCGATCATGCAGCTTCACCAGCTGGTATTTCTCCTTGACGGTCTCCCGCGTCATCTCCTTCGGTGGCGGGAAACGGTCCTTGATGACCTTGAAGACGAAGGGAAACGACGGGAGCGTGAAGACGCACATCACCATCCCGCGGATGCCGGGGGCGATCACGAAATCGTCGGCCGAATACCTCAGATGTTTGAGGAAGTCGCGGTAGAACTCGGCCTTGCCGAACTTCTGTAGGCCGATGGCCGTATAGAGCTCGGCCTTGCCCTTGTGCGGCATCAAGGGTCGCAGGAAATCGACGACCGCAGCCGGCACCTCGGTATCGACCATGAAGTAGGCGCGCGAGAAGCTGAAGACATCCGAGATCTCGTCCCCGCCCGAGAGCAGCGTGTCGACATAGAGTCCGCCGGGCGAGCCATCGTGTCCCTCGTCGTTGAGGATCGGGATCGCGAACGGGATCTGGTCCGCCCCGTTAATGGCCTTGCCGATGATGTAGGCGGCCTTGTTGCGGTAGAAGGGCTCGGAGAGGACGGCGAGCTGAAAATTCTGGTGCAGCGCGCGCCTGCGCGGGAAGCGGTCCCGCACGGCGCGCATCAGGCAGCGGATGTCGTGCCGGCGGTTTCGGAAGGGGCGCTGAAAACCCATGTCGCCGAGGATGCGGGCGATCACCCGCGCGAAACCGTCGCGCGCAGGGTAGTAGGGTCGAAAGATCGGGATCTCGGCCTCGAGGTGTTCGGTCGAGATCATCGGCCAGACGAAGATATAGCTGTTGTTGTAGTAGCGCCGATCGAAGAGCCTGCAGAACACCGAGTTGTAATAGGTCTCGGCGAGCTCGGGTTGGTGGTGCAGCGGCAGGAGGCGCATGTACTCGATCTTGACGCGTCGCCACAGGATGTCTGTGGGGTCGCGCAGATGAAACTCGCGGCGCAGCAGGGCGACCGTCTCGCCGACCCGCTCGTCGTAATAGCTGATCCGCTCGCGCGCCGCGGCCTGAACAGCCGGCCAATCCGCCGACTCGAAGCGTTCCCGCGCCCGGCCGGTGATCTCGCGAAAGAGCCGGTAGTGACGCCCGAATCCGTCGAGGATCGCCTCGGCAATCTGTTTCGCCTCGGTCCACGCCATGGTCTTGCCTCGCTGTACCTTGCCGGATCGATCGCCGCCGGGTGGTTTAGTGACTTAAACCGCGCCTGGAGCGGCATCCGTAGTGATTGGATTGGATCCGCCACGGTTGAAACCACGAGAGCCGGAGCTGGCGCGGTCCATGATGATGAAAAATGAAAATCTTAAACCGCGTCCCCGCTCAGGCTTCGGGAGTGCACGTACCGGCGGACTCACTCGGAGCTCGGCCTCTCGCTCTGGACGCGGTTTAATCGAGATCCAACGGCACGTCGGCCACCAGGATGCCGTCTTCGTCGCAGTACACCTCATCGCCCGGGGTGAAGCGCAGACCGGCGAAGGTGACCGGGATATCCCGTTGACCTTCACCGCGCCTGTGGCTCTTGCGTGGATGTGTCCCCAATGCCTTGACGCCCAGCGGCATGGCGGCGATGTCGCGACTGTCCCGGATGCACCCGTAGAGGATGACGCCGGCCCAGCCTTGCTCGACCGCGCCCGCCGCAATCAGGTCTCCGAGCATGGCGCAGCGCATCGAGCCGCCGGCATCGACCACCAGGACGCGGCCGTGGCCGGGTTCGGCGAGGGTCGACTTTACCGGAGAGTTGTCTTCGAAACACTTGACGGTCACGACCGGGCCGCAGAATCGGACCTGACCGCCGAAATCTCGAAAGATCGGGTCGCAGATGCGGACGCGTTCGTCGTATCGATCGGAGAGGTCAGCGGTTTTGAAGTCGGGCTTGTGGGGCGCGGACGGGGTTTGAGTCGGCATCGGCGGTCGTGGGCGGGTCTGTCGGCGGAGCCACGAGTATATACCGAGCGCGCCCGGTTTTTTCGCTGCATCGCGCGCCCTGCGCCGGCGTTGCGCCTCTGCGCCGCAGGGCTCGTCGGCGCACCTAGTCTCGGCACGCGCGACGCAGCCGACCCTGCCTTAAGCGGGGAGGCTTTCGGGGGATCGCACGAGCGCCTTGACCCAGCCTTCCATTGCCGAGTTCGCCAAGGGCATGGGGGCCTCGAGGAAGGTAATGACGAACCGATCGGCCTTCTCGACCACACCGATCGAGCGAGGCCGTACCGCCATCACATGGGCGTCCTTCAGGTGGGTTCCGAAGCAGAAGATGACGTGCTTCGCGGCGAGGATGTCGTCGGCGATCTCGCCTTCTTCAAGCGCTCGGGTGTGCGCATAGTGATCGAAGGTGGAGATCAATTCGGCGATCTTATGCCGCGCAATGCAGCCCTTCAGGTACTCGATAATGGCCTCGGCATCCTTCATCGTCGTTTCCGGTTTGGGGAGCTCAAGGCTGTACACGGGGTATTTCTCTTGCAGAAGGGATTGTTTCATTGGCGTCGCTCCGGAGTCTTGGGAGGTGATGATGCCGCGGTGCGGGAATGTTGCGAGGCCCGACCGCGGCGAAGTCCGACCGCGAGACTATGGATTGATGCACGGCTTCGCATTGAAGATTCACAATCGGCGACGGGGCCGCCGTGGGACGCGGGCCACCGGATAAACCCGAGCTGGCTAGTCTGAGATTTGTCAATGCATCCCACCGCAGCGATGCCTAGACTGCGCATCAACCTCATTCTCCGAGCAGAGGTCGGGTGCCCCGGTCGGGAAGACCGAAGCGCTCGACGACCCTGCTCGACATACCATCGGAGCCAGACCATGACCCAGCAATCCCGGATCGTTACGCGCTCGACACGCACCGCAACAGCGGCGACGCCTTACTGGTTGTGGGCGCCGGTGCTAGCGACCACGACGATGCTCGCTGTTCTCTTGTTCGCGCCCATGCCGTCGGTTCTTTGAGGGAGGGTGCCTGTACATCATGGAGACTTCCACCAAGACGCCCGGGCGGCTCGAGCACTTCCCGATCTCCTTCTTCGCGATGGTGATGGGCCTTTCGGGCCTCACCATCGGCTGGGAGAAGGCCCAGGCGGTCCTCGCCCTCGACTTGGGCATCACCCCCTGGCTGATCGGCGTGACGAGCACGCTCTTCATTGTCTTGATGCTGCTCTATATGGCCAAGCTTGCCATGTACCGGCAGGCTGTCATTCAAGAGTTGCGACATCCGGTAAAGCTCAATTTCTTTCCGACCATCTCGATTAGCTTGCTCTTGCTCTCTATCGCCTTTCTGCCGGTGATGAGTGACGTGAGTCGTGCGCTCTGGATGGCGGGTACGGCGCTTCATCTCGTTTTCACGCTCTATGTCGTGAATGTTTGGATCCATCATGAGCACTTTCAGGTGCATCATATGAATCCGGCCTGGTTCATTCCGGCGGTCGGCAACGTCTTGGTTCCGGTGGCCGGAGTCCCCTTGGGTTATCAGGACATTTCCTGGTTCTTCTTCAGTACCGGAATGCTGTTCTGGCTGATCCTGATGACGATCATCTTTTACCGGGTGCTGTTTCATCATCCGATCGAAGAGCGCTTGATGCCGACGCTCTTCATTCTAATCGCTCCGCCTGCTGTCGGCTTCATTGCCTATTCGCGACTGATCGGAGAGCTCGATGCCTTTGCGCGCGTGCTCTACTTCATCGGTCTCTTTTTGACCTTGCTTCTGTTCACCCAGGCAAACCGATTCCTGAAGCTCGGATTCTTCCTTTCATGGTGGGCCTACTCCTTCCCGCTGGCGGCGATCGGCATCGCGAGTCTCTTGATGTTCGAGCGCACCGGGCAGGATATCTACCGCTATCTCGGGCTCGGTCTGCTGACCCTGCTGACCGGAATCGTCACCTTGTTGCTCGCACGCACCGCCATCGCGGTCCGGCGCAACGGGATCTGTGTTTCCGGTCACTGACGCCGTCGGCAGATGCGGGACGACGCGTTTGCGAATCCGTCGTCTCGATGCCACGACCCTTTCCCGAGTCGGCAGACCCCTCTCTCGGTCGCCGAGCCGCTGAACCGATTCTGTACTCGAGGAGCCACCATGTCCGACGTCACCTCCACGGTGAAATCCAAATCCATCTATCCCTTTGTTTTTCTAGTTCTATCGTTCTCGGCAGGACTTCTGTTGGCCTATTCGCGCGGGCCGCAGACCCTGCCGGCCGAGCCGCCTCCGACCCAGCCGTTGGTGACCGAGCCGTTGGTGACCGAAACACGTGTAAACCCTGACGTCGGGGCGTCGGAGAGCGCCATCGCGACGCCCGTCGGGATGGATGCTCGAGCGGAGACGGATGCACTGGATACGCGTTTGAGCGATGCGGAAGCCAAGATTCAGCATCTCGAGCGGGAGCTGGTCGCGGTGGCTGAGCAGCAGACGGCGGTCGCGCTCGTGGTCGAGGCGCAGCAAGACCGCCTGGCCGAGATGCTCGCCGACACCGATACCGGGGTCGCAGCCGCAAGCGACTCGGCCGCCGCAGACGCCATATCCTCCGCGAGTCCGTTGCAGGATGACCTTGTGCGTCTCGGCGCGCGACCGACCGAGCGCGGCTATTTAGTAACACTGACCGAGTCGGAGCTGCGCTTTCCGGTCGGCGGGAGTGCGCTTTCATCGAAGCGTCCCGAGAGCCTCGGTGCCATTGCCGAGGTTCTCGCGCGACATGAACAACTGAGCGCGCGGGTCGAGGGTCATACCGATCGTTCCGGCAGCGCAGCGAAGAACCTCGCGCTCTCCCGGGAACGTGCGCAGTCGGTCAAGGATGCCTTGGCTGCGATGGGCATCGACGCTGAACGCATCGAGATCTTCGGGATAGGGGAGGCTCAACCGATCGATGAGAGTGGAACCGCCGAGGCGCGGCAGCGCAATCGCCGTGTCGAGGTTTATCTGATCGAGAACTGAACGTCGAGAAACGCAATGCTTAAGGCGGGGATCTGCGATTCCTCAATGTCTTAAATATTAGTATTCGTTAATGTTCTGACATATCGAATCGACTCGGGAAATGCAGATGAATCATCCACGATCGACCCCGCGACATGAGCCCGGCACGCCATTGCCGAGCACCGCCTCCGGACCAGTACGGCGCCGGTTCCCTTGGCGTACGACCTTAGGGGTGGTCGGCCTCGCCGGTCTCGTCATGGTCTCGCTGGGTGTTTACTGGTCCATTCATCCAACACCATTGGACGGTGCCGCGGTGGCGGCGGCCGAGCTCGGGGAGCGGGCCGGGGATGGGACTCCCGGCACCCGTTCGGTTGAGGTTGCGGTCGGGATCGGCGAGTCGCTCCTGAGGAAGCCCGGCGGCTTTCTGTACAACGATCGCTTGCCGCCCGGCGTCTTTCTCGACAACACCCAAAGCTGGGAATGCGGAAACCTGATGGCGCTCCGCGATTTCGTGCGCGCGCTGCGGAATGATTTCAGTCGCTCTCAGAGTCAATCGTTCGAAAATGCCGACGTCAAGGAAGCCGATTTGCGCTTCGCGATCGACCCGAAATCCTGGATGCTTCCGTCGGCCGAGACGGAATATGAACTTGGGATCGAAGCCCTCGAGCGCTTCTTGGCGGATCTGAGCGGGGGCGATCAACCTCGTGCGCAATTCTTCGCCCGTGCAGACAACCTCGCGGCCTATCTCGCGGTCGTGGAGAAACGCTTGGGTCATTTCGGCGTTCGTCTGAGCTCCAGTGTCCCGGACAGCGACCTGGCCGCCGCGATCGGCATCCCGCGGGCCGGCGACGAGGGTGCGCTCCTCGACGAGGAGCCGGTTCCGATTCAGACGCCCTGGCATCAGGTCGACAACGTTTATTACTGCGCCCGCGGCTACAGTTGGGCGCTCTATCACCTCATGCAGGCGATCGCGAGCGACTTCGAGGGTGTCTTGGCGGCCAAACGCGCAGAGGTCTCGCTGCAGCAGATCATCCGGGATTTGAAGGGTGCAACCAAGCCCATGGGTAGTCCGATCGTGCTCAACGGCGATGGCTACGGCATCCTGGCCAATCACTCGCTCGTGTTGGCCTCTTACATTGCGAAGGCGAATGCCGCGCTCATGGACCTGCGCACGCTCATGCAGCAAGGCTAACGCTTCGGCTCAGACGTTCGCATCCTGCGACGGGTGCTCGAGGACTTCAGCCTGAAGCGATCGGATGCCCGCGACCAGGTCGTCGCGCTCCGCCAGCAGCTTCGTGATCGGATCGGTCAGCGCCTCGCGATCGAGGCGGTCGAGCGCGAGCAGCTGCCCGGCGTGCAAATGAATCTGCCGGTGCAGGGCGTCGAGCGATCGGAAGCTGGGCATCTCGCCGTAACGCGTTGTGCCGGTTCCCAGGTACCAGCGCCCGAAGTCGCACAATTCGGGTTGAAGCTCGGGCAGCCTTGCCGCGGTATCGGTCGAGACATGGCGCACGAGACGATTGACCCAGTCGCGATGGATCGCCTCCAGGCTCAAGAGCGATAGGTCCTCGGTGGTCCAGTCCACGTCGGGGCGATCGGTCCAGAGTTGCGGCGGGCGAAAGCCCTTGATCCAGGAGGCGAGCTGCTCGGGAGCCATCGGGTCTGCAATGCCGTAGCCCTGCGCCAGGGTGCAGCCCAGATCCATCAGCAGCAGGCCGTGCGCGGCGGATTCCACGCCCTCGGCGATCACCTCGCGTTGGAAGGCGTTGGCGATCCCGATGACGCCCTTCACCAGGTTGCGACCGTCGCGCGAGCGCAGGATGTCGCGCACCACGGTTTGATCGATCTTCACCACCTGGGCCGGAAGACAGCGAAAATCGGTCAAAGACGCATAGCCGTTGCCGAAGCCGTCCAACGCAAACTGGACGCCGAGCACGGCGCATGCTCGGATGACCGAGGCGGTGGTTTCGATGTCGCGTAACGCCTCGGATTCGATGATCTCGAACAGCAGATGCGCAGGGTCGATGCTCGGATGCTGCGCGAGCATCTCCTGCAAGGCCGCGACGAATCCGGTGTCCTGCAGCGAGCAGGCCGAGAGATTGAGACTCATCGTGAGATCCAGCCCGGCGCTGCGCCAGTCTTCCAGCAATCGCAGCGCCCGATCCATCACCCACCAGTCCAGGTCGTGAAGGAGCTCGTCGCCCTCCATCAAGGGTAGGAACTCGCCCGGCGGCAAGAGTCCACGCTCCGGGTGCTCCCAGCGTACGAGTGCTTCGACGCCCACGACGCGGCCCGAGCGCATATCGACCCTCGGCTGCACATGCAGCCGCAGCTCGTCGCCTTCGATGGCCTCTCGGATGCGCACGAGCTCGCGCTTGTGTGCCTGATCGGGCTGATCCTTGACGGGCTGGAAGAACTGAAAGCGATTGCGGCCCTGTTGTTTGGCCTGGTACATGGCGTGGTCGGCATGGCGCAGGAGGGTGTCCGCATCGCCTGCGTCCTGCGGGAAGAGGGTCACGCCCGCGCTGCCGGTGACGGCGAGCGAATGACCGTCGATCAAAATCGGCTGGGCGAGCGAGGCGAGTACGCGCTCGAGCAGCGCGGCGCAGTCCGAGAGCGACTCCATTTGATTCATCAGCAGGACGAACTCGTCTCCGCCGAGACGGGCCACCGTGTCGTCCTCGCGCACGCAGCCGCGCAATCGGCTCGCCACCGTCACCAGCACTCGGTCGCCCATCTTGTGCCCGTGGGTGTCGTTGATGGGTTTGAACCCGTCGAGATCCAGATAACAGACCCCGAGCAAAAGACCCTGCTCGCGGGCCCGCACGACCGCCTCGTCCATACGCTCGGCCAAGAGCCGCCGGTTCGGCAGACGCGTCAAAGGATCGTAGAGGGCGATCTCTTCGAGCCGGCGTCTGCTGTCGAGCAGCTTCTGCTCGTTGCGCCGCCGCTCGAAGGCACCGCCGATCAGATCGCCGAGAAACCCGAGTGCACGAATCTCCGAGTCGCGCCAGCTGTGCGTGTCGCTCAACATCTCCATCGCGACGAAACCGCCCATCCGACCGGCCACCCGAATGGCGACGGCTGCCACCGATCGCACCTCGAGCTGCTCGAGCTGCTCGCGGTCGACACGCCAGGTCTCGGGGAGCTTGGTGACGTCGTCGATACGGATGTCGTCGCCGTGCTGCAGGGTCTCCATCCAGCGCGGGATCAGCGACGTGGGCATCGGCGGCGCACCTGCTCCCGCAAGGCCGAGACCGCTTGCGCTCCATTCCTGCATGTTGCGCATGCTTGTGCCGTCACGGCTCAGCACGAAGACATACGCCCGCTCCGCACCCATGCGCCGTGCGACGGTCCCCAGGGCATTCTCGACCAAGGGGCCGACCGCGTCGGCAGGCGCAGCCACCAAGGACCGCGAGGTCTCGACCAAGACGGTCTCGAGCGTGACCAGATACGACAGCGCACGCTCGGCCTGCTTGCGTTCGGTGATGTCGGTGCCCGAGCCGAGTCCGCCGATCAGCTGTCCCGCGCTGTCGCGGATCCGGCTGTTGTTCCATTCGATCAGGCGTTCCGAGCCATCCGCGCAGATGACCGAACCCTCGACAGCGATCAAGGGCTCGTCGTTTTCCAAGGTCACACGCGCAAGGATTCGGCGGGCCTGCTCGCGCTCGCGCTCGGGTACGAAGGACTCCGCCCAATCACGCCCGACGATCTGCTCGCGGTCGAGGCCCAGAACCTCGCAGCCTTTGCGGTTGATGAGCCGGACACGGCCATCGAGATCCAAACCGACCAGGATCACGGCGGCGATGTCGAGGATGTGCTCGACCTCGGCGAGGCGCGGTTCGACAGACTCGGCGCGAATCTCTGAGTCCGCTTCGGGGTTCGCACCGCCCGCAAGGATCCCCGAGCCGGATCGCGGCAATGTCCTCGTGGCTGCGTAACGGCTCGTCGACAGGGCCAGAAGGAGGGCGAGCCCGATTGCGAGGACCCAAGGCCACACGCCCGCCCAGGACAGGAGTCGGTGGCGCTCGGCATCCTCTGCCGCAGCCAGATCCATCACCACATAGATCACGGGCTCCGGAGCGAGAGCGGCGGGATCGACGCGCCCTCCATCCTCGTTGCTCGTCCTGCCGATACTCATCGCGCCGAACAGGCGGCCCGATTCAGGTGCAACCGCGAAGCGCGGCTGCATCGGCAAAGCGGCGGCTGCGCGCGCGATGTCGGCCGGTATCGCGTCGATCGTCATCGCCGTTGAAGGGTCTGCGGGCTGCTCCGCGCCGGCACCCTGAGTCGATCGACCCTGATCGAGTCGGCCGAGTGCGAGGAGACCCGGATGTGCGCTGGATGCGCCGAGGACGAACGCCGCGGCCGGCTCGTTGCCGCGCGATGGGTCCTGCAAGATGGCGGAGGCGATCTGTTGCAGCAGCCGCTGCGCGACCGCTTCCTGCTCGATTCGGACGCGTGCGGGGATGCCGAGGGAAAGCTGATAGGCAAGGTGCAGGGCCAGCACCAGTGCCAGAACGAGCGCCACCAGTCCTATCGGCGATCTTTGCGCCTTTGTGCGAATCATTCGGCAGAGGTTGAGGTATTGACCCTAGCTTCGCAGGAGAGCACACGAAAAGTGTCATCGTTTCCTGCTGCTCACTCTATCACGGGGCTCCTCAGGGCGACAGTGATCCGAGAACAAGCGAGCACCGCGACAACAAAAAAACCGGCGGCGCCGATGCACCGCCGGTTCTCGGAACGCGGCCGGCCGGAGACCCGGCCGATGGGCGATCGCGCTTCGCGTCGGCGCGAAGCGCGATCAGCGGATTTTCAGAACTGGGCCTCTTCGGTCGAACCGGACAAGGCCGTCACCGAGGAGGCGCCGCCTTGGATGGTCGTGGTCACGTCGTCGAAGTAGCCGGCGCCGACCTCCTGTTGATGCGACACGAAGGTATAGCCCTTCTCGCGCGCAGCGAACTCCGGCGCCTGCACCTTTTCGACATAGTGGCGCATGCCTTCGCCTCGGGCGTAATCGTAGGCGAGGTCGTACATGTTGAACCACATGCTATGGATGCCGGCCAGCGTGATGAACTGGTACTTGTAGCCCATATCCGCGAGCTCGTCCTGGAACTTGGCGATGGTGGCATCGTCGAGGTTCTTCTTCCAATTGAAGGACGGCGAGCAGTTGTAGGCCAGCAGTTTGTTGGGGTTCTGTGCGAGGACGGCTTGAGCGAACTCGCGAGCGAAGCCCAGATCCGGCGTGCCTGTCTCACACCAGACCAGGTCGGCATAAGGCGCATAGGCCAGGCCGCGGCTGATCGCCTGCTCCAAGCCGTTGCGCACGCGATAGAAGCCGTCGTCCGTGCGATCGCCGCTTACGAACGGACGATCATTGTCGTCGACATCGGAGGTCAGCAGGTTCGCGGCCTCGGCATCGGTGCGGGCCAAGAGCAGGGTCGGGACACCCATGACGTCGGCGGCGAGCCGCGCGGCAACCAGCTTCTGCACTGCTTCGCGGGTCGGCACCAGCACCTTGCCGCCCATGTGGCCGCACTTCTTGACCGCGGCGAGCTGGTCTTCGAAATGGACGCCCGAGGCGCCCGCGGCGATCATGTTCTTCATCAGCTCGAAGGCGTTGAGCACGCCGCCGAAACCGGCCTCGGCGTCCGCGACGACCGGCAGGAAGTAGTCGATGTAGCCCGGGTCACCCGGCTCGATGCCCTTCGACCATTGGATTTCGTCGGCGCGCTTGAAGGCGTTGTTGATACGCCGCACCATGGTGGGGACAGAGTCATAGGCGTAGAGTGACTGGTCCGGATACATGGTCTCGGAGGTGTTGCCGTCGGCGGCGACCTGCCAGCCCGACAGGTAGATTGCCTCGATCCCGGCCTTTGCCTGCTGCATCGCCTGACCGCCCGTGAGCGCGCCCATGCAGTTGACGTAGCCCTTCTTTGCCTCGCCGTGCACCAGTTTCCACAACTTTTCGGCACCGCGTTTAGCATAGGTCTGCTCGGGCTGGACCGAGCCGCGCAGACGCACGACGTCCTCGGCGGAGTAGCCGCGGGTCACGTCGGTCCAGCGGGGGTTTTCGGCCCAATCTTGCTTCAGGGCTTGGATCTGTTCTTGGCGGGTCATGGTGGTGCTCCAATGAAGTCTTTTTACCGATCCGCTCGGGCTGCCCGGGGCAGGCCGTCTTGTCGGGTATCAGTGGTGTACCCCTTCAGGATCGCGGATGTTTGACCGTCCTACTCGGTCTTGAAAGAGGAAACTACCGGGGCTTCGACCATTTGGCGAGGCAATTATCCTAATTTTGTTTATTGTTTTTGATAATTTTCAATGAGCGCTGATGCATTTAGGATCCGGGCGATGGAGGAGGGGCTTTCGCGGGGAAGCCTCGATCCGGATCCGATCCGACTGTTCGAACACTGGTATACCGCCGCCATCGAGACGGCCCTGCCGGAACCCAACGCGATGAGCCTCTGTACGGTGGATGACGAGGGTCAACCCTATGTCCGCACCGTGTTGCTCAAGCTCTTCGACCGCGAGGGGTTCGTTTTTTTCACCAACTTCGAGAGCCGTAAGGCTCGGCAGATCGACCGCAACCCAAGGGTTGCGGCGCTCTTTCCTTGGGTGGCGCTGGCGCGGCAGGTCCAGATCACGGGGCGAGCCGAGCGCATTCCGACAGCGGAATCGCTGCGTTATTTCGCCACGCGGCCGCGCGGCAGCCAGATCGGCGCTTGGTCCTCTCCTCAGAGTCAGGTGATCAGCTCGAGGTCGTTGCTCGAGGCCAAGGTCGCCGAGATGAAGCAACGGTTTGCACAGGGCGAGATCCCGCTCCCGGACTTTTGGGGCGGCTATCGTATCGTTCCGAGCAAGATCGAGTTTTGGCAGGGGCGCGAAAGCCGACTCCACGACCGCTTTCTCTACACCCGCGAGGGCGACGGATCCTGGCGGATCGAGCGACTCGCGCCTTAAGCCGCGCCCAGTGCGGTATGTGATGTTTTTAGATGGCATCGGATTCTGCTGACTCGATGATCGTCGGAGCTGGCGCCGTTTAAGAATTTGACTCAAAGCGCTCCGGCGTCAGTCAAGAGTCGGTGCATCGCTTCGGCGACCTGGCGGTAACCGGCGGCGTTCGGATGGATTTGATCGGCCTTCAGCTCGCGATCGGCGAGGACATCGGCCAGCACCGCGTCTTCGAGCGGCAGTGCAAGCTCGTCCGCCAGCTCCCGATAGAGCGGGTGGGTACCGAGGAACAGCCCGGGCTTCGGGATGCCGAGCAATACGACCGATGCGCCCCGCTCTCGCGCGAGCATCACCATCTGCCGAAGATTGGACTTGGTCTGCTCCAGGTCGCGCCGGCGCAGCATGTCGTTGCCGCCATGACCGAGGATGACCAGGTCCGGTTGCACGGTGTCGAGCACCCCTGGCAGCCGAGCGAGACCGGCGTCGCTTTCCTCCCCCGGCACGCCGGCGTTCACCACGTCGCGGCCGCTCGATACCGCCAAGATCTCCGCAAAACCCTCCCCGTCGCCTGCGCCGGTGCCGCGCGTGAGGCTGTCGCCGAAGGCCAGGATCACCGCGTCGCTCGATAACCGCGGAATCTCGGGTGGGCGGCTGCAGCCGACGAGCAGGACGACGGCAAGCAACAGGGTGAGCAGGCGATGGATCATATCCGCCATGCGTTTCGCATCAACGACAGGGCACGGGATCCGTGCGCGTTGCATTACCCTACGACCCGACGCCAATAGCTCATGCGCCAGTAATAGAGCACGGTGGTGTCCGGCCAGGGATAAGAGTCGCCATAGGCTGTGCCGCGGACCGGCTGCTCGATATTGTCACGCGCGGGGTCCAGGGGGCGCCAGCCTTCGTCGATGGTCTCGCCCTCGACAGGGTCGCGCGTGTTGCCGATGCTGCGGCGCTCGGACGCGCCATAGTCGCGAAAATTCTGTTGGGCCTCTTCCAGGCTTACGGTGTTGCTGCTGCCGGGCATCCGGGCAAAACGTAATTGGGTTAGATCGTCCTCCCAGCCGCAGATGGGGCAGACCTGGTGAAAGCCGGGTTCGCGATCATGGACACGGTAACCGCAACAGGGGCAGGGGAATTTGATGTCGTCGGTCAATGCGGTCTCCGTGTGGGTGGGCTGGCGCCGGCGAATAGCGATCAGCTATCCGCTTTCAGCCACCAATACACTGGCGTGGCGACGGTGCGATGCCTAATGAAAAAAAGGGGCGCACCGGGCGCCCCTTCGTCTTCTTCCATGCCTTCGGATCGGCGCCTAAGACCTGTCCGGTGTGCCATGCGGTTTCATCGATGAAATCCCGCAGGTAGGGTGGACGAGCGCTAGCGAAGTCCACCGAATCCCTGCGCCGGCGCAGGTGGACTGCGCTTACGCTTGTCCACCCTACGGCCTCATCCTAAACCGCGTCAGCTCCGACGCTTGTCGATGCCCGGAGACCGGGCATCAAGCGAAAACAGCGCATATCACACGAAGACGCGGTTTAGTTGACCTTAGGCTCGAGCTCGCCCTTGGCGTACCGGTCGGTCATCGCCTCGAGCGACATGGGCGTGATCTTGCTTGCGTTGCCGGCGGTGCCGAAGGCCTCGTAGCGCGCCTTGCAAATGCCTTTCATGGCCTTGGTGGCGGCGATGAAGTATTTGCGCGGATCGAATTCCTTGGGGTTTTCGGCCAGGAACTTGCGGATGGCGCCGGTGGAGGACATGCGCAGGTCGGTATCGATGTTGACCTTGCGAACGCCGTTCTTGATGCCCTCGACGATCTCTTCGACCGGCACGCCGTAGGTCTCGCCCATGTCGCCGCCGTACTGGTTGATGATGGCCAACCAATCCTGCGGGACGGAGGAGGAGCCGTGCATCACCAGATGGGTGTTGGGGATGCGCTTATGGATCTCCTTGATGCGCTCGATGGCCAGGATGTCGCCGGTGGGCGGACGGGTGAACTTGTAGGCGCCGTGCGAGGTGCCGATGGCGATGGCGAGTGCGTCGACGCTGGTCTTCTTGACGAAGTCGGCGGCCTCTTCCGGATCGGTCAGGAGCTGGCTGTGGTCCAGGATACCTTCGGCACCGATACCGTCTTCCTCGCCGGCTTGCCCGGTCTCGAGCGAACCCAAGCAACCCAGCTCACCCTCGACCGAGACGCCGCAGGCATGGGCCATTTCGACGACTCGACGCGTCACCTCGACATTGTACTCGTAGGAGGTCGGGGTCTTGCCGTCCTCGCCGAGCGAGCCGTCCATCATCACGGACGAGAAGCCGAGCTGGATGGAACGCTGGCAGACGGCCGCGGAGGTGCCATGGTCCTGGTGCATGCACACCGGGATGTGCGGCCATTCCTCGATGGCGGCCAGGATCAGGTGGCGCAGGAAGGGGGCGCCGGCATACTTACGCGCACCGGCGGATGCCTGCACGATCACGGGGGAGTCCGTCTCGTCGGCGGCCTCCATGATGGCGCGCATCTGCTCGAGGTTGTTGACGTTGTAGGCGGGGACGCCGTACTGGTGCTCGGCGGCATGGTCGAGCAATTGACGCAGCGAAATCAGGGCCATGTGGATTCTCCTCGTATCGGACTGACAGCTAAAAACGGGCGAGCAAGCAGCAAGAATCGCTGGCTCAGTCTTTCGTCAGGAGCTTGTGCTCGCCGACCCGCATGATTTTCAAGATATTCGTTTGGCCTTCGACCCCCGAGCGATCGCCCTTGGTGATGATCACCAGGTCGCCGTCGCGGACCGTCCCGCGTCGCATCAGCTCCTCGATGACCTCGCGATTCACCTCGTGGATGTCCGTGCTGGACACGTCGAAGCTTACCGGATAGACGCCGCGAAAAACCCGGACTTTTCTTCGGGTTGGGGCGGATCGCGTAATGGCGTAGATCGGGATCCCGGAGCGTATGCGCGACATCCATTTCACGGTCGAGCCGGTTTCGGTCAAGGCAGCGATCGCCTTCACGCCAAGGTGATTGGCCGTGTACATGGCAGCCATGGCGATCGCCTCGTCGACGCGACCGAAGACCGAATCGATGCGGTGTCCCGAGCGCGTGACATGCTTTTCCGCTTCCAGACAGATGCGGTCCAGCGCCTCCACCACCTTGGCCGGGTTCTTCCCGATCGAGCTCTCGGCCGAGAGCATGACCGCATCCGTGCCGTCGAGCACCGCATTGGCGACATCGAAGACCTCCGCCCGGGTCGGGATCGGGTTTTCGATCATGGACTGCATCATCTGCGTCGCGGTGATGACGACGCTGTTGAGCTCGCGGGCGCGGCTGATCAGATTCTTCTGAGCCGCCGGAAGCTCCGCGTCGCCGATCTCCACGCCCAGATCACCGCGCGCGACCATGATGACATCGGCGGCATTGATGATGTCGTCGATGGCGCGCAGCGACTCGGCGCGCTCGATCTTGGCGACGATGCCGCCGTGACCGCCGGCCTCGTGGAAGAGCTCGCGCGCAAGCCGGACATCGTCGCCGTTGCGCACGAAGGACACCGCGAGATAGTCCGCGTCGATCTCGGCCGCGAAACGGATGTCTTCCTGGTCCTTCTCGGTCAAGGCGGGTGCCGATAGACCGCCGCCCTTCTTGTTGATGCCCTTGTTGTTGGACAGGGCGCCGCCGACGACGACCTTGCAGTTGATCCGTCCTCCGTCGACGGCTTCCACCCAGAGCTCGATCGCTCCGTCGTCGAGCAGGAGCGTGTCGCCGTGGCGGACATCGTCGACCAGCTCGGGGTAGGTGGTCCCGACCCGATTGCGGTCACCGGCGTGCAGAGGACAGTCGGCGTCGATAGCAAAGTGCTCGCCGCGCTCGAGCCGAATCGGCCCGTCGGCGAACTTGCCGATGCGGATCTTTGGCCCCTGCAGATCCATGAGGATCGCGATCTCGCGCCCGGCAGCGGCCGCGCGCTCGCGGATCGCCTCCGCACGCTCGCGATGACGGTCGTGGGTGTCATGGGACAGGTTGAGGCGAACCACGTCCACCCCGGCGGCGATGATCTCGTCCATCACCGATACGGGGTCGGTCGCGGGGCCGAGCGTGGCGACGATCTTGGTGCGTCTTGGCATGTTGAGCCTCCGGCCTCCAGCCTCCGGCCTCCAGTCCCGCCCGCCGAGCGAATCGCCGGCGGCTGGTGGCTGGAGGCCGGAGGCCGGTAGCGCTGATCAGTCCTTCGCCCGAGCCTCGAGCATGGCCACTGCCGGCAGCGTCTTACCCTCCAGGTATTCCAGGAAGGCGCCTCCCGCGGTGGAGATATAGGAGACCTTGTCGTAGATGTCGTACTTCTGGATCGCCGCGATGGTGTCGCCGCCGCCCGCCAGGCTGAAGCCCGGTGCCTCGGCGATGGCCATCGAGACCGTCTTGGTGCCGCCGCCGAACTGATCGAACTCGAACACCCCGACCGGGCCGTTCCAGACGATGGTCCCCGCCTTGGCGATGACCTCGGCGAGCTCTTGGGCCGACTTGGGTCCGATGTCGAAGATCATGTCGTCTTCGGCGACGTCGGCGACGCCCTTGGTGACGGCCGGCTCGTTCTCGTCGAACTTCTTGCCGCAGACCACGTCGACCGCGATCGGTATGCTCGCGCCGCGCGCCGTCATCTTCTCCATCAGCGCCTTGGCCGTCGGAATCAGGTCATGCTCGCACAGCGACTTGCCGACCGGGTACCCGGCGGCGGCGAGGAAGGTGTTGGCGATCCCGCCGCCGACGACAAGCTGATCAACCTTCTCCGACAAGGCCTCGAGGACGGTCAGCTTGGTCGAGACCTTGGAGCCGCCGACGATCGCGACCATCGGGCGGGCCGGAGCGGCGAGCGCCTTCTGGAGGGCGTCGAGCTCCTCGGCGAGCAGCAGTCCGGCGCAGGCGACCGGTGCCTGTTGGCCGACGCCGTGCGTGGAGGCTTGGGCGCGATGGGCGGTGCCGAAGGCGTCCATGACGAAGACATCGCAGAGCGCGGCATACTGCTTGGCGAGGTCTGCGTTGTCCTTGCCTTCGCCCTTGTTGAAGCGGACGTTCTCCAGCAGCACCAGCTCGCCGTCGGCGAGCTCGGGGGCCTGCTCGAGATAGTCACGCACGACCCGAACCTCGCGGCCCAGCTTGGCGCCGAGTGTCTCGGCGACGGGCTTGAGCGAGTCGGCCTCGGAGAAGACGCCTTCCTCGGGTCGGCCCAGGTGCGACATCACCATCACCTTGGCGCCGGCCTTCATGCAGTGCTCGAAGGTCGGCATGGAGGCCGTGATGCGCGCATCGGAGGTGACCTTGCCGTTCTTGACCGGCACGTTGAGGTCGGAGCGGATCAGCACCCGCTTTCCGGCGAGATCCAGATCGGTGAGCTTGATGAAGGACATAGCGAAGCCTCTGTCTTGAATGAGATGGAAAGCGTTCAGGCCCAAGGTGTGCCTTGCCTGAAAACTCTCGTCGACCGTACGGCCGGTGCCGGATCTCCGGCAACCAGCCGTTCAGGCTGGAGGCAGGAGGCCGGCAGCTGGAGGCTTACTTCGAGACGTGCTCCACCATGCGCAGCATGTTGCAGGTGTAGCCGTACTCGTTGTCGTACCAGGAGACCACCTTCACGAAGGTCGGATCCAGCGCGATGCCGGCCTCGGAATCGAAGACCGACGGCGTGGGGCAGCCGCGGAAATCGGTGGAGACGACCTTCTCGTCGGTGTAGCCGAGCACGCCGGCCAGATCGCCGGACTCGGACGCCTTCTTCATGGCGGCGCAGATGTCGGCATAGCTGGCCTCCTTGCTCAGCTCGACGGTCAGGTCAACCACCGAGACGTCGGAGGTGGGCACGCGGAAGGCCATGCCGGTCAGCTTGCCGTTGAGCTCGGGCAGGACCTTGCCGACCGCTTTCGCCGCGCCGGTGGAGGAGGGGATAATGTTTTCCAGGATGCCGCGGCCGCCGCGCCAGTCCTTCATGGAGGGGCCGTCGACGGTCTTCTGGGTTGCGGTGGCGGCATGCACGGTGGTCATGAGGCCGCGCTTGATGCCCCAGTTGTCGTGCAGCACCTTGGCGACCGGCGCCAAGCAGTTGGTGGTGCAGGAGGCGGCGGAGATGATCTCTTGCCCGGCATAGGTCTTGTGATTGACGCCGTAGACGAACATCGGGGTGGCGTCCTTGGAGGGCGCGCTCTGCACGACCTTCTTGGCGCCCGCCTCGAGGTGCTTGCGGCAAGAGGCGTCGTCGAGGAAGAAGCCGGTGCACTCGATGACCAGCTCTGCGCCGACGTCGCCCCACTTGAGGTTGGCCGGATCGCGCTCGGCGGTCAGACGAATGTTCTTGCCGTTGACGATCATGGTGTTGCCGTCGACGGCGATGTCGCCTTTGAAGTTACCGTGGACCGAGTCGTACTTCAGCATGTAGGCCAGGTACTCGGGGTCGAGCAGGTCGTTGATGGCAACGACCTCGATGCCGGGGAAATCCTTCGCGATCGCGCGAAATGCCATCCGACCGATACGACCGAAACCATTGATGCCGACTTTGATTGTCATCGAGAGATACTCCTCTAAAGGGAACAAAAACCTGCATTGCACGAATCAGGCATCCGGGATGCCGAAGGGTCGGGTAACCCCCGATTCGAGCCGAGACCAACATGTGATGGGTTTGCGCTCGGCACTGCTCTCGCATGTCTCGGAGGCCGGGCGGGTGAGGCCCGGCGTTCCGTCCGCGCAGTGGTCGCAAAGATCAGAGCACGCCGCGAACCTTGGCGACCAGATTCTCGACCGTGAACCCGAACTCCTTGAAGAGCGGGCCGGCAGGCGCCGACTCGCCGAAGCGGTCGACACCGAGGATCGCGCCCTGGTGACCGACATACTTCCACCAGCCGTCCGTGACCGCGGCCTCGACCGCAACGCGGGCGGTCACGGTCTTGGGCAGAACCGATTCGCGATAGGCGGCATCCTGCGCGTCGAAGGTGTCGGTCGAGGGCATGGACACGACGCGGATCGCCTTGTCCGACATCGCCTCGGCCGCCTTCATGGCCAGCTCGACCTCGGAGCCCGTAGCGATGATGATCGCATCCGGGGTGCCGGCACAGTCGCGCAGGATGTAGCCGCCGCGTGCGACGGCAGCGAGCTGCTCGGACGTGCGGTTCATGTGCGCGAGGTTCTGACGCGAGAAGATGAGACAGCTCGGGCCGTCGCGCCGCTCGATGGCGAGCTTCCAGGACACGGCGGATTCGACTGCATCGCACGGACGCCAAACACTCATGTTCGGGATCATGCGCAGGGTCGGGATCTGCTCGACCGGCTGATGGGTCGGGCCGTCCTCGCCCAGGCCGATGGAGTCGTGGGTGTAGACGAAGATCGACTGGATCTTCATGAGTGCGGCCATGCGCAGTGCGTTGCGCGCATACTCGGAGAACATCAGGAAGGTGGCGCCGTAAGGCACGAAACCGCCGTGCAGTGCGATGCCGTTCATGATGGCCGACATGCCGAACTCGCGCACGCCGTAATAGACATAGTTGCCGGGCGCGTCACCCTTGCCGATACCCTTGCAGCCCTTCCACAGGGTTAGGTTGGAGCCGGCGAGGTCTGCCGAGCCGCCGAGCAGCTCGGGCAACAGCGGGCCGAAGCCGTTGAGCGCGTTCTGCGAGGCCTTGCGCGAGGCGATGGTCTCGCCTTTTTCAACCACGGCGGCGATAAAGGCGTCCGACTGCGCGGCCCAGTCGCTCGGCAGATCGCCGGCCATGCGACGCTTGAATTCGGCGGCCTCGGTCGGGAATTGCGAGGCGTAGGCGGCAAAGCGGTCGTTCCAAGCGGACTCGGCCGCGGCGCCGCGCTCCTTGGCGTCCCAACCCTGATAGACCGCGTCCGGGATGACGAAGGGCGGATGGTTCCAGCCCAGCGCCTCGCGGGTCAAGGCGATCTCGTCCTCGCCGAGCGCGGCACCATGACACTCTTCCTTGCCCTGCTTGTTCGGCGATCCGTAACCGATGATGGTCTGGCAGCAGATCAGGCTCGGACGGTCGGTGATCTCGCGGGCGGTCTCGATGGCGGCCTTCACGGCCTCCGGGTCATGGCCATCGACCTTGGGGATGACGTGCCAGCCGTAGGCCTCGAACCGCTTCGGCGTGTTGTCGAGGAACCATGCCGGCGTGTCGCCGTGGCCGCGAACCTCGCCGTCGATGGAAATGTTGTTGTCGTCGTAGACCGCGATCAGCTTGCCCAGACCCAAGGCGCCGGCCAGCGAGCAGGCCTCGTGCGAGATCCCTTCCATCAGACAGCCGTCGCCGAGGAAGACATAGGTGAAGTGGTCGACGATGTCGTGGCCCGGCTTATTGAATTGTGCGGCGAGTGCCTTCTCGGCCAGCGCCATCCCGACCGCGTTGGTGATGCCTTGTCCGAGCGGACCCGTCGTGGTTTCCACGCCCGGGGCGTAACCGTACTCGGGATGCCCGGGTGTCTTGGAGTGGAGTTGACGGAACTGCTTGAGGTCCTCGATCCCGAGCTCATATCCGGTGAGATGAAGCAGGGCGTAGATCAACATCGAGCCGTGGCCGTTCGACAACACGAAGCGGTCCCGGTCGGGCCAGCTCGGGTTTGTCGGGTTGTGCGTCATGAAGTCGTTCCAGAGCACCTCGGCGATATCGGCCATGCCCATCGGCGCGCCCGGGTGACCCGAATTGGCTTTCTGGACCGCATCCATCGCGAGCGCTCGTACGGCATTGGCAAGATCTTTACGTGAGGACATCAGTCCCTCCTAAGTTCAAAAGCAATGGTCAGTCGGTCAAGCGTGCCGCGAGTCGCGACCGCCGACCGGGTAGGGGGCGCGCGCATATCGGGAGGTGGCACGACGTCGGTATGCAGTGTGCAGGGCTAGCGGCCGAAGCGATCACGGCTAGGCTCGGCGAGATCTCGCTTGCGCGAACGAGTTGGCCGGATCGAAACCCTTGTTCGTAGGCCCGTTATTGTGGACGAAGAGTGTCGACCCGAAAATCAAAACAAACTTATACCGTCAAAAAGGAAGTTATTAGTTCCTAATATTAAGAATTGCGCGCGGAAATGGCCAGTATTTTCGTAAGGATCGACGATTTCGCGCTCGTCTCGACGGTCACGCTGTCTTCCATTTGATCGAGCAGCCGATGCTGGGGATCTGCCGGTCGGGACCGGTTCCGGTCCGAGCAACCTCTTGCATCGCCTCGAAAAGATCACGTCTTGCATCCTCCGGAGCCGTCTCCTTGCGGCTCGCATCGAGGCGGCCTCGGTACTGCAGTTCGAGCGCGGCGTTGTATCCGAAGAAGTCCGGCGTGCAGATCGCCCCGTAGGCCTTGGCGACGGCTTGGGTCTCGTCGAGCAGGTAGGGAAACGGGAAGCGGAGCTCGTCTGCGACCTGTCGCATCGTCTCGAAGGAGTCTTCCGGGTAGTCGTGCGGATCGTTTGACATGACGGCAACGCAGCCGATTCCGATGTCGGTGAGCTCGCGGGTATCTCTGACGATGCGCTCCCGAATCGCTTTGACGTAGGGGCAATGGTTGCAGATAAACATCACGAGCAAACCGCGCTCGCCCGCGCAGTCGTCGCGCGTCCAGATCTTGCCGTCGGTGCCGGGGAGGGCGAAATCCGGCGCAGGACGCCCGAAGTCGCAAACGGGGGGTTGGAGCGAAGCCATCGAGGATCTCCGAGTAAACGCCCGGGTCGAATCGGACGTAACCGCATGTTACCGGAAGGCCGTCGGTTTCAAAATCCCTCGCGGCGATGCGATTGCGCCGAAAGGGCATCCGCAGACCGGTGGGCCGGTTTTGCGGTTTCCTCTCGAATCGCTATCATATCCTATCCAGACACGCACCCCTTGGCGCAAAAGGCAGGCCAACGTACCTATGAGCAAGGACTACATCTTCACCTCCGAATCCGTTTCCGAGGGCCATCCGGACAAGATGGCGGATCAGATTTCCGATGCCGTACTCGACGAGATCTATCGCCTCGATCCGAACCACGCCAAGGCGCGCGTCGCCTGCGAGACGCTGGTCAAGACCGGTTTCGTAATGCTGGCGGGCGAGATCACGGTCACCGACGCCGATCTGAAGATCGACTACGAAAAGGTCGTGCGCAGGGTCGTCAAGGAAATCGGCTACGACAATTCGGGCGTGGGCTTCGACGGGAACAACTGCGGCGTGCTGATCGCGCTCGGCGAGCAGTCCAAGGACATCAATCAGGGCGTGGACCGCGAGACCGAGGAGGCTCAGGGCGCCGGCGATCAGGGCCTGATGTTCGGCTACGCCACCAACGAGACCGATATGCTCATGCCGGCCTCGATCGACTATGCCCACCGCCTGGTCAAGCGCCAAGCCGAGGTGCGTAAGAACGGCACCCTGCCGTGGCTGCGTCCGGACGCCAAGTCCCAGATCACCATCCGCTATGCCGACGGCAAACCGGTTGCTGTCGATGCGGTAGTGCTCTCCACCCAGCATAGCGACGATGTCAGCGAAGGCGTGCTGCACGAAGCCGTGATGGAGGAGATCATCAAGCCCGTGCTCGGCTCTACCGGCTGGCTGAACGGTACGACCAAGTACCACATCAACCCGACCGGCAAGTTCGTCATCGGCGGCCCCGTGGGCGATTGCGGTCTGACCGGGCGCAAGATCATCGTCGACACCTACGGCGGCATGGCCCGTCACGGCGGCGGTGCCTTCTCCGGCAAGGATCCGTCCAAGGTCGACCGCTCGGCCGCCTATGCCGGTCGTTACGTCGCCAAGAACATCGTCGCCGCCGGTCTGGCCGAGAAGTGCGAAATCCAGGTCTCCTACGCCATCGGTGTCGCCGAGCCGACCTCGGTCTCGATCGAAACCTTCGGCACCGGCGCGATCAGCGAGCACCGGATCATCGAGCTGATCCGCGCCCATTTCGACCTGCGTCCCTACGGCATCATGCGGATGCTGGATCTCACCAACCGCGAGCTGATCAAGTATCAGGATACCGCCGCTTACGGCCATTTCGGGCGCTCCGAGCCTGGATTTACCTGGGAAAGGACCGACAAGGCCGAGATGCTGCGCGAAGCTGCCGGTATTTAAGCTCAAAGGCAAAAGGACAAAGGTTAACAAGGCTAAAGGAGAAAGGTTAAAGGGGGGTGAAGGGCGGATGGGGGTTTGCGGCCGATTGATGTCGGTCGAGTCCCGCGTCCTTCCGGCCGAATCGAGCGGTGCCCTTGCCCTAGCGCCGATCGTCCCTGATCTACCGCCCCACGACCGACACCCGGCGAATCGAATTTTCACCCTTAACCCTTAACCCTTCACCTCAATACCTTTCACCTCAACACCTCGCCACCGAGGAGCGTTGCGACCCGGACCATCGGAGTCCGGGCCAGGCTCGGCGGCGGGGTCGACACGACAACGGCGCTCACTCACGTTTCATCAGGAGCTGATAACCATGAGTGAGTTTACCGATTACAAGGTTGCCGACATCTCCCTGGCCGATTTCGGTCGCAAAGAGATGGTGATTGCCGAGACCGAGATGCCGGGTCTGATGGCCCTGCGCGAGCAGTACGGCAAAAGCAAGCCGCTGGCCGGCGCGCGCATCACCGGCAGTCTGCATATGACCATTCAGACCGCCGTGCTGATCGAGACCCTGGTCGCGCTCGGTGCCGAGATCCGCTGGTGCTCGTGCAACATCTTCTCGACCCAGGATCATGCCGCCGCAGCCATTGCCGCGGCCGGCATCCCGGTCTATGCCTGGAAGGGCGAGACCCTGGACGAGTACTGGTGGTGCACCGAGCAGGTCCTGAACTGGCCAGACGGCGGCGGCCCGAACATGATCCTCGACGACGGCGGCGACGCGACCCTGATCGTCCACAAGGGCGTGGAGTACGAAAAGGCCGGTGCCATCCCCGCCCCCAAGGCCGACGACAGCGAGGAATGGCTGTCCATCCTGGGACTTCTCTCGCGGACCTTCGCGCGCGATCCCAAGCATTGGCACGGCATCGCCGAGGGCATCCGCGGCGTGACCGAAGAGACGACCACCGGCGTTCATCGGCTCTACCAGATGTTCCGTGACGGGCAGCTCCTCTTCCCCGCCATGAACGTCAACGACTCGGTGACCAAATCGAAGTTCGACAACCTCTACGGCTGCCGCGAGTCGCTGGTGGATGCGATCAAGCGCGCGACCGACGTCATGATCGCCGGCAAGATCGCCTTGGTCTGCGGCTACGGCGACGTCGGCAAGGGCTCCGCGGCATCGCTGCGCGGCCTGGGCGCGACCGTCTGGATCACCGAGGTCGATCCCATCTGTGCGCTGCAGGCGGCGATGGAAGGTTATCGCGTGGTCACCATCGAGGACGTCGTCGGCATGGTCGACATCTTCGTCACCGCGACCGGCAACACCGACATCATCACTCACGATCACATGGCCGCCATGAAGGACCAAGCGATCGTCTGCAACATCGGTCACTTCGACAACGAGATCCAGGTCTACGCGCTCAAGCAGTACGAGTGGGTGAACATCAAGCCGCAGGTGGATCAGATCGTCTTCCCGGACGGGCATCGCATCACCCTGCTGGCCGAGGGGCGGCTGGTCAACCTGGGCTGCGCGACCGGACATCCGAGCTTCGTGATGTCCAACAGCTTCACCAATCAGGTTCTGGCCCAGATCGAGATCTTCACCAAGCCGGAGGACTACCCGGTCGGCGTCTATGTGCTGCCCAAGCATCTGGACGAGGATGTCGCGCGTCTGCATCTGGGCAAGATCGGCGCGAAGCTGACGACACTGTCGAAGGCGCAGGCCGACTATATCGGCGTCCCGGTCGAGGGTCCTTACAAGGCCGAGAACTACAGGTATTAAACCGCGCTCGTTGTTTTGATCCAGCGAGGTTTGCGGGTTTCGCGGCCTCGCGGGCACTTTGAGGCGTTGGAGTCGGCGCGGTTTAAGTCTTTGAGACAGGGGCTTGGATCGCGTCCGCTTCAGCCGCTTCGGGTTTGTCCCCGGTGGATCGCCGAGAACAATTGCGTATAGCGCTGTTTACGCCTTGAACTGCTCGTGACACCGCTCTGCGGTGTCACGTCTCTGTCGGGCGCTCCGCGCCACGTGCGCCGATTGCCCATTGGCGTTCGTGGCCCGTCGCGGTGCTGTCCGTCTCCACCCATTCGCCGCCGGATCGAAGCCACTGACCGCGCTGTCGTTCAACGCGCGGGAGGCGAGAGGCCGGAGGCCGGAGGCTTTTGAGCCATGCCGCCCGTATCACAACAACCCCCGACCTACAGCGTCGAGCTCTTCCCGCCCAAGACCCCTGAAGGCATGGAGAAGCTCAAGCGCGAGATCGCACAGCTCAACAGCGTCTCGCCGGGCTACTTCTCGGTGACCTACGGGGCCGGAGGGTCGACGCGCGAGCGTACCTTCGAGACCGTCGACTGGCTGCGCGGCCACGCCATCGAGACCGCCCCGCACATTGCCTGTGTGGGTTCGGCGCGGGCCGAGATCCGCGAGATCGTCGGTCGTTACCGAGAGCAGGGAATCCGACGCCTGGTGGCCTTGCGCGGCGACCTTCCCTCCGGCATGGGCGGCGGCACCGGCGGTGATTTCCGTTACGCCAACGAGCTGGTGTCCTTCATCCGCGAAGAATTCGGGGACACCTTCAAGATCGAGGTCGCGGCCTATCCCGAGTATCACCCGCAATCCGGGAGCCCCGAGCGCGATCTCGCCAACTTCAAGCGCAAGGTCGAGGCCGGTGCGGATGCCGCCATCACCCAGTATTTCTACAACCCGGATGCCTACTTCGCCTTCATCGAGAGTTGCGACCGGGTCGGGGTCACCTTGCCGATCATCCCCGGCATCATGCCCATCACCAATTACACGCAGCTCGCGCGCTTCTCCGACGCCTGCGGTGCCGAGATCCCGCGTTGGGTGCGGCGTCGACTCGAAGGCTACGGCGACGACGTGGAGAGTCTGCGTGACTTCGGACACGAGGTCGTGCTCAACCTCTGCCGTCGCCTGATCGACGGCGGTGCGCCGGGACTCCATTTCTACACGATGAATCAGTCGGGTCCGACACTGCGGTTGTGGAGGGATCTCGCGCTTCCGCTCCCCGCCTGAATTCGACCCAAGCGAAGGGAAGCGCGCGGGGAGGCGTGGGGGCTCCGCGCCGCCTCGTCCTTGTGCCGTCCGGACGAGCGCGGTTTTAACCAACGTAATAAATAAGGTTTGTCGTGCGGGCTCCTCTCGCGATCCCGGCCTTGCGATGAGTCCTTTTCGTGACGGAAGCTACTGTTTAAGCTCGGAAGCCGTCTCCGGTGGCGGCGCGCGTTCGTCGTTGCCGGGACTTCACGACAGCGTCCGACGGCACTGCCCGGTGCCGTTTAAGACGTTGCGTCTGCACGGCATCGACGCCTATACTCGACCTGCTTCTACCGGTAACGAGCGGCCCGGGCTTCTCCGCAGGGTTTAGCCGTTACTCCGATGGGCCGTCGAGCCCGCAACCTCCCCTTCTGCCCGGATTTGTGCAACACGGCAAACCGCGCCGGTCGGCTGTTTGCGCTTACATACGGCTCACTTCGGAGCTTGGCCCGACCCCGGCAGGGGTCGGCCGCAGGCTCCACATCAAGCCCGCAGTCGGAGGCAACACGATCCTCGGCTTCGGAGACCCCATTGCGGGCACGCCCGCGCTCAACGTTTCCTGATCAGAGGTAGGACGAATATGAATAAAACGATTAAGTTTGCAGGACTCGCAGCCGTTGTCGCTCTGGCCGGTGCCTCCTTCTCGGCCAGCGCCTGGTGGGGTGGCCCGGGTTACGGCGGCGGTGGCCCCGGCTACGGCAGCGGCATGATGGACAACTTCGGCGACATGTTCGGTGACGGCACCGGCGACTTCAACATGAACATGAGCGGAAGCGGTCGCTCCTACGGGCGTGGTCAGGGCCGTGGCTATGGTCGCGGTTACGGCTACGGCGAGCAGTACGGCTACGGTGCGCCTTACGGCTACGGTGCTCCCTACGGCTACGGTGCGCCTGGCTATGGCGCTCCCTACGGCGCGCCCGGTTACGGTGCACCTTACGGCGGCGGAATGCCCGCCCCGATGGCACCTCAGGCTGCTCCCGCACAATAAGGACGAGCTCGTCGTCTAGGGGCCTCGGCGCAGGCCGAGAGCCCCGAGCCGACTCGGATACAGGGACGTATCCAACCCACCTCCCGCGTGTCCTGTCCCCGTATGCTCTCGGTCTTCTCGACCGGTTCGCGCTCCGAACATTCCTCGCCCCTCTGCATTGCTCGCTCTCGCTGTTTTGAACCGACCACGCACGCGTGCGTCGTCCGATTCCTGTCGCCCCGAGATATCTCTTCCTGATCTGCTCTCCACATCGCCGGCATTTATGGTGATAATTGAGAAACACCGGGTCCGATCGGGCATCCGGGCACATCACGGCGAGGCTCGGCATGGCTGAAAAGCATCTGTATCTGTCCCTGATCCCGCAGGCGCTCATCGCGTCGATGCTCGAGCCGGAGGCGTTCGGCAGCTACTACGCGGTCGGCTCCAAGGCCCATGTCAAGGGCGAGGCGATCTTCTTCGAGGTCGACCCGGCGTTCCGATCGGACGATTTCCCGTTCCATCTGGTGGACGAACGCTGCATTACTCAACCGGACGGCGCCCCGAAACGCTCGGTGTATCTCTCGATCTATCGGGTCTTGTCGCGCATCCCCGTGTCTGCACTCGGCAACCTCTATCTGGTGACCAACGACGGCAAGACGCTCGAGCTGCCGCGCTCGGTCTATGTGCCCGAGCCGGGTGGTCGTCTGCATCTTTATCAAGAGTTCTGCCCCATCACGCCGATGGTCGCCAGTCGCTCGGAACCGCATGAGTTCTGCGACGCCATCACGGATCCGTCCCATACGGTCCATGTACCTCGTCTCGTGTTCTCCGAGCTTCGACTCGGTGCACTCGCAACCGACCCCGAGAAGGGCGCGGCCGACGATCTTCCCTATCCCAACCTCGCCCATCTGCGCGACGTGCTCTACGAGCTCAAACACAACGACACCAAACCCAGCAAGCTCGTGTTGAAGCAGGTCAAGGAGGGCGTGCTTTACCGCATGGTCCAGGGCGGCTTCTATGTCGGCGACCAAACCGACTTTGCCTTCTACCGCTTCCCCGATCTCGATGAGCTCGAGAACCGTCATCGGGGCTGGTGGCGCTCGGCCCAGGTGACCGGGCTCGAGTGATCCGCGGTCCTCGATTCCCCTGAGTCCCTGACTCAGGTCCTGCCCGACGCACCTCCCGCGGCGGGTTCTTTCGGCCTCCCACGTCCATTGGAATACCCATGAACGAGCCCGTCTTTTGGATCGCACCGATCGCCGCGCTGTTGGCGATGATCTATGCCCGCAAGTTTTTCAAGGAGATGCTTCGGCAGGACCAGGGAACCGCGTTGATGCAGGAGATCGGCGATCATGTGCGCCACGGTGCCATGGCCTATCTGCGCCAGCAGTACAAGATCATGTTCTTGGTGTTTGCGCTTCTGACCGTCGTCTTCGGCGTTCTCGCGTACTACTACCAGGTCCAAAACCCCTGGCTGCCCTTTACCTTCGTCTTCGGGGGGTTCTTCTCGGCGCTCGCCGGCTATTTCGGCATGCAGACCGCGACCCGTGCATCGACCCGCACGGCGGCGGCTGCGCGCACATCGCTCCCCGAGGCACTGAAGATCGCCTTCCGCAGCGGTGCCGTCATGGGTTTGGTCGTGGTCGGGCTGGGTCTCGGCAACATCGTCGTCTGGTTCATCCTGGCCGACTTGCTGATCCCTCACAGCGCCGCCGGTGAAGGGGTCCGGATGGTGTTGGTCACCACGACGATCCTGACCTTCGGCGTGGGTGCCTCCATGCAGGCCATGTTCGCACGCGTCGGCGGCGGTATCTTCACCAAGGCCGCGGACGTGGGCGCCGACCTGGTCGGGAAGGTCGAGTCCGGCATCCCGGAGGACGATCCACGGAATCCGGCGGTCATCGCGGATAACGTCGGGGACAACGTCGGCGACGTCGCCGGCATGGGTGCCGACCTCTTCGAGTCCTATTGCGGCTCCATCCTCGCGGCCTCCGCGCTCGGGGCGGCCGCCTATGTCCTGGATCCGGCGCTCCAGATGAAGGCCGTAGTGGCCCCCATCGCCATTGCCGGCATCGGCATCTTGCTGTCGATCGTCGGGGTCTATATGGTCAAGACCAAGGAGGGCGCGACCCAGAAGGACCTGCTCGGATCGCTTTCGCGCGGTATCAATGCCAGTGCGCTCATGATCATCGTGGCCTCCGCCGGGCTGCTGCTTCTGCTCGGCATCCCGAATGTCTGGGGGATCTGGGGCGCGGTTGTGACCGGGCTGGTGACCGGCATCATCGTCGGCCGCTCGACCGAGTATTCCACCTCACCCAGCTACGGCCCGACCCGGCTCATTGCGGCCCAGGCCGAAGGCGGGCCGGCGACCCTCATCATCGCAGGCGTCGGTGTGGGCATGCTCTCGACCGCTATTCCCGTCCTTGCCGTCGGCACCGGGACCATGTTGGCCTTCCTCTTCGCGTCCGGGTTCGATCTGACCCAGATGAATCAGGGTCTCTATGGCGTGGCCATTGCCGCCGTTGGAATGCTCTCCACGCTGGGCATCACCCTCGCCAGCGATGCCTACGGCCCGATCGCCGACAATGCCGGCGGCAACGCCGAGATGAGCGGTTTGGGTGCCGAGGTCCGTGCACGGACCGATGCATTGGACTCGCTGGGCAACACGACGGCGGCCACCGGCAAGGGCTTCGCGATCGGCTCGGCCGCCTTGACCGCACTCGCGCTCATCGCCTCCTATATCGAGGTGATCCGCATCGAGCTGGTGAACGCGGGGCAGACGGTCTTGACGCTCGGCAACGATGCAACCGTCGAGACGGCACGGGCGACCCTGACCGATTTCATGACCTTCTTCAATGTGACCTTGCTCAACCCGACCGTCCTCGTGGGCCTGCTGATCGGCTCGATGGTGGCCTTCGTCTTCAGTGGCTTGACGGTGCAGGCGGTCGGGCGTGCGGCCATCATGATGGTCGAAGAGGTGCGCCGACAGTTTCGTGAAGATCCGGGCATCCTTCAAGGCACCTCGCAGCCCGACTACGAGCGCTGTGTCGCCATCTCCACCGTCGGTGCGCAGCGCGAGATGGTGCTGCCGGCCTTGCTGGCGGTGATTGCGCCGGTCGTGGTTGGCCTGCTGCTGGGTGTCGCGGGCGTGATCGGGCTGCTGATGGGCGGTCTTGCAAGCGGCTTCGTGCTCGCGGTCTTTCTCTCGAATGCCGGCGGCGCCTGGGACAACGCCAAGAAATACATCGAATCCGGCTATCACGGCGGCAAGAACTCGCGTGCGCACCGCGCATCGGTGATCGGTGATACTGTCGGCGATCCCTTCAAGGACACCTCCGGACCGAGCCTGAACATCCTGGTCAAGCTGATGAGCATCATGGCCATCGTCATGGCCGGGGTGACCGTGACCTACAGCCTGCTCTGAAGCCGGCTCGGGACGGATGAGCCGCAAAGGCGAGGAGCGTTGAGCCCGTTCGGTTCTTGCGGGCAGACGAAGTTCGGATGACGACTCCAGGAAATCACCTCAAGTGATTTCCTGGATCGGGATACGGATTCCCGCAAATCGCCTCAGTGCTGGTGCCTCAGTGCTGGTGCCTCAGTGCTGGTGATAGAGGTCGTCGAGCGGGCTTTCGTGGGCGAGCGGGGTGCCGAGCTCCGCCCAGGTGAAGAGGTTGAAGGCGCGATGTCCGTTGTGGTCCAGCACGCGGAGGCTGTCCGATTCGGTAAACCCGTTCATGACCTTCTCGAAATGGCCCTTGTAGCGCTCCCGGGCCAGCTCCATCGGGATCTCGTAGGCCAGGAATTTCGGGATACCTTTATCCTTCAGACGCTCCAGAAGGTCGGGATTCTCAAGCGAGTCATAAGAGGTGACGATCACGATCGGACCGTTGCCGGTCACCAACATTGCGCATTTCATGGGGCTTCTCCACCAGATTGATCGCCCAAGCCGGGCGAAATGAATATGCCGAGCGCACGTCGGTTTGTCGCCGCATTGCGCGCCCCGCGCACGCCGGGCCGGCGTTCTTCCTCCTCGCCGTCGTGGGCGCTACGCCTGATCGGCGCGTCGTGTCCCGATGTTTGCGGGATGCACCCTGATTGCCGAAAAATCCACGTGCGCTCGGTATTGCGTGCCGCGAGGATCGATTCCGGCTTGGACGGCATCAGGATCGGCAAGGATGAGGTCCGGGCCGCAGCCGGCGGATTTTAGCACCGAAGGAGACAGGGAGGGTGCGGCGCGAGGGCGCTCGTCATCGCGCCCGGAGAGAGGCCGGGCTGCGGGTTGTCGTTCGGCGAGGCTCCCGATCGTTTCCACGGGCATTTCCGATGGGCTTGATCCATCTCGACTCGCCTGACGCACGAGCCCGATCGTTGGCCCTTTGCCGGTCGATCGGAGTTTGATCAAGGTGATCCGCGCAGGATGCCGACCCGAATCAGGCCGGTCAATCCTCCTCGTCGACCTCGGCGAGGACGATTCCGGTGGCGTTCGCCGGGTCGTCGGTCAAGACGAGACAGTGCTCCCGCCCATCCACCAGGTAGAGTTTGAAGCCCTCGGCGCTGCGCACCGGTTTGCCGACGCTGATGTCGTCGTCGCTGCAATGGGTGAAATGGACATCGGTGAACGCCTCGCGCAAGGCACCGATCGTCTCGGTGCTCAGCCCCGCGCGGCGCACGACCTCCGCGATCTGGTCGAGGCGCTCCTCGGCAATCATGCCGCATCCTCCGAGCGCTCGAACCGCACCCGCTCCTCGGGCGATTGACCCATCGCCTTGGCGAGCCAGGGCGGTGCTTTCTCGCCGAGGATGCGCTGCAGGGCCACCATGCGGTCGCGCGCGCTTCCGCCGGCCGCGTCCTTGATGGGGTGAATATCGGCCTTCACGACCTTGGCCGCCGCCGGACCTCCGATCGACGCGACGTAGAGCACCTGACAATCGGCGATCAAGGCGGCGCGTTGTCCGTTCTTGTCCTCGACCGTGCCGGATTCCGCGATCTCGCGCACGCCGATCAGACGGACCTCCTGCGGCGAGACCTGATAGACGAGGAAATGCCGTGCCGCACCGAAGTGCCCGTCGAGCTCATCCCCTCCGTTCGATGCACAGGCGACCCGGAGCGATCCCGGCATGTCGCCCTCTTCATACGGCTCGATCGGCGGAGCCGGGGCGACTGTTTGTCCGGTCTCTCCCTTGAGAATGGCCAGTATCGACTTGAGCACATCTGCATCCAAGTCGGCCAGCTCGCCGTCGGCGGCCTGCTTGAGATCTTTCACCCGCAGGGTATCCAGCGTTGTCGCGGTGGGCGGCAGGCCAACGGTGTCGGCGAGGACGCGAATCAGGCGCGCCGGATCCGCATCGGGCAGGGTGCGGGCGGCCAGGCCGATACGCAGGGCGATATCGTCGGAGAGAGTGTCGTTGGACATCGGATTCGGTCCTGTCTGCTTTGGATTCGAGATGGATTGCGTGAACTGTGTCGATGCAAGACCGCCAAATGGGCTTGTCCGCGTACGCTGCGTCAATGGGTGCGTCTCGGGCCGGCGGGCGCGGCCCGTCTCAATCGACCGATCAATGAGCGTGCGCGATTCAAGCCCTTGATTTGAAAAATCATCTTGAACCGCGCTCCGCCGATCTTCGTGACGCGGCGAGCGGCCGAAAACACTCTCGCCCCGCTCGTCACGCCAAGCGCGGTTCAAGCCGGGACGATGCAGTCCTCTTCCATGCAGGCATCGAGACACTGCGGCACACCGGGCTCGCCGTCGCCTTCGCATTCGCTGCAGGTGGCGGCATCGATCCGGTAGACGCCTTTCCAGGCCGAGATGGATTGCGTCGGGCACAAGGGCTCGCAGTCGCCGCAGGCGGTGCAGAGCTCGCGAATAATTTGCAGGGCCATGTCGATTCTCCTGATTACTCGTCGCCGCGCTTGAAGCGCAGCGTGGTCGGAAATGCGGGGGGCGGGCTGATGGGGTCGATGTACCAGCGCGACCCATCGGTCAATTCCACCTCGCCGCCCCATTGTTCGGCGTTATCCAGCTCAACGGAGGCAATCGTCTCCTCCATGTCCTTTTTCGCGACGTAGAAGAGCAGGTCTCCCGCGTCGTTCTTACGAATCATCACATTGGGCATCAGTGGGTAGCCTCTCGTCGTCTTGACCGGGTCTGCCGAACGCTCAGCCCTCGGGCGGCGCAGCGCGCCGCCCGAGCAGGCTATCTCACCAGGTCGTAGTTGTAGTCCGTCACGCCCATCTCGCGGGTCTCGTCGTCCAGCCGCTCGAGCACGGCATTGACCAGGGTGGTGAGGATGTACATAGCGCCCTCGTAACCCAGCGTGGTCATGCGATGCAGATGGTGCCGATCGAAGATCGGGAAGCCGATCCGGATCAACGGGACCTCATGCTCCTTGCCCTTGTGCAGGGTGTCGCGCTGAATGAACTTGCCGTAGCTGTTGCCGATCATGAAGTCCGGCTTGTCGGTGAAGCACAGCGACCGGAAGTGCCACAGATCCGCACCTGTGTAGACCTTGCCCTCCTTGCCGTAAGGCGAGGCCGCGAGCACGCCTTCCACCTCTTTCTTCCAGCGCTTGTTGGCGTGGTTGCAGAGGATGTGCGTCGGCTCGGCACCCAGCTCGAGCAGGAACTTGACCATCCCGAGGACATAGTCGGCATCGCCGTAGAGGGCGAACTTCTTGCCGTGCAGCCAGGTGTGGCTGTCGGTCATCATGTCGACCAAACGACCGCGCTCCTTGGCGAGCGACTCGGGGATCGCCTTGCCGGTCAGCTCGGAGACCTTCATCAGGAACTCGTCGGTCCACTCCAGCCCCATCGGGATGTGGATGGCGGTCGCCGGCTGCTGCATGTTGATCTGGACGTACTTCTTGGTCTTCGGCAACTGCCAAGGCTGCAGCAGCAGGGTGTCGATCGCGTTCGGGGCGTCCTTCACCTCGTCAAGGCTCGTGCCGCCGTCGTACATGCGGTACTCGCCGTCGGCCGGGGTGTCGAGCACCTCGGTCGGGTCGCACAGCAGGCTGTAGTCGACGCCCATCTCCTTCATCATGCGGTGCATGACGCGGTAGTTGCCGAGATAGGTCTCGAAGCCGGGGACCAGGTTGATCTTGCCGTTCGAGCCGACGACCTTACCGTCCATCGAGTTCAAGGTGAAGTAGCGCAGGATGCCCTCGAACATGTTGTCCCAGCCGGTCGTGTGGCTGCCCACGAAGCTCGGCGTATGCGCGAACGGGGTCGGGAATTCCTCGGGGACGTACCCTTCCTTCTTGGCGTTGCCGATGAAGGCGTTGAGGTCGTCGCCGATGACCTCGGCCATGCAGGTGGTGGAGACCGCGATCATCTCGGGCTTGTAGAGCGCACGCGCATTCTCCAGGCCGTCCATCATGTTCTTCTGGCCGCCGAAGACGGCCGCGTCTTCCGTCATGGAGTCCGAGACGCAGGCGATCGGCTCCTTGAAGTGACGGTTGAAGTAGGTGCGGAAGTAGGCCACACAGCCTTGCGAGCCATGCACATAGGGGAGCGTCTTCTCGAAGCCGAGCGCGCACAGGACGGCGCCGAGCGGTTGGCAGGCCTTCGCCGGGTTGACGGTCAGGGCCTCGCGCTTGAAGTTGAGCTCCTGGTACTCCTTGGTCGTCGTCCACTGGAAGACCTCGTCGATCTTCTCGTCGGAGTGGCGCTCTTCCACGCCGCCCTGCTTCTTGGCAAGGTTGTCGACATAATCGGCATCCCGGAACAGGGGATAGCTGGGTTTGATCTGGTCGATGGTCTGGCTCATGAGTGTGCTCCTGCCGCGCCGCTCATCCGCGGACAACGACATGGTTGGGACTGCGTTCGGTGTCTTTTTCCAGCCTCCAGCCGCCAGCCTCCGGCGGGTTGCCGGTGACAAAAGGCGGGCGGCTGGTGGCCGGAGGCCGGAGGCTTTCGATCAGGCGCTGGCGGCCAGCGGTGCAGCCTCTTGATCAGCGGGCTGCTGCCAAGGCGCCTGCAACTTCTTCCAGCACGGGTTGTTGATCGTCATGTCCATATCGCGGGCGAAGATGGCGAAGCCGTCATAGCCGTGATACGGGCCGGAATAGTCCCAGGAGTGCATCTGGCGGAAGGGGATGCCCATCTTCTGGAAGATGTACTTCTCCTTGATGCCGGAGCCGATCAGGTCGGGCTTGACCTTCTTGACGAACTCTTCGAACTCGTAGCCCGTGACGTCGTCGTAGAGCAGGGTCGCGTTGCCCATCTCCTTGATGGTGCGGTCGTAGTCGTCGTTGTGGGCAAATTCATATCCGGTGCCGACGACTTCCATGCCGAGGTCTTCGTAGGCGCCGATCACATGGCGCGGACGCAAGCCCCCGACATAGAGCATGACCTTCTTGCCTTCCAGGCGCGGGCGGTACTTGGCGATGATCGCCTCGTACTCGGCCGTGTATTTCGCGATGACCTTCTCGGCGTTGGCCTGGATGGTCTCGTCGAATGCAGCGGCAATTTTGCGCAGCGACTCCGCGATCTTGGTCGGGCCGAAGAAGTTGTACTCCATCCACGGCACCCCGTACTTCTCTTCCATGTGACGGGAGATGTAGTTCATGGAGCGGTAGCAGTGGATCAGGTTCAGCTTGACCTTGGGGGTCAGCTCCATCTCCGAGAGGGTGCCGTCGCCGGACCACTGGGCGACCACGCGCAGACCCATCTCTTCGAGCAGGATGCGCGAGGACCAGGCATCGCCGCCGATGTTGTAGTCGCCGATCACCGCCACGTCGTAGGGGCCGACCTGGAAGGACTCGTCGCCGTCACGGTTGCCGATGACCCAATCGCGGATCGCATCGTTGGCGATGTGATGCCCGAGGGACTGAGACACGCCGCGGAAACCCTCGCAGCGCACCGGGACGACCGGCTTGTCGAGTGCCTTGCTCTGCTTCTTGGACACCGCCTCGATGTCGTCGCCGATCAGGCCGATCGGGCATTCGGACTGGACGCTGATCCCCTTGCTCAACGGGAAGAGCCCCTCGATCTCGCTGATCAGTTTGTCGAGCTTCTTGTCGCCGCCGAACACGATGTCCTTCTCCTGGAAATCCGAGGTGAAGTTCATGGTGCCGAAGGTGTTGATGCCGGTGTGGCCGACATAGTAGTTGCGGCGACCGGCGCGCGAGTACTGGCCGCAGCCGACCGGTCCGTGCGAGATGTGGATCATGTCCTTGATCGGACCCCAGACCACGCCCTTGGAGCCGGCGTAGGCACAGCCGCGCACGGTCATGACGCCCGGCAGCGACTTGCGGTTGGAGGTGATGCACTTCTTGGACTGCTCGACCGATTGGTCGTTGACCGCCAAATGTTTGGCGCGATCCTTCTTCGCCTTTTCAGGATAGACCTCGAGCACCTCTTGGATGAGGGCTTGGGTCTCTTCGCGAGTCAATGCTGACATACTGGCTTTCCTCGATTCGGCGCCGCGGCAAATCCGCCGACGGCCGCGCGGTGAGAAATGGATGAACAAGGGGCCGCGGCATCGATCCGCCGCGTCCATTCAAAACAACAATTCCCGTACTAAACCCGCTCCGGCATGACCTGCGTTGTCTTCATCCAAGCGAGACCTCGATCCCCGCACCCTTCATCGCCAAGCCGCGCGCCGACTCATCCCTAAGTCTCGAATCATCCTGAACCGCGCCCCGCCGAGGGCAGCAGGGACCACCAAGGCCCAAGCCCTACGAAGACATCAGATGTCACCGAAAGACGTGGTTCAGGCCGCGACCGCCTCTTCGGCAGCCGTCTTGCCGACGATGCTCTCGTCCTCGCCGTCCATCAGACCGAAGTCCATCAGCAGATCTTCGAGCGCATCCATGGTGATCGGCGTGGGGACCACGAACATCTTGTTGTCGATGATCTTCTTCGCCAGCGTGCGGTACTCGTCGGCCTGCTTGGCCTTGGGGTCGTACTCGATGACCGTCATGCGGCGGATCTCTGCGCGCTGAACGACGTTGTCGCGCGGCACGAAATGGATCATCTGGGTGCCCAGCTGACGGGCCAGCTCCATGATCAGCTCGTCCTCGCGGGCGGTGTTGCGGCTGTTGCAGATCAGGCCGGCCAGACGCACCGAGCCGGAGCTTGCGTACTTCACGATACCCTTGGCGATGTTGTTGGCCGCGAACATGGCCATCATCTCGCCCGAGCACACGATGTAGATCTCTTGCGCCTTGTTCTCGCGGATCGGCATGGCGAATCCGCCGCAGACCACGTCGCCGAGCACGTCGTAGAAGACGAAGTCCAGATCGTCTTCATAGGCGCCTTCCTCTTCGAGGAAGTTGATGGCCGTGATGACACCGCGACCGGCGCAACCCACGCCCGGCTCCGGGCCGCCCGACTCGACGCACTTGATGTTGCCGTAGCCGACCTTGAGTACGTCTTCCAGCTCCAGGTCTTCGACCGAGCCGGCGTCGGCGGCCATCTGCATGATGGTATTCTGTGCCTTGGCGTGCAGGATCAGGCGCGTGGAGTCGGCCTTGGGGTCACAACCGACGATCATGACCTTCTTGCCGAGCTCGGCGAGACCGGCCACGAGGTTCTGAGTGGTCGTGGACTTGCCGATTCCGCCTTTGCCGTAGATGGCACATTGACGCATAGCCATGGGGTGGTCTCCTGTAGGTCCGCTCTCGCGGGCGTTGAACAAATTTGCCTCACGAGCCTTACAGCAAACCATGTGCCAACCACCTTGATGCGCTCCATCATGCTGTTTCTCATGGAGTCTTTCACCGCCCACGGATGTTGCCGGTTTGGTGGCATCCCCGACAAAGCCGCAAGGCATGTATGGATAACAACCGACAAACCCAACAACCGCCGCCCGCCACGCTCCCGGCCAACGCCCGCCTTCCCATCAATCACTGCAACCTGCCGGCCGTGATCCTGGGCAGCCTGACCTACCAACAACACCCGGTCCCGTTGGAGCTCGACGGCATCCGCCACTTCCACGCGGATCTCTTCCGAACGCTGGCGCCGATCGCCCAACACACGGCGCGCGCCCAAGCCTTTCAGGACTACGTCAGCGCCCACTTCCTTCTGGATCATCTCGACGAGGCCGGTCTCGGGAAGGGCAAGACCAAGAAAAAGCGGATCAACGCCAACTATCTGCGCATGGCGCGCGGTTGGTCCTTCGACTCGGACGGCCGCGAAGGCGCCATCCTCAAGCGCTGGGTCGAGAGCCGCTTCGGCCTGCTCGCCCGCCACCACGCCGGCCCGCTCCAAGGGCGCAACAGCGAGGCTTACCAGCACTATGTCGCCGAAGGCACCCGTGGCCTCTACGCGACCAACGCCCTCGAGGCCCAGCTCGACCTCCTCTATACCTATTGTCAGTACGAGCTCCTCCAGGCCCACCCCGAAGAGACCCACCTCAGCCTCTACCGCGGCATCAACCGCATCGACGAGCACGAGATCCTCGAAACCCTCGGCGGCGGGCGCTACCGCGTCCTCTTCAACAACCTCAACAGCTTCACCAGCAGCCGCGAGCGCGCCGACGAGTTCGGGGACTACATCCTCATCGCGGAGGTGCCCCTGCCGAAGATCTTCTTCTTCAACCGGTTGCTGCCGGGGATGCTGAAGGGGGAGGATGAGTTTGTGGTGGTTGGGGGGGTGTATGAGGTTTCGATCAGTACGCTGTGAGGCTTGGGGTAGGAGGGGGTTGGGCGGGGATGGAGTGGAACGGGGGCGGGTGGTCCGCGACCTTATCGAGGGATATCCGATTGGGATTCTTGGCCGTGCTGCCTTAAAGCCGGTTGCTTGGAGCCATCGATGTCAGCGCCTGACCGGAATCGCAGCCTATTGGATCAGCTGCCGACATACCTAGTGCCATAGGCGGGGCGAACGAATTTTTGTTTCTCGCGCGGAAATTGTTGTCCGTCCCCAGTTCTTGCTGGTCCGGAACACGCCGATCTTACCCGGTTGGTTGATTTTGATATCCAGATGCTTCCAATCGTCATGGGATCCTCACACATCAAGCGGACGTCGGATCCCTCCCTGGAACCCGGCTAACGCCGGGCTCCGCTTGTTGCCTAGTTACCAGGCAAGTGTCGAATCGTACCAGTCTTCTCCGGCGATTGGTTCGTTTTTGCGGTCGTGCGGCACACTCAAATCGACTGCCCCATCGCACTGGCCGCCTTGCCCATCCGAAGCGGTGAAGCTGACTTCATACACGCGTCCGTCGCTTCCCCCCATGCGCTCCGCCCGAATCTCAGCAGAACCGTCCGCAATGATCGCGTCCGGCATGAAGCTTCCGTCACCCTCGCTGTCCACAGGCTCGTCCTGGAGTGTTTGCCAAACACTGATCGTCACTGGATCGCCGTCCGGGTCGGTGACCCCGAGGATTTCTATAGCCTCGAACTTGTGGTTTGGAGGCCAAAGCAGCCTGGGGCGAGCATACGCCGCGTCGCAAATCGGATTGTTGTTCGGGATGACCTCGTAGGCGCCCGTATCGCACTTTTTGTTCTGCGGCCTTGGGACACCGCGTTGATCCACGGCGTAATCCGTTTCTGGAACTCCGCACAGTTTCCCGTCCCCAACGCGGTCGAGCGCCTCGCTCCAGGCACCGAGTGCATGGGTCAGCGTGGGTCCGCCGTTGTCGGCTAGGGGTTCCAGCGCTGCGTCGCCGTTTTGGATATCACCGGTGGCATTGAAGAGGCAGCTTCCGTCGCTGCTCAGGTTGTACCCCAGCGAGATAACTTTGCCCCTGCAATTGGATCCCAAATTATCAGTCAGCAAAGAAGCGAGTGCAGTCGCTTTACCGTCGCTTCGAATACCTCCGGTTTTTGCGTTGTTCTCAGCAATAGTCGAGTATTCCATTCGTAGCGAGTTCGAATTGTCAATGGCACCTCCGTCTAAGGCGCTATTCCGGCTGAAGGTGCTGTTAATGATTCGAACATCACCCTGGTAATTGTACAGCCCGCCCCCATTACGCTCCGCGGAGTTATCCGAGACGGTGGAAGCGCTGACTAAGACGTTCGCCCCGTTGCTGTAGATACCGCCCCCAGAGCTATTCTTGTGGGACGAGTTACCGCTCACGGTTGTTCCTGTTAGCTCGAGGTGGCAGCCCTTGTCAGCGAAGATACCACCTCCGCCTCCGCCCCAAGATGTCGCATTATTGCTCCGCACTTGACTGTTCTCCAGACGAGTCTGCGTTGCTCCAGCCCCACAATAAAGCCCACCGCCAACCCAGGCGCTATTTTCCTCAATCGCGCTGTCGGTGAAGACCATTAACGTTACCTGCCCAGATTTACACGGAGCTGCATATACGGCGCCTCCAGTACTTCCGCTATTACCTCGAAATGCCGAATCAGTCGCAGACAATACGTTGCCATTCAGCTTTCCGGGTCCGAACCAGATACCGCCACCGGGGTCGGCTGAATTGTTCTCGAAGGTGGTGTGCACTAAGTTCAGATCGCACCCTTGACTCCAGAGACCACCGCCGGAATCAGCGCCATTTTCAGCAATTCGTGCGTTCTCAATAGTCAAGGTAGCGTCGTCGCAACTCAAACCACCGCCGCTCGACGCGTATCCCCCTGTGATGCTGATGTCTCGCAGCGTCGCAATAGTACCCTTACCCTTGAAGCGTAATACGGTACTACTGCCGTTTCCGGTAAGTGCATACCCCGCCCCATCAATGATGATCTCGTCCGCGACGTTATTCCCTACAGGTGAAAAGACCACACTCGATTGCTCGATGTTGGTGGTAAAGGTGATGCTATGTGTGCCTGCTCCTCCAGCATTGACAGCCATGATGGCGTCGTTTAACTCTCTCTCTGTGGCGACCTCGAAGGTCAAATCCGCTCTCGCAGCCGGCATCAGCACTGAAAGTCCAATAAGCGTTGCTGCAAGCCACCAGATTGATCGATTTTCGATGCGTAAGTACATGATATGTCCTCCCGCTTGATCTCGTTCTCGTACTTGCTCACTCAATTAAAGTATAACAGCAGCCCCTGAAGGCGTGCTTTCTGGAAAAATCTGGGATGGAATTACAGTGACCTGCGTCAAGAGAATGACGAAAAGAGCGGATGGATCACCATTTAGTTGATCCGGATCAATGGCGCTCCGTATCTTCTCGCACCCAAGCACGCTCGTGTCAGTCGAGAAGTGCGACATTGTTACTGCCAACACGCCCGCCACCACGCCGGCCCACTCCAGGGCAGGCACAGCGAGGCGTACGAGCTCTATGTCACCGAGGGCACCCGCGGCCTCTACGCCACCAACGCCCTCGAGGCCCAGCTCGACCTCCTCTATACCTATTGTCAGTACGAGCTCCTCCAGGCCCACCCCGA
This sequence comes from Thiocapsa marina 5811, assembly GCF_000223985.1. Taxonomy (GTDB): domain Bacteria; phylum Pseudomonadota; class Gammaproteobacteria; order Chromatiales; family Chromatiaceae; genus Thiocapsa; species Thiocapsa marina. The sequence continues at coordinate 416,485 of NZ_AFWV01000003.1, forward strand.
AGAGACCCACCTCAGCCTCTACCGCGGCATCAACCGCATCGACGAGCACGAGATCCTCGAAACCCTCGGCGGCGGGCGCTACCGGGTGCTCTTCAACAACCTCAACAGCTTCACCAGCAGCCGCGAGCGCGCCGACGAGTTCGGGGACTACATCCTGATCGCGGAGGTGCCCCTGCCGAAGATCTTCTTCTTCAACCGGTTGCTGCCGGGGATGTTGAAGGGGGAGGATGAGTTTGTGGTGGTTGGGGGGGTGTATGAGGTTTCGATTAGTACGCTTTGAGGTCCGCGAGGGTGTAGGGCGTGGGACGGGGGTGGGACGGGGGTGGGTGATCCGCGAGCCTGTGACGCACTCGACTCTTTCCCTGAAGTCATGTGCTATATTTTTCAAATCCGTCACGGAGGAAACGAAGGTCATGGACTCGACTCAAGCCGAATCGCCTTGAGAGATCGAGGGGTTCGGATTTTTTGTGTCTTGCTCCAAGGGGGTGAGCTGTGTCGGCGGGGCATTCGTTGAGATACATCATTTGAGGCTACCTGGGTACCAGGCTGCGTGCAGCCTAGTACAAAAGATCGCACATGTAATCTTGAACACTTTAGATCAAGTAACGGTTCAAAAACTAGTTAAACATTTTAACAAGCGAACCCATTTGGATCGACGAGGTAGTTCCATTGTCCGTTCACGCAATCGTGGCGAATGAACCGATCCTTGACGTCGCGGAAGGTGTCGGAACACGTACGGCCGATCTCGTAGGTCGCGTCGAGGATCCGCGCGGTCACGCTCAACCCCGTTTGTGTGCGCGTCTGCTCGACGGTGCGCAGAGCCGTCTGCGGGCAGTCGAGCATGACCCCGCTCCAAGCGCGCTCGACCTGGCTGAACAGGCGATGTTCGATGGGGTTCCACTTGGAGGTATAAGGAGGATAGTGGGCGATGCGCAGGCGCACGCCCAAG